>NZ_JBEXJR010000018.1:0-159835 GCF_040609235.1 Streptomyces sp. NPDC004732
CTCGGCCCCATCGGCTACGTCTTCGCGATCATGCACCTGGTCACGCAGGGGCAGGCCGGGCTCCGGCTGGGGCGGCCCGTACCGGACGGGCCCGCGGCCCTCCGTCTCCGTCCGCCTCATCCGTACCTCCGTGCACTCGCGTGTCTCTGCCCTGGTCATGCCCCGTCGCACCGGTGCGTACCCAGGACATTCCGGGACATCTCCGTAGGCGCCTCTCACACGTTCCTGCCGCAGCCGCCTGCCGTACGTGCCCATCACAACGCGGCGCCGCCCCTCCCGCCCGCGCTGGCCCCCGCCCGGGTGAGCGTTCCGTACCGCTTGTGCGCCCGGGGGCGGGAGCGACGCGAGGGGCCCGAACCGGTCCGTGCCGACCGGTTCGGGCCCCTGTCGCAGTCCTCAGCGGGCCAGTGAGACCAGTTCGCCCTCCAGGCCGCGGCCCCGCGTCTCGACGAGCGCGGCCGCGACGTCCGCAAGCTTGCGGTTGGTGGTCTGGGAGATCCGCCGGAGCACCCCGAAGGCGGTGTCCGCGTCACACCCCAGGACGTGCATGACGATTCCGGACGCCTGGTCCACGACGGGACGCGTCCGCAGGGCCGTGGTGAGCTGGTCGAGCTCGGTGAGCGCGGCGCGGTAGTGCCGGTCGCGCACGAAGCTCGTCGTGGCGAGGTCCCCGAGCGCCTGGGCGGGCCCGCGCCCGGGATCGTCGAACGCTCCGGGACGGAAGCCGAACAGGGTCAGGGTGACGGTGAGCCCGCCGCGCTGGAAGGGCAGCGTGACGCAGGAGCGTACGCCCGCGTCGAGGGCCATCGCGCGGTACGCGGGCCACCGTTCGTCCCGCAGCAGGTCCTCGGCGTCGACGGGCGCACCCCGCTCCTCGGCGGCGGGGATGGGGCCGTCGCCGGAGCGCAGCTGCACCGAGACGAGCCCGGCGAGATCGGGGTGGGTGACGGCTATGGGGTGCTCGTCGCCGCCGTCGGACACCGTCGTGCTCGCGCCGCAGCATGCGGGGGTGCAGCGCACGGCCTGTTCGGCGAGTTCGGACAGCCTGCGGCCGGGCAGGGATGATTCAGGTCGAAGCAGGTCCGGGTCGGGCAAGGGCGCCATGACTGTTCCTCCTCTCCCCCTCGGCTTCCCGTCAGGGCCTACGGAAAACGGTCGCAGCGGTTAGGTTCGTCGCATGTCTCAAATGGAAGAGTTCGGTGAAGAGCTCGCGGATTTCGTGCGCCGCACTGCGGAGTTGAAGTCGGCCCGCTCCGTCCCTTCCGGCGACCTCGGCACCGTACTCGACGCCGCGCTCTTCGAACTCGACCACGTGGCGGCCCAGTTGTGGCCCACGTACGAGCGACTTGCCGTGAACGGCCAGTGGGACGACGCCACTTCGGACCGCGAAGAGCAGCGGCTGCTGCGGTCCCTGTTCCAGCGGATGCCGCTGCCGGTCGCACTCGTCGACAGGGAGACCGTCGTCCGGCGGATGAACTTCTCCGCCACCGGCCTGACCGGCGTCCGCGCGGGATATGCGACGGGACGGCCGCTGACCGGGTTCCTGGTGCACGCGGACCGGGTCGCGTTCCGTTCGCAGACCGCGGCGGTCGCCCGCGGCGAGGGCGACCGGAGCCTGAACGTGCACCTCCAGCAGAACCCCGGCACCCCGGTCCGCGCGACCCTCACGGCGCTGCGCCCCGGCGCCGAGCCCCGCACGGCGGTCCTCGTCGTGCTGCAGCCGACGGAGGACCGCGGGCCGCGCCGGCCGAGCGTGCAGGGGCCCGTCCCCGATCTCGGCGAGGCGACCCGGCACGCGGCCCAGCTCGACCTCATGGACGCCATGACGTCGGCGCTGCTCACCGTGGCGGACGATGACCGGGCGGGGGTCCTGGAGGCGGCGGCCGCGGTCCTGCACGGGCGGTTCGCGGACTGGGTGGTCGCCGACGAGGGCGCCGCCCGGCTGCGGCGCGCGACGGTCCTCGGACCGCCGGACGCCCCGGCCGCCGACGTCCTCGCGCAGGACCCCGCCGCTTGCCCCCTCGTCGTTGAGGCGGCACGCGGCGGGGCGGCTTCTCTGCAGGTGCGCCCGGAGGATCCGGACGCGTTCGGCAGGGACACGACCGGCGCGCACGTCCTCGTCCGCGCCGAGGTCACGTCCCTGCTCTGTGTGCCGTTGACCGCCGGCACGCACGGTCCGGTGGAGGGTGTCCTCACGCTCTTCAGGAGCGGCGCGCGGCTCGCCTTCTCGATGGCCGAGGCGCGGGCGGTCGACGTGATGTCCCGGCACATGGCGCTCGCCATGCGGCGCGGCATCCGCTGAGGCGTCAGGCCGCGTCCCGCATGACCTGGTCGCGCAGCCGGTCGCAGCAGCGGCTGATCAGCCGCGAGACGTGCATCTGCGAGATGCCCATCTCGTGGGCGATGCGGCTCTGCGTCATGTCGCCGAAGAACCGCATGTAGAGGATGGTCCGCTCGCGCTCGGGGAGCTGCGCGATGCGCGGCTTGACGGCCTCGCGGTCGACGACGACGTCGAGCGCGGGGTCGGGGCCGCCCAGGGCGTCGCTCAGCGAGTAGCCGTCCTCGCTGCCCGGCAGTTCGGCGTCCAGGGAGAGCGCGGTGAAGCTGTCGAGCGCCTCCAGACCGGCCTTCGCGTCCTCCTCGCTCATCTGCGCGTGGATGGCGATCTCGGCGGTGGTGGGGGCGCGCCCGGAGACCGTCTGGGCGAGGTCCTGGCGAGCGAACCGCACGCGGTTGCGCAGGTCCTGGACGCGGCGCGGCACGTGCAGGGTCCACATGTGGTCGCGGAAGTGCCGCTTGATCTCACCGGTGACGGTGGGGACCGCGTAGCTCTCGAACGCGGTGCCGCGCCGCGGGTCGTAGCGGTCGACGGCCTTCACCAGGCCGAGGGCCGCGACCTGCCGCAGGTCGTCGAGGGACTCACCGCGGTTGCGGAACCGCCCCGCGAGGCGTTCCGCCATGGGCAGCCAGGCCTGGACGACCTCCTGACGCAGCGTGTCCCTCTCGGGTCCCGGCGCCAGTTCGACCAGGCGGGCGAAGGCTTCCGCGGTGTCGGGGGCGTCGTCGTGCGGATGACGTTTGGGCCTCGTGGCCACTGCAGCGGTGCTGTGGGATCGCATGGTGCGTCGCAACTCCCTCATGGGTGCCTTGGGATGGACGGTCACCGTGGGAGTGCGTGCACGCCGGACCGCCACGGGCACACCCGGGGAGGCGAGCGTCACGGACGCTCCCACGGACGTGCCTCCGGTCCGAAGCACTGCTCTTCCGCCTGCCCCGCGCTCCCTGCGACAAACACGCCCGGGTTTCCCGCCGGGGCGGCCGAACACCCGGACGGGGCCACCGTTTTGTCACCTTCCCGCCGGGCGAGGCATGGCTCTGTGGCTCAGGGGTACTGCGGCCGGAGTGACCACGCCGAACACATGAAGGACGTATGCAGGAAGGGCTCAAGCCATGGCTGATTACGTAAGGGACGTCATGACGCCGGGCGTCGTGGCCGTACGCCCCGACGCCTCTCTCGTCGAGGCGGCACAGTTGATGCGCGCCCAGGACATCGGCGACGTCCTCGTCGCGTCGGAGGGCCGGGTCCTCGGCGTGCTCACCGACCGGGACATCGCGTTGCGTGCCGTGGCCGACGGCGCCGATCCGCTGACGGTGAGCGCACAGGCCGTCTGCACGCCCGATCCCGTGATGGTGACCCCCGACGACGCGGTCTCGGAAGCCATCGGCCTGATGCGCGACCACGCGGTGCGACGGCTGCCCGTCGTCGAGGACGGCCATCCGGTGGGCATGGTGAGCCTCGGCGACCTGGCGCTTTCGGAGGATCCGACGTCGGCACTCGCCGACATCAGCCGCGCGGCTCCCGACGGGAGCAACAGGGTCTGACCCTCACGTCGCGCAGGTCTCGGCGGTCAGCGGCAGCAGCATCGATCCCGTGCGGTTCGCGTCGCCCATGTGCACGTGTTCCCCGGCCCACCAGTCCGCGTCGCCGTCCTCGATGTAGCGGAGCAGGATGCCTTCGCGCAGGGCCCAGGGGCAGACGGTCACCTCTTCGATGCCGGTGAGCTTCATCGCCGTGTGGGCGACCACCGCGCCGGCGACGCTCTGCACCGCCCGCGCCGCCGAGATGCCCGGCAGCTGCGCGCGTCGTTCCGCGGGCATCCCGGCCAGCTCCTTGAGCGCCTTGCCGAGTGCGACGCGCCCCAACTGCCGCTCCACAAACGGTCCGTAGCGGCCGGGTGCGGCCCCGCACAATCTGGCCAGCTGCTGGAACGTGCGCGAGGTGGCGACGGCCGTGTGCGGCATCTCCCAGCGGATCCGGGCGGCCACGTCCCGCAGTTGGTGGCGCACCTGGCGGCGCACCGCCTTGAGGTCCTCCTCGCGCGGCGGGTCCTGGCCGTCGAAGAGGTCCCGCGTCAGCCGTCTCGCGCCGAGCGGCAGGGAGGCCGCGTAGTCGGGCAGGCGGCTGCGGCCGAAGGCCACTTCGAGGGATCCGCCGCCGATGTCGAAGAGCACCAGCGGCCCCGCGCGCCACCCCATCCACCTGCGGGCGGCGAGGAACGTCAGCTCCGCCTCGGCCTCACCCGACAACGTGCGCAGCCGGATTCCGGTCCCGGCCTCCACTGCTTCCAGCACCTCGGCCCGGTTCGGGGCGTCGCGCACGATGGAGGTGACGAAGGCGAACGGCTCGACGACCCCCCACCGCTGTGCCTCTTCCTGTACGTCGCGCACCGCGGTGACCAGTTCCCTGACCGGCTCCTCGGCGAGGCGCCCCTCCTCGTCCAGATGCTCGCCGAGCCGCAGACGTCTCTTCACCGTGTGGACCGGCAACGGCACCTGCCCGTCGGCATCCGCGACGACCAGTCGCACCGTGTTCGATCCCACATCCACCACTCCGACTCTCATGAACATCAGGTTCCCTCTGTTCGCGAGCCGAAAGATTGGCAACGCCGAGTTGTGCGGTTTCGTGGGGTCTTGTGCGGTCTGCTACACCCGGCGGCCGAGGAGGCTCAGCAGCCTCGTCCGCTCGTCGGCGCCGGCAGGCGGCTCCACCGCCCGGGCGAAGAGGCCGCTCTTCGCCAACTCGTCCGCGTACGGCGTCACTTCGCGCAGCGCAAAGTCCACGAGCTGCACGGGCAGCGTCTCGTCGGCGCCGATCGCACGGGACAGGTCCCAGGTGTGCACCACGAGGTCGGTGGTCATCTGCCCGCCGTAGAAGGGGGCGGGGGTCTCTCCGAAGGAGAGGTGGACGGTGCGGTCCAGGGCGCCCGGCTCGCGGAACGCGGCGCGGGAGGCGGCGGCCGCGGTGTCCCAGGAGGCGACCGGGTCGGGGCCGAGCATGTCGCCGTCGAAGGCGTCGCCGACGGACTGTGTGGTGGCACCGTCGCGGAGCAGCGGCGGCACCCACAGCTGTTCGGACGCGAGGTGGTTGACCAGGTCGTGCACGGTCCAGTCCGTGCAGGGGGTGGGCGCGTCCCACTGGTCGGCGCGGACGGCGTGCACGCGGTCGGTGAAGAGGTCGAGCGCCTCGCCGTGCAGTGCCAGCAGGTTCGAGTGGTCCGTCATGTGGCTGTGGTTCCCCTCTCCCGCGCGCCCGCGCGGGTTCTCCCACCGGCCACCGACCTGCGCGGGTGGCGGCGCAGGTACTCGCCTTCGAGTTGCGCCATGCGGTCGTTGTGCGCCCGCAGGGCGTCGTTCGAGCCGTGCAGCAGGGTGCTGTGGCGGGTGCGGTGGATCGTCTCCAGCTCCTTGATGAGCTGCTGGTCGTCCAGCCTGCCCGGATCGACTCCGTTCATGGATCGCTCCGATCGCTCGGTGGCCGCGCTCCCTGCTTCCCGGGTACCCGCTGGGCCCGTACTACCCAGGATGCACCGCGCACGGTCCGCGCGCGCACCGCACGGCCGAACCGGCGCGTACAGCCGCCCTGGAAATGTCCTGAAACAGCGGTGCCCCCTGGGGAGGCGGGGGGCGCTGTTTCCGCGTCAACCCGGTCGGCAGAACAATTCCGACGGGAAGGACCGCCCACGTGCCCCACTCCGTACCGAGACGCCACCGCCGCTTACCGCTCCTCGCCCTCGGTGTCACCGCCGTGCTGGCCCCCGGCCTCGCCGCGCTGCCCGCATCGGCCGCGCCCCGGCAGGACACCGAAAGCCGCCCGCTGACCCGCTTCACCGGCCAGACCCCGGACTGGAAACGGTGCGGCGCCGATACGCCCGCCGTCTACCAGTGCGCCACCATCAAGGTCCCGCTCGACTACCGCGACCCCGGCGGCACCGCCATCGACCTCGCGATATCCCGGATCCGGGCGGGCGACACGAACAAGCGCCGCGGCGTCCTGCTCTCCAACCCCGGCGGGCCCGGCGGCCCGGGGCTCGACCTGCCGCTCTACTTCACCAAAACCATGCCCAAGTCCGTGACCGACCGGTACGACCTCATCGGGTTCGACCCCCGCGGCATCGGCGCGAGCACGCCCGTCAACTGCGGGCTCACCGACGAAGAGAAGCGGTTCCCGCGCTCCTACCGGCCGTTCGGCGAGAACGTCGCCTGGGCGAAGACCGTGGCGGACAAGTGCCGCAAGGAAACGGGCCCGGCCCTTTCGCAGATGACCACGCGCAACACCGCGCGGGACATGGACGTCCTGCGGGCCGTCCTCGGCGAGAAGAAGATCTCGTACTACGGCGTCTCGTACGGAACCGCGCTCGGGGCCACCTACACACAGCTGTTCCCCCGGCGGGCCGACCGGTTCGTCCTCGACAGCGCCGTCGACCCGAAGATGATGTGGCGGAAGATGTTCCAGGTGTGGGCGCCGGAGGTCGAGCCCGCGTTCGCCCGCTGGACGCGGTGGACGGCCGCGCACTCGGCGACGTACGACCTGGGGAAGACTCCGGCCGAAGTCTCCGAGACCTTCTGGGGCCTGGTGAAGCGGGCCGACCGCGATCCGATCGACGTGGGCACGGCCAAGCTCACCGGCACCGACATCCGCGGCTTCCTGCGCCGCGAGTTCTTCACCGCCCGCAGCGCCGCCGAGCTCGTCGGCATGCTGAAGGACGCGGCCGCGGGCAAGCCGGTCCCCGACTTCCCGACCGAGCCGGAGAGCACGGACAACCTGGTGTCGGCGCTCTGGACCGTCGTGTGCGGTGACGCGCCCATGCCGCGCGATCCGGAGACGTACCGCCGCGACTCGGTCCGTGACGCCGCCCGCTACCCGCTCTTCGGGGACTTCGCCTCCAGCATCAACCCGTGTGCCTTCTGGGACCGGCCGGTGGAGCCCCTCACCAAGGTCGACAACGACGTGGACACGCTGATCGTGCAGAACGAGTGGGACTCGCAGACCCCGCTGTCGACGGCGCGCGGCATGCACCGCGCGCTGAAGGGGTCCCGGCTGCTGACCGTCGACGAGGGCGAGGGGCACGGCGTCATCTACGGCATGGCCGCGGGCCCGGCCAACCGGTGCGCCGAGGACACCGCCACGGACTACCTGGTCACCGGCAGGCTGCCCGCGAAGGACGTGACGTGCCGGGCGACGCCCGGCAGCAAGCCCACGAAGCCGGCCTCCCCGGCCTTCTTCGGCTGAGGCGGGCGGCACGGGCCGTGGCACGGGCGGCGGGTCTACCGCACGCGGTCGACCCGCCGCTCGTCCCACACCGGCTCCGGCGTCTCACGGACCCGGCCGTCGCTGCCGAAGACCAGATAGCGGTCGAAGGAGCGGGCGAACCAGCGGTCGTGGGTGACGGCGAGGACCGTGCCCTCGAAGGCTTCCAGGCCTTCCTGGAGGGCCTCGGCGGACTCCAGGTCGAGGTTGTCCGTGGGCTCGTCGAGGAGCAGGGCCGTGCAGCCCTCCAGTTCGAGCAGCAGGATCTGGAAGCGGGCCTGCTGGCCGCCGGAGAGCCGCTCGAAGTTCTGCTCGGCCTGCTGCGTCAGCTCGTACCTCCGCAGCCGGGACATCGCGGCGCCGCGGTCCTGCGCGTGCTCGCGCCACAGGATGTCCAGGAGCGGGCGGCCCATCAGCTCGGGGTGGGAGTGGGTCTGCGCGAAGTGTCCTGGCACGACGCGCGCGCCGAGCTTCCAGGTGCCGGTGTGCGCGACGGGATTTTCGGAGTCGCCCGCGAGCAGCCGCAGGAAGTGCGACTTGCCCGAGCCGTTCGAGCCGAGGACGGCGACCCGCTCGCCGAAGAAGACCTCCAGGTCGAAGGGGTTCATCAGACCGGTGAGCTCAAGGTTCTCGCAGGTCACGGCCCGGATTCCGGTCCGTCCTCCATGCAGTCGCATGGTGATGTCCTGCTCGCGCGGCGGCTCGGGCGGCGGCCCCGCCTCCTCGAACTTGCGGAGCCTGGTCTGGGCCGCGTGGTAGCGCGAGGCCATTTCGTGGCTGACGTCGGCGGCCTGGCGCAGGGTGCGGACCAGCTTCTTCAGCTGCTCGTGCTTCTCGTCCCAGCGGCGGCGCAGCTCCTCGAAGCGCGCGAAGCGTTCCTTGCGGGCCTCGTGGAACGTCCCGAAGCCGCCGCCGTGCACCCACGCGTCGGCCCCCTCGGGGCTCTGCTCGACGCTGACGATCTTCTCGGCGGCGCGGGCGAGCAGCTCCCGGTCGTGGGAGACGAACAGGACGGTCTTGCGGGTCTCCTTCAGCTGCCCTTCGAGCCAGCGCTTGCCGGGGACGTCGAGGTAGTTGTCCGGCTCGTCCAGGAGCAGCACCTCGTCGGTGCCGCGCAGCAGGGACTCCAGGACCAGGCGCTTCTGCTCACCGCCGGAGAGCGTGCGGACCTCGCGGAACTGGGCCTTGTCGTACGGCACGCCGAGCGCGGCCATGGTGCAGATGTCCCAGAGCGTCTCCGCCTCGTACCCCTGCACCTCCGCCCAGTCGGAGAGCGCCTGCGCGTACTTCATCTGGGCGGCCTCGTCGTCCACCGTCATGATCTCGTGCTCGGCGGCGTCCACGGCCTTCGCGGCCGCGCGGATCCGCGGCTGGGCGACGGAGACGAGCAGGTCGCGCACGGTGGTCTCGTCACGCACGGAGCCCACGAACTGCGGCATCACGCCGAGGCCGCCGCTCACGGTGACACTGCCGCCGTGCGGCTGGAGCTCGCCGGAGATCAGCCGGAGCAGGGTGGTCTTGCCCGCGCCGTTCGCCCCGACCAGGGCGACGACCGCGCCCTCGCCGACCCGGAAGGACACATCACCGAGCAGCGCCCGCCCGTCCGGCAAGTAGTACTCGAGGTGTGCGGCTTCCAGATGTCCCATGAGCGGGATTCTCCGTGGCCGACGGGTGCCCGGGCAAACCGTTTCCCTGTCGGGGCGGCCTGAACGGCACAGGTGGGGGTACGTGAGCGCCATGTGCGCTGACTCCCCGGACGTCTCCGGTCTCGACCTGTCCCGTCCCGCCGCCGGGCACCGCCCGGTCAAGGCCCGTCTGGTCTCCTTCGACGGCAGGCTCTTCGAAGCGGTCGCCACCCGGCACTGGCCCGGCGCCGACCGGGTGCTGCCCCGGCTCAGCCAGAGCGCCAACCACGGTGCGCTGTGGTTCGCGGTGGCCGCGGGAATCACCGCGACCAGCACCCCGCGGGCCCGGCGGGCCGCCCTGCGCGGCGTGGCCTCGCTGGCCCTGGCCTCCGCGACGATCAACACGCTGGGCAAGCGCTCGGTGCGCCGGGCGCGGCCGCTGCTCGACTCGGTGCCGTTGATACGCCAGCTCAAGCGCCAGCCGGTCACCACGTCCTTCCCCTCCGGCCACGCGGCGTCCGCCGCCGCGTTCGCGACGGGGGTGGCGCTGGAGTCACGGGCCTGGGGCGCGGCCGTGGCACCGCTCGCGACCGCCGTCGCGGTCTCCCGCATCTACACCGGGGCGCACTTCCCGAGCGATGTCCTGGTGGGCGGCGCGCTGGGCGCGGGCGCGGCGTTCGCGGTGCGCGGTCTGGTCCCGACGCGGGCGCAGCTGGCGCCGCCTGGACGGCCCCGGGTGACGGCGCCCGCGCTGCCGGGCGGCGCCGGTCTGGTCCTGGTGACCAACTCCGGGGCGGGCACCCCACAGCGCGTGAAGGCGCTCCAGGACGCGCTGCCGGAGGCGGAGGTCGTCGTCGCCGAGCCCGCCGACGTGGGCGCCGAGCTGGAGAAGGCGGCGGCCCGCGCACAGGTCCTCGGTGTGTGCGGCGGCGACGGCACGGTCAACGCAGCGGCCCGCGTCGCGCTGCACCACGGCCTGCCGCTCGCGGTGCTGCCCGGCGGCACCCTCAACCACTTCGCGTACGACCTCGGGGTCGAGGACGCCCGCGATCTGGCGGGCGCGGTGGAGGCGGGTGACGCGGTCGCCGTCGACGTCGGCCGCTTCACCGCGGACGGGTCGAAGTCCGGGGAGCCCAAGGAGGGGTACTTCCTCAACACGTTCAGCCTGGGCGTGTACCCCGAGCTGGTGCGGCAGCGCGAGCACTGGTCGCCGCGCATCGGCGGCAAACCGGCGTCGGTGCTCGCGGCGCTCAAGGTGCTGCGCTCCGACGAGCGTCCGATGGTCGCCCAGTTCCGCGGCAAGGAGCGGGCGCTGTGGCTGCTGTTCGCCGGTAACTGCACCTACCACCGGCCGGGCCTCACCCCGGGCCGCAGGCTCGACCTGGCGGACGGACTGCTCGACGTGCGCATAGTCCACGGCGGGCGCAGGCCGGGCGCCCGGCTGCTGGCCGCCGCGGTGACGGGGCCCGAGGTGCGCTCCCCCGCGCAGGCGGCCGCGCGGCTGCCCCGGCTGCGGGTGGACGGGCTCGGCGAGGGCACGGCCGTGGCGTTCGACGGTGAAGTGACGCACGTGGAGGGCTCGTTGATGATCGACAAGCTGCCGGAGGCGCTGACCGTGTACCGCCCGCTGACCGGTGTCCGCTGACCTCGGCCAGCAGGCACTGTCCACATCACGCACTGCCCACAGCACTGCCCATATATTGATACGCAGGTCTCACTATTCGGCATGGCGGCGTACGGTTCCCGTAGTCGCACACGAAGGAGCTCCGCCATGCCTGAGGAGACCGCCGTCTACACGCACGGACACCACGAGTCCGTGCTGCGTTCCCACACCTGGCGCACCGCCGCCAATTCGGCCGCCTATCTCGTCGGTTCGCTCAAGCCCCACATGGCGGTCCTCGACATCGGCTGCGGCCCCGGGACCATCACCGCCGACCTGGCGGCGCTGGTCCCGGACGGCCGGGTCACCGGCGTGGACAGCGCCCCCGGCATCCTGGACCAGGCACGCGCGCACGCCGCCGAACGCGGCCTGGACAACGTGGAGTTCGCGGTCGCCGACGTGCACGACCTCGACTATCCCGACGACTCCTTCTGTGTCGTCCACGCCCACCAGGTGCTCCAGCACGTCGGCGATCCGGTGCGGGCGCTGCGCGAGATGCGGCGGGTCTGCAAGCCCGGCGGCATCGTCGCGGTCCGCGACGCGGACTACGAGGCGATGACCTGGTACCCGCAACTGCCCGCCATGGACGACTGGCTGGACCTGTACCGGCGGGTGGCCCGCGCCAACGGCGGCGAGCCCGACGCGGGGCGCCGTCTCAAGTCCTGGGCCCTGGCGGCCGGTTTCACGGACGTCACCGCGACCGCGGACACCTGGTGCTACAGCACCGAGGAGGAGCGCGCCTGGTGGAGCGGGCTGTGGGCGGACCGCACCCTCGCCTCCGCCTACGCCGACCGCGCGCTGGAGGGCGGCCACGCCGACGCCGAGCGGCTGCACGCGGTCTCCGCGGCGTGGCGGGAGTGGGGCGCGCGCGAGGACGCGTGGTTCGCGGTACTGCACGGCGAGGTCCTCTGCCGGAAGTGACGCCTCGCTCCCTCCTCACTCCCTGGGGAGCAGCGGGCCCAGCGGCCCGAGGTCCAGATTGAGGTCCTCGGGCCGCAGCCCGTACCGGCCCCGGAGCTCGGCCATCCGGTCCTCCAGGAGCATCAGCGTGAGGCCGATCCGTTCCTCCTGGTCCTCGGTCAGCTCACCGGTGTCGAAGCGGCGCACCGCCTGCCGCTCCATCAGCTGACGGAGCAGCTCGACGATGGTCAGGACCAGTTTCACCAGGTCCCGCTCCACGGTGTCGGGGTCGAGGTTCATGCGCCCCCGGCGGTCGGTGTTCGCATCTCGGCCTGTGTTCATGGGGCTACTCCGTCTCCGGCCACGGCGCGGGCACCTGCTCGTTCACCGAACTGATCAATGCGTTCAGGTCGATGCGTACGAGATCGACGTCCGCGATCCGCAGGGTGATGTCACCCGCGATGACCACGCCGCCCGCGAGGAGCCGGTCGAGCAGATCGACCAGGGCGACTTCCCGGCGTTCGACGACGGTCATACGGAGGTGTCCTCTTCGTCGCCCGAGTCCCCCGCGTCCCCCGCGTCCCCCGTGAAGGAGTACGCCGCCCACGGCCCCGTCAGCTCCACCCGGAGGCCGCTCGTCCCGTGCTCATCGCCCTTGGTGCGGTCCACGAGCTCGACGAACTCCTCGGAGTGGGTGCGGGACACCAGATAGGCCGCGTTGAGCACGTTGCGGCCCGGCGCGCGGGACAGCTCCGAGTTCTGCGGCGCGTGCAGCCGGGAACCGTCGGCCCGCCCCGCGAGCCGCTCGTGCAGCGCCTGCGCGAAGTCCTCGGCCCGCTGCCAGTTCGCCTCCTGCGCCGTGCGCCGACTGCGCCGCCGACGCAGGTAGTCCCGCCCGGAGACGGCCCCACCGCTCTCCGCGCTCACCTCGTTGTCCACGTGGTCGCTCTCCATGTGGACCTTCACGCCCCACTCCACGCGTCCGTCGATCCGCTCCAGGACGCGGTGGAAGCGCTCAGCCCCGTCCTCCAGCATGGTGCGTACGCCGCTGTCGTCCCGGAAGACGGTCGCGAGGCGCAGGGGCAGCGGGCAGGTGACCGTGGTGAGCGCGTCGATCACACGCTGGTGCGCGCGGGCCGTCCCGGAGAGCCAGTCCAGGTCTTCGAGGTGCCCGCGCAGGGGCTTCTCCGCGAAGTCCCGCTCCGGCACCGGGCCGACCAGGGCGACCAGGTCCCCGTGGACGAGCTGGCGTGGCGGCTCGCCGCCGACCCCGGTGAGGTCGGCGGCGAGCGGTGCGGCGAGGGGGCGGCAGACCGCGTAGACGTACCGCAGGTCGTCGTGGTGCGGTCCGCCGCCGTTCGCGTCATCGTTTGCGGCGCTCACGTGTCTCCTTCTGGGCCGGCTCCAGGGCTTTCCGTTCTTCGAGCTCCGCCAGGCGCTGCCTCAACTCGGCGTTCTCCCGGGAGAGTTCGGCGCGGCGCGCCCCGGTGGAGAGCGCCGGGTCGTCCTCCCACCAGTCGATGCCCATCTCCTTGGCCTTGTCGATGGAGGCGACGATGAGGCGGAGCTTGATGGTGAGCAGTTCGATGTCGAGCAGGTTGATCTTGATGTCACCGGCGATGACGATGCCCTTGTCCAGGACGCGTTCCAGGATGTCGGCGAGGTTGGCCCCGCCACCGCCGCTACCGTACGGGCCGGGGAGCCCGCTGCCGGGGGAGGCCGTCATCGACGGTCCCGCCCACCACCGGCCGACCCGGCGTACTCGCGCTGCCTCTCGTCGTCGGCCTCGGGCTCTTCTTCGTACTCGGCCTCTTCTTCGTCGTACTCGCCCTCGGGCTCGTCCTCGGCCTCCTCCTCGGGGGCGCCCTCCTCGGCCTCCTCCTCTTCCTCGTACTCCTCCGCAGGCTCGCCCTCGTCGCCCTCGTCGCCCTCGTCGTACTCGTCGTACTCGGACTCCGGCTCGTCCTCCGGGTGCTCCTCATCGGACTCGTACTCGCCCTCGGATTCCTCGGCCACCGCGTCCTCGTGGCTGACGACGACCTCGCCGTCGCGGATCTCTCCGCGCCAGCCGTCGCTCGCCTCGCCGCGCAGCGTGATGTGCCGGGCGAAGTGCTTGAGGTCCAGACGGGCCCTGCGGCCCTGGGCGCGCCAGATGTTGCCGGTCTTCTCGAAGAGGCCCTTCGGGTAGTACTCGATGATCAGCAGCACCCGGGTGAGGTTCTCGGCGAGCGAGTGGAAGGTGACGACTCCCTTCGTCGTCCCCTTGCCGCCCTCGGAGGTCCAGGTGATGCGCTGGTCCGGCACCTGCTCGGTGGTGTGCGCCTTCCAACTGCGGTTGGACCAGAAGACCTTGAGCTTCCAGTCGGAGTCCGTGTCGCTCGCCACGGTGGCGCCCTTGACGCCCTTGGCGAAGGTGGAGAACTCCTGGTACTGGGTCCACTGGTCGTACGCCTCGCGCAGCGGGACGCCGACGTCGACGTACTCCAGGATGACGGTGGGCTTCTGGCCCGCGCCGCCCTTCTTGCGCTTGCCGCCGAGGCCCTTGAAGGCGTCGGTGACCTTGTCCTTCAGGTGGCTGCCGCCGAGTTCCAGCGCGCTGCGCACCGGGCCCTTGCCCTCGGCGACCTTCTTGCCCGCCTGGGCCGCCAGTTTGCCGAAGCCGGGGCTCTTGCCCTCCGCGATGTCGTTCAGCTTGACGGTCGCACCGCCGAGCCGGTGACCGACGCCGACGAGCATGCGCTCGGCCTGCGCCATGAGGTAGGCCTGCGCCTCCTCCTTCAGGCGGTCGGCGGCCGGGCTGTGCGTGATGTTGCTCAGCTGCGATTCAGCCATGGTCGCTGCCTCCCTTCGTCCTGCCGCCGCCCGATCGGGCCGACGAGGTGGCCCTGCGGGCGGTGCCTCCGGCGGCAGCGGCCGTGCTCTTCCGGGCCGTCTTCTGCGCGGTCTTCTTGGCCGGGGCCTTCTTCGCGGCCGCCTTCGGGGCGGGCTTCGAGGCGGGCTTCGCTCCCGTCTTCGGTGCGGCCCTCTTCGCCGGTGGCTTCTTGCGCTGCCCGGACCGCTCGGAGCGGGGCCCGGAACCGCTCCCGGACGCGGAATCGGAATCGGACGTGGACTCGGAATCGGACGTGGACTCCTCGCCCTCGTCCTCGCCGACCTCGTCCTCGTTGCGGCCCTCGGCCTCCTCCTCGTCGTCCTTGCCGACGACGCTCTTCACACCCTTGACGTCCTTGACGTCGTCCGGCACCACACCTGATATGCGGTCCTGGACGCCGAGGGTGCGGTCGTGCAGACGGTCGGCGAGGCCGTCGAGCTGCCGGGTGAGGAGGGATCCGGTGGCGGCCTTGCCCACGCCCCTCAAGTCCTGGCGCAGTTGGTCGCCGATCTCCTTGAACTGCGGATTGTTCTCCAGTTGCTGGGTCACCAGCTGACCCAGCGCCTTCGGGCTCAGATTGAGCCGCTTGCCCGCCACCATGCTGCCGACGGCGAACGCGAATTTGGCCTTCTTCGTGCGTCCGAGGACGTATCCCGCGCCCACGGCCAGGCCCACTGCTAGTCGGTTCATGATCAGAAGTCCCGTCCTGTGCTGTGCTGCAGTCGGTCGAGGAGCTCGTCCTCGCACCGTTCGAACTCGGCTTCGTCGATCTCCCCCGCCTCCAGGAGTTCCTCGAGGCGCGAGAGTTCACGACGGATCGCCGAGGGGTCGTAGTACTGCCGCTCCGCCTCGTCGACCACCTGCCTGAGCACCCAGAGGGAGCCGCGGGCAGGAGCCAGAGGCAGGAGGAGCAGTTCGCCGATCAGCCCCATGCCGTCGCCGTCACTCCGCGGGCTCGGAAGGCCCCGGGTCGACGAAGCTGTAGGGGGGCAGCGGACCGTGCACCCGCAGGTCCAAGTGCGGCTGCGTGGCCCGGAGTTCCTCGACGGCCGAGAGGAAGCCCTCGGCGGTCTTGCGGTTCACGAGGAACGAGATGTTCGCCAGCCAGCCGGTGCTCTCGGGGCCCTCGCCGACCGCTTCGGCGGCCGGTTCGAGCGCGCGTCGCACCTGGACGGCGTCGCTCGTCTCGCGGGCCCGCACGCTGGCGGTGATCATCTCGCCCACCTGCAGCTTCTGCTCGTGGGTGCCGCCGCCCTGGCGCTGGTTGGCCTCGACCATGGCGCGCAGCTCCGGGTTCTCGGCGAGAACCTGGTGCAGTACGGCCTGTTCGTGGTGGGTGGCCTTCACGTTGTACTCGACCTTGCCGTCGAGCGTACGCAGCCGCTCCTCGTAGTGTCCGGCGCGCTCTCCGAGCACGGAGACGACCGTGTCGTCGTCCGGTGCGAGGCTGCCGAAGCGCATCGGGAGCACGGCACCCGCGGCACCGGCCTCCGACAGGACGTTCTGGTGCGCGAGCAGATCACGCCGCTTGGGCTTCAGGTCCTCGGGGGCGTCGCTCACGATGGCGGCGAGGTCGCCGTTCTTCAGGACGCGCACGGGGCAGGCCGGTCGGCCGATGCCCTCCATGCCGTCCGGCAGCGCCGGATGGGAGCTGCTCGCGATGCCGTACACGTACGTGGTCACTCCTGCTCCTCCTTCCGGCGGGAGGTCGAGCGCCGGGCCCGCGGCCGCTCCTCGCTCTGCCGATCGCCCTCTTCACGGGACTGCTTGAAAGCGTCCGATATGGTCTCGGCGGCTCCGGAGAGCGCGCCCTTGGACTTGCCCTTGGCACCGGACTCCGTGATCTCGCCGACGAGGCCGGGCAGTCCGGGGTCCTTCTTCTGTCCGGTCTCCAGGTCGAGGCGGTTGCACGCCTCGGCGAACCGGAGATAGGTGTCGACGCTCGCGACGACGACACGGACATCGATCTTCAGGATCTCGATGCCGACGAGCGAAACGCGTACGAAGGCGTCGATGACGAGTCCTCGGTCGAGGATGAGCTCCACGACGTCGTACAGGCCACTGGTGCCGCCTCCGCCGCCGGACTGTTGTGCCGGGACTACGGTCATGCCGACGGTGCCTCCTTGGTCTTGTTCTGCTCTCGGGGTTCGCTGGGGGTTCCTTGCGGTCTGTCTTGCGGTCTGTCTTTCGGTCCTTCGGTCCTAATGGGCGCCGGTGCCGCGGGGCTCCGAGCGCCCGCGCTCGTAACGGCGCAGGCGGCGGTAGCCCGTGAGTTCGCCCTGCGGGTCCAACTGCACCTCGTAGCTCGCGAGGAGGCTCATCGTGTCGGGGACACGGGACAGTTCGAGGACCTCGATCTCCAACAGCCAGCCGTCTTCGGTGCGTTCGAAGGAAGACACCGATTCGGGTGTCATACCGGTCAGCTCCGCGAGCTGCTCGCGAGCGTTGCGGAGGACTGCCATGGGGCCCGGCAGCGATGCCTTCTCGCTCTCCGGCGCCTTGCTCTCGGATGTCTTTTGAGCTGATGACTTGCCGTCTGTGGTCTTACGTGGCGTATTGACCATGTTCACCTCGACGACCGAGTTACCCGATGAGCCTTGGCCAAACGTGGTCGGTCCGTGTGCGGCCGGATACCGCGACACTCGGCCGCGTAGCCCGCGCAGCTTGAGATTCAGTGGTGCGGGGTGGGGTTCGCCCTGGTCGGGAGGGTGGCTGGCACCACCCGGAAACCGGGGGCCGACGGGCGTGCCCCGAGGCGGCAGGACCGGAAGGATCGAAGTCCCACAACCGATCCCCACCCGGTTCCACAACCGATCTCCCACCCGGTCCCAAGACCGGCCCCGCCATCGATCCCGCGCCCCGGAGGCCCGCCATGACGCACCACACCGACCCGACCCGCACCACGCACGCGACGCCCGGCACCGGTCTCCCCCGCGCCCCTCGCCCCCGGCCCCGCTCCCACGAGCCGCGCCCCCTGGCGCTGCCCCTGGCCCGCATGCTCCCGGGCCCCGACGGGGCACCGGCTCCCGGCGCAGTGAAGACGGCCTTCGCGCTCTGGCTCACCGCGGCCGCCGCGGGCGTCTTCATGACGGCCGTCGGCGGCCTCCCTCTCCTGTCGCTCCTGCCGCTCCACATGGCGGTGCTCGCGGCGACGGTCCTGCTGGCGGTGCGGATGCGCCAGGGCGTGCGCTGGGCGCGCTGGGCGCTGGTCGGCGGGCTCGGGGCGACCGGCGCGCTGTCCCTGCTCGGTCCGGCGCTCAGCTCGTCGCGGTGGCCACCGGGTTTCGTCGACGTCCTGTCCGGGGTCGGCGGTGTGCTGCACCTCGCCGCCGCGCTCACGGCGACGGTGCTGATGTTCCGCCCGGCGGCCAACTCCTGGTTCCGGGCGGGGCGTTCCCACTGACCGCCGCCTCCGGGCGCCTCGCACTCAGCGGGCTCAGCGTACTCAGCCGACTCAGCGGACCACCCCCTCCTCCACCAGGAGGCGGGCCGCCGCCGCGATCGACTGCGCGTCGATGCCCGCGGCGTGCAACTGCTCCTCGGGCGACGCCGAGCCGGGCATCGTCCGCACCGCGAGCCGCACCAGCCGCGGCACGGGCCTGCCGTCGGTGAACGCATCGAGGACCGCGTCGCCGAGACCGCCCTGCTCCCGGTGGTCCTCGACGGTCATGAGGCAGCCCGTGCGTTCGGCCGCCTCGCGCAGGGTGGCGCGGTCGACGGGCTTGACGGAGTACAGGTCGACGACGCGCACCGCGATGCCCTCGCGGTCCAGTGCCGCCGCGGCGGCCAGCGCCTCGTGGACGGTGACGCCCGCGGCGACCACGGTGAGCCGGTCCTCGTCACTGGCGCGCAGCACCTTGGAGCCGCCGATGGGGAACTGTTCCTCGGGCCCGTAGATGACGGGCGCGTCCCCCCGTGACGTACGCAGGTAGCTGATCCCGTCGAGCCCGGCCATCGACGCGACGAGCTGCCCCGTCTGGTGGGCGTCGCACGGGTACAGGACCGTGGAGCCGTGCACCGCGCGGAAGAGCGCCAGGTCCTCCAGGCCCATCTGGGACGGGCCGTCCTGCCCGATCGCGACACCGGCGTGCGAGCCGACGAGGTTGATGTCGGCGCCGCTCACCGCGGCCATCCGGATGAAATCGTGGGCGCGGGTGAGGAACGCGGCGAACGTCGACGCGTACGGCACCCAGCCGCGCGCCGCCAACCCCACTGCTGCGGCGACGAGTTGCTGTTCGGCGATGTAGCACTCGAAGAACCGGTCGGGGTGCTCCTTGGCGAAGTACTCCGTCCGGGTCGAGTCGCCGACCTCGCCGTCCAGGGCCACCACGTCACCGCGTGCGGTGCCGAGCGCGGCGAGCGCCTGGCCGTAGGCGGTGCGGGTCGCGACGGCCTCACCCAGGGCGTGCCGCGGGAGTTCGAGGTGGCCGCTGCGCACGGCGTGCATGGCACGGGCGGCGGCGGGGCTGCGCACCTGCACGCGTACGTCGCGTACGCCGCCCAGTTCCTCGACGGCCGCCTCCGGGTCCGGCAGCGGCTTGCCGTGCAGGCCCTCGCGGTTCTCCACGGAGGCGACGCCCCGGCCCTTGACGGTGCGGGCGAGGACGACGGTGGGCTGCCCCACGGTGGAGCGCGCCTCCTGGCAGGCGCGGTCGACGGCGTCGACGTCGTGTCCGTCGGTCTCGACGACGTGCCAGCCGAAGGCCCTGAAGCGGTCGGCGTAGGCGCTCAACTGCCATTCGTGGCGGGTCGGTCCGCGCTGGCCGAGCCGGTTGACGTCGACGACCGCGGTGAGGTTGTCGAGGTGCTCGTACCCGGCGTGCTCCGCGGCCTCCCACACCGATCCTTCCGCCAGCTCGCTGTCGCCGCACAGCACCCAGACGCGGAAGGGGATCCGATCGAGCCGCTTGCCGGACAGGGCCATGCCGACGCCGACGGGCAGCCCCTGCCCCAGCGAGCCGGTGGCGACCTCGACCCAGGGCAGGGCACGGGGTGTGGGGTGCCCTTCGAGACGGCTGCCCCGCCCCCGGAAGGTGAGCAGCTCATGGTCGGTGAGCGCCCCCGCCGCTTTGTACGCGGCGTAGAGGAGCGGTGAGGCGTGGCCCTTGGAGAGGATGAACCGGTCGTTGCCGGGGTGGTCGGGCCGGTCGAAGTCGTAGTGCAGATGGCGCCCGATGAGCACCGCCATCAGATCGGCCGCGGACATGGACGAGGTCGGGTGGCCGGATCCCGCGGCGGCCGCGGCCCGCACCGAATCGACCCGCAACTGCCGTGCGACGGCTTCGAGTTGGTCACTGTTGTTCGTCATCGGGCTCCTCCTTGGGTGGCGAATGGCCGGGGGCTTGCGGGTGACGGTCGTTGTCGTGGGCGTCCGGGCGCGGCAGGCGGGCCAGTTCGGGGGACGCCGACTCCAAAGGCACCGACCACGAACGGACCAGGCCCAACTGGACCGCCTGGCGCGGGAGTACGGAGTCCAGGAGCCAGTCCGCGGCGACGCGGACACGGTTTCCCGGCAGGGCCGCGAGGTGGCAGCCGCGGGTGACGGCTCCGGCGAGCGGGCCCGACAGCGGCACGCCGAACGGGTTGGCGGCGGCCTGGGCGCCGCCGAGGTCGACGGTGAAGCCCAGGTCGCGGTGGCGGTAGGCGCGGCGCGTGCCGATGCCGAGGGACGCGGCGACGTTGCGCCCGGCCGTCGCGCCCTGCCGCCAGGCGTGCTGCGCGGTCATCGGGGTGACCTCGCCGGGCCTGGTCAGGTCGGGCACGGCCGCCGCGTCGCCGCACGCGAACACCTCGGGGTGGCCCGGCACTTGGAGGCAGGTGTCGACGCACAGGCGCCCCTTCTGCAGGGGCCGTCCGAGTCCGGCGACGAGCGGATCGGGACGTACGCCGACGCACCAGACGAGCGTGCGCGTGTCGACGGCGTCTCCGTCGTCCAGGAGCACCCCGACCGATGTGGCCTCCTTGACGGAGGTCCGGGTGCGGACGTCCACACCGCGCCGCCTCAGGACGCGCTCGGCGGTGACCGAAAGACGCCGGTCGAGTTCGGGGAGCACGCGGCCCGCGATGTCCAGCAGCAGCCAGCGGGGCCGTATGCCCTGTCGCAGCGGCTGCTTGCGGACCAGCGCGTCGGTGAACAGGCTTCCGTGGGCGGCGAGTTCCACCCCGGTGTAGCCCGCGCCGACGACTACGAACGTGCAGCGGGCCCGGCATGTCTCCGGGTCCGGTGCCGCGGCGGCGAGCTCTGTCTGGCGGGTGATGTGGTCGCGCAGGTACAGCGCCTCGGGCATGCCGCGGAAGCCGTGTGCGTGCTCGGCGACGCCCGGCACGGGCAGCAGCTTGTTGACACTGCCCACGCTGAGGACGAGCCGGTCGTACGGCAGCTCGCCGCGTCCCCCTTCGGGGTCGGTGTACGTCACCCGGTGCCGCTCCAGGTCGACTCCGTCGGCCTCACCGAGCGCGAGGCGCACGTGGGGCAGCGTGCCGGAGAGGGAGACGGTGACCCGGCGGGGCTCCAGGACACCGGTGGCGACGTGGGGCAGGAGCGGCAGGTAGAGGAAGTAGTCGGTCGGGTTGAGCAGGGTGATGTCGGCCCTGTCACGGGCCAGCCGGGACAGGGTGCGGGCGGTGCGGTAACCGGCGAAGCCGGCTCCGACGACGACGATGCGGGATCGGCTCACAGTGCTCCTCCGGCGGGTCGAAAGGGGTCGAATCCGGCGGGGTCGTGACCCCCCGCGTGCCCCTGCGCGGCGGACGCCAAACCCCGGTCCGGACCGCCTCACTCCCCTGTGCTGGGCGCGAATACCACGCCGGAGGGACGCCGCGCGACCGCCGTTTGCGCCCGCCTCCCGGGGTTACCCGCAGCCGTATCCGCCCCGCCCCGCCCGCCCTTCCCGGTGACGGCTCGCGCCGTCGGCTCCCGACGGGCACGACTGAGGAACGGTCCGATGAAGCAGGAAGTCCCCATCGAACGACCCGCCGTCTCCGCGTACACGGTGCCCGCGGACGCGCCGGAGGCCGACGGCACCCTGTCCTGGGACACCACGACCATCGTCGTCGTCGAGATCACGGCGGGCGACGCGACGGGGACCGGCTGGACCTACGCCCCCGCGTCCGTGGCCACCCTGGCGGACGAGCTGCTCACCCCCGTGGTCCAGGGCCTCGACGCCTTCGACATCCCCGCCGCGCACGACGAGATGACGAAGGCGGTCCGCAACACCGGCCGGGCCGGTGCCGCCGGGTGCGCGATCTCGGCGGTCGACATCGCGCTGTGGGACCTGAAGGCGCGCCTCCTGGAGCTGCCTCTCGTACGCCTCCTCGGGGCGGCCCGCGACGAGGTTCCCGTCTACGGGAGCGGCGGCTTCACGACGTACCACGACACGCATCTGGCGGCGCAGCTCAACGGCTGGGTGCACGGCCAGCGCATACCGCGCGTCAAGATAAAGGTCGGGGAGGGCTGGGGCCGGGCGGCCGCCCGCGACGTGTCCCGGGTCCGCACCGCGCGGGACGTCATCGGCCCGCAGGCCGAGCTGTACGTCGACGCGAACGGCGGCTACACGCGCAAGCAGGCGGTGCGGGTGGGCCGGGTGCTCGCCGAGCACGGCGTGGGCTGGTTCGAGGAGCCGGTGTCGTCGGCCGACCTGCGGGGGCTCGCGCTGGTCAGGGACGCGCTGGTGTGTGACGTGACGGCGGGAGAGTACGGGTACGACCTCCCGTACTTCGCCCGCATGATCCCCTCCGTGGACTGCCTCCAGGTGGACGCGACGCGCTGCGGCGGTCTCACGGAGTGGCTGCGTGCCGCGGCCCTCGCGCAGTCGCACGGCCTGGAGGTCTCGGCGCACGGCGCGCCGCACGCGCATGCCGCGGTCGCCGCGTGCGTGTCGAACCTGCGGCACGTCGAGTGGTACCACGATCACGTGCGGATCGAGTCGATGTTCTTCGACGGGGCGCTCGACCCGACCGGGGGCGTGATCCGCCCGGACGGCGGCATCGGGCACGGTCTGCAGCTGCGGACGGGGGAGGTCGAGGAGTTCCGGGTCGTGTGATGCGCGGTTGAGCATCGGTTGATACGTGGCTGCGGCCGGGCTGCTGTATCGATGACTCGGGGTCGGGCGCGGCTCGGGCGCGGGCTCGGGCGGTTCGACGTGCCATGTCTCGCATATGGTTCGAACGGGACACCGGCGGGATCAGCAGTGCCGCCCCGACCTCCTCGTCCGCACCTTCCGCTCCATCGAGTCGTCGAGCCGTTCGAAAGGCCCCTCCCTCATGTCGTCCAGTCCGCCGCCCGAAAACGCCGAGCGCATTCTGCTGGTGGAGGACGACGACCTGATGCGTCGCTCCTTCGGTACGGCCCTGGAGCGGTACGGCTATCGGGTGCGGACCGCGGGCGACGGCCTGGCAGGGCTGGAGCACTTCCGGGAGCAGGACTTCGACCTGCTGATCCTCGACGTGATGCTGCCCGGCCTCGACGGCATCGGACTGTGCCGCAAGGTGCGCGAGACCAGCCTCGTACCCGTGCTGATGATGTCCGCGCGCGGCGACGGACTGGATGTGGTCGCCGGGCTGGAGGCCGGGGCCGACGACTACGTCGTCAAGCCCGTCGACACCTACGTCCTGGTCGCACGGATCCGTTCGCTGCTGCGCCGCGCGACCTACCCGCGGCCCACGGACGGCCAGGGGACGGAGCAGACGCCGCAGTCCGGGCCCGGTGTCGTGGAGTTCGGGGAGCTGCGCATCGACATGGGCGGCATGGTGGTGACCGTCAGGGATGCGCCGGTCGCCCTGACACCCACCGAGCTGAAGGTGCTGCTTGAATTCGCGGCCGAGCCTGGGATCGTCCTCGACCGGCATGCGCTGCTGCGCAATGTGTGGGACTACGGCTGGGACGCCGACACCCGCGTCGTCGACCTGTGCGTCCAGCGGCTGCGCAGGAAGATCGGGCGGGACCGGATCGAGACGGTCCGCGGCTTCGGCTACAAGCTCAGGCGCTGACGTGGCACGGACTGACGCGGGACGGACCGACGCGGGGCGGACCGACGCGACACAGGCTGACGCGGCGCAGCACGACACCCGCCCGTTCCGGTCCGACCGGGGCGGAGTGCCGGTGCGGTGGAAGATCGCGGCACTGGCGGCGGCCAGCGCCGGTCTCGTCGCCGCCACCGTGGGCGTCATGGTGCACGTCTGGACCCGGTGGGACATCAACGCCCGCGCCGAGGCCGAGGCGCTCAACAGCCTCTACTCGGCGGTGGACACCTACCGGCGCGGCGGCGTCCTGGCCGACGGCGTCCAGATCGATCCGGCGGATCTGCCCACCGCGCTGCGCGAACCGTCCGACGGCGCACGGCACACCGCCGACGACCGGCGGGTGGACGGTAGCGTCGGCCCCTCGATGTGGGCGGCCCAGCGGGTCGGCGGCCCGGGCAGCAAGGTCCTTGCCTACCAGGTGAACATGGGCCCCCGGCTGCACGACCTCCGGCGCCTCGACATGAGTATGACGGTCGCCTCCCTGGTGGCCCTGGCCGTGGTGACACCGCTCGCGGTCCTCGGCTCCGGCGTCCTGGGGCGCAGGCTGCACCGTGTGTCGCAGACCGCGGGCCGGATCTCCGCCGGGGACCTGGACGCCCGTACGGGTCCCACCGGGGGGCGCGACGAGATCTCCGGCATCGCCGCCGCCGTCGATGCCATGGCGGACAGCCTGGGGCGGCAGTTGCACTCCGAGCGGCGGTTCACCGCGGACGTCGCGCACGAGCTGCGGACCCCGGTCGGCGGTCTGCTGGCCGCCGCCGATCTGCTGCCGCCCGGCGAGACCGAGGATCTGCTGCGGGCCCGGATCCGCGATCTGCGCGACCTGGTCGAGGACCTGCTGGAGGTCTCCCGGCTCGACGCGGGCGCGGAACAGGCGTCCCGGGCCCCCGTCCCCCTCGCCGCGGTGGTGCGGGAGGCGGTCGCGCGCACGGGACTGTCCACCGAGGTCGTCACGACGGCCGAGCCCGTGGTGCGGACCGATCCGCGGCGGCTCGAACGGATCGTCGGCAATCTCGTCGTCAACGCGCACCGGCACGGCCGTGCGCCCGTCGAGGTCACCGTCGCCGAGCACAGCGTCGCCGTCCGCGACCACGGCCCCGGCTTCCCCGCCGACCTGCTGCGGGAGGGGCCGCGCCGCTTCCGCACCGGTGCGCAGGAGCGCGGCGGCGGCCACGGTCTTGGCCTGACCATCGCCCTGGGCCAGGCCCGCGTACTCGGCGCCGAGCTGCGGCTGAGCGACGCCGAGGGCGGCGGAGCCGTCGCCGTGCTGCACCTGCCGCGGAACTGATACGCCACGGCGCGGGCGCGGATCAGCCGCTGATACACCGCTCACGGAGCCTTCGACGTGCACGCCACGCACGCCACGCACCGAGCAGGAGTCCTCCATGACCGCCGTCCAAGCCCAAGCCCACGCCCACGCCCACGCCCGCGGCCACGTCGCCGCGGCCACCAGCGATCTGCACAAGATCTACGGCAGCGGCGAGGCCCGTGTCAGCGCCCTCGACGGGGTCGACATCGCGTTCCGGCAGGGCGAGTTCACCGCGATCATGGGCCCGTCCGGCAGCGGCAAGTCGACCCTGATGCACTGCGTGGCGGGCCTGGACTCGTTCACGTCCGGGTCCGTGCGCATCGGGACCACGGAGCTGGACCGGCTCGACGACCGGCAGCTGACCGAGCTGCGCCGGGACCGCATCGGCTTCGTCTTCCAGGCGTTCCATCTGCTGCCCACACTGACCGCCCTGGAGAACATCACGCTGCCCCTGACCATCGCCGGGCGCCGCCCGGACCGGCAGTGGCTGGACCATGTGATCGCCATGGTCGGCCTGACCGGGCGGCTGCACCACCGCCCGGCCGAACTCTCCGGCGGGCAGCAGCAGCGCGTCGCCGTCGCCCGCGCGCTCGCGGCCCGGCCTGCGATCGTCTTCGCCGACGAGCCGACCGGCAACCTCGACTCGCGGACCGGGGCGGAGATCCTCGGTTTCCTGCGCGACTCGGTGCGCGACCTCGGCCAGACCGTCGTCATGGTCACCCACGACCCCGTCGCCGCCGGATATGCGGACCGTGTCGTCTTCCTCGCCGACGGGCGGATCGTCGACGAGATGGTGCGGCCCGGCGCGGAGCGTGTCCTTGAGCGCATGAAGGACTTCGACCCGCGCGCAGTTACCGGCTGACGCGGCACCGCCGCACACCCCCCTCCCACCCCCCAAAAGACCCACCTGCCTCAGGATCCGTTTCCCATGTTCCGTACCGCACTGCGCAACGTCCTCGCGCACAAGGCGCGTCTGCTGATGACCGCCCTCGCCGTCGTCCTCGGTGTCGCGTTCGCCGCCGGGAGTCTCGTCTTCAGCCAGACCCGGTCCGGCGCCGCCGCCGAGCATGCCGCGGCGGGCTACGACCGCATCGCCGTCAACGTCGGCGTCGACGCCGTGCCGGGCGGCGGGGCGGCGACCGGCCTCGACGAGCGGCTCGTGTCCCGGCTCGCCCAAGTCCCGGGAGTCGCACACGCCGCGGGCCGCGTCGACGGCTCCGCCGCCGTGGCCGACCGCGAAGGACGGCTGCTCGGCGACGGCAGCTCCCACCGCGGCAGCAACTACGCCCCGGGCCCGGACGGCACCGACGCCGCCTACCGCTTCACCGCGGGCCACGGCCCGGCCCACGACGACGAGATCGCCCTCGACGCGGCCACCGCGGCGCAGGGCGGCCACCGCGTGGGCGACCGCGTGCGCATCGGCACCGGGCAGTCCGCCGCGACGTACCGGCTCAGCGGCGTCTTCGCCTCCGACGGGCACCGCCTGACCGACGGCGGCACCCTCACCCTGTTCACGACACGGGCCGCCCAGCGCCTCTACGCCGCACCCGGACACGTACAGAGCATCGAGCTGACCGCGAAGAGCGGCACCGCCGCGCCCGAACTCGCCGACCGCATCGGCCCGTTGCTGCCCAAGGGAGCCAGCGCGGCGACCGGTGCCATGCTCGGCCGCATCCAGGCGAACCTCGCCTCCGGCGACCAGGACACCATGGGTCAGATCCTGCTGGGATTCTCGCTGGTGGCGCTGTTCGTGGCCGCCTTCCTCATCTCCAACACGTTCACGATGCTGATCGGACGCCGCACCCGCGAACTGGCCCTGCTGCGACTGCTCGGCGCCTCCGGGCGGCAGGTGCGCCGCATCCTGCTCGCCGAGTCCGTCCTGGTCGGCGCCGCCTCCTCGGTGCTCGGCCTGGCCGTCGGCACCGGCGTCGCCGCCGTGCTGAACCAGGCCCTCGGTACGGCAGGCACCCCGGCGGGCCCGCTCGTCCTGTCGCCCGCCACCCTGCTCGGCACCCTCCTGCTCGGCACCGCGCTCACGGTCGTCGCCGCGTGGCTGCCCGCCCGCCGGGCCATGGCCATCGCGCCCGTCACGGCGCTCACCAGCAGCGAGACCCCGGCGCCCGCCATCGCCCGCTCCCGGCGCACCGCCGTGGGCGCCGTGCTGACCGCGGTCGGCGTCCTGGTCGTGGTGTACGGGGCGGTGGGCGCGGGCAGCGACGCGCGCACCGCCATCGGGGTGGGCACCCTGTCCGCCGTGGTCGGTGTGCTCGGGCTGATCCCGCTGCTTGCGCGGCCGTTCGTGGCGCTGCTGCGCCCGCTGCTGCTGCGGCTCAGCCCGGTGCAGGGCGTCCTCGCCACCCGCAACACGACCCGCGATCCGCGTCGTACGGGCGCCACTGCCGCCGCGCTCACCATCGCGCTGGCGCTCGCCTCCGGCCTGTCCGTCCTCGGCGCCTCCGCCAGCCACTACCTGGAGCGGGCCACCACGCATGACTTCACCGCGGACTACCTGGTCAAGCCAGCGGTCGACAGCGCGCGGCTGACCGCCGCCAACACGAAGGCCGCGGCCACGACGCCCGGCACGACGGTCAGCGGTCTCGACCAGTCCACCGGCTATCAACTCGGCGGCCGCCCGGCCGTGTTGACCGGCGTCGACCCCGCCGCCGTGGGACGGCTGATGCGCTACGACCTGGTCAGCGGGTCGCTCGACTCGCTCACCCGAGGGCAGATCGCGGTCGCCGACTACAAGGCGGAGGAGGCGGGCTGGCACGTCGGCCAGCGCCTGTCCGTGCGCCGGGGCGAGACGAGCGGCCGGGTCACCATCGGAGCCGTCTACCGCGCCGACCCGCAGAGCAACCTGCTCCCCAGCATCACGGCGGCCGACTCCCTCATCGCCCGCTACGACAAGGCTCCGAACACGCACCTCGTCCTGGTCGCCGCCGACGGTGGCGCGAGCCCGGCCACGTACCGCGCACTCACCCACGCACTCGGCGACGACCCGGCCCTCACCGTCCTCGACCGGCCCGCCGTCCAGGC
Organism: Streptomyces sp. NPDC004732; assembly: GCF_040609235.1. Classification (NCBI taxonomy): domain Bacteria; kingdom Bacillati; phylum Actinomycetota; class Actinomycetes; order Kitasatosporales; family Streptomycetaceae; genus Streptomyces; species Streptomyces sp. NPDC004732. The sequence continues at coordinate 28,012 of NZ_JBEXJR010000018.1, forward strand.
CGAGTACAGCGGCGGCATCGGCGACCAGCTCGACGTCTTCTACGCCCTGCTCACCGTGGCGGCCCTGATCGCCGGGCTCGGCGTCGCCAACACCCTGGCGCTCTCGGTCCTGGAACGGCAGAAGGAGATCGGCATCCTGCGCGCCGTCGGCCTCGACCGCGGCCAGGTCACCCGCATGATCCGCTGGGAGGCGCTCATCGTCGGCGCGTTCGGCGCGGTCCTCGGCACCGTGCTCGGCGTCTTCCTGGGCTGGGCACTCGGCCGCACGCTCCAGGACACCGTCGCCGGGTACACGCTCGTGCTGCCCTGGGGACGCCTGGCCTGCGGCATCGCCGTCGCCATGGCGGTCGCGCTCCTCGCCTCGCTGTGGCCCGCCCACAAGGCGGCCCGCGTCGCCGTCACCACCGCGACGGCCGCCGCCTGAACCCGTCGCCTATTGCCGCCTCCTACCGACCGCGGCCAGGGACGTCGGCGCGGCCCGTCGGAGGCGCGGTGGGCGGCATGGGCGGCACCTCGGGCGCGGCGAGTCCGCCCGGCGGGGCGACGGGGGCTGCGGGAGTGGGAGGAGTGGCGGGAGTGGCGGGGGCGGTCAGGCCGCTGCCGCCCGGCTCGGGCAGTGCCCCGGCGCCGGGCGTCGTCCCGGTGTCCCGCCCGTGACCCTGCTGGGCCGCGTTGCGCAGCAGCAGCGCCGCCGCGCCGAGCAGGGCGGCCACGATGAGGGCCGCGGCCCAGCCGGGCAGGCCGAGGGCGATGGCCAGGCCGACGGCTACCGCGGCCGCGGCGCCCGCGTAGAGGGCGGCGGCGCCGGACGCCGCGTAGAGCGTGGCCTTGCGCCGCTGCTTCCTGGTCTGCTCGCGGAGCTCTTCGCGCAGTTCGGCGCGGATCGTCCGCACCAGTTCGTCGGTCAGGCCCTTGTCGAGGCCGGACAGTGGATTCTCTGGACCAGTCATGGCGCCCGGGTACCCGGCGCACCAGCGGCTTAACGGAGAACACCCCGCGTGCGTCCCCACCCCACAGGGTGACGCAGGACACACCATGACCTGTTGTCCCCTAGGGTAGGCGGGGCGTGATCGTCCGGATTCGCACCCGGGAAGCACCATCGGAAAGACGGAGGTATCCATGTCCTCGAAGCGACGCCGTAAGAAGAAGGCCCGCCGCAAGAACGGCGCGAACCACGGCAGCCGTCCCCAGTCCTGACTGAGGGCGGCAGCACAGCGAACGGAGGGCGGCACCGCACGGTGCCGCCCTCCGACGTGCTTCCGGCGTGCTTCCGACGCGCTTGGGGCGTACGGGAGTTGGCGGATCTTCTCTCCGGAGGCGGTGGCGGGCGGACGGGCAATCATGAAATCGTTGCGGAGCCGGTGCCGGGTCAGAGAGGCCGGTGGCAGGTCGAAGAGGTGAGGGCGTTCCAATCATGGAGATCCTGGGAACCACGCTGCGGATCTGCGTCGAGGACCTGGAGTCCTCGGTCGCGTTCTACGAAAGGCTCGCGGGCGGCAAGGCCATGCGCTTCGAGCGCGGCGGCGTCTCCGTCGCGGCGATCGGCTGCTTCCTGCTGATGAGCGGCCCGGAGGCGGAGATCGAGGTGCTCCGCAAGGTCTCGGCGACCATCGCGGTGAAGGACGTCGACGAGGCGTACATGGTCCTGAACGCGTCCGGTGCGCGGGTCATCGCGGGCCCGGTCCCCACCCCCGCGGGCCGCAACCTCATCGCGATGCACCCGGACGGCTCCGTGTTCGAGTACGTGGACCGCCGCGTCACCGAAGGCTGACCCGTATCCTCCACGGCGGGGCAGGCGTCCCGCCGGGCCGCGGGCCCGGGCCGAGCGGAGGACGGTGCACGTGGCGGGCAGTACGGCGAGTGGCGCGACCGGCACCCCGGCGACCGGCGCCCCGGCTGCGGGCGGCGCCGAACGGACGTCGCTGAGCGCCCAGGCCCGCGAGGCCGTCCGGCAGCGCATCGTCGACCGGCGCTACGCCCTCGGCGCGCGGCTGGTGGAGCGCGAGGTCGCCGAGGAGCTGCGGATGTCCCGCGTCCCCGTCCGCGAGGCCCTGCGCTCACTGGTCGCCGAAGGCCTGCTCGAACTCCTGCCGCACAGCGGTGTGCGGGTGCGCCGCCTGGAGCCCGACGACGTACGGCATCTGTACGAGGTGTGGGAGCCGCTCGCCGTCCAGGCGTCCCGGCTCTCGGCCCGCCGGGTGGCGCGCTGCGCACCGGAGGAGCCGCCTGGGCTCGCCGCGCTCCGCGCCACTCTCGGCCACGCCGAGCGGGCGTCGGACGCGGACGACGGGGCGCGCGAGGTCGCCGCCCACACCGCGTTCCACGAGGGCATCGTCGCCCTGTCCGGCAACCCGCTGCTCGCCCGCACGATGGAGCAGCTGAGCTGGCAGTTGCAGCTCCTGTTCGGCATCCGCGCCGAGCCGGACCACATGCGGGCCCAGCACCGGCTCATCTACCGGCAGATCGCGGCGGGCGACGAGGACACGGCAGCGGCGAGCACGCTGCTCCACGTGCGGGACAGCCAGGCGGTCGCGCTGCGGTCGCTCTTCGAGGCGGGCGGCGATTCCGGCTGACCGGCCCGCGGCCCGCGGCCCGCCGTCAGGCGGTGGTGGCGACCTTCCACAGATGGCCGTCCGGGTCGCTGAAGTATCCGAAGTAGCCGCCCCACTCCGTGGCGGCCGGTTCCTTCACCACGGTGCCACCGGCGGCCCGCGCCGCCTCCACGGTCTCGTCCACCTCGCCCCGGGAGTCGGTGAGGTGGTGGAGCGAGACGCCGCGGAAACCGGACCCCTCAGCGGGGACGCCCGCGTCACGCGCGGCGGCCTCCCATTCGTACAGCGCCAGCATCGAGGACCCCGGTCCCAGGCTGCACCGGACGAATCCGGGATAGTCCTGGTCGACCTCGCAGCCCAGGCCGTCGACATAGAACTTCTTGGCGCGTTCCAGGTCCTCGACGCCGAGCATGACGGCGCTCACCTGCAGTGACATGGCGGTCTCCTCGCTGTCCCCGTTGCGGCGGATGCCCGTCACGCTATAGCGGCCCTGATCCCCTCGCCTCCTGAGCCCTCAGGCCGGTTGTATACCAGGAACATCGCACCCCTTGGGGTATTCGGTACTTGCCTCGCAATTCATCCCGCACCTTCACTCCACCCTTGCCGCCGCTCAGACCCTTGGTATACAAACTGGCGGACGCGTCCCCTCCGCTCCCCCCTCCCCTGGAGTCGCCCGATGTGCGTTGAGAACACCCCGCCGCCCCCTTCCCGGCTCACCCGGCGCGGGATCCTCGCGGGTGCGGCGGCGCTCGCGGGCACCACGGCGGCGCTCTCGGCCTCCGTACCGCCCGCCGCTGCCGCTGCCGCTACGCCCGCCGCGTCGGCCCCCGCCACGGACGCGGGCAGGCACACCCGCGGCGACCTGGTCATCGACGGCGGCACCCTGCTCGACCCCGCGACCGGCGAGGTCACCGAGGACGCCGTGGTCGTCATCGTCGGCGGGGTCGTCCGCGCCGCCGGGGCCCGCGGCAGGACCCATGTGCCGGAGGGCGCCAAGGTGGTGGACGCGCACGGCAAGTGGGTCATGCCCGGCCTCGTCGAGGCGCACATCCACCTGAACACCGCCGCCGAGGCGCGGGACGCCGTGCTCAAGGGCGCGACCACCGCCCGCAGCGGCTCGACCAACTTCTACCAGGACATCGCCGTAAGGGAGTTGGCGCGCCGGGCCCCGCACCTGGCTCCCCGGCTGCGCGCCGCGGGCATCTTCGTCACACCCGACCTCGGCGACACGGTCCTCGCCGACCCCGACCTCACCCCGCTCGCCACGCTGCGCGACGGGGTGCGCTCGCCCGAGGCGCTGCGCCGCGTCGTCGAGGTGAACCTGGCCCGCGGCGCCGATGTCATCAAGACCCGTGTCAACGAACGCGCCGGGCTCCCCGAGCAGGATCCGCTGGCCCAGGTGTACGACCGCGAGCAGCTCTCCGCCGTCGTCGCGGCCGCCAAGCGCGGCGGCAAGGGCGTGCTGTGCCACAGCTACAGCGAGAAGGGGTGCCACGACGCCGTCATGGCGGGCGTGCGCTCGCTGGAGCACGGGGCGTTCGTCGGCGAGCACACACTGCGCGAAATGCGGCGCAGGGGAACGTACTTCACACCGACCCTCACCGCCATCGCCGGGCTCGCCGAGTCCTCCGACCCGGTGCTCGCCGAGCGCGGCCGCACCTATCTGCCGGTGCTCGAACGCGCGGTGCTCGCCGCCCACGAGCTGGGCGTGCCGCTCGCGGCCGGTACGGACTCCTCCGGCGGCGAGGTGGACCCCATCGGCCGCGAGGTGGAGCTGATGCGCAAGGCGGGGCTCTCCGCCCTCGACGCAATCCGCACGGCGACCACGGGCGCGGCGCGCCTGCTGGGCCTCGAAGACCGGGTGGGACGGCTTGCGCGCGGCTTCGCGGGCGACGCGCTGCTCCTGGACGGCGACCCGCTGTCGGACGTCACGGTCCTCAAGAAGCCCGCGCGCGTGATCCGTTCGGGCTTCGCGCTCTGACGGCGATTCCCCTCCCCTGTCGCTCTGCCCTCTGCCCTCTGCCCGCACGCCCCGAAGGAGTCCCCATGACACCCCTGTCCCGCCGCGGCATGCTCGCCGGTGCCGCCGCCCTGGCCGGTACCGGAGCCGCGCTGTCGTCCGGCAGCACGGCCGCGGCCGCCGACGCGCGCGAGTCCGGTGACGCTCGCGAGTCCGGTGACCGCGACCACGGGAAGGCCGTCGTCTTCCGCAATGTGCGCCCGCTCGGCGCGCGGACGCCCGTGGACCTCACGGTGGTCGACGGCCGGATCTCCGACCGGCCCGCCCCCAAGGGCGCCAAGGTCGTCGAGGGCGGCGGCCGGGCCGCGCTGCCCTCCCTCGTGGACGCGCACATCCACCCCGACAAGACGACGTGGGGCGGCTCCTGGGTGACGCGGAAGCCCGCGAGCGGCATCGCGGACTACGTCGCCCAGGACGTGGAGCTGTTCAAGAGCCAGCAGCGTCCGGTCGGGGAGCGGGCGTACGGCCTGATGGCGCACGCCGTGACCCGGGGCACCCGTGCGATGCGGGCCCACGCCGATGTCGCACCGGCCTACGACCTGGCGGGCCTCGAAGGCGTCGCGCATGCGCGGGACCGGCTGCGGCACGCGCTCGACGTGCAGATCGTGGCGTTCCCGCAGCACGGCGTGGTCCGCGCGCCCGGCACGGCGGAACTCCTGGAGGAGGCCGCCCGCTCCGGCCTCGTCGACTTCATCGGCGGCATCGACCCGATCAGCTTCGACCACGCGATGGACGAGCAGCTCGACCTCGTCTTCGGCCTCGCGGACCGGCACGGAGTGGGTGTGGACATCCACCTGCACGACCGGGACGAGAAGGGCACGAAGGTCCTGCGTGCCATCATCGACCGCACCCGCGCGCTGTCCCTGCACGGCAAGGTGACGGTCAGTCACGTCTTCTGCCTGCCGAACCTGTCCGACGGCGAGCTGGGCACGATGGCGGCCGACCTGGGCGAGCTCGACATCTCCCTGACGACGGTGGCGCCGAACGAGTCGCTGGTCCTGCCGATCGCGAAGCTGAACGAGCACGGGGTGCGCGTCGGGCTCGGCTCCGACGGCGTGCGGGACGCGTGGAGCCCGTTCGGCAACGCGGACATGCTGCACCGCACGCACATCCTCGGCTGGGTCACCGACGTCCGCCTCGACGAGGAGCTGACGGACTGCTACCGCGTGGGTGCCCACGGCGGCGCGGACGTCATGGGCCTGAAGCACGCGGACTTCACCCCGGGCGCCCCGGCCGACTTCATCCTCGTACGCGGTGAGGGCGTCCCGCAGGCGATCGTGGACATGCCGCAGCGGGACATGGTGGTGCACGGCGGCCGGGTGGTGGCCCGCGACGGCGAACTGGTCTGACGCGAGACCACCCGGGCGATACCGCCGCGCCGGAGCCCTATCCCTCCGCCGGACGCATCCGGAAGTCGTAGCGCGCCGGTATCGCCTCGCCCGTCGCCGCCGTCCACAGGTCGCCCAGCGTCTCCGCTCCCTCGCGGAGGTCCGACGCCTCGAAGCCGGACTCGAAGACGGCTCGGACTCCGGCCATGTCGCCCTCCGCGTAGAGGAGTTGGGCTTCGAGGAGACGGAAGCGGCCCTCGGCGCGGGTGGCTTCGCGCAGGCGGTCCCAGACCGAGCGTGCCGCCTCCGTGCGGTCGGCGGCGAGCAGTTCGGTGACGGCCTCCCTGCCGAGCGCCGCGGTGGCGGCGGTCCACGCGGACCCGTCGTCGCGGCGCTCCTGGCACAGGTCGTCGAAGGCCTCCGCGTACCGGTCGGCGGCCCGCTCCGTGTTGCCCTCGGCGTGGTCGGCGACGGCGAGGCAGCGCAGCAACGGCCAGCGGGAGGGGGCCAGTTCGAGTCCGCGCTCCCAGCTGCGCACGGCCTGCGCCCGGTCGCCCGCGTGCCATTGGGCGATGCCCAGGTGGTACTCGGCGAGCGGGCGCGCGGGCGCCGTCTCCAGCATGTCCCGCCAGTGCGGCGCGACCGGCGTCGGTCCGGGCGGCACGACCTTGCGCGGCTCGGGGACGACGCCCGTGTGCAGCAGCTCCAGCCACGGCGCCTGGTCGGGCCCGAGCGTCGACTCGGCGAAGGGCGTCCCCGGCAGCTTGTACTCGGCGCGCAGGACTTCGAGCGCACCCCATCCAGAGCCGGTGGCGAGCACCTCGCCGGGCTCGGCGTCGGCGCAGGTCAGCCACGCCTCGTAGGCCGTGTCGACCGCCTCGCGGGGCAGCGCGTCGGCGAGCCGCGCCGCTACCTCGCCGCGGGCGTCCGCCCATTCCCCGTGCACGCGCTCCGGTGCCGCGGACAGCGGTCCGTACGACTCAAGCCAGCTGAACTCGGTCTCGGCATCGAGGCGTACGTGTTCCAGCTGGGTGCGGGCGAGGCCCGACTGGATCTCCGCATAGCCGCCCGTGCCGGGTTCGGTGAGCCACTCCTGCCAGCGTCGGCCGCCGGTCCCCGTCCCCCAGAGGAAGAGCTTGCGGCCGCGCGGCAGGTCGGTGGAGGTCTGGACGAGTCCGTGCCCTTCGTCGTCGAGCGCGGCGATCCAGCGCCGCTCACCGTCCGGCACGTCGTAGAAGTAGTCGGCGGGGTACTCGCTGCGTTGCGGATACGTCCGGTCGGCGCCCTCGAACTCCGGCACCGGGACCTTGCGCAGCGCGCCCGTGTACGCGAAGTGCCAGGCCTCGTCGGCCGGGGCGAGCACTCTGCGCTCGTCGGGCACGGCGATGTTCGACCACCAGTAGACGGGGGCGGGCTTCTCGTGCGGGTTGCGGATCCGGACGCCGACGTGCAGGAAGTCGGAGTCCTCGGGCAGCCACAGGTCCACCTGGAAGGGCAGGTCGCGCAGCCGCTCCCACTCCCACAGGCGCAGCATCTCGCCGCCGTCGGGCGCCCGCACGCGCGCCGCGTGCACGGGGGCGCAGGACAGGGTGGTGTGGCCGGTGGCGCCGATGTTCCACTCGATGCCGCCGGAGAACCAGGCGCCGTTGAGCGCGAAGGCGGCGGGCTGCAGCACCGGGTTGCGGTACAGCAGTTCACGCCCGGTGGGTTTGTGCAGGAGGGAGTGGACGCGGCCACCGTATCCGGGCAGGACGGTGGCGCGCAGCCGGGCGTTCTCGACGACGAGCACGTCGAGCGCCGTCTCGGTCCGCTCGCGTCCGTATGCGTCGAGGACCCGGGTGGGCAGCGGTGAACGCAGCGGTTCGTACCCGAGCTGCCGCGCCATGTCGCGCGGCAGCCCTTCCTTGGCGCGCTCGTCCAGGGTGTGCACGTTCCGCAGCGGCAGCAGTGGCGGCAGCGGATTCTCGGGCCCCGGCGCGGCAGCGGGCAGTGTCAGTACGTCGCGTCGCACGGTCGTCTTCACGATCACCATGGAACACGGTCGGCGGGTCGTGGACCAGAGCCCGCCCAGGTCAGGATTGTGCAAAAGCCTCCACGATCACATCGGTGAGGAGGTCGCCCGCCTTGCCGTCCGGGTCGAGGTCGGGGTCGTAGATGGTGACGTTGAGGCCGACGCAGCGCGGTGAGCGCACGAACGGCCGGAGCAGTTCGAGGAGTTCCTCGGCGAACAGGCCGCCGGGGTCGGGGCTGTCGACGGCGGGCATCACCGAGGGGTCGAGGACGTCGGCGTCCAGGTGCACCCAGAAGCCGTCGAGTTCGGGCTCCTCCAGGGTCTGGGCGACGGCGCGCGCGATGTTCTCGGCGCCCCACTTCCGCAGCTCCCCGACGGTGGCATTGGTGATCTTCAGGGTGGTGAACTCCGCGCGGTCCTCGTCCCCGTCCCTGAGGCCGAAGATGCAGACGTCCTCGTCGCGCATGTAGGGCCGCAGCCCTTCGAGGTCGGTGAGGTCCCGCTGACCGCGGCCCGTCGCGATGGCGAGCTCCTCGCCGCCCGCGGCGCCGATCCGGTCGGAGTTGCCCGGGTGCCGGAAGTCGGCGGAGCCGTCGATGGACGCGAGGCCGTAGCGCCCGATCCGGCGCAGGGCGAGCGCGGCACCCAGCTGGATCGAGCAGTCGCCGCCGAGCACGACGACGAAGTCCTCGCCGCGCACGTGGTGCTCGATGCGGTCGGCGAGCGTACGGGTGTAAGAGGCGATGGCGGCCGCGTTGAAGACGCCGTCGCCCTCCTGCCAGTCACCGCGGTCGTACCGGGGTGGCACCACCACGCCGCCCTCGAAGGCGCCGAGGCGCCGCAGGATGCCCCGCTCCCGCAGCGCTCCGGCCAGCTTGTAGCAGCCGGGCACGGTGCCGGGGGCGGGCGGGCGCAGGCCCAGGTTGGAGGGTGCGTCGACGAGCACGATATTCCGCATGCCGCCCATCCTCGGCGACGTACGCTGGCCCTTTCAACACTGCCGGTGTCGTCGAACGGGAGAGCGGGGCGGAGATGGGTACGCAGCACACCTACCGGGTGATCGTCCGGGGCAGGTGGGACGCGCTGACGGACGCTTCGCGGACCGCTCTGCTCGCGGACGTCGAGGAACACGGCCTGGCGAACATGCAGTTCACACCGGAGGGCACCCTCACCTACGACCGTGCGCTCCAGCACTTCTCGTACCGCTTCGTGGTCCTCTCGGACGCCGGGGACGGCGAGGAGATGGCGGAGGCGCTCGCGGAGGAGAAGGCCGAAAACATCCTCAAGGACGTGGGGCACGGCTTCCGCGATCTGCGGTCCAAGGCGACGGACATGGACACCATGAAGATCAACCGGAAGCCGTCGCGCCGCTGACCGTCCGCCCCGCCCGCGCCATGTCGGCGGTGATCGCCCAGCGTTCGTGGTCGCGCCAGGCCCCGTCGATGAAGAGGAAGTCCGGCGAGAAGCCCTCAAGGCGGAAGCCCGCGCGGCGGACCAGTGCGATCGAGGGTGCGTTGCCCGGCTGAATGTTGGATTCCAGGCGGTGCAGGCCGAGCTCCTCGAAGGCGTGCGTCATGAGGAGCCCGAGCCCCTCGCTCATCAGACCGCGCCCGGCGGCGTGCGCGAAGGCGCCGTAGCCGAGGGCTCCGCAGCGGAAGGCGCCCTGGACGATGTTGTTGATGTTGATGAATCCGGCGACGCCACCGCCGTCCCTCTCGTACACGAGGTACCCCGCTTTGCCCGGGTCCGCGATGAGCCCCTCCGCGTACGCGCGGAAGGTGTCGTCGGTGCGCGGCGGGAAGAGCCAGGGCCGGTGCAGCTCCCGGCTCTGGCTCGCACGTGCGGTGAACTCGGCGCCGTCCGCGAGGGTGAGGTGACGTATGCCCACGCGAGGGCCTTCGGCGAGCGGGATGAGACGTTCGGGCATCCCGCCACGCTAGCCGCAGGAGTGGGGTGCGGGAGAGGCCCGGGGGTTCAAAGACAGGCTCTTAGGTCCGGGGGCACTGTTCGCCGGTCTTCACCGCGCCGATGGTGATGGCCTCGCCTTCGAGGCGTTGCCCCGGCGCCGGGGACTGGGTGCACACCTTCCAGTTGGCGGGCCACAGGACGTGCCGCCGGAAGCCGCTGAGGTCGTGGACGTCGACCTGGGTGCGGAAGCCGACGGCGGAGTAGACGCCGGTCAGCGTCTTGCCCCGGAAGTCCGGCACCGGGGGCCCGGCAGCGGCGGCCGTGGTGACCGCAAGGAGTGTGGCCGCGGCCGCGCCGCCCGCCACCGCGCAGGCCCGCGCGAGCCGCGCCCTCACCTGCGCCTGCGCATGAAGTAGGCCCCGCACAGGGCGCCGATCAGCGCCGTGCCGAGCAGCGCCATCCACAGGGGGACGGTCACCTCGGGGATGAGCAGGCGGATCTTGGTGCTGCGGGTGTTCTCGAAGATGAAGACGAGAGTGAGGACGACGACCGCGGCGACGGCCACCCTGCCGGGCGTCATCAGCCCGCCGCCCGAGCCGCCGCCCTGGGAGCCGCCCGTTGAGGTGTTGGGGCTCATGCTGTGGACCCTTCCGTCGGAGGTACACCGGCCTCCCCCGCTCCCCAGCATGGGCAGCCGGGGAGCGGAGCGCGCGGTGGAGGTGTCTCCGGGGTGGGTCGGTGAGCCGTACGGGTGACGTCAGGGGCCGACCACCGGCAGGTCGAGCACGCCGGTGTCCTCGGGGGCGCTGGTCACGGTGACGGGCTTGACGCCCTTGTTCCCGCCGTACGCCCCGTCGCTCGCCGCCACCACGAACTGCAACCGGTGGCCCTTCTCGTACCGGTGCACGATGCCGGGCAGCGACACCTTGAACGGCTTGGTGACGTCCGGCACCCGTACCGGCGAGACGAGACGGTGGACGAGGGTCTTCTTGCCGTCGGGCGCGACGTCGTACAGCTTGGCGAAGAGGACGAGTTTGTCGGCGGCGTCTCCGGAATGCTGCACGCGCTCGGTCTTCGGCGAGATCACCTTCAGGGTCACCCGGGGCGCGCCGACGACGTCCACCGCGTCGGCGAAGGGCTCGGTCGTCCAGTCGAGATAGGTGCCCCTGGTGTCGTGCGGCGCCGGGTCGGGCAGCCCGATCATCCCGGCGAGCGAGGACTCGGAGTGGCTGGTGGGGATGAGCCAGTTGCGGTATTCGCGGCTGCCGCGGGCGACCTTCTTGCGGTTGTCGACGAGCTTGCCGTCGCCGGACAGGTAGAGCTTGCGGCTGAGCGCGGGGAGCTCGGCGGCGGTCGCGTAGGTGCTGTCCGGGTCGCCGATCCAGTCGCGGCGGTAGGCGAAGGCGGGCCCGGTGTCGACGCCCTTCTTCTGGTGGAGGTAGCGGTCGAACCAGGCGAGGATCCGCTTGCCGACGTACGACGTCTCCAGGTTGCCCTCGTCCAGGTTGAGCTCGCCGGACGCCGGGTCGGTCAGGCCGCCGCTGTGTCCCCAGGACTGCCAGATCATCTTGGCGGTGGTGCCCTGCTTCTTGAGCGTCTTGTACGTCGCCTCGGCCTCGTTGAGGTTGAAGAGGCTGTCGGCCTGCCCCTGTACGAGGAGCGTCGGCGCCTTCACCTTGTCGAGGTAGGAGACCGGGGAGACGCCCCGCGCGAACTTCTGCAGCGCCTCGGTCCTGTCCGCCGGGTAGCGGCCCGAGTTGAGGGTGCGGATCGTGTCGCAGGCCTTGGTGACGAAGTGCAGGCAGCCCAGGCGGTTGATGCGGGAGGGGTCCAGGCTGGGGACGAGCAGGGGCTGGCCCTCGCCGATGAGGTAGAAGCCGTTCATCCACTGCCACTTGGCGGCGCCGGGGACGCTGCGGTCGGCCGCGTTGTTCGGGTCGAGGGAGTACGCCAGGTCGTTCCAGGTGATCATCGGGACGAGCGCGTCGACGCGGTGGTCCACGGCGGCCGTCGCCATCTGGACGGCACCGCCGTACGATCCGCCGATCATGCCGACGCGCGGGTCGCCCTCGCCGTCGGCGGTGACGTAGTCGATCCGCGTGCCGTCGTCGGCGGCCCGCTTGCCGCCGAGGAAGTCGATGAGCCCGGCGGCGGCCCTGCCGTCGATCTCCGGGTCGTCCAGCGAGATCAGGCACCCGGACTTGCCGAAGCCGAGGCCGGAGTAGGCGAGCGAGACGTAGCCGCGCTCGGCGAAGGCCTTCCCGGTCGCGGCGGTCCCGTCGGACTTGCTGCCGCCGAACCCGTTCGTGGTGACCACGGCCGGGGCGGGATGCGCGGCGTCCACGCCCGCGGGCCGGTACAGGTCCGCGTCGACCGTGCAGCTCCTGCCGCCCGCCTGGACGGTGAACTTCAGCGCGGTGACGGTGTACTGGCCCGTCGCGCTCGCCGGGGCCGGGGCGGTGAGCGCGAGCGGCGCGGCGAGCGCCGCCGCGGTGGCGAGGGTCAGGGCACGGCGACGGGACAAGGGGACCTCCACGCTGAGGACGGCCGACGACTGACCGGCGACTACTGGCCGGTAAGTACCGGCCGGAGTCATGTTGTGACACGTGTCATGTAGAGGTCAACGGCTGTGACAGCGGTTTCTGCGGGGAGATTCCGTGAAGGGAGGTCAGCCGAGCGCGGGCTCCTCCAGCGTCAACGTGCCCGCGTCCGCGTCGAGTTCACCCGCCACCCCGAACGGCACGGTCAACGCCGCTTCGCAGTGCCCGAACCCGAACTCCTCGGCCACCGGCACCCCGAGCCCGCCGAGCCGGTCCGCGAAGAGCGCCCGCAGTTCGTCGCGGTCCCCGCACTCCTCCCACGAGCCCAGCGCGATCCCCGCCACGCCGTCCAGCCAGCGGGCGCGCAGGAGCTGGGTGAGGATCCGGTCCATGCGGTACGCCTCCTCGCCGATGTCCTCGATGAAGAGCAGGCCGCCGCCGGCGGAGGCCCTGGCGGTGGGCGTGCCGAGGTCGGCGGCGAGCAGCGACACACAGCCGCCGAGCGTGACGCCCCGGGCCCGGCCGCCGGTCAGCGCCGCCGCGTGCGGGGAGCCCGCCCGGATCACCCGGGCCTCCTCGGGGGCGAAGAGCGTCGTCCGCAGGTGCTCCCGCGCCCGCTCGTTCTTGAGGAAGCCGTTCGTGGCGGTCATCGGCCCGTGCAGGGTGGCGATGCCGAGGCGGGTGGCGAAGGCTTCGTGCAGCGCGGTGATGTCGCTGTAGCCGACGAACACCTTGGGCCCGGCGGCCCGGGTCGCCCGCCGCAGCGCGGCCCAGTCGACGAGGTCCACCATCCGCTGTGCGCCGTACCCGCCGCGGGCGCAGAACACGGCGGCCACGGACGGGTCGCACCACGCCTGTTCCAGGTCGCGGGCGCGGGCGGCGTCCGCCCCCGCGAGGTAGGCGAACTCCGGGTGGCGGTCGCGCACATGGGGCGCGACGACGGGGTCCAGGTCCCAGCCCCGCAGGATGTCGAGGCCCGCTTCCAGGCTCTCCTCGGGGACGGGTCCGCTCGGCGCGACGACGGCCACCCGCGCGCCGGGAACGAGGCGCGCGGGACGTACGAGAGGTCTCACTTGGCGAGCTCCAGAGTGGGGACACGCCCCGCGAGATCGATCCTGAACACCTGCGCGTACAGCGAGAGTTCCGCCTCCAGGGCGCGGACCATGGTGTCGGCGCGGCGGAATCCGTGCCCCTCGCCCTCGAAGGCGATGTAGGCGTGCGGAATGCCGCGCCCCTCCATCCTGGCGAGGAACCGCTCCGACTGGGCGGGCGGACAGATGACGTCGTCGAGGCCCTGGAGCAGCAGGAACGGCGAGGTGATCAGCTCGGCGTGGCGCACCGGCGAGCGTTCCGCGTACCGCCCCGGTACGGCGTCGAGCGGGCCGACCAGCGACTCCAGGTACCGCGATTCCAGGTCGTGGGTCTCCCCCGACGCGAACGCGGTGAGGTCGAGCACGGGGTAGATGATCGTCCCGCAGGAGTAGACGTCCGTGCAGGTCAGCGAGGCGGCCGTGGTCCAGCCGCCCGCGCTGCCGCCGCGGACGGCGAGCCGGGCGCGGTCGGCGGTCCCCTCGTCGGCGAGGGCGAGGGCGACGGCGGCGCAGTCGTCGACGTCGGCGATGCCCCACTGTTCGCGCAGCCGGTTGCGGTAGGCGCGGCCGTACCCGGTGGAGCCGCTGTAGTTGACCTCGGCGACGCCGATGCCGCGTGAGGTGAAGTAGGCGATGGCCAGGTCGAGCACGAGGGGCGCGCGGCCGGTGGGGCCGCCGTGCGCCCACACCACGTAGGGCGGCAGTTCGTCGTCGGGTGCGATGTGGCCGGGGTGGTGCGGCGGGTAGATGTGCGCGTGGATCTCGCGTCCTGCCGGGCCGTAGAAGGTGCGGATCTGCGGTTCCGGGTAGTACGAGGGATCCACCGGGTCGTCGTGGGCGGCGCCGACGACCCGGGCGCGGCCGGTGCAGGTGTCCAGCTCCACGACCTCGTACGCGCTGCGCGGGCTCGCGGCGACGCCCGCCACGCGCGATCCGTGCGCGGCGACCGTCGAGGCCCACTCCGTCCAGGGGCCCGCCGCGTCGACGACCTCGCCCGTCTCGGGGTCGAGTATGCCGAGCGCGGTGGCGCCCTTGCCGTGCACGACGGCGACCAGTCCGCTGTCCAGCGGGGCGAACCAGCTCCAGCCCACCTGCCACAGCGGGCCCGCGAACTCCTCCTGGCGCGGGCAGAGCGGCTGTACGCCTGCAGTGTCGTCGGAGTCTGCGCCGTCGCGGGGATGCGCCCGGTACAGGTTCCACCAGCCGGTGCGGTCGCTGGAGAACAGCAGCCGCCCGTCGTGGGCCCATTCGACCTGCGCGACCGACTCCTCGGGGCCGCCCGCGAAGGCCCGCGCCGCGCCGAACGTGCCGTCGTCGCGCACCTCGGCGAGCATCAGCTCCGTGCCGTCCCACGGCATGCGCGGGTGGTCCCAGGCGATCCAGGCGACGTGGGCGCCGTCGGGCGACAGACGGGGGCCCGTGACGAACCGGTGCCCGTCGTCGGACAGTTCGCGCACGGCCCCGCGGTCCCCGGCCGCCGATCCGTCGAGCGGCACCGCGGCGATGACGCGGCGCACATCGGTCGGTGCCTCGCCGGTGAACTCCTCCAGGACGCACCAGACTTCGCCCCGGTCGAGGCGGAGCACGGGGTCGGCCCAGCGCAGCCCGCCGCCGACGTCCGAGACCGGGGTCAGGGGTCGCGGTCCGGCGCCGGGGGCGTCGGGCTCGTACGCGTACAGGCGCTGGTCGGCGAAGTCGACGAAGACCACGAGCGGACCCTCGGGGCGGTCGGCCCCGGCCCAGGGGCGGCCGCCGTACTCGACGACGCGGCTGCGCACGTTCCACGGCGCGGGCAGCACCGACCGCTCCTCGCCGTCGGGCAGGCGCCGCACCAGGGCGCGACGGCCCGCCTCGGTGGGCCGTGGCACGGTCCACCAGGTCTCGGCGCCGACGAAGCCGACGTATCCCGGGGCTCCGTCGTGGGCGGCGGCCAGCTCGGCGTCGATCGGCGACGGCCATGATCCGTACGCCAGGGTCTGCATCATGTCCTTCTCTTCCCCCATTTTTGCTAGGCCGTACGCAGAAAGCGGTCGAGGACACGGACGCCGAAGTGCAGCGCGTCGACCGGGACGCACTCGTCGACTCCGTGGAAGAGCGCCTGGTAGTCGAAGCCCTCCGGTGTCCTCAGCGGCGAGAAGCCGTAGCCGGTGATGCCGAGCCGCGAGAACTGCTTGGCGTCCGTGCCGCCCGACATGCAGTACGGCACGACGTGGCCCTCCGGCGCGAACTCCTCGACGGCCGCCCGCATCCGCGCGTACGTCGGCGAGTCGACCGGCGCCTCCAGCGCCACCTCGCGGTGGTGGAACTCCCAGTCGACGTCAGGCCCCGTGAGCCGGTCAAGCGTGCGTTGGAACTCTTCCTCGCCGCCGGGCAGAAAGCGGCCGTCGACATAGGCCACTGCCTCACCAGGGATCACATTGACCTTGTAACCCGACTGCAGCATCGTCGGATTGGCGCTGTTGCGGACGGTCGGCGCGACGAGGTCGGCGGTCTGACCGAGCTTCTCCAGGAAGGCGTCCACGTCGTACCCCGGCGCTTCGGGGTCGGTCTCCAGGCCGTAGAGCGCGGCCAGTTCGACGAGCGAGGCGCGCACGGTCGGGGTGAGCCGCACCGGCCAGCGGTGCTCGCCGATGCGGGCGATGGCACCGGCCAGCCTGCTGACCGCGTTGGCGTGGTTGACCTTGGAGCCGTGCCCGGCCTTGCCGCGCGCGGTGAGCTTGAGCCAGCCGGTGCCGCGCTCGCCCGCGGCGATGGGGTAGATCTGATTGCCCCTGCCGTCGTGGAAGGTGAAGGCCCCGGACTCGCTGATGCCTTCCGTGCAGCCCTCGAAGAGCGCCGCGTGCCGGTCGGCGAGGAATCCGGAGCCGTCGGCGGCGCTGGCCTCCTCGTCGGCGGTGAAGGCGATCACGAGGTCCCGCCGAGGCCGCACACCGGCCCGGGCCCACCGCCTGACCACGGACAGGATCATCGCGTCCATGTTCTTCATGTCGATGGCGCCACGGCCCCACACGATGCCGTCGCGGATCTCGCCGGAGAACGGGTCGACGCTCCAGTCGGCGGCCTCGGCGGGCACGACGTCCAGGTGCCCGTGGACCAGCAGGGCGTCGGCGCCCGGGTCCGTGCCCTCGATGCGAGCGACGACGTTCGTGCGGCCCGGGGTGCGCTCCAGGAGCGTCGGCTCCAGGCCCGCGTCGGCGAGGCGCTCGGCCGCGTACTCGGCGGCGGGGCGCTCACGGCAGTCGCCGTCTCCCCGGTTGGTGGTGTCGATGCGGATGAGCTCGGAGGTGAACGTGACGACCTCGTCGAGCGCCCGCGCGTCCACGTGATCGCCGGGCTCCTGCTCCTGTCCCTGATCCTGCTGGTCAGCCATATTGCTCCTCCACCGCGGCAGAGGCGATCGTCGTAACCGCCTTGAAGGTACGGATCCCCTCGTACATCGTCTCGCTGTCGTACGCGACCTTGCGCTCCCCCGTACGGCGCACACCCGGCACCACGGTCGACGCCATGGAGAGGTGCTCGGCGTCGAACTCGACCTCCACGGTGAACGGCCCGCCGACCACCGGCTCGTGACGCACCGCCAGTGCGGTGGCCTCCTTCGCGGCGCCGCGGATGTCCCCTGCGGTGCGGGCCGGGGTGCGGCAGACCGCCGCGTACCGGGAGACGTGGTCCTTGACGGCGACCTTCAGCGCCCCGGGCGCGTACCCGAGGGCGTCCTCGCAGGCGAGGTCGTCGCCGGTGACCAGCACGACGGGGACGCCGAACTCGGCGACGACGTGCGAGTTGAGCAGCCCCTCGCTGGCCCGGACGCCGTTGACCCACACGCCGGTGATCTGGTTGGCGAGGTAGGTGTGCGCGAGGACGCCCTCCATTCCGGCGCCCGCGTGGTACCCGATGAACGCGATGCCGTCCACGTCGTCGTGCTGCACGCCCTCCACCATGGAGAGCGACTTGTGCCGCCCGGTGAGCATCTCGGCCCGCTCGTCCAGCTCTTCGAGGAGCAGGTTGCGCATGGTCCAGTGCGCTTCGTTGATGAGCACCTCGTCGGCGCCGCCGTCGAAGAACCCGAGCACGGCGGCGTTGACGTCAGAGGTGAACATCGCCCGGCACCGCTCCCACTGCGGGGTGCCGGGCAGCACGTCGGCCGGCCAGGTCACGCCGGTGGCGCCCTCCATGTCGGCGCTGATGAGGATCTTCACAAGGCACTCCCATCCCCTGGGGTCGGATGACCGGACAGCTCACATTCACATCAGTTGCCGACACCAGTTTCGCAACCACGCCGTGCACTTTGGTGAAGGGGTGTCCAGTGCGGCAGGGCGTCGTCCAGTCGCGGGTCCCGCGGGTCGTCCCAGACCAGGCAGCCCCACACGATGCCGGGGACGTCGGAGCCCAGCAGGTCGCCCGGTCCCTCGGCCAGCGTGCGGTGAACGGCTTCGAGGTAGTCGGCGGCCGACGCATGGGCCGGTCCCGACACCTCGGGCCCCGCCGTCGTCGACCAACGTCCGACGCCTCGCGCGGACACGTACTGGCCGTACTCCGGCCCGGCCTCGTCCCCCGTGAGCCACGGGACCACCTCGGCCCCGTTCCAGTAGTCGCGTTCGCCGGTCCCCGGCAGCCGTGGCCGCAGCGCGTCGACCGGGCCGAGGAGCACCCCGTCCGGCAGGAACGCCCCGGAGCCGACCTCGCCCTCGTCCTCGTTGGGCTCGATGTACTGATGCTCCACACCGCCGCACAGCCGCCACACGGCAACCAGTTCCGCGGGCAGTCCGTATCCGAGGTACTCCCTCAACAGGGCCTCGGCCGTGCCTATCTCCTCCTCCGTGGCGGGCGGGAGCAGCGAGGCGTACGAGGTGGGGGCGTGCACCCGTAGCCAGCCGGTCAGCTGCTGCCACGCGGCGGTGACCCGCTCGGCCTGATCTTTTCGCTCGGACATTCGGACAGAGTAGAGCGGAGACGGGCGGATACGTGCGGAATGCGCGTCACTCTCTCAGCGGTGCCGCCCATCGCCTGCTCGACCGTGCCGCCCGTTGCCGCTCAGTCGTGCCGTCCTTCGCTGCCCACGGACGGGCGGATCACGACCGCTTCCGCCTTGATGGTCCCGCCCTCCCGGAATTTCAGGACGAACGGGATCCGGTCGCCCAGATGCAGCGGCTCACGGATGCGCACCATGACGTCCACGCCGTACGGCGACATGGTGAGGCCCTCACCGGCCGGGACGGCGGCGGAGTCCACCATGCGCATCCCAGCGGCCCCGCGGCCCGTAGGCGCGTACCGGCCGAGCATCACGTCGTCGAGGACGGGTGACGCCACCGAGGTCAACCGGTCGTCGGAGCCGCCGGAGTTGGAGATCCGGAAGAACGCGGCGCTCTCCTGCGTACTGCCGAACGGCAGGAACACCGTCCCGGCGGCGACCTCGACGTGGGCCGGACTGCCCGCGGCGCCCGACCCGGTCCACACGGTCAGCAGCCCCAGGGCCACCGCACACGCGGCGACGGGTTCGAGCGCGCCGCCGAGGCCCTCGCGGATGCGGCGGCGGGACGGCCGCCAGGAGTGTGTGTCGCTCATCGTCGGCCTCCCAGGCCCGCGCGCGAAGTCCTGCCCGGGGACGGCCCGCGCGTCGGCCGCCAGGTGCGCAGCCGCAGGCTGTTGCCGACGACCAGCAGGGAACTCGCCGACATCGCCGCCGCGGCCACCATGGGATTCAGCAGGCCCACGGCGGCGAGCGGCACCGTGACGGCGTTGTAGCCGAAGGCCCACAGGAGGTTGACCCGGATGGTGCGCAGGGTGCGGCGGGCGAGGCGGACCGCGTCCGCGACGGCCTCGATGTCGCCGCGGACGAGCGTCACGTCGGCGGCCCCGATCGCCACGTCGGTGCCGCTGCCCATGGCGATGCCGAGGTCGGCACCGGCGAGCGCCGCGGCGTCGTTCACCCCGTCGCCGATGACCGCGACCCGGCGGCCGCGCTCCCTCAGCTCCTGTACGAGAGCGGCCTTGCCCTCGGGCGTGCAGCGGGCGTGCACCTCGTCGATGCCGAGGCTCCCCGCGACGGCGCGGGCGGTGGCCTCGCGGTCGCCGGTGGCGAGGACGGGGCGCACGCCGAGGCGCCGCATGCGGTCCACGGCGCGGTAGCTCCCGGGGCGGACCAGGTCGCCGACGGCGATGACCGCCTCGGGGACGCCGTCCACCAGGACCAGGACCGGGGTGTGCGCGGCGTCCTCGGCCTCCGTCAGGGCGCGGGCGAGCGGTCCGGTCAACTCGTCGCCGGGCGCGCGGACTTCGACCACATGCCCGTCGACCTCGCCCCGGACGCCCTGCCCGGCCACGGCGCCGAACCCGCGCACCTCGGGCAGCTGTTCCTCGGGCAGTGGCTTCTCTGGCAGGGGCTTCTCTGGCAGGGGCTTCTCTGGCAGGGACTTTCGCGCGTACGAGGTGATCGCGCGGCCCAGGGGGTGTTCCGAGCCCTGCTCCACGGCTCCGGCGAGCCGCAGCGCCGCCTCGCGGCCGATGCCGTCGGGCGCCGCGGTGACCGCGACGACGCTCATGTGTCCCGAGGTGAGGGTGCCGGTCTTGTCCAGGACGACGGTGTCGACGTGCCGCAGGGCTTCGAGGGCCTGCGGCCCGGTGACCAGCACGCCGAGCTGGGCGCCGCGGCCGGTGGCGGCCATCAGGGCGGTGGGGGTGGCCAGGCCGAGGGCGCACGGGCAGGCGACGACGAGCACGGCCACGCAGGCGGTGACGGCGGCCTGCGGGTCCGCTCCGGCACCGAGCCAGAAGCCGAGCACCGTGGCGGCGAGCGCGAGCACCACCGGCACGAAGATGCCCGCCACCTCGTCGGCGAGCCGCTGTGCGCGCGCCTTTCCGGCCTGGGCGTCGGTCACCATCCGGGTGATCCTGGCCAGTTGGGTGTCGGCGCCGACGGCCGTGGCGCGGACGAGGAGCAGCCCGCCCGCGTTGACGGCGCCGCCGGTCAGCCCGGAGCCCGGCCCGACCTCGACGGGTTCGCTCTCCCCCGTGACCAGGGACAGATCCACGGCGGAGCTGCCCTCCACGACGACGCCGTCGGTGGCGACCCGCTCGCCGGGCCGGACGACGAAGACCTGGCCCACGCCCAACTGTGCGATGGGGATGATCCGTTCGGCACCCCCCTCGCGTACGGCGACGTCCTTGACCGTGAGCCCCGCGAGGGAACGCAACGCCTGTCCGGTGCCGTGCCTGGCCCGCGCCTCCAGGAACCGTCCGGCGAGAACGAACAGCGGGACGCCGACGGCCGCCTCCAGATAGACGTGCGCGGTGCCGTCGTCGGCGGACGGCAGCAGGGTGAACGGCATCGTCATGCCGGGGTCGCCCGCGCCGCCGAGGAAGAGCGCGTACGCGGACCAGCCGAAGGACGCCGCGACACCCAGCGAGACCAGCGTGTCCATGGTCGCCGCCGAGTGCCGCAGGCCGCGCAGCGCGCGCAGGTGGAAGGGCCACGCGCCCCACGTCGCGACGGGCGCGCTGAGTGCAAAGCACAGCCACTGCCAGTTGCGGAACTGCAGGGCGGGGACCATGGAGAGGACGAGCACGGGCACGGCGAGCAGGGCGGTGATCAGGAGCTGTTGCCGCTGTTGTCGGCGGTTGCGGTCTTCTTGCTGTTGCTTCTCTTGTTGGCCCTGTTCCTCTTGTTGCCGTCCGGGCTTCTGCTGCCGCGGCGGTTCCGGCAGCTCCGCCGTGTAGCCCGCCTGCTGGACGGTGGTGACGAGTTCGTCGGGGGTGACGTGCGGCGGGTGGCTCACCCGGGCGCGGCCGGTCGCGAGATTGACCGTCGCGGTCACCCCGTCCAGCCTGCCGAGCCGCTTCTCGACCCGCTTCACACAGGCCGCGCAGGTCATGCCGCCGACGGCCAGGTCGGTGGTCACCACGGCGTCCGCCGCTCCGACGCCCATCAGTGGCCGCCGCCGTGCATGCCGCCCATGCCGCCCGATCCGCTGCCGGAATCGGAACCGTTGCCGGTCCCCGAGCCCGGTCCCGGACCGGAGTCCGTCGTCGAGTCGTGCATGCCGGGCGCGACAGGACCGGCCGCCCTGCCCACGGCGTACGACGCGGCGAAGACCAGCACCATCAGCAACAGAAAGCCGCAGAGTGCGGGCGGCGGCACGAATCTGCGCCGGTAGTCCTCAGCCATCACCGCTCCTGAATCGCACCACGTCGCGGACCGGCCGGTCCGCACCGCTCCAGGAGTCGGAAGCGGTGGGGCCCGAGTTCCCACAGGACCGGATACTGGCCGGATCCTTGCGGACCATGATCATGTGGCCACTCGTTGCGGACGGGGCCCGCGTCACGGCACCCCCGGCGGGACGGGTACGTTGCCGAAGCTCAGGGTCCGGTAGACCGACACCCCGCCCGCCAGCTCGCCGCACGCCTCCGCCGCGGCCGTCACGCGGCGCGTGTACGCGGGGTCCGTGGCGTCCAGCAGGATCCCCAGGGTCGTACCGCTGTGCCCGACGGCCACGCCGAGGCCGCCGACCTCGCGGCAGATGGCCCGCATCGGTTCCAACGACCTTTTGTGGCGCAGGGACTGGTTCATCAGGGCGCTGCGCGTGGCGATCCGGCCCACCTCGGCCAGGTCGTGGCCGCGCACCGCGTCGGTGAGCCGTCCGAGCAGCCCGGCGTAGGCGTACCGGTCGGCGGCCGTGAACGGCTTGGGGATGCGGTTGAAGTCGACCGTGTCCACCGAGCCGCCCTCGTCGACGCCGACGACCGCCATGGCGGGCAGCGAGCCGAGGACCGCGCGGAGGCGGACGCTGCGGTGGTGGTAGGCGACGATCGCGGGATAGAGCACGCCGTCGGTGGGCTCGATGCGGGCCAGGAGCCGTTCGATCCTGGCGGGCGGCATGGGGACGCCGAGGGCCCGGCCGACCGCCCGCGCGGTGGCGACGAGGTCGGCGGAGGAGCTGGCGAGCCCCTTCCCCTCCGGGATCACGCTGCTGAGGGTGAGGACGCCGCCGGGCGGGCGCCCCGCTTCGCCGGGCGCCAAGTCGGCGATCATGCGCGCCAGTTGGAGCGCCTTGGTCTTGTGCGCGGGCCGGACCTCCAGCTCCCCCGACACCGAACCCTGCCGGAACGCGGCCATCGTCCAGCGCGCCACGGGCAGCGTCACGAGGAAGTCCCCGTCCTCCTCGGGGAGCACACCCTGGAGCAGCTCACCGAAGGTGCCGAAGGCAGTGCCGACCCCCGTTGACGGCGCCTCTCGGCGCGGCGGGCGAGACCGGGTTCCGACCTCTTGGAACAGCTTCACGCAACTCCTCTCGACATCGCGGCGCACCCGGCACGGCACCCCGCGCGGACCAGTGTGCCGAAGTCAACCGCTCTTGACAATCATTTTCATCTAGTGTGATGCTCTCGACGTCCCGGGGGCCGCCCGCACTCCCCCGGCGCACCTCCCTGCCCGCTCGCCCTACGGGGGAACTCCGTCATGCACGCACACATCGCCGAAGCGGTGAAGAAACCCGATCTCATATCCCTCGCACCGGATCTGGCCTGCCTCCGCTTCGAGACCATGAAGATCTATTCGGCCCTCGGGGCCGTCCGGCACCTGCTCGCGTCGGGCGCCGTCCGGCCCGGCGACACCCTCGTCGACAGCTCGAGCGGCATCTACGCCCAGGCCCTCGCACTCGCCTGCCACCGGTACGGAATGAAGTGCCACATCGTGGGCTCCACCACCGTCGACCACTCGACCCGGGTGCAGCTGGAGATACTCGGCGCCACGCTGGAGCAGGTCGCGCCCTCCAAGAACCTGCGCCTCGACCAGGAGTTGAGGGTGCGGCGCATCGCCGAGATCCTGGCGGACAACCCCTCGTACCACTGGATGCGGCAGTACCACGACGACATCCACTACCGCGGCTACCGCGACGTGGCCGCGGAGATGGACAAGGACCTGCCCGCGGGGCCGCTCGCCCTGGTGGGCGGCGTGGGCTCGGGTGCCTCCACCGGGGCCCTCGCCACCTATCTGCGCGAGGCGGGCCGCGACGTGTCACTCGTCGGCGTGCAGCCCTTCGGCAGCGTCACCTTCGGATCCGAGCACGTGGCGGATCCGGACATGATCATCGCGGGGATCGGCAGCGCCATCGAGTTCCGCAACGTCCGGCACGAGCTGTACGACCGCGTGCACTGGGTGAACTTCGACAGCGCCGTGTCGGGCGCCGTCGCCCTGCTGCGCACCAGCGGCATCTTCGCCGGGCTCTCGGCCGGTGCCTCGTACCTCACCGCGCTGTGGGAGCGGCGCAGGGACGGCACGCGCACGTACGTCTTCATCGCGGCCGACACCGGTCACCGCTACGTCGAGAGCGCCTACGCCCGGCACGAACAGGCCCTGGACATCGACACGTTGAAGCCGCACGAGATCACCTCGCTCGACGAGCTGCGGCACCCCTGGTCCACGACGGCCTGGCCCGCCACCGCTTCGTGAACCTCCGCATCGCCCCATCAACCCCGCCGACCCCACCGACCCCGCCAATCCCAGAGAGAACACCCACCCCCATGTCGCACACCACGCCCCACACCGTCGCCGAGCTCATCGACGCCGTCCTGGCGGGCGCCCACGGACCCGACCCCGCCGACCTCACCGTCACCAGCGCGTTCTGGCTCTACAACACCACGCGGCTCGCCGGCGGCGACGTCACGTACCACAACCACTACCTGCTGCTCCGTGTCGGCGACTCCTTCGGCGCCTGCTCCTTCGAAGCGGGCGAACTCGCCCCGGGCTTCTGCGAGAACGCCTCAGGACACTCCCTGGACAAGCTGCTCCGCGACGAGGCCGCGCCCGTGCGGACCGCCGCGCTCGACGCGTACTTCGCCCGGGTGCTCCCGCACCGCGACGCGGACGACGCCGAGCGCGTCATGCTGCCGACCGGCACGCCAGAGGAGCGCGCCGCAGCCCGCGACGCCGCCGTCGCCGGGCTGCTCGACATCGAGCCCGGCGCGCGGGTCGCCCTGATAGGCGTGGTCAACCCGCTCGTCGCGGCGATACGCGAGCGGGGCGGCGTCTGCCTGCCCTGCGACCTGAACCTGCGCACGACGGCGTGGGGCGAGCCCGTCACCGACGACATGACCGAAGTGCTCGCGGGGGCCGACGCCGTGATCGCCACCGGTATGACGCTCAGCAACGGCACGTTCGACCTGATCCTGCGGCACTGCGTCGAGCACGGCGTGCCGTTGATCGTCTACGCACAGAGCGGCAGCGCCGTCGCCCGCGCCTTCCTCGGCGCGGGTGTCACCGGACTCAATGCGGAGCCGTTCACGTTCTCCCAGTTCAGCGCCGACGCCACCCCGATGTACCGCTACCGCGCCGCCCTCGCGCCGAACGGGGCGGCGGCGTGAGCACCGATGCCACCGATGCCGCCGAGGAGCGCGCGGAAGACCGCGACGAGGACGCGCCGCCCGGCGATCTGCGCATGGCGCGCACGCTCTGGCCCGTGCTGCTCGCCTCGGCGGTCGGACTGCTGCCGTTCACCGTCTTCAGCACGTACCTCGTGCCCATCGCCGACGAGGCGGGCAGCAGCGTCGCGGCGATGGGCGGCCTGCGCGGACTCGGCGGGCTCGCCGCCCTGCTGGTCGGCACGGCGCTGGCCCCGCTCATCGACCGGGTGCCCAGGGAGTGGGCGGCGGCGGGCGCGCTCGCCGCGCTCGGCGCTTCGGCGGCCCTCGGCGCCAGCGGGGACTTCCTGCTGCTCGCCGTGTTCTGCCTGCTCATCGGCGCCAGCACGGCCGTCCTGAACCCGGCGCTCACCGCCGCGGCCGCCGACCGCTTCGGCACCGGCAGGGCGGCGGGGCGCGCGGCGACCCTGGTCACGGCCACCACGTCCATGACCGCGATGCTCGCCGCCCCGGTCATCGCGCTGCCCGCGCTGTTCTGGGGCTGGCAGGGCGACCTGTTCGCGGTGACCGTGCTGTCGCTGCTGCTCGCGGCGGTCTTCGTGGCCCGGCGGGGACGGCACGCGCGGCCGGACGAGGAGGCCGTCGCGGACGGGCCGCGCCTGGGCTACCTCGCCTCGTTCAAGGCCCTGGCGGCGGTGCGCGGCGTGGTGCCGGTGCTGCTGATCGGGTTCCTGCGCACCGCGGTGTTCATGGGATATCTGTCGTATCTCGCGGCCTTCTACGAGGAGCGGTTCGACCTCGATGCCGGGCTCTTCGCGTTCGTGTGGACGCTGAGCGGCGCGTCGTTCTTCGTCAGCAACCTCCTCACCGGGCGGCTCACCAACTCGGCCGAGCCGCGCATCGGAACGGAACGCCTGCTGGCCGTCGGCCTCGTCGCCGCGCTCGTCTCGGTCGTGGGCTTCTACTTCACGCACTGGCTGCCGCTCGCCCTCGCCATGACGGCGCTGCACGCGGCGAGCCATGCCGTCGTCGCCGCCTGCGTCGTCAGCCTCATCGTGCGGCGCTGCGGGACGACGCTGCGCGGCTCGGCGCTGAGCCTCAACGCGGCGGGGCAGAGCCTCGGCGTGTTCGCGGGCGCGGCGCTCGGCGGCGCGGGCCTCGGCCTCGCCGGGTACCCCGGCACCGCCGCGGTCTTCGGCGCCCTGGTCGTCGCGGCGCTCGGCGCGGCGGCGCTGGTACTGCGCGCGAACCGTGCGGACGGGGCGGACGGGGTGGACGGGGTGGACGGGGTGGACGGGGCCGTCGGCGGAGTCGGCGCAGTCGGGGAGAGGACAGACACCACGTGAGCACCACCAGCCACACAGACCTGTCCCACACCGACCCGCACCCCACCGACCTCCCCCCAACCGACCTGCGGGAGCGGCTCTCCTCGCCCAGGGTCCTCGTGCTGACCTGCGTCGCCCTGTTCCTCCTGCTGCTGGTCTCCGTGGTCGTGGCCATCGGTCTCGGCGCAGCCGTGGTCACGCCCGCCGACACCGCCCGCCTCCTGTGGGCCGCCCTCACCGGCGGGCACATCGACGCGGGCGAGACGACGACGTACCAGATCATCTGGCAGATCCGCACGCCGCGCGTGCTCCTCGCGGCCCTGGTGGGCGCCGGGCTGAGCGCGGTCGGCGTGGCCATCCAGGCGATGGTGCGCAACGCGCTCGCCGACCCCTTCGTGCTCGGGGTGTCCTCGGGTGCGTCGGTCGGCGCGGTCGGTGTCACGGTCACCGGGGGGCTTGCCGCCCTCGGTGTGTACGCCGTGTCCGCCGGCGCCTTCGTCGGGGCGCTCGTGGCCTCGTTCCTCGTGTACGTCGCCTCCTCAAGCCGGGGCGCGCTCTCGCCGCTGCGGCTCGTCCTGACGGGCGTGGCGATGTCCCTCGGGTTCCAGGCCGTGATGAGCGTGATCATCTACTTCGCGCCGGACAGCGAGGCGACGTCGATGGTCCTGTACTGGACCATGGGCAGCTTCGGCGCGGCGAGTTGGGGCGCGCTGCCCGTCGTCGCCGCGGTCGTGCTCCTGGGCCTCGCCGTGCTCCACCGGTACAGCAGGGCCCTCGACGTCCTGGCGCTCGGCGACGAGACCGCGTCCAGCCTGGGTGTCAGCCCCGACCGGCACCGCACGGCGCTGCTCGTCCTCGTCTCCCTGATCACCGGCGTGATGGTGGCCGTGAGCGGCGCCATCAGCTTCGTGGGGCTCGTCATGCCGCACCTGGTGCGGATGGTGGTCGGCGCCACCCATGCCCGGGTGCTCGCCGTCGCCCCGTTGGCCGGGGCCGTCTTCATGGTCTGGGTGGACCTGCTGTCGCGGACCGTGGTGGCCCCGCGCGAGCTGCCGCTCGGCGTCATCACGGCGCTCGTCGGGGTGCCGGTCTTCATCGGCCTGATGCGCCGCAAGGGCTATACGTTCGGGGGGCGTTGAGATGGATCTGCGGATCGACGGAATCTCCGTGGACATCGACGGCAAGAGCCTCGTCCGTGACCTCTCCCTCGATGTGGGGAGCGGCGAGGTCGTCGGCCTGGTCGGCCCGAACGGCAGCGGAAAGTCGACGGCGCTGCGCTGCGTGTACCGCGCGCTGCGCCCGGCCTCCGGCGCGGTCCTCGTCGGCGGCGACGACATGTCCCGGCTCACGATGCGCCGCAGTGCGCAGCTCGTCGCCGCCATGACGCAGGACGGCGCCGTCGACCTGGACTTCACGGTCGAGGAGGTCGTCGCGCTCGGCCGCGCCCCGCACCAGCGCGGCAACCAGCCGCTCACCACCCGCGAACGGGAGCTGTGCGCACGGGAGATGGCGCGTCTCGACATCGGCCACCTCGCCAAACGCGGGGTCCTGACCCTGTCGGGCGGGGAGCGCCAGCGCGTGCTGCTCGCCCGGGCCCTGGTCCAGGAGCCGCACGTCCTCGTGCTCGACGAGCCGACCAACCACCTCGACGTACGCCACCAGATAGAGGTTCTCTCGCATCTGCGCGGCGCCGGGCCCACCGTCCTGGTCGTGCTGCACGACCTCAACCTCGCGGCGGCCGCCTGCGACCGGATCGGGGTGCTCTCGCAGGGGCGCCTCGTGGCGTCCGGGACTCCCGAGGACGTGCTCACCGAGTCTCTGATGGCCGACGTCTTCGGCGTAAAAGCGACCGTCGTCCCGCACCCCCTGACGGGCGACCCCCAGCTCCTGTACGCGCTCCACCCCTCCCTCTGAAAGGCACCACCTCCCCATGCCCCACACCAGATCCATCGCCCTCGCCTCCGCGCTCGCGGCCGCACTGGTCCTGAGCGGCTGCGGGGCCGAGATCGACTCGGACGGCGGCGCCGAGGCGTCCGAGAAGAAGGTCACCGTCAAGCGCTGCGGCGAGTCCGTGCCGTACAAGGTCCCCCAGCGGGCGGTCGCGTACGAGGGCGGCAGCGCCGACAAGCTGTTCAGCCTCGGCCTGACCGAGCACGTCCACGGCTATGTGATGCCGCCCGCCAACCCGCCGGTGAGCGAGTCGCCCTGGGCGTCGGAGTACGCCAAGGTGAAGATGCTCAGCGACGATCTGCTCAACAAGGAGCTGGTCGTCGAGGCGGAGTCCGACTTCGTCGTCGCGGGCTGGAATTCCGGCTTCAGCGACCAGCGCGGCATCACCCCGAAGATCCTCGACAAGCTCGGTGTCCAGAGCTTCATGCACACGGAGAGCTGCTTCAACTACCCCGGCCATCCGGAGAAGGTCACCCCGTTCAAGGCGCTCTACACCGATCTGGAGCGGCTCGGCAGGATCTTCCGGGTCGAGAAGAAGGCGGATCAGGTCGTCGGTGACCTGAAGAAGCGCGTGGCGGCCGTGGAGAGGAAGGCGCCCGCGGGCGGCGAGCGGGTGCCGGTCTTCCTCTACGACTCCGGCACCGACCAGCCCTTCACGGCGGGCAGCCAGGTGCCGCCCAACGACATCATCAAGAGCGCGGGCGGCCGGAACGTCTTCGACGGCCTCGACGAGCGCTGGACGCAGGTCAATTGGGAGGCCGTGACCAAGGCCGAACCCGAGGTCGTCATCATCTTCGACTACGGCGACCAGCCCGCGAAGAAGAAGATCGAGTTCCTGAAGAAGTCCCCGCACACCAAGGAGCTGCCCGCCGTCAAGAAGAACAACTTCTTCGTCCTGGACTACAACGAGGGCATCAGCGGGCCGCGCAACATCGACGGCCTGGAGAAGTTCGGGAAGTACCTCAGGGAGCTCAAGGGCTGAGACCGCCGCCCGGGGGCTCAGCCCGCGAAGGGGGTTCCCGGCAGGCCCTGGCCCGCGTCCGGCAGCACCAGGACCGACCCCGCCAAGGGGTGGGGGCGGGCCTGGCCGGTGCGGGCCGTGGTGATGTAGAGGTCCCGCAGTCCGGCACCGCCGAAGGCGCAGGCGGTGGGGCGGCGCACCGGGAGTGCCACGGTCCGGTCGAGCCGTCCGTCCGGTGTGTGGCGGCGGACGGCCGCGCCGTCCCAGAGCGCGACCCATACGCATCCTTCGGCGTCGACCGTGAGTCCGTCGGGGAAGCCCGCACCCTCCTCCACGTACGCGAACGGCCGCCGGTTCAGCACGCGTTGGGCGTCGGGGTCGTAGTCGAAGACGTCGACGCGTCGCGTCGGGCTGTCCACGTAGTACATGAGCCGCCCGTCGGGGCTCCAGCCCGTGCCGTTGCTGACGGCCACGTCGTCGGCCGCTTCGGTGACGGTGCCGTCGGGCGCGACACGGGTGAGGCTGCCGCCGCCGGACGCCTCGTCGTAGCGCATGGTGCCCGCCCAGAGCGCGCCGTCGGGCGCGACGGCCGCGTCGTTTCCGCGGCGGCCCGGCACGGGGTCGCGCACCAGCCAGGTGAAGGGTGCGCCGCCGGGGCCGTAGAGGCCGATGCCGTCGCGGAGGTTGACGACCAGGCCGCCGCCCGCGCGGGGCTTGGCGGCGCCGACGTGCTGTTCGGTGGCCATGACCGTGCGGCGGCCGCTCCCGGGGTCGTACGTGTGGACGCGTGAGCCGAGGATGTCGACCCAGATGAGGCGGCCGGTCGCCGCGTCCCAGGTGGGGCCTTCGCCGAGCGAGGCCTCCGCGCGCACCGCCACGTCGTACGCACGGCTCATCGTGTGCCCCGGTGGCCGAGGCGGAGCGACAGGTCCCCGGCGCCCTTGGCGGCGAGGTCGGCCAGCTCGCGCTCGCGCTCCTCGGTCCAGCGGATCATCGGCACGGAGATGGAGAGGGCCGCGACGACCTGCCCGGCGCCGTCCCGCACCGGCGCGGCCACGCAGCTCACGTCCGGGTTCGACTCCCGGTGCTCGACCGCGACGCCCTGCTCGCGGACCCCGGCGAGGGCGGTGAGGAGCTCGTCCGGGTCGGTGATGCTGTGCGGGGTCATGGCGGTGAACTCCCGGCCCTGGACGCGGGATTCGAGCTCGTGCTGCGGCAGCGAGGCGAGCAGCATCTTGCCGACCGAGGTGCAGTGCGCGGGGAGGCGGCGGCCCGCCGCGGAGACCATGCGCACGGCGTGCGTGGAGTCGACCTTGGCGATGTAGATGACGTCGGTGTCCTCAAGTATGGCGACGTGGACGGTCTCGTCGCAGGTCTCGGCGACCTCCCGGGCCACCTGCCTGCCCTCGGCGGCGAGGTCCAGCCCTTCGGCGTACCGGCTGCCGAGCTGGTAGGTGCGCACGCCGAGGCGGTAGCGCCCTGGCTGATCCGGTATCTGGACGAGATACGAGCGGGCCGC
The DNA here is from genome assembly GCF_040609235.1 of Streptomyces sp. NPDC004732. Lineage (NCBI taxonomy): Bacteria > Bacillati > Actinomycetota > Actinomycetes > Kitasatosporales > Streptomycetaceae > Streptomyces > Streptomyces sp. NPDC004732. The sequence continues at coordinate 58,569 of NZ_JBEXJR010000018.1, forward strand.
CAAGGTGGTGAGGAGCTCGTGCACGGTGGTGCGCGGCAGCTGGAGTCTGCGGGTGACCTCGGGCGCGGAGAACGTCCCGTCGCCCTCCAGGAACAGTTCGAGTATGTCCAGCGACCTGGTCACCGCGGGCACCAGTCGTCCCATGAGTTCGGCCTCCCACCCTGCGCGCGTCCGAAACTTCGGTCGCTGATCGGTATGACGAACACAGGTTAGGCATGGCGCAGTTCGCGGCGCAATGGCCGCCGGGACCCGGCACGGCGCCCGCCCCGCCACGCCCGCCGAAGACCGTTGCGCACGCCGAAGACCGTTGCGCACGACCCATTGACACCTTCAGGCCACCGTGAATACCGTCACGCCAACATTTCGAACGTGTGACGAAATACCGAACAAGTCAAGGGGCAACTGCCTTGCGCATTACGGGAATCAGCACGCATGTGGTCGGAACGCCCTGGCGGAATCTCACCTACGTCCAGGTCCACACCGACGAGGGCCTGACCGGTGTCGGCGAGACCCGCATGCTGGGCCGCACCGACGCGCTCATCGGCTACCTCCGCGAGGCGGAGTCCCATCACATCCAGGGGTCCGACCCGTTCGCGGTCGAGGACCTCGTGCGCCGGATGAAGTACGGCGACTACGGCCGGGCGGGCGAGATCGTGATGTCGGGCATCGCCGTCATCGAGATGGCCTGCTGGGACATCAAGGGCAAGGCGCTCGGGGTCCCCGTCTGGCAGTTGCTCGGCGGGAAGGTCACCGATCGCGTCAAGGCGTACGCGAACGGCTGGTACACCACGGAGCGCACCCCGGAGGCGTACCACAAGGCCGCCCAGGGCGTCATGGAGCGCGGCTACCGCGCCCTGAAGATCGACCCGTTCGGGACCGGGCACTACGAACTGGACCACGAACAGAGCCTGTACGCGGTGTCGTTGATCGAGGCCGTGCGCGACGCCATCGGGCCCGACGCCGAGCTGATGCTGGAGATGCACGGCCGGTTCTCGCCCGCCACGGCGATCCGGCTCGCGCGCGAGCTCGCGCCGTTCCGGCCCGCGTGGCTGGAGGAGCCGGTGCCGCCGGAGAACCTGAAGGCCCTGGAGAAGGTCGCGGCGAAGGTGGACATGCCGGTCGCGACCGGTGAGCGCATCCACGACCGGATCGAGTTCCGCGAGCTGTTCGAGAGCCAGGCCGCCGACATCCTCCAGCCCGATGTCGGCCACATCGGCGGCATCTGGGAGACCCGCAAGCTCGCGGCCACGGCCGAGACGCACTACATGCTGGTCGCCCCGCACAACGTCGGCGGCCCGGTGCTGACCGCCGCCTCGCTCCAAGTCGGCTTCACCGCACCGAACTTCAAGATCCTGGAGCACTTCAACGACTTCGCGGACGCCGCCATCAAGAAGGTCGTCAAGGGCGCGCCGCAGGTCGATCCGGAGACGGGCTGCTTCGAGCTGTCGCACGCGCCGGGCCTCGGCGTCGAGCTCGACACGGATGCCGCCGCGGAGTTCCCCCAGCAGCAGGCGCGGTTCGACCTGTGGGCCGAGGGCTGGGAGAAGCGCTCGCCCGGCGGGTCCGGCGCATGACGTCGCGCGCGGTCGTCGTCGACCGCCCCGGCAGCCACCGCCTGGTCACCGGGGAGCGCCCCGACCCGGGCCCCGGCGAGGTACTCGTCGAGGTCGCCGCCGCCGGGATCTGCATGAGCGACCGCGAGGTGTACGACGGACACCGCGACGCCGCGTTCGTCCGCTACCCGGTGGTTCCCGGCCACGAGTGGTCCGGCACCGTGGTGGCCGTCGGTGCCGGGGCCGACCCCGCTCTCGTCGGGCGGCGGACCGTCGCCGAGGGGTTCCGGGCGTGCGGGGTCTGCGAGCGCTGCCGGTGCGGCGAGACGAGCCTGTGCACGGGCGGCTACGCGGAGACCGGGTTCACCGAGCCCGGCGCCTTCGCCGACCACGTCGTCGTGCCTGCGCGGCTGCTGCATCCGCTGCGTGACGACGCCGATCTGCGGGCCGCCGCGCTGCTCGAACCGTCCGCCGTGATCGCGGCGGCCGTGCGGGCGGGGCGGGCCAGGACCGGTGAGCGGATCGCGGTGGTCGGCGCGGGGACGCTCGGGCTGCTCGCCGTGCAGCTGCTCGCGGCGGTCAGCCCCGCCGAGCTGGCCGTCGTCGATCCGCGCGAGGCCCGCGGGGCGCTGGCGCTGGGCTTCGGGGCGACCTGCACGTTGTCGCCCGCGGAGGCGGAGGCGGTCCATGGCTCCTTCGACCTCGTGGTCGAGACGGCGGGGGCGCCGACGACGGCCGCGTCGTCCTGTCTGCTGGCCCGCAGGGGCGGGCGGGTCGTGCTCACCGGGATGTTCACGGCGGGCGCCGTGGGGATCGATCCTGTGCATCTGTCGCTGAGTCAGCTGGAGGTGCGGTCCGTGTTCGGGGCGTCGTCCGCGGCGTGGGGGGAGGCGGTGCGGGCGTTCAGGCTCGGGCTGTTGGACCCGGCTGCCCTCATCACGCACGAGTTTCCGCTGGAGCGGTTCGGGGAGGCGGTTGCCCTGGTCGGGGGCGGTGATCCCGGGACCGGCAAGGTCTTGCTGCTGCCCTGAGCTCTTTGGCTGCGGGCCGCGTGTGGCTGGTCGCGCAGTTCCCCGCGCCCCTGAACAGCACCCCGCGACACCGCCTTGCCGACTCGGTCCCCTGAACGGCACCCCGCCACACCGCCTCGCCGACCCGCTACCCCGAACGGCACCCCCGCCACACCGCCCGGCCGACCCGCACCCTGAACAGCACCCCGCCACACCGCCCGGCCGACCCGCACCCCTGAACGGCACCCCGCGACACCGCCTGGCCAACCCACGCCCCTGAACAGCACCCCGCCACACCACCCGGCCAACCCACGCCCCTGAACAGCACCCCGCCACACCACCCGGCCAACCCACGCCCACCGAACCGAACCTCGTTCGAAATATCGGACGAGTGTGGCCGAACGTAAAGGACAACCGTGACCGACCCTTCCACCGCCCTCCCCCGACAGCCCGGCGAACCCGCCCTCACCGCCCTCGGTCTCGCCGCCCCCTCCCCCGATCCCGCCGACGCCTCCCCGCACGCCTTCCCGGACGGCGGTGCCTGGCGGGTCGAGATTCCCTCGGTCGAGGGGCCCGAGGCGCTCGGCGTCGTGCTCAAGGAGTCCGCGCGGCTCGACGTGCCGATCCACCGCATCAGCCAGGGCAGCGGCGTCTGGATGCTGTCCGACACCGAGATCACCGACATGGTGGGCGGCGCCGCCGAGCGCGACATCGAGCTCTGCCTGTTCACCGGGCCGCGCGGCACCTGGGACACCGGCGCCTCCGTGCGCACCGACTCGCACGGTGCCGGGCTGCGCGCCCGGGGCCATGACGGGGTCGCCGGATGCGTCGAAGACGCCGTGCGGGCAACGGAGTTGGGCGTCACGTGTCTGCTCGTCGCCGACGAGGGCGTGCTGTGGACGCTGCACCGGGCCCGGACCGCCGGGATCATCCCGGCCGACACCACGTTGAAGGTGTCCGCGCTGATCGGCCCGGTCAACCCGGCCGCCTACGCGGTCTACGAGCGGCTCGGCGCGGACTCGCTGAACGTACCGAGTGATCTGACGCTCGCTCACCTCACCGAGATCCGCCGGGTGTCGGGCGCTCCGATGGACCTGTACGTCGAGGCGCCGGACGACCTCGGCGGCTATCTCCGCATGTACGAGATCGCCGAGCTGATCCGGCGCGGCGCCCCCCTGTACCTGAAGTTCGGGCTCGCGAAGGCGCCCGGGATCTATCCCTACGGCGCCCATCTGCGCGACCTCACCCTCGACACCGCCCGCGAGCGGGTCCGCCGAGGGCGGCTCGCCCTGGACCTCCTGGCCCGGCACGGCGCCGACGGCGGGATGTCTCCGCTCGGCTCGCGGCTGCCCGGCGACCTGAACCGCTTCCCGGAAAGGAGCTGACCCATGCCCATCCGCACGCGCCTCACCGCCGCGGTGGCCACCGCCGTCCTGCTCGGCTCGCTCACCGCCTGCGGCCAGGAAGCCAAGGGCGGCAGCCGCTACAAGCCGGACGCCGGAAAGGGCGCCACCATCGGCCTCTCGATGCCGACCAAGTCCTCCGAGCGGTGGATAGCCGACGGCAAGAACATGGCGAAGCAGTTCCAGAAGGCCGGTTACAAGACCGATCTGCAGTACGGCGACGACAAGGTCGAGAACCAGATCGCCCAGCTGGAGAACATGATCACCAAGGGGCGCGGTCTCCTGGTGGTCGCCGCCATCGACGGCTCCGCACTCACCGACGTCCTGGGGCGCGCGCACGACGCGGGCATCCCCGTGATCTCGTACGACCGGCTCATCCTCGGCACGGAGAACGTCGACTACTACGCGTCGTTCGACAACGAGCGCGTCGGCCGCCTCGAGGCGCAGTACATCGTCGAGAAGCTGAAGCTCGGCAAGCCGGACGACACGTCCGGCGACACGTACAACATCGAGCTCTTCGCGGGGTCGCCGGACGACAACAACACCAAGTACTTCTGGAGCGGCGCCATGAAGGTGCTGCAGCCGTACTTCAAGAGCGGCCGCCTCACCGTCCGCAGCAAGCAGACGAAGATGAACCAGGCCACCACGCTGCGCTGGGACGGCGGCACCGCGCAGAAGCGCATGGACGACCTGATCAGCAAGAACTACGGCACGGAGAAGGTCGACGCGGTCCTCTCGCCGTACGACGGGATCTCGCTCGGCATCATCTCGGCGCTGAAGAGCGCGGGGTACGGCTCCAAGAGCAGACCGCTGCCGGTGATCACCGGTCAGGACGCGGAGCTCGCGTCGGTGAAGTCCATCATCAGGGGCGAGCAGACGCAGACGGTCTTCAAGGACACCCGCAAGCTGGCCGCGCAGACCGTAGCCATGGGCGACGCCGTACTGAACGACAAGAAGCCGAAGGTCAACGACACCACGGGGTACGACAACGGCAAGAAGGTCGTGCCGTCCTACCTCCTCGACCCGGTCAGCATCGACAAGAAGAACACGCAACTCCTCGTGGACGAGGGGTACTTCACGGCGGGGCAGCTCAAGTGAGGCGGCCCGTCCTCGAGATGCGCGGCATCACCAAGACGTTCCCCGGCGTCAAGGCGCTCTCCGACGTGAATCTGACCGTGCGCGCCGGAGAGATCCACGCGGTCTGCGGCGAGAACGGCGCGGGCAAGTCGACGCTGATGAAGGTCCTCAGCGGCGTCCACGAGCACGGCAGCTACGACGGCGAGATCCACTTCGAGGGCGAGCGGATGGCCTTCAAGGACATCCGCGCCAGCGAGCGCCACGGCATCGTGATCATCCACCAGGAGCTGGCGCTCGTCCCCCATCTGTCCATCGCCGAGAACATCTTCCTCGGCAACGAGCAGGCCAGCCGGGGCTTCATCGACTGGCACGGCACGCTGCGCAGGGCGAGCGCGCTGCTTGAGCGGGTGGGCCTGCACGAGAAGCCGCAGACGCCGGTCGCCGACATCGGCGTGGGCAAGCAGCAGCTGGTGGAGATCGCCAAGGCGCTGTCCAAGGAGGTGAAGCTGCTGATCCTGGACGAGCCGACCGCCGCGCTCAACGACGAGGACAGCGCGAAGCTCCTCGACCTCATCGTGGAACTGCGCGAGCAGGGCATCGCCAGCATCATCATCTCCCACAAGCTGAACGAGATCCGGGCCATCACCGACTCGGTGACGATCCTGCGCGACGGACAGACCATCGAGACCCTGACGGTCCGTGAGAGTCCGGACGCGGAGCCGCAGTTGTCGGAGGAGCGCATCATCCGCGGCATGGTCGGCCGCGACCTCGACCACCGCTTCCCCGACCGCACGCCCTACGAGGGCGAGGACGCGGGCTCGCTCGCCCTCTCCGTCGCCAACTGGACGGTGCGGCATCCGATCGACCACCAGCGCAAGGTCGTCGACGACGTGTCGCTGACCGTGCGGCGCGGCGAGATCGTCGGCATCGCGGGGCTGATGGGCGCGGGCCGCACGGAGCTCGCGATGTCGGTCTTCGGGCGCTCCTACGGCCAGTACGTCACCGGCACGGTGTCGGTGGGCGGCCGCGAGGTCGCGACGAAGACGGTGCCCGCCGCGGTCGACGCGGGCATCGCCTATGTCACCGAGGACCGCAAGCAGTACGGCCTCAACCTCATCGACAACATCAACCGCAACATCTCCCTGGCCTCGCTGCCCGGCATGCGGCGCAAGGACGGCTTCGTGGACGGGCACCGCGAACGCTCCGTCGCCGAGCGCTACCGGAAGTCGATGAACATCAAGGCGCCCACCGTCTTCGAGCAGGTGGGGCGGCTCTCCGGCGGCAACCAGCAGAAGGTCGTGCTCAGCAAGTGGATCCACGCCGACCCCGAGGTGCTGATCCTCGACGAGCCGACGCGCGGCATCGACGTCGGCGCGAAGTACGAGATCTACACCGTCATCGACCGGCTCGCCGCCGCGGGCAAGGCGGTGCTCTTCATCTCCTCCGAACTCCCCGAGCTGCTCGGGATGTGCGACCGGATCTACACGATGGCCGAGGGCCGGCTGACCGGTGAGGTCGACCGCGCGGACGCCACCCAGGAACTCCTGATGCGCCACATGACCAAGAACAGAAGCTGAGGCCTCCGCCATGACGACCACGACCAAGCCATCGCGCGGCACATCGTCCGCGCCGTCCTCCCGGCAGTCCGTCGGCGAGCTGCTGCTCCAGAGCGTGCGCGCCAACATGCGCCAGTACGGCATGCTCATCGCCCTGGCCTTCATCGTCGTCCTCTTCCAGATCTGGTCGGACGGCGTCCTCCTGCTGCCGAGCAACGTCTCCAACCTGATCCAGCAGAACGGCTACATCCTCATCCTGGCCATCGGCATGATGATCGTCATCATCGCGGGCCACATCGATCTGTCCGTCGGTTCACTGGTGGCCTTCGTCGGCGCGATGTCGGCGGTGATGATGGTCAAGCACGACATGCCGTGGGTGCTCGCGCTCGTCCTGTCGCTGCTGATCGGCGCGGTCGCGGGCGCGTGGCAGGGCTTCTTCATCGCGTACGTCGGCATCCCGTCGTTCATCGTGACGCTCGCCGGGATGCTGCTCTTCCGCGGTCTCACCCAGATCGTCCTGGAGGGCCAGTCGCTGTCGCCGTTCCCCGACGGCTTCCAGAACATCGCCAAGGGCTTCATCCCGGAGATGGGCCCGTACACGCAGTACCACAACCCGACGCTGGTCATCGGCCTGGTGACGGTGGCGTTCCTGGTCTTCCGGGAGTGGCGCAGCCGCAAGCAGCAGCTCGCGTACGACCTGGACGTCACACCGACGAGCCTGTGGGTGGCCAAGCTGGTGGCGATCACCGCGGCCGTCGTCGCCTTCACGCTGACCCTCGCCAGCTTCCGCGGTGTGCCCGTGGTGCTGCTCATCATGTGCGGTCTGCTGATCGGTCTCGGCTATGTGATGCGCAACGCGGTCATCGGCCGCCACGTGTACGCGCTCGGCGGCAACAAGGCGGCGGCGAAGCTGTCCGGCGTGAAGGACAAGCGCGTCACTTTCCTGATCTTCGTCAACATGGGCGTGCTGGCGGCCCTCGCGGGCTGTGTCTACGCGGCGCGGCTCAACGCGGGCACCCCGCAGGCGGGCCTGAACTTCGAGCTGGAGGCGATCGCGGCCTCGTTCATCGGCGGCGCTTCGATGAGCGGCGGCGTGGGCACGGTGATGGGCGCGGTGATCGGCGGCCTGGTCCTCGGCGTGCTCAACCAGGGCATGTCCCTGGTCAACATCGGCACCGACTACCAGCAGGTCATCAAGGGGCTCGTGCTGCTGGCCGCGGTCGGGTTCGACGTCTGGAACAAGCGCAAGGTCGGCCGCTAGCCCACCCCGCCCCCGCGGCGGGTTCGTCAGCGCGTCCGTGCGCGCCGGGCCGTCGTCTCCCGGGGGACGAGCCGATGGCTGAGCGTGGTGGTCGACGCGGGGGCGGTGTCGGGGCCGGGCGGGGCGTCGACGATGTGGCGGGCCGCCATGGCGCCCATCTCGTACAGCGGCAGGCTCACCGTCGTCAGGCCGACGTGCCGCGCCACCCCGAGGTCGTTGATGCCCGCGACGGAGATCTCGCCCGGCACGTCGATCCCCGCCTGCCGCAGGGCGCTGAGCACGCCGACCGCGGCCTCGTCGTTCGCGGCGAGGACGGCTTCGGGCAGCGGCGGCCGCGCGATGAGCCGCAGGGCCGCGGCGTGCCCCGCCTCGTGATCGAAGCCGCCCGGCACGCAGCGCACCTCGTCGGCGAGTCCGGCGGCGGCAGCGCAGGCGAGGAATCCTTCCCTGCGCTGCCGGGTGACGGTCATGCCGGACGGGCCCTCGATGAACGCGATCCTCCGGTGGCCCAGCGAGACGACGTGGTCGGTGACGTCATGGGCGGCGGCGCGGTTGTCCACGGTGACCGTCGGGCAGCCGAGGGTGCGGTCGGCGAGCGCGACGGCACGGATGCCCTGCTCCCGCGCCTGCCGGACGGCCTTGACCAGGGCGGGCAGCTGCGGATCGGCGATGAGGCCGCTGCCCGCGAAGATCACGCCCGCGGCGCGGTAGTCCCGCATGACGCGCAGCCTGCCGAGCTCGGTGTCGGTGCGCCGGTCGACGTTGGAGAGCATGGTGACGTAACCGGCCTTGGTCGCCACGTCGTCCACCCCCCTGGCGATGACCGAGAAGTACGGGTTGACGATGTCGCTCACCAGGACGCCGACGAGACGGCTGTGGGGCGAGACCATCGCGCGCGCCAGGGCGCTCGGCGAGTATTCGAGCCGCTCGGCCGCCGCGAGGACCTTGGTGCGCGTCGCGGCCGACACAGGATGGTCCGACCCGCTGAGCACGCGCGACGCGGTGGCCACGGCCACGCCCGCCTCTCGCGCGACGTCCACCAGTGAACTCACGGCCCACCCCCATGGGAAAGGTTTTCCTCAACCTCGCACAGAGCGCCGTGGATTCACAAGGGAAAGGCACAACTCACCTGTGATGTGGGCGACTTGAGGCTTGACCATTCCGCGTGAGAGGTGGCTAGCCTCGAAGAAAGGAATACGTTTTCCTCACCGCTGTCCCAGGGGGATGCCATGCACGCCCGGAGACTCTTACCCACCGCAATCGCGGCCCTGACCGCCCTGACCGCGACCGCCTGTGGCGGCCCCGGCACCCACACCCGCGCCGACGGAACGCTCTCGTTCACCGTCGCGGTCGTCGAACCTGACCTGACGACCGTGCCGGTCCTCGCCGCCCTCGACGCCGTCCGCGACCGGGGCCACCAGGTCGACGTCGTCGAGCTCGCCGAGCCCGAACTGGCCGTCGAAGGGCTCGCCAAGGGCCAGTACGCGATCTCCGCCGAGGCCACGGGCCCGGCGCTCAGCGCCATCGAGCAGGGCGCTCCCATCAGGATCATCGCCGACGCCATCGGCAATCAGTGGGCCCTCTACGGCAGGCCGGGCGTCTCGTCCTGCGACGACCTCGGCGGGCGCCCGTTCGGCATCTTCAGCGAGGGCGCGGTGGCGACGGCCATCGCCAAGGACTGGGTGGGCGCCGAGTGCGGCGGCGAGCGCCCCCGGTATCTGACGATCGGCGGCTCGGACGTGCGCGCGCAGGCCCTCGCGTCGGGGGAGATCGACGCGACACCGCTGGAGCTCTCCGACGCGGTGTCCCTCGATGCGTCCGGCGCCTCCGGGTTCACCAAGGTCGTCGACTTCGCCGAGAGCCTGCCGGACCTGCATCCGCAGACCGTGTACGCGAACTCCGGCTTCCTCGGCGAACACCGCGCGGTTGCCCAGGAGTTCGTGACCGCGCTGGTGCGGGAGCACTCAAGGATCACCGCGGATCCGCGGCGCCTCGTGGACCTGGCGCAGACCCATCTGCCCGCGGAGGAGCGGGCGGACGTGGCCCGGGTCGCCCGGCGGTACAGCGACGCGAAGCTCTTCGACGCGGCGGCCCTGACGTCGCGCAACGTCCAGGGCACCATCGACTTCTTCGCCCGCGCCGGGGTGATCGGACCGGGAATGACCGCGCAGGACGCGGCGGACCTCGGCTTCGTCGAGGAGGCGACGTCATGACGCTCCACCGGCGGATCCCGGTGCCGCTCCACCGGCAGATCCCGGTACCGCTCCACCGGCGGATCCTGCGCGCGGACCTGCCCTACCAGCTCCTGACGTTCGCGCTCTTCGCCACGGTCTGGGAGCTGTACGCCCGCGAGCGCGGCGGCCTGCTCCTGCCCACGTGCACGGAGACGGCGCGCGCCACGGTCGCCCTCCTCGGCGAGGCGGAGCTGTGGCGGGCCCTGTACGTCAGCAACCAGGCGCTGGCGCTCGGCTTCGCCCTCGCCCTGGCCCTCGGCGTCCCCGCGGGCATCCTCCTCGGCAGGTTCCGGCGCCTCGAGCGGTACGCGGACGTCTACGTGAACATCCTCCTCGTCACGCCCATGGCGGCGGTCATCCCGCTGCTGGTGATGTCGATGGGCGTGGGGACCGCCTCGCGCACCGTCCTCGTCACGGTCTTCTCGGTCGTGATGGTGCTCGTGAACAGCCGCGCGGGCGTACGGCAGGTCGACCCCTCGCTGATCGAGATGGCCCGCTCCTTCGGCGCGGGCGAGCGGCAGATCTGGGCACGGATCCTGCTGCCCGGCGCGCTGCCCGCGGTCATGACGGGCGTCCGGCTCGGCCTCGGGCGTGCGGTCACCGGCATGGTCGTCGTCGAACTCCTCATGGTCTCCGACGGTCTCGGCGGACTGATCCTCAAGTACCGGGGCCTGCTCAAGGCCCCCCTTCTCTACGGCACCATCGTGATCATCCTGGTGGAGGCGCTGCTGCTGATCTCCGTCGCGCGGTGGGGCGAGCACAAGCTGACCCGATGGGCACGGACACAGACGGCAGGGGGCGTCCGGTGATCAGGATCCAGGGACTGGCCAAGCGTTTCACCGGGCAGGACGGCAGCACCGTCGAGGCGCTGCGGGACGTCGACCTCGACGTGGGCGCGCACGAATTCCTGACCGTGCTCGGGCCCAGCGGCTGCGGCAAGACCACGCTGCTCAAGGCCGTCGCCGGGCTCGTGCCGTGGGACGACGGGGACATCGTCGTCGACGGCGACCCGGTGCGCGGTCCTGGCCCCGACCGCAGTGTGGTCTTCCAGAACTTCGCGCTGCTGCCGTGGGCCACCGTCCTCGGCAATGTGGCGTTCGGCCTGCGGATGCGCGGCGTCGGCCGGGCCGAGCGCGAGGAGCGGGCCCGCGCGCTGATCGCCGCCGTCGGCCTCGCGGGCTTCGAGACCAAGCTGCCCGGCGAGCTGTCCGGCGGCATGCAGCAGCGGGTCGGCATCGCCCGTGCGCTCGCCGTGCGGCCCCGGGTGCTGCTCATGGACGAGCCGTTCGGTGCCGTCGACGAACAGACCCGCCGCCTCCTCCAGGAGGAGCTGCTCACGATCTGGGAGGAGCACCGGCCGACCGTCGTGTTCGTCACCCACAGCCTGGAGGAGGCCGTGCTCCTGGGCGACCGCGTCGTCCTGATGAGCGCCCGCCCCGGACGGATCGCCGACATCGTGCCGGTCGACCTGCCCCGGCCGCGCCCCACCGACGTCGCTGCCCTGGGACGGTCGGGGCGGTACACCGAGCTCACGGCATACCTGTGGGACCGGCTGCGCGCCATGCACGCGGAGCACCGCCCGTCGTCCGCCCGGCAGGCCGGGGCGGCGTCATGAACCTCCCCGCCGCACCGCTCGCACTGGCCCTCGGCGCCGGGGCCTGGGAGCTGACCGGGCGCCTGGCGGACGCGTCGTTCTTCCCTCCGCTCAGCACGGTGGCGGCCCGGCTCGGCGAGCTGACGGCCGACGGGGAGCTGCTCGCCAATCTGGGCGACAGCCTGGCCAACCTGACCCTCGGGTTCGCCCTCTCCCTGCTCGGCGGTCTGCTCACGGGCCTGGCCATGGGCCGCTTCCGCAAGGTCGAGGCCGCCCTCGACGTGTACGTCAACGCGTTGCTCACCGCCCCGACGCTGGTCTTCGCGCCGGTGTTCTTCTCGCTGCTCGGCGCGGGCCGCGCCTCGGTCGTCGCGGTGGTCGTCACGTACGCAATGTTCGTGATCACCGTGAACACGGCGGCGGCCATCAAGTCCGTGCCCGCACACCTGGTCGAGATGGCGCGCTCCTACGGGGCGGGCGAGTGGCAGGTCCTGGTGCGCGTCATGCTCCCGGCTGCCGCTCCCCTGATCATGGCGGGCGTGCGGCTCGGTGTCGGGCGGGCGGTCACCGGCATGGTCAACGGCGAGATGTTCATCGCCGTCGTGGGCCTCGGCCATGTCGTCACCGAGGCGGGCGGGCGCTTCGACAGCGCGGGCGTGCTCGCCGTGCTCGTGGTCGTGATCGCCGTCGCGCTCGGGGCGATCGGGCTGGTCCAGGCCGTCGACCGCAGACTCAACCGCTGGGTGCCGGACACCTCGAGGGGAGCACGATGAAGATCGACGCGTACAGCCACATCCTGCCCGCGCCCTACTTCGCCCGGATGCGTGAACTCGCGCTCGACCAGGGCATGTTCAAACGCTGGCTGGAGCTGCCCGCACTGCACGACGTCGACGCGCGACTGCGCATGATGGACGAGTTCGGCGACGGCTACCAACAGGTGCTCACACTGTCCTCGCCGCCCGTCGAACTCCTCGCGGGTCCCGGTGAGTCGGCGGCCCTGGCGCGGCTCGCCAACACGTCGATGCGCGAGTTGTGCGACCGCCACCCCGACCGCTTCCCGGCGTTCGTCGCCGCGCTCCCGATGAACGACCCGGACGCAACGATGACCGAACTCGGCCACGCCCTGGACGACTTGGGCGCGCGGGGAGTGCAGGTCTTCACCAACGTCGGCGGGCGGCCGCTGGACGATCCGGAGTTCGCGCCCGTCTTCGACGAGATGGCCCGCCGCGACCTGCCCGTCTGGATGCATCCGGCGCGCGGCGCCGCCTTCGCGGACTACGCCACCGAGGACACCTCGGCGTACGAGATCTGGTGGGCGCTCGGCTGGCCGTACGAGACGAGCGTGGCCATGGCCCGCCTCGTCTTCTCCGGGCTCCTGGAACGGCACCCGGACATCAAGATCATCACTCATCATCTGGGCGCGATGATCCCCTACCTGGAAGGCAGGATCGGCCTCGGCTGGAGCGACCAGCTCGGCAGCCGCACGGCGGGCGAGGAGTACGACCGGCTGCGCCGCGCGCGGCTGCCGAAGCGCCCGCTGGAGTACTTCCGCCGCTTCTACGCCGACACGGCCCTGTCGGGCTCCGCCATCGGCACCCGCTGCGGCCTGGACTTCTTCGGGCCCGACCGCGTCCTGTTCGGCACCGACTGCCCCTTCGACCCCGAGGGCGGCCCGCTCTACATCCGCGAGACCATCCGCGTCATCGACGGCCTGGACGTCACCGAAGCCGAGCGGGAACGGATCTACCACCGCACCGTGCGGCGGCTGATGCGGCTCGACTGAACGGGCCCGGCCGCAGCGCCCCCGCCGGTGGTGACCGGCGGGGGCGCTCCCCCGTGCCCGCCCGCGGCAGCTACTGGTAGCTGATGTCCGCGGCCGTGAACTTGCAGTACGTGCCGTCGGGACCCGAGCCCGTCTTGGTGGGCTCGGCACCGTTGCTGTTGCCGGTGAAGCGGTCGCACGTGGCGATCTTCTTGTTGCTGTCGCCGTGGATGCGGATGGCGCGCAGCGCGGCCGTGTCGCCGTAGTTCGTGTTGATGCCGACGACGGACTTGCCGGGCGCGGTGACGTCCACGTCGTTCACGATGATCGACCGCTTGTACTGCTTGGAGCAGTTGCCGCAGGAGCGCACCAGCTTCCCGAAGCCGGAGACCTGGAACTTGGTCACGACCAGCTTGCCCGCGCCGTTGAACTGGAAGACCTTGTCGTCGGCCTTGCGCGCGCCGCCGCCGTGCACGGTGTACGTCGAGTTCGCCGACGTGCCCTTGAAGGTGGCCGCGTCCTCGCCGACGTCCTCCCACCACACGTTCTGCAGCGTGCAGTTGCCCTGGCAGTGGATGCCGTCCGCGGCCGGGGAGCCGAGGATGACGTTCTTGAGGACGGCCCCGTCCTTCAGCTTGAAGATCGGGTCCTGTCCCTCGTCCTGGCCGTCGCCGCCCAGGTCGCCGGTGCCGTAGTAGCGCTTGAGGCCGCCGTCGAGGGTGCCGGAGACCTCGATGGTCTTCGCCGTGGGCGCCTCGCCCCTGGCCTCGGGCCAGGCGGTGGCCGCGCCCGCGGGCGACAGCATGCTGTTCGTCGCGATGCCGGCGCCGGTCAGGGCGAGTGCGGCGGTCGCCGCGCCGATGGCTCGGCGGGTGGTCAGGCGCCGCTTGCGGCCCTTGCGCAGTTCAGCTCGTGAAGTCATGAGTCCCATTCCTTGTGCGGGGTACGCGTCCTTGTACCGGGGGGGCGTGTCCTTGTACCGGGGGGCGTGTCCGCTGTGTGGTCTCCGCCGGACGGGAATGGGTTGCCGTCGCGGGAAAACTTTCTGCCGGGATCCGTACGCAGCTTGTTCCTTGACATCGGCATCAGCACCGACGGCCGCGCCATCGCCGTCGACCAGGACGCCGAATGCCCGCACGCCCTGGTCCTCGACCTCACCGGCGCCGAACTCGCCGCAGCTCCCCGTGTCGGCACCCCTAGGACCGTGGTTCTGCCGAAAGCAATCAGCCGCAGCCACCCTTTTGAAGGGAGCCGAACACGGTGTCCAATGAGGGGAACCTTGAGGGCAGGTCGGCCTGCGCGTCGGCATGGACGGCGAAGCAGCCCGAGCCGTTCGGAGGGTGTTACGGCCTGCAGCCCACCCCGTCGGCGTACTTGGAACTGCTGATGAACCAGGTCGGCCCCAGAGTGTAGGTGGAGTGGGCCGCCACACACTGGAAGCTCTGGCTGGAGCCCAGCGCCCAGGTCTCGATCAGGTGATTGAAGTTTCCGCAGTTCCTCCACACCGCCCGACCGCCCCAGTTGTCGGTGTAGCCACAGTTCGGCTCGTCGGCCGCCGTGGGCCGCTCCGCCGCTTGTGCCGATGTCGGCATCATCAGGAGGCCCGACAGAGCCAGTCCCATCGCCGCTGCGGTGATCGGGAGTTTCCGGAGCATCGCTTGTTTCCCCTCTGGTTCCGTCCTGACCCTCCTCTGTGAGGGGCAGGCGGCTGCCACCGTGGCACTGCCTGGATGGCTGTTGCCATCGCTTCAGGTACCGCTGAAACGATGGCCCCGCCCGGTGGGGACGAGGTATGGCATCGCGCGAAGGAGGCCCGGCCGCCGCATCGGTGTCAGAGGCACCGGGGAGACTGGAGAGGTCCACGAAGGCGACGGTGCGGAGGGCGGGGGCCGTGAAACGCATTCATTTCACTGCGGAGGATCTCGCACGGACCCGGGTGGCCGTGTCCCTCGGGGTGGCGGCAGAGACGTTCGACAGTGTGCGGCTGCTTCGGGAGAGCACGGACGCTCCGGGCCTGGCGCCGTTCTTACGGTGGCGGGCCGCGGTCGGCGGGCGGCGGCTTGGCGAACGGGCGGGGCCGTTGGCCGCGTTGATGCCCGGACACGGACCGATGGTCGACGCGATGAGCCTGATGGGGAACACGGGGGACCTCGACGAGGCGGTGGAGAATTTCCTGGCGGCTCCGCGGGCCCTGCTGCGGGTGGAGCTGGAGAACCTTCGCATCGAGCCCACGCACCGCAACTGGGCCCGGAATCTGGCGGACGGCGACCGCGAGGCCCGGCTCCAGGTGGCCGCGGCGCTGCGGACGTGCCACGCGGTGACCACGGCGCCGTACTGGCCGCGGATGCACTCGTTCCTCACCTCCGTGCGAGAAGGGTATGTGCGCGCGATGGGCGAGGGCGGGACCGAGCGGATGCTGGAGTCGCTCGATCCGTCCCTGGTGCGCTGGCGGCCGCCGGTGCTCGAAGTCCGCCATCGGCGCGAGGCGGATGTCCACCTGGGCGGGCGCGGGCTGGTCGTCGCCTCGGCTGTGTTCTCCTTGCAAGAGGCTGAAGTCCTGTCCTGCCCCGGGGACTCGGCGCAGGCACCGGTCCTTGCCCTGCCCGCCTTTGGGGCCGAGCCGCCGGGGGCGTGTCTGTGGAGCGTCGGTGACACGGCGGGCCGACCGCTGGAGGAGTTGCTGGGACGCACCCGGGCAGCGGTGCTCGAAGCGGTGGCAGACGGTTGCAGCACCACGGACCTGGCCCGTCGGGCACGGGTGTCCGCCAGCTCGGCCAGCCAGCACGCGACCGTGCTCCGCAAGGTCGGCCTGATCACCACCGGCCGCGACGGCAAGGCCGCCCGCCACACCCTGACCCCGCTGGGCACAGCGCTGCTGGAATCCGGCATTCGCCAGCCCTAACCACCACAGCCGGACTGATGGCGCGTCACGATCACCGGGTCGTCCCGCAGGCACAAGCGCACAGCGGTCGAAGGGACGAGCTCACGCGAAGTCGCCCCGCCAGGTGGCCCGTTCGTCCTTGGTCCCGGCATCGACCGTGTACGTGTCGTCGCCCGCGTCGCGCTTTCCTGCCGGGTGGTCGAACTGCCCGGCGAAGACATGTTCGCCGACGGGCACCGTCCGGCCCGGCCTGAGCGTCCAGCGGTAGACGAGGACGCCGTCCCGCTCCGCCACCGACACCTCGAAGTCCGCCTCGGGCAGCGAGCGCCAGTTGCCGGTGTCGGCGACCTTGCCGCTCCCCGCGACCCGCACCTCGACGGTGAGCGCGGTCAGCGCCTTCTTCGCCTTGACGGTGATGTCGGACTGCGACCAGTACGTGCTGGAGCCGGGGTCGACCGAACCGTCCGCCCACAGGAGGCGGTCGGCGGGGACCCGCTTCGGCGAGGCGCCGGGCTCGGCGGGCCTGCCGCTGTGCTCCGAGGGGTTCCGGGGCCCCTGGGACTCGTCGGCGTCCGGGGACGCGGAGTCCGAGGGCTTCGTGCGGCCGTCGGAGTCCGGGGACGTCGGCGGGTCGTGCGGGCGGCGGGTCGGCGGTGCGACGGTGCCGGTCGGCTCGGGCGACGCGGCAGGCGGCCGGGGTGAGGTGCTGGTGGCCACGGCCTGCGACGACGGTTCGCCGTCGCGCAGGGCGACGGTCACCCCGTACCCGACGACGGCGATCACCCCGGCCACGGCCGTGGTCGCGCCCACCACCCGCAGCCAGGACGCCCCCGCCGTGCGGGGGGCCTTGGGACGCCTCTCCGGCCGCTCCCCCTCGGCCATGCCGCGCTCGATGCGGGCCAGCATCCGCTCCCGGTCGGGCCGGTGGGCCCGGGCCGCGCCGCGCAGCTTCCCGCGCAGGGCGTCGTCGTGTCCTTCTTCCCTCATGTGCTTCCCCCCGTGTCCGCCGCGACCGCACGCACCCGGGCGAGCGCGGGGTACGGGCCGAGGCGTCGTTGCAGCTCAGCCATTCCCTTCGACGTCTGGCTCTTCACCGTACCCACGGACACGCCGAGGGCCTGTGCGGTGTCCTTCTCCGACAGGTCGAAGGCGTGCCGCAGGACCACGCAGGCCCGCTTGCGGAACGGCAGTGCGCGCAGCGCCTCCTGTACGTCGACGACCGCCGCTACGTCGGGGTCCGCGACGCCCTCGTCGCGGCCCGACCAGAAGAGCGTGACGCGGCGCCGCTCACGCACGGCGCTGCGGATGCGGCTGCGCGCCATGTTCGCGACGACGCCCCTGGCGTACGCGGCCGGATGGTCGGCGGCCCGCACCCGGTCCCAGCGGTGCCAGAGCGCGAGGAGCGCGTCGGCCGCCAGGTCGTCCGCGCCGTCGGCCTCACCGGTCAGCAGGTGGGCGAGGCGGGCGAGTTCGGCGTAGTGCCGCTCGAAGAAGGCGTGGAACTCGGCCGCCGCGTCCGGCGCTCTAGCGGGTCCTTCCGTCGCCGAGGACATCGGTCGGCGTCACCTCCCCCGCGGCGGCAACCTTCATCGCACCGGCGGCGACAGAGAAGTCGGAGGCGCCCGCAGGGTCCTCACGGACGGTCAGCGGCGGGTGCTCGGTCACGTGGGGGTCCCCTCGGCGGGCGGCGGGCACAGCGGAAGGCGCGGAAGAGATGGCCCTCGAAGCGCTTCGATGCTCGGTGTTCGATGGCGTTCATGTCAAGACGCAATGGGATGCTCCATCGACGCGCCATTGACGCCATCCGCCAGGACCAGGATGCGCAATCTCCTGCGTATGGCGCTGAATTCGCACCCACAGCCCTGATCCGGCACAGCACTTCACCTGCCCTCGCCATGAATCGAAGCGCTTCACTCAGCGTGCCGCGGCAGCGGCTCGGCGCCCGGGTGGCTGAATACCGTACGGAATTTCCGAAGGCCCGGATCCGGAGCCAGCACCGCACGTACTTGACGATGTACCGTCACGTGCGACCGGTGACGGCTCGACCTCTGCCAACTCTCTTGTCGACAGCAGGAGTTGGTCGGTGGGCAACCGCAACTACCCGTCGCACACCCCCGCACCCGAAAGGACAACGATGCTGCACTTCAGACGGCTTGCCATAGCAGTCGCGACCACAGCGGCCGCCCTGACCATGGCGCCAGCGGCGAACGCCGTGTCCGCCCCGGACACGGCTGCGGCCAAGAGCGCATCCGCCGTGGTGACGCTCCGCTACGACGACAGCCAGGCCAGGGGCTGGGAGACGGCGATCGCCGCCGGAGTCGCCTCCTGGAACACCAACGTGGACAACGTCAAGCTGACCAAGGCCCAGCCCGGCACCCGGGCCGAGATCCAGATCGTGGCCACCACCGGCTGGCCCCAGGCCACGATCGGTCCGGTCCGGCCGGGCGGCCGCGGCCGCGTCGAACTCGGCAGCCAAGCGGTCGACCAGGGGTACGACAAGATCCGCATCGCCGCCCATGAGATCGGCCACAACCTCGGCCTGCCCGACACCAAGCCCGGCCCGTGCTCCCAGCTGATGTCGGGCTCCACCGGCGGCGTCAGCTGCAAGAACGCGGTGCCCAACGCGGCCGAGCAGGCCCGCGTCGAGTCCTTCTACGTCAACGGCATCGCCTCACGCGTTCCGGCCGAAGGACGCCTGGTGGTGGACGCGTCCTAGCCGCACGGAAGTCACCCGCACACCGGTGCCCGGCCGCGACACCCGCGACCGGGCACCCCTCCCGAGGTCTTGACAACTTGATTGGTCTGGACCAACTATGCGCACAGCAGCGGTGGCCACCGTCGTTCACATCCGCCCTTCACCTCTTCCTGGAGGCACCCCGTGGACCGTGTACGTCAGGGCAGACCCGGCTTTCGCCGGAGATTCGGCGCGGTGATCGCCGTCGGTGCGGCCAGCGCACTCGCCGTCACCGCGCTCGCCGCGCCCGCGCAGTCGGCGGACGCCGGGGCGACGAACGTCCAGGCGGACGTCAACGTCGCCAAGAACGCCGGGTTCGAATCGGACCTGAGCAACTGGACCTGCGCCGAGAACAGCGGTGCCGCCGTCACGTCCCCCGTGCACGGCGGCACCAAGGCGCTGAAGGCCACCCCGTCGGGCCAGGGCACCGCCGAGTGTTCCCAGGTCGTGAAGGTGAGGCCCAACTCGACGTACAAGCTCAGCAGTTGGGTGCAGGGAAGCTATGCCTACCTCGGCGCCCGCGGCACCGGCACCACGGACGTGTCGACCTGGACGCCGGGCAACTCGGCCTGGCAGCAGCTCTCCACCAGCTTCACCACCGGCGCGAACACCACGTCGGTCACCGTGTACACGCACGGCTGGTACGGGCAGAGCGCCTACTACGTGGACGACGTGAACGTCTTCGGGCCCGACGGGGGCGGCGGCACCGACCCGGTGGAGCTCCCTGCCGTACCGTCCGGACTCGCGGCGGGCACGACGACCTCCACGTCGGTGGACCTGTCCTGGACCCCGGTGTCCACGGCCACCGCGTACACCGTCTACCGCGACGGCACGAAGGTCGCCTCGACCAGCGGCGCCTCCACGACCGTCACCGGCCTCACCCCCGAGACCACGTACAGCTTCCAGGTGAGCGCCTCGAACGCGGCGGGCGAGTCCGCGAAGTCGACCGCGGTGTCCGCACGGACCGGCAAAGGCGGCGGCGGGGACGGCGGCACCGTGCCCAAGCACGCGCTGACCGGCTACTGGCAGAACTTCAACAACGGCGCGACCGTGCAGAAGCTGCAGGACGTGTCGTCGCAGTACGACATCATCGCCGTCTCCTTCGCCGACGCCACCACCACACCGGGCCAGATCACCTTCAACCTGGACCCCGCCGTCGGCTACCCCTCCGCCGCCGACTTCAAGGCCGACATCGCCGCGAAGCACGCCGCGGGCAAGTCCGTGATCCTCTCCGTCGGCGGCGAGAAGGGCACCATCTCGGTCAACAGTGACGCCTCCGCGACGGCCTTCGCCAACAGCGCCTACGCGCTGATGCAGGAGTACGGATTCGACGGCGTCGACATCGACCTGGAGAACGGCCTCAACCCCACCTACATGACGAAGGCGCTGCGCCAGCTCGCCGCAAAGGCGGGCTCGAAGCTGGTGCTCACGATGGCCCCGCAGACCATCGACATGCAGTCCACGTCCGGCGGGTACTTCCAGACCGCGCTGAACGTCAAGGACATCCTCACCGTCGTCAACATGCAGTACTACAACAGCGGTTCGATGCTGGGCTGCGACGGCAAGGTCTACAGCCAGGGCAACGTGGACTTCCTGACCGCGCTCGCCTGCATCCAGCTGGAGGGCGGCCTCGACCCGTCGCAGGTCGGCATCGGCGTCCCGGCGTCGACACGCGGCGCGGGCAGCGGCTATGTGTCCCCGTCGGTCGTGAACAACGCCCTCGACTGCCTGACCCGCGGCACCGGCTGCGGCTCCTTCAAGCCGTCGAAGACGTACCCGTCGCTGCGCGGCGCCATGACGTGGTCGACGAACTGGGACGCGACGGCGGGCCACGCCTGGTCGAACGCGGTCGGCCCGAAGGTGCACAGCCTTCCCTAGCGGACGGCAGCGACCGGTGGTCCGGCGGTCACCGTGTCGGGGGCGAGTGCGGGGCAGGCCCCGTGCTCGCCCTCACCGTCAGTTCGGGGGCGAGGAGTTCGACCCCGTCCGTGCCGCGCGCCGCCAGCTTGGCGACGATCCGCTCCACCGCCCGGCGCCCCATCTCCTGCGCCGGAATGGAGACCGAGGTGAGCCGCACCGACGCCCCGACGGCGACCTGGTCGGGGCAGATCGCCACCACCGAGACGTCCTCGGGAACCGCACGGCCCTGTCGGCGCAACAGCGCGAGCAGCGGCTCGACGGCCGACTCGTTCTGGACGACGAAGCCCGTGGTGCCAAGCCGTTCGTCGAAGATGCGGGAGAGCGTCATCGCCATCGCGTCATAGCCGCCGCCGGTGGGGCGGTGCAGCAGCCGCAGCCCCAACTCGCTCGCACGGGTGCGGAGTCCGTCCATGGTGCGCTCGGCGAAGCCGGTGTGCCGCTCGTACACGGCGGGCGCCTCGCCGATGACGGCGACCTCCCGGTGCCCGAGCCCGGCCAGGTGCTCCGCGCACAGCGCACCCGTCGCCGCGAAGTCGAGGTCCACACAGGCCAGGCCCTCGGGGTCGGCGGGGAGGCCGATCAGGGCGGCGGGACGGTCGCCCGCGCGCAGCAACGGCAGCCGCTCGTCGTCGAGTTCGACATCCATCAGGATCATGGCGTCGGCGATTCCGCTGCCGGTGACGCGACGGACGGCGGCCGGGCCCTCCGCGCCGGTGAGCAGCAGCACGTCGTGCCCGTGGGTCCGGGCCGTCGTGGTGACCGCGAGGGCGATCTCCATCATCACCGGCCCGTACATGTCGGTGCGCAGCGGCATCATCAGCGCGATGACGTTGGACTTGGCGCTCGCCAGGGCGCGGGCACCCGCGTTCGGGTGGTAGCCGAGCTCCTCGATGCTGCGCCCCACGCGGTCGCGGGTGCCGCGGGAGATCGAGCGCTTGCCGCTGAGCACATAGCTGACCGTGCTGGCCGAGACCCCGGCGTGCCTGGCTACCTCGGCTAGGGTGACCATGGCGGGCTCCTCCGACTGAGCGTCTCTGGCGGTGAACCGCTTCGATGGGGACCGCCCACCGACCCTATGGGGGCGCGCAAAGCCTGTCCAGAGGCGTGTCGAAGCGCTTCGACACGCCTCCGCGCGCGGCGATTCAGGGTGTTACAGCTTCGGGTGCGCGTTCTTCATGAGCTCCTGGAACTGTGCAGAGAACCAGTGCCCGGAGAGCGGCGCGTCGGGCAGCGCGCCGGACTTGCTGTAGTTGTTGCGCACGTTCCCCTCGTACGTGGGGTCGCACATCCGGTCGAAGCCCTTGCCCTCGTCGTTCGGGATCTCCTTGCTTGCGCCGTCGGACTCCCCCGGCGGCTTCATCCAGACGTAGGCGTCGATCCCGGCCGCGGGCGCCGCCTTCGGCCGTTCGCCGAGGCCCGCGCCCGACTGGTTGCACCAGTTGCCGACGTGGATGCGGCGGTCGTAGCGGCCGCCGTTGACGTAGGAGTCCACGTCCGTCGTCGGGCCGGGCTGCGCGGGGCGTGCGGTGCCTCCCCAGCCGTTGCGGCTGGTGTCGATCAGCATGCCGATGTCCGAGCGGAAACCGGCGGAGACCAACTGGTTGCGGAAGGCCTGGGCGAAGGAGAGCTCGTCGGTGTAGCGGTTCCAGTCGACCCACTTGGACTCGCGGACCGACCTGCCGTTGACGGTGTCGCCGATCTTGAAGTTCTCCTCCTTCAGTGCGCTGTAGTTGGCGGTGTTGGTGATGAAGCCGTGCACCTTGTCGACCGTGCTGCCCTCGGCGGTCGCCGCCTGCTGGAAGACCTGCGCGGACGAGGCGAAGTTGTCGTCCCAGCCGATCCAGCCGTGGTGGCCCGCATCCACGTAGTTGTAGACGTTCGGGACGGCGCCGAGCTTGTTCAGGGCGTAGCCGACGCCCTTCACGTAGTTGCCGTTGGCCTTCATCACGTCGCACTCGGGGGTCGCGGTGGGGCGTCCCGAGGTGTTGGTGACGAGGTTGGGCAGCGAGTCGATCTCGACGGTCGTGACGACGCGGAGGCCGGCGTACTTCGCGTCGGCGAGGATCTGCGCGATCGGATCGATGTACTCCTTCTTGTACCGGTCGATCTCGGTGGGGCCGAGCTCGCCGTTCGAGGCAAGGGCCGCACAGTCCCGGCCCGGCAGGTTGTAGATGACCAACTGGACTAAGCGCGCTCCTTGTTGGAGTGCCGCGTCGAGGTGGTCGCGCAGCCCCATCGCGTTTCCTGCGCCCTCGATCGCGGCGATCCGGTCGAGCCAGACGCCGGTCGGCTGGCCGGAGATCCGGCTGCCGCCCGGTTCGGCGTCGGCCTTCGCCTTCCATTCGGGGTTCACATAGACCTTGGCGCCCGCGTAGGGGTTGTCGACGCGTGCGGCGGCCGCCGCGGTGGGCGTGGCGGTGGTGTCACCGGCGAGTGCCACGGCGGTGCCGCCGCTGACGGCGAGCGTCGTGGCGAGGGCGAGCAGGAGGGTGCGTGATCTGTGGTGGGTGCGGCTCATGATGTGGTCGTTTCCTCTCGGGTTTCGAGGGCGCGGGTGTCGGGGGCTCGGGTGTCGAGGGCGCGCAGGTGGTCGCGGAGCCCGCTGCCGAACGGGGTGGGTGTGCCGTCGTAGGAAGTGATGAGGGCCGGGCCCGACGAGCAGTCCCAGGCGTTCCAGGTCCAGCCGAGGTACGAGAGCCCGCGGTCGTCGAACCACTTCATGACGCGGTCGATGAACCCGTGGGCGCAGGTGTTCTCGCCGATCTCGCCCGCGACGAGCGGGACTTCGGCGGCGACGGGGCCGAGGGTGCGGCTCCAGCACGCCTCGTCGGAACAGGTGTTGAAGTTGTAGACGTGCCAGGCCGCGGCGAGATTGCCTGCCGGGTCATGGGGCGCGTGCCGCAGCCAGCCGCTGAGGTCGTTCGCGTACGCGATGCCGCCCGCGAGGACGAGGTTCTTCGCGCCGGTCGCGCGCACCGCGTCCAGCAGGTCCTGCATCCCGGCGACCTCGTAGCCGATGCCGGGGCAGGTGCCGCCGTCCCGCCAGCAGGCCCAGGCCTCGGCGGTGGTGGGGGTCGCCCGGTCCGGATAGGGCTCGTTGAAGAGGTCGAAGGCGACTTCGGGGTCGTTCTTGTACGCGGTGGCGACCGAGGTCCAGAACGCCGGGGTGTACTGGGCGTTCGGCATCGGCTTCTGGCAGCTCGCGTGGACGTCGGCGCAGCCCGCCGAGTTGCCGGTGTACTGGCCGTACGACCAGTGCAGTTCGACGACCGGGGTCATGCCGTGCTTCTGGACGCGCTGGACCAACTCGTCGATCGCGGCACGGTAGTTGGCGCCGCCGTACCGCGGGTCGATGTTGGCGGTGCCGAGCCAGCACTCTTCGTTGAGGGGGATGCGGACGGTGTTGGCCTTCCAGTCCGCGATGGCCTGGACGGAGGCGTCGTCGACGGGGCCGTCGAAGATGCCATGGCCCTGGACGCAGGCGAACTCGCCGCCGGAGCGGTTGACTCCGAGGAGGCGGCGGGTGGCGCCCTGCGCGTCGACGAGCCTGTTGCCCTCGGCGCGCAGGACGGGCGGGGTGGCGGCCTCGGCAGCCTCAGCGGGCTCGGCCGCCGCGGAATCGGCGGACGGGGCGGTGAGGCCACCGGCGGTGAGCAGAGCGCCCGCCAGCACGGCGAGCATGCGTGACAGGCGTGGGGGATGTCGCATGAGCGACTCCTTCGAGATCAGCGCGAGACCGGCGCACGGCCGATTTCGAGATCAACTGACGGAATCGCTCCCACTGTTGAAGGCGGAAGCTACCAGGGAGTTGCCGCTGGGGCCAGATAGGTTCACGCATTCTCCGGAGATTCATTCGTCGAATTCATTCGACAGCGGTGCCGTCGAATGAATTCGACACCCCGACACACACCCACCCTCTTGACATGCTCTTGTAACACGCTGACTGTGGGAGCGCTCCCACTGTTGCCTTTCTCCTCATTCTTGGAACCGCCACCTTGATCCCCCAACGGCTCAGTCAAGCAGCACCTCTTTTCACCTCCGGGTAGTTTCGAAAATCCACTCCCCAGACCCCGGAGCAGCAGTCGACCATGCACAGATCAAGTTGTCGCACCCTCGTCATCGGGCTGATTTCGGCCACGATCGCCGCGCTCATCCCCTTCCAGGCCCAGGCCTCTGACCAGCAGGGCGAACCGAGCAGGAACGGCTACGAAAGGCTCGTGAAGGACGGTTCCGACTTCCGAAAGGAGTACGCCCAAGAAACGCCAGAAAAGTCGCGCGCGTATATCGAGCGCACGAAGAACAGGGTCCTTTCCGGGCAGATCGCCGTGCATCTTCCCGAGGGATCCGGTTTCGACGCGGCTGGCGCCACCGTGCGCGTGTCACGCTCCAGCGGCGTCCACATCGTGTACTTCCCCTATGTGGGCACCGCCGCCGCCCCCAGCATGCTCGCCACCGTCTACGACCGTTCCGGTCGCGTCACGCAGACCATTGAGCACGTCTACCAGAACCTCTCCGACGACTCCGTCCGGGTGCGTGTCTGGAACGACGGGAAGGCCGCGCTCGACAGGACTGCGGCCCCGAACGGCGAGGTGAGCGCCACCCCCAAGGAAGCCAGGGAGGCTACGGAATCCTCGGCGGCCGAAGCGCCCACACAGCCGAAGCTGCTCGCTTCCACCTGGTGGGAGCGTTTCAAGGCCTGCATGATTCGGCAGGGGTACACGGCGGCGACCCTTGCGGCAATCGCCGCCACGTGTTCCGCCTGCTTCACGGGCCCGCTGCAGTGCATCCCGTGCGTCGTCACTCTGGGCATCACCGACTGGGTCGCGATGTACTGCGCCTACAACGCCTCGTCGTAGGCGCCGCACGTCAGGGCGGCCGGGGCGATCAGCAGGTACGGCAGTCGGCGCAGGGTCGTCCCGGTCCTGCGCCGCTTCCCCGACAGGGGCGGCGGCGGAGGCCCGGACACTTCTGCCGCTGTCAGCCGACGTACGGGTCCGGCACCGTGCCGGGCCTGGCCAGGAACGCGAAGTCGCACCCCGTGTCGGCCTGTGTGATCTGCTCGCTGTAGAGCGCGCCGTAGCCCCGCTCGTAACGGGCGGGCGGCGCCACCCACGCACTCCTGCGCAGCACCAACTCGTCTTCCGATACGTCGAGTTGCAGGCTCCGCGCCGGTACGTCGAGGGTGATGAGGTCGCCGGTGCGGACGAGGGCGAGCGGTCCGCCGACGTACGACTCGGGCGCGATGTGCAGCACACACGTGCCGTACGACGTGCCGCTCATCCGCGCGTCGGAGAGCCGCACCATGTCCCGCACCCCCTGCTTGAGCAGGTACGCGGGGATCGGCAGCATCCCGTACTCGGGCATGCCGGGCCCGCCCTTGGGGCCCGCGCCCCGCAGCACGAGGACGTGGTCGGGCGTGATGCCGAGTGCCGGATCGTCGATGGTGCGCTGCAGGGTGCGGTAGTCGTCGAACACGACGGCGGGCCCCGTGTGCCGGAGCAGCCGCGGCTCGGCGGTGATGTGCTTGATGACGGCGCCGTCCGGGCAGAGGTTGCCGCGCAGGACGGCGACTCCGCCCTCCGCGGCGACCGGGTTGTCGCGGGGGCGGATCACGTCGGCGTGGTGGACGCGGGCGCCCGTGAGCTGCTCGCGCAGGGTGTCGTGCGCGACGGTGGGGCGGTCCAGGTGCAGCAGGTCCGTGATGCGCGACAGGAAGCCGGGCAGTCCGCCCGCGAAGTGGAAGTCCTCCATCAGGTACCGCTCGCCGCCCGGCCGGACGTTGGCGAGGACGGGCACGGTGCGGGCGATCCGGTCGAAGTCGTCGAGGGTGAGCCGCACCCCGGCCCGCCCGGCGAGCGCGATGAGGTGGATGACGGCGTTGGTGGAGCCGCCGAGCCCGAGGACGGTGGTGACCGCGTCCGCGAAGGCGTCCGGGGTGAGGAGCTGCGACAACGTCCGCCCCTGCCGGACGAGTTCGACGATGCGAAGGCCGGAGGCGGCGGCCATCCGCTCGTGCCCTGAGTCGACGGCGGGGATCGACGAGGCGCCCGGCATCGTCACGCCGAGCGCCTCCGCGGCGGCGGTCAGCGTCGATGCGGTGCCCATGGTCATGCAGTGGCCCGGGGAGCGCGCGAGGCCGCTCTCCAGTTCCGTCAGCTCGCAGTCGCCGATGAGCCCGGCGCGCCGGTCGTCCCAGTACTTCCACATGTCCGTGCCGGAGCCGAGCACCTCACCCCGCCAGTGCCCGGGCAGCATGGGCCCGGCCGGTACGAACACCGTGGGCAGGTCGACGCTCGCGGCGCCCATGAGCAGCGCGGGCGTCGACTTGTCGCAGCCGCCGAGGAGCACGGCGCCGTCCACCGGGTACGAGCGGAGCAGTTCCTCGGTCTCCATGGCGAGGAGGTTGCGGTAGAGCATGGGCGTCGGCTTCTGGAAGGTCTCGCTCAGCGTCGGCACCGGGAATTCCAGCGGGAACCCGCCCGCCTGCCACACCCCCCGCTTGACGGCCTGCGCGCGCTCGCGCAGGTGGGAGTGGCAGGGGTTGATGTCGGACCAGGTGTTGAGCACCGCGACGACGGGCTTGCCCAGGTGCTCCTCGGGGAGGTAGCCGAGCTGCCGGGTGCGGGCGCGGTGGCTGAAGGAGCGCAGGCCGGACGAGAGGGAATCGCCGTACCACCGCTGGCTGCGCAACTCGCCCTCGGGGCGCGTCATATGGCCCACCCGGCGACGATCGCCGCGACCTCGGCGCGTTCGGCTTCCGGCAGGAGGCTGCTCGGGGCGCGTACGTCGCGGCGGCACAGGCCCAGCGCGGCGAGGGCCTCCTTGACGACGGTGACGTTGTGGGCGGATCCGTCGGCGGCCCGCAGCTCCTCGAAGCGGCGGATCTTCGCCCATACGTCCATGGCGGCCGGATAGTCGCCGCGTCGAAGCGCTTCGATCATGTGCAGCGAAAAGGCGGGGGCGACGTTCACGAGCCCGGAGGTGAAGCCGGTGGCTCCCGCCGAGAAGTACGAGGGTGCGTACGACTCGGCGAGCCCGGCGATCCACACGAACCGTTCCAGCCCCGCGTCCCGCGCGAACCCGGCGAAGCGCGCCGCGTCCGGCACCGCGTACTTGACGCCGATGACGTTGGGGCAGGCGTCGGCGAGTTCGGCGAGGCGGGCGCCGGGCAGCGCGGCGTCGCGCAGATAGGGCACGACGCCGAGTCCGGGCACGGCCTCGGCGACGGCCCGGTGGTAGTCGACCCAGCCGTTGTCGGAGACGTACGGGTGCACGGGCTGATGGACCATCACCATGTGGGCGCCGACGGCCTCCGCGTGCCGGGCCGCGTCCACCGCGGTGGGCACGTCGTGGCCGATGCCGACGAGGATCGCCGCCCGTCCCCGCGCCTCCTCGACGGTCGACTCGACGACAGCGCGGCACTCTTGTGGCGCGAGTGCGTAGAACTCCCCCGTGTTGCCGTTCGGCGTGAGGGTGCGCACCCCGGCGTCGAGCTGCCGCCGCAGGAGCTTGCGGTGGGCCCCGTGGTCGACCGAGCCGTCCGCGGCGAAGGGGGTCACCGGGATCGCCACCACGTCGGCGAGCGCGGCGCGCTGAGCGTCGTACAACTCCGTTACTGCTGCGCTCACTTGAGGTCCCCTTCCGAGGGAAAGGCACGCTGCACGAACGACGCGATGTGACGGTGCAGCGCCTCGGCGGCGCCGTCCGCGTCCCCGGCGAGGGCGAGCCGCAGGATCTCCTGGTGCTCGGCCGCCTCGCGGGCCCACGAAGGATCGGCCGCCCAGGCGACGGCCGAGACGAGAGCGGCCTGGTCCCGCACCTCGTCGAGGAGGCGGCCGAGCAGCGGATTGCCGCAGGCGGAGTACAGCGTGCGGTGGAACTCCCGGTTGGCCAGAGACCGTTCGGCGGCGTCCTCGGCGACGTCGGCCCGTTCCAGTGCCGCACGCGCGGTGTCGAGCGCCGCGCCTCGGTGGACGGTGCGGCGCAGCGCCTCGGGCTCAAGGAGCAACCGCACGTCGTACACCTCACGCGCCATGGCCGCGTCCACGGTGCGCACCGCGGCCCCCTTGTACTGGCTCATCGCGACGAGGCCGGTGCCCGCGAGGGTCTTGAGTGCCTCGCGCACGGGCGTCTTGGAGACCCCGAACTCACCGGCGAGCTCCGTCTCGACCAGAGGCTGCCCCGGCCTCAACTCGCCGCTGAGGATGCGGTGTTTGATCGCTTCGAGCACGAACTGCGTGCGCGAGGGGATCGGGATCGGCACGGACGTCATGGGCACCCTCGGATCTCACGTATCGCGTATCACGTCTCATATATGACGTACGAAGTACGACGCGTAGAAGCTAAGAGGGAGCATGGAGTTCGTCAACGCTTCTGACAAAAAGAATGAGGCCCTAACAGCGCCTGGTTGCCTAGTCGTTCGCCGCGCCGTCGGCCGGGTAGTGGCGCATCGGCGCGGCGGGCGGCAGCGGGAGCCCGCCGGTGTCGACGATGTGCCGGGCCACGTCGGTGAGCAGGAGGCGGTGGTGGCGGGCGTGGCGGCGCATGGCGGCGAAGGCGTCGTCGAGGGACGTGTTGTGCTGGGCGGCGAGGAAGCCCTTGGCCTGTTCGATGGCGATGCGGCTGTGCAGCGCGGTGTGGAGCTGCTCGTTGACGGTGTCGGCGGCCTTCAGGGTGCGGGCGTGGAGCAGGCCGATGGTGGCCGCGTCGGCGAACGCCTGGGCCATGGTGAGGTCGTCGGCGGGCAGCGGGCTGTCGGTGGCCCGCAGGAGCAGCAGGCTGCCGATCGTCTCCTGGCGCAGCCGCAGAGGAACGGCGCTGGCGTAGGTGTAACCGGCCTCGCGGGCCCGGGCGGTGAAGTCGCACCACATGGCGGGGGCGGTGGAGAGATTTCCGGGACTGACGATGCGCGCGGTGCGGTAGGCGTCCAGAGCCGGGCCTTCCCCCAGGGCCAGATCGAGGACCGCGGCCAGCGTGGGGCTCGGGTCGCAGGGGGCGGGGCTGTACAACTGCGGCCCGGGGTAGGCCAGCAGGACCGCCACGTCGGTGACCGCGAAGATGTCGCGGCAGCGGACGGTCAACTGCTGCAGGAAGTCGATGACGTCGAAGTCGGCGACGAGAGTGTCGGCGAGTTCGACGAAGGTTTCAGCGATCTTCTGTTCTCGGCTCATGCCTTGACTCCTCGGTGCACGAGTCCCCCCCAGGGGGCACGCACAGGACGGCGGGTTCACGACGGGAGTTCCCTGAGGATCTCGCGGGCGGCTTCGGTCAGTGGTCGGCCCGAGGCGAAGGCCCGGGCCCGCAGCCGGACCAGGGCCTCGTCCAGTGGCACGCCGAGCCGGTAGCTGAGCACGCCGGTCGCCTGGTGCACTTCGGCCCAGTGCAGATCGACCGTGCCCGCTTCCCCCGGCCCGTCGGTGGAGCCGTCGGCGCCCGGCCGCCAGGCCAGCAGCCGACCGGCCAGCGCGTCCGCCACCCGCAGCCCGTCCGCCGCCTGCCGCGCGGTCAGCGGCCCCGGCGTGACGCGGTATCCGGTCAGCGCCCCGAGCCGCACCTCACCCGAGCGGACCGGCCAGACGAACATCGCCCGCACCCTCAGCGCCTGGGCCTCCGCGGCGAGTTGCGGCCACTGCTCGCCCGCACCCACCCCCATGTCCGGCACCTGGTACGGCGCCGCGCCCAAGTCCGCTGCTACCCCGGGGCCCTGCCCCAAGGTGAACTGCGCATCCTCCAGCCGCGCGCTGACGTCGTCGCTGAACCACACCAGCTCGGTGCCCCACCGCAAGGAGACCGCGATTCCTCCCAGGCCCAGCGCGTGCGCGCACCGCACCGCCCACACACGGCGCTCCCCGGCCTCGACGGCGCGTTCGAGACCGACGAGCAGATCGTGCACAGACACCCGGTGCTCCATCACTGAGTCTTCCGCGCCGAAGGGCGAACCGGCCCTGGAAGACAGCCACGTTCCGTGCTTGGAAGACTACTCCCCACCACCCCCGGAGAGGTGAGCCCTCCGAGGGCCGGGTCTGCTCAGTAGGACCCGGTGCGCCCCTTGTAGTAGTAGATCGACGTGTCGTCACTGTTCCGGATGACCTTCGCCTCCCCGCCCTTGGCATTGGCCGCATCGAAAGGCGCCGACGACAGACGGGCCCACGCCGCTTCGCACGAGGGCGAGTAGCGCAGTTGCAGGGTTGCGTTCGCACCACTGGCAGGGCCCAGGCGCAGGCTCTGGACCGTTCGGGCGTCGCCGTTGCAGTAGGCGGCGGGGCTCTTGCCCGTACAGCCGTTGTGCCAGCAGCCGCCCTTGGGGGCGGCGGTGGCCGTGGGGGCGGCCTGCGCCGCGGGCGCCATGAGGGCGAGGGTCCCCGCCGCCAGGACACCGGCACCGAATACCGCAGAGAAGCGCCAAATGCCCCCTTCCTCTCCTGGGAGAGTCACAGGACGGTCCTGACGGGCGACGGCCGACGGGCCGCGGCCCTCAGTCCTGCTCGTCCGGCAGCGGCGGCAGATCCTCGTCGCGGACGATGTGGACCGCCGCCTCCTCCGCGCCCGCCGCGCCGCCGTCGATGCCCTCGTCCCGGGCCACCACCTGCTCGGTGCCCCCGTCCGGGGCGACCAGACGGCCCGCGCGGTCCCGCCCGGCCTCCGGGTCGACGGGCTCGCCCTCGCCGTCCGGCAGGTCGCCGATGCCGTCACCGCCGGGGGCCTCGACGTCGGGGACTTCCTGCCGCAGCCGCTCGTCGAGCGTCTCGCCCTCGCGCTGCTCCGCCGCCGTCGTGCCGGTCCTGGTGACTCCGAGCGGCTTCTCCGGCGGCGAATACCCCTCGTCGAGCATGTCGTCGTACGTACGCTCGTCCAGCGCGTCCTGCAGGTCCAGCGGCGCCGCGTCCTGCTGCTCCTCGTTGCCGCCTGTGGGCTGGTAGACGTCGTCCGCCATGTTCTGGTCGCTCATGACTACCTCGCGCTCGGGGTCCGGGTCGTCCGCGGCCGAGCCTAGACCGTGTGCATGATCTGAATCAGATTGCCGCAGGTGTCGTCCAGGACCGCGACGGTGACGTCGTCCATCTGCAGCGGCTCCTGGGTGAAGTACACACCGAGCCCGCGCAGCCGCTCGTACTCCGCGGCGACGTCGTCCACGGCGAAGGCGGCGGCCGGGATGCCGTCCTCGACCAGCGCCGCCTTGTAGGGCTTCACCGCGGGGTGCCCGTCGGGCTCCAGCAGCAGTTCGGTCCCTTCGGGGTCCTCGGGCGAGACCACGGTCAGCCACCAGTCCTCGCCGATCGCGACCTTGGTCTTCTCCACAAAGCCCAGGACGTCGGTGTAGAAGGCCAGGGCCTTGAGCTGGTCATCGACGAAGACGCTCGTCAGGTTGATCCTCATCGGTGCTCTCCGTTGCGTCGGGCTTGAGCCATCTGGTCATGATGCGCTCTAGAGGGGCGGTGTCGAGGTCGTGGTACTTGTAGCGGCCCTGTCGCCGCGTGTGGACCAGACCCGCCGATTCGAGTACGGCCAGGTGCTGACTGATCGCCTGCCGGGACAGCCCCAGTCCATGCCTGGTCAGCAGCCGTGAGCAGACCTCGAACAGGGTCTGGCCGTCCCTTTCCACGAGCCCGTCAAGGATGAGCCGACGGGTGGGGTCGGCCAGCGCCTTGAAGACATCCTGTTCCATCACCAGATGATATGCAAGCAGCGACTTGCCTATCAAGGCGGGGCCGATCGCCCCCGCCCCTCAGCTCCTCAGCTCCTCAGCTCCTGCGCCCGATCACCAGCCATCGCGACGGCAGCTCGATGCGCGTGCCGTCGGCAGTGAACTCGGTGGTGGTCAGCGGCATTTCGCCCGCGGCGAGGACCGCGAGCCCGGCGGATTCGACGTACGAGGCCACCGAGGCGTCGTCGACATCGGCGGGCGCCAGACCGTGCGCGAAGATCGGTGCCAGCTTGGGCGGCGGCCCGGCGGGGCTCTGCACCAGGCCCATCAGGACGGGGCGCGCCGCCTCCGAGGGCTCCACGACGAAGGCGCGGCCGCGCTCGCCGAGCAGCGTGGCGACGTTGTCGAGCAGCGGCTGCCGGTCGTCGGGGTCGCACTGGTGGAGCACGCCCCGCATGTAGACGTTCGCGTCGCCGATCTCCGCGTGCAGCTGCTCCGCCTCGCTCTTCTCGACCGCGTCGAGCTCCCGGAAGTCGACCTGGTCCGCCGGGTCGGCGCGCCGGGCGTGGTCGAGGGCGGCCGCCGACAGGTCGACGCCGAGGACGCGCGGATAGCGGTCGGCCAGGAACCGGGTCTGGGTGCCGTTGCCGCAGCCGAGGTCGACGACGGGCAGATCGACGGCGGTCATGTGCGGTTCGAAGAGCGCGAGGTGGAGGCCTGCGGTGAGGACGGGCTCGGCATCCCAGAAGACCGCCCCCTGCTCGTCGGAGGCCTCCCGCCAGAACCCTTCCCACGCCTCCCTGTACCGACTCGTGACGCTCATGTCCGTGCTCCCCGGGGTGCGACGAAAGCCGTCGAAGCCGACGACAAGATCGGTCTACCGCGCCCGGGTCACACGGACAAGCGCCCGCGCATTCGTTCACCGTGCATTCGGTACGTTGCCACCGGGCGCGCGACCACGGCGCACGGCCTTGAGGTGTGCGCAGGACGGCCCGGCCGACCGACTAGCGGCGCGGCAGCGCCAGTTCGCACCACACGGTCTTGCCCCGGCGCGTGCGGCTGGTGCCCCACTCCTTCGCGAGCGCGCTGACGACGTGCAGCCCGCGTCCGAACTCATCGCCGGGTCCCGTGCTGAGCAGGGTCGGCAGCGTCTGGTCGTCGTCCTCGACCTCGCACGTCAGGACCCCGGAGCGGACCATGCGCAGGTCGATCCTGCTGCTGCGGGAGTGGCGCACGACATTGGTGACGAGCTCGCTGACGACCAGCTCAGCGGTGTCGCTCAGCCCCTGCAGGGACCAGCCCCGCAGCTGGGCGCGGACCATCTCGCGGGCCCTGCCCACCTCCGCGGGGTCGACGGCGAGCCGCCAGTGCGCGACGTTCTCGGTGCCGATTCCGTTGAGCCTGGCCATCAGGAGCGCCACGTCGTCCTTGCGGCCGCCGCGGGTGTTGAGCGCGCGGATGATGGTGTCGCAGGCGTCGTCCATGGAGGCGGCGGGGTGTGCGGCGGACTCGGTGAGCGTGGCGAGGCCGACGCCGATGTCCTCGCCGCGAACCTCGACCAGGCCGTCGGTGCACATCAGCAGCCGGTCGCCGGGCGCCACCCGCAGCCGGACCGATTCGAAGGGCACGCCGCCGACGCCGATGGGCGCTCCGGTGGGCAGGTCGAGGAGCTCGCTGCGGCCGTCCGCGGCGCGCACCAGGACGGGCGGGATGTGTCCGGCGTTGGCGAGGTGCAGGTCGCTCGCGATCGGGTCGTAGACCGCGTACAGACACGTCGCCAGATAGTGCTCGCCGAGGCGCTGTGCGAGGTCGTCGAGGTTGCGCAGGAGCTGCTCGGGCGGCAGGTCGAGGGCCGCCATGGTCTGGACGGCCGTGCGCAGCTGACCCATCATCGCCGCCGAGTTGAGGCCGTGGCCCATCACGTCGCCGACGACGAGGGCGGTCCTGGAGCCGGGCAGCTTCACGGAGTCGAACCAGTCGCCGCCCACCCGGCCGAGGAGCGTGCCCGGCAGATAGCGGGTGGCGATGTCGCAGCCGGACATCCGGGGCTGGATGTGCGGCAGCATGCTGTCCTGGAGGGTGTCGGCGACGCTCTCCTGGTAGGTGTACATGCGGGCGTTGTCGAGCACGAGGCCCGCGCGGGCGGCCAGTTCGGCGCCGGTGACGCGGTCCATGTCGTTGAAGACCGGCCGCTCCCGGTGGCGCAGCAGGATCATGAAGCCGAGCACCACATTGCGCGCCTTGAGCGGTACGACGAGCATCGAGCGGTGGTTGATCAGCGGGCGGATGTCCCGCTTCTCGAACTGGGAGGCGATGGCGTTGCCCATCTCCTCGGTGATGCGGGGCACGAGCACCGGGTCGCCCGAGGTCATGCACTGGAAGAACGGCGTGTGGGCGGGGAACGGCATGGACTCGCCGACCGGCACCACGTCGTCCCAGCGGCCCGGCTCGTCGGTGTGCTCCACGGCGACGCGGTGCCACATCGTGGTCTCGTCCGGCGGGCCCTCGGGGAAGCCCTCGCCCGCGACGACCTGCTCGCGCAGATAGGTGCCGGCGACGTCCGTGAAGCGCGGCACGACCGCGCGGCTCACCTCCAGGATCGTCCGCGACAGGTCGAGCGAGGAGCCGATCCGGCCGCTGACCTCGTTGAGGAATTCGAGGTGCTCGCGCACGGCCGCGTACTCGAGGTCCTCGCCCTCGTCGTCCATCGCCTCGGGGGCCACCGGGAGTCCACTGGCGGCCGCCTGCGCGGCGCGCTGTCTGCGCTCCTTGCGCTCGGCCCGGCGGGCGACGCCCCAGTCCGGGGTGACGGGCACCCGGTCGTGGCGGCTGAACTCAAGCACGGGATAGCCCAGTTCGAGCACCTGGGCGACGATGCGGGCGCTCTCCCCCACGCTCATGCTGGGCAGGATCTCGGGCAGCCTGGCGGCGAGCTCGTCCGCGCCGGGGAAGTCCGTGTGCAGGGCGAAGCCCGGCGCGATGCGCTCGACCTGCGCGTCCCGCTCGCCCCGCCCGGCGGCCCCGACGCCCCCTTGAACGGGTTCTTCGGCCGCCGCGAGCCGCGCGGCGTCCGCGGCGAGCACGAGGAGCCGCTCGGGTCCCGGACCGACCAGTGGATACGCCCACCACAGCACGTCCAGGCGGCTGTTGCCGCCGTCCTGTCCGTGCCCCGGTCCGGTGAGTCGCGCGCGCCCTGCGGCCGGGTAGGAGATGCGCCGGTCGAGGGAGGTCTCCAGGTCGGGGCCGAGTCCGTCGAACGCGCCGTAGGGCTCGCGGTCCTCGGGTATGGCGCCGTGCACCGGAAGCAGGTCGCCCACCGGACGGCCGACCGCCTCGTCCTTGTCGCACCCGAACAGGCGTCGCGCGCCGGTGCTCCAGTGCGAGACGAGTCCGGTTCCGTCGACGACGACCACGGCAAGGGGGATGCGGCCGGACGCGGCACTCTGCGTCAGCGGCTCGCCCGGAGTGCCCTGTTCCATGGCCCATGCTCCTTCCCGCGGCAGCGCAAGATCTGAGCCGCCACCAACCACCGTACGACCGGCGCAGGTTGCCGTGCGGGGCAATGCGGGAATTGGCCCGGCACCGCCGGGGCACCGGCGCACGCCCCCACAGGGTCAGCCCGTCGGGGCGTGCCACCGGAAGCCCTCAGTCCTCGTGACCGAGCTGCAGGTCCCGCTCCGTACGGCCACCGCCCGCGACCTGGAGGACCGTGGCAACCGGCGGGTAACCCGCCGCGATCACGGTGTACTCGCCGGACGACAGGTCGACGAAACGGAAGGTGCCGTCCGCCGCGGTGGTCAGGGTGTCGACGACGTTCCCCGCGGCGTCCAGCAGTGTCACGCGCGCGTCCTCGACGGGCCGCCCGCCACCGGCCCGCACGGTGCCCCGCAGCACAGCGCCGCCCGCGAGCTCGACGTCCTGCCGGGTCTCGCGCGAGGCCTGCACGGTGACGGGGAGCGCGGCGGGGCGGAACGCGGGTGCGCTGGCGGCCAGGGTGTACTCCCCCGCCACCAGCTCCGTGATGACGTAGCTTCCCTCGCGTCCGCTGCGGGTGGTGGCGACCACCTCGCCGCGGACGTCGGTGAGGGTGACGGCGGCGTCCCTGACGGGCGTCCCGTCGGCGGTCACCACGGTCCCTGCGAGGCGGCCCGCCCCGCCGAGGACCACGTCGAGCTCGACGGGCCGCTCGCCGACGGTGACGGTGACGGCCTGCGGCTGGTGCCCGCCCGCGGCCGCGATCAGCACGAACGATCCGGTGCCCGGGGTCGCCAGGGCGTACCGCCCGTCCTCGCCGCTCGCCCCGCGCCCGATCTGCTGTCCGGACACGTCGATGAGGGTGAGGGCCGCGCGGGGCACCACGGTGCCGTCGGGGTGCTGCACGGTGCCGCAGACTGGGACCCCGGCGGTGTACGTCGTCGTACGGGCCTGCGGGACGGTCCCTGCCGTCCCGGCTTCGGCGGCGGGTGCGTGGTGGGAGGCGGCGCTGGACAACAGGGGGGTCTCCTTGAGGAAGAAGGCGAGCAGCATGCCGAGGACGAGCACCGGCACCAGGTAGAGGAAGATTCGCGGCATCGCGTCCGCGTAGGCCTGGATGTAGCCCTCGCGCAGCGGCGCGGGCAGCTTGTGGACGAGCTGCGGGGTGATGGACTCGGCATCGGGCACGGCCTTGCCCGAGCCTGCGGGGAGCCGGTCCCTGAGCGCGTCGGCGAGCCGGTCCGCGAAGAGCGTGCCGAAGATCGCGGCTCCTACGCTGCCGCCGATCTGCCGGAAGTAGTTGTTGGCACTGGTGGCGGTGCCCAGGTCGGCGGGGCGGACCGCGTTCTGCACGGCGAGCACCAGGACCGGCATGACCAGGCCGATCCCCGCGCCGAGCACCGCCATCCAGATGCTGTACTGCAGCCGGGAGGTGTCCACTTCGAGGCGCGAGAGCAGCCACATGCCGACGACGGAGAGGATCCCGCCGAGGATCGGGTAGATCTTGTAGCGCCCTGTGTGGCTGATGAGTTGCCCGGAGATGATCGACGCTCCGACGATGCCGCCCATCATCGGCAGCATGAGCAGGCCGGACTCGGTGGCGCTCGCGCCGTCGACCATCTGCAGGAAGGTCGGCAGATAACTGGCCGCTCCGAAGAGGGCGATTCCGACGACCATGCCCACAAGACCGGTGATGTTGAAGACCGGATCACGGAACAGACGCAACGGAATGATCGGTTCTGCCGCGAACTTCTCGGCGACGAGGAAGAGCACGGCGGCCACGACCGCACCGGCTCCGAGCCCCAGGATCACGCGGTCGCCCCACGCGTACTCGGTACCGCCCCAGCTCGTCAGGAGGACGAGGCAGGTGGAGGCCGCGGCCAGCAGCAGCGCGCCGAGCACGTCGAGCCGCGCCTTGGCGGTGCGCTTGGGCAGCTTCAGGACGAGCGAGACGACGAGGAGCGTGACGAGCCCGAAGGGCACGTTGAAGTAGAAGCACCAGCGCCAGGAGGCGTGGTCGGTGAAGAAGCCGCCGAGCAGGGGGCCCGCGACCGAGGCCAGGCCGAACGCGGCGCCGATCAGGCCCATGTAGCGGCCCCGCTGCCGGGGCGGCACGATGTCCGCGATGATCGCCTGGACGCCGATCATCAGGCCGCCCGCGCCGGCGCCCTGGATCGCGCGGAAGGCGATCAGCTGCTCCATCGTCCGCGACCAGCCCGCCAGCGCCGAGCCGATGATGAAGATGACGATCGCGAACTGGAAGACGCCCTTGCGCCCGAAGAGGTCGCCGAGCTTGCCGTAGATCGGCAGTCCGATGGTGGAGGTGAGCAGATAGGCGGTGATCGCCCAGGACATCTTGTCGAGGCCGTGCAGCTCACCGACGATCTTCGGGAGCGCGGTGGCGACGATCATCTGCTCCAGCGCCGCGAGCAGCAGCGCGAGCATCAGCCCGACGAACACCATCCGTACGCGGCCGGGGCTGAGGCCGAGGGCCGCCGGGTCGAACGGTGCCGGTGGCGGCTGGCCCGCCCCCTGATCGTCCGGCCGGTCGCCCGGCTCCGGGGGCGCGTCGGCCGCCTCGTGCCGCCGCTCGTCCTGCCCGTGCCGTTCGTGCGTCTCGTGCCGTTCGTCCTGCTCGGCGACCTGCACCAGCGTCGTCCCGCCCACGTACTGCTCCCCTCGTCGCGCCTGCGCCGCCCATTTCTCGCATTACGCGACAACTGCGAGCAAGCGCGACGAGTCGGGGTCGCGCGGGGCCCGGGGGGCGTATGCGCCGGTCGGAGCCCTACGGCGTACAACGGGACCGAGCAGAAAACCACTCGAAACGGTGAGCGGGTCGGCAACCCTGATGGGCTAGAGGGGAGTTGGCCGGGTGGGCGGCCGCGGCCGCCCACCCGTCGCGGGAACTACTTCTCGACCTCGGCGGCGAGGTTGGCGAGCACGGTGTCGTAGATCCGCCCGAGGCCCTTGGGCGCGAAGGTCTTCTCGAAGAAGCCGCCGATGCCGCCCGCGCCGTTCCACACGGTGGTGACGACCACGCGGGACTTGCCCTCGCCCGCCGGGGTCACCGTCCACGTCGTGACCATGGAGGAGTTGCGGTCCTTCTCGACCAGCTCGCCGTCGGTGGGCTCGCCGACCTCGAGGAGGCAGTCGCGGATCCGCTTGCTGGTGGCCTGCAGCTTCCAGTGGACGAGGGTGCCCTCCCCGTCCCCGCCCTCGCGCACCTCGTACTCGCTGAAGTGCTCCGAAAGGAGCTTCTCCCGCGTGCCGTTGTAGTCGGCCAGCGCGTCGAAGACATCGTCCGGCTGTGCCGTGATGATCCGCTCGGTGACCGCCTCGACCTGCGCCATTGCACTTCCTCCAGCAGTTTTTCTCGGGGGCTTCACGGAAAGCCAACCACCCGGTGCACCGGCCTCCCAAATCGGGTCCCCGGTACGGGGCGTGCTCAGCCCGGCAGGAGCCGGAGCGAGACCCACAGCGCGAGGGTGGACAGGACCAGGGCGGCGGGGGTGGTGAGGAGCCCGAGGCGGGTGAACCGACCGAGGCTGACGTCGTGTTCGTGCTGGTGGGCGATGCGGCGCCAGAGGAGCGTGGCGAGCGATCCGGCGTAGGTGAGGTTGGGTCCGATGTTCACGCCGATGAGCACGGCGAGGACGGCTCCGGGGCCCGCGGGCGCGGCCAGCGGCACCAGGGCGAGGACGGCGGGCAGGTTGTTGATCAGGTTGGCGAGCAGCGCGGCGACGGCGGCCGTGCCGAGCAGCGCGGGCAGGGCGGTGCCGTCCGGCAGGACCCGCCCCAGGGCGTCGCCGAGGCCGTTGTCCACGACGGCCCTGACGACGATGCCGAGGGCGAGGACGAAGGCCAGGAACGGCAGCGAGGCCGAGCGCAGGACCGCCACCGGTGTCGTACGCCTGCGCAGGAGGGCCCGCACCGCGAGGACGGCCGCCCCGGCCGCCGCCGACCAGGCGGGTTCGATGCCGAAGGCGGAGGCGACGGCGAACCCGGCGAGCGTGGCCGCGACGGTCGCCAGGGCGAACCGCGGCATCCGCGGCGGATCCGTGGGCTCGCTGCCCTCGGCGGGCGCATCGAGGTCGGCGGCGAAGAACCGGCGGAAGACCGCGTACTCGACCGCGATGGCGACCAGCCAGGGCAGCGTCATGAGCAGCGCGAAGCGGGTGAAGCTCAGCCCGGTCGCGGTGAAGGCGAGGAGGTTCGTCAGGTTCGAGACGGGCAGCAGGAGCGAGGCCGTGTTGGACAGGTGGGCGCTCGCGTAGACGTGCGGCGCGGGCCGGGCGCCCATGCGGGCGGCAGTGGCGAAGACGACCGGCGTCAGAAGGACCACGGTGGCGTCCAGGCTCAGGGTCGCGGTGATCACCGAGGCCAGGCCGAAGACGGCGGCGAGCAGCTTGCGGGGCCGTCCTGCGGACCGGCGCGCCATCCAGCTGCC
Organism: Streptomyces sp. NPDC004732; assembly: GCF_040609235.1. Classification (NCBI taxonomy): domain Bacteria; kingdom Bacillati; phylum Actinomycetota; class Actinomycetes; order Kitasatosporales; family Streptomycetaceae; genus Streptomyces; species Streptomyces sp. NPDC004732. Next base: position 99,119 of record NZ_JBEXJR010000018.1, read on the forward strand.
GCAGGCGCGGAAGAGCCCTTCGTCGGCGCAGAGCTTGGCGAGCACGAGGACGCCCGCGAGGAAGCCGATCACGGGCCCGAGCCGGGCGGCCTCGTCCCGTACGTCGTCGAGCGGGATCGCCCCGGACAGGATCACGACACCGGCGGCGGGCACGGCGAAGGCCGCCTCGGGCCAGCGGAAGGGGCGGATGACGGCGCAGACGAGGACCACGGCCAAGGCTGCGACGGACAAGGACTCGACGAGCATGCTTCCGATCATCCATCGCGCGGCGGGCCCGACGGAAAGCAGACCGGGCGGACCGGGCGCGGCGGGGGCGCTGCGCACCGCCCCCGCCGGGCCCGGGATGCGCTACTTCCGGGACGGGTCCGGCCCCGGCGCGCCCGTGCGGTACCGGGCCGTCGTCCCGTCACTGCTCCAGCGGTGCAGGCCCGCCTTCTCCAGGACACGGACGGAGGCCGGGTTGCCGAGTTCCACCTCGGCGTGGACGACGGTCACGTCCGGGGAGGTCAGGGCGTGGGCCGCCAGGGCCCGCACGGCTTCCGGCGCGTAGCCGAGGCCGCGGCGCGAGGGTACGACTCCGTAGCCGATCTCCACCGAGCCCCCGCTCGGCGGCCAGAGGAGGCTGATGGAGCCGACGACGGCGCCGCTCTCCCGTTCGACGATCAGCCGGTGGCCGTACGCTCCGGGGCCTTCGGACCCCTCGGCGATCTGCTCGGCGATGACGCCCGCGATGACTCGGTCCCCGTCGGCGGGGAAGTCCTGCGCCCAGTGCGCGGGACGCCGGTCGGCAAGGACGTCGGCGATCTCACCGGCGGTCCAGGCCCGCAGGGTGAGGCGTTCGGTCGGCAGGTCCGCGGCGGTGGTGAAAAGAGAAGACACGCGACTCTCCAGGTCGTTTTCGACGACCGGGCCGCTCTCGGTGGCCTGATTCCTTCAGGCTCGCGCGACCCGGACAAGGGCATGGCGATGAGGCGCCTGGCGGGCCATATTCATCGACCTCCCTCGTCGCGGCGGTGTCGCGCGGGTCGCGCTTGACGGGACGCTATCAAACAGACGGCACGCCGGAGCGGGGTCGCACGATCAAGGGAACATATGTTCTATTCTGTGGTCAGTGCTACCGAGGAGGCGCCATGCGCTGGCAGAACCTTTCCGACGGGCCGCGCCGGGGCACCGCGGATGCCGCGCTGTTCGGCGCGGACGCGGTGACGACGAGGGTCTTCGACACTCCTGAGTTCAGCGGGATCACCTTCCACGAGATACGGGCCAAGTCGATCGTGAACCGGGTGCCGGGGGCGTCCCGCATGCCGTTCGAATGGACGGTCAACCCCTACCGGGGGTGCACGCACGCGTGCGTCTACTGCTTCGCGCGCAAGACGCACAGCTATCTGGACCTGGACACCGGCCTCGGTTTCGACAGCCAGATCGTCGTCAAGGTGAACGCCGCCGAACTGCTGCGGCGCCAGCTCGCCTCGCCGCGCTGGCACGGCGACCACATCGCCATGGGCACCAACGTGGACTGCTACCAGCGTGCCGAGGGCCGCTACCGGCTGATGCCGGGGATCATCGCGGCGCTGCGCGACCGCGGGAACCCCTTCTCCATCCTGACCAAGGGCACGCTGATCCTGCGCGACCTCGATCTGCTGCGGCAGGCCGCCGCGGTGACGGACGTCGGGATCTCCGTGTCCGTGGGCTTCACCGACGAGGAGCTGTGGCGCACCGTCGAGCCGGGCACCCCGGCCCCGGAGCGCCGCCTCGACGTCGTGCGCACCCTCACCGGGCACGGCATCGGCTGCGGCGTCCTGATGGCGCCCGTCATCCCCTTCCTGGGCGACCACCCCGACCAGCTGCGCGCCACGGTGCGGGCCGTCGCCGCGTCGGGCGCGACCTCGGTGACGCCGCTGGTGCTGCATCTTCGGCCCGGTGCGCGCGAGTGGTTCATGGCGTGGCTCGGTCGGCACCACCCGCATCTGGTGCGGCGGTACGAGCGGCTGTACGCGGAGGGTGCCTATGCCCCGAAGTGGTACCAGCGCCGCATCACCCGCCATGTGCACGAACTGGCCGAGGAGTTCGGCATCGGCCCCACGCGCGCGGGCGGCGCCCGACGGCTCCGGGTCCCCGAGGAGCCCGAGCCCGCCGCGGGGCCCACTCAGCTCACGCTGTTGTGACCGGCTTGCCCCTTTCGGGTTGTTCCCGGCGGTGACGGCGCTCTTCAGGAAGGCATTCCGGGAAGATGCGCCAGAGATCGCGGCCCCCAGGGCCCCGAACCCGTTGCTCTGGGAGGCCGGATGAAGAAGCGCATCGCCGTACTCTGCTCAGTCGCCGCCGCGGCGGCCACGATGGCCACGGCGGTGCCACCCGCCTCGGGAACCCCGGCAGAACCGGCGCTCACCTGGAAGAAGTGCGCCACCAAGAACTATCCGACGCTCCAGTGCGCATCGCTGAAGGTGCCGCTCGACCACCAGGAGCCGCACGGGCGGCACATCACCCTCGCCCTGTCCCGCGTCCCGCACACCGCCAAGACCTTCCAGGGGCCGCTCCTGGTGAACCCCGGCGGGCCGGGCGGCAGCGGGCTGACCATGGCGGGGTACATCGCCAAGTCGCTGCCGAAGAAGACGGCCGCGCAGTACGACGTCATCGGCTTCGACCCACGCGGGGCGGGCAAGAGCAAGCCCGCGCTCAACTGCCGCCCCGGGCACTTCGACCCCGTGCGCCCCGCCACCGTCCCGGCCACGCCCGCCCTGGAGCGCGACAACCTCCGCAGGGCACGGGCGTTCGCGAAGGCGTGCGGCAAGAAGTACGGCGACATCCTGCCGTTCATCGACTCGGTGAGCACGGTCCAGGACATGGACGCCGTCCGCGCGGCCCTCGGCGCCAAGCGCATCAACTTCTTCGGCTATTCGTACGGCACCTACCTCGGCGCCCTCTACGGGAGGCTCTACCCGCACCACGTGCGGCGCATGGCGCTCGACTCCCTCGTCGACCCGACGGGCGTCTGGTACGACGACAACCTCCAGCAGGACCACGCCTTCGACGACCGCCACAAGGCGCTCATGGCCTGGATCGCCCGCCACGACGCGGCGTACGGCCTCGGCAAGGACCCCGACAAGGTCGAGGCCAAGTGGTACGCGATGCGCAAGGCGCTGACCAAGAAGCCCGCGGGCAAGAAGGTGGGCGCCGCCGAGCTTGAGGACACCTTCATCCCGGGCGGTTACTACAACGGCTACTGGCCCCACCTGGCCAAGGCGTTCGCGGCGTACGTGAACGACAAGAACGCCAAGCCGCTGGTCGCGGTCTACAAGAGCCTCGGTGCGGTCGACGCCGGGGGCGAGAACAGCTACAGCGTCTACACGGCCGTGCAGTGCCGGGACGTGCAGTGGCCGCGCGACTGGCGGACCTGGCGGGACGACAACGACCGGATCCACGCGAAGGCCCCGTTCTCGACCTGGAACAACGCCTGGTACAACGCGCCGTGCGCGTTCTGGCCGACGCACCACCTGACCCCGCCGGACGTCGCCAACTCCGAACTGCCGCCCGTCCTCCTGTTCCAGGCGACCGACGACCCGGCCACCCCGTACGACGGAGCCGTCAACCTGCACCGCAAGCTGCAGGGCTCCCGGCTGGTGGTCGAGCAGGGCGGCGGCAACCACGGCATCACCCTGAGCGGAAGCAAGTGCCTCGACCGGCACTTGACGGTGTATCTGACGACCGGCAAGGTGCCTGCGGGCGGCGGCGGCGAGGTCGACGCGGTGTGCAAGGCGCTGCCGGACCCGAAGCCGCTGAAGGCGGCGAGCAGCACGAAGGCCGCCACGAGCGCGAAGGGCACGAAGGCAGGTCCCGGCACCGGCCCCAGGGCGTTGTCACACCCGTGGTCCACCATGGGGACATGAGCCGACTGACCCACATCAGCGCCCCCGAGGGCGTCGCCCCCGCCACCGCGTACACGCACGTCGTCATGGGATCGGGCCGCTTCGTCGCGGTCTCCGGACAGTTGGCCCTGGACGAGGACGGCAAGCCGGTCGGCGAGGGCGACGCGGCGGCGCAGGCCCGGCAGGTCTTCGAGAACCTGCGGCGGTGCCTCGCGTCGGCGGGCGCCACTTTCGACGACGTCGTGAAGCTGACGTATTTCGTGACGGACATGGCGCACATGCCCGCGGTGCGCTCCGCCCGGGACGCCTTCCTCGACCCCGAGCGGCTCCCCGCGGCCTCTGCGGTGCAGGTGGTGTCGCTGGTGCGCCCCGAATTCCTGATGGAGATAGAGGCGTTCGCGGTGGTGCCCGAGTAGCTGCCGCCGTGGAGCGGCCGTCTCACTGGGGAAGCCGCGCCAGTGCCGCCGATGCCGCGGCCGCGAGGCGGGGGTGACCGCGCGCGGCCGTCAGCACCGGCCTGGCCCGCGCGTCACCCAGTGCCCCCAGGCCTTCCACGCACGCGAGCGCGATCTTGCCGAAGGGATCGTGCGGCGCCAGTCTGCGCTGCAGCGTGGTGATCAGCGCGGGCGCCGACTCCGGGGCGCGCAGCTCCGTCAACAGGCGCACGGGGTACAGGGCGTAGGCGATGCGGAGCTCGTTCGTGGCCAGGGCGGCCGCCGCGCGTGCCGTGCGCGGGTCGCCGAGGCGCGCCAGGGCGTGGGCCGCGGCGGCGCACCGGGGTGGATCCCGGTGATTGAGGAGGAGGACGAGCGACTCGAAGGCCCTGCGGTCACCGGCGACGCCGAGCCTGACCGCGGCCAGCTCCCGGGCCCACAGGGGCTGCCCGGGCGAGACGAGCACTTCGGCGAGTTCGTCGGGATCCTCGGCGGCGATCAGCCTCTCGTACTCCTTCGATCCGCTCGCCTCGGCACGTAAGCGTTCCGTCACCGTCCGCAACTCCTCATCCATGGTCGCGAGCCTAAGCCTTACCGGCGGTCGCGATGTAGATCACAGACACCGGAAAACCATGCGGGCTGGCGCGCTCGTTACTCGCCGGTTAGTCTCATGTGAGCGGGGCACACTCCCCGTAGCAGTTGCTTTTCTCGCGGTGGCCTGGTGACGCAGCCGCCGTGAGTGTCTGGTCGGTTCGGTACTTCAGGTACCTCAGTACGACGTGGCTCCGGGACAGAGCCGGTCGACTCCCCTCACCGGGCGTGCCCTTCGCGCCGCCCGGACACGACACGCACCACTTCCCGCTCGCCGTGCGGCAGTTGCCGTGCCCGCGCGCGCCCCTCAGTCGTCACTCTCTTCCTGGAGTCCACGCATGGACGCTCCCTTGAACACCGTCGCCGTCATCGGCCTTGGCACGATGGGCACCGGCATCACCGAGGTCCTGGCCCGGGCGGGCCGCGAGGTCATCGGCATCGACGTCTGCCAGACGGCGGCCACCCGCGCCGTCGAGTCCCTGGAGGCCTCGACCGCCCGCGCCGTGCGCCGCGAGCGCCTCACCGAGGAGGAGCGCCGCGGCATCCTCACCCGCTTCCGCACCTTCACCGACCTGCGGGCCGCGGCCGACGCCGACCTGGTCATCGAGGTCGTCCCGGAGTCGTACGAGATCAAGCAGCAGGTCGTCCGCGAGCTCGACGGCGTGGTGCGCCCCGGGACGATCATCGCGACCGGCACGAACGCGCTGTCCGTGACCCGTCTTGCCGCCGAATCCGCGCGACCCGAGCGGGTGTTGGGCCTGCACTTCTTCAACCCGGCGCCCGCGATGAAGCTGGTCGAGATCGTCTCGTCCGTGCTGACCGCGCCCGCCGCCGTCGCCGCGGTCACCGACCTGGCGTACGCCCTGGGCAAGGAGCCCGTGGCGGTCGGCGACCGGCCCGGCTTCGTCGCCGACGGACTGCTCTTCGGCTACCTCAACCAGGCCGCCGCGATGTACGAGGCGAAGTACGCGTCGCGCGAGGACATCGACGCGGCGATGCGGCTGGGCTGCGGCCTGCCGATGGGCCCGCTCGCACTGCTCGACCTGATCGGCGTGGACACCGCCCGCACGGTCCTCGACGCCATGTACACCGAGTCGCAGGACCGCCTGCACGCCCCCGCGCCGATCCTCAAGCAGCTCAGCGAGGCGGGTCTGACCGGGCGCAAGGCGGGCCGCGGCTTCTACACGTACGCGGAGCCGGGCAGCTCGGAGGTGGTGCGTGACGCGCTGACCCCCGCGGAGGACGAGGAGCGCGAGCAGGGACGCACGGTCCGCTCGGTGGGCGTCGCGGGCTCGGGGACGATGGCGTCGGGCATCGCGGAGGTCTTCGCCAAGGCCGGGTTCCACGTGGTGCTCGCCGCGCGCTCCGAGGAGAAGGCCGAGACGGCCAAGTCCCGCATCGGCAAGTCCCTCTCCCGCTCGGTCGACAAGGGCAGGATGACGGCGGAGGCCGCGGCGCAGACGCTGGAGCGGATCACGCCCGCGGGGTCGTACGAGGCGTTCGCCGACGTCGATCTGGCCCTGGAGGCCGTCGCCGAGGATCTGGACATCAAGCGGGAGCTCTTCGCGACGCTCGACAAGGTCTGCAAGCCGGGCGCGATCCTGGCCACCACGACGTCCTCGCTGCCGGTCGTCGCCTGCGCCCGCGCCACCTCGCGGCCGCGTGACGTGATCGGCATGCACTTCTTCAACCCGGCCCCGGCGATGAAGCTGGTCGAGGTGGTCCGCACGGTGGTGACCGCGGACGACGTGCAGGCGACGGTCCGCGAGGTCTGCACGCGGATCCGCAAGCACCCGGTGGACTGCGGCGACCGCGCCGGTTTCATCGTGAACGCGCTGCTGTTCCCGTACCTCAACAACGCGATCAAGATGGTCGAGGAGCACTACGCGACGCTGGACGACATCGACGCCGCGATGAAGCTCGGCGGCGGCTACCCCATGGGGCCCTTCGAGCTCCTGGACGTCGTCGGCCTGGACGTGTCGCTGGCCATCGAGAAGGTCCTGCACCGCGAGTTCCGCGACCCGGGGCTGGCCCCGGCGCCGCTGCTCGAACACCTGGTGGCCGCGGGCTGCCTCGGCCGCAAGACGGGTCGTGGCTTCCGCGAATATGCGCGGCGCTGAGCAGGCCGAGGAGCGACCGGGGGAACGGACGGACTGGGGCGGGCTGCTCGAACCCTCGGGCAGCCCCGTCCCTCAGGAGCACCGTGGCGCGCATATGCAGTACGTTCGTGGCATGTCCAAGGCCGCCAAGTCCTCACGCAACGCAACCCCCGACGCTCCGGAGAGTGCCGCGGGCAGCCGTGCCGCCGCCCAACGGCTCAAGATGCGCAGGGAGCTGGCGGCCGCGGCCATGGAGCTCTTCGCGTCCAAGGGGTACGAGGCGACGACGGTCGACGAGATCGCCGCCGCCGCGGGCGTCGCCCGCCGGACCTTCTTCCGGCACTTCCGCTCCAAGGAAGAGGCGATCTTCCCCGACCACGACGACACCTTGATCCGCGCGGAGGCGGTCCTCAATGCGGCCCCGCCGCACGAGCACCCGCTGGACACGGTGTGCCGGGGCATCAAGGAAGTCATGAAGATGTACGCGGCGTCGCCCGCGGTCTCCGTGGAGCGCTACCGCCTCACCCGCGAGGTGCCCACGCTCCGCGAGCGCGAGATCGCCTCGGTGGCCCGGTACGAGCGGCTGTTCACGCGCTATCTGCTGGGCCATTTCGACGAGCAGGCGCACCACGACGGCAACGACGACCCGCTGCTCGCCGAGGTCGCCGCCTCCGCGGTGGTCACCGCCCACAACCACGTCCTGCGGCGGTGGCTGCGGGCGGGCGGCCAGGGCGACGTGGAGACCCAGTTGGACCACGCCTTCGCGATCGTCCGCCGCACCTTCGGCACGGGGATCGGCGCGGGCCGCGACACGCTGCCCGCCACCGCCCCCGCGACGGTGTCCGAGCAGGGCGAGGTGCTGGTCGCCGTGGCGCGTACGGATGCTCCGCTGGACGAGGTCATGCGGACCATCGAGAAGGCGCTCAGGGAGCGTTCCTAGGGCTCTCAGGGGGTCCCCGGCGGGTGCGTTCGGGTGTTCCTAGGCAGGTTTTGATCCGCCTTCATGCTGGACTTAGAAGGGGGCGCTACCGTTCGGTAGCGCCCCCTTCATCATGCACGCCACCCCCTCTGACCTGCGGTGATCGATCATCGGTCAAAAATTAGTGGCACCCAGTGTCTTGCCCGTTGGCACGCGGTGCCATACGTTGATGTTGTCCGGGCGGCCGGCGTGCAGAGATCTCGCGTACGCCGGCTGTCCCCACAAGTCACGGCTTGCGCGCCCGGACGCCTGCGTCACAGGCACCTCCCGCGCCTCACCAAGGCGTTGCCGAGCACCACCCTTCGCCGAACCGACGGCACACCCCTCCAGAGCATCGCAACAAGCCCGACGTATCCCCCTCGAAGAGCGCCCCCTCAGCGCTTACGCCGGAGGCACACCGTGAAGGAAATCCTGGACGCGATTCAGGCCCAGACCGCGACCGCCAGTGGCTCGGCCACGGTCACATCCGCAGATTTCGCCGCTCTCCCCCTGCCCGACTCGTACCGCGCGATCACCGTGCACAAGGAAGACGCGGAGATGTTCGCGGGCCTCGAGACCCGCGACAAGGACCCCCGCAAGTCGCTCCACCTGGACGACGTGCCGATCCCCGAACTCGGCCCCGGAGAGGCCCTGGTGGCCGTCATGGCCTCCTCGGTGAACTACAACTCCGTGTGGACCTCGATCTTCGAGCCGCTGTCGACCTTCAGCTTCCTGGAGCGGTACGGCAGGCTCAGCGAGCTCACCAAGCGCCACGACCTGCCGTACCACGTCATCGGATCCGACCTGGCTGGCGTCGTGCTGCGCACCGGGCCCGGCGTGAACGCCTGGACCCCGGGCGACGAGGTCGTCGCGCACTGTCTGAGCGTCGAGCTCGAGTCCTCCGACGGCCACAACGACACGATGCTCGACCCCGAGCAGCGCATCTGGGGCTTCGAGACCAACTTCGGCGGCCTCGCCGAGATCGCCCTGGTCAAGTCCAACCAGCTGATGCCCAAGCCGGGCCACCTCAGCTGGGAGGAGGCCGCATCCCCCGGCCTGGTGAACTCCACCGCCTACCGGCAGCTGGTGTCCGGCAACGGCGCCGGTATGAAGCAGGGCGACAACGTCCTGATCTGGGGCGCGAGCGGCGGACTCGGCTCGTACGCCACGCAGTTCGCGCTCGCGGGCGGCGCCAACCCCATCTGCGTGGTGAGCAGCCCGCAGAAGGCGGAGATCTGCCGCGCCATGGGCGCCGACGCGATCATCGACCGCAACGCCGAGGGCTACAAGTTCTGGAAGGACGAGCACACCCAGGACCCCAAGGAGTGGAAGCGCTTCGGCAAGCGCATCCGTGAGCTCACCGGCGGCGAGGACATCGACATCGTCTTCGAGCACCCCGGCCGCGAGACCTTCGGCGCCAGCGTCTACGTCACGCGCAAGGGCGGCACCATCACCACCTGCGCGTCCACTTCGGGCTACATGCACGAGTACGACAACCGCTACCTGTGGATGTCCCTCAAGCGCATCATCGGCTCGCACTTCGCCAACTACCGCGAGGCCTGGGAGGCCAACCGCCTGATCGCCAAGGGCAAGATCCACCCGACGCTCTCCCGGGTCTACTCCCTGGAAGAGACCGGCCAGGCCGCCTACGACGTCCACCGCAACCTCCACCAGGGCAAGGTCGGCGTCCTCGCCCTCGCGCCCGAGGAGGGCCTGGGAGTGCGTGACCCGGAGATGCGCGCCGAGCACATCGACGCGATCAACCGCTTCCGCAACGTCTGAACGCACTGAGGAGCAGCGCAAGATGACAGAGCGTCAGAAGGACCGGCCGTGGCTCATGCGGACGTACGCCGGTCACTCCACGGCGGAAGCGTCCAACGAGTTGTACCGGCGCAACCTCGCCAAGGGGCAGACGGGCCTCTCGGTCGCGTTCGACCTGCCCACGCAGACCGGCTACGACCCCGACCACATCCTCGCCCGCGGCGAGGTCGGCCGGGTCGGTGTGCCCGTCTCGCACCTCGGTGACATGCGACGGCTGTTCCAGGACATCCCCCTGGACCAGATGAACACCTCGATGACGATCAATGCCACCGCCATGTGGCTCCTGGCGCTCTACCAGGTGGTCGCGGAGGAGCAGGGTGTGGACATCACCAAGCTCCAGGGGACGACACAGAACGACATCGTCAAGGAGTACCTCTCGCGCGGGACACACGTCTTCCCGCCGGGTCCCTCCCTGCGCCTGACCACCGACATGATCACGTACACGGTGGCGCGCATCCCCAAGTGGAACCCGATCAACATCTGCAGCTACCACCTCCAGGAGGCGGGGGCCACACCGGTCCAGGAGATCGCGTACGCGATGTCCACCGCCATCGCGGTTCTCGATGCCGTACGCGACTCGGGGCAGGTTCCCGAGGAGAAGTTCGGGGACGTCGTGGCCCGCATCTCCTTCTTTGTGAACGCCGGAGTCCGGTTCATCGAGGAGATGTGCAAGATGCGGGCGTTCGGGCGGATCTGGGATCAGGTCACGCGCGAGCGGTACGGCATCGAGAACCCGAAACAGCGCCGGTTCCGCTACGGCGTGCAGGTCAACTCCCTGGGCCTCACCGAGGCCCAGCCGGAGAACAACGTCCAGCGCATCGTGCTCGAAATGCTGGCCGTCACCCTCTCGAAGGACGCACGCGCGCGTGCCGTGCAGCTCCCCGCCTGGAACGAGGCGCTGGGCCTCCCCCGGCCCTGGGACCAGCAGTGGTCGCTGCGCATCCAGCAGGTCCTCGCGCACGAGAGCGACCTGCTGGAGTACGAGGACATCTTCGCGGGCTCGCACGTCATCGAGGCCAAGGTGGAGTCGCTCGTCGAGGAGTCCTTCGCCGAGATGGACCGCATCGAGAAGATGGGCGGCGCGATGGCCGCCGTCGAGTCCGGCTACCTCAAGTCGCAGCTCGTCTCCTCGCACGCGGAGCGCCGGGCCCGCATCGAGTCCGGCCAGGAGAAGATCGTCGGGGTGAACTCCTACGAGTCCACCGAGCCGAGCCCGCTCACCTCGGACCTGGACGCGGCGATCATGACGGTCGACCCCGCGGTCGAGGCGCGCGTCGTGAAGGCCCTCGGGCAGTGGCGCGACACCCGCTACCAGCCGCCGTTCAACCACCCTCGCCCCTGCAAGGCCCTGGAGCGGCTCAAGGAGGTGGCGGCCGGTACCGGCAACCTCATGGAGGCCACCTTGGAGTGCGCACGCGCCGGTGTGACGACCGGCGAGTGGTCGGGGGCCCTGCGGGAGGTCTTCGGGGAGTTCCGGGCTCCTACGGGCGTCTCCAGCGCCCCTGTGGCGGTCACGGCGGAGGAGGGCACGCCGCTCGCCATCGTCCGCGAGAAGGTCGCGCGGACCGCCGAGGACCTCGGTGGCGGCAGGCTCCGCTTCCTGGTGGGCAAGCCCGGCCTCGACGGGCACTCGAACGGCGCCGAGCAGATCGCGGTGCGCGCGCGGGACGCCGGGTTCGAAGTGGTCTACCAGGGCATCCGCCTCACGCCCGAGCAGATCGTCGACGCGGCGCTCGCCGAGGACGTGCACGCGGTCGGCCTGTCGATCCTCTCCGGCTCGCACGCGCAGCTCGTGCCGGACGTGCTCGTGCGGCTCCGCGAGGCCGGCGCCCCCGACATCCCCGTCATCGCCGGGGGCATCATCCCCAACAGCGACGCCGAGGACCTGAAGGCGGCGGGTGTGGCCGCCGTCTTCACCCCGAAGGACTTCGGCATCACCGAGATCATCGGCCGTATCGTCGACGAGATCCGGAAAGCGAACAACCTCGACCCCCTGGAGGTCCCCGCATGACCGCGCCCATCAACCGCCTTCGTCCGCGCCGCTCCTGTCTGGCGGTCCCGGGCTCGAACCCGCGCTTCCTGGAGAAGGCCCAGGGCCTCCCCGCCGACCAGGTCTTCCTCGACCTGGAGGACGCCTGCGCGCCGCTCGCCAAGCCCGAGGCGCGGCACACCATCGTCAAGTTCCTCAACGAGGGCGACTGGACGGGCAAGACGCGCGTCGTGCGGGTCAACGACTGGACGACCGAGTGGACGTACCGCGACGTCGTGACCGTCGTCGAGGGCGCGGGCCAGAACCTCGACTGCATCATGCTGCCGAAGGTGCAGACGGCCGACCAGGTCGTCGCGCTGGACTTCCTGCTGACCCAGATCGAGAAGACGATGGGCTTCGAGGTCGGCAAGATCGGCATCGAGGCGCAGATCGAGAACGCGCAGGGCCTCAACAACGTCAACGCGATCGCCGAGGCCTCCCCGCGCGTCGAGACGATCATCTTCGGCCCGGCCGACTTCATGGCGTCCATCAACATGAAGTCCCTGGTCGTCGGCGAGCAGCCGCCCGGCTACCCGGCGGACGCGTACCACTTCATCCTGATGAAGATCCTGATGGCCGCCCGCGCCAACAACCTCCAGGCGATCGACGGCCCCTACCTGCAGATCAAGAACGTCGACGGCTACCGCGAGGTCGCGAACCGCGCCGCCGCGCTCGGCTTCGACGGCAAGTGGGTCCTGCACCCCGGCCAGGTCGAGGCGGCCAACGAGGTCTTCTCGCCCTCCCAGGAGGACTTCGACCACGCCGAGCTGATCCTGGACGCGTACGAGTACTGCACGTCCGAGGCGGGTGGCAAGAAGGGCTCGGCGATGCTCGGCGACGAGATGATCGACGAGGCCAGCCGGAAGATGGCGCTGGTCATCTCCGGGAAGGGCCGTGCGGCCGGGATGACCCGCACGTCCAAGTTCGAGGCCCCGGAGGCGTAAGACATATGCAGTTCGGCCGCACCTACGAAGAGTTCGAAGTCGGCGCCGTGTACAAGCACTGGCCCGGAAAAACGGTCACCGAGTACGACGACCACCTCTTCTGCCTGCTCACCATGAACCACCACCCCCTCCACATGGACACGAACTATGCGGAGAAGACGACGGACTTCGGGAAGAACGTCGTCGTGGGCAACTACATCTACTCGCTGCTCCTCGGCATGTCCGTCCCGGACGTCTCCGGCAAGGCCATCGCCAACCTGGAGGTCGAGTCGCTCAAGCACGTGGCGCCGACCTTCCACGGCGACACGATCTACGGCGAGACGACGGTCCTCGACAAGACGCCCTCCAGGTCCAAGTCGGACCGCGGCATCGTGTACGTGGAGACCAAGGGCTACAAGCAGGACGGCACCCTGGTCTGCGTGTTCCGCCGCAAGGTGATGGTGCCCACCGAGACGTACATCAAGGAGCGCGGCGGCGAACAGCCCGGCCGCCCGGAGCTGAACACCCCTTCCAAGAGCGCCGAGAGCACGGAGAAGTAGTCATGAGCCGACTCGCGCAGACCGCCGGTCTCACCGACATCCAGCGGGAGATCCTGTCCACCGTCAGGGACTTCGTCGACAAGGAGATCATTCCTGTCGCGACCGAACTCGAGCACCGTGACGAGTATCCGCAGCAGATCGTCGACGGCCTCAAGGAGTTGGGCCTCTTCGGGCTCATGATCCCGGAGGAGTACGGCGGCCTGGGCGAGTCGCTGCTCACGTACGCGCTGTGCGTCGAGGAGATCGCGCGTGGCTGGATGTCGGTCTCCGGCATCATCAACACCCACTTCATCGTCGCTTACATGCTCAAGCAGCACGGCACACAGGAGCAGAAGGACACCTTCCTGCCGCGCATGGCGGCCGGCGAGGTGCGCGGCGCGTTCTCGATGTCGGAGCCGGGGCTCGGCTCCGATGTGTCGGCCATCACGTCCAAGGGCGTGCGGGACGGCGACGAGTACGTTCTCAACGGTCAGAAGATGTGGCTCACCAACGGCGGAACGTCGACCTTGGTGGCCGTTCTGTGCCGGAGTGACGAAGGACACCCGGAGGGCACGGCTCCGCACAAGTCGATGACGACTTTCCTAGTGGAGAAGGAGCCCGGTTTCGGAGAGGTCCGTCCCGGCCTCACCATCCCCGGCAAGATCGACAAGATGGGTTACAAGGGCGTCGACACGACCGAACTCATCATGGACGGACTGCGAATTCCGGCCAATCGTGTGCTCGGCGGGGTCACCGGCCGAGGGTTTTACCAAATGATGGACGGCGTCGAGGTCGGCCGCGTCAATGTTGCAGCTCGTGGCTGTGGTGTCGCTCAGCGTGCCTTCGAACTGGGTGTCTCATATGCCCAGCAACGTCACACTTTCGGCAAGGCGATCGCCCAGCACCAGGCCATCCAGTTCAAGCTGGCCGAGATGGCTACCAAGGTCGAGGCCGCCCATGCGATGATGGTGAATGCAGCACGCAAAAAGGACTCGGGGGAACGAAACGACCTGGAAGCAGGCATGGCGAAGTACCTCGCCTCCGAGTACTGCAAGGAAGTCGTGGAGGATGCGTTCCGAATCCATGGTGGATACGGCTTCTCGAAGGAGTATGAGATCGAGCGTCTCTACCGGGAGGCGCCCATGCTCCTGATCGGTGAAGGTACCGCCGAGATCCAGAAAATGATCATTGGCCGACGGCTACTCGAAGAGTATCGATTCCAGGGCTAGATGCCCGGTTTGGGCCACTTTCACCGAGAAGAAGATCACACCCTGTCAACACTCTTCGGCCGCGGACTCGGCTTCCTGGCTTGCCCAGTTGTGGCTCGCAACCGATAACATCCGGAAAAAGCCGCCGTCCCCCATTCCCTGCGCGGCCTCATCCGCTACGAAGGTCATCCATGCCCCACAGCCAAACCTCTGCACCACGCGACGGCATTCTCCAGGGACGCCTTGCCCGCGGAGCATCGCCGTGGCTCCTGCCTACCGTCGCCACCGCGGCACTCAGCCTCGTCCGCGCGCGCCGCTCCAAGGGCGCCGCGGCCGTCGCCGTGCCCGCCACCGCCCTGGCGGCCGGCATGCTGTGGTTCTTCCGCGACCCCGAGCGCGAGATCGCTCAGGGCCGGGTCATCTCTCCGGCCGACGGCGTGGTGCAGAGCATCATGCCGTGGAAGGACGGGCGCACCCGCGTCGCCATCTTCATGAGCCCGTTGAACGTCCACGTCAACCGCGCGCCCCTCGCGGGCACGGTGACGTCCGTGGAGCACATCCCCGGCGGGTTCGTCCCGGCGTTCAACAAGGAGAGCGAGAACAACGAGCGCGTTGTCTGGCACTTCGACACCGAGCTCGGCGACATCGAGATGATTCAGATCGCGGGCGCGGTCGCGCGGCGCATCGTGCCGTACGTGCCGCAGGGCTCGAAGGTGGAGCAGGGTGAGCGGATCGGCCTGATCCGTTTCGGCTCGCGCGTCGACATCTACCTCCCCGAGGGTGTCGAGGTGGACGTCGAGGTCGGTCAGAAGACCGTGGCTGGGGTGACTCGCATTGACCGTGGTTGATCCTGAAACACAAGCGGGCTGGGTGCCCGAGGCGGCTGAGGACGAGGCCGATGAGGAGATGCCTCTCTCACTGCGCCTCTCGATAGCGGACACCCTCACGCTCGGTAACGCCACGTGCGGGTTCATGGCGGTGTACTTCACCACCACGGGCATCCTCATCCCGCACCTCTCGGGCGGCGACGAGTCGGGCATGGCCCGCAACAGCGCCGCCACCGCGGTGATCCTGATGCTGTGCGCGGCGGTCTTCGACCTCTTCGACGGCCTGGTGGCCCGCAAGCTGCGGTCCTCGCCGATGGGGGCGGAGCTGGACAACCTCTCCGACCTGATCAGCTTCGGCCTGGCTCCCGCGTACTTCGTACTCGTGTACGGCATGGTCGCGCGGGACGCGCATGAGCGGGTGGCTGCGGTCGGTGCGATCGTCGTGCTGTTGGCGGTGGTGCTGCGGCTTGCGCGGTTCTCGTGCGTGACCGTGAAGGACGGCACCTTCCAGGGCATGCCGTCGCCCTTCGGGGCGCTGACGGTCGTCTCGATCGTGCTCCTGGAGCTGCCCTTCGTGGCGACGCTCCTCGCGATCATCGGCACGGCCTGGCTCATGGTCAGCCGCGTCGAGTACCCGAAGCCGCGCGGCCCCCTCGCGGTGGCCATGCTCTCCTGGATCGTGGCGGCCATGGGGCTGCTCGCGGCCTGGGCGTTCGACGCCCCCGGCGGCCAGCTGCTCCTGCAGACCGGCTGCGCGCTCCAGCTCGTCCTCGGTGCGGTGATCCCCCTCTTCGCCACGGCTCGGAGGGTGAACAACTTCCGGGGCAACCGGCGTGAGGCGCGGGCGGCGCAGTTGCCTTAGCGGCGCTTGAGCGGTGTGAAGGAGGGCCTGAACCGAATCGGTTCAGGCCCTCCTTCGCGTGCCGTCTGTCGCCCTTCGGGCTCGTCCTCAAGCGCCGGACGGGCTAAAAACTGCTCAGCCTCCCACCGTGTAATTCGTTGCTGCGTCCGCCGCGCCTGGCTGTTGGACGACCTTCATGCCGCCCGTTGCCTTCTTGTCGGGGCGGAGGATGACGCTCTGCTTCGAGGAGGGCGCCTTCGGGTCGGTGAAGTCCTGGGGGACGCCGAAGCCCGCGTCGAAGTCGTCGATCGTCAGGAGGGCCTTGGCCACGCCCTCGCGCGTGAGGTCCTTGTCCTCGCACGCCTTCTTCAGGGCCTCTCCGAAGACGGACGCCGCCGTCCAGCCCGCCACGACGCCGTTGTCCAGGGAGTCCTTGGGGTGGGCCTTCTTGTAGTCGGCCACGAGCTTCTTCGCCGCCGCCGTGTCCGCGCCGATGGGCAGGGTGGGCGAGGCCACGTAGTAGTTCTTCATGAGGGCGGGGCCCGACTGGGTGGCGAGGAGCTGCGGGGCGAACGCCGAGTTGTTGCCGATGACCGGGACGTCGAAGCTCCCCGCCGCCGCGACACCGACGAGGGAGGCCGCCTGACGGGGGCCCGCGCTGATCACGACGGCCTTGACCCCTGCCTTCTTCAGGGCGGAGACCTGGGCGGTCATGTCGTTGTCCGTCGGTTTGATCTTCTGCTCGACGACCGTGAGACCGGCCTCGGCGGCCATGTGCTTGGAGCCCTTGAGCGCGTTCTCTCCGTAGTCGCCCTCGAAGTAGACGTGGCCGAGCTTGTCGCCCTTCTTCAGGCCCTTCTCCTTCATGAGGAAGTCGATCGCGTTGATCGTCTCCAGGTCGTACGTGGAGCCGACCACGCGCACGTACGGGCTGCCCAGCAGGTTCGCCGACCAGGCCTGCGGCAGGACGAGGCCCTTGTTGCCGTCGACGCGCCGCTCGACGGCGGCGACGAACGGGGAGCCGATGAACTGGGCGAAGCCCAGGACCTTCGGCTCCAGCTCGGTATAGGCGGCGACGGCCTTCTGCGGGTCGTAGCCGTGGTCGCGGACGGTGAGCTTCAGCTTGCGATCACAGATTCCGCCGTCCGCGTTGGCCTGGTCGACGTAGAGCTGCTGGGCCTGGGTGACGCTCTTGCCGAGGGTGGCGTAGACGCCGGTCATGTCGGTGAGCACGCCGAGGTCGATGGTCTCCGCGGTCACGCCGTCGCCGGTCTTCACCCCTCCCGCGCCCGTGTCACCCTTGGCGCCCTCGTTGTCGTTCTCCGCCTTGGAGCTGCACGCGGTGAGCGCGAGCAGCGCGGCGAGCGCCGTGGCGGCCGCCGTGGCTCTGGTCAGTACTTTCATGCTTCCTCCCCTGGAGTGCCTGGTCTTGGCCTGCTGCGCCGGGCGGCGATCCTCACCAGGCCGCCGGGCAGGAAGAGCACCACCGCCACGACGGCGGCGCCGTACAGATACCGGGACGCCTCACCCGGTGTGATCCCGCCGGTGCCCGGCGCCGAGACGAGGGGCAGGGCGTCGCTGTACCGGGTGAGCAGCTGGGGCAGCAAGGAGACCAGGGCGGCGCCCGCGACGGCGCCGGCGACCGAGCCGAGGCCGCCGATCACGATCATGGCGAGGTATTCCAGGGAGAGCGTCATGCCGAAGTAGTCGGGGACGGTGCGCTGGAAGACCAGGGCGAGCAGCACGCCGGCGAGGCCCGCGTACATGGACGAAAGGACGAAGACCCCGGCGCGGTAGCGGGCCACCGGGACGCCCATCACGCCCGCGGCGACGCGGTGGTCGCGGATCGCGTTCATGGCGCGTCCGGGGCGGCCGCGCAGCACACCGCGGGCGAAGAGTCCGCAGGCCAGGAGCAGCACGAGTGCCACGTACCAGAGCTTCTCTACGGAGCCGAACGGTACGGCCGCGATCACGACCTCGCTGTCGTCGAAGGTCATGCCGAAGAGGTTCAGGGGCGGCACGTCGCGCCCGTTGGAGCCACCGGTGAGGTCGTGGGCGTTGAAGAGCACGTGCTGCCCGATGAAGATCAGCGCGAGGGTCGCGATGCCGAGGTAGGCGCCGCTGAGGCGGCCCGCGATGGGGCTGAAGAGGCCGCCCGCGAGCCCGGCGAGCGCCACCGCGAGGGCCGCGGCGAGCCAGGTCGGCAGGCCGAGCCCGGTCAGGCCGTCGTCCCCGTTCCCGGCGAGGGCGCAGTAGCCGTACGCCCCGAGGGCGAGGAAGAAGGCGTGCCCCATGGAGAGCTGGCCGGTGGCGCCGGTGAGGAGGTTGATGCCGATCGCGCCGATGGCGGCGGCCATCGCGAAGAGGCCCGCCTGGAGCCAGAAGCGGTCCAGGTAGAACGGCAGGGCGAGCAGGACGGCGGAACCGACGGCCCATGCGTAGGCGCGGGGGCGCCTGGGAGGCGTACGGCTGCTGACGGGGCGGGCGGCGGGGGCGACGGCCTCGGTGACCTCAGACACGGGCGAGCTCCTTCGTGCCGAACAGCCCGGCGGGACGCATCAGCAGGATGGCGGTCATGACGAGATAGGGCGCGAGGTCGCCGAGCCCTCGGCCGAGGAAGGTGAGCTCGCTCTGGTAGCCGGTGGCGAGGGACTCCGTGACGCCCACGACGAGGCCGCCGACCAGCGCGCCGGTGGTGGAGTCGAGGCCGCCGAGGATCGCGGCCGGGAACGCCTTCAGCGCCGCGAGGGACGTGGCGCGTTCGAGCCCCGGCGTCGGGAAGACGGTGAGGAACAGCGCGGCCACGGCCGCGAGCGCGCCCGCCACCGCCCACGCCCCGAGCGAGACCCTGCCGAGCCGCACGCCCATCAGCGCGGCGGTCTCCGGGCTCTCGGCGGCGGCCCGCATCGCCACGCCCCACGAGGTGTAGCGGAAGGCGAGCAGGAAGACGGTGATGAGCAGGGCCGCCGCGACGAACGCGGCGATGCGGGTGTGCGCGAGGGAGATCGGCCCGATGGTCAGCACGTCGTCGCCCCACGGGTCGCCGAGCGGCAGGACGTCCGTGCCGAGGCGCCGGGTGAGTTCGGTGGTGAGCAGGATGTCCACGCCGATGGTGACGATGGCGAGCACGCTGTGGTCGTTGCCGCGGTAGCGCCGCATGACGAGGAACTCGACGGCGGCGCCGACGACCGCGGCGCCCGCGATGCCGACGAGCAGCGCGGGCCAGAAGCCGAGGTCGTCGTGGAGGGACGCGGTGATGTAGCCGCCCGCGAGGAGCAGTGAGGCGTGCGCGAAGTTCACCACCTCGGTCGCGCGGAAGATGACAACGAAGCCGAGGGCGATGAGGGCGTAGACGGACCCCATGGAGAGACCGTTGAGGAAGAGCTCGGTAAAGGTGGTCACGGTCTTCTTTCCTCTCCTGCTCCCGCTCCGTCCCCGGTCCGGTCGCCCTCGCCCAGATACGCGCGTACGACCGCCGGATCGTTCTGCACGTCGCCGGGGGTGCCGTCGGCGATCCGGCGCCCGAAGTCGAGTACGGTCACCGCGTCCGCGAGCCGCATCACCACCCCCATGTCGTGTTCCACCAGGACGATCGAGATGCCGAGGCTGTCGCGGACGCCCGCGATGACGGCCGCGGTGCTGCGCCGTTCGTCGGCGGTCATCCCGGCGACGGGCTCGTCGAGGAGCAGCAGCCGGGGCTCCATGCACAGGGCGCGGGCGAGCTCGGCGAGTTTCTGCTGGCCGTAGGGCAAGGCACCGGCGGGCTGGTCGAGTTGGCGTTCAAGGCCGACGAACGCGGCTATCTCGCGGACGCGTTCGCGGTGGCGGCGCTCCTCGCGGGCGGCCGCGGGGAGCCGGAGCCCGGCGGCCATGAATCCGGTGCGGGTCAGCCGGTGGCGGCCGAGGAGCAGGCTGTCGGCGACGGTGGCGCGGGGCGGCAGGGCGAGGTTCTGGAAGATCCGGGCGACGCCGAGTTCCGCGATGCGGTGCGGGCGCATGCCGGTGAGCTCGTGGCCGCCGAAGCGGACGCTGCCCGCGGTGGCGCGGTAGACGCCGGACAGGACGTTGAAGCAGGTGGACTTGCCCGCGCCGTTCGGTCCGATGACGGCGTGCACGGTGCCAGGGCGGACGGTGAAGTCGACGGCGTCGAGGGCGGTGAGCCCGGCGAAGCGTACGGTCAGGCCGCGGACCTCCAGGGACGGTACGGCGCTCATGGGGTGTCCTCCCACCGCGACAGGACGGGCAGCGCGCCCATGCCCCGCGACGCGTCGGCCGCCGCGTCCTCGTCGACGACGCCCAGATAGCGCCGTCGCACCTCGTCGGAGGCGGCGAGTTCGTCGGCGGGCCCCGCCAGGGCGACCTCTCCGACGTCGAGGACGTACGCCGTGGAGGCGAGCCGCAGCGCGAGGGCGGCGTTCTGCTCGACGAGGAGCACGGAGGTGCCCTGCGCGTTGATCTCCCGGATGGTGTCGGCGATGCGGGCGGCCATCAACGGGGCGAGGCCCAGGGAGGGTTCGTCCAGGAGGAGCAGGCGCGGGGACGCCATCAGCGCCCTGCCGACGGCGAGCATCTGCTGCTCGCCGCCGGAGAGCAGTCCGGCACGCTGGGCGCCGCGTTCGGCGAGCACGGGGAAGAGGGCGTGGACGCGCCGCAGGGCGTCCGCCTTGGCGGTGCGCGGCCCGGCGGCACCGAGTGCGCCCGCCCGCAGGTTGTCGGTGACGGTCATCCGGGCGAACACCTGCCGCCCTTCGGGCACTTGGCTGATCCCGGCGGCGACCACCCGATCCGCCGAAAGACCGTCGATGCGCCGCCCGTCGAAGTGGACGGAGCCCGAGGTGAGCGTCCCGCCCTGGAAGGAGAGCGTGCGCGAAATGGCCCGCAGCAACGTCGACTTGCCCGCGCCGTTGCCGCCGAGGACGGTGACGACGGCACCGTCGGGCAGATCGATGGAGACCCGCCGCAGGGCCCGCACGGGCCCATAGCCGACGGACACGTCCCGCACGACGAGCCCGGCGCGACGACCGGCCCCGCCCACACCCTCCACATCGGATCCGCCCACGTACCGCCCCCCTCGTCCCGCACGGCACGTCCGCCGTTGCGTGGCGCTCACCCCAGCACCGTGGAGCCCGGGCGTCCACGGGCAGTGGGCGAAACGCTGCGGGAGACCACCGGTGGTGCCCCGCCGTTGTGCACGGGCACAACACCGCGTGTCAGGGGCCTGCCGGAGGGCGGCGGCCAATGGCATCCTCCCCACCAGCGCCGTGCCGACGGCGTCCTGGCGCGCGGCGACGGGGGGAACGATGAGCGGGCTCGCGAACGGGCGCAGACCCCGGACCGGACACGACTGGAAGCTCCTGAAGGAGGCGTGCACGGCTCTCCTGCCACGGCTGCCCGAGCTGGTCGACCAGCATCTGCGGCAGCTCGGCGAGCACTCGTCGGTGTACGGCAGCGTCCTGCCGTACGACCTGCAGTGGCGGGAGGCCGAGGAGGCCATGCGGATCGGCATCGAGGCGATCTCGGCTCCGCGGGCCTCGCCGCGCCGCGACCTGGAGTACGCGGAGGAGGCCGGGCGGCGCCGTGCCCAACAGGGCCTGCCGCTCGACCTGTTGGTGCACTCGTACCGCAACGCGGGCTATCTGGTGTGGGACTCGCTCCTGGAGGGCACGGCGGGCAAGGACCCGGAGAAGCTCGCGGTCCTGATGCGCTCGGCGACGATGGTGTGGTCGGCGGTGGACGCACAGGCCGCGGTGGCGTCCGACGCGTACCGTGCGACGGAGCTTGAGCTGCGGCGGCGCACGGACGAGCAGTTGCAGGCGCTGCTCGATGCCCTTCTGGAGGGCCGGTCGGCGCCGGGCCTCGCGGCGCGCGCCGCGGCCGGGCTCGATCTGCCCGAGCACGGCCCGTACGCGGTGGTGGTGCTGCGTGTGGAGCGGCGCGACGGGCGCGAGGCGTTCCACCGGCAGATCCAGCAGGCCGGGTTCCGCTTCATCTGGCGGATGCGGACGGACTGCGAGGTCGGCGTGGTCGCACTCGGCGGGAGTGGCGGGGAGGGCGAGGCGGGTGGTCTGGACGGGCTTGCCCGGCTGCTCGACGGGCGGTGTCCGGGGCCCGGCGGGATCAGCCCCGTGGTCGGCGGCCTCGCGGAGCTGGGCCGGGCCCGGCGCCTTGCGGAACTGGCGCTGCGCACCTGCCCGCCCGGCGCGACGGGGATCGTCCGGCTTGACCGGCGGATGCCGACGGCCCTGGTGGTGAGTCAGCCGGAGCTGGCGGGGCGGCTGGTGACGGAGGTGCTCGGCGAGGTGCTCGCCCTCGAACCGGCGGACCGGGCCGTGCTGTTGGAGACGCTGGACGCCTGGCTGGCCTGCGAGGGTTCGGCGGGGCGGGCGGCGGGCCGCCTCTACTGCCACCGCAACACGGTGTTCAACCGCCTGCGCCGCCTGGAACAGCTGACCTCGCGCTCACTGGCACGCCCGCGGGACCTGGTGGAGGTGGCGCTTGCGGTGGAGGCGCACCGGCTTTCGCAGGGGGCCCGCTCGGCGTGAACACACCGAGCGGGCCACACGCGTTCACACGCTGATCAGGTCCTGGAAGGCCGTCGTCGTCTCCGTCGCCGACCTGCCGAAGGGCGCGTCGAAGTTCCAGACCAGGAAGAGCAGGAAGGCGATCAGGGCGCTGAAGGTACCGGCCAGCAGCAGTTCCCTGGAGGAGCGTCTGATCTGCAGCGTGAAGATCAGCCCGACCGTGACGAGCGCCCCGGCGACCAGGCCGAACCAGACCACTCCGGGGAGGGTCTCCTCCGCGTTGTCGGCCCGCGCCCTGCGCGCCTCGTCGGCGGCGGCCACCTGGTCGAGCAGCGGCTGGTAGGTCTGCGCCTCCAGCTCGCTCGCGGGCGGGCGCGCGGCGATGTCCCTGCGCAGGGTGTCGAGGAGCGCGCCGCCGCGGTCGGTGAGCTGGTGCTCCTCGATCATGCGCGGCCACTCGACGGTGGTCACGTGCTCGCTGTAGCGCCGGACGTCCCGCTGGATGCGTTCCCGCGCGTCCGCCGGGTAGACCTGCACGCGCCTGGTGATCTCGTGCAGGGCCTGCGCCTCGTCACGGGTGCCGTCCTGGGCGGCCCCGCGGGCCTCCCAGACACCGGCGATGGCCAGGCCGAGGACGATCGCGTACACGACGCCGACCATCATCACCATGTACTCCAGCACGTCGGGCGTCTCGCTGGTGTCGTCGTCCTCGGGCACGCGGCGGTGTCTGAGCACGGTCATGGTCAGGACGACCGCGCAGGCCAGCACCATGGCCAGGCCGAGTACGAACCATTCCGTCACGAGGGGCCTCCGGAGGGCGGGTTGGGGCGGGAGCGGGCGCCGGACGCACGGGACGCGGCGGAGCGGGAGCGCGGGCGCAGCAGCGCGGCGGCGAGGACCGCGGGGGTGGTGACGACCATCGTCGTGGTGACCATCGACCGTCCGCCCTCGCGTTCCCGTGCCTCTGCGGCGTGGTAGCCGGGGGCCGAGAAGGACGGCCGGGGCGGTGGCGCGGGTGCGGGTGGCGCGGGGCGCGGGCGGGATTCCAGGCGTACGGGGACGAGGAGTTCCCGCACGCGTGGCGCGGCGCGGGCAGCGGGCGCGGCGCGGGGAGCGGGGGGCGGGGTCGCGCGGTCGGCCGGGGGCCGGGCGGGGCCCGGCCGGGGGTCCGCTTCGGTGTCGGGGGTGCTGGGCGTGCCGGGGGTGCTGGGCGTGCCGAGGGTGGGCCCGGCACGCTGCTCGGGCACGACCTCGTCCGGGGCGCCCGGCGGGTCCTCGGAGCAGATCTCCAGCCGCTCGGAAAGGACCGCGTCGAGCGCCCCCACGTATGTGTCGACGTGCGCACCGACGTGCGCGTCAACGGTCAGACCGCCCACGGGGCACAGGCTCACGACGATGCCGAGACCGCCGCCGAGCTGCGCCCAGCCGGTCAAGATCGACTCCTCTTCACGTAGAGGAGAAACGATCACGTACCCGGTTCGACACGGGCGATCGGGAGGCGGGGTGGGGTGGGCCTGGGCTCAAGCGCAGGCCCAGGCCCAGGCCCAGGCCCGCGCTCAGGCGAGGAAGTCGCGGGCGATGCCCTCCGCCACCGTCTCCAGGATCGGGCCCGCCTCCGCGATGCACCGCGCCACGTCCGGCTCGACGTCCGTCAGGGCGTACGCGCGGCGGATGCCCGCCTTGCCGAGCACCTCCGGGGCGAGTGCGAGACGGCCGCAGACCGCGACGACCTCGACCCCGGCGGCCCGCGCCGCGGCGGCCACACCGGCCGGTGCCTTGCCGTGCAGGGTCTGCTCGTCGAGCGAGCCCTCGCCCGTGATGACGAGCGTGGCCCGCGCCAGGGCGGGCGCGAAACCGAGCACGTCGAGCATGACCTCGATGCCGGGGCGGAAGCCCGCACCGAGGCCGACCAGCGCGCCGTACCCGATGCCGCCCGCGGCACCGGCGCCCGGCGACTGCGCGTACTCCGCGGCCTTGGGGCCGATCGCCTTCTCCAGGACCGTGGCGAAGTGGGCGAGCGCGGCGTCCAGCGCGGCGACGTCCGCCGGGTCGGCGCCCTTCTGCGGCCCGTACACCGCGGGCGCGCCCTTCGGCCCGGTCAGCGGGTTGTCGACGTCGCTGGCGAGCACGATCTCGACGTCCTTCAGACGCGGGTCGAGGCCCGACAGATCGGCGGTGGCCAGGTCCTTCAGCGGGCCGCCGCCGGGCGCGACGGGCTCGCCGTCCGCGTCCAGGAAGCGCGCGCCGAGCGCGGCCAGCATCCCGGCGCCGCCGTCGGTCGTGGCGCTGCCGCCGACGCCGAAGACGACGGTGCGGGCGCCCGCGTCGAGCGCGGCGCGGATCAGCTCTCCGGAGCCGTACGTCGTGGACGTGAGCGGCGCGAAGACGCCCTCGGGGAGCAGCTGGAGGCCCGAGGCCTCGGCCATCTCCACCACGGCGGTGCCGTCCTTCAGCGCGTACGCGGCCGTCACCTCGTTGCCGAGCGGCCCCGTGACGCGCACCTCCCGGCGCTCGAATCCGCCCGCGACGGCCGCGGCGACCGTGCCGTCGCCGCCGTCGGCGACCGGCAGCGCCTCGACCGTGGTGCCGGGGGCGACGCGGCGGAGCCCGGCCGTCACCCGCTCGGCGACCTGCACGGCCGTGAGCGAACCCTTGAACTTGTCCGCGGCGATGAGCACGCGCTGCGCCTGCTGCTCGTGTCCCGCCGTCCCTGCAGCGTCCGCCACCTTGTTCCCCTTGCTTTCCGGGCCTTGCTCGCGTCAAGGCAGTCGCGCCGCTGCGACCATAACCGCAGACAGGGGCCGCTGCCCATGGCCGCCGGGACGTGAGACGGCGTGGCCCGGCGGAAAATACCCTCATATCGCCCCATAGTGGTGCGTCATGAGCACGGAAATGATCGATCACCCCCGCCCCGATGACGGTTCGGCGGGCCCTCCCCCGGGCGACGGGGACTCCGCGGACGGATCACCCCCGGACGGCACCCCCGACTACCTGGTCGTCGGCGTCGGCATCGCCGCGGTGCTCGGGGTGGTGGCCTGGGCCGCGCTCGGCAAGCGGTCCTTCGACCGCGCTTCCGACAGCGCGCTCGCCTGGGTCCTCGACAACTTCGCCTGGCTCTTCGTGATCGCCGCGGATGTCTTCCTCGTCCTGTGCGTGGTCCTCGCGCTGAGCCGCTTCGGCCGGATCCGTCTCGGCACGGACGACGCGCGGCCCGAGTTCACGAACCTCGCGTGGATCGCGATGATGTTCAGCGCGGGCATGGGCATCGGCCTGATGTTCTACGGCGTCGGTGAGCCGCTGACCCACTATCTGGACCCCCCGCCGTCCTCGGCCGCCGCACCCCGCTCCGGCGGCGCGGCCCGCATCGCCCTGGAGTACTCCTTCTTCCACTGGACGCTGACGCCCTGGGCGATCTACGGCATCGTGGGCCTCGCCCTCGCCTACGCGGGCTTCCGCAAAGGCCGCGGCAACCGGCTCAGCGCCGTCTTCGTACCGCTCATCGGCGCCCGGCGCGCGGCGGGCCTGCCCGGCAGGATGATCGACCTGCTCGCGGTGTTCGCCACCGTCTTCGGCACGGCGACCAGCCTCGGCGTCGGCGCGCTCCAGGTCGCCACGGGGCTCAACCTCACGACGGGCGTGGAGAGTTCGACCACCCTCCAGCTCATCATCATCGTCTCGCTCGGCGCCGCCTTCGTGGTCTCGGCCTTCTCCGGGGTGCACAAGGGCGTGAAGTGGCTGAGCACGCTCAACATCATGCTGGCCGCCTGCCTGATGCTGTTCGTCTTCGTCCTCGGGCCGACCGTCTACATCCTGGACGCGATCCCGGCGAGCGTCGGCGGCTACCTCCACCAGTTGCTCCCGATGGCCTCGCGCACCGGCGCCTTCACCGACAGCGGCTGGCTCGGCTCCTGGACGATCTTCTACTGGGCGTGGTGGCTGTCCTGGGCCCCCTTCGTCGGCACGTTCATCGCCCGCATCTCGCACGGCCGGACGATCCGCGAGTTCCTGATCGGCGTGCTCCTGGTGCCGAGCGGCGCGACCGTCGTCTGGTTCTGCGTGATGGGCGGCACCGGCATCCGGCTCGACGCGACCGGCAGGACCGACATGGCGGGGAAGGTCGAGGAGGGGGCGGAGGCCTCGCTCTTCGCGATGCTGGACGCGCTGCCGCTCGGCACGGTCACGTCGTGGGTCGCGATGCTCCTCGTGATGACGTACTTCGTCACGAGCGCCGACTCCGCGTCGCTGGTGATGGGCTCGCTCAGCAGCCGCGGCTCCCTGCACCCGCCGACCTGGCTGGTCGTGACCTGGGGCGTCCTCATGGCGGCGGTGGCCGCGGTGCTCCTGGTCGCGGGCGGTCTGGACTCGCTGCAGAGCGCGACGATCCTGGTGGCGCTGCCGTTCGTCGTGGTGATGCTGGCGCTGTGCCTGGCGCTCCTGAAGGAGCTGCGCGCGGACCCGGGGGCGGGCCCCGCGCGCGGCCACGCGCTGCACGGGCTGCGGGACGCGGTGCGCACGATGGTCGGCGAGGCGATCACCGAGCAGACACCGGACCGGCACCACCGGCTCCGCCGCATCGTCAGGTCCCGCGGCCAGGACGGCGACTGACCGGTGCGGCGCGGGATCTACGAACTGGCGTCACGGGCGGTCGCGTTGGCCGCACAATGATCCCATGCCTGAGTACCTGGAACTCGACCTGGCCGGGGCCGCGCTGCGCGTCGAGCTCGCCGACGTGGGGCAGGCCCCCGAATCCGGCGACCTGCCGCCGGAGTTCGGCGTGCCGGGCGCCGTCTCCGTCGGCGGGCGGGTCACGGCCCTCGCCGCCGACGTGCTGCGGGCCACGCTGCGCCCGCTGGGCCCGCTCCTGGACGAGGTGCACGCGTCGGTGTCCCGGGCCGAGCACCCGCCCGCGGAGTTCACGGTCGACTTCGGCATCGAGGTGGGCAAGGACCTCAAGCTCGGCATCGCGGGGGTGAAGGGGTCGGCCACCATGACGGTGTCGGCGACGTGGCGGCGTACGGAAGAGCCGGGCGCGGGAGCCGACGGGACGCCCGGCGGCGCCACCGGGTCGTAGCCGTGGGGTGGTTCAGGGGGACCCGGGTCCCGCAGGCCGTCGCGGTGCTCGGGCCGCACGGCGACGCGGCCGTGGGCGCGGCCGCGCTGCTCTCCCCCGGTCGGGTGCTGACCTGTGCGCACGTGGTCAACGAGGCACTGGGGCGGCCCCCGTTGAGCGGCACGAGACCCGTGCACGAGGTGCTCCAGGTCGGATTCGCCCGGCGTACGGTACGGATCAAGGCCCACATAGAGGTGTGGGTGCCGCCCCGGCACTCCACCGCGGCCTGGCAGGGAGACCTGTGCGTGCTGCTCCTCTCCGAGCCGGCGCCCGCGGGCGCCGCCCCCGTGGTCTGGACGGACATGACCGAGGGCCAGTCGCTGCGGGCCTGGCACGGCTGCGGGGATCCGATCACCTTCGCGGACACGGTCCTCAAGCTGCTCGACGGCCACGTCGGCTATCTGGACGGGCCGCTGTCGGGTGCCGCGATCGGACCGGGGTTCAGCGGCGGGCCGCTGTGGACCGACGCGGGGGACAGCGCGGCCGGGATCGTCGTCGGACAGCTCGGGCAGCCGGCCGCCCCCGCCCACCCCGGCCAGACGCTGCGGCGCACCTGGGCCCTGCCCTGGCAGGCCGTACGGGACCAGCTGTACGCAGCCGGGGCGGGCGAGGTCGTGGCGGACTGCCGCACCGTGCGGCCCGCGCCGCAGGACGATCCGGTGGCCGCCGAACTGAGCGGCCTGCTGCGGTCGTTGCTGCCCGAACCGTCGGCGCGCGCCGAGCACGCGCGGCGGCTCGCCGACGAGCTGGGCCTCGCCGCGCCGGGGGACGGTTCGGCGCCCACCGTCGAGGAACTGACCGACGTCCTGCTGACCCGGCACCGTGCCCTGCCCACGCTCAGCGAGTCCCTGCTCACCGCAGGCCCCTGCGGCGCGCGCCCCGACCAGCTCACCGCGCTCCTCGGCACCGGCCGGGCCGTCGACGCGGCGGGCCTGCTCTCCCGCGCCGAACACGCCTTCCTCGTACGCAAGTTGGAACTCGTCGTCCTGACCGACCCGACGCTGCCCGCCCGCGCGGCCCAGGAAGCGCTGCGCTACACCCCGCTCCCCGCGGCCCTGTGCACCGCACGGCTGCCGCCCGAGGCACTGGCGCAGGTCATCGCGGACC
This sequence comes from Streptomyces sp. NPDC004732, assembly GCF_040609235.1. NCBI lineage: Bacteria > Bacillati > Actinomycetota > Actinomycetes > Kitasatosporales > Streptomycetaceae > Streptomyces > Streptomyces sp. NPDC004732. The sequence goes on from NZ_JBEXJR010000018.1 coordinate 127,993, forward strand.
TCGAGGAGTATCAGGACGGCGGCAGCGTGCCGACGGGGACACCCCGCGTGCCCGTGCTCGTCCACCTGGTGGAATTCATCGCCGCGGCCGCGGCCGGTCCGCTCGGCGAAGGGCTCGGCCGCTGGAGCGAGCGGGTCTGCACCCGGCTCGGCGTGCACCCGTCGGCACGCGACCAGCGCAGGGCCGACGCCGCGCACTGGGCGGGCGCGCGGACGGCGCCGGTCACCCGGCTGCTCGCCCGGCTCACCAAGAGCGAGCCGGAGGGTGAGGGCGCGGAGGCCGCCGCGCGGTACCGGTGCAGGCTCTGGCAGCAGCACGCGGACGGCACGGTGCGCCGCCTGGAGACCGCCGCGGGGGACGCGCCCCTGTCACCGGAGCAGGTCGGCGCGCTGATCCGCGAGGGCGCCGAGCGGTCCGGCGACGGGCGGCCCGCCGTGGACATCGAGGTCGACCGCGCAGGGCTCCAGCTGCCCGTCGACGAATGGGACGCGGGCAGAACCAGCGAGTACGTGCCGAGCCTCCCCCTCGGAGCCTCCTTCCAACTCACGCTGCGCTGCCCGGAGATGAGCCGCCGCGTGCCCCGCCGGGAGGTGGAGCACCGTCGGCGGTGGGACGACGGGCACGGCAGGGTGCTGGTCATCGACCCGAGCTGTGCGGACATCCGACAGGTCGCCGCACTGCTCAACTCCAGCCACCGGGACGCCAACCACGTCGTCCTGCACGGCCCGCCCGCGCTCCGCGCCCAGCTGCTCGACCTCTGCCTGGCCCTTGGCGTCCCCGTGGTTCTGTGGGACCGCGAGGCGGAGGACCACGACCACGCCCACCGCCTCGATCCCCTGGCGCCCACCGGACGGTTGCAGGAACTGCCCCACAGGCTGCACATGTTCAGGGTCTCGGCGCTGCCGGACTCGGCGGCGCTCCCCGTCCGCCCCTCCCTGGTGTGGGAGGACCCCGCGTGGCAGGACCGCGCGGGCGGAGACCAGGAGCCGAGGCTGACCGACCCCGACGCGACGCGCCCGCTTTCCGACGAAGGAGCACGCAGTTCATGACGGCATCCCAGGCATCCCCCACGTCCGGGCAGGGCGACTGGCGGCTGTTCCGCGGAGACGGCGACGCCCGGCACGTCGACTTTCCCGAGCCCCCGCCGTGGCGCCGCTTCACCCCCGCGGACGGCACGCCCCGGCCCCGCCCGTACCTCATCGGGCCCGACGAATCGGAGGTGGTCAACGCTGCTCTGCTGCTGCGCCGCCCGCTCCTGGTCACCGGGCACCCCGGCACTGGAAAATCCTCCCTGGCCCACGCCGTGGCCCACGAACTGACGCTGGGGCGGGTGCTGACGTGGCCGGTCAACAGCCGCTCGACGCTGCGCGACGCCCTCTACGGGTACGACGCCATCGGCCGACTGCGCGAGTCCAACCTGCGCCGCGAGGCCGCCGGTGCCGACAGCGCCGGTGAGGACCCCGACATCGGTTCCTACGTCCGTCTCGGACCGCTCGGCACCGCGCTGGTCCCGAGCGAGCGGCCGCGCGTCCTCCTCGTCGACGAGCTCGACAAAGGGGACGTCGACCTGCCCAACGACCTCCTGACCGTCTTCGAGGAGGGCGAGTTCGAGATCCCGGAACTGGCCAGGCTGCCCGACGACCGGGCGCGGGTCGACGTCCTGACCGCGGACCCGCAGGTGCGCGCGCCGGTGACGCGCGGCAGGGTGCGCTGTTCCGAGTTCCCCGTGGTGGTCATCACCAGCAACGGAGAGCGCGAGTTCCCGCCCGCGTTCCTGCGCCGCTGTGTCCGCCTGGACCTGGCCGAGCCCGACGAGCAGCGGCTGCGCGACATCGTCGCTGCGCACCTCGGCGACGCGGCCCTCGACGGCGTCGACGACCTCCTGCACGCCTTCCTGGGCCGCCGCGCGCCCGGCGAACTGGCCACCGACCAGCTCCTGAACGCCGTGTTCCTGCGCAAGGGCGGTCTCGACCTGCCGCCGGGTGCCCTGCTCGACGCGGTGCTCCACCGGCTGGGCGGGGTGGTGTAGGCGTGCGGGGCGAGGACCCCGCCGAGCGGCTGCGCCGGGCGCTCGCGGTGTTCGCGGAGGGCGGCGTCGGCCTCGCTCAGGAGGAATTCCTCGACGCGCTGTGGCTGGCGGCACGGCTGCCCGCGGGAGCGTCGAGCGGCCTGGCACGGGCGGCGGAGGCGGTCGCGCCCGGCCAAGGGGGAGACGACGGGGCCGGGGGGCTGCCGTCGGCCGGGGAGCAGCCCGGGGAACGGGAGGCCGACCGGACGGCTCCGCGTCCGCGGGACCCAAGGGAGGACGCGCCCGCGGCGCGCGACCCCGGCACCGGCAAACCGCTCACGGACCAGGACGAACGGACCGCACCCGGCAGGCCCGCCGGTGCGGTGGCCCGCCGCACGGCGGCCCCGGCCCGCTCCCCGCTGTTCGGCGGCCCGGCCCCCGGCCCGCGGCACGGCGCCGTCCCCCTCCGGCCCGTCCGCGCACCCGGCACCCGCGCCACCGGCTCCCGGCAGCTGCAACTCGCGCGGGCGCTGCGCCCGTTGAAACAGACCGTGGCCGACCACGGGCGGTGGGAGCTCGACGAGACGGCCACCGCCGAATCGACGGCCCACACCGGTCTCACCGACGCCGTGCTGCGCCCCGCCCGGGCCCGCTGGCTGAATCTGACGCTGCTCGTCGACGACGGCGCTTCCATGCTCCTGTGGCAGCAGCTCGCCCTGGAGACGCGGCTGCTCCTGGAACGCAGCGGTGCCTTCCGTGACGTACGGGTGCACGGTCTGGACACCCGCGGTCCCGGGACCCCGATGCTCGGCCGACGCCCCTTCACGCCCGGCACCGCCGTACTGCCGCCCGCCACCGTGACCGACCCCGGCGGCAACACGCTGATCCTCGTGCTCAGCGACGGCATCGGCGCCGCCTGGCACGACGGGCGCATGCGTGCGCTCCTCGACCAGTGGGGGCGGTGCGGCCCGACCGCGGTGCTGCACGCGCTGCCCCCGCACCTCTGGGACGGCTCCGGCATCCGGGCCGAGCCCTGGCGGATCACCAGCAGACGGCGCGGCGCGCCCAACCTCGCCTGGGACGTGACGGATCCGGTGCTGCCGCCCGGGCTCGCCGCGTTCGACGACGTGGCGGTCCCCGTGCTCGCGCCGGAGCCGGGGGCGGTCGGCGCCTGGGCGGACCTCCTCGCGTCCCCCGGGGCGAGCGCCCTGCTGCCGCTGCTGCGTCCGCCCTTCGCCGCGGCCCCGGAGCCGCCTCCCGAACCGGACACACAGCGGCGGGTCCTGCGGTTCAGGGAGACGGCCTCCCCGGAGGCGTACCGCCTCGCCGCCCACCTCGCCGCCGTCGCGCCGGTGTCCGTGCCGGTGATGCGCCTGGTGCAGGACGCGCTCGGTCCGGACGTGACCACCGGGCACCTGGCCGAGGTCTTCCTGAGCGGTCTGCTGCGGCGCTGCGACGGCGACACCGCCCTCGCGCCGCAGCACCGGAGCTACGACGTCACGACCGGCATCCGCGACATCCTCCTGGGCACCGCCCCGGTCCGCGAACTGCTGCGCACCAGCCGGTCGGTGACGGACCGGCTGGGCGAACTGGCCGGGCGGTCCGCCGACTTCCCCGCCTGGCTCGCCCACCCGGACGGGTCGGAACGGGCCCGGCGCGAGGGACGGCCGTTCGGCTGGGTCGACACACGGCTGCTGCGGAGACTCGGGGTCGGCGCGACGGCAACGGCGCCCGCACAGGCAGCCGATCCCGGGCTTCCCGCGTACGTCGACGCGCCGGGCTCGCCGTGGCGGTCCCTGCTGCCGCAGAACCCCCAGCAGGCAGGACCCTGGCGGCTGTTCGCCCGGCACGCCGACGCACGGACGGCCGACGGGATGTTCCTCGGGCGGCGCGAGGAGGGAGAGGTCGCCGCGCTCAGACTCGTCCGGTCCGGTTCCACGCGCCGGGCCTCCCTGCCCCGGCAGGCCGAGGCGCTGCGGATGCTGCGCGGCGTACGGGCGCCCCGGCTCATCGACGTCGACACGGGCCCGGAACCGTCCTGGATGGCGTGCGAGCTGCACCTGACGGACGGGCTGCCCACGCCGAGCCTCACGAGCACCGGCCCGGACACCCGCTGGTTCACCGACCCCCTGGAGTTCGCGCTGCTCGGCCGGGGCCTCGCGACGGCGCTCGCGGACGCCCATGTGCGGGGGTTCCTGCACGGCGACCTGACACCGAACCGCGTGCTGCGGACCGCCGACGACGTGTGCGTGACCGGCTGGTGCGTGCAGGAGCACGCCGACGGCGTCGCGCACGACATCTCCAAGCTGGGCCGCACCCTGCTGAGCGCGGCGGGCGGTGCCGTCCCCGAGCCCTTCGACCCGCTGCTGCGGCGCTGCTCCTCGCCCCTGCTCGACGAGCGGCCCACCGCGGACGAGGCCGCTGCCGTCTTCGACGCCTACCTCGCCGCACACGCAAGGGAACCCGCGCCGCGCGGTCCGGACGACGATGCGCCCCTCGCCGTGCCCATCGGCCTGGACCGCCGCGGCACGGAGGTCTTCCTGGACTTCCGCGCCATGGGCCCGCACGGCGTCGTCCAGGGCACGTTCGCCGACCGTTCCGCCCTCCTTGAGGAAATCGTCGGCGGGCTCGCCGCACGGCACTCGCCGACCGCGCTCCGCTTCCAGCTGCTCGACTCGACCGACCGGTTCCTCCGCTCGGCACGGACCGGCAGGCTGCCGCACATCGTGACCGGCGCCGCACCGTTGCTGGCGTCCGCCCTCGACGCCGAGCGCGCCCGGCGCCGCGAACTCATCGCCGCCGCGCAGGCAGCGGGCGCCCCGCGCCCGGCCCTGACCAGTCTGATCGTGGTCCTCGAAGCGGCAAGCCTGGGCGGGGACATCGGCTGGCTCGAAGACCTCGACATCCACCTCCTGCTCGTCGAGGGGCCCCAGCGGGGACCGGTCGACCTCGACTTCCGCGTCGACCTCGCGGCGGCCGAGGGACCGGTCCTCTTCCACTCGCGCGCCCCCGGGCACGGCGTCCCCTTCCGCCTGCCGCTCCCACGGCGCCTTCCCCAGGAGGCCGGACTCGCCGACGAGTTCCGGCGGGTCATGGCCTTCGCCAGCCCGGGGCACCGGCGCGAGACCCTCGACAGCCTGGAGCGGATCAGGGCCCGCGAGCTCGAACACCTCGGCCCCGACCATCCTCAGGCGCTCACCACGCGCTGCGAGATCGGCCGCGTCGAACTCTCCCTCGACCGCCTCGACGAGGCCCTGACATCCTTCTCGGACTGCGCGACGGGCCGCGACACGGTACTCGGCAGGGGCCACGCCGACACCCTGACCGCGCACCAACTGCGCGCCTACGTACTCCACCACCTGGGGCGCCACGAAGAGGCGTACACGATCTGCCGCACCGTGCTGCGGCTGTGGGCGAACCTCCGGCACGAGCGGCACCCCGACGTCCTGCTGTGCCGGCACAACCTGGTCGTCGCGCTGACCGCGCTGGGCCGACACGAGGAAGCCGTGCCCGAGGCACGCGCCACGTACGAGGGCCGTCGGTCCGCTCTCGGCGACGACCACCAGGACACCCTCGCGAGCGGTCACGAGCTGGCGGTCGCGCTCAACGGCACCGGGCGCAGGGCCGAGGCCCACGAGGTCGCGTCGGCCGTTCACGAGGCGCGTGTACGGATCCTGGGCCCCGAGGACCCCGCCACTCTCACCACGCTGCGTGTGGTGACGGCCGCCCGGCCCACCGAAACCTGACCGCCGTCCCGGCTACCCTTCCTCCGTGACCATCCAGGACTACGCCACGTACATCGCGGGACTCCCCCGTGTCCTCGTCGGGGCCGCCGCGCTCTTCCGGGACGCGGCGGGGCGGGTCCTGCTCGTCGAGCCGAACTACCGCGAGGGGTGGGCGCTGCCGGGCGGGACCGTGGAGTCGGACGAGGGCGAGACGCCTCGGCAGGGGGCGCGCAGGGAGACCGTCGAGGAGATCGGGCTCGACGTCGAGCTCGGGCCGCTGCTCGCGGTGGCCTGGGTGCCGCCGGGCCCCCTGCGTCCGCGGCCGCCCCTGGTGGCGTACCTGTACGACGGCGGGGTGCTCTCCGCCGAACAGCTGAAGTCGATCAGGCTGCAGGAGGCGGAGCTGCTCTCCTGGCGGCTGGTGGCTCCCGAGCAGCTCGCGGAGTACCTGCCCGGCGAGTTGGGCCGACGGGTCGCCGCCGCGCTCGACGTACAGGCGCACGGCGGCGGCCCGGCAGAGCTGGAGAACGGGCACCGGGTCGGCTGACCCGGCGCGTCCCCCCGCATCTCAGAACCGCGGATCCCGCATCTCAGAGCCGCGGATCCCGGATCTCAGAAAAGCGCGTCCTCGGACGCCCCCGCCGCCCCTCCCTCGAAGGCGAGCAGCCGCTGCTTGCGGTCGAGTCCGCCCCCGTACCCCGTCAGGCTGCCGTTGGCGCCGATGACGCGGTGGCAGGGGACGATGACGCCGATCGGGTTCTTGCCGTTGGCGAGTCCGACCGCGCGCGAGGCGTTCGGTCTGCCGAGGGCTTCGGCGAGTTCGCCGTACGTACGGGTCTCTCCGTAGGGGATCTGCTGGAGCCCGTGCCAGACCGTGCGCTGGAACGGCGTGCCGTCGAGCCGCAGCGGCACGTCGAACTCCGTCAGCTCCCCGGCGAAGTAGGCCTCCAGCTGGCTGATCGCCTCGCCGAACGGCGCCGGATCGCGGTCGCCGAAGGTCTCCTCGGGCGGGCGGTGCCGCTGCTCGGTCATGTAGAGGCCGCTGAGGACGCCGTCGGTGGCGACGAGCGTGAGGGGCCCGTAGGGGCTGTCGATGAGGGTGTGCAGGCGTTCCATGAGTGATGTCCCTTACGCGGGGATCGAGTTGATCGGATGGTCGTCGATGGCCCACAGGTACTGGACCGCGTAGGCCCGCCAGGGCCGCCAGGCGGCGGCGCGTGCGGTGAGCGCGGCGGGGGTGTGCGGCAGGCCCAACTCCTGTGCGGCACGCCGGATGCCCAGGTCGGAGGGGAGGAACGCGTCCGGGTCGCCGAGCGCGCGCATCGCGATGACCTCGACCGTCCAGGGGCCGAAGCCGGGGAGCCCGGTGAGGCGGGCGCGGGCCTCGTCCCAGCCGCTCTCCACGCCGAGGCGGAGGCTGCCGTCGGCGAGGTGACCCACCAGCGTCGTCAGGGTGGCCCGGCGGCTGCGGGGCAGGGCGAGGGACTCGGGGTCGAGCGCGGCGAGCTCCTCGGGGGTGGGGAACAGATGGGTGAGGCCACCCTCGGGGTCCTCGACGGGACGGCCGTGCGCGGTGACGAGGCGGGCCGCGTGGGTACGGGCGGCTGCGGTGGACACCTGCTGGCCGAGGACGGCTCGTACGGCGAACTCGGCCTCGTCGACGGTGCGCGGTACGCGGCGGCCCGGGGCCTTGTCGACGAGCGGTGCGAGCAGCGGATCGTCCCTCAGCTGGCCGTCGACGGCTGTCGGATCGGCGTCCAGGTCGAGCATGCGGCGGCAGCGGCTGATGGCGATGGTGAGATCGCGCAGGTCGGTGAGGGAGAGTCGGCAGCCGATGTGGTCGGGGTGCGGGGTGAGGGCGACGACGCCATGCCCGTAGGGGAGGCTCAGGGTCCTGCGGTACGCCCCGTCCCGCCACTCCTCGACTCCGGGCACCGCGGTGGCGATGAGGTGCCCGAAGAGGTTGTCGGGGTTGAGGGGCGCGCGGAACGGCAGTCGCAGCGAGAGGACGCCGCCCGCGCCCCCGGACGGCACGGTCCCGGGCCCCGTCGTGCCGGTGCTCTTCGGCGCGCGGGCGCGCAGCTCCCCCGGGGCCAGTGCGAAGACCTCGCGCACCGTGTCGTTGAAGGTGCGGATCGAGGCGAACCCGGCGGCGAAGGCGATCTCCGCCATGGGCAGTGCGGTCGTCTCGATGAGCAGTCGCGCGGTCTGGGCGCGCTGGGCACGGGCGAGCGCGAGGGGTCCGGCGCCGAGCTCGGCGAGCAGTTGCCGCTCGACCTGCCGGGTGCTGTAGCCGAGGCGGTCGGCGAGGCCGGGGACGCCGTCGCGGTCGACGACGCCGTCGCTGATCAGACGCATGGCGCGGGCGACGAGGTCGGCCCGCTGGTTCCATTCGGGGGAGCCGGGGCTGCTGTCCGGACGGCACCGCTTGCAGGCCCGGAAACCGGCCTGCTGGCAGGCGGCGGCGCTCGGGTAGAACGTCATGTTCTCGGCCTTGGGCGGCACGACCGGGCAGCTGGGACGGCAGTAGATCCGCGTGGTGACGACAGCCGTGAAGAACCAGCCGTCGAAGCGGGCGTCCTTCGACTGAACGGCGCGTACACAGCGCTCTGTGTCGGTGTGCATGCCTCAAGCTTCGCGGATTCCACCCGGCCACGGCTGGCGGAAATCCGACATCGACGTCGCCCGGCCAGGGGGGCGGCGCACGCCCTACCGCTCCACTGCCGCCGCGAACGCGTCGTACGCCTCTCGCCCGAACAGCACGAACCGCACCTCGTCGAAGAGCGCGGGGTCCGCGGCCTCCCGGACCGTCGAGACGGCGATGCGCGCCGCGTCCGCCAGCGGCCAGCGGTAGACGCCGGTGGAGATCGCGGGGAACGCGACCGTACGCGCGCCGAGCTCGGCGGCGACGCGCAGCGACTCGCGGTGGCAGGAGGCGAGGAGCTCGGAGCGGTCCTCGGTGGCGGACCAGACCGGGCCGACGGTGTGGATCACATGTCCGGCGTCGAGCCGCCCCGCGGTGGTCGCGACGGCGCGGCCGGTGGGCAGGCCCTTGCCGTAGTGCGCGGCGCGCAGGCGGCGGCAGTCGGCAAGGATGTCGGGCCCGCCGTTGCGGTGGATGGCGCCGTCGACGCCTCCGCCGCCCAGGAGCGAGGAATTGGCGGCGTTGACGATGGCGTCGGCGTGCTGCTGGGTGATGTCGCCCTGGACCAGGGTGATGGGCACGGTCACGCTTGGCTCCTGAGCATGCGCCACACGGCCTTCGCGGCATTGTGCCCGGACATGCCGTGCACGCCGGGGCCCGGGGGCGTCGCGGACGAACAGATGAAGACGGCGGGATGCGGTGTGTTGTACGGCGAGAGGGAGAGCTTGGGACGCAGCAGCAACTGCAGCCCGCTGGCGGCGCCGCAGGCGATGTCACCGCCCACGTAGTTGGCGTTGTGCGCGGCGAGCTCGGGCGGGCCCGCCGTGGCGCGCGCGAGGACGCGGTCGCGGAAGCCGGGGGCGAAGCGCTCCAGCTGTCGCTCGATGGCGTCGGTGAGGTCGCCCTGCCAGCCGTTGGGCACATGACCGTACGCCCAGAAGACGTGCTTGCCCGCCGGGGCGCGGGAGGGGTCGACGACGCTGGGCTGCACGGTGATCAGGAACGGCGCGTCGGGCGCCCGCCCGTCGCGTGACGCGGCGTGCAGTGCGGCGCCGATCTCCTTGCTGCTCGCGCCGACCTGCACGGTCCCCGCGGTGCGCGGCTCCTCCGCGGTCCAGGGGACGGGGCCGTCGAGCGCGTAGTCGATCTTGAAGGCGCTTGCGCCGTACCGGTACCCGGCATAGGCGCGGCCGAGCCCGGCGATCCTGGCCAGGGCGGTCGGTGAGGTGTCGAAGACGTAGGCACGGGCGGGCGGCAGGTCGTCGAGCCGCTTGACCTCGTAGTCCGTGTGGACGGTGCCGCCGAGGTCCTTCAGATACGCGGTGAGGGCGTCGGAGATGGACTGCGAGCCGCCCCGGGCGAGGGGCCAGCCGCGGGCGTGCGCGGCCAGCGCGAAGACCATGCCGACACCACCGGTGACGATGCCGTCGAGCGGGGCGATGACGTGCGCGACGAGCCCGGCGAACAGCGCGCGGGCCCGCTCGTCGCGGAAGCGCCGCATCAGCCACGTCGACGGCGGCAGGCCCGCGAGGCCGAACCGGGCGAGGGTCATGGGGTCCCGCGGCAGCGAGCTCATCGGCAGGGACATGAAGTCCCTCAGCAGCACGTCCCACTTGGGCAGGAAGGGCTCGATCAGCCTGCGGTACGCCCCCGCGTCGCGCGGTCCGAAGGAGGCGGCGGTCTCGGCGACGGAACGGGACAGGACGGCGGCGGTGCCGTCCGGGAAGGGGTGGGCCATGGGCAGCGGGGGCTGCAGCCACTCCAGTCCGTACCGGTCGAGGGGCATGGTGCGGAACGCCGGGGAGTTGATGCCCAGCGGGTGGGCGGCGGAGCAGGGGTCGTGCCGGAATCCGGGGAGCGTCAGCTCCTGGGTGCGCGCGCCGCCCCCCACGGTGCTCTTGGCCTCGAAGACGGCCACGGAGAAGCCGCGGCGGGCCAGCTCCACGGCAGCGGTCAGCCCGTTCGGTCCCGCCCCCACGACGACGGCATCAAGCATCGACGGCACCTTCGGACTCCTTTGTCAGCCGATGGCCTCTGCCGCCAGGATAGGCGGGCGACCTCCGCCCTCCCTCGAGCCCCTCTCAGGCGCCGGCCGCGAGCAGGCCGGCGACCCGGCGGGCGGTGGCGGCGTCGCGGGCCGCGGTGAAGGGCAGGGCATTGCCCCCGCCTATCCGGAACGGCTCCCCCGTGAGCGTCAGGTCGGCGCCACCGGCCTCCGCGACGAGCAGCAGTCCGGCGGCGTGGTCCCAGGCCAGCTCCCACGAGAAGGCGACGGCGTCCAGCTCGCCCCTGGCGATGGCCAGGTACTCGAGCCCGGCGGAGCCGCAGGGCCGCGGGCGCACGCCCTCGACGACGAGTCCCGTCAGGGCCCGCTTCTGCTCCTCGGTGGTGAAGTCCGGATGCGAGGTCGCCACGGCCACGTCCGCGCCGGGCGCGGGCGAGCCCGCCACCAGCCGCTCTCCGTTCAGCCACGCGCCCTGGCCGCGGACCGCGACGGCCATCTCGTCCAGCACCGGCGCATACGTCCAGGACGCCTGCACCTCGCCGCCCACGGCGAGGGCGACCAGCATGCAGAACCCCGGGTTCCCGTTCACGAACTGTCGCGTCCCGTCCACGGGGTCGACGATCCAGACCGGGGCGTCTCCGTGTATCGCCTCGTACGTCGACGGGTCGGCGTGCACCGCTTCCTCACCGACGACGACCGACCCCGGGAGCAGCGCGGCGAGGTCGGCGGTCAGCTGCTCCTCCGCGAGACGATCGGCGACGGTCACCATGTCGTGCGGGCCGCTCTTCTCCACGATGTCGCCCTCTGCGAGCTGACGGAAGCGGGGGGTGACCTCCGCTGCGGCGGCCTTGCGGAGGGCCTCTTCCACGTCGCGTACACCGTGCGTCAGAAAGTCTTCGATCATGCCCCCATGAGAGCACGCCCCACTGACATCCCGTACGCGCAAGGCAAACACCCCCTGAACTCCCGACAAACCCCTGGGGACACCCTGCGCCGTCCGACGAAGGACAACCACCGCAGACACCCCACCGGCCCGCACCCGCGTACGAGACGGGAGGGGACGCGGGGGGATGTGCGCACGGAGCACCGAGCAAACCCGGACGCCCAGAAACATCGAACCAGGCCGCAGGGATGGCGAGTACGTACATCCCCCCGCGTCCCCGCACCCACAGACAGACGGACGGACGGACGATTCAACGACCCACCGCGTACCCCTGCATCCCCCGCGCATTGGCCCCCGCCGACAGCACCCCGCTCCCCGCATCCCGCGCCACCGCACACAACCGGCCCTCCGACCACGCGCCCCCCACCGTCACCACATGCCCCTTCCGCCGCAGCTCCTCCACCACCGCAGGGTCCGTGCGGGACTCGACCGTGAGGCTTCCCGGGCGCATTTCGCGGGGGTGGAACGAGCCGGGAAACGACTCCGTGTGCCAGTTGGGCGCGTCGATCGCGCCCTGGAGGTCGAGCCCGCCCCGCACCACATCCCGCATCACGAGCCCCAGGAAGAAGTGCACCTGCCACTGGTCCTGCTGGTCTCCCCCGGGCGTGCCGAAGGCCACCACGGGCACCCCGTCCTTCAGCGCCATGGAGGGGGACAGCGTCGTGCGGGGACGCCTGCCGGGGGTGAGCGAGTTCGGGAGGCCCTCCTCCAGCCACGCCATCTGGAGCCGCGTCCCGAGCGGGAACCCGAGCTCGGGCACGACGGGATTGGACTGCAGCCAGCCCCCGCTCGGCGTGGCGGACAGCATGTTGCCCCAGCGGTCGACGATGTCGACGTGGCACGTGTCGCCGCGCGTCCCCCCGTCCCCGGCCACCGTAGGCTCCCCCGCCCCGGCCGCCGCAGTACCGCCCCACGCATCCGCTCCCGGGGCGTCCCCCGAAGCCACCGCGAGCGCATGCGCGGAGAGCCGCGGCTCGCGCCCGCCGGGCGACCCGGGCCGCAGCTCGCGCGACGACTTCTCCCCGATGAGCCGCCGCCGCTCCGCGTTGTACTCGGCGGAGAGCAGCTCACGCACGGACGCCCCGACGGACTCATCGTCCCCGTACCAGGCCTCCCGGTCCGCCATCGCCAGCTTGCAGCCCTCGACCAGGAGGTGGATGTATTCGGCGGATCCGTACTCCGGAAGCTCCGCGACGTTCCCCGACAACAGCGCGAACTGCTGCAGGAACGCGGGACCCTGACTCCAGCCCCCGGCCTTGCACAGGGTCCAGCCGTTCCAGTCGTACGTGACGGGGTCCTCATAGGAGGCCGACCACCCGCGCAGATCCTCCGCGGAGAGCGTCCCCACGTGCCGCTCACCACTCGTGTCCATCGTCGGCCGCCCCGCCTGCCGCACGAGCGCCTCGGCGATGAACCCACCGCGCCACACCTCACGCGCGGCCTCGATCTCCGCCACCCGCGACCGATCGCCCTCCCCGCCAACCGCCTCCGCGATCAGCCGCCGCCACGTCGCGGCCAGCGCGGGATTGCGGAAGAGCTCGCCGGGCCGCGGCGGCCGCCCGCCGGGCAGGTAGACCTCGGCCGACGAGGGCCACTCCCGCTCGAAGAGCTCCCGTACCGTCGCCACGGTCTCGCCGACCCGCTCCACGGGGGCGTGCCCGTCCTCCGCGTACCCGATGGCGTACTTGAGGACGTCCGCGAGGGACTTCGTGCCGTGGTCCCGCAGGAGCAGCAGCCACGCGTCGAAGGCGCCGGGCACCGCCGCGGCGAGCGGGCCGGTGCCGGGCACCAGGCCGAGCCCGAGGGAGCGGTAGTGGTCGACCGTCGCACCCGCGGGCGCGCACCCCTGACCGCAGAGCACGCGCACCTCTCCCCCCGCGGGCGCGAGGATGATCGGCACTTCGCCCGCGGGCCCGTTGAGATGCGGTTCGACCACGTGCAGGACGAACCCCGCGGCGACCGCGGCGTCGAAGGCGTTGCCTCCGTCCTCCAGGACGGCCATCGCGGACTGCGAGGCGAGCCAGTGGGTGGACGACACCATGCCGAAGGTGCCCTGCAGAGTGGGACGCGTCGTGAACATGATCGGCAGGCTAACTTCCGGCGCGCTGCCGGTCGACGGTCGGGCCGTGGCACCCCACAAGTCAGGGCACGAAGAACGCCTCGATCCGGTCCGCCGCCGTCCGCAAGCCGGTCAGCCGCTCGACCCCCGGCGTGTACGCCCCCGCGCGCGGCGACCACCCGGGCCCCGCGATCAGCACGGCGGGATGCGTCCTGGCACCCCGCATGCCCCACTCCGCCTCGGTGATGAGGTGCACCAGCGCCCGGTCCGCGGTGTTCCGCGAGTGCGCCCAGAGCACCACGGCCGAAGGGCCGATGCGCCGGACCGCCTCGTACAGCGCCTCCGCGGGCAGCGCGGCACCGAACATCCGTGTGGGCACGCCCCGTTCGGCGAGGACGGCGGTGAGCGCTTCCAGCGGGAGGGTGTGCTGCTCCCCCGGAACACACGTGAGCAGCACCGGCCCGACGGGGCCACCCGATCCGCCAGGCCTCACAGAACCGACAGGCCCGACAGAACCGCCAGGACCGCCAGGACCGCGAGAAATCGCCGCCGCCGCACCGCTCACGACACCCGCGCCCGGCGCCCGCCGCAGCGCGGAGGAGACGTGCCAGGAGAGGAGGTGCTCGACCTCCACGTACCGCTCGCCGGACGACGCCCACTTGCGCCCGATGGCATGCAGGGCGGGCGCCATGACCTCCTCCCACCCCATGGTGTAGCCGTACTCCCCCACGGTGGAGCGCAGTTGCGTCTCGACCGCGGGCGAGTCGAGCCGCACCGCCGCTCTGGCGAGACCCCGGCACTCCTGCCGTACGTTGCCGAGCGAGAGGGCGCCGGAGTCACTGCCCCGCCGCGGGCGCGGAATCTCCGCCGCGCCCTCCTGCAGCGCCGAACGCGCGGCCTCGGCGGGCGGCACGCCCAGCGCGGTCAGTCGGCACATCTCCTCCACGCGCCCCACGTCGACGGGGCTCCAGCGGCGGTGACGGCCCTGCTCCCGCTGGGCGGGCCCGATGCCGTAACGCCGTTCCCAGGACCGGAGCGTGGTCGGCGCGACACCCAGTCTTCGGGCGACGCTACCGGTGGTCAGCGCGGCATCCGGCATCCGCGCCCCGACGGCATCGCCCCGCCGGGCGGTGCCCGGCATCCGTGCAGCTCTCATCCCGCGACGATACGACGCACAATCGCTGCAAGTTGTCGCCTCTCACTGACTGTCACCAATCTGGGGTCAACTCCGACCCCTGTACGAGGAGTACGCATCATGGTGGCGGTCGACATCACGTTCCCCGAAGACGCTCCGCACCCCGAGGACCTGCTCGCGGACGATCAGCTCGCGGCGGGCGTCGCCGCCGGTGACGAGCGCTGTCTGTCGGCGGCCTACCGCCGCTGGGGGCGCCTCGTCCACCGGCTCGCCGGGCGCGCCCTGGGCGACGGTCCGGACGCGGAGGACGTGACGCAGCAGGTCTTCCTCGCCGCCTGGCGCGGTCGGCACGGGTACCGGGCGGGCGCCGGTGGCCTGCCGGGCTGGCTGGTGGGCATCACGCGGCACAAGGTCGCCGACACGCTCGCGGCCAGGACCCGGCGCGCCGTGCTGGTGGCGGCCGTGGGCGCCCGGCAGGGGGCGCCTTCCGTCGGCGGGCCCTGCGCCGAGCAGGTGCTCGACCGCGTTCTGGTCCAGCGCGAGCTGGCGAACCTGCCATCGGCGCAGCAGTTGGTGCTGCGGCTGGCGTTCTACGAGGATCTGACGCAGTCCCAGATTTCCGAGCGGACCGGTCTGCCGCTCGGCACGGTCAAGAGCCACATGCGGCGCGGTCTGCGCGCGCTGCGGGAGGGGTTGACGCCGGAGGGCCCGCCGGTGCCGGGCGCCGCGCAACCGGTCTGCGGACAGCGCATCCGTTCCGCACCGTCGGCGTGAAGTACCGGGCATCGACCCACCACACCCTCTCTCTCGCCCCTCTGCTCCTGCCCCCTTTGGAGGAAGACGAATGGAAATCTCGGGTGCCCGCATCCTGGTGGCCGGGGCCACCGGCGTTCTCGGCGGTCTCGCCGCGTGCGCGCTGGCGGAGCGCGGCGCACGACTGGCTCTGGCCGGTCGCAATCACGTACGCCTTGCGGCTCTCGCACGCGACCTCGGCGGGCCGCCCGCCCGCTGCTTCGAGGCATGCGACCTGGACCAGTGCTCCACGCTCGGGCCGTGGGCGGAGCGTGCGCTTTCGGGGCTGGAAGGGGTGCTCGTGACGGTCGGGGCGGCGGGGTACGGCGCGGTGGAGGACGTGTCGAACGCGATGGCAGGGCATCTCCTGACGGTCAACGCGCTGTGTCCCATGGCGGTGCTGAGGGGCGCGGCTCCGGTGGTGGCGGACAAGGGGTTCCTCCTGGCGATCACCGGAGGGGTGCCCGGCCCGGCGGGCCCGGAGAGCGCGGACGACCTCGCGGGCAGCGCCGACTACACCGCGTCCAAGGCGGCGTTGAGCGGCTGGCTCGGCGTGCTCACCGAGGAGCTCGCGCCGCGGTCCGTCGCGGTCCTCGACATCCGCTCGCCGCGCCTGGACACCGGCTTCACGGAACGGTCGCTCACCGGCCGGCCGCCCGCCCTGCCGCCGGGGGCCGACGCGCTGAAGGCGGTGTACTCCCTGATGGACAGCATCACGTCGACTTGACGGGCGGCATCACCTCGACCTGATGGGCGGCATCACCCCAGCCCGACCCCGCCCTGGCTCCAGCCCGACCCCGTCACTCGATGCCCCGGCCCCTCCTGAACCGGCCGAGCCCCGCCGCCAGTTCGACGAGCGGCTCGGGGTAGTCGTACCGCGCCCGCTCCGCCCCGGACAGCTTCCACGGCTCGTGGACCGCGGCGCCGCGCAGCTCGGCGAGTTCGGGCACCCAACGGCGTACGTACGTGCCGTCGGGGTCGTAACGCTTGGCCTGGAGCACGGGGTTGAGCACCCGGTTGGGGCGGCTGTCCGTGCCGGTCCCGGCCACCCACTGCCAGTTGAGCTGGTTGTTGGCGAGGTCGCCGTCGACGAGGAGTTGCTGGAAGTACCGGGCACCAACCCGCCAGTCGACGTACAGCGTCTTGGTGAGGAAGCTCGCGGTCAGGAGTCTGCCGCGGTTGTGCATCCACCCCTCGTGCCGCAGCTGGCGCATGGCCGCGTCGACGACCGGGTATCCCGTGGCCCCCTCCTGCCACGCGCGGATGTCGCTGTCCGCCGACTTCCCGGAGCGCCAGCGGTCACCGCGCGTTCGGTAGTCGGCGGCGGCCGCTGCCGGGCGGGCGGCGAGCACCTGGTGGTGGAAGTCGCGCCAGCACAGCTGCCGGACGAAGTCCTCGGCGCCCTGGGACGACCGCTTGCGTGCGGCGTGGACGAGTTCGGCGCAGGACAGCGTGCCGAAGTGCAGATGCGGCGAGAGCTTCGAGGTGGCGTCGGCCGCCAGGGCGTCGTGGTTCTCGGTGTACCGGTCGATGCCGTTGCGCAGCCAGGCCCGCCAGAGGGCGCGGCCGACGCTCTCGCCGCCCTCGGCGAGGCCCGGCGAGAGGCCGTCCATCTCCTTGCGGGAGGGGTACGAGTGGGAGCTGACGTGGTCCGGGACGCGCACGGTGCGCGGGGCGGCGAGCACGGCCCGCACGCCCTTCTCGGTCCAGCGGCGGAAGTACGGGGTGAAGACGGCGAAGTGGTCGGAGTTGGCCGGGGTCACGGATCCGGGGGTGACGGCGGTGACCACGGCGTCGTGGACGTACAGACGTCGGCCGTCCCGCTCCAGCGCCTCGCGCAGCCGCCGCTCGCGGGCGTGCGCGTACCGGCTGACCCCGGCCGCCATGTGGACCTCGTCGGCGTCCGCCGCCTCGACGACGGACCGCACCTGTTCGACGAGGTCGCCCTTGCGCACCACGAGCCGCCCGCCGCGGTCCCGGAGCTGACGGTCGAGGTCGGCCAGGCAGTCGGCGAGGAACGCCTCCCGGTTCGGTCCCGCGTCGCCCAGGTCGGCGATGGCCCGGTCGTGGACGAAGAGCGGCACCACCGCGTCCGCGCCGGTGACGGCGGCGCGGAGCGGCGGATGGTCGTGCACCCGCAGATCAGAGGTGAACAGGACGACCGAGATGTGCATGGTGCGGACTCCAGTGGGCCGGGTGATCCTTCCCTCTGTCCTTCGGACGGTCGGCCGCCCACGGATGCGCCGTCCGGTGCACGGTCCCCCGCACGGCGCACACAAGCAGGACATTCCCGCGCTCGGCTAGCGTTGGGGGACGATTCGGAAACATCGAGCCGAGGGCGTTGTGTCCCGCGGGCCTGGAGGAAGCACGGTGCACGGTGAGTACAAGGTCCCCGGCGGCAAGCTCGTCGTCGTGGATCTGGACGTCGAGGGCGGCGAGCTGCGGAACACCCGCGTGGCCGGTGACTTCTTCCTCGAACCCGACGAGGCGCTCGACGCGATCAACGGCGCGCTGAACGGCGCCCCCGCCGACACGGACGCCCCGGGCCTCGCCGCCCGCATCGACGCCGCGCTGCCCGAGGGCACCGTCATGTACGGCCTGACGTCGGAGGGCATCGGGGTCGCCGTCCGCCGCGCCCTCGCGCACGCGACGGACTGGACGGACTACGACTGGCAGCTGATCCACGAGGAGCCGCAGCCGCCCGCGCTGCACATGGCCCTCGACGAGGTGCTGACCCAGGAGGTCGCGGCGGGCCGCCGTCCGCCGACGCTGCGCGTGTGGGAGTGGGCCTCGCCCTCGGTGATCATCGGCAGTTTCCAGTCGCTCGCCAACGAGGTGGACGCGGAGGGCGCGGCCCGGCACGGCATCGACGTCGTGCGCCGGATCTCGGGCGGCGGGGCGATGTTCGTCGAGCCGGGCAACACCATCACGTACTCGCTCTCCGTCCCCGACGCCCTCGTCCAGGGGCTCTCCTTCCAGGACAGCTACGCCTACCTCGACGACTGGGTGCTCGGCGCCCTCGCCGACATGGGGATCAAGGCGTGGTACCAGCCGCTGAACGACATCGCGACGGACGCGGGGAAGATCGCGGGCGCCGCGCAGAAGCGCACGGTGGCGCCGGGCGGCGCGCCGGGCGCGGTGCTGCACCACGTGACCATGTCGTACGACATCGACGCGGACAAGATGCTCGAAGTGCTGCGCATCGGCAAGGAGAAGCTCTCCGACAAGGGCACGCGGAGCGCCAAGAAGCGGGTCGACCCGCTGCGTCGGCAGACCGGGCTGCCCCGCGAGGCGGTCATCGAGCGCATGATCGACTCCTTCCGCGGCCGTTACGGCCTTGCCGAGGGGAAGGTCACCGACGAGGAGATGGCGCGCGCCCGGGAGCTCGTGCGGACCAAGTTCGCGACCGCGGAGTGGACGGCCCGCGTGCCCTGACCGGGCCGCGCGGCTGCTTCAGCGGTCGTCCGACGGGCTCTTCTGCCATGCCGTCGTGCCCAGCATGCCGGTCTCGCCGATGTCGAGGCCGCCGTCCGGCTCGATGGTCTGCCTCGGTGCGCCCTTGGCAGGGCCTATCTCCACGTAGACGCCGCTGCCCCGGCGGGTGGCCGCGTCGACGGCCGAGTACCGCCACACGAGCGAGGTGTACGCGGACTCCCCCGGCCCGAGCACGACACGGCTCGGCCCGGGGTCGTCCATGGTGGTGACCGGCTCCGTGCCCTTGAGCACCGTAACGTCGAAGAGTTCGCGGTCCAGGCCGCGGACGCGGATGTCGGGATAGCCGTCGACCTCGCGCGCCCCGTCACCGCAGTTGGTCATCGTCACGGACATCGCGCGCAGCCCCATGGCGGCGGTCACCATGCCGGGCGACATGCTGACGCCCGACTTCGGGCAGCGCGGGGTGTCGTCGGGCTCATCGGGCAGGCGGGCCGCCGGAGTGTCCGTGGCCGGTGCGGGCGGCATCGCCCCCGAGGACGGCGGCCGCCCCTCCGGGTTCGTCTCGCGCTCCAGCTCCTCGGAGAGTCCGCAGCCCGTCAGGAGCAGGGCCGCCGCCGCAAGGGCCACGGCCCGTCTGAAGGGTCCGGATACGACGGTGACGGTCACGCGGGGATCATGCCATGGCCATGGTTACGAGAACTCCGGGATGACCGCGGAGCCGTACGCGTCGATAACGTCCTCGCGCGCGTCGTGCATCGCGTACAGCGCGAACTGGTCGACGCCCAGCTCCCTCAGCTCACGCAGCCGTTCGAGGTGCGACTCGACGGGACCCAGGAGACAGAAGCGGTCGACGATCTCGTCGGGCACGAAGGCGGTGTCGGGGTTCCCGGTGCGCCCGTGGTGGCTGTAGTCGTAGCCCTCGCGGGCCTTGATGTACGCGGTGAGGGCCTCCGGCACCATCGAGGAGTGCTCGCCGTACTTGGCGACCAGATCCGCCACGTGGTTGCCGACCATGCCGCCGAACCACCGGCACTGCTCGCGGGCGTGCGCGAGGTCGTCGCCGACGTAGGCGGGCGCGGCCACGCAGATCTTGACGTCCGCCGGGTCGCGCCCCGCGTCGGCGGCCGCGTCCCGCACGGCCTTCACCATCCACTCCGTCAGATACGGGTCGGCGAGCTGCAGGATGAACCCGTCGGCCTTCTGCCCGGCGAGCGCCAGCGCCTTCGGGCCGTACGCCGCCATCCACACCGGCAGCTTGCCGTCCCTGACCCACGGCAGCCGCAGCGTCTGCCCGCCGATGTCGGTGCTGCGCCCCTCCGCGAGGTCACGGATGACGTCGATCGCCTGGCCGAGCCTGGCCAGGGTGTTGGGCCTGCGTCCCGCGACGCGCATCGCGGAGTCGCCGCGCCCGATGCCGCAGACGGTGCGGTTGCCGTACATGTCGTTGAGGGTCGCGAAGGTCGACGCGGTGACCTCCCAGGTCCTGGTGCCCGGGTTGGTGACCATGGGGCCGACGGTCAGCCGCGTGGTGTGTTCGAGGATGCGGCTGTAGATGACGAACGGCTCCTGCCACAGCACGGACGAGTCGAAGGTCCAGCCGTAGCGGAAGCCGTTGCGCTCCGCGCGCCTCATCAGCCCGACGACCTCCGAGGCGGGCGGGTCGGTCTGCAGTACGAGTCCGAAATCCATGGCCTTCGCTCCTCACTCCGCTCGCGCACCCTCGTTCGAGGAGGGACAATCCTCGGCTTGTCGCGGGGGCTTGGCAAGAGGGACTCGGCGCGCGTCCGGCTACGGTTCGGGGCGGCTCAGAGCGCCATGGCGGCCACTCCGTCCGTCGCGGAGTCCAGGTCCTCGTGGGTGGCGGGACGGATCCGGCCACGGTCCAGGGTGACGATCTCGTCGGCGCCCGCGAGGCCCGCCCGCTCGTGGGTGACCAGGAGCGTGGTGCGGCCGCGGGTGGCGTCGAGGATGTCGGCGAGCACTTCGGCCGCGGTGTCCGGGTCCAGGCCCTCCGTGGGTTCGTCAAGGACGAGGACGGGCGGGTCGGCGAGCAGCGCGCGGGCCAGGAGCAGGCGCCGGCGCTGACCGCCCGACATGGTGGCGCCGTCCCCGCCGAGTACGGTCTCCCAGCCCTGCGGCAGCGACTCGATCCAGTCCAGGATCCTGGCCCTGCGGGCCGCCTCGCGCAGCTCGGCGTCGGTGGCATCCGGGGCCGCGAGGACGAGGTTGGCGCGGATCGTGGCGTGGAAGACGTGCGCGTCCTGCGTCATGCCGGTGATGGCGCGGCGGGCGTCGGCGCCCGTGCAGGCGCTGAGTTCGCGCCCGCCGACGCGGATGCTGCCTGCTTCGTACGGCACGAACCGCATGAGGGCGGCGATCAGTGTGGATTTACCGGACCCGCTGGCCCCGATGAGTACCACTCGACGACCTGCCGGCAGTTGCAGGCTCGCGCCGTCCAGGGCCGGGGGATTGTCCTGGAGGTGGCGGACCCGCAGGTCGGTGATGGTCACGTCGAGCGGCTCGTCGGTGGGCAGCGGGTCCGGGGCTTGTGGGTCGGCGACGGGCGCCGGGGTGTCGAAGAGGTCGGCGAGGCGCTGCGCGGAGGCCCGGACCTCGACGAAGCGGCGGGCGGCGGCGGGCAGCGGCGCGAGCGCCTCGAAGGAGACGAGCGCGAGGACCGCGAGGACGGTGAGCTGCACGGCGGGCAGGTCGCCCGCCGCGTGGGCGCGGAGCGCGAGCCAGGTGACGCCGACCGTCGCCACGGCCTGCAGCACCAGCACCATGGCCTGGGCCAGCGAGGTGGTCAGCGCCTTGTGGCGCTCAAGACCCGCGATCCGCGCCGTGATGCCGCGGGCCCGGTCGTGAGTGCGGCCACGGGCGCCGTAGGCGGCGAGGTCGGCGGCGCCCTGGGTCAGGTCGACGGTGACGGCGGCGAGTTCGGCGCGCGCCGCCTTCTCCGCGCGGCCCGCGCGGCGGGACAGTACGAGCACCAGGGCGGGCACGAGGATGCCCGCCACGGCGAGCAGCGCACCGAGCAGCAGCCCGGCGCCCGGCAGCAGCACCAGGACCGTGCCGGTGGCGGCCGCGGCGACCACGAACGCCGCCGTGGCCGGGATCATGACGCGCAGCAGCAGATCCTGTGCGGCGTCGACGTCGTCGACGAGGCGGGTCAGCAGGTCGCCGCTGCGGAAGGCGGGGGTGCCCGCGGGCGCGAGCGGCACCAGCGCCTCGAACACCCGGGCGCGGAACCCGGCTACGGCCCGCAGCACGCCGTCGTGGCCGAGGAGCCGGTCGATGTAGCGGAGCGCTCCGCGGCCGAGGGCCAGGGCCCGCACGGCGACGATCGCGACGCTGACCGCGGAGAGGGGCGGCTGTTCGGCGGCGCGGGTGATGAGCCAGGCGGCGGTGGCCATCAGCGCGGCGGCGGCGAGCTCGCTCCCGGCCGCGGCGAGGGCGGCGGGCAGCAGCCTGCGCCAGTACGGCAGGAGGTGGTACAGGAGGCGGGCGGTGGGGCGGGGGGCGCGGGCGCGTCCGGGGGCGGCGGCCTTGACGACGTACGAGGTCATGAGACCACCAGCCTTTCCGAGGACGCCGGTGCGGGGGCGGGCGCGGGATCGAGGTCGAGGGAGGGTGTCGGGGCGGCTCCGGGGAAGGAGACGGCGCCCGCTCGTACGGTGATGATCCGGTCGGCGTGCGGCAGCAGACTCGTGCGGTGGGCGACCACGATCGCGGTGCGGCCGCGCATGAGGGCGACCGTGGCGCGCGTGACGGCGGCCTCGCTCTCGGGGTCGAGGTGGGCGGTCGGTTCGTCGAGGAGCAGCACGGGGGCGTCCTTCAGGAACGCGCGGGCCAGCGCGATCCGCTGGCGCTGACCGGCGGAGAGCCCGGCGCCGTGCTCGCCGAGCACGGTGTCGTACGCGCGGGGCAGCTCCTCGACGAAGAGGTCGGCGGAGGCGGCGCGGGCCGCTTCCCGCACCTCTGCGTCGCTCGCGTCGGGGCGGCCGAGGCGGATGTTCTCGGCGACGGTCCCCGCGATCAGGTGCGGGCGCTGCGGCACCCACGCCACCTGGGTGCACCAGTCGTCGGGGTCGAGACCGGCGAGATCGGTGCCGCCGGCCTCGACCCGACCCGACGCGGGGGTGACGAAGCCGAGGAGCAGCGAGAGCAGCGTGGACTTGCCCGCGCCGCTCGGGCCGACCAGGGCGACGTGCTCGCCGGGGCTGATGGTCAGGGAGACGTTGCTGAGGGCGGGCTCGGTGCGGCCCGGGTAGTGGACGGTGACGTCGTGGAGGGTGAGTTCCGCCGTGCGGGCGTCGGGCGCGGCGGCGCGGTCGGCGTCGGCCGGGGAGGCGTCCTCGTCGTCGAGTGCGGTGAAGACCCGTTCGGCCACCGCGATGCCCTCGGCGCTGTCGTGGAAGGCGCCGCCCATGGCGCGCAGCGGCAGATACGCCTCGGGGGCGAGGAACAGCACGACCAGGGCGGTGTGCAGGCCGACGTCGCCGTGCAGCAGCCGCAGTCCGACCGGGACGGCCACCAGGGCCACGGAGAGGGTGGCGACCGTCTCCAGGACGAGGGAGGAGAGGAACGCCACGCGCAGGGTCCGCATGGTGGCCCGCCGGTGGGCCTCCGCCATCTCGCGGACCACCTTGATCTGGTGGCGCTCGCGGCCGAAGGCGCGCAGCGTCGGCAGTCCGGCCACCACGTCGAGGAAGTGGCCGCCGAGGCGGGAGAGCAACCGCCATTGGCGGGCGGTGCGTTGGGCGGTGTGCATGCCGACCAGTGCGCCGAACACGGGGATCAGCGGCAGGGTGATGACGATGATCAGGGCCGAGGTCCAGTCGGTCCAGCCGACCCAGGCGACCACGGTGAGGGGGACGACCGCGACGGCCGCCATGGTGGGCAGGTAGCCGACGACGTAGGGGTCGAGGGCGTCGAGGCCGCGGGTGAGCAGGGTGGCCGTCTCGCCGTGGCGGCGGTCCGCGAGGCGCAGCGGTGCCGTCCGCTGCAGCTGTCCGGTGATGCGGTCGCGCAGGGTGGCCTTGGCGTCGGCCGCGGCGCGCTGGGCGAGCGCGCCGCGGACCCAGGTGAGCAGGGCGCGCAGGGCCATGACGGTGCCCAGCGCGGCCAGGGTGCCGGTGCGGATCCCGTGTCCGGCGAAGCCGTCCGCGAGCGCCGTCGCCAGCAGGACGGCCTGGGTGACGATGAGCCCGGCGCCCGCCAGGGCCAGCACCGAGGAGTACGTCATGTGGCGCCGCAGTGCCGGGATTTCCCGCATCAGTCGGCGTTCGACGGGCTTCATCGTTGGGATCCCTTTCTTCGCTTTCCGGGGGTCAGAAGTAGCTGGGGTGGCGCTGGCCCGTCCGCCCCCGGAAGGCCCACCAGCTCCAGAACTGGTAGGCGAGGATCGTCGGGATCACCAGGACCCCGAAGCCGCTCAGGATCTTCAGCGTGGCGTCGTCCGTGATGGCGTGGTCGATGTCCAGACCCGCACCGGCCCCGGTGGTCAGGAGGTACGGGTAGTGACCGGCCCCCAGGAGCAGCACCGGCAGCGCGGTGGCGCAGCAGGTGGCGGCGAACGCCAGGACGTTGTGGCCGCGGCTGAGGTACCACCAGGCGGCGGCGAGTGCGGCCACGATCAGGGCGGCGATGATCCACGACGTCGTGCGGTTCGTCATGTCGGCGCCCGCGCCGAAGACCGTGAGGAGCAGCGCGAGGGCGCCGACGGCGGCGACGCCGACGAGCAGCTTGGCCGCCATGTCCCTTGCCTTCGCGGCGAGTTCGTCGCCGGATCGCAGGGCGACGAAGGTCGCCCCGTGCACCGCGAAGAGCAGTGCGGTGGTGACGCCGCAAGCCAGCACGAACGGCGAGAACACCTCGCCGAACCCGATGTGGAAGCTGCCGTCGGCGCGGCGGGGCACGCCGTGGAGCAGCAGCCCCACGACGAGTCCCCAGCACACGGCAGGGACGGCGCCGCCGACCACGATCAGGACGTCCCACGCACCGCGGCCGCGGGCGCTCTGGGAGCGGCGGCGCAGCTGGACCGCGGCGTTGCCGAGGACCAGACCTGCGAGGATCGCCACGATCAGCGGGTACATGCCGGACAGGAGGGTGCCTTCGAGGTGCGGGAAGGCACCGAACATGACTCCGGCGAAGGCGACCAGCCAGACCTCGTTGCCCAGGAAGAACGGCGCGATGGCGTCGAGGGCGGCGTTTCCGCTGGTGCGCTTCTCTTCCTCACCGTCCCGGCCGAGGAAGGGGTGCAGCATCTGCGCGCCGTAGTCGTAGCCGCCGAGTACAAAGTACCCGGCGAGTAGCAGGCCGAGTAGGGCCAGCCAGACGGTCTCCAGACTCATCTCGCTCAACTTTCCGTTACAGCAGGGGG
Source organism: Streptomyces sp. NPDC004732 (assembly GCF_040609235.1). NCBI lineage: Bacteria > Bacillati > Actinomycetota > Actinomycetes > Kitasatosporales > Streptomycetaceae > Streptomyces > Streptomyces sp. NPDC004732. The sequence goes on from NZ_JBEXJR010000018.1 coordinate 153,121, forward strand.
TTCATCTCGGGGGGGGGTGTGCCGGGTCGGCCCGGCTCAGAGGGCGGGTACCGGCTGCTTCTCGTCGGCGCTGCCTCCCGGGCCCTCGGGGAGGTCGTCCGGCAGTGGCTCGCTGACGCCGAGCTGTGTGGCGTCGGGGCCGCGGATGGCGAACTTCGTGATCAGGGTCCAGTTCGTCACCGCCAGTGCGACGAAGATGGCGATGAAGAGCACGCAGGACAGCAGCAGCGAGGTCTTCCCCACGTGGGACAACGCGTCCTCGACCGTCAACTCGCCGTACACGATCCACGGTTGGCGGCCGACCTCGCGGACGATCCAGCCGCCCACGGAGGCGATGAAGGGGAAGGGGATGGTCGCGACGAGGATCCACGAGGCCCAGCGCCAGCGCATCAGCCGGTCCTTCCAGAGAAGGATGAGGGCGATGAAGGTGATGGTGGACACGGTGTTGCCGATGAGCGTCATGGCGTCCATCGAGATCCGCATGGTGTCCTGCCAGGGCACGTAGTTGCCCGGACCGTGCTCCTTGACGAGCTGGGCCTGCAGTTCGGCGACGCCGCTGTTCTCCAGGACCGCGTCCTTCATGGGCTGCGTGCGCTCGATGATCGGGCGCTGCATCTCGCCGACGATGACGACGAAGAAGGAGGCGACGGTCGAGACCCAGAGTCCCAGCTTCAGGGAGGGGCGGAAGAGCTCCCTCTCCTTGGTGCCCCGCAGGAAGTGGTACGCGCTGATGCCGGCGATGAAGCAGCCGCCCGTCGTCAGGGCACCCAGCGAGAGGTGGAAGAGGGCCATCAGGGCGCTGGAGTTGGTGAGCAGTGCCGTGAAGTCGGTGAGGTAGGCGGCGCCGTCGCGCACTTCGTAGCCGACCGGGTGCTGCATGAAGCCGTTGGCGATCAGGATCCAGTACCCGGAGGCGTACGCGGTGAGGGCGACCAGCCAGATGAGCGTGACGTGCACGCCTCTGCGCAGTCGGCCCCAGCCGAAGATCCACATGCCGAGGAAGGTGGACTCGGCGAAGAAGGCGATGAGGGTTTCGAGAGCCAGCGGGGCACCGAAGACGTTGCCCGCGAACTTGCTCAGGCCGCTCCAGCTGAGCCCGAACTGGAACTCCATGACGAGGCCGGTGACGATGCCGACCGCGTAGTTGATGACGTAGAGCTGACCCCAGAAGCGGGTCATACGCTCCCGGACTGCTCTCTTTTCGGGATCACGGGTGAACGCGGCCCGGGTGTGCATGATCGCGACGATGGGGACGAGGCCCATGGTGAGGATCACGAACAGCCAGTGGATGCCGGTCGTGGCCGCGAACTGGAGTCGGGCCAGATCCGCAGCGCTCATGATGCGACCTTCCTGGGGGGACGGTGGCCGGTGGGACGGCTGGAGGGTTCGGTTTCGGTCGGTGGCGGGTGGACGGGTGGGGCCGCCGCTTCGCGTGTGCAGGTGCCGGGCGCCGTTTGCCCGCCATCTGTGCGGTGGCCTCGACTAAAACCGTAGAGAGGATTCCTTATGCAATCCAAGACCGGTTTTGCCATGTGATGATGTCCCGGAAGGCATAAGTGAAGGTGGATCATGGATCTTCTGCAGTTGCGCTACTTCCAGGCAGTCGCCCGTTACGAGCACATCAGCCGTGCGGCGGAGGAGCTGCACGTCGCCCAGCCCTCCCTCAGCCGCACCATCGCGCGCCTGGAGGCCGAGCTCGGCACCCCCCTGTTCGACCGGCAGGGCCGCCGCATCCGGCTGAATCAGTACGGCGTGGTGTTCCTGCACCACGTGGACCGCGCCCTGAGCGAGCTCGACGACGCCCGCAGGGTCCTGCGCGACGCCCGCGACACGGCATTCGGCCGGGTCAGCGTCGCCTCGGAGACCCTCCTGACGATCACCCATCTCCTCGGCAGCTTCCGGGCCGCCTACCCCCGCGCCGACGTGCGGCTCTACCAGTCGAACGCGGAGGAGATGGACCGCCAGCTGCGCGCCAGGGAGGTCGACTTCTGTGTGGCCTCACAGCCGCTGACCGGCACGAACCTCGAATCGGTCGAGCTGGCCCGCGAGGAGGTGCTGCTCGCCGTCCCGCGCGGCCACTGGCTCGACGGGCAGGAGAGCGTGACGATCCGTGAGATCGCCGCCGAACCGTTCGTGACGACCCGCCCGGGCCAATGGCAACGCACGCTCCTCGACCGGCTGTTCGCGTCCGAGGGGCTCACACCACTGCTCTCCTGCGAGGGCGACGAGCCGGGCGCGAGCCAGGACATGATCAGCGCGGGGCTCGGCATCGGCCTGATCCCCGCCATTTCCCGCCAGGCCGGAACGGACTCCCAAGTCCCGGTCGCCTGGGTGCACTTGAACGCGCCGGACTGCTCCCGGGTGCTCACCCTGGTGTGGAGCCGCGACACCTACCTGTCGGACGCCGCAGTGAAGTTCCGGGAGTTCACCACCAGCAGGCCCTTCATGACGCACCGCCTGCCCGATCCCCGCCGCGGACGCAGGCCTCGACCCTGAGGTTCCCAACGGGTCCTGGCTTGGCCGGATTCGGTTTGGTACGCTCCAACCGCTGCCACAGCCCTGGTCCAGGACGTCGCGTGTCCCGACGACCAGCGTGTGACGGCGAGTCGACAGGGGTGTCGCCGTTCCCCCCATCGGCCGTCGGCGCGCCATCTCCACCTTCCGTTTTCCACTTGCCAGGCATCCGTTCCACGGACCGTCATCGAGCGCGTCCGGATGCCATCGAGGAGTTCCGTCATGCCCAAAATCACGTACGTCGCCGTCGACGGGAACCAGACCGCGATCGACGTCCCCGTCGGCACCAGCGTCATGCGCGGCGCCGTTTTCAACGACATTGACGGCATCGTCGCCCAGTGCGGCGGCAACATGCAGTGCGCCACCTGCCACGTCTACGTGGACGAGACCACCCTCGACAAGCTGGAGCCGCCGAAGGAGCGCGAGGACGAGATGCTCGACTTCACCGCGTGCCCCCGCAAGCCCAACAGCCGGCTGAGCTGCCAGCTCAAGTCCAGCGATGCGCTGGACGGCCTCATCGTGCACACCCCTGAGCGGCAGAACTGATGACGGACCACGCACAGCCCGATTCGGTCGTGGTGGTGGGGGCGGGCCAGGGCGGCTACCAGACCGCGGCGTCCCTGCGGGAGCGCGGCTACAAGGGCTGCATCACGCTCATCAGCGCCGAGGACGCGCTCCCCTACGAGCGTCCGCCGCTGTCCAAGGCGTACCTCAAGGGCGAGGCGGACGAGGCCATGCTGTGGCTGCGCCCCGCGACGTACTACGTGCGCCAGTCGATCGACCTGATCGCGGGCACCGTCACGGACATCGACCCGGCCGCGCGCTCGGTGCGGCTGGCCGACGGTTCCACTTACGACTACGGCCACCTCGTCCTCGCCACCGGCGCCACGCCCCGCACGCTCGACGTGCCGGGCAAGGAGCTGCGCGGCGTGCACACCCTGCGCACCGCGCAGGACGCCGTGGTGCTGCAGGCTTCGCTGGCCGGGGCGCGGCGCGCCGTGGTGGTGGGGGCCGGGTTCATCGGTCTTGAATTCGCCGCCGTGGCGCGGGAGGCGGGCGTCGAGGTGACGGTCGTCGAGGCGCTCGATCGCCCGCTCGCCCGGGTCGTGTCGGCGCCGACCGCGGAGCACTTCACGCGGCTGCACCGGAGCAACGGCACGGAGCTGCTGTTCGGGCAGGGCATCAAGGCGCTGCACGGCGACAGCCGTTCGAGCGTGACGGCGGTGGAGCTGGCCGACGGCAGCAGGCTGCCCGCCGACCTGGTCCTCGTCGGCGTCGGTGTCACCCCGCGCACGGAACTGGCCGCCGCGGCCGGTCTCCCGGTGAACGGCGGAATCACCGTCGACGCCCAGCTGCGGACCGACGACCCGCACATCTCCGCCATCGGTGACTGCGCGGCATTCCCGCAGGTGCGTTCCGGAAATCGATTCCGGCTCGAATCCGTGCAGAATGCCGTCGGGCATGCCCAGTCGGTCGCCGAGCGACTGGCCGGAGCGCCCCGCGCATATGACGAGCTGCCCTGGTTCTGGAGCGATCAGTTCGCCACGACCGTGCAGATCGCGGGATTCAACGAAGGGCACGAGAGCGAGGTGGTACTCGGTGACGACCCCGACGCCTTCTCGGTGCTCCTCTTCCGCGGGAAGGACCTCCAGGCGGTCGAGTCCGTCAACCGGCCCACGGACCACATCGCGGCACGCCGTCTCCTGACGCAGGGCACGACCCTGACGCCCGAGGAGGCCTCGGCGCCGGGATTCAGCCTCAAGGAGCACCTCCGGAGCCTTGCCGGGCGCGGGACGGAGGCGCCGGTGCCGCTGTGACGGCGACGGACGCGCGCGACTGGAATTGTCTATTCCGATTTCCCGTCGCGCGCCGCTCCGTTGTCAGGAAATTGTTTCTTTATTCTTTTGCGGTCCGGCCTTTGCAGTCCGACCTTGTAATCTTTGAATGTGTGCCCCGAGTCAATTCCGGCATGCCACTTCGCGGTTGATCACCGCACGTCGTTCATGCGGAAAAAATCCAAACGGTATTGATTTATTTTCCTGTGCCCGGCAGGATCGAACAAGGCCAACGGGGGGCCTTGAGTGATGTTGCGTGCCCCCCTCCTTGAATTGTCTGCCATTCGCAGAGGGGGCACTCGTGCTCGGTAATTTCTGCCCGAGCGTTCCGGTGTACGACAACACCGCCCTCTGCGACGCCACCGACGCGTGCGCCCGGCCCCCTCTGACGCCGGGCCCGGCGTCGTTCCAGCCGGATTCAGTTCCGATCAAAGATCGATCGCGCATCGTGGGCATGGTCCCGGCCGGACCAGCCCGGGCCACGAGCACCACCGCCCCATGAACCGCCGGGCCGGCGTCCTCCCCCGAGCGTCGGCCCGGCACCTCAACCGTGGAGAACTGATGCACAACTACGTAGTGGTCGACGCGTTCGCCCGAGAGCCTCTCACCGGTAACCCGGTCGCGGTGTTCTTCGACGCCGACGACCTGAGCGCCGAGCAGATGCAGCGCATCGCTCGGGAGATGAACCTCTCGGAGACCACGTTCGTACTCGGCCCCAAGCAGGGCGGCGACGTACACGTGCGGATCTTCACGCCCGTCAACGAACTCCCCTTCGCCGGGCACCCGTTGCTGGGCACCGCCATCGCGCTGGGGCAGCGGACCGACGCGGACCAGCTGCAGATCGAGACCGCCATGGGCGTGATCCCCTTCGAGCTGCAGCGGGTCGGCGGGAAGGTCGTCTCGACGAGCATGCGCCAGCCCGTGCCCGTGTGGGAGCCCTTCGACCGCGCCGACGAGCTCCTCGAAGCGCTGGGCGTCCGCGAGTCGACGCTGCCGGTGGAGATCTACCGCAACGGCCCGCGGCACACCCTGGTCGGCTTCGAGAGCTTCGAGGCGCTGTCGAAGGTGGACCCCGACCACCGCGCGCTCGCCAGCTTCCCCGACATGGCGACGAACTGCATCGCAGGCTCCGGGACCACCTGGCGCAACCGCATGTTCTCGCCCGCCTACGGGGTCGTGGAGGACGCGGCCACCGGCTCCGTCGCCGGACCCATCGCCATCCACATCGCCCGGCACGGCCTCGCCTCGTACGGCCAGCGCATCGAGATCACCCAGGGCATCGAGATCGGCCGCCCCTCCCCCATGAGCGCACTCGTCCAGGGCGAGGGCGACCAGGTCGAATCCGTCGAGGTCTCGGGCCACGGCGTCGTCACGATCGAAGGAATCATGCATGTCTGATGTACGGCGTTCCGAGACGCTGACCGGCACCGTCGAGGTGGCGTTCCCCGAGTTCACGGCGCCGCCGGTGGAGCCGCTGGGGCTGTTGGCGTCCTGGCTGAAGGCGGCCACCGAGCAGGGCGTGCGCGAGCCGCGGGCCCTGGCCCTGGCCACCGCGGACCCCCAGGGGCGGACCTCCTCGCGGATCCTGGCGGTCAACCAGATCACCGACACCGGCATCGTGTTCATCACCCACGCCGGCAGCCAGAAGGGCCACGAACTGGCCGCCAACCCGTGGGCCTCGGGCGTGCTGTACTGGCGCGAGACCAGCCAGCAGGTCACCGTGGCCGGACCGGTGCGCCAGCTGCCGCGCGCCGAGGCCGAAGCCCTGTGGGCGGCCCGCGCGGTGTTCACCCACCCGATGTCCAGCGTCTCGCTGCAGAGCCAGCCGCTGCGCGACCTGGACCACCTCGAAGAGATCCGCGCCCAGGCCCTGGCGCTGGGCGAGCCGCCCCGCGCACTGCCCTGCCCGGACACCTTCGTGGCCTACCGCCTGGAACCGGCCGCGGTGGAGTTCTGGGCCAACGGCACCGACCGGCTGCACGAACGGCTGCGCTACGACCGCACCGACAGCGGCTGGGACACCACCCGCCTGCAGCCCTGACCCCGCCCGTTCCCCGCGCCCCCACACGGAGTCGTCATGACCGCCCCGGTGTTCACCACCCACCTCGACCTGCGGGCCCGCAACCGGCGGGCCGTGGAGCAGTACATGGAAACCGGGCCCGAGGCCCGGCTGCGCCGCTACACCCTCTACACCCCCGACGGCACCGCGGCCCTGTTCAACACCGACATCGGCCGCCCCATCACAGTCCAGGGCCGCGACAAGCTGCAAAGACACGGCGAGCTGTCCCTCAAGGTGCTGCCCGACTGGGAATGGTCCGACGTCCAGATCTACGAGACCCAGGACCCGGCCATCATCTGGGTGGAGT
>NZ_JBEXJR010000019.1:0-153219 GCF_040609235.1 Streptomyces sp. NPDC004732
TTATACATCCTACTTCCCCATAACTTTATATACCGTCTTGTCCCTCTTTTTCTCTGGTTCGGGCCCCCCCCCCCCCCCCGCCGGGGCGGGGGGGGGGGGGGGGGGCCCCCCCCCCCCCCCCCCGCCCGGCCCCACCCCCCCGGCGAATACTCGCTGTCGACCGCCGAACCACTGGCATAGCGTGACCCTCCCGAGCCCCACCCCCCCCCGAAGGAGGAGCCGCCCGTGCCCCATTTCGACCTGCCCCTCGAAGAACTGCGCCACTACCGTCCCGACTTGCCCGAGCCCGATGACTTCGACGCCTTCTGGGAGAAGACGTTGCTGGAGGCGCGGCAGTACGAACTGGACGCGCGGTTCGAGGCGGTGGAGCTGCCGCTGCCCGGGGTGCGGATCTTCGACGTCACCTTCGCCGGGTTCGGCGGCCACCCCGTCAAGGGGTGGCTGGTCCTGCCCGCGGGCGCCGAAGGAGGGGCCCCGCTGCCCGCGGTCGTGGAGTACATCGGGTACGGCGGCGGGCGCGGACTGCCCCACATGCACCTGCTCTGGGCCGCGGCCGGATTCGCGCACTTCGTGATGGACACGCGGGGACAGGGCAGCGGCGGATGGGCGCAGGGCGACACCCCCGACCCGGTGGGGAGCGGGCCCGCGCACCCCGGCTTCATGACCCGCGGCATCGAGGACCCGCACGAGTACTACTACCGGCGCCTGTATGTCGACGCGGTGCGGGCCGTCGAGGCCGCCCGGTCCCATCCGCTCGTGGACGAGGGGCGGGTCGCCGCGCTCGGGATCAGTCAGGGAGGCGGGCTCGCCCTCGCCGTCGGCGGGCTCGTGCCCGATCTGGCCGCCATCACGCCCGACGTACCGTTCCTCTGCGACTTTCCACGGGCGGCCACCCTCACGGACCGGCTTCCCTACAGCGAGATCGGGGCCTATCTGAAGGCCCGTCGGGGCGGCGAGGAGCGCGTCTTCCAGACACTGTCGTACTTCGACGGGGTGCACTTCGCCGCCCGGGGGCGCGCGCCCGCCCTCTTCTCCGCGGCCCTGCAGGACATGACCTGCCCGCCGTCGACGGTGTTCGCGGCCTTCAACGCGTACGCGGGCAGGGAGCGTTCGATGGAGGTGTACTCCTTCAACGATCACGAGGGCGGCGGTCCCTACCAGCAAGGTGTCCAACTGAGGTGGCTGCAGCAGTACTTGACGGGGTGAATCGCGCAACGACTGCTCCTCTGCACGCTCTTGTCACGGATTGATCGACCGGCTAGCTTGCGGGCTTGTCGTGTGTCCGCTGTGCGCAATCCGTGATGACGTGTGTCTGAGGGAGCTCCCAATGGCCGTACGGGGCCGGCACCGCCGGTATCAGCCGAACCGCATCAACCGTGCGTCGCTGACCGTCACGGCGGGCGGCGCGGGCATGGCGCTCCCGTTGACCGTCGCGGGCACCGCGGGCGCGGCCGACGTCGACACGTGGAACAAGGTCGCCGCCTGCGAGTCCGGCAACAACTGGAGCATCAACACCAACAACGGCTACTACGGCGGGCTGCAGTTCAAGCAGTCCACCTGGGAGGCGTACGGCGGTACTGCCTACGCCTCGCGGGCCGACCGCGCCGCCAAGGACCAGCAGATCGCCGTCGCCGAGAAGGTTCTCGACGCGCAGGGGCCCGGCGCCTGGCCGTCGTGCGGGCCGAAGGCCGGTCTCGCCCGCGGCGGCGGCTCGCCCGACGTGACCCAGGCCAAGGCCCCGAGCAAGCCCGAGCGGCCCAAGCGCGACGTCAGGGACGTCAAGCCCGAGGTGACCCCGCAGTCCGCCGCGGGCACCGCCGAGATGTACACCGTGGTCCACGGAGACACCCTCTCCGGCATCGCCGACGAGCGCAGGGTCCGGGGCGGCTGGCAGGGTCTTTACGACGCCAACCGGCGCGTCGTCGGCGCCGACCCCGACCTGATCACGCCGGGCCAGCGGCTCTCGGTCCACGGCCAGGCCGCCGGGCGGCAGAAGGCACCCGCCAAGCAGGCCCCCGAGAGCAGGACGGCCGAGAGGAAAGCGGCCGAGAGGAAGGCCGCGGCGAGGAAGACGGCCGAGAAGAGGGCCGCAGAGAAGCAAGCGGCCGAGAAGCAGGCAGCCGAGGAACAGGCGGCAGAAAAGGCCGCCGCCGAGAAGCGTGAGAAGCAGCGGGAGAAGCGGCACCAGACCTCCGCGCCGCAGGCGAAGAACGCCGCCCCACGCGCCTCCGCACCCGGCGCCGTCGCCCCTGTCGCCGCCTCGCCCAGCACCCCCTACCGGGCGGCGGGCGGCTCCTGGTCGAAGGGCTACCACACGGGCGTCGACTTCCCCGTGTCCACCGGGACCTCCGTGAAGGCCGTCGCCGCGGGCCGCGTCGTCTCGGCGGGCTGGGGCGGCAGCTACGGCTACCAGGTGGTCATCCGCCACGCCGACGGCAAGTACAGCCAGTACGGGCACCTGTCGGCGCTCTCGGTGAGGGCGGGCCAGCAGGTCGGTGCCGGGCAGCGCATCGCCCGGTCCGGGTCCACCGGAAACAGCACGGGCCCGCATCTGCACTTCGAGGTGCGGACGGGGCCCGGCTTCGGTTCCGACGTCGACCCGCTCGCCTACCTGCGGGCACGCGGCGTGCGCATCTGAATCACACGGGTCAGGACACCATGCGCTCGCGGTGTCCCTGCTGCCGGGGGCGGGTCCTGCGATGGGCCACCACAGGCTGCTGAGTGGGCACCGCGGACAGCCCGTCCGTGGCGGGACGGGGCTCCGGCTCGGGCCGGTCCGCCGCGTCGGCCGAACCGGTCGCCGAGCCGGTCGAGCCCGCCGTTCCCGCAGCGTCCGCCGCATCGGCGGACGACGGCCCGTCCTGCGCCGCAGGGCGCCCCTGGGCGACGGTCACAGAGGACGTCTCCCGCGCGATCCGCTCCGTCGTGAGCAGGATCAGGCCGCACGCGGCCACGACCCCGCTGCCGAGGGCCAGGACCGTGCCCGTGGCGCCGTGGCGGAAGGATTCTCCGAACAGGGTCAGCCCGACCGCCGCCGCGACCACCGGGTTCACGACGGTCACCGTTGCCAGCGGCGCGGCAAGGCCCGCACCGCGGTACGAGGCCTGCGAGAGCAGCACACCGGCCGCCGCGAGCACGGCGATCGCCCCGACGGTGGGGAGCTGATCGAGGATCGCGACGTTCTGGTCCAGGTCCACCGCCACCGTCTTCGTGAACACCGAAGCGATGCCGAAGGCCGCACCGGCCGCGCAGGCCAGCAGCACGCTGCGCACGACCGGGTGCCGGTGTGCCGCGTGCGCCGCCACCATCAGGCCGAGCACGGCGCCGCCGGTGACCAGGGCGAGCATGACGCGCTCCGCGTCGGCCAGGGTCTGGGAGTCGGACGACGAGGTGAGCGAGAGGAGCCCGGCGAGCCCCACCGTCGCCATGAGCGCGCCCCGCCAGGCGGTGGCCCCGGCCCGGCGACGTACGAACAAGGCAGCCATGGGCAGGGCGAAGACGATGGTCAGGGCGCCCAGCGGCTGCACCAGGCTCAGCGGGCCGTAGGCCAGCGCCACCACGTGCAGCAGCGCGCCGAGGCCGTTCAGGGCGATGGCGACCCACCAGGCACCGCGCCGCAGCGGCGCGTACCGCTGCCCGGGAGTCGTCGCCGCCACGCGCTCCTGAAGGATCGCCCCGCCTGCGTACGCGACGGCTGAGACGAGGGAGAGCAGCACGGACAGTGCCAAAGCACTCATGAGGTGCTCCGCGGGGTGCGGTGCGTCCGGTGAACCCGGTCTGGCGAACGGTCTGCTTCCATGATGACAACGATGACGCCGGAACGCCTCTGCGTCGTCGTACCTGAGCAGGCAATCCGTCCTACTACCGATGGAGTACGACCTTGCCCATGTCCTCCCCCGGAGGGGTTACCCGATGGGCGCGGAGAGTGACCTCAAGGGGGACCCCAGGGCGCGGAAGAGCGGCCGCACTTGCTCTACTTCTGTCGTGACCACCCTCATCGACCTGGCAGAACTCGGCTCCGTCGGCGGATTCTTCGCCCTGCGCACGGGCCCGGCACGCGGCGGCACACGACCGTTCACGGAGGTGTACTCAGCACCGGAATCCGGTGATCCGATCGGTTTCCGCGTCGGCAAGGTGGCGGGCCGTCTCGGCGCCCCGGAGGACCGCATCGCCGTCTCCGTGGCCCAGCTGGGGCTCGCCGCCCGGCTCTGGTCCGTGGCGCTCGGCTCCGCCGCGCTCTACGGCCGGGTGCCCGACCTGGACCCGGCGCTGCTGCACTGGGACGCCGACGGCACCTCGCCCGACGACCTGTGGCTGACCGGCGTACGCCCGCTGCCGGGCGACGCCGCGACGGTCCGGGACGTCGTGCAGTACGGACATCTGGCGCCGCTCTCCGACGCGTTGCGTACCCGGTACCGGATCTCCGCCGGGCTGCTGTGGGGCAACGCGGGATCCGCGCTCGCGGGCGCCGCCCGCGAACTGCACGGCTGGGCCGCGCGGTCGGGGCGCGAGGAGGTCGGCAAGCGGGCCCTGCGCCTGGCCGCCGAGCTCTTCGACCACCCCGACCTGCGCGGCACCGGCACCCTGCAGGGCACCGCATTCCGGCGCCGCAGTTGCTGCCTCTACTACCGGTGTCCCAGCGGCGGGCTGTGCGGGGACTGCTGCTTCGAACGGCCGCCGACGCGGTCTTCCCCCGGGGCCGCGTCTGGGTGACCATGAGGTGGCGCGGCCGACATCGGGCGGACGACGGAGGGTTCTACGTGAAAGTGGGGCTGCTCACCCGGGAGTATCCACCGGACGTCTACGGCGGAGCGGGCGTCCACGTCGAGTTCCTCGCACGGGAGTTACGCTCCCTCACGGACCTCGACGTGCACTGTTGGGGGGAGGGCGCGTCCGACGGGCTCGTGCGGCACCGGGCGTGGCCCGCGCTCGACGGAGCCAACGACGCACTGCGCACCTTCTCCGTCGACCTGTCCATGGCGGCGGCGCTCGCCGGGCGCGAGCTGCTCCACTCCCACACCTGGTACGCCGCTCTCGCGGGCCACGTCGGCAAGCTGCTGCACAGCATCCCGCACGTGCTGACCTCGCACTCCCTGGAGCCGCTGCGCCCCTGGAAGGCCGAGCAGCTGGGCGGCGGGTACGCCCTGTCGAGCTGGGCCGAGCGCACCGCGGCCGAGGCCGCCGACGCCGTCATCGCGGTGTCCGGCGCGATGCGCGAGGACATCCTGTCCTGCTACCCGGCCATCGACCCGGCGAAGGTCCACGTCGTGCACAACGGCATCGACGCCGAGCTGTACCGGCCCGACCCCGGCACCGACGTCCTGGAGCGGCTCGGCATCGACCTCGGGCGGCCCTACGTCCTGTTCGTCGGGCGCATCACCCGCCAGAAGGGCGTCCCCCAGCTGCTGCGCGCCGCTCGGCAGCTTGACCGGGACGTGCAGCTCGTCCTGTGCGCCGGGGCCCCCGACACCAAGGAGATCGACGACGAGTTCCGCACACTCTTCGAGGAGTTGAGCCGGACCAGGGCGGGCGTCCAGTGGATTCCCGAGATGCTGCCGCGCCCGCACATCATCCAACTCCTCACGCATGCGTCGGTGTTCGTCTGTCCTTCCGTGTACGAACCGCTGGGCATCGTGAACCTGGAGGCGATGGCGTGCGGCACCGCCGTGGTCGCCTCACGGGTCGGCGGCATCCCGGAGGTCGTCAGCGACGGCACGACGGGGCTGCTCGTGCCGTACCGGGAGAGCGCACCGGCCGACTTCGAGCACGACCTCGGGCTGCTCCTGAACAGGCTGGCCACCGACCCGGAGCGGGCCGGCGCGATGGGCAGGGCCGGGCGCCACCGGGTGCTCAGGGAGTTCGGCTGGGACACGGTCGCCCGCCGCACGGTCGAGGTGTACGAGGAGATCCTGCACGCCTACAGATAGCCGACAAGTAGGGGGCTCGGATGCGCGGTGGACCTTCGGTGCTCGGAATCGTGCTCGCCGGTGGAGAGGGGAAGCGGCTGCAGCCGCTCACTGCCGACCGGGCCAAACCAGCGGTGACGTTCGGCGGCACCTACCGCCTCGTCGACTTCGTGCTCTCCAACCTCGTCAACGGCGACGTCCTGCGCATCTGCGTCCTCACGCAGTACAAGTCGCACTCGCTGGACCGGCACGTGTCGACGACCTGGCGCATGTCGAGCCTGCTCGGCAACTACGTGACCCCGGTGCCCGCCCAGCAACGCCTGGGCCCGCGCTGGTACTTGGGCAGCGCCGACGCCATCCTGCAGTCCCTCAACCTCGTCCACGACGAACAGCCCGACTACATAGCGGTGTTCGGCGCCGACCACGTCTACCGCATGGACCCGCGGCAGATGCTCAAGCAGCACATCGAGAACGGCGCCGCGGTGACCGTCGCGGGCATCAGGGTGCCGCGCGCCGAGGCGTCGTCGTTCGGCGTCATCACCCCCGCGCGGGACGGGACGAAGGTGGAGCGCTTCCTGGAGAAGCCCACCGACCCGCCGGGCCTGCCCGGCGCCCCGAACCAGGTCTACGCGTCGATGGGCAACTACCTGTTCACCACCAAGACCCTCGTGGACGCCCTCCAGCAGGACGCCGAGGACGAGCATTCGGCGCACGACATGGGCGGCTCGATCCTGCCGCTGCTCACCGAGCGCGGCATGGCCCAGGTGTACGACTTCGACGGCAACCACGTCCCCGGCGAGACCCCGCGCGACCACGGCTACTGGCGCGACGTCGGCACCCTCGACTCGTACTACGAAGCCCACATGGACCTGATCTCCGACCACCCCGTCTTCAACCTGGACAACCGGCGCTGGCCCATCTACACCCACTCCGACGGCCTGCCGCCCGCCAAGTTCTGCGCGGGCGGCATCGCGGGCGAGTCGATCGTCAGCCCCGGCTGCGTCATCCGCGGCCAGGTCACCCGCTCCGTCCTGTCGCCCGGCGTGACCGTCGAGGAGGGCGCGGTCGTCCAGGGCTCCGTGCTGCACGACAACGTACGGATCGGTCGCGGCGCGGTGGTGCGGGGCGCCGTCCTCGACAAGAACGTCGACGTACCGCCGGGCGCGACGATCGGCGTCAACCCGGACCGGGACGAGGAGCTGTACACGGTGTCCAAGGGCGGGGTGATCGCCCTGGGCAAGGGGCAGACCGTACCGATGTGAGGGCCCCGGTCACAGCACCCGGCGCCTGCGGCCCAGCCATGTCTGCGCAATCACCACGACCGCCAGGAAGGCGCCGCTGACCACCTGCTGGTAGGCGGAGTCGAGCGAGCCGATCTGGTTGATGACGTTCTGGATGACCTTGAGGAGCAGCACACCCACCAGCGAGCCGCTGATGAACCCGAATCCGCCGGTGAGCAGCGTGCCGCCGATGACGACCGCGGAGATCGCCTCCAGCTCCATGCCGGAGCCGAGGATCGTCACCCCGGACACCAGCCAGGCCGCGTTGAGGGCACCGGCGAGTCCCGCGCAGAGCCCGGACACCGTGTAGACGGCGATCTTCGTACGGGCCACGGGGGCGCCCATCAGCGCCGCCGCGTCCTCGTTCCCGCCGACCGCGTACACGTACTGGCCGAAGCGGGTGCGGCGCAGTACGACCGCGCCCGCGACGAACAGCGCGACCGTGATCCAGACCGGGGCGCCGATGCCGAGCACCTTGCCCTGGCCGAGCGTCGCGAAGAAGGAGTCCTTGTCGACGAGGTACGTCTTGGACCCCTCGTCCGTCACCGACAGGAGGATCCCGCGGGCCGCCAGCATCGCGGCGAGCGTCACGATGAACGGCGCAAGGCGCGCGCGGGCGATCAGCAGCCCGTTGACCAGACCGATGAGTCCGCAGACCGCGAGGGGCAGCAGCAGCGCCACGGCCGTGCCGTACTGCGAGCCCCAGGCGGCCAGCACCCCGCCGAGGGCGAACAGCGAGCCCACCGACAGGTCGATGCCGCCGGTGACGATCACGAACGTCATGCCGAGCGCGACCACCGCGAGGAACGCGGAGGACACCGCCATGTTCTGCAGGTTGTCGCTCGTCATGAACGTGTCGAAGCTGACCGAGGCGGCGATGACCGCGACGATCAGGGTGACGAGCGCGCCGTGCTGCTGGGCCAGGGCGCTCAGCCGCTCCGAGCGGGAGGGGCCCGCGGCCTGTTCCTCCTGGGCGGTGTGGTCCACGGGATCCGCCGGACTCTTCGTGTCGATGGTCATCGCTTGCCCCTCTCGCGTGCCGCGTAGACCGCGAGGACGATCACCACGGCCTGGGCGATCTGCGTCCACGACGGCGGCAGGTCGTGCTTGATGAGCGTGGCCGTGAGCAGCTGGATCAGGACCGCGCCCGCCACGGTGCCGCCGATCCGGACCCGTCCGCCGCTCAGCGGGGTGCCGCCGACCACCACGGCGGTGATCGCGGAGAGTTCCATCAGGTTGCCGAGCGACGTCGGGTCGCTCGCGCTCAGGCGCGCGGTCGCGAGGACCCCGGCGAGCGCGGCGAGGGCGCCGCAGACCACGTACACGATGATGAGGACGCGGCGCACCGGCAGGCCCGCGAGGAGCGCGGCGGGGCGGCTGTCG
This sequence comes from Streptomyces sp. NPDC004732, assembly GCF_040609235.1. Taxonomy (NCBI): domain Bacteria; kingdom Bacillati; phylum Actinomycetota; class Actinomycetes; order Kitasatosporales; family Streptomycetaceae; genus Streptomyces; species Streptomyces sp. NPDC004732. Next base: position 8,570 of record NZ_JBEXJR010000019.1, read on the forward strand.
CCGATGGCGAGGAGCTGTCGGCCGAAGGTGGTGCGCCGCACGACGAAGGCGACGAGCAGCGCGAGGGCCGCCGCGATGAGCACCAGATACGGGATGCCGAGCAGGTCGCCGGAGCCGAGCGACGCCATGGTCGGGTCGCGCACGTCCTTGAGCTGGGGGAGGAGGACCAGCGCGATGCCCCGGCCCGCGACCATCAGAGCGAGCGTCGCCACGATGGGCTGGACGCCGATGAACGCGACGAGCGACCCGTTCGCCAGGCCGACCACCATGCCGCCGAGCAGCGCCGCGATCAGGGCGATCCACATCCCGTACCCGAGGTAGAGCGAGACGAGGGAGGTGGCGAGCGCCATCACCGAGCCGACGGAGAGGTCGACGCCCTCGCTGCCGATGGCCAGGGCCATGCCGAGCGCCACGACGAGGACGGGGGCGACCTGGACGGCCTGGGTGCGGAAGTTCTCGCCGGACAGGAAGTGCGGGGTGAAGGCGATGTTGACGAGCAGGAGCACGGCGACGCCCAGGTACACGCCGTAGTTCTGGAGGAGGCGCAGGAGGCGGTCGCGGTCGGCGGCCGTGCGGCCGAGGGCGAGGTCGGTCATGGGGAGCTCCGTGGGTGCGGGGCCTGCCGGTCGTGGGTGGTCATGCGTCCGACTTCGCGGGGTCCGTCGCCATGGCGCGCAGCAGGTTCTCCTCCGTCACCGCGGTGCCGGTGAGTTCCGCGACGGCCGTGCCGTCCTTCAGGACGACCACTCGGTCCGAGCCTTCGATGAGCTCCTCCATGTCCGATGAGATGAGGAGGACACCGAGGCCGTCCGCCGCCAACTCGTCCACGAGCCCCTGCACTTCGGCCTTGGCGCCGATGTCGATGCCGCGGGTCGGTTCGTCGAGCAGCAGGACCTTGGGGTGCATCGCGAGCCAGCGGGCGAGCAGCACCTTCTGCTGGTTGCCGCCGGAGAGCTCGCCCACCTTCTGCAGCGGGCTCGACGCCTTGATGCGCAGGCGCCGTACGAAGGTGTCGACGATGTCGTCGATGCTGCGTTCGTTCACCAGGCCGAGGCGGGAGAGGCGGGGGAGCGCGGCCAGGGCGATGTTGTCGCGGACCGAGAGGCCGGGGACGATGCCCTCCGCCTTGCGGTCCTCGGGGAGCAGGCTGATGCCCGCGCGGATGGCGGCGGGCGTGGAGCCCGTACGGATGCGGGTGCCGCCGATCGCGACCGTTCCGGAGTCGGTCGGCAGGGCCCCTGCGATGGCCTTCGCCGTCTCGCTGCGGCCCGAGCCGAGCAGCCCGCCGAGGCCCACCACCTCCCCGGGCCTGATGGTGACCGACACTCCGTGCAGCCGGTGCCGGGCGGTCAACTCCTCCGCTCGGAGCACGGGTTCGGTCGTCGTCTCGTGTGCCCCCGTGAACTGGGTGAGGCCCTCTTCCTGTACGTCCTGGATCTCGCGGCCCAGCATCAGCGCGACCAGCCGCAGCCGGTCCAGCTCGGCGAGCGCACCCGTGTGCACCACCTTGCCGTCGCGCAGCACGGTGACGGCGTCGCACACCTCGTACAGCTCGTCGAGGCGGTGGCTGACGTAGATCACCGCGATGCCGCGCTCCCGCAGCATCCGGATCACACCGAACAGGGTCTGCACCTCGCGGGGTTCGAGGGACGACGTCGGCTCGTCCATCACGACCACCCGCGCGTCGACCGAGACCGCGCGGGCCAGCGCCACCATCTGCTGTGCCCCGAGGCCGAGTTCGCGCAGCGGGCGGCGCACGTCGACGCGGACGCCCAGCCCCCGCAGTGCCTCCTCGGCCTCGCGGTGCATCCGCCCGAAGTCGATGAGGCCGAGCCGTCCGCGGGGCTCGCGGCCGAGGAACAGATTGCGGGCCACGCTCATCAGGGGGACGAGGTTGACCTCCTGATAGATGGTGGAGATGCCCGCGTGCTGCGCTTCGAGCGGGGTGGCGAAGCGCACCGGGTTCCCGTCGTACGTCAGGTCGCCCGCGTCCGGCCCGTACACCCCCGTCAGGACCTTGATGAGCGTGGACTTGCCCGCGCCGTTCTCACCGATCAGCGCGTGCACCTCGCCCGCACGTGCGGTGAAGTCGACCTCGTCCAGGGCGCGCACGCCCGGGAACGTCTTGGTCAGACCGGTCACTGACAGCATGTCAGTAGGCCTTGTTGAGGTCGGACTTGGCGTTGTCCTTGGTGTAGGCGTTGTCCTTGATGACGATGTCCTGGGACACCTTCTCGCCCTTGGTGAACGTGTCCAGGGTCTTGAAGGCGAGGGGGCCGAAGCGGGGGTTGGACTCGACGACGCCGTCGATCCAGCCGTCGACGATGCCGCGCACGGCGCCCTTCGTCCCGTCGATCGTCACGATCTTCACGTCGCCGGCCTTCTTGCCCGCGCCCTTGAGCGCGTTCACGGCACCCAGGCCCATCTCGTCGTTCTCGGCGTAGATCCCGGTGATGTCGGGCTTGGACTGGATCAGCTGCTCGGTGACCTGCTGGCCCTTCTCGCGCGCGAACTCGCCGGTCTGCTTGAAGACGACCTTGAGGTCGGGGGCCTTCTCCTTGATCCGGTCCTGGAAGCCCTTGGTGCGCTCGGTGGTGACGTTGTTGCCCGCGGCGCCGAGCAGGATCGCGATCTTCCCCTTGCCGCCGGTCGTCTCGATCATCCGGTCCGCGGCGCGCTTGCCCTGCTCGACGAAGTCGGAGCCGATGAAGCTCACGTAGTCCTTGCAGGCCGTCGCGTTGATCTTGCGGTCGATGGTGACGATCGGGATGTGCTTGGCGCCCGCGGCGCGCAGCACCGGCTCCCAGCCGTCGGAGTTGAGCGGTGCGATGACGAGCAGGTCGGCGCCCTTGGCGATCAGGTCCTGGACGTCGCTGATCTGCTTGGAGAACTGCGACTGGGCATTGGCGGTGAGGAGCTTGACGCCGCGCTTCTCGGCCTCGGCCTTGATGGAGGCCGTCTCCGCGATGCGGAACGGGTTGGCTTCCTTCTCGGACTGCGAGAAGCCCACGGTGGCGTTCTTCAGATCCAGCTTCTTGCCGCCGTACGCGTCGATCGTGCAGGTCTTGCCGCCCGCGCCGTCCGCCGCGACCTCCTGCCCGGCATCGCCCTGGTCCTGCGAGGCGGCGCTGTCGCCGCCGGAGTCGTCGTCCTCGGACTTCGCACATCCGGCGGCGAACAGGAGACTCGCGGCGAGACCGGTGGCGACGAGGGTCCTCGCGGAGGTACGACTGAGCAGAGTGGTCGGCTTCATTGGATCCCCAAACGGCACGGCCCCGGCACTGAGAGCGCTCACGGGAGAGACGGCACTTGCGGTCAACTCGTCGGTACGGGGAGCTTTTTACATCGTTGAAAGGAGGCTGTAAACCCTCCGCGCACTCTTCGCGGGGGCGCCCGGCACCCGGACCGCGCGGCCCGCGCTCAGCGTCGGCCCAGCGTGCTCTCCCGCTCCACCAGCCGGAACGCTGCGGCGAGTTCGCGCCCGCCGGTCCGTTCCGGATGAGCCAGGCTGCTCAGCAGCGACTCGACCGCGAGACGCGCGATGGCCTGCTTGTCCGGCGCCACCGTGGTCAGCGTGACTGCCCCGAACTGCCCTTCCGCTATGTCGTCGAACCCCACCACCGCCACGTCCCACGGCACCCGCAGGCCGCGCTCGTGCAGCACCCGCATCGCGCCGATCGCCACTAGGTCGTTGTACGCGAACACCGCGTCCGGCCGCACCCCCGCGTCCAGCATCCGCGCCATGGCCTTCGCCCCGTCCCACCGGTCCCAGCCGCCGACCGGACCCACCAGGCTCTCCGGTGCGGCGATCCCGGCCGCCGTCAACTCCTCGCGCCAGCCCTGGAGCCGCAGGTGGGCGGGGCGGTTCGCGGAATCCGTGCGGGCGCCCAGATAGGCGATGGAGGTGCGGCCGCGCCCGATGAGGTGGCGCACCGCGGTGCGGCTCGCGGCGATGTTGTCGATCGCGATGTGGTCGTAGCTCAGGTCGTACTGCCGCTCGCCGAGCAGCACCAGCGGCACGTCGTCCTCGCGGGCGCGCAGGTCCTCCGCCTCCAGCTCCAGCGGACTGAGGATCAGCCCGTCGATCACCCGGGCCCGGAATCCCTGGCTGACGAGCACCTCCTGCTCGCGCTCGCCGCGGGTGTGGTCGAGGAGCACCGTGAAGTCGTGCTCGGCGGCCGCGTCGATGACGGCGCCCGCGAGCTCGGCGAAGTACGGGTTGCCCAGCTCGGGGACGGCGAGCGCGATGATCCCGGTGCGGCCCTTGCGCAGGTGACGCGCCGTCAAGTTCGGTCGGTAGCCCAGTTCGTCGATGGCTTCCTGGACGCGGGCCCGCATCGCCGGGGTGACGTGCTGGTACTTGTTCACCACGTTCGAGACGGTCTTGATCGAGACGCCCGCGTGCTCCGCGACGTCCTTGAGGCTAACCCGCACTGGATCTCCCTGCGTCGGTGGCCGCCCCGGCCCGCCGGGGCGTTTGTCATGACCCTGGACAGCGCGCCGGAGCGCGTGCTGTCATGCCAACTGTCGTTCCTTCCAACGTTGTACAGACTCGTTGTACCGACTGCAGCGACAAGCCGCCACCCTTCCTCATCAAGGAGGATCCGTGCGCACCAAACGACATCCCAGACGCCCCGCACGCCTGGGCCGACACCTCGCCCTGCTGCTCGCAGGGGCCCTCGGCGTCGCCGGGCTCACCGCGGCCCCCACCGCGAACGCCGCCGACGATCCCGTCGAGATCCAGGGCCTGAAGGGCGAGTACTACACCCAATCGGCCCCCGGAGCCTTCGACTTCGACGAGCTCAAGGCCACCGGACTCGACCCGAACATCGACTTCGGCAACCTCGAATCCCGCCTCAAGGCCACCACGGGCCGGGCCGACGACGTCAGCGTCCGCTGGACCGGCCGGATCGTGCCCGAGAAGACCGGCGCCACCACCTTCGCCATGACCGGTGACAACGGCTTCCGCCTCTGGGTGGACGGCAAGATCGCCATCGACCACTGGCAGGACGACTGGGACAAGGAACAGACGTCCGCCCCGGTCGAGTTGACGGCAGGCAAGGCCTACGACATCAAGGTCGAGTACTTCGAGCACTACGGCGGCTCCAACCTGCGCCTGAAGTGGACCCCGCCGGGCGGCGAGAAGAAGGCGGTCCCGCGCACCGCCCTGCGCATCCCCGAGGACTTCGACTACGACGGCGCCGTCAACGCCACCGTCCTCAAGGACGGCCGCAGCCTCAAGCTCGACTTCGCCCAGCGGCTCGCCGCCCCGCCCGCCGGACTCACCGACCACCTCGACGCCGTCATCGGCGGCGCCAAGTGGCCCCTCGGCACGGCCAAGGCCGACCCCTCCGACGACCGCAGCCTCCTGGTCGCGCTGAAGGAACCCGTCGTCGGCAAGAAGGGCGGCAACGCCCCTGGCCTCGCCGACATCAGCTACGACGGCAAGGGCGGCCTGACCGGCACGGACGGCGACGCCGTCGGCCAGTTCTGGACCAGCGGCCCCAACCACTCCGAGCACCAGCTGCGTACCAAGTGGGCCGACGACGTCACGCCAGGCAACGCCCACCGCGAGTACCCCCGGCCGCAGCTGAAGCGCAAGGACTGGCAGAACCTCAACGGCTCCTGGCAGTTCGCCGCCGCCCAGGCGGGCGAGAAGCCCCCGGTCGGCAAGCAGCTCAAGGAGAAGATCCTCGTCCCGTATCCCGTGGAGTCCCAGCTCTCCGGGATCGAGCGGCACGAGGACCGCATGTGGTACCGCCGCACCTTCACTGTCCCCAAGAACTGGCAGATCGGTGACGGCAAGCGGCTCAACCTGAACTTCGGGGCCGTCGACTGGCAGTCCGAGGTGTACGTCAACGGCCGCAAGGTCACCGAACACAAGGGCGGCTACGACAAGTTCACCGCCGACGTCACCGACGCACTGAAGCCGGGCCGCACCCAGGAACTCATCGTGGGCGTGTACGACCCGACGGACGCCGACAACGGCGCGAACCCGCCCGTCGGCAAGCAGCGTCTCGACCCCAGCGGCATCTGGTACACCCCGTCGTCCGGCATCTGGCAGACCGTGTGGATGGAGCCGGTGGCCGCCGACCACGCGGACTCCCTCAAGATCACGCCGGATGTGCCGGGCAAGCAGGTCACCGTCGAGCCGCGCGGCGTGCGCGACGGCGTGCCGGTCACCGCCGCCGCGTACGAAGGCGGCAAGAAGGTCGCGGAGCTCAGCGGACGGACCGGAAAGCCGCTCAAGCTCAAGATCAGTGATCCTCGGCTGTGGTCGCCGGACGACCCGTTCCTCTACGACCTCCAGGTCCGGGTCGGCAGCGACCGCGTCACCGGCTACTTCGGCATGCGGTCCATCGCCGTCGAGAAGGTGAACGGCACCCCGCGCACCATCCTCAACGGCAAGCCCGTCTTCCTCATGGCCACGCTCGACCAGGGCTTCTGGCCGGACGGCCTGCACACCGCGCCGAGCGACGAGGCTCTCGCGTACGACCTCAAGATGCACAAGGAGATGGGCTTCAACTCGGTCCGCAAGCACATCAAGGTCGAGCCCGACCGCTGGTTCTACTGGGCCGACAAGCTCGGACTCCTCGTCTGGCAGGACATGCCCGCGATGGAGGCGGGGCGCACCCCGGACGCGGCGGCCCGCGCCCAGTACGAGCGCGAGATGAAGCAGATGATCGACGAGCACGCCAGCAGCCCCTCGATCGTCATGTGGGTGACCTTCAACGAGGGGTGGGGCCAGTACGACGTGGGCCGCATCGCCGAACAGGCCAAGGCCTGGGACCCGACACGGCTGGTCAACAACATGTCGGGGCTCAACCTGGGGGCCGACGGAGGCACCGGCGACATCATGGACGAGCACGGCTATCCGAGCCCGGCTCTGCCACCGCGACCCGACGGCCAACGGGCCCTGGTGAGCGGCGAATACGGCGGCCTCGGACTCGCGGTGCCCGGCCATGCCTGGGCCGTGCAGCAGAGCTACGTCGACGTCGACCCGGCGACGTACACGGACGACTACATCGCCAAGCTCGGCGAAGTGCGCGCCCTCGCCTGCAAGGGCAACAACGGCGCCGTCTACACCCAGATCACTGACGTGGAAGGGGAGTTGAACGGTCTGCTCACCTACGACCGGAAGGTCGTCAAGCCCGATGTGAAGCGGGTGAAGGCGGCGCACGAAGCGCTGATCCGTGACGCGTCGCAGGCCACGGTGCCGGGCTGTACGAAGTCCTGAGCCCCGGGGTTTCCGGCCCGCCCGCTGTCGGGGCGGGCCGGGGAACGCCGCCGCTTTCCGGCTGTCAGTCGGCGAACAGCCGGAAAGCGGTGCGGAGTTCGGCGACGAGCGCGGCGGGCTGTTCGAGGGCGGGGAAGTGCCCGCCCTTGTCGAGCTCGTGCCAGTGCCGCAGGTCGGGGAACCGGCGCTCGGCCAGACGGCGGGACGGCCGGTAGTAGTCCGCCGGGAAGACGGAGCATCCGGTGGGCACCGGGACGGGCGCCTCGTCCCCGGTGGCTCCGGCGAAGCTCTCCCAGTAGAGGCGGGCGGCCGACGCCCCGGTCGCGGGCAGCCAGTACATCAGGATGTTGTCGAGCAGTTCGTCGTGGGTGAAGGCGGTGCCCGGGTCGCCGTCGCAGTCGCTCCACTCCTCGAACTTCTCGATCAGCCAGGCGGCCAGCGCGGCGGGCGAGTCGGTCAGGCCGTAGCCGATGCTCTGCGGGCGGGTCGCCTGCACGGCGGCGTACGCCGAACCCTGCGTACGGTGGCGGGCGAGCCGGTCCAGGGCCGAACGCTCCGCCTCGGTGAGGTCGACGACGACCTTCGGGTCCTCGGGCACCGGGAACGGCACCATGTTCAGGTGGATGCCGATGACGTTCCCCGGATGCCGCTGCGCGAGCGTCATCGTGATGCGGGCGCCCCAGTCGCCGCCCTGCGCGCCGTAGCGCGGATAGCCGAGCCCCCGCATCAGCCGGTCCCAGGCATCGGCGATCCGCTCCGTGCCCCACCCCGGCCGGGACGGCTTGCCGCTGAACCCGAACCCCGGCAGGGACGGGCACACCACGTGGAACGCGTCGGCCGCGCTGCCGCCGAACGCGACGGGATCGACCAGCGGACCGATGACCTTGTGGAACTCGGCCGTCGATCCCGGCCAGCCGTGCGTGATCAGCAGCGGGACCGCGTCCGGGTGCGGGGAGCGGACATGGAGGAAGTGGATCCGCAGCCCGTCGATGTCGGTGGTGAACTGCGGGAAACGGTTCAGCCGCGCTTCGGCCGCGGTCCAGTCGTACTCCTCCAGCCAGTACCGGCACAGTTCCTGGACGTACGTCAGCCGGGTGCCCTGCGACCAGTCGTCGACGGTCTCGGGCTCGGGCCACCGGGTCCGGCGCAGCCGCTCGCGCGCATCGGCCGCGGCGGACTCCGGGATGCTGATCCGGAACGGGACGACGTCCTCGGATGGTCCGGTCATGGGCATGCAGCTCCTTCGTCTCGTCCTTGGCTCGTCCTCGACTCGTGGAACAGGATTCCGGCGGCCGCCGACGCCACCGCGGCCCCGCACATCGCCAGCCAGGCGACCCGGAAGCCGTGCAGCGCCTGGTGCCCGAGGATCGCGGTGAGGATCGCGACCCCGAGGGCCGACGAGATCTGCCGGGACATCATGAGCACCCCGCTGGCCAGCGAGATCTGACGCGACGGCAGCGCGGCGGCCGCACCGAACAGCGGAGGCTGCAGCAGTGCGGTGCTGATCCCGGCGAGGATCGCGCCCGGCAGGAACACGACGAGGTACTGCGGCCGGTCCGTCGCGGTCAGCGCCCACCAGCCGCAGCCCGCCGCCAGGGTCAGCCCGCCGAGCACCGCCGAGGCCCGTGCGCCGAAGCGCGCCACGATGCGGCCCGACAGCGGCGCGGTCGCCATGGTGCTCGCGGGCATCGGGGCGAGCGCGAGCGCCGCGTTCACCACGGAGTAGTGCCAGCGGCCCGTGAGGAAGAGGGTGGCCGCCAGGATCATCGCGGCGAACGCCAGGTAGTACAGGAACACACCGCTGAAGGCGACGGCGAACAGCCGGTGCCGGAACAGGTCGAAGCTCACCACCGGATCGGCGGCCCGGCGCAGGTGGCGCACGGTCAGCGCCGCCACCAGGACCGTCGCCAGGGCGCTCCCGAGGATGGCCGGTGAGCCGTACCCCCACACGGAGGCCTGGGTGAACACGGTCGTCAGGCCTGCCACGGTGGCCAGGACCAGCGCCGCCCCCAGCAGATCGAGCCGCGCGCGCACGCCCCGCGGGGACGCCGGGAGCACCCGGCGCCCGGCCAGCACCGCGATCACCACGACGGGAATGTTGATCAGGAAGATCCACCGCCATCCGGCGGTCAGCAGCAGCCCTCCGGCCACCGGCCCGGACCCGGCACCGGCCGCGGCGACCGCGGTCCAGATGCCCATCACCTTGGCGTGCTCGTGCTGGGGGAACGCGGGCAGCGCGAGCCCGAGAGAGGTCGGGATGAGAACCGCGGCCGCCGCTGCCTGCACGACCCGCGCCGCGACGAGGACGGGCAGCGCGGGGGCCACCGCACAGCCCAGCGACGCCACCCCGAACAGGGTCATCCCCAGCAGGAACGCGGGTTTGCGGCCGATGTCGTCGGCGAGTCTCCCGGCCGGTACCAGCATCGCCGCCAGCACGATCGTGTACGCGTTGAGCACCCACGACACCTCGGCGAGGCTCGCGCCGTGGAAGGATCTCTCCAGCGCGGGGAAGGCGACGCTGACCGCGAACAGGTCGAGGATGGCCAGGAATTGGGCGGCCGACGCGATGGCGAGGATTCGCCAGCGCCGGATGTCGGTACGTGCCACGGCAGGGGATTCCGTGTGGTGAGCTGTCACGTCTCGGCACCGTACAGAGCAGCATTTTCGATCACGAGCGGCGTCCTTGCCATCATCCGATAGTTTCGCGACATGACCAGACTTCCCGGCACCGTGGCGGTGTTGCTCCTGGACCAGCAGGCCGCGATCGAGGTCGCGATCGCATGCCAGGCCTTCGGCACCCCACCGGTCGGCCACGCGGGGGACTGGTACGACGTACGGCTGTGCGGCGCCGGAGGGGCCGGATCCCTGGTGCCGCTGCGCGCCTGGTTCGATCACTCCGGGCCCGTCGGCGCCTTCGGGTCGGGCGCCACCCACGGGCTCGACGGCCTGGTGGGCGCGGACACGGTGCTCGTGCCGGGCACCGGCGACGTGCACGGTGATCCGCCCGCCCCGGTGCTCGACGCGGTCCGCGCCGCCCACGAGAGGGGCGCCAGGATGGTCTCGCTGTGCTCGGGCGCCTTCGTGCTCGCGGCGGCCGGGGTGCTCGACGGCAGGACGGCCACCAGCCACTGGTCGCACGTGCCCATCCTGGCCAGCCGTTTCCCGGAGGTGAAGGTCGACCCGAACATCCTGTACACCAACGACCGCGACGTGCTCACCAGCGCGGGCCTCGGGGCCGGGATCGACCTGTGCCTGCACCTGATCCGTGAGGATCTCGGGGCCGGGGTCGCGAGCGCCGTGGCACGCAGGATGATCGTCCCGCCGCACCGCGCGGGCGGCCAGGCCCAGTATGCGCAGGCGCCGATGGCGGCGCCGCGGAACGGCGCGGGCCTGGGCGAGGTCCTGGAGTGGGCCGCGGACCGGCTGGGGCAGCCGATCGGCGTGGAGGACATCGCCGACCGTGCGGGGGTGTCCGGCCGCACCCTGATCCGCCGGTTCCAGGCGGAGCTGGGCACGACGCCCAGCCGCTGGCTCCTCCTCCAGCGCCTCGCGCGGGCGCGGGAACTCCTGGAGCGCACCGGCCTGTCGGTCGATTCCGTCGCCGAGCGCAGCGGGCTCGGCACCGCGCCCAACCTCCGCGCCCACTTCGCCCGCGCGTTCGGTCTTACTCCCACCAAGTACCGGCGTGACTACAACCCCTCGTTCTCGATGAGCTCGACGAGCCGTTCCCTCACCGGCGAGGGCCGCGCGAAGAGATAGTCGTGGCCGCCGGGCCAGGACTCCACCTCGCAGGTCCCCGTGGTGAGCTTCGACCAGGCCGCCATCTCGTCCTCGGCCATGAAGTCGCCGTCGCCGAGCCACGCGGTCACCGGGCAGTCCAGGACCGGTTCGGAAGGCACGGGCAGGTCGACGGAGAGTTTCAGGTCCGCGTACCAGCGCCGCGCCAGCGGCTCCCGGAATTCCGCGGGCAGGCTCTGCCACTCCTTCGCCCCGATTCCGCTCAGTTCCGCGAACTGCGCCAGGTCGATCGAGTCGATCCCGCCGCCGGGGAACACCCGGGAGAAGCGGCTCTCGCCCGGGTCGGGACGGTACGAGCTGACGATCAGCCGCCGCAGGTCCCTGTGGGGCGCCAGCCACGTCGCGATGTGCGTGCCCACCAGGCTCCCCATGCTGTGGCCGAGCACGACATGGGGGATGTCCGGCAGGTCGGCGAGCGCGAACTCGAACTCCTTGCGCAGGTGGTCGAGCGTCCACTCCGGTGGTTCCGCGGAGCGGTCCTCCCGGCCCGGCGGCTGTACGAGGAGCAGGTCCGCCTGCGGCGGCAGCCACTGCGTCCACGCCCAGTACGGGCCCGCGGCGCCACCGGCCGGGGGCACGCACACCAGACAGACACGGCCACGGCCCGACCCGGACACCACGTGCTGGAGCCCCGGCGACGGCTTCTTCAACGACCTCTGACCCACTGCCGGTACCTCAGATCCGTCGATTGGGAGGGAGCACGAAACGCCGGAACACGAGCTCGCGCAACACGTCGTCCCCGGCCTCGACGATGGTCACCGCCCGGATGTCCCGGAGGTACTTGGAGATCGGCATGTCCGTCGTATAGCCCAGGCCGCCGAACATCTCCGAGCCCACCGTGGCGATCTGCCAGCCGGTCTGGCCGCAGAACATCTTCGTGGTCAACGCGGAACGGAGCGCGCCCCGGCGGAGGAATTCGGCGGGCGGGTCGGGCATCGCCATGATCTCGTCGTATTCACGCGCGGCCGCACGGCACTGACTGCGCATGACCTCGATCTGCATCTCCATCTGCCCGATCTTGCTCGCGAAAACGGCGTTCTCGATGAGCTTGTGACCGCCCAGCGGTTTCGTGATCGCGTAATCCAGGCAGATGTCGCGGATCCTCCTGGCCACCCCGAGGGCGATGGCCCCGATCAGGATCCTGCTGGAATTCAGGCCGATCTCGATAATCTTGAGGCCGGGCCCGTTCAGTACGTTTCCACTGGGCACGGCGCAGTCGGTGAAAGACACCTGATAGGTACCGGCCGAACGCAGGCCGATCATGTCCCACCGTTTGACCACGCGGGCGCCCGGAGTTCCGCGGGGCACGAGCACCGCATGATAGGCGGCGCCCTTTCCCTTCTCCGCTGCGGACTTGGCGAACACGATGAGGTAATCGGCGAAACCGGAATTGGTCGAGAACATCTTCTCGCCGTCGAGCACCACCTCGTCGCCGCGTCTGGTCAGCGTGGTCGTGAGGTTGATCAGCTCGCTGCCTGCCTCCTGCTCGCTGCCCAGCGCCGCCGAATAGCCGCCCTCGCGCGTCATCGCCGTGAGGAACTCGTCCTTCAGCTCCGGCGATCCGTACAGCGAGACCATCGAGCTGCTGAGGACGGAGATCAGGAGCGTGAAGGCCGACCCCGCGTCGGCGTAGGCGAGTTCCGACACGATGTCGACGCTGTCCGTCAGGCCGAGCCCCGCGCCTCCGTACTCCGTGGGGATCCACCAGTTCAGCAGCCCCATTTTGTGCAGCGGCCGATAGAGCTCCAAGGGCGGCTCCGCGCCCGAATCCAGCTCCGCGTCGCGGCCGAGGAGGGCGTCCCGGGCGAACTCGCGGAAGGCCCGCAGCGCCTCGTCCGGCGAGGCGGGCCGCACAGGGTTCTCAGGGTGCATCGGTTCGTCCTCTCATGACTGGGGCGGCGGGAAGGGGCGCCGGAACGTGAAGGCATCCGGCGTCGGCCCCTTGGCGTTGAGCATCCCGAGCCGGGCCATGCTCTCGTCGACGTCGGGGAGGCTGCCCTCGGGCACCCACCACAGGACCGACGGGGCGCCCCGGGGCGGCTTGAACCAACTCCGGCGTACCCGCAGGGAGTCGGCGTGCTCCCCCTGATAGGTGAAGTCCCGGAGCGATTCCATGGTTTCCCACACCGATACGTTCAGCATGTACGGGTCCTCAGGGAGGTCGAACAGCGACTCGAGGCGGAAGACGAACCCGGGCGCCTTGCGGGCGAGCGCGTCGATGGTCAGGGCCAACTCGTGGAAACTCGCGAGGGTCTCCGACTTCAGTGAGTCGACCGCGTAGAGGATGTTCGCCTGCGCGAGGTGGTATTTGGCGCTCATCGACTGGAAGCCTCCTAAGGCGTCGGCAGGTAACCCGTCTCGATGAAGTAGTCGATGGTCGCGGCGAGCATCCCCGCGGTCACCGGAGGGCAGGACACGTCGACGGTCGCGAGCGCGTCGCGCGTGGCGGTGCACCCGAAGGCCAGATGGCCGCGTCCCTCGGGGTCCAGGGTGGTCTCGGCGAAGGTTTCGAGGACCGGGTGGGCCGCGTTGTCCGGATCGCCGCCCACCATGTCGGCCCACAGCCCCGGCGGGAGCTCCGCCAAGGCGTATCCGCGGGCGGTGAGGGCGGCGACGACCGCCGCGAACGGCACCCGCTCCGGGTTGGACAGGTGGAACGTCCCGCCGAGCGAATCCCCTTGGCAGGCCAGGGCGGCAACGGCGGCCGCCGCGTGGTCGACGGGCACGATGTCGCTGGTCAGCTCCGTCAAGGGGGCGGCGCCCGCCTGCACACAGCCCTTCACGACGCGCCAGAGCAGGTCGTCCGCCCGGCAGGCCCCCGATTCGTGATCGCCGAACAGCCGGGACGGCCGGTACACCGAGACGGGCAGTCCACGCCCTCGTGCAAGGGCGACCAGCTCCTCCGCCTCCCACAGGCCCTGCTCATGGCCGGGCGGCAGGGCCGAGAACGGGCCGGTCGGCGAAGTCTCCGCCAACGGCTGGCCGTCGGGGCCCGGCTGTGCGAAGACGTCCAGCGCCGAGACGTGGTGGACCGGTACCGTCCGGTGCCGTGCGGCCAGGCGCAGCACTTCCTCGGTCCCGGTCGTGTACGCGGGCGCGAAGGTCCCGGCACCCTGCAGCTCCTCGGCGGAGGCGTCGCAGTGGAAGATGCCGTCGGCCGTCCTGGCCAGCGTGTCGAACTCCGCCTCCGTCAGGCCGAGTTCGGGCTCGGTGAGATCCCCGGGCACCGCGACGAGCCGCCCGGACAGGTCGTCGTCCCGCAGCCGGTAGCGGCGCATCGTCTCCCGCAGCAGTGCCGCGCCTTCGTCGGCGTCGGCCGCAAGGACCAGGCAGTGCAGCGTGGCCGATGTGCGGTCGAGCAGTGCACGCAGCAGGAAGGCGCCGAGGAACCCCGTGCCGCCCGTGACGACCAGGTGCCCGGCGTCCGTCAGGGCGGCGGGGGCCGTGTCCGCGGCGGGCACGATGTCCTCGGCCAGCCGCACGTGCGACTCGGCGGCCGCCTGGGCCGTCGGCGCCGACGTCTCGCCCTCGTCGACCAGGATCGCGGCGATGCGTGCCGCGAGCCCGTCGGGCGTCGGGGTCTGCAGGACGGCGTTGGCCGACAGGAGCCCGGTGAGACCGAGCAGGTGGACGAGCCGGTTGCGGAGTTCGAGCGACGCCAGCGAGTCGAAGCCGAGCGCCATCAGCGGCAGGTCGGTGGCGACGTCGTCGGCGGAGGGCAGGTTCGCGACCTCGGCCGCGTGCCGGGCGACGATGCCGACCAGTTCGGTGTGCCGCTCCTCGGCGGGCAGGCCGATGAGGAAGGCACGCAGCCGCTCGCGCTCTCCCGCGCCGGAGTCCGCGGTCACCGCGCTCTTGGCCTGCCGCAGCCGCGGCGCGTCCCGGACCATGTCCCGGAGCATCGCCGGAACGAGCTGGGCGTCATGGGCCCTGCTCAACTGGATGCGGCAGGGGATGGCGAGGGGGCTGTCGGCGGCGCGGGCCGCGTCGAACAGCGCGCAGCCGTCCTGGGAGTCCAGCGGCAGCAGCCCCCACCGGCCGAGCCGGGCGTGGTCCACCTCGGTCAGCTCCCCGGTCATGCCGGTGCCGAGCTCCCACGGCCCCCAGGCCATCGAGATGCCCGGCAGCCCCTGCGCACGGCGGTGGTGCACGAGTGCGTCGAGGAGCGCGTTGCCCGCCGCGTAGTTGGCCTGCCCCGGTGTGCCGAGGACACCGGCCACCGACGAGTACATGATGAAACCGGTCAGCTCATGGCCCAGGGTCAGCTGGTGCAGGTTCACGGCGCCGTCCACCTTGGCGCGCATGACGCGTTCGATCTGTGCGTCGGTGAGCGTCTCGACGGTGCCGTCGTCCAGGACTCCGGCCGCATGGATCACGGCACCGAGCGGGTGGTCGGCGGGGATGGAGTCCAGGAGCTCGGCGGCCGCGTCGTAGTCGGCGATGTCGCACGCCGCGATGCGGGCGGTTGCCCCGAGCTCGGCGAGCTCCGCGACGAGTTCGCCGGCCCCGGGCGTGCTCTCGCCGCGCCGACCGGCGAGCAGCAGGTGCCGGATGCCGTGCTCCGTCGCGAGGTGCCGGGCGAGCAGCCTGCCGAGGCCGCCGGTGCCTCCCGTGATCAGCACGGTCCGGTCCGGGGCGGCGAGGGGCGGGGCGGTGGCCTCGGTGCGCAGCGGGCCGATGCGTGGCGTGCTGAGGTGGCCGCCGCGGATCGCGATCTGGTCCTCCGGGGTCTGCAGGGCCAGCGGTAGTGCGTCGACGGACGCCGGCTCGTCGTCGACGTCCACCAGGACGAGCCGCCCCGGATACTCGGCCTGAGCCGTTCTGACCAGGCCCCACACCGAGGCGCCCGCAAGGTCGGTCACGTCCTCGTCGGGGGCCGTCCCGACGGCGCGGTGTGTGATCACCGCGAGCCGGGTGGGGGAGTCCCCGGTGGCGCCGAGCCACTCCCGCAGGCCGGACAGGACCTGTCGTACGTCGTCGACGGCGGCGCGGGCCAGGCTCACGGCCGCGTCACGGCCGCCTCGGCCTTCCGTGTCGACGGCCCCGGCGACCGGTGTGATGTCGAGCAGTACCGGACCCGGTCCGGCGGCGGCCGCGGCGGCGTCCGCGCAGATGCCGAACTCGACTCCGGCGTCGGCGAGAAGACGGCCCAGGGCGTCACCTCCCGTGCCGAGGAGCTGGAGGCCCCCGTCGGGCAGGGTGACGTCTGCCGGTGGAGCCAGTGAAGTCCACCGGACGGCGGACAGCGACTGGGCCGTCCCCCGCAGCAGGGACCCGGCAGGCCGGAAGGCCAGCGAGCCGATCCGCCCGACGGCGCTTCCCGTGTCGTCCGCGAGATCGACGGTGAACTCGGTGTCGCCCACCGCCCTGATGTGCGCGCGGACCGCGGCGGCGCCGAACGTGTAGAGGCCTGCTCCCGTCCAGGTGAACGGCAGGACGGCTTCGCTCTTGAGCACGTTCTTGTCGGCCAGTGCGGCGAGGCAGCCGTGCAGCACCGAGTCGGCGAGGGCAGGATGCAGCCCGTACTGCTCGGCGTCCGCCGCGCTCTCCGCGGACAGGCGCGCTTCCGCGAAGTACTCGTCACCGCGCCGCCACAGGCCCTTCAGACCGCGGAACCCGGGCCCGTACGCCAGTCCGGCCCGGTCGGCGAGCTCGTACACGGTGTCCACGTCGACCGGCTCGGCGCCGGTCGGCGGCCACTCGGCGAACCCGCCGCCCGGCGGCTCCCACGACGGGGACAGCACGCCGGTCGCATGCCGGGTCCACTCGCCGATGCCCCCCTGACGGGAGTGCACACTGAGGCCGCGCCTGCCCTCCTCGTCCACGGAGCCGACGGTGAGCTGGACCTGGACGGCGTCGTCGTCGGGCAGCACCAGCGGGGCTTCGAGGACGAGCTCGTCCACCCATTCCGCACCGACCTGTTCCCCCGCCCGCAGGGCGAGTTCCAGGACGGCGGTGCCCGGCAGGACCACCTCGTCGCCGACGCCGTGGTCCTCCAGCCACGGATGGCTGTCGAGCGACAGACGGGCGGTGAACAGGTGCCCGTCCGTGTCCGCGAGCTGCACACCGGCACCGATGAGCGGGTGGGCGGGACGTTCGAGTCCGGCCGCGGAGAGATCGGTCAGCCCGGCACGCGGGGTTTCGCCGAGCCAGTAGCGCCGACGCTGGAAGGGGTAGGTGGGCAGCGGGACGCGGTTCGGCCGGGCGGCGGCGAAGTGGGATTCCCAGTCGACGGGCGCGCCGTGGGTGTGGGCTTGGGCGAGGCTGGTGGTCATGCGGTCGGGGCCGCCGTCGTCGCGGCGCAGGGTGCCGATGACGGCGGCGCTCGCGCCGGTGGCCTCGATGGTGCTCTCCAGCCCGTACGCCATGACGGGGTGCGGGCTGATCTCGATGAAGAGGTGGTGACCGGCGGTCAGCAGATTGCGCGACGCGGCCTCGAACTCCACGGTCCGGCGCAGGTTGCGCCACCAGTAGTCCGCGTCGAGCTCCTCGTGCGAGACGAGTTCTCCGGTGACCGCCGAGACCATCGGTACCGATCCAGCCTGCGGCCGTACGTCGGCCAGCGCGTCCAGCAGTTCGTCCTTGATCGGGTCGACGTGGTTGCTGTGCGAGGCGTAGTCCACGTTGATGATGCGGGCGAGGATGCCGTCGGCCTCGCACTCGGCCCGCAGCTCCGCGACCGCTTCGGGATCGCCGCTCACCGCAACGGATCCCGGGCCGTTCACCGCGGCCACCGACAGACGCGTGCCCCAGCGGGCCGTCCGCTTCCGTGCCTCGGCGGCGCCGAGGCCCAGCGAGAGCATCGCTCCGCGCCCCAGGAGCGGCACCAACGCCCGACTGCGCAGCGCGACCACGCGTGCCCCGTCGTCCAGGGACAGCGCCCCGGCCACGCATGCCGCGGCGATCTCGCCCTGGGAGTGGCCGACCACCGCGGCAGGTTCGACCCCGTGCTCCCGCCACACTTGGGCGAGCGACACCATCACGGCCCACAGCACCGGCTGCACGACATCGACACGGTCGAGCCCCGGCGCTCCCTCCGCCTCCTCCAGTACGTCGGACAGGGACCAGGGAACGTAACGCCCCAACGCCGCACCGCACTTGGCAAGATGATCGGCGAACACGGGGGAGGACTTCGCGAGGGCCGTCGCCATGCCCGGCCACTGGCCTCCCTGCCCCGGGAAGACGAAGACCGGCCGGGCGTCGGCCCATGCGGTTCCCCGCACCACGTCGGGCGAGGTCTCCTCGCGCGCCAACGACGCGAGACCTGCGCGCAGTTGCTCACGTGTGGCGCCCAACACCACGGCCCGGTGGTCGAATCGTGCGCGGGTCACCGCCAGGGAGTGGCCGACGTCCTCGGGGCGCTCGGTCTCCGCCACCGGGAGCAGTCCCGCCGCCTGTGCCTGGAGCCCCGCCTCGCTGCGTGCCGAGACCACCCACGGCAGGAGCGTCGGCCGCGCGGCACCGGCTGCCGCAGCGTCGTCGGAGCCGCGGGATTCCGCTGCCTCCTCGGGCGGCGCCTCCTCGATGATCACGTGCGCGTTGGTCCCGCTTACCCCGAAGGAGGAGACCCCGCAGCGCCGCGGCCGGTCACCACGCGGCCAGTCCACCGCCTTGGCCAGCGGCGCCACCCCGCTGCCTGCCCAGTCCACATGGCGCGAGGGCGACGAGAAGTGCACGAGCCCGGGGAGCACCCCGTGCCGCAACGCCTCCACCGTCTTGATCACTCCCGCCACGCCCGCCGCGGCCTGGGAGTGACCGATGTTCGACTTCACGCTCCCGACCCACAACGGCCGGTCGGCCGGGCGGTCTTCCCCGTACGTCGCTATCAGGGCGCCCGCCTCGATCGGGTCCCCGAGCATGGTGCCGGTGCCGTGCGCCTCCACCGCGTCCACATCGGCGGGCGACAGGTCGCAGGCGCGCAGGGCGTCGCGGATGACCCGTTGCTGCGAAGGACCGTTCGGCGCGGTCAGGCCGTTGCTCGCGCCGTCGGAGTTGACCGCGGAGCCGCGGACGACGGCGAGGACCTGATGGCCGTTCGCCCGGGCGTCGGACAACCGCTCCAGGAGGAGCATGCCCGCGCCCTCGCCCCATCCCGCCCCGTCGGCGCTGTCGGAGAAGGGCTTGGAGCGGCCGTCGGGCGACAGCGCGCCCTGCCGGGACATCTCGGTGATCACACGCGGGTGGCACATCACGGTCGCGCCGCCCGCCAGCGCGAGCGAGCACTCGCCGCGGCGCAGCGATTCGGCCGCCGAGTGCAGCGCGACGAGCGAGGAGGAGCACGCCGTGTCGAGCGTGATCGCCGGTCCTTGGAGGCCCATCGTGTACGCGATCCGGCCGGAGGCGACGCTCCCGAGCTCACCGGTCAGCAGGTAGCCCTCCGCGTCGTCCGGCGGGGACTGCAGCGGGACGCTGTAGTCCTGGTAGATCACGCCCGCGAAGACACCGGTGCGGCTGCCGACGAGTGCGGTCGGGTCGATACCGGCCCGCTCCAGGGATTCCCAGGCGCATTCGAGCAGCAGCCGCTGCTGCGGGTTGATGGCGGTGGCTTCCCGCGGCGTGATCCCGAAGAACCCCGCGTCGAAGTAGGCGGCGTCCCGCAGGAATCCGCCCTCGCGCACATACGTCGTTCCGGCGTGGTTCGCGTCGGGGTGGTAGAGGCTGTCGGTGTCCCAGCCGCGGTCGGAGGGGAACGGCGCGATCGCGTCGCCGTCGGCCGCCACGAGCTCCCACAGGTCGGCCGGTGACATCACGTCGCCGGGGAACCTGCACGACATCCCGATGATCGCGATCGGCTCGGTGAACGTCGCCCGGAGCCGCTCGTTCTCCTTCAACGACTCGCGCAGTGCCTCGACCAACTCGTCAACCGACGTGTTCAACGTGACTCCTTCAAGCATGTGCGATCGCGGAAATGGTCGGCCGACGGCCGGTCGGACAGCCGGTCAGGCAGCCCCGGTCAACTGACGTCAGTCGGGCGCTTCTTGCCCAGTGCCAGCCGCACGAGCTCATCGCTGTCCATGTCGTCGAAGGCGTGCTCGCCGCGGGTCGCGGGCACGGGGGCGGTGGCGGCGCGGTCGGCTTCGTTCGGGCTGGCGAGGCTGTCGGGGCTGTCGGGGCCGAGCCTGGTGAGCAGGTGGTCGACGAGCTCGCGTGGTGACGGGTAGTCGTAGATGAGGGTGGTCGCCAGCCGGAGCCCCGTCACGCCGCACAGCCGGTTACGGAGTTCCATGCCCGTCATCGACTCGAACCCCAGCGCCTTGAACGAGAGGCCCGTCGCAACCTGGGCCGACGCCTCCAGACCGAGCACGGCGGCGATCTCGCCCGCCAGCAGTTCCTGCACGTCGCGCGGGGAGGTGGCGGTGGCACCGGGGGATGCCGTCGCAGGCTCCTGGACGGCGGCCGCCGCGGCGGCGTCGACGACGTCGGCCGAATCCCCGCCGAGCACGGACGCGTCGGGCCCGCTGAGCCAGTAGCGCCGACGCTGGAAGGGGTAGGTGGGCAGGGGGATGCGTCGGGGGCGGGCGGGGGTGAAGTGGGTGAAGTGGGTGTTCCAGTCGACGGGCACGCCGTGGGTATGGGCTTGGGCGAGGCTGGTGGTCATGCGGTCGGGGCCGCCGTCGTCGCGGCGCAGGGTGCCGATGACGGCGGCGTTCGCGCCGGTGGCCTCGATGGTGCTCTCCAGGCCGAAGGCCATGACGGGGTGCGGGCTGATCTCGATGAAGAGGTGGTGACCGGCCGTCAGCAGGTGGCGTGAGGCCGCTTCGAACTCCACGGTCCGGCGCAGGTTGCGCCACCAGTAGTCGGTGTCGAGCTCCTTGTGGCCGACCGGTTCTCCGGTCACGGTCGAGATCATCGGCACGGATCCCTGCTGCGGCCGTACGTCGGCCAGCGCGTCCAGGAGTTCGTCCTTGATCGGGTCGACATGGCTGCTGTGCGACGCGTAATCAGCGTTGATGGTGCGGGCACGGACGCCGTCGGCCTCACATTCCGCCTGCAGCTCCGCGACCGCTTCGGGATCGCCGCTCACCGCAACGGATCCCGGGCCGTTCACCGCGGCCACAGACAGACGCGTGCCCCAACGGGCCGTCCGCTTCCGAGCCTCGGCGGCGCCGAGGCCGAGCGAGAGCATCGCTCCACTGCCGGACAGCGGCACCACCAGCTGGCTGCGCCGCGCCACCACGCGCGCTCCGTCGTCCAGGGACAGCGCCCCGGCCACGCATGCCGCGGCGATCTCGCCCTGGGAGTGGCCGACGACCGCGGCCGGTTCGACGCCGTGCTCGCGCCACACCTGGGCGAGCGACACCATCACGGCCCACAGCACCGGCTGCACGACATCGACACGGTCGAGCCCGGGTGCTCCCTCCACCTCTTCCAGTACGTCGGACAGGCACCAGGGAACGTATCGCCCCAGCGCCTCACCGCACGTGGCGAGGTACTTCGCGAACACGGGGGAGGACTTCGCGAGGGCAGACGCCATGCCCGGCCACTGGCCTCCCTGCCCCGGGAAGACGAACACGGGCCGGGCGTCCGGTGCTGCCGTTCCCCGCACCACATGGGCGGACGGCTCTCCGCGAGACAACGACGCCAGTCCGGAAAGCAACGGCTCGCGCCCTGAACCGAGCACCACTGCCCGGTGGTCGAACCGTGCGCGCGTCACCGCCAGTGAGAGGCCGACGTCCTCGGGGCGCTCGGTACCGGCCACGTCGAGCAGCCTTGCCGCCTGCGCCCGCAGCCCCGCCTCGCTCCGTGCCGAGACCACCCACGGCAACAGCGTCGGCCGCGCGGCACCGGCCGCCGCCGCGTCGCCGGAGCCGCGGGCCTCGGTCGTCTCCTCTGTCTCCTCTGTCTCCTCTGTCTCCTCTATGTCTTCGCGTGGCGCCTCTTCGAGGATCAGGTGCGCGTTGGTACCGGCCACGCCGAAGGAGGAGACCCCGCAGCGTCGCGGGCGGTCCTGCCTCGGCCACTCCACGGTCTTGGCCAGCGGTGTGACCCCGCCCCCTGCCCAGTCCACGTGGCGCGTGGGCGACGAGAAGTGCACCAGGCCGGGGAGTACCCCGTGCCGTAACGCCTGCACGGTCTTGATCACTCCGGCCACGCCCGCCGCGGCCTGGGCGTGACCGATGTTCGACTTCGCGCTCCCGACCAGCAACGGCCGCTCCGCCGGGCGGCCGACCCCGTACGTCGCGATCAGGGCGCCCGCCTCCGCCCGGTCACCGGCCCTGGTCCCCGACCCGTGTGCCTCCACGGCGTCCACGTCGGTGGACGAGAGACCGGCGTTGGCGAGCGACCGGACGATCAGCCGTTCCTGGGCCGGGGCGCTCGGTACGACCAGGCCCTCGGTCGCGCCGTCGGAGTTGACCGCGGAGCCGCGGATCACCGCGAGGACGCGATGGCCGTTCGCGCGGGCATCCGAAAGGCGGGTGAGCATGACCATGCCCGCGCCCTCGGACCAGACGGTGCCGTCCGCGTCGGTGGAGAAGGGCTTCGGCCGGCCGTCCGGCGCGAGCCCCTGCTGCTTGGTGAACTCGGTGAAGAACCCCGGCGTGGGCATGACCGAGACGCCGCCCGCCAGCGCGTGGTCGCACTCCCCGGCCCTGAGTGCCTGCACCGCGAGGTGGATCGCGACCAGCGAACCTGACGAGGCGGTGTCGATCGTGATCGCAGGTCCGACGACGCCCAGCGTGTAGGCGATCCGGCCGCTGATGGCACTCGGGATGTTCCCGGTGAGCATCAGCCCGGAGGACGCTTCCGGCGCCAGGTGCATCGGTGGCCCGTACTCGGTCGAGAGCCGCGCCGCGAACACGCCCATGTTCGTCCCGCTCACCGACAGGGGATCCAGCATCGCGCGTTCACAGGCCTCCCACGACACCTCGAGCAGGATGCGCTGCTCGGGGTGCATGGCGACTGCCTCCCGCGGCGAGATGCTGAAGAACGAGGCGTCGAACTCCGCGGCATCGAGGAATCCACCGCGGTCCACCGAACTCGCACCGGCCCGCGCGGGGTCCGACCGGAGGCGGTCGACGTCCCATCCGCGGTCAGCGGGAAAATCAGAAATTGCCTCGGAATCCGCCGTCAGGAATTCCCACAGTTCGTCGGGGGTCGTAATGCCGCCGGGGTACCGGCATGCCATCCCGATGATCGCGATCGGTTCCTTCGCAATACCGCGCGCCGCTAAATCGGACATCGTCACCTCCTACCGGAGTCAACCCCAAAAGGGCTGTCGACTATGTATGTGCCGTAGCCATACGTGGCGTGGCCATTTTGAGGCTAGGGACACGCGCTGCGGAGGGTCAACCCGGCTCTTGGGCGGGATTGGCGTCGCTTTAGAGAGGCGTCATCACCGGGCCGGAACAAGCCAGTTGGAGAAGGATGGGTGTGACCTGAATGGACCCCATGGGACTAGGTCATTGGCCCTACGTCTTCAAGCAGTCGGAAAGCCATCGCCTGTGAAGTGCTGGCCCATGGCGATCTCCTCGCTGAGCACCGACCAGACGGTGTCGTCCTCCCCGGAATCGTCCTGGAAAGGCAGCGGGTCAATGCTGCTCGTCTCCTGGCGGATGCGCTCGACCTCGCACTCCAGGCGCTCGAAGTCGGCTTCCTCGTCGTCGCCACCGCTGAAGGTGAACTCTTCGAGCAGGCGCTGGAGCCGGACGGCGACCTGGACGAGGGAGGAGACGTCCGCGTGGAGTTCCTGCCCGGTCTGCTCGTCGGGGTCGAAGGCGTACACCTTGCCGGAACCGGGGTCGAGGGCGATGTGGGCGTTGAGCAGCCAGCCGAAGACGGGCCATTGGCCCGCGTCCTGCGGAGCGTCCTCGAAGTCCTCGGCGTCGACGACGTCCTGGACGAGGGGCAGCAGGCCGGAGTCCTCGTCGGGTTCACGCAGGTAGAAGGTCCCGGTCGGGACGCCGACGGTCTGCAGGAGGCGGGCGCCCTCGGTGTCCGCGGCGGAGGGCGGGAAAGCGGTGGCGGGCAGAGTGGAGAGCCCGTCCTCGCCGAAGATGCCGGTGACCTCGCTGCGGGTGACGTCGAAAAGCACTGCCGGAACTCCGAACTCGGCGGCGACATGGGCGCCGTGGGACTCTCAGTGGGCGGAAGCGGCGAGAATAGCAGCGTTATGGATCATGCCGCTTCCGGCGTCCTCGATTCCGCCCATTGTCCGACCCGTCGCCGCGCACATCGCGACGCCGCGCGGCATGCCGCGATTCGGCGCGCAACAAGCTTACGCAGAAGGCGTGATGACGACCTTATGGCCGGTGCGGCGCTGCGCATCGGCGAATGCGGCGGACGCGTCGGCCAGCGGTACCTGGGACGAGACCAGGGGGTCGAGCGCCACGACACCGCGCGCGGCCAGATCGATGACGCGCGGGTACACCTCGCCCATCCGGCGCACCATGGCGACGGTCAGCTCCTTGCCGCGCGCGAGCGAGGCACGGAACGTCGTCGTGTCCGAGCCCGGTATGCCGCCGAGCACCACGCGTCCGCCCGGACGCACGCACTCCATGGCGATGTGGACCGCGTCGTCGTTCCCCGCCATCTCGAACGCGACGTCGACGCCGTACGCGGAGAAGTCATGGACGGAAGTGTCGCCGTCGGCCGCCCCGGAGTCCGGCGTCGGGTCAAGGACTTCGTCGGCGCCCCACTTGGCCGCGGCCTCGCGCCGGTGCGCGAGCGGTTCGACCGCGATCAGGCGGGACACCCCGGCGGCCCGCAGGAGCTGGATCAGCAGCAGACCGAGCGGCCCGCAGCCCACGACCGCCGCCGTGCCGCCGAACGGCACCTGTCCCAGGTCCATCGACCACAGCGCGACGCCCAGGGGTTCCAGCATCGCACCGCCCGCGTCGGACACCGTGTCCGGCAGCGGGTGCAGCCGGTGCGCGGGCCACGGCATGACCTCGCGCATCATCCCGTCCGTCACTCCGTGCCCGGAGAACACGATGTTGTAGCAGAGGTTCTGGCGGCCTTCCCGGCACGCCCGGCACGCCTCGCAGGGGAACGCCGGGTCGATCGCGACCCGCTCCCCGCGCCGTGGCCCGGTCAGGATCTCCCCGGCGCCCTCGTGCCCGGGCACCAGCGGTCGGCTCAGCTTCGCGTCGCCGATCGCGCCGTCCTCGTACCAGTGCAGGTCCGATCCGCAGATCCCGATCGCGGTCACCCGCACCAGGACCTCGCCCGCCCCGGCCTCCGGCGCGGGCTCGTCCCCGACGCGCAGGTCCCCGATTCCGTGCAGCCTCGCTGTCAGCATTCGACCGACCGTAACGAGAGGTCGGTGTAGTGTCCACGGGACCCGGCGATTCAAGTCAGCGCGGGCCCTCGGGGAGCCGTTCCGCGAGGCCGTGGTCAAGCTCGCCACCAGCGACGCCGGTGCGCCGGACGCGGGGTCACCAGGCGGGGGAGCGGGCTCGGCAACCTGTCCGAAAGTGACGGCTGGGGCTGTTGTTGCTCCACCCGTGTTCCACCGCCACTCCATCCGTGCTCCACTCGCGCGTTGCCCGAACTGGCCTGCTCAGTAAGGAAGTTGACGGCGTGCCGCTGCGCGTGACGGCATCGGGCGCCGTCCTAGACTGACTGCATGGCTGCTCCAACCAATTCCCCCGCCTCGCCCGCTCCGACCGGCGGGACGAGCAACGAGTCAGAGTTCGCCCGGGCCCGGAAGGTCATCTCCGGCGGGGTCAACTCACCGGTGCGGGCGTTCGGCTCGGTCGGCGGTGCGCCCCGCTTCCTCGTCTCCGCCTCCGGTCCGTACGTCACCGACGTCGAGGGGAGTGAGTACGTCGACCTCGTCGCCTCCTGGGGGCCCGCGATCCTCGGTCACGCCCACCCGGAGGTCGTCTCCGCGGTGCAGGACGCCGCGGCCCGCGGGCTGTCCTTCGGCGCCACGACCCCGGCCGAGACCGAGCTCGCCGAGCTGGTCGTCCGACGGCTCGGCGGCACTCGTGCGACCGGTGGCCTCATCGACGAACTGCGGCTCGTGTCCACCGGCACCGAGGCGACCATGACCGCGATCCGCCTGGCACGCGGCTTCACCGGCAGGCCGCTCCTGGTGAAGTTCGCCGGTCACTACCACGGGCACTCCGACGGCCTCCTCGCGGCCGCGGGCTCCGGCGTGGCCACCTTCGGCCTGCCCGCGTCGGCCGGTGTCCCCGAGCCGATCGCCGAGCAGACCCTGGTCCTGCCCTACAACGACCCCGACGCGGTGCGCGCCGCCTTCGCGGCCCACCCGGGACGCATCGCGGCCGTCATCGTCGAGGCGGCGGCCGCGAACATGGGGGTCGTCGCGCCCGATCCCGGATTCAATGCGGCCCTCGCCTCCATCGCCCACGAGCACGGCGCCCTGCTGATCCTCGACGAAGTCCTCACCGGGTTCCGGGTCGCGCCGGACGGCTACTGGGGCCTGGAGAGGACGCGCGCCGCCGAACTGCCCTACGACGTCGACCTGGTCACCTTCGGCAAGGTCATCGGCGGCGGCATGCCCGTGGCCGCGGTCGGCGGCAGAAGCGACGTCCTGGAGCACCTGGCCCCGAACGGGCCCGTCTACCAGGCGGGCACCCTGTCGGGTAACCCCCTGGCCGTCGCGGCCGGGCTCGCCACGCTGCGGCTCGCGGACCAGGAGACCTACGCCCGACTCGACCGGGTGAGCGGCACGCTGCGGGCGGCGGTGTCCGAGGCGCTCACGAAAGCCGGTGTCGCCCACACCGTCCAGTCCGCAGGCAACCTGTTCTCCGTCCTGTTCGCCCCGGAACCGGCCCGGGACTACGAGGCCGTACAGGCGCAGGAGACCTTCCGGTTCCCGCCGTTCTTCCACGCCCTGCTCGACCGCGGCGTCGCCCTGCCACCGAGCGTGTACGAGGCGTGGTTCGTCACGGCCGCCCACGACGACCGCGCGGTGACCAGGATCCTCGACGCGCTTCCGCACGCGGCCCGCGCCGCGGCCGAGGCCCGCCCCGCATAGCGGCCCGCACCACTCGGAACAGCGGGCCTCACCGCAGCTGCCGCCGCACCAGTTCGTGCAGCCGCCCGCCCGTATCGGCCAACAGCTGTGCGGGCGGGCCCTGCTGCACGACGCGGCCCTCCGCCATGACGACGACCCGGTCGGCGTCCATGACGGTGGAGAGGCGGTGGGCGATCACGATGCGCGTGGCGTTGAGGGCACGAGTGCTGTCGATGACCGTGCGCTGCGTCTCGTTGTCCAAGGCGCTCGTCGCCTCGTCGAAGAAGAGGACACGCGGGCGGCGGATCAGGGCCTGGGCGATCATCAGGCGCTGGCGCTGGCCGCCGGAGACCGCCCCGCCGCCGGAGAGCATCGTGTGCAGGCCCATCGGCATGCGCTTGATGTCCTCGGCGAGCCCCGCCATCGCGGCGGCCTCCCACGCCTCCTCCTGCGTGAACGACTCGGCGCCGCAGATGCAGTCGAGGATCGACCCGGTGAGCGGCTGGGCGTTCTGCAGCACCACACCGCACTGGCGGCGCACTGCCGACTGGTCCAGGGCCGACAGGTCCTGTCCGTCGTAGAGCACGCTGCCCGAGACCGGCTCGTCGAAGCCGATCAGGAGCCGCAGCAGCGTCGACTTGCCGCAGCCGCTTGGGCCGACGACGGCCACGAACTCGCCGGGCCCGATCGCCAGCGACACGTCATCAAGGACCAGCGGGCCGTCGTCGGTATAGCGGAAGGACAGGCCGCGCGCCTCGATCCCGCCCCGCAGCTCGCCCGGCTGCGTGCTGCCGGAGCGTACTTCCGGAGCCTCGTCGAGCACCGGCTTGATCTGCTCGAACATCGGGAGCACCGAGGCTGCGGAGATCAGCGCGCCGGTGAGCTGGGTGACGGACGTCAGGAGCATCGTCACTGCGGTGCTGAAGGTGAGGAACTCACCCGCGGTCAGGCTCCCGCGTGCCGGGCCCGCGAGCAGTACGAACATGACGAGCGTGCAGAGCGGCAGATAGACGGCGTTCAGGACCGTGGTGACGTTCTTGATGCGGCCTGCCCGCTGCTGCAGCTCCCTGCTGCGCGCGAACTCGCCCGCCCAGGCCGCGTACGCGAAGCTCTCCGCGCCCGCCACCCGGAGCTTGGGCAGCCCGCGCAGCGTCTGGAACGCCTGGTTGTTGAGCTTGTTGCCGAGCTCCACCAGGCGCCGCTGCCAGCGCAGTTCCCACAGGCCGAGTGTGAGGAACACGGCGGCGATGACGGCCAGCATCGCCAGCGCGGCCAGGGCGAGGGGGACGCTGTAGAACAGCAGCAGGACCAGGTTCATCGCGCCGACCGAGCCTGCCTGCAGCGCGACGGGGCCGATCCCCGACAGGATCCGGCGGATGGCACTGACGCCCATGGCCGCGCTCGCCAGCTCGCCGGTGGAGCGCGCGGCGAAGAAGCGCGTGGGCAGCCGCAACAGCCGGTCCCAGACCGCCGGTTGCAGCGTGCTCTCCATACGTCCCTCCATCCGCAGCACGGTGAGGTTCTGGAGCAGCATGAACGCCGCCGAGACGATGCTGGTGATCATGACGGCCAGGGACACCTGGACGATGAGGCTCTTCTCGGCGTTCGGCACGAACACCCCGAGCACCTGCCCCGTCGCGATCGGCACCAGAGCCCCGATCGCCACGGTCACCAGACCGGCGAGCGCGAGGTTGCGCACATCGCCGCCGGTGCCGCGCAGGCTGAAGCGGAACAGCCGCCACGGCGTCAACGGCCGCTCGGGCAGCGGCCGGTAGAACATGACGCCCTGCGGTTCGAACTCGTCGGCGTTGGCCGCGTCGATGCGGGTGCGCCGCCCGGACGTCGGGTGCACCGACTCGTAGCCGCCGCGCCGCCACAGCAGTGCGACCGGCGCACCGCTCGCCGCACGGTGCCCCACGAGCGGGCCCGCGTTCTCACGCCACCACCGCCCGTCGAGCCGGACGGCGCGGGTGCGGATCCGCGAGGCCACCGCGACCTGCTCCACGGGATCGATCCGGTCGCTCACCGCACCGCCCTCCGCTGCGCCGGACAGCGTGATGCCCGCCGCCCCCGCGACCAGTCGGCAGGCGGAGTACGTCGCGTCGGCACCGCCGCCGGACTCCGCACGGCGCGCACCGCGCCGCCCCGAGCGGCCGATGGAGGCGATCAGCGTCCGGTCGGCCTGCTCACGGACGCTCTCGCCCGCCTTGATTCCGGCGGCCGTACGGTCCTCGTGGGCCCGCTCCAGGCGCTCGATCCACCGGTCGAGCGTGGCGAGCAGCCGGTACTGCTGGTTGACCATCCGCTGCCACATCGCGGCGTCGACGAGCAGATCGCCCGCGGCCTCCGCGCTGTAGGCGGCGCCGTACTGCACGCTGCCCGGCGCCACCGGCATCCAGAGGATGTCGTCGTCGGCCACGGCGTCGTTGGGGTCCTCACCCATGGTGCGGCCGTCGAGCGGCGCCTCGAACAGGACCCGGTGGCCGCGTCCGATGCCGAGCGCGAAGGCGTGCTCAAGCAGGCTCAGGGCCGCATCCTGGGTGTCGTACTGGCTCGGGTACTGCTGCTCGTAGGACCAGGTGTCGCCGTAGTCCGGGCGGTACAGCTCGCGCAGCGGGATCCGGCGCAGCTCGCAGCCCTGGAGGGGGCGGCCGACGAGGGTGTGCTGGGGGCCCTCGACCGGGCCGAGGAGCAGCGTGCCCGGTTCGAGGCGGCCCAGGTAGTGCCAGTGGCCCTGCTGCACGGCGTCGACGGCGAACAGGTCGAGGGCACCGGCCACGACGAGCCACAGCACCTGCGGGCCTTCCAGGTGCACGCTGCGCAGCCCCGTGCAGTCGGCCGGGGTGCCCAGCGCGTTGAAGGCGACGGCGACCGGGTCGGCTGTGTCGGCCGTGTCCCGCGGGTATCCATGCTGTTCCGGTACGGAGGTCACCTCAGTGCTCCTTGACCAGGTCGGCGTAGGGCCCACCGGCCGTGACGAGGTGTTCGTGGCGGCCGCGTTCCACGATCTGGCCGTGGTCGAGCACGACGATCTCGTCGCTGTCCCGCACGGTGCTCAGGCGGTGGGCGATGACGACGCAGGCGCAGCCGCGGCGGCGCAGATTGTCGATGATGACCTGCTCGGTCTCGGCGTCCAGGGCGCTGGTCACCTCGTCGAGCACGAGGATGCTCGGGCGGCGGACCAGGGCCCGCGCGATCTCCAGGCGCTGGCGCTGCCCGCCGGAGAAGTTGCGCCCGTCCTGCTCCACACGGCCGTGGATGCCCCCGGGCCTGCGGGCCACCACCTCGTACAGGCAGGCGTCCTGGAGGGCGGCCACCACCGCGTCGTCGGGGATGGAGGGGTCCCACAGGGCGACGTTGTCGCGGACCGTGCCCTCGAAGAGGAAGACGTCCTGGTCCACGAAGGAGACGGAGGCGGAGAGCGCGCCGCGCGGGATGTCCTCCAGACGCTGTCCGTCGATGCGGATCGTGCCCTCCCACGGGCTGTAGAGGCCCGATATCAGCCGGGAGACCGTCGACTTGCCGCTGCCGGAGCCGCCGACGAGCGCCACCTGCTGTCCCGGCCCGACCGACAGCGAGAAGCCGGTCAGGAGCGGCTTGTCCAGGGGGCTGTAGCCGAAGGTGATGTCGTCGAGGGTGACGTGCCCCGTGAGGCGGCGGGTGCTGGCGGCGGGTTCGGGGCGCGAGTAGAGCGTGTCGACGGGGAAGTTCTCGACGTCCTTGAGGCGGGCGACGTCGGCGGCGAAGTCCTGGATGCGGCCCGCGACGCCGTTGAGGCGGGTGATCGGCGCGGTGAACCGGGTGACGAGGGCCTGGAAGGCGACGAGCAGTCCGATCGACAGATGTCCCTCGACCGCGCGCAGACCGCCGATCCACAGGATCAGCGCGCTGTTGAGGGTGGCCAGCGTCGGCGCGACGACACCGAGCCAGGCGCTCGGCACCCCGAGGCGCTGCTGCTCCTCCAGCGTGGTGGCGTGCTGGCCCGCCCAGCGCCGGAAGTAGCCGTTCTCGCCGCCGGTGGCCTTCATCGTCTCGATCAGCTGCAGGCCGGTGTACGAGGTGTTGGTGAGCTTGGCGCTGTCGGCGCGCAGCTTCTGGGTGCCGGTGGCGCGCAGCCGGATGACGACGCGCATCGCCACGATGTTCAGCAGGGCGATGCCGACACCGACGAGGGTGAGCTGCGGATCGTACGTCCAAAGGAGCGCCGCGTAGAGGAGTACGACGATGCCGTCGACCCCGGCGGCGGTGAGGTCGCGGGCCAGGGTTTCGGCGACCGCGTCGTTGGACGCGAGGCGCTGCACGAGGTCGGCGGGGGAGCGCTGGGCGTAGAACGTGACGGGCAGGCGCAGCAGATGGCGCAGGAAGCGGGCGCTGCCGAGGGTGGAGGAGATGATGCGGCCGCGCAGCAGGTTCGCCTGTTGCAGCCAGGTCAGCACCACGGTGAGCGCCACCATCGCGCCCATCGAGGCGAACAGCGCGCCGAGCAGCGAGGTCTGGTGGCCGACCAGGAACAGGTCGATGTACGTCCGGCTGAGCGCGGGCAGCGCCGCGCCGACCGCGACGAGCAGCAGGCTGGCGAGGAGCGCGGCGAGCATCGTGCCCGTGGTGCCGCGCAGCCGCGCGGGCAGGGCCTTCATGACGCCGGGCCTGCGGCCGCCGGGACGGAAGTCCGCGCCCGGTTCGAGGACCAGGACGACACCGGTGAAGCTGGTGTCGAAGTCCTCGGACGGCACGAAGCGGCGGCCCTTGTCCGGGTCGTTGATGTAGACGCCGCGGCGGCCGAGGCGCCGTCCCGCGCCGTCGTACACGACGTAGTGGTTGAACTCCCAGAACAGGATCGCGGGCGCCTTCACCTCGGCCAGCGCGGCCGGTTCCATCTGCATGCCCTTGGCCGTCAGACCGTAACTGCGTGCCGCCTTCAGGACGTTGCTGGCCCGTGAGCCGTCGCGGGAGACGCCGCACGCGATGCGCAGCTCCTCCAGGGGGACGTGCCGTCCGTGGTGGGCGAGCACCATGGCGAGTGCGGCGGCGCCGCACTCCACGGCCTCCATCTGCAGGACGGTGGGGGTGCGGACGGTCTTGGGCCGCCTGCCCTTGGACGCGGGGCGGGGCGCCGCGCGGCGGCGGTTGCGGGGTGGGTCGTCGGGGCGGTGCCTGCGACGGCCGCCGGGGGGCGGCAGTTGCTGCTGGTGCGCGGGGGAGGGGCTGGGAGCGGTCACGGAAGCAGCCAATCGATCGGGCGCTGCTCGGCGAGGTGGAAGGCGCCGGTGGCCGTGGTCATGGAGTCGAGCGCGAAGGGCGGTCCTGAGGCGGTCGACCAGGCGTAGCCGGACTTGGTCGCGGACGACGGGTCGAGCCGTACGAGGACGGCCACGGGCGGTCCGTCCTTCGTGAACTGCTTCGCCAGTTCGCCGTCGCCGAGGAAGCCGGTGATCTTCTGGCGGCTCTGTGCGGCGCGGCCGATCGCCTTCACCCGGCCGCGCAGCGTCCCGTACTGCTCCGTGGGCACGGCCTGGACGGTGAGGTCCACCGAGGCACCGACGGGTACGGTGGCCGCGCTGTCGGAGGGAACGTAGAGCATCGCCGTGAGCGGGTCGTTGCTGCCCGCCACGCGCTCCAGGGTCGCCACGTCGGCGCCGGTGGTGACGACGGTCCCGATCCTGGCGACGAGTGCGCTCACCCGGCCCGCGGCGATCGCGCGCACGACCTTGTCGCCCTGCTCCGTACGGACCTTGAGCACGGGGGCGCCTGCCGCGAGCCGTTTGCCCTCCTCGGCCAGGACGCGGGTCACCTGGCCGGTGACGGGGCTCTGCAGGACGTAACTGCCCTGGCCGTGGGTGAGGATTCCGGGTGCCCGGAGCGTCGAGGAGAGCGATCCGGTGACGGCCCAGACACCGGAGGCGGCCATGACGACGAGGGTGACGGCGAGGACGAGCAGGCCCTGGGGACGGGCGTAGCGCACCGGCAGGTCGAGTTCCTCGGGCGACTGCAGTTTGGACAGGGCCTGTTGGCGGAACTGCACGGAACGCTTCCCTTACTGTGCCTGAGCCTGGGGCTACGGTGCCTGAGCCTGGGGCTGCTGCGCCGATGCGTCCGAGAGCCCCGGAACCTGAGGTTCCGGGGCTCACGAATCATGGCGTCTCGATGAGCGAAAAGGCTCAGAGACCGGCGGTCAGGCCGGAGGCCAGGCCGGTGACGGCGCCGGTGTTGAGGCCGGTGGCACCCTCGACCGTGCCGACGACGCCGCCGACGACGCCCGAGACCGGGGCGATGGAGTCAACGGTGCCGGTGACGTTGCTCGCGACACCGGCAACGAGGCCGCCGGAGACGTTGTCGAGGTCGGCGTCGGAAATCTCGAGGGTCTCGACCTGGGGGACGTTGTTCATGGTGTGAGACTGCCCTTCTCATGAATGGTGCATAGGTGTTTCCAGCTCCGCGGAATCTGGGGATTCGAATTCCGCGGCGGCCAGGATCAAAGCACGTTCGCAGCTCGTACATCCAATCGACGGAGCGACGGTTCGGCGCGGTTGTGACGCCGTATCACCGCTGCGTGCAGGCAGGTTCACCGCGTCGCGGCAGCTCCTTCACAAGATTCACAGATGGGAATCCAGGATGCGGAGCGACTCCTTCCAACAAATCGGACACTTACCCGTCGAAGGGTGATCCGTGTGGTCAATGCATGGAAATTCACGGGCGGCGGGGACCGAATTGCGTGACCGGAGTGCACATTCGCTGTGCAGGTTATTTGAAGGCGTGCCCAATCGTGACCGAAGCGGACATCGAGGGGCAGTTCAGGCCTTAATCTGTTGTTAACTCTGCGTAGCATGATCGTACTTGACCGTAGTCGTCAGGAGCGATTGACTCACGTCCGTCAGCCCCGCATCGTCCTCGACGAGAGAGCGAGTCCGTGACTTCATCGTCTGCACAGAGCTCTGACCTGCTCGTACCTCTCGATCTGGCCTTCTGGAACATCGAGACCGCCGAACACCCCATGCATCTGGGGGCGCTCGGTGTCTTCGAGGCCGACGGACCCGACGCGGCGGACCGCGCCGCCGGGCTGCTCGCGGCCCGCGCGGCGGCCGTGCCCGGACTTCGCATGCGCATACGTTCCGTCCTGCTGCCCGTCGGCGGCGCGACGCGCGTACCGATGCCCGCATTCGACCCGCTGGAACACATCCGGCTCACGGCCCCCGTCGCCGACTTCCACGCCGCGGCGGGGGAGTTGATGCAGCGTCCGGTGGCGCGCGACCGGCCGCCGTGGGAGGCGCACGTACTGCCGGGCGCCGACGGCACGTCCTTCGCGGTCCTCTTCAAGTTCCACCACGCCCTCGCCGACGGCCTGCGCGCACTCACGCTCGGCGCGGCCCTCCTCGACCCCGTCGACCTGCCCGCCTCCCGCGAACGCCCGCCGGTCCCCACGGCCTCCCCGTGGTCGGTCCTTGACCCCCGCAAGCTTCCGGAGCGCGTCCGCGGCACCGTCGCGGAAGTCGGCCAGGCCCTCGGCATCGGCACCTCCGTGGCGCGCGCGACCCTGGGCGTACGCTCCTGCGCCGCGCTCGCCTCGTCCGCCACCGGCACCCGCCGCACCGCCGGAGTCGTCCTCGACCTGGACGACGTGCACCAGGTGCGCAAAGCCGTCGGCGGCACCGTCAACGACGTACTGATCGCCGTGGTCGCGGGCGCCCTGCGCCGCTGGCTCGACGAGCGCGGCGACTGCAGCGAGGGAGTCGAGCCGCGCGCCCTGATCCCCGTCTCCCGGCGCAGGCCCCGCACCGCGCAGCCCCCGGGCAACCGGCTCTCCGGCTATCTGGTCCGGCTCCCCGTCGGCCACGAGGATCCCCTGGAAAGGCTGCGCAGCGTGCGCGCCGCCATGGACCGCAACAAGGACGCGGGCCCCGAGCGGGGCGCCGGAGCCGTGGCGCTGCTCGCCGAGCACGTGCCGTCGCTCGGCCACCGGATCGGCGGCCCCGTCGTCGCGCAGGCCGCCCGGCTGCTCTTCGACATCCTCGTCACCAGCGTCCCGCTGCCCGGCATCGGACTGCGGCTCGGCGGCTGCCGCCTCGCCGAGGTCTACCCCTTCGCGCCGCTCGCCCGCGGCCAGTCGCTCGCCGTCGCCGTCTCCACCTACCGGGGGCGAGTGCACTACGGGCTGGTCGCGGACGCCGCGGCCGTGCCCGACCTGGCGCTCCTCGCGCAGAGCCTGCGGGACGAGATCGACGCCCTCGTGGCGGTGTGTGCCAGGAACACGGGTTTGGTGAGCAGGCCCGCCGCTACGTAAACTCCTCCTTTTGGAGCTTCCGCGGACGACCAGATGCGCCGTGGCACGGATGGACACGAGGACAGCGGCGATGACGGTGACAGACGCAAGCCAGGAGGGGCCCGTCGAGCACGAGGCGTACGGCCCCGGCATCGACCCGGACCGTCTCGCCGTCTGCCTCGCCGTGCTCGACGAGCTCGACAAGCTGGACGTCGACCACCCGGACGCGATCGCCGTGCGCCGGGCCACGGCCGGGATCTACCGGACGGTGAAGCAGCGCCGCCGCCAGGAGCGCCGCGCCGCCAAGACCGCCCACGACAAGGCCGTCACCGAGTCCACCGCCACCGGCTCCGCGCAGCGCATCGACGACGAGACCGAGGGCCTGCTGCCCTCGTCGCAGACGGAGGAGGGCCGGATCGCGGGGATACTCCAGCGCCCGCGCTCCTGCTACACCTGCAAGGCCCGGTACGTGGAAGTCGACTACTTCTACCACCAGCTCTGTCCCGACTGCGCCCGGCTGAACCGGAACAAGCGCGACGCCCGCGCCGACCTCACCGGCAAGCGCGCGCTGCTCACCGGCGGACGCGCCAAGATCGGCATGTACATCGCGCTGCGCCTCCTCCGGGACGGCGCCCACACGACGATCACGACCCGGTTCCCCAAGGACGCCATCCGCCGCTTCAAGGCGATGGACGACTCGGCCGACTGGATCCACCGCCTGGAGGTCGTCGGCATCGACCTGCGCGACCCGGCCCAGTCCGTGGCCCTCGCCGAGCGGCTCACCGCGGCGGGCCCGCTGGACATCCTGATCAACAACGCGACGCAGACCGTGCGCCGCCTGCCCTCCGCCTACGCCGCGCTGGTGGAGGGCGAGAGCGCGCCGCTGCCCGCCGGGGAGCTGCCCGCCCACTCCGTCATCGGCGCCTTCAACTCCGGCGCGGTCGACGGCCTCGCCGCGCTGCCCCTCGGCACCAGCGGCCTGGACGCGCAGAAGGTCGCCGACCTCGCCCTCGTCGCGGGCAACGCCAGCGTCGCCAGGCACCTCGACGGCACCGCCATCGACGCGGGCGGCCTCGTCCCTGACGTCGTCGACAGCAACACCTGGGTGCAGACCATCGAGCAGATCTCCCCCGTGGAGCTCCTCGAGACCCAGCTGTGCAACTACACGTCGCCGTTCATCCTGATCAGCGCGCTGCGCCAGGCCATGGCCGACGCCGCGAAGAAGGCGCCGAGCGGCCGGGCCCACATCGTCAACGTCTCGGCGATGGAGGGCGTCTTCGGCCGTGGCTACAAGGGCGCGGGGCACCCGAACACCAACGCCGCGAAGGCCGCGATGAACATGGTGACGCGCACCAGTGCCCAGGAGATGTTCCAGACCGACGGCATCCTGATGACCTCGGTGGACACCGGCTGGATCACCGACGAGCGCCCGCACTACGACAAGCTGCGTCTTGCCGAGGAGGGCTTCCACGCGCCGCTCGACCTGATCGACGGCGCCGCCCGCGTCTACGACCCGGTCGTGCGCGGCGAGGCGGGCGAGGACGTGTACGGCGTCTTCCTCAAGGACTACGAGCCGGGCAAGTGGTAAACGGCTGAGACGCCGTCTCACCCCTCGGACAGCCGGTCCGGGTCGCCGCATACCGCGGGATCCGGACCGGCTGTCCCTTTTGCGCCAGTCGTAAGCGGTTGTGTGCCCGCCGTGACCGGACCCGCCGCCAAGCCCCAACACCCGCCGTCGTCACAGGTGGTGGCCGAGATGCACCCGTGTGTGCCCGTCGCCCGGCGGGGTCGTCGGGTGCGTGTCCCGTCCGGGGCTCGGGGAGCCCCGGCCCCCGCGGCCCCAGGAGGCCGCCAGGGCGCCTTTGTCCGGAATCCACTCCGACTCAGGTCCCCATCGAGCGCGGGCGCGCTCATTTGGTTAATGTAGTGCGAACGGGCGGCCACGGGAGATCCACAAGCATCTCCCGGCCGCTCCGGGGACAGGCCGGCACCACGGCCGCGGTCCCGCCAGAGAACGGCGCCACCGCGACCGAACTGCCCTTGTCCTTCCGTTACGCGACACAAAGGAGTGCGCGGTGACACCAGATCTGACGAAGCACGAAAAGCGACCGGCGGAACGCGGCGGCGAAGGGGTCGGACGGCCCCAGAAGCTCCGCAATCTGGAGGCGTGGGCCAAAGCGGCCCCCATCCGTCTGGCCGGCTACGAGGACGACCTCGCCGAGCCGCACATCCTCCCCGGTATCGACTGAGTCGGCACCGGTCCGGTCCGCTTCGCCACGTGCCCCCTGCCCTCCATGGCCGGGGGCACAGGCGTGTCCGGAGGGTCATTCATCCGATGGTTCCGGCCGAATCGCGGCGCCGGGTGCTGAGGAGAGGCAGTGCAAATGTCCAAGTCCCCGGGGCGCACGATGCATTGACACTCTTGTGGGGCGCTTGAATCATCGGACCTCATGACCGAACTGCGTTCGCTCCGATTCTTGGGTGTCTCGGGAGTCTCGGGTGTCTCGGGAGTCCTGGGAGTCTTGGGCACGGCCGTCGCGGCAGCCCTGCTGCTCGCGGTCCCCCTCCCGGCGGCCACCGCCCAGGAGACTGCCGAGGCGCCCCCGACGACCGTCCCCGCGCTCACCGACTGGACCCCCGCCGAGGGAAGCTTCCGCTACGGCCCCGGCACCCGCCTCGTCGCACGCGATCCCGCGTCGCGCCGGGTCGCCGCCACCCTCGCCGACGACCTGAAGGCCGCGGGCAAGGGGCGCGTCCCCGTGACCCGCGATGCGGCGCGCGACGGAGACGTCGTGATCGACGTCGACCGCACCCGGAAACCGCTCGGCGCCGAGGGCTACGACCTGCGGGCGGGCGAGCGACTGGAGATCACCGGCGCCCGCGAGGCCGGAGCCTTCTACGGCACCAGGACCCTGCTCCAGCTCCTGGCCCGGAGCGACCGCGTCCCGGCAGGGCGCACCGTCGACGTGCCGCGCTACAAGGAGCGCGGCGTCGGAGTCTGCGCCTGCTACATCAACATCTCCACGCCGTGGCTGGAGAACCTGCTGCGCGACATGGCCTACCGCAAGCAGAACCAGCTGCTCCTGGAGCTCAAGGTCAAGAGCGACGCACACCCCGAGGCCAACTCCTGGGGCTACTACACCAAGAGCGAACTGCGCCGCCTGGTCGCGCTCGGCGAGAAGTACCACGTCACGATCGTCCCGGAGATCAACTCACCGGGCCATATGGACCCGTGGCTGGAGAAGCGCCCGGACCTGCAGCTCACCGACTCCGACGGCAAGCCGCAGCCGTCCCGCCTGGACATCACCAAGGACGCGTCCTTCGCCTACTACAAGAGCCTGATCGACGAGTACGCCGAGGTCTTCCCCGCGACCTCGTGGCACATGGGCGCCGACGAGTACATGCTCGGCTCCGACTTCGCGAAGTACCCGCACGTCCTGGAGTACGCGAAGAAGAAGTACGGCGAGAACGCCACCCCGCAGGACGCCTTCATCGACTTCGTGAACCGCGTGCACGCCTACGTCACCGGCAAGGGCAAGGACCTGCGCATCTGGAACGACGGCCTCACCGGTGCCAACACCGTGCCCGTCGCACCCGGCACGACCGTCGAGCACTGGCTGGACGTGCGGACGAAGCCCAGCCGCCTCATCGAGCAGGGCCACCCGCTGATGAACGCCGCCTACTCCCTCTACCTGGTGCGCGGCGGCTTCCACACCGACACGCGGAAGCTGTACGACGAGCAGTGGGACCCCCGGACCTTCGAGGGCGAGAAGCTCGCCACCCGCGACGGCATCACCGGCGCCAAGATCAGCCTGTGGCCCGACAACGGACGCGGCGAGACCGAGAACGAGGTCGCCGCCGCCATGGCTCTGCCGCTCGCCCACATCGCCCAGGTCACCTGGGGCGACGCACACCCCGACCCGACGTACGCCGAATTCACCGACCGCGCCGGAGCCGTGGGCCACGCGCCAGGGTGGCGGGACCTGGCGAAGGTGCCGGTCGCCGACGGGACGTACACCCTGCGCGACAGCGAGGGCCTGGCCGGGCCCCGGGACGTCGAGGTCGAGCGCACCGCCGACGGGTACGCGACGCTGAAGGACGCGGCGAGCGGGAAGTGTCTGGAGACCCGCAGCGGCAAGCTGACGCTCAACGTGCCGCTGCAGCCCGGCACGGCCGTCACCGAGGAGACCTGCGACCCCGCGAACACGCTGCAGCGGTGGGAGATCACGCGGGTGCCGGGCGGCCACCGGCTCACCAACGCCGTCACGCGCATGGCCGCCCACGTCACGGACGACGGGCGGACCCTCCAGTACCCGGCCGACCAACGGCCGCCCACCACCTGGACGTTGACCGCACACTGACCGGCCCCGCCCCCTGACTCCCGAAGGAGATCGGCACCTGATGACCGTCAGCAGACGCCTCTTCATGGCCGCCGCCGTCACCACGTCCGTCGCGGCGTCGAGCACCGCGCTCGCCGCGGCCGCCACCGCTCGGCCCGTTGGAGCATGGCCCGGTGGAGCAAGGCCCGGTGGCGCGGAACCGCCCCACCGCATCCGCATCGGCCCCGCCGACACCCCCGACACGCTGGTCGCCAAGGCGGCCCGGGTCCGCCCCACCGCACGGCAGATCGCCTGGCAGCAACTGGAGCAGACCGCGTTCCTGCACTTCGGCGTCAACACCTTCACCGGCCTGGAGTGGGGGACGGGCGACGAGGACCCGGACGTCTTCCAGCCCTCCGCGCTCGACACCGACCAATGGGCGCGCGCCCTGCGCGACGGAGGATTCAAGCTCGCCATCCTCACCGTCAAGCACCACGACGGCTTCGTGCTCTACCCCTCGCGCTACACCCGGCACAGCGTCGTGAGCAGCAGCTGGCAGGGTGGCAAGGGCGATGTGCTCCGGTCGTTCGCCAAGTCGCTGCGGAGGTACGGCATCAAGGTCGGCGTCTACATCTCGCCCGCCGACGAGAACCAGTACCTCGATGGCGTCTACGCCAACGGCAGCAAACGTGCGGCGCGCACCATCCCCACCCTGGTGCCCGGCGACGACCGGGCGGGCTCCCGGCCGCGCTCCTTCACGCTCGACGCCACCGACTACGGCGCCCATATGCTCAACCAGCTCTACGAAGTACTCACCGAGTACGGCCCCGTGGACGAGGTGTGGTTCGACGGGGCACAGGGCCGCATCCCGCCGGAGAAGGTGGAGACGTACGACTGGGACAGCTGGTACGCGCTGATCCGCGCGCTCGCCCCGGACGCCACCATGGCGGTGCGCGGCCCCGACGTGCGCTGGGTCGGGAACGAAGGCGGTCTCGCGCGCGAGAACGAGTGGAGCGTCGTCCCCGTCAAGGACTCCGGCAACGGCAGCATCGACTACGCCCTCAAGTACGACGCGCCCGACCAGGGCAGCCGCGAGGCGCTCGCCGAGGCGCGTTCCGTCGCCCAGTACCTGCAGTGGTGGCCCGCCGAGTGCGATGTGTCCATCAGGCCGGGATGGTTCTACCACGATGACCAACAGCCCAAGACGGTCGAGCAGTTGACGGACATCTGGTTCCGCTCGGTCGGCCGCAACTCCGTGCTCCTGCTGAACATTCCGCCGGACCGGCGCGGCCTGCTCCCGGACGCGGACGTGGCGCGGCTGCGCGAGTTCCGCGAGCGCATCCGGCGCGAGCTCCCCGTGGACCTCGCGCACGGCAGTCACCCGCGGCACGACCGGGCGGCCGGTGCGGTCACCGTCGACCTCGGGCGGGCGCACGAGGTCGACCGGATCCGGCTCGCCGAGGACATCCGGCACGGCCAGCAGCTGGAGCACGCGGTCGTCGAGGCACGCGTCGGCGACGGGTGGGAGACCGTGACCGAGGTGGACACGGTGGGGGCGAGCCGTGTCCTGACGCTCGCCGGGCCGGTGACGGCACGCCGGTGGCGGCTGCGGGTGACGCGGTCGCGGAGCACGGTGCGGATCGCGGAGTTCGGCCTCTACCGCTCGGAGGTGTGAGGCGGGCCCGCGTTGACATGCGGGGGAGTGGGTGACTGTAATGGTGCTCGTGCCGCGTGGCGCCGACCAGAGAGCAGTGGGCAGGTCGGCGAGCGGGCGAGCACCTTCACTCAGGGACGACGCCGATGAGTACGTCATGAGTTCTCACCGCCAGGCCATCGCCTGACCCGCGCGCCTTGCGCGCGCCGCCGGTCACGCCTCCTGCGTGGCCCGCGACTCCCCTCGTTCACACCGCGACGAACGCCGTCGGCCGATGCTGCCGACGCGGTCCCGCGTACCCCGTACGGAGATGCGACACCGTCATGCCCACACCCTTCAACCAGTCCGTCATCGACGAGTTCCGAGCGGGCGGCGGAAAGGTCGGCGGCCCCTTCGAGGGCGGCGACCTCCTCCTGCTCACCACCACCGGAGCGAAGTCCGGCAAGCAGCACACCACCCCGCTCGGCTACGTCCGCGACGGCGGCCTGCTCCTGATCGTCGGGTCGGACCTCGGCGGCCCGCGCCACCCCGACTGGTACCACAACGTCCTCGCGCACCCCACGGTGAGCGTGGAGCTCGGCACCGAGACGTTCGAGGCCGTCGCGGTCCCCGCCGAAGGGGAGCGGCGCGACCGGCTCTTCGGGCGGGTGGTGGCCGCCGACCCCGGATACGGCGCGTACCAGGCGCGGACGAGCCGGATTCTGCCGGTCGTCGTCCTGGAACGGCCCGC
Source organism: Streptomyces sp. NPDC004732 (assembly GCF_040609235.1). Taxonomy (NCBI): domain Bacteria; kingdom Bacillati; phylum Actinomycetota; class Actinomycetes; order Kitasatosporales; family Streptomycetaceae; genus Streptomyces; species Streptomyces sp. NPDC004732. The sequence continues at coordinate 50,490 of NZ_JBEXJR010000019.1, forward strand.
GCACGAGGCCGACATCCCCGAAGAGGCCACCGACTTCGCCGACAAGATGATTCAGGTCCACCTCTGGCTGCGCGGCCAGCTGCGGCACGTGCGCGACGAGACCGACGCGTACTTCGCCGCGCTCGCCGGTCACCGGGGGCCGGGCGCGCCGCCGTCGCCGGGTCTCGGCCTGCAGATCAGGCAGCACTGCCTGGCGTTCTGCGACGCCCTGGAGTTCCACCACACCGGCGAGGACGCACATCTCTTCCCCACCATGGCGGGCTACCACCCCGAGCTGCGCGAGACCTTCGACCGGCTCGCCGAGGAGCACCGGAAGGTGGCCCGCATCCAGGGCGGACTCGCCGGGCTCCTGGCGGATGTCGGGGGCGCGGACCCCGTACGGTTCCGTGCTGAACTCGCGCGCATGTCACAGGAGTTGACGTCCCACCTCGACTACGAGGAGGAGTCGCTGCTGCCGATCCTCGCCGGGCTCCCGTGGCCTCCCGGGCCGCCCGCGTGACACCGGGTCACCCTCGTGCCCGCCCCGTGCTCTCGCGTTCGATGAGCCGGGGCAGCGGCACCTGAACCGTGGCCCCGGGCCCGTCGTCGAGGAGGGCGAGGAGCTCGCGGGCCGCGGTCCTGCCGAAGGACACCGTGTCCCGGGACAGGGCCGTCAGCCACGGGTGCACCATGCGGCACAGCGCCGAGTCCTCCCAGGCGACCACCGAGACGTCGTCCGGGACCGTGAAGCCGAGGGAGGTGGCGGCGGCGACCCCGGCGACGGCCATCACGTCGTTGTCGTACACGAGCGCCGTCGGGGGCTCGGCGGACCCCAGGACCCGCCGGGTCGCGGCGGCGCCCTCGGTGTCGGAGTAGTCCGTCGTCACCGAACGCACCCCGGACAGCCCGCGGCCCGCCGCCTCGACGCGCAGCGTGCGGATGCGGCGCTCGGTGTGCGCGAGCCCCTCCAGGCCCGCGATGTGCACGATGCGACGGTGCCCGAGCGCATGCAGATGGCCGACGACCGAGGCCATCGCACCCGCGTCGTCCGCCCAGACCGTGGACAGGCCGGGGTGCCCGGCGTCCGGGTCGGGCACGCCGCCCGTCACCACCGCGGGGAGCCCCAGCTCGTCGAGGAGCGCGGGCCGCGGGTCGTCCGTGCGCGGGTCCACCACCAGGACGCCGTCCACCCGGTGCTCCGCCCACCAGCGGCGGTAGACCGCGCACTCGGCCTCGACGTCCTCCACGACCTGGAACAGCAGTCCCAGGTGCCGCTCCGCGAGGACCTCCTGGACCCCGGAGATCAGCTGCAGGAAGAACGAGTCGACGCCGAGGGTCGCCGCCGGGCGCGCCACCACGAGGCCCACCGTCGCCGAACCCTCGCCGGACAGGGCGCGCGCCGCCGTGCTGGGCCGCCAGCCCAGCTGTTCGGCGACCCTGCGCACCCGGTCACGAGTGATGTCCGAGACGCCGGGCCGGTCGTTGAGCGCGAAGGAGACGGCGCTCTCGGAGACCCCGGCGCGGCGCGCGATGTCCTTCATGGTCGGCCGGCGCGCCGGTGACCGCTTGCCTTGCACCCGTTGCCCCTTTCCTGGCTCCCGGATACTAATGCGCTTGAGCGCTCAGACTCTAAAGCGCATTAGTCGTCCGCCGCAAGACCTTCAACGCACCCTCCTGACCTGCTCAGTTGCCCGGATGATCGACCGATCTTCGATTTATGTTCCACGAATCCATTGACTTTGCGCCACAGTTCCATGCAGGGTCTGCCTCGGCGTGGATTGCCCGGCTCGGACGGTTGCAGTCACCGCCGTCTCACGCTGGGCCGAGCAAAGGAGCCGTTTCACCGTGCGTATCTCCCGTAATCCCCGCAGAGCGGTCGCCGCAGGCGCCGTCCTCGCCGTCCTGCTGCCGTTGAGCGCCTGTGGTGACGGAGACGACGGCGGAGGTTCGACCGACGCGTCGGGCAAGGTCGAGGGTGAGATCACCTTCCAGACCTGGAACCTGAAGGCGAACTTCAAGTCGTACTTCGAGGGCGTCGTCGACGGCTTCGAGGCGAAGTACCCGGGCACGAAGGTCAGGTGGGTCGACCAGCCCGGCGAGGGCTACGCCGACAAGATCAGCGCCGACGCGGCCGCTGGCACCCTGCCGGACGTCGTCAACGTCTCGCCCGACCTCGTCGCCCCGCTCGCCAAGGCGGGCCTCGCCCTCGACCTGGACAAGTCGGCGGGGAAGTACGAGAAGGAGTACCTCCCCGGAGCCTGGAAGAGCCACCAGATACCGGGCATGGAGGGGACGTTCGCCTTCCCCTGGTACCTCAACACCGGGCCGCTCTTCTACAACAAGCGCCTGTTCAAGGACGCGGGTCTCGACGAGAACAAGCCCCCGACGACGTACGACAAGCTCTTCGACGACGCCCTGGAGCTGGCCGACAAGAGCGACGGCAAGGTCGCCACGCTCGCCAACGTCCCCACCGTCGAGGACTTCGGGCGCTACGGCGTCCCGCTGATGAACAAGGAAGGCACCGGCTTCACCTTCAACGACGCCAAGGGTGTCGAACTCCTCACCAAGTACAAGAAGTTGTACGACGCGAAGGCCCTGGACGGGCAGGCCCTCACCGCGACGCCCGAGTCCACCGGCAAGAAGTTCCTCACCGAGGCCGTCGCCATGAACCCGGGCAGCGCGCTGGACCTGGAGAAGTTCAAGAAGGACGCGCCGCGGCTCTACAAGAACATCGGCATCACGCCGCAGATCAGCAGCACCGGCAAGGACAACATGTACGTCATGGGCGTCATGGTGAACACCAAGACGAAGCAGACGCCCGCCGCCGTGGCCTTCGCGCACTACGTCACCGACGCCCAGCGCCAGATGGAGTTCGCCAAGAAGGTCGCGATCTTCCCGAGCACCGAGGGCTCCCTCGACGACCCGTACTTCACCAAGCAGGACGGCAAGGACGAGACGCGCGTGCGCGTGGCGGCCGCCAAGTCCATCAAGACCGCGGTGAACTACACCCCCGTGCTCTTCAGCGAGCAGATGAAGGTCGAGCTGCGCAACTCCGTCGCCAAGGCGCTGCAGGGCAAGGAGAGCCCCAAGGAAGCACTTGACAACGCTGTCAAGAACTGCGACCGGCTGCTGCAGCAGAGCTGAGACCAGGAACCGGTACCGCCATGAAGAGCTCCACCGCCTCCCAGGCCGCCCCCACCGACATCGCGACCGCAGACGCCGTACGCAAGGAGCCGCGCCCCGACGGGCGCGGCCCCCGCCGCGGCATCCGGCGCCAACTGCCCAGCAGCCCCTGGCTGTTCGCGGCGCCTGGCCTTGTGATCGTCGGCGTGTTCATCCTCTATCCGTTCCTCAGCACGCTGAACAACGCGTTCACCGACAAACGGACCCTCATCGAGGGCGACTACGTCGGCTTCGCCAACTTCCAGGAGCTGTGGCACGACGAGATGTTCTGGATCGGCCTGCGCAACAGCACGCTGTACGTCCTCGGGGTCGTGCCCGCGCTCGTCATCCTGCCGCTGCTGCTCGCCCTGCTGGTCCAGAAGCACATTCCCGGCATCACGTTCTTCCGCTCCGCCTTCTACACGCCGGTGGTCGCGTCCATCGTCGTGGTCGGCCTGATCTGGGTGTGGATGCTCGACGAACGGGGCCTGGTCAACGCCCTGTTGGAGGCGGTGGGGGTCGGCAAGGCCGGATTCCTCAGCGACCAGTGGCTCCTCCTGCTGAGCGCCATGGCGGTCACGGTCTGGAAGGGCCTCGGCTACTACATGATCATTTACCTCGCGGCGCTCGCCAACGTGCCCCGCGAGCTCCACGAGGCCGCTTCCGTCGACGGGGCGGGGGCCGTGCGCCGCTTCTTCAGCGTCACCGTCCCCGCCGTGCGCTCCACCATGGTGCTCGTCGCCGCCCTCTCCTCGGTCGCCGCGTTCAAGGTGTTCTCCGAGGTCTATCTGATGGCGGGGCCCACCGGCGGCCCCGCGGGCGAGGACACCACGCTCGTGATGCTCGTCCAGCGCGTCGGCACCGGACTGACCGGGCGCGTGGGCTACGCCTCGGCCATCTCCGTCGTCGTCTTCGTCGTCACCGTCGCGCTCATGCTGCTCGTCCTGCGGGCGGACCGGAAGGAGGACGCGTGACCACCATCGACGGCGGTGCGCGCCACGAGACACGCACCGACAAGGCCCGCAAGCCGCGTCGCAGGCGGATCACCGACGAGAACGGCCGCAGGATGCCCGTATGGGAGATCGTCCTGCGCTACGTGCTCCTGATCGCGGTCCTCGCGCTCATGATCGGCCCGTTCCTCTGGCAGCTGTCCACCGCGCTCAAGGGCCCGCACGAGAACATCTTCAGCTCGCCGCCGAAGTTCCTGCCCGACGACCCGACCCTGCACAACTTCGAGCGCGTCTCGGACACCATCCCCGTCTGGGACTACGCGCTCAACTCGCTCAAGGTGGCCGCCGCCAACGTGGTGACCAACTGCGTGGGCGCCGCGCTCGCCGGATACGCCCTGGCGCGCCTGCGCTACCGCGGCCGCAGGGCGGCCACGATCGCCTTCGTCCTGGCCATGCTGGTGCCCGTCGAGGGCATCATCATCGCCCAGTTCACCACCATGCGTGAGCTCGGTCTGAACAACACCCTCATCGGTGTGCTGCTGCCCGGCTGCGTCTCCGCGCTCAACGTCCTGCTGATGCGCAACGCCTTCCTCAACGTGCCCTACGAGATCGAGGAAGCCGCGTTCGTGGACGGCGCCAACGTCTGGCAGCGGTTCCTGCGCATCGCGCTGCCCGCCGTCAAGGGCACCCTCGCGGTCGTCGCGATCTTCGCCTTCATGGGGGCCTGGGACGACTTCCTGTGGCCGCTGATCGTGCTGAGCGACCCGGACCGCTTCACGCTCACCATCGGCCTGAACTACCTGCACGGCACCTTCGCCAACGACGAGCGCCTCGTCGCCGCCGGCACCGTCATCGCCGTGCTCCCGCTGATCATCCTCTTCGCCTGCCTGCAGCGGTACTTCTTCCGCGGTGTGGGCGAGGGCGCGGTCAAGGGCTGAGCGGCACCACCCCGAACTCTCCAGAACCAGGATCCGCATTGCCTTCCGCATCGCCTTCCGCAACCCCCTCCCGGCCGCCCTCGGCCCGGCCGCGCTTCGGCGCCAACTACACGCCCGGTCAGGGGTGGTTCCACCACTGGCTCGACTTCGACCTCGACGCCGTACGCGCCGACCTCGACGCCATCGCCTCGCTCGGCCTCGACCACATCCGGGTCTTCCCGATCTGGCCGTACTTCCAGCCGAACCGCACCCTGATCCGCCCGCGCGCCGTCGACCAGCTGGTCCAGCTCGCCGACGCCGCCGCCGAACGCGGACTCGACGTCAACGTCGACGGCCTCCAGGGACACCTCTCCAGCTTCGACTTCCTGCCCGCGTGGACGCAGACCTGGCACCGGCGGAACATCTTCACCGACCCCGACGTGGTGTCCGGGCAGGCCGACTACTTGCGCACCCTCGCCGCCGCCCTCGCCGACCGGCCGAACTTCATCGGCATGACCATCGGCAACGAGATCAACCAGTTCTCGGCGGGCCCGCACCCCGACCCCGACCGCATCACCCAGGAGCAGGCGGAGAGCTGGTTGCGCACCGTCCTCGCCGCCTGCGAGGAGGGCGCGCCCGGCAAGCTGCACCTGCACGCCGAGTACGACGCCGCCTGGTACCAGGACGACCAGCCCTTCACCCCGGCGCAGGCCGCCCGGCTGGGCGCGGTGACCGCCGTGCACTCCTGGGTGTTCAACGGCACGGCCCAGCGCCACGGCCGCACGGGGGTGGCGACCCGTACGCACGCCGCGTACATGATCGAGCTGTCCAAGGCCTGGGCCGTCGACCCGCACCGCCCCGTCTGGCTGCAGGAGGTCGGCGCGCCCGCGCCGCTGATCCCCGCCGAGCACGCCGCGGCCTTCACCGAGGACACCGTGGAGTCGGCGCTCGACTGCCAGGACGTGTGGGGCGTGACGTGGTGGTGCTCGCACGACGTCTCTCGCGACCTCGCCGACTTCCCCGAGCTGGAGTACAGCCTCGGCCTGCTGACCAATGACGGCAAGGTCAAGCCCGCGGGGGCCGCGATCGCCCGGATCGCGGAGTCGTGGCGCGACCGCACGTACGCGCCCGCGCCCCGGACGACCGCGCTCGTCGTGGACGACGACCCTTCCCGGCGCTCGGAGTGCGCTCCCGGAGGGGCGGTCTTCGAGGCGTACGCACGGCTCGTGGCGGACGGAGTACGCCCCACGGTGGTCCTCGCCGGACGGGCGGCGGACTCCGGGCACCTCGCTGCGCGGGGCATCACGGAGGTCGTGACACCGGGGGAGGTCCGCTAGGCCAGAACGCTCCTCCTTCCCCGACCCCGCCCCTTCCCGATACCAGGGGGCTCCGCCCCCTGGACCCCCAAATCGCCCTTCGGGCTCGTCCTCAAACGCCGGACGGGCTGAGTCTTTATCTTTCAGCCCCTCCGGCGTTTGAGGAGCGGGGTCTGGGGCGGAGCCCCAGTTCGGGAAGGGGCGGGATCGGGGAAAGCCCACCGCCCACCCGCCCCCCACCCACTCGCACCAAAGAACCACCGGGAGACCCCTCATGCATGACGACCGCACCCTCGTCGAAGCCCGACTCAAGCGCGTTCTGGACGAGCGCATCAGGCCCGCCGTCTACCCCGTCTCCGTGCCGCTCGACGTCGCCGTGTGGAACGCGCCGGGCGAGCCGGTCCCGGTGGCCGAAGGGCTCGCCGCGGAGCCGACGCCGACCGCGGCCGGTGAGAAGTGGGGGGCGCCCTGGGGGACCAGCTGGTTCCGGGTGACCGGGACCGTGCCGAAGGAGTGGGCGGGAAAGACCGTCGAGGCCATCCTCGACCTCGGCTTCGACGAGAACATGCCGGGCTTCCAGTGCGAGGGCCTCGTCTACCGCCCCGACGGCACCCCCGTGAAGGGCCTCAACCCGCGCAACCAGTGGGTGCGCGTCGCGGCCCCCGCCGAGGGCGGCGAGGAGGTGCGGCTGCACGTCGAGGCCGCGTCCAACCCCGTCATCCTCGACTACCACCCCTTCCTGCCCACGCAGCTCGGCGACAAGGAGACCGCGGGCAGCGAGCCCCAGTACAAGCTGGAGCGCATGGACCTCGCCGTCTTCGACGAGACGGTGTGGCAGCTCGTCATCGACCTCGAAGTCCTCGGCGAACTGATGCAGGAACTGCCCCAGGACTCCGGGCGGCGCTACGACATCGTGCGCGCGGTCGGCCGCGCCCTCGACGCCGTCGACCTCCAGGACGTGAACGGCTCGGCCGCCGCGGCACGGGCGCAGCTCGAAGGGGTGCTCACCACCCCCGCCGAGCCCTCGGCGCACCGCATCAGCGCCGTCGGGCACGCCCACATCGACTCGGCGTGGCTGTGGCCACTGCGCGAGACGGTGCGCAAGGTGGCGCGCACGACGTCGAACATGACCGCGCTCATCGAGGACGAGCCGGACTTCGTCTTCGCCATGTCGCAGGCGCAGCAGTGGGCGTGGATCAAGGAGCACCGCCCGGAGGTGTGGGCGAAGGTGAAGAAGGCGGTCGCCGACGGGCGGTTCGTGCCCGCGGGCGGCATGTGGGTCGAGTCGGACACCAACATGCCGGGCTCCGAGGCGATGGCCCGGCAGTTCGTGCACGGCAAGCGGTTCTTCCTCGACGAGTTCGGCGTCGAGAACGACGAGGCCTGGCTGCCCGACACCTTCGGCTTCGCCGCCGGGCTTCCGCAGATCATCAAGGCGGCCGGGTCCAAGTGGCTGCTCACGCAGAAGATCTCGTGGTCGCAGACCAACCGCTTCCCGCACCACACCTTCAACTGGGAAGGCATCGACGGCACCCGCATCTTCACGCACTTCCCGCCCGTCGACACGTACAACTGCTCGATGAAGGGCAGCGAGATCGCCCACGCGGCGAAGAACTTCAAGGACAAGGGCGTCGCCCGGCACTCCCTCGCGCCCACCGGCTGGGGTGACGGCGGCGGCGGCACCACCCGCGAGATGATCGCCAAGGCGGGTCGACTCCGTGACCTGGAGGGTTCGGCGACCGTCCAGTGGGAGACCCCGGCCGCCTTCTTCGAGAAGGCGGAGGCCGAGTACCCCAACGCCCCCGTCTGGGTCGGCGAGCTCTACCTGGAGCTGCACCGCGCCACGCTCACCAGCCAGGCGGGCACCAAGCAGGGCAACCGACGCAGCGAGCACCTGCTGCGCGAGGCGGAGCTGTGGGCGGCCACGGCCGCCGTCCGCGCGCCCGATTTCGCCTACCCCTACGAGCAGTTGGACCGCGTCTGGAAGACGGTGCTGCTCCACCAGTTCCACGACATCCTGCCCGGCTCGTCCATCGCCTGGGTGCACCGCGAGGCCCGTGCGACCTATGCGGCCGTCGCCCAGGAACTGAACGGCATCATCGACAAGGCGCAGCGCGCCCTCGCGGGTGAGGGGTCCGGCGCACTGGTCTTCAACTCCACGCCGCACACCCGTGACGGCGTGCCCGCGGGCGGTGCCCGCGCCGCGGCGGTCGACGGCGCCTCGGCGATCGCCACGCGCGCGGACGGCGGCTACGTCCTCGACAACGGTCTGCTGCGGGTGGAGATCGACGGGCGCGGCCTGGTCGTCTCCGCGTACGACCTGGTGGCGGGCCGGGAGACCGTCGCGCCCGGAGGGGTGGCCAACCTGCCCCAGGTGCACGCCGACTTCCCGAACATGTGGGACGCGTGGGACGTCGACGAGTTCTACCGCAACACTGTCACCGACCTGGTCGAGGCGGACCGGGTGGAGGCGGTCGACGGCGCGTCGGTCCGTGTCGTGCGCACCTTCGGCGACTCGCGCCTCACCCAGGTGCTCACGCTCGCGCCCGGTGCCCAGCGCCTCGACATCGACACCGAGGTCGACTGGCACGAGACGGAGAAGTTCCTGAAGCTCGCCTTCCCGCTGGACATCCACGCGGAGCGGTACGCCTCGGAGACCCAGTTCGGTCACTTCTACCGTGCCACGCACACCAACACGAGCTGGGAGGCCGCCAAGTTCGAGGCGTGCAACCACCGCTTCGTGCACATCGAGGAGCCGGGCTGGGGCGTCGCGCTGGTCAACGACTCGACGTACGGCCACGACGTGACCCGCACGGTCCGTACCGAGGACTCCGGCACGACCACGACGGTCCGCGTCTCGCTGCTGCGCGCCCCGCGCTTCCCCGACCCCGAGACGGACCAGGGCGTGCACCGCTTCCGGCACGCCTTGGTGCCGGGCGCGGCGATCGGCGATGCGGTGCGCGAGGGCTACCGCATCAACCTGCCCGAGCGCAGGATCACCGGGGGCTCCGACGTGGCGCCGCTGGTGACGGTCGACGAGGACGCCGTCGTCGTCACGGCCGTCAAGCTCGCCGACGACGGCAGCGGCGATGTCGTCGTCCGCTTCCACGAGTCGCGGGGCGGACGGGCGAAGGCCACGCTCACCACGGGGTTCGCCGCGGGCTCGGTCGCGGTGACCGACCTGCTGGAGCGCCCGCTCGACGGGGTGACGGCACCGGAGCTCGCGGACGACGCGGTGTCGGTGACGCTGCGGCCGTTCGAACTGGTGACGCTGAGGTTCACGCGGAGCTGAGGCCCCGCACCGCCCCCCTCACCCGTCGGCCCGCAGCCACACGCGCAGCGGGCCGACGGGCTCGAACCCCTGGCGGAGGGCGGCCGCCAGGTCGTCGCCGTGCTCGTACCCGACGACCGGCACCCCCGGCCAGAGCCGGTCGGTGGCGTCCAGGCAGGAGCGCCACGCGCCGTCCAGGTCGTCGTCTGCGGCGAAGAGGTTGGAGACGCCGATGACGGAGGCGCCGGGGTAGGCGACGGCACCCGCGCTGATCGCCCCGTCGGCCGTGTCCGCGAGGAAGACCGCGCCGTCGTCGAGCAGGGCGGCCCGGAACAACCCCTCGCTCGTACCGTCCCCGCTCCACGCGGCCTCCCAGGCGGCCAGCCGCTCGCCGCCCTCGACGGGCTCCCAGACGCCCGGCGCCCGCCCGCCGTCCGTCGCGGGACGGTGGATCCACTGCGCCTCGAACAGCACCTCGAACCCGGCTGCGGAAAGGTCGAGCACACCGAAGCTGTCCTTGACGGAGGCGCCGGGTGAGGTGAGGTCGATACGGGACACCACGTCGTCGGGCGTCGCGTCGGGGGAGAGCGTCACCGCGTCGGGATACAGCGGGGGAGTGCGCCGAGGGCTGGCCCAGACGCCGCCTTCGACGGCGCCGGGCACGCCGTGGGAGCGGCAGACGGCGTCGCACCAGGCGGCGTTGTTGCGGACGGCCGCGTCGGCGGGGCCGCCGGTGCGGTCGTGGGTGCGCTCGGTGTGCCGGGTGCTGTGCTGGGTGCTGTGCGGGTCAGTGATCACCCCGGGATGGTGTCAGGGCCGTCCTGATCGCGCCGCTGGTTTTCCGTCCCCTCGGCCACTTGCCCCCGCAGCCACTCCTCCACCTCGCCCACGTGCGCCGCCGCCGCGGCGCGCGCGGCCTCCGGGTCCCGTGCCACGAGGGCGCGGTGGATGCGGGCGTGTTCGCGGCGGGTGCGTTCGAAGGCGCCCTCTTCTTGGTAGCCGCGCCACACCCGGGCGCGGAACGTGCGGGACGAGAGGCCCTCCAGTATCGCGGCCATCGTGTCGTTGCCCGCCGCGAAGGCGATAGCGCGGTGGAACGCCAGATCGTGGGAGAGGATCTCCTCCGGATCGTCGGTGGCGTTCATCGCCTCCAAGTGCTTTTCCACGTCGGCCAGTTGCGTGTCGGTGATGCGTGCGGCCGCCAGGGCGGTCGCCGTCGACTCCAGGACCCTGCGCACTTCGAGGAGCTCGACGAGGCGCGGCCCGCGGGACAGGTCCGCCACCACTCCGAAGGTCTCCAGGAGGTCGCCCGCCTCCAGCTGGGTGACGTAGATGCCGGAGCCGTGGCGGGCTTCGAGGACCCCGAGGACCGTCAGCGCGCGGATCGCCTCCCGCATGGAACTGCGCGAGATGCCCAGCTGGGCCGCCAGGTCCCGCTCGGTGGGCAGGCGTTGGCCCGGTTCGAGGCTGCCCCCGCCGATCATCGCCTTGATCTGCTCGATGGCCCGCTGCGTCACGGTGCCCTTCTGCGGGGCGGACTGGTCTGGCTGGTCCACGTAACGCTCCTCCACTGGCCGAGTGCGCCGCAGTCTAGCCAGAGATGTGGTCCGACCACTACGGCCTGAAAGCGCGAAAAGTTGACGACGAGGGGTGTTGTGGGCGGCAAGTGGTCTGATAAATATTCGCGTCATCAGGTTTCCCCCCTCGTTCCCCCCTTCGATGAGGAGCCGTCAGATGGTCGGCAGGACAGTGCGCAACAGGCCCGGCAGGACGGGGACTTCGCGGGCGGTGCGTGCCGCGGCCGCGGCCGCCTGCGCGTCCCTCGTGCTCGCCGCGTGCGGTAGTACGAAGGACACCGCGTCGCCCGGCGCCGGAGGCGGCGGAGAGGGCAAGGTCGGCGTGGTCCTGCCCCTGCTGACCTCGCCGTTCTGGCAGTCGTACAACGACTACGTGCCGAAGATGGCGAAGTCCGAGGACGTCGACGCGATGAAGACCGTCAACTCCAACAGTGACCCTTCGCAGCAGATCACCGACATCAACAACCAGCTCAACCAGGGCGTGAAGGGCCTCGTCGTCGCGCCGCTCGACAGCGCCGCGATCTCCGCGGGCCTCGACCAGGCCGAGCGCAAGGGCGTGCCCGTGGTCGCCGTCGACGTCGCCCCCGAGAAGGGCAAGGTCGCGATGGTGGTCAGGGCCAACAACGTCGCGTACGGCGAGAAGGCCTGCGACTACCTCGGCGACCAGGTCAAGACCGGCAAGGTCGTGCAGATCATGGGCGATCTGGCCTCCGTCAACGGGCGCGAGCGCTCCAAGGCCTTCCGCGACTGCGTGAAGAAGAAGTACCCGAAGCTGAAGGTCCTGGAGATCCCCGCCAAGTGGGAGTCCGACACGGCCGCCGCCAAGCTGGACACCCTGCTGAACTCCAACCCGGACATCAAGGGGATATACATGCAGGCCGGTGGCGTGTACCTCGCGCCCACCGTGCAGACCCTCAAGTCCAAGGGGATGCTGAAGAAGGCGGGGGAGAAGGGCCACATCACCGTCATCTCGAACGACGGCATCCCGCAGGAGTTCGACGCGATCCGCAAGGGCCAGATCGACGCCACCGTCTCGCAGCCCGCCGACGCCTACGCCAAGTACGGCATGTACTACATCAAGGCCGCGATGAACGGGAAGAAGTTCCGGCCGGGCCCGACCGACCACGACTCGACCATCGTCAAGCTGCCCAGCGGCATCCTCGAGGACCAGCTGCCCGCCCCGCTGGTCACCAAGGGGAACGTCGACGACGCCAAGCTGTGGGGCAACACGGCCAAATGACGACGACCGAGCCCCCCACCGACCGGGCCGACACGACCCCGCTCGTCGAGGCGTCCGGCATCGTCAAGCGGTACGGACCCACCGTCGCGCTGCGGGACGGACGGCTGACCGTCCTGCCCGGCGAATCCCACGCCCTCGTCGGCCGCAACGGCGCGGGCAAGTCCACCCTCGTCACCGTCCTCACCGGACTCCAGGCCCCCGACGCGGGCACCGTCCGCTTCGACGGCGAGCCCGCGCCGCCGCTCACCGACCGCGACGCGTGGCGCCGCAAGGTGGCCTGCGTCTACCAGAAGCCCACCGTCGTCCCCGAGTTGACCGTCGCGGAGAACCTCTTCATCAACCGCCAGCCGTCGGGCCGCGGCGGCTTCATCAGCTGGCGCAGGCTCCGGTCCGAGGCTGCGGAGGTCCTCGACACCTGGGACGTGCGCGTCGACCCCGACGCGCGCACCGCCGACCTCAAGGTCGAGGACCGCCAAATGGTGGAGATCGCAAGGGCGTTGAGCTTCGGGGCGCGCTTCATCGTCCTGGACGAGCCGACCGCGCAGCTCGACAACCGCGAGATCGAGCGGCTCTTCACACGGATGCGCGCCCTCCAGGAGTCCGGCGTCACGTTCCTGTTCATCTCGCACCACCTCCAGGAGGTGTACGAGGTGTGCCAGACCGTCACCGTGCTGCGCGACGCCCGGTGGATCACCAGCGCCCCCGTCGCGGAACTGCCCAAGGGCGCCCTGGTGGAGGCCATGGCGGGCGAGGTCATCGCCGAACAGGCCAGCGCCGAGGAGGCCGTGGCCCGCGCCGGAGTGCCGGCCGACGCCCCCGTGCTGCTCGACGTCCACGGCCTCACCAGCGAGTCGTACACCGGCATCGACCTCACCGTGCGCAAGGGAGAGGTCGTCGGACTCGCCGGATCCAGCGGCAGCGGCAAGATCAACCTCGCGGAGAGCTTCGCCGGACTGCACACCCCGACCGCGGGAACCGCCCTCCTGGACGGCCGCCCCCTGCCCTTCGGCGATGTGACCGCGGCCCTGCGCGCCGGGGTCGGCTGCGTGCCCCGCGACCGGCACGGCCAGGGCCTGGTCTTCGGCATGACCATCGGCGACAACGCCACCATGAGCGTCCTGGACCGGCTCGGCCGCCACGGCTTCATCGGCACCGACACCCGGCGCCGCTTCGCCGACGACCTCATCGAGCGGCTCGACATCCACGCCGAGGGCCCCGACCAGCCCGTCTCCGACCTCTCCGGCGGCAACGCACAGAAGGTCGTCATGGCCCGCGCCCTCGCCTCGGACCCGCGCCTGCTCGTCCTCATCAACCCGACCGCGGGCGTGGACGTGAAGTCCAAGGAATCCCTGCTCGCCCGCATGGACAACGCCCGTGAGGACGGCACCGCCGTCCTCGTCGTCTCCGACGAACTGGACGACCTGCGCCGCTGCGACCGCGTGCTCGTGCTCTTCCACGGCCGGATCGTCGCCGAACACGCGGCGGGCTTCCACGATCACGAGCTGATCGCTTCCATCGAAGGAATGGACCATGGCTGACTTGAAGGCCCCGTCGGCCTCGACCACGACCCCCGTACGCCCGGGCCGCGACAAGGCCGCAGCGAAGACCGTGCTGCTGCGGCGCGCCCGCGAACTCGCCCTCGTCCCCGCCCTGTTGCTGCTCATGCTGCTCGGCGCACTGGTCAACGACTCGTTCCTGACCGAGCGGAACCTCATCTCCATCCTCGGCGCGTCCGCCGCGCTCGCCATGGTCGTCCTCGCCGAGTCGCTCGTCCTCATCACCGGCAAGTTCGACCTCTCCCTGGAGTCGGTCGTCGGCATCGCGCCCGCCGTCGGCGCACTCCTCGTCCTGCCCGCGGTCGAGGCCGGTTTCGGCACGGACCTGCCCGCCGCCGTGGGCATCATCGCCATCGTGCTGGTCGGCGCGGCCATCGGCGCCTTCAACGGCGCTCTCGTCGTCAAACTCAAGCTCAACGCGTTCATCGTGACGCTCGCCATGCTGATCGTGCTGCGCGGCCTCCTCGTCGGCGCCACCGAGGGCAAGACCCTCTTCGGCATGCCCGACGCCTTCTACACCCTCGCCACCACCACCTTCCTGAGCATCCCCATGTCGGTGTGGCTCGCCGCGGCGGCCTTCGGCCTCACCGGCTTCGTCCTCAAGTACCACCGCGTGGGCCGTTCCCTGTACGCGATCGGCGGCAACCCGGACGCCGCACGCGCCGCCGGAATCCGCGTCGACCGGGTCATGCTCGGCGTGTTCGTCGTCGCCGGGGCCCTCGCCGCGGTCGGCGGACTGATGCAGACCGGCTACGTCGGCGCCATCAACGCCAACCAGGGCCAGAACATGATCTTCACGGTGTTCGCCGCCGCGGTCATCGGAGGCATCAGCCTCGACGGCGGCAAGGGCACCATGTTCGGCGCCCTCACCGGCGTCCTGCTCCTCGGCGTCGTACAGAACCTGCTCACCCTCGCCCAGGTGCCGTCCTTCTGGATCCAGGCCATCTACGGCGGAATCATCCTGGTCGCCCTGATGATCGCCCGCGTCACCACGGGCCGCGCACAGGACTGACCCGCATCGGTCCGCCGCTTGCCCGCCCCCTTCCGGAAAGGCCTCCTGTGTCCCCGACGCCCGCCCGCATCACCGCGGTAGACACCCACGACATACGGTTCCCCACCTCGCGGGAGCTGGACGGGTCCGACGCGATGAACCCGGACCCCGACTACTCCGCCGCCTACGTGGTGCTGCGCACCGACGCCGACGACGGCCTGGAGGGGCACGGTTTCACCTTCACCATCGGCCGCGGCAACGACGTCCAGGTCGCCGCGATCCGGTCGCTGCGCCATCACGTCATCGGCCGCCAGGTCGACGAGCTCTGTGCCGACCCCGGCACCGTCAACCGCGACCTCGTCGGCGACAGCCAACTGCGCTGGCTCGGCCCCGAGAAGGGCGTGATGCACATGGCCATCGGCGCGGTCGTCAACGCGGTCTGGGACCTCGCGGCCAAGCGCGCCCGCAAGCCCCTGTGGCAGCTCCTCGCCGACGCCACACCCGAGTGGCTCGTCTCGCAGGTCGACTTCCGCTACATCGCCGACACCCTCGGCCCGGAGGAGGCCCTCGGCCTGCTCCGGGCCGGCCGCGCGGGCGCGGCGGACCGCACCGCCAGGCTCCTGGAGTACGGCTTCCCCGGCTACACCACCTCGCCCGGCTGGCTCGGCTACAGCGACGAGCGGCTCACCCGCCTCGCCCGGCAGGCCGTCGCCGACGGCTTCACACAGATCAAACTGAAGGTCGGCGCGGATCTCGCCGACGACATCCGCCGCTGCCGCACCGCCCGCGAGGCGATCGGCCCGGACATCCGCATGGCCGTCGACGCCAACCAGCGCTGGAACGTCGACGAGGCCGTCCAGTGGACGCGCGCGCTCGCCGAGTTCGACCCCTACTGGGTCGAGGAGCCCACCAGCCCCGACGACGTCCTCGGCCACGCCGCGATCCGCACGGCGGTCTCCCCGATCAAGGTCGCCACCGGCGAACACGTACAGAACCGCATCGTCTTCAAACAGCTCCTCCAGGCCGGTGCCATCGACATCCTGCAGATAGACGCGGCACGGGTAGGCGGCGTCAACGAGAACCTCGCGATCCTGCTGCTCGCCGCCAAGTTCGGCGTTCCCGTCTGCCCGCACGCGGGCGGCGTCGGACTGTGCGAGCTCGTGCAGCACCTGTCGATGTTCGACTACGTGGCCCTCGCGGGCACCACGGAGAACCGCGTCATCGAGTACGTCGACCACCTCCACGAGCACTTCACCGACCCGGTCGTGATGCGCGCGGGCCACTACACGGCCCCGACCGCACCGGGCTTCTCCGCGGCGATGCGGGCCGAATCCGTCGCCGAGTTCAGCTATCCGGACGGCACGTTCTGGGCCGCGGACCTCGCACGGGACGGCCGCGCCGCGGACGACCCCGCACCGGACCACATCTCACGGGACAAGGGAGCAGCCGCATGACCGACTTCCAGGGGCTCAAGGCCCTCGTCACCGGCGGGGCCTCCGGCATCGGCCGGGCCACCGCCGAGCTCCTCGCCGCCCGCGGCGCCGAGGTCGCCGTCCTCGACCTCGACCCGAGCGGCGTGGACAAGCCCCTGCGCGCGTACGCGGCCGACGTCACCGACGACACGGCCGTACGGGACGCCGTCGCGGCGGCCGCCGCCGACCTCGGCGGCCTCGACGTCCTGGTCAACAACGCGGGCATCGGCGCCCAGGGCACCGTCGAGGACAACGACGACGCCCACTGGCACACCGTCCTGGACGTCAACGTCCTCGGGATCGTCCGCACCACCCGCGCAGCCCTGCCCCGCCTGCGCCTCTCCACCGACGCGGCGATCGTCAACACCTGCTCCATAGCCGCGACCGCGGGCCTCCCGCAGCGCGCCCTGTACTCGGCGTCGAAGGGCGCGGTGCTCTCCCTCACCCTCGCGATGGCCGCCGACCACGTGCGCGAAGGGGTGCGCGTCAACTGCGTCAACCCCGGCACCGTCGACACCCCATGGGTCGGCCGGCTCCTGGACGCCGCCCCCGACCCCGTCGCCGAGCGGACCGCTCTTGAGGCCCGCCAGCCCACAGGGCGACTGGTCACGGCGGAGGAAGTCGCGGGCGCCATCGCCTACTTGGCGAGCCCGTTGTCCGGCGCCACCACCGGCACCGCGCTTGCCGTCGACGGCGGCATGCAGGGCCTGCGGCTGCGGTCGGTGAACCGGTGACCGCCCTGGCACGGCGCCCCCTCGGCCCCGGCAGCGTCGAGGTGACCGAGCTGTCCTTCGGCGCCGCCGGCATCGGCAACCTCTACTCGCCGATCACCGACGCGGCGGCGGCGACCGCCCTCGACCACGCCTGGAACGCAGGCATCCGCTACTTCGACACCGCCCCGCACTACGGCCTCGGCCTGTCCGAGCGCAGGCTGGGCGAGGCGTTGCGGGGCCGGGACCGCTCCTCGTACGTCATCTCGACAAAGGTCGGCAGGCTCCTCGAACCGGCCGACGAGGTGTCCGGCGACGACCTCGCCGACGGCGGCTTCGCGGTGCCGCGCACCCACCACAGGGTCTGGGACTTCAGCGCGGACGGCGTGCGCCGCTCCATCGAGTCCAGCCTCACCCGCCTCGGCGTCGACCGCGTCGACGCCGTCTTCCTGCACGACCCCGACCACCACGCCGAAGAGGCCTTCCGCGAGGGCTACCCGGCCCTGGAGAAGCTGCGCTCCGAAGGCGTCGTCGGCGCGATAGGCGCGGGCATGAACCAGGCGGAGATGCTCACCCGCTTCGTGCGCGACACGGACGTGGACGCCGTGCTCTGCGCCGGGCGCTACACGCTCCTCGACCACCAGGCCCTCACCGAACTGCTGCCCGCGGCGAGCGAGCGGGGCGCCTCGATCGTCATCGGTGGCGTCTTCAACTCCGGACTGCTCGCCGACCCCAAGCCGGGGGCCAGGTTCGACTACACCGAGGCGCCGTCCGGCCTGCTGACGCGTGCCCGTGCCCTGCGGACGCTCGCCGAGCGGCACGGCACCACGCTCCGGGCCGCCGCACTGGCCTTCCCCTTCGGCCATCCGGCCGTCGCCAGCGTGCTGGTCGGCATCCACGCACCGGAGCAGGTCACCGACGCGGCCGCCCAGTTCGCCGCCGAAGTGCCCGCGGACTTCTGGCAGGAGGCCCGGGAGGCCGGACTGCTGCCGCCGGAGGTGCCGGTCCCCGGACCGGCGCGGGAGGACGTGCGGGGAGACATACCGGGGGACGTACGGGGAAGGGACCGGCTGTGAGAGTCGCGCTGCACACCAAGGTCCGCGCCGACCGCATCGACGCGTACGACGCCGCGCACCGCGAGGTGCCCGCCGAGCTCACCGCGGCGATCCGGGCCGCGGGCGCCTCGTCCTGGACCATCTGGCGCAGCGGGACCGACCTCTTCCACCTCCTCGAATGCGAGGACTACGGCCGGATGCTCGCCGAGCTGGAGAAGCTGCCGGTCAACATCGCCTGGCAGGCTCGCATGGCCGAGCTCCTCGACGTCGTCCACGACTACTCCGCCGAGGGCTCGCAGGCCGGTCTGCCCGTCGTGTGGGAGCTGCCATGACCGGGACCGCCGAGCCCGGTGCCGCCACGACCGGTGCCGCCGGGCCCGGCACCTCCGGGAACGTGCCGCTCCTCGTCGACGCCCACCACCACGTGTGGGACCTCTCCGTACGCGACCAGGACTGGATCACGGGCGACGCGCTCGCCCCGATCCGCAGGAACTTCTCCCTCGCCGACCTCGCGCCCGAGGCCCGCGCGGCAGGTGTCGGCGCCACGGTCGCCGTCCAGACGGTGACCGTCCTCGAGGAGACCCCGGAGCTCCTGGCCCTCGCGGCGGAGAGCGACCTCGTCGCCGGAGTCGTCGGGTGGACGGACCTCACCCGCCCGGACGTGGCCGACGCACTGGCCGCGCTCCGTGCGCTGCCCGGCGGACAGCACCTGGTGGGCATCCGGCACCAGGTGCAGGGCGAGCCGGACCCCGAGTGGCTGCTGCGCCCGAACGTCCGCAGGGGCCTGTCCGCCCTCGCCGCCGCGGGCCTCGCCTACGACCTCGTCGTCCTGCCCCACCAGCTGCCCGCCTGCGCCAAGACGGCGGCGGAGCTGCCGGAACTCACCTTCGTACTCGACCACTTGGGCAAGCCGCCCATCGTGCGCGGCGCCCTCGAACCCTGGGCATCGGCGCTCCGCGCGCTCGCCGCCCGCCCCAACACCGTGTGCAAGCTCTCCGGCATGGTCACCGAGGCCGACCACGCCACGTGGACGGTGGACGACCTGCGGCCCTATGCGGACACGGTCCTGGAGGCCTTCGGACCCGGGCGGCTGATGTACGGCTCCGACTGGCCCGTCAGCACCCTCGCGGCGGCCTACACCGAAGTGCTCGACGCGGCACGGCTCCTTACGGCCTCCCTGGACACCGCCGAGCGCGGCGAGGTCTTCGGCGGCACGGCCCGGCGCGTGTACGGCCTCTGAGAACGTCCGCCCCTTGTGGCGGGCGTTTCTCTGCCGCGCTAACATACATACATGCATGTACGTAACCGTGAGAGTCAGGCCGACCGCAGTGCGCGCACCCGAAGCGCCCTGCTCGAATCGGCGGCAAGGGGCCTGTCCCGCTACGGCTACAGCCATCTCAAGCTCGAACAGGTGGCACGCGACGCCGGATACACCCGCGGCGCGCTCTACCACCAGTTCGAGGGCAAGCAGGAGCTGACCCTGGCCGTGCTCGACTGGATCGGCGAGACCTGGACGCGGCAGGTGGGCCCCCTCGTCGAGCGGGAGACCGAGCCGGTGGCGGCGCTGCTGGCTCTTGCCCGCGGCCACGCCGTCTACTGCCGACGCACCGGGGCACGGGTGGCGACCGCGCTGAGGATCGAGTTCAGCGGCCAGGACCACCCCGTCGGGCACGAGATCGAGCGCCGCTACGAGCAGCTGGTCGAGCGCTGTCGGCGACTCATCGTCGCGGGCCGCGCCGACGGCACGATCGCGCCGGGCCCGCCGGACAGGACCCTCGCGCTCGCCTTCGTCGGCGCACTCGACGGCACCGTCACCGCGCTGGCCGACCTGGCTCCGCTGGACGAACTGCTCACCGCCCGCGCCGTCGCGGGCGTACTGGGGCTCGACCCGATGGCCGTGACAGAGAGCCCATCGCCGTGACGCGGCACTGAACAGCTGGAGGTCCCGCAATGAAACTCCCCGACACCGCGCACACGTCCCGGCCCTGGCGGATCCACGAGATCACGCCGGACTTCCGCCTCTACGACGTGTGGGCGCTGCCGACACCGGGTGGCCCCGACGACTTCCCGCGGCTGGTGCGGCAGACCTCCCGCCGTGACACGTCGGACAACCCGTCGTGGGTGGCCCGCACGCTGTTCGCGATCCGCTGGAAGCTCGGCAAGCTGTTCGGCTGGGACGACCCGGCGACCGGCGTCGGCTCCCGGGTGCCGACGCTGCGCGACCGGCTGCCCGCCGATCTGCGCGACGGTCCGCGGGGGCCGGAGTTCGACCGGCTGCCCTTCACCTCGGTCTACCTGACGGAGGACGAGTGGGCCGCCGAGATGGCCAACAGCACCGTGCACGGAGTGCTGCACCTCAGCTGGGTCGAGGACGGGGCCGGTGGCCATCGAGGCCAGATGGCGGTCCTGGTGAAGCCCAACGGCTTCTTCGGGAAGGCCTACATGGCCGCGATCGGCCCGTTCCGGCACGTGCTCGTCTATCCGCCGCTGATACGGGGGATCGCCAGGGAATGGCAGGAGGGCCGCGCCCAGGACTCGTCGACCGCGACCTGACGGGCGGCGCGGGGCGACGGGCCGGACCTCAGTCGACTGGTGGGGCGATCCGTGTCGGTCCCAGGAACTCACGGACGTACGTACGCTCCCAACAGGCGCCCGTCTCGCGCAGCTCGCGCCATGTCGTGTACCGGTAGCGGTACAGCCGGGCCCGGATGTACGCGGGCGGCGCCCCGGGCGGGAACGGCGAGCTCCGCAACAGCCGCAGGGTGTCCCGGTCGCCGTCCAGCAGACGCTCCACCAGCGGGCCGAACCAGGACCGTGCGTACGCGGGGGAGAGCCCGGCGAACCACATCATCCAGTCGAGCCGCAGGTGATAGGGCGCGAACTGACGCGGCCAGCGGTGTACGTCACCGGGCTTGCCCTTGAACTCGTAGGGCAGCCAGTCGGAGTCCTCCCGCGGCACGGTGTCCGCCGTGCCCTCGACGACGATCTCCTGACGCACCCGGCCGACGCTGCCGAACGCCCCGTACGCGTTGACGAGGTGCAGCGGATCGAACGAGCGGTTCATGACCTGGTGCCGGGAGAGGAGATTGCGCACCGGCCGGTAGCTCATGGCCAGGAGCAGCGCGGCGACGGCGGTGACCACCACCTCGTACCAGACGGGGGTGCCCGCGACGTCGGGTGCCGGGTGCCAGGCGGAGAGGTCGAGGGCGGACACCGCGAGCACGATGGTGATCCAGTTCAGCCAGGAGAAGTTGCCGGACAGGACCAGCCACAGCTGCGTCACGATCATCAGGCAGGCCGCGCCCGTCGCCACCGGCCGGGGCGTGAACAGCAGGAAGGGCACCACGAGTTGGGTGAGGTGGTTGGCCGCGACCTCCATCCGGTGCACCGGCTTCGGCAGGTGGTGGAAGAGCCAGCTCAGCGGCCCGGGCATCGGCTGCGTCTCGTGGTGGAAGTACAGGCAGGTGAGCTTGCGCCAGCAGGCGTCGCCGCGCATCTTGATCAGCCCGGCGCCGAACTCCACGCGGAAGAGCACCCACCGCAGCAGGAAGAGCACGAGGACCGGCGGGGCGACCCTGTCGTTGCCCAGGAAGACCGCGAGGAAGCCCACTTCGAGGAGCAGCGACTCCCAGCCGAAGCCGTACCAGGTCTGTCCCACGTTCACGATGGAGAGATAGAGCGCCCAGGGCACCAGCCACAGCAGCATCGCGCCCCACAGCGGCAGCAGGCCGTCCGCCCCTGCGAGCAGCGCCACCGCGACCGCGCACCCCGTCCAGGAGCAGAGCGCGAAGAACCGGTCCGAGAAGTGGAGCTGGAAAAGGCTGGGGGCGTTCTGGAACGGCACCCGCGCGACGTACCGCGGCACCGGCAGCATGCCGCGCTCCCCGATGAGCGCCCGGAACTGCAGGGCGGCCCCGAGGAAGGCCACCACATAGAGCGCCGCCAGGGCCCGCTGGAAGATCAGCCGGCTCAGCCAGTACGCATCCGCCGTGAACCACTCCACGTGCCCATTGTGCTGCCGACCAGGCCTTTCCGTGCGCCGACCGGGCCCTTCCGTGCGGCGGCGGGGCCTTTGCCGTGCGCCGGGCGGGCCACCCTTTCGGCTTGCGGGCCCGGCGGAAGGCCTACAGACAATGGCGGAACACCCCTCGCAACAGGGGTCACACGGCACGGCAACGGCAGGAGAACCGGTGCGCGCACCCACCAGGAACCACGTGATCGTCTTCGCGATATCCGCGGCCCTGGCGGTGGCGGGCTGTTCCGGCGACGGCGACGAGAAGACGGCCGACGGCGGCAGTGAACTGTTCATGCAGCCGGTCGCCGCACAGGGCCCCGATCCGTTCACCGACTCCACGGCGAGGACCGACGCCTCCCCGTCGCCCGTCACCCGTTCGCCGCAGCCGTCGCCCACCGGGTCGGCGACGCCGCAGGGCACCCGCTCCATCCCGGGCGGGACGCCGGGGCTGTACGGGGGCACGCACTCCGTCGGCAGCTGTGACGTCGACCAGCAGGTGCGCTTCCTCACCGCCGACGCGGCGAAGGCCCGCGCCTTCGCCGAGGCGTCGGGCATCGACCCGGCCGCCGTTCCGAGCTTCCTGCGAGGGCTGACCCCCGTCGTGCTGCGGGCCGACACGCGCGTCACCAATCACGGCTTCCGCGGTGGATCGCCCACGAGCTTCCAGTCCGTTCTGCAGACGGGTACGGCGGTTCTGGTCGACGAGCGAGGCCTGCCCCGGGTGCGCTGCGCGTGCGGCAATCCGCTGAAGCCGCCGGTCGCGTTCAAGGGCTCGCCCCGGCACAACGGCCGCCCGTGGAACGGGTATCAGCCGACGCGGGTCGTCGTGGTGACCCCGGCGCCGCAGCCGATCGTCAACATCACCATCGTGAACATCGTCAACAACACCTGGATCGAGCGGAAGGTCGGCGACGGCAAGGCGCACCACGACCGCGCGACCAAGCCGCCGACTCCCACGCCGACCCCCACTCCCACCAGCCCTTCTCCGACGTCGCCGAGCCCGACGTCCCCGTCCCCTTCCCAGTCGAGCCCGACGCCCACGGATCCGGACGGCACGAGCCCGGACGAGACCGAGCCCGACGGGACGAGCCCGGACGAGACCGGCCCGGACGAGACCAGCCCGGACGGGACGACCCCCGGCGACCAGGAGCAGGAGCAGAGTCCGGGCCAGGGTGATGTCCCGGGCAGCCCCACCAGCCCGGACGCGGACCCCGGCGAATCCTCGACCGACTGCCCGCCGCGGACGGCGACGCCCCCGGACCCCGCGTCCCCGGTCCCGCCCGGCTGCCCCTCGCCGGTGCTGCCCTCGTAGTGCCATACCGGACAGACGGTGGGTGAGAGGGCCATGCGGAACGCGCCAATCGTTCCCCGGCCCTCTCGTCGCTGTCGCCCCTGTCGCCACTCATGTCATTTGCCCGGCCCGCGACCGGGTTCTCAAATATCGCCGAGTTCGGTCATCAGGCAAATGCGCAAGAGTTTCCGAATGATATGGAGCAGGCGCGTCCGATTGGCTGGGAAGTGGCGCATTCGCGACGGTATTGGCATGGCATTGAGTCAAATGGCGCTGGTAGTTGATTTTCAAATATGGCAGAGTCGTCCGTCGGGTGGCCGGTCAAGTCCAATGAATTGATCCAGCCGGTCTTAAGGCCGCCCGAGGATCAGCCGTCAGCCGCGGGGGAGAAGTCGGCTCATGAACGTGGTGGAACGTGGTGAAGAACTTTCGATCATGGAACACATGCTCGACTCGTGTGCGAGTGGGCATGGTGGCGTCGTTCTGGTGAGTGGCGCGGTCGCCAGTGGCAAGACCGCGCTGCTGCGCGCGTTCGGCCCGTGCGTCACCGTCGCGGGCGCACTGTATCTGCAGGCCACGGCATCGGCCGCAGAGACTGACCTGCCTCTCGGAGTCATGGGGCAACTGCTTCTCGGTGCCGGTCTGCTGGGCGCGGACGCACGGCGCGCGGCGCAACTCGTGGACCGTAGCGTGCGAACGGCCCGTGCGCGGCGGGCGGCCGGAGAACGGCCTGCCGTGGCGATGAACGAGATTCCCGAGCTCTGCGGCCTGCTGCTCGAAAAAGCCAGGGAAAGGCCAGTGGTGCTCAGTATCGACGATGTGCACCATGCCGACGGAGACTCCCTGGAATGCCTCCTCTACCTGTCGCGCCGACTGGCCGTCAGCCGCATTTTGGTCGTGCTGGGGGAGAACAGCGACTTCGTGACGGGCAATACGCGATTGCGCGTTGATTTACTGCGGCTGCCCGGCTGCCGGAATATCAGGCTCGACCCGCTCCAGCGGTCCGGAGTCGCAGAAATGATCTCCGTATTCGGTGAGCCGGGGTGGCGGACGCGCAAGCTCGTCTCCGAACTGCTCCACATGGGCGGCGGCAGCCCCCTGCTGACCCGGGCGCTGATCGAGGACCACCGTGCCACGGGCGCCGCGGCCGTCTCCTCCGCAGGTCCGGTGCCGGGCGAGGCCTTCGTGCGGGCCGTCGCCACCTGTCTCTACCGCAGCGACCTCGCCACCCGCCGCACCGCCTGGGCCCTGGCGGTCGCGGGCCCCGACATGTCGCTCGCCGAGCTCATGGAGGTGCTCGGGGCCGGCCGGGAGTCGCTCCTGCGCAGCCTGCGCGCGCTGAACGAGGCGGGCCTCCTCGACGCGGGCTGGTTCCGCCACGAGGCCGGGCGCGCCGCGGTGCTCAGAAGCCTGGAGCCCGCCGACCGCGCCCGCGTCGAGGCCCGCTGTGCCCGGGTCCTGCACGAGCACGGCGCGGCCGTGACCGTGGTCGTGCGGCACCTGATCGCGGCGGAGACGGTCGACGCGCCCTGGGCGCGGCGCACCCTGATCGAGGCGGCCGAGCGCGCTCTCGCCGACGACCAGGTCGAGCTCGCCCACACCTGTCTGCGCATCGCCCGCGACACCAGCACCGACGCACGCCAGTCCCTGGAGATACGGGCCGCGCTCACCCGGGCGCTCTGGCGCGTCAACCCGGCGGGAGTCGCCCAGCACCTGCCCGAGCTCACGGCCGCCGCACTGGACGGCAGGCTCGGCACCCGGCACACCGACGAACTCGTCGGCCACCTGCTCTGGTTCGGGCGGCCGGAGCGGGCCCTTGAGGTGCTCCGCGCGGTCGAGCGGCAGGACGCTGCGGCGCCCGGCCGGTCCGGCACCGGCACGCCCCGCCGGTACGACTGCCCGCGCCTCTGGCTGGGATACGCCTATCCGGGCCTCTCCGCCTCCGCCGTCGCCTCCCTCGGCGGGACCCCGGAGCACACGACGGCGCACGACACGACCCCACAGCACGCGGAGGCCCTGGCCCGCAGCCCGCATCAGCGGGCGGCGACCCTGGTGCGGGCCCTCCTCGACGGGCCGGGCGAGGACGTGGTCGTCAGAGCCGAGCAGATCCTCCAGGGCACCCGTCTCGACGACGGCACCGTGACGGCGCTCCTGGTCGCGCTCAACTCCCTGCTCCTCGCCGACCGGCTTGAGGCGTCGGCCTTCTGGTGCGAGACGCTGCTCAACGAGGCGGCCGAACGGCGTGCCCCGCTGTGGCAGGCGCTGCTGGCCGCGACCAAGGCCCGTATCGAGCTCAGGGCGGGCGCGCTCGTCGCGGCGCGGAAGCTGGCACGTTCGGCGCTCACGCTCGTGCCCGCGGACGGGTGGGGGGTGGCCGTCGCGGGGCCCGTGGCCATCGCCCTGTCCACGGCCACCCTCATGGGGCGGCTCGACGAGGCGGCGTCCCAACTCGCGGTACCCGTACCGGACTCGGCCTTCCAGACGGCCGACGGACTGCTCTACCTGCGGGCCCGGGGCCACTACTACCTCGCCGCCGGGCGTCCCTACGCCGCGCTCGACGACTTCCTCACCTGCGGAGACCTCATGCGGCGCTGGCGATTCGACCTGCCCGCGCTGGTCCCCTGGCGCACCGACGCGGCCGAGGCCCATCTGTCGCTGGGCGACGGCGAGCGCGCCCGGGCCCTGGCCGAGGAGCAACTGGCCCTGGCGGGGCGGGGCAACGGCTGCGCACGGGCCGTCTCGCTGCGGGTGCTCGCCGGGACGCTGAAGGCCGCACACCGGCCGCCGCTGCTCGGCGAGGCCATCGAGATCCTGCGGGACCGTGGACACCGCATCGAACTGGTCCGCGCCCTCGACGAGTCGGCCCGTACTCAGCGCGAGCTCGGCAAGGTCGGCCGGGCCAGGGCGCTGGCCCGCAAGGCGCAGCGGCTCGGGGGGGAGTGCGGGATGCCCGTGCCGCCGTCCGCGGCCGATGCGAGCAGTCCGCACCCCGCCGAACAGCCGTGGTCGTCCGGGAACCGCCGACATCCCGACGAACTCAGCAACGCCGAACTGCGTGTGGCCACGCTCGCCGTCCGTGGCCACACCAATCGCCAGATCGCCGACAAGCTCTGCATCACGATCAGCACCGTCGAACAGCATCTGACGCGCGCCTACCGGAAGTTGGCCGTCCAGCGGCGTGCGGACCTCGCGGCCAAGATCGGTCCGGTGACGGGGCCGGGGGACAGCGAGGAACCAGGGACGCACGACGCCTGCGACCGGCTCCACGTGGGCTAGCGACCGGACATCTGTCATGTGTCCGTCTCCCCCTCGGTGAGGCCCTGGCCGCCGTTGCGGTGGCGCGGTTCCGTTTCTACGCGGCGGGCGGTCACACCGCGGTCCGAAGATCTGTGACCGGCACACAGGAACTCCCGCCGGGCTGTGACCGGTGCGTGACGGCCGTTCGGGCACCGTGGACTTCATGATCAGCGCCTGCGGAATGACGAGGGGCCCGCGATGAGGCCGCCGCGATGAGGGTCCTGGTGGCCGAGGACCACGCCGAACTCGCCCAGTCGGTGGCGCGGGTGCTCCGCCGCGAGGGCATGGCGGTCGACGTCGTCCTCGACGGCGCCGACGCCCTCGAACGCACCTCGGTGGTCGACTACGACGTGATCGTCCTCGACCGGGACCTGCCCGCCGTGCCCGGCGACGAGGTCTGCCGAAGACTGGTCGAACAGCCCGTGCACGCACGGGTGTTGATGCTGACCGCGTCCGCCACCATCGCCCACCGCGTGGCGGGCTTCAGCCTCGGCGCGGACGACTACCTCCCCAAACCCTTCGCCTACGCCGAACTGGTGGCCCGCATCCGGGCACTCGCCCGCCGCTCGCAGGCCGCGCTGCCCCCGGTGCTCGTACGCGGCGACCTGAGACTCGACCCGGCGCAGCGGGTCGCCTCGCGCGCCGGGGAGCGACTGGCGCTCACGCCCAAAGAGTTCTCGGTCCTCGAATACCTGCTCGCGGCCCAGGGCCGCGTCGTATCGGCCGAGGAGCTCCTGGAACGGGTGTGGGACGAGGCGACGGACCCGTTCACCACCACGGTCAAGGCGACGATCAACCGCCTTCGGCCGAAGCTCGGCACCCCGCCCGTCATCGAGACCGTTCCTCGGGGCGGCTACCGGATTTGAGGGGCCCATGCACCTGCCCTCGCGGCGCGCGGGCGTCCGCCTCACGCTGCTGTACGGCGCGCTGTTCGTCGCCTCCGGGGCGGTCCTGCTCGCCCTCACGTATCTGCTCGTCGCCCGGTTCCCCGCGGACCGTGTCCTCGTCGACGGGACGGGCTCGGGCGCGGGCGTCGGCCGCTCCGGCGGCGGACTGCCCGGCGCGCAGACCGCGGCCCGCTCCGGCGACGTCATCGGACAGCTGCAGGAACAGGCGCTCCGTCAGCACGCGGCCCAGTTGCGGCAGGTGCTCGTGCAGTCGGGCGTCGCACTCGCCGCCATGCTGGTGGTCTCGGCCGTCCTCGGCCGACTGGTCGCCCGCCGTGCGCTGCGCCCGCTGTGCGCGCTGACCGGCACCATCCGGCGCATCTCGGCGGACACCCTCCACGAGCGGCTTGCCGTCCAGGGACCGGCCGACGAGCTCAAGGAGTTCGCCGACACCGTGGACCGGCTGCTCGGCCGTCTGGAAGCCGCCCTCGACTCCCACCGGCGCTTCGTCGCCAACGCCGCGCACGAGCTGCGCACCCCGCTCACCCTGGGGCACGCGCTCCTCGAGGAGACGCTCATCGACCGCGAAGCCACCGCGGAAACGTTCCGGGCCAACTCCGAGCGGCTGCTGGCGATCAGCGAACAGCAGGCACGCCTCCTGGAGTCGCTGCTGGCGCTCGCGGGCAGCCACCGCGGCCTGCTCCACCGCGAGGAGCTGGACCTCGCACGCGCCGCCGAGTGGGCGCTGCACGTCTCGCGCCCGGAGACCGAGCGGCGCGGGCTGCGGGTGGACACCGCCATCGGGCCCGCGCCCGTCCTGGGCGACCCGGCGCTCGTGCAGCGCCTGGTGTCCGACCTCGTGGACAACGCGGTGGGCCACAACGCACCCGGCGGCCGGGTGGAGGTCACCACCGGCTGCCGGGACGGACATGCCGTCGTCGCGGTGGCCAACACCGGCGACCGGGTGGCGCCGGAGCGGGTCGACCGGCTCTTCGAACCCTTCCAGCGGACGGGCCGCACGGCCGGTGACGGCCACCCCGGTCTCGGCCTTTCGATCGTGCACGCCATCGCCCTCGCCCACGAGGCGGTGATCAGCGCACGCGCACGCCCGGAGGGCGGTCTCGCCGTGGAAGTCGCCTTCCCGCGGCGGGTCGGAGAGCCCGGCGCTGCGGCAAGGGATATTGCGCAGTTGGACAAGGGTGCCGGACTCCATTGAGGAAAAGCACGGACACCTCCTACCGTGGTCGCCCGACGTAATTCCCCGACGGGTCACGTACGGATTCCGGAAAGTTTTCCTCCGGAAAGTCCGGGGCTTGTGGACAGCGGCGGACGGATTTCCGTTCCGCCCTGGGGACAGCGCGTATCCGAGACCGGTCCCGCCTTGCCGGGGCCTCATGTGCGGGAGGATCCCTTGGTTGTCGTGATGGCTCCGGAGGCCACGCAGGAAGACGTGGACGCGGTCGTCGACCTGGTCCGCACGGCGGGCGGGGACGCGTTCGTCAGCCGAGGGGTGACCCGTACGATCGTCGGGCTCGTGGGAGACGTGGGCGCCTTCGGTGCCCTCAACCTCGCCCATCTGCGCGGGGTCCTGGACGTGGTACGCATCTCGGTGCCGTACAAGCTGGTCAGCAGGGAGCACCACCTCGACCGCTCCGTGGTGAGCGTGGCGGGCGTCCCCATCGGTCCCGACACCCTCACCGTGATCGCGGGGCCCTGCGCGGTGGAGACGCACTCCCAGACCCTCGCCGCCGCCCGGATGGCCCAGGCCGCGGGCGCCGCGCTGCTGAGGGGCGGGGCTTTCAAACCGCGCACGTCGCCGTACGCGTACCAAGGGCTCGGCGAGCGCGGCCTGCGCATCCTCGCCGACGTGCGGCAGGAGACGGGGCTGCCGGTGGTGACCGAGGTCATCGACCCGGCAAGCGTCGAACTCGTCGCCCCCTACGCCGACATGCTGCAGATCGGCACCCGCAACATGCACAACTTCGCCCTGCTCCAGGAAGTGGGCGCGAGCGGCAGGCCCGTGCTCCTCAAGCGCGGCTTCGGCGCCACCATCGAGGAGTGGCTGATGGCCGCCGAGTACATCGCCCAGCGCGGCAACCTGGACATCGTGCTCTGCGAACGGGGCATCCGCACCTTCGAGACCGCCACCCGCAACACGCTGGACATCAGCGCGGTGCCGGTGGTCCAGCGCCTCTCCCACCTCCCGGTGATCGTGGACCCCTCGCACTCGGGCGGCCGCAGGGACCTCGTCCTGCCGCTGACCCGGGCCGCCCTCGCGGCCGGTGCGGACGGCGTCATGATCGACGTGCACCCCGAGCCGGGGACGGCGCTCTGCGACGGCGACCAGGCCCTCACCCGGGCCGAGATCGACGAGGTGGCGGACGCCGTCGGGGCCCTGTCGCCACTGATGGGCCGCACCCTTGCGCGGTCCGCCGCCGGTGCGCAGGCCGGTAGGGGTGAATAGGGGTGGCTGAGCCCATGGATCGCCATCAGTGAGGGGTACCAGCGCGGAAAGCGCGTTGTTAAGGTGAACATGCCCGGCCGGGGAAATGCTCCTGCGGCCGGACGGTACGGATTCCGTGAATTTCCGGAATCCGATTGCGGTGGTTGAAGACGTCGAGGGGCGCACACGTGCGCGCCGCACCCTTCGCCGTGATCCGGGAGAGCACGCCTGCAGAGCGCGCAACGCATTCATTTCAGGGGCCCTCGACCAAGGGCGAACGCGTGCGCGGCGCGGCGGTGCGGCATGACCGGTCGGCGTGCAGGGGCGCGCACACGGGGGACATCAGAGCTTTAGGGGGAGTTGAGTTGGCAACACCCGGGCACGAAGAGATCGACCGATTAATGGTCGTCGAAGTCGAGATCGGCTCGCTTTCGACGGCTGATTCACCGCGGACGTCCGGAGTCGATCCGGAGCACGTCCAGGCACTGGCGGTCGTACAGACCCCGCTGCCGCCCATCACCGTGCACCGCCCGACGATGCGGGTCATCGACGGCCTGCACCGCTTGCGCGCCGCCGAACTCCAGGGACAGCGCAAGATCGCGGTGCGGTACTTCGACGGCGCGGAGGACGACGCCTTCGTGCTCGCCGTGGAGTCGAACGTCACCCACGGCCTGCCGCTGACCACGGTGGACCGCAAGCGGGCGGCCGCCCGCATCATCGCCACGCACCCGCAGTGGTCGGACCGGATGATCGCCTCGGTCAGCGGCATCGCGCCCGGCACCGTCGCGGACATCCGCAAACGCGCCCCGGGCGGCCGCGACGGCGAAGAGAGCCGGATCGGCCACGACGGCCGGGTCCGGCCCATCAACGGCGCCGAAGGGCGCAGGGTCGCCAGCGAGCTCATCGCACAGAACCCGGCCCTGTCGCTGCGCCAGGTGGCCCGCGTCGCGTCGATCTCGCCGGAGACGGTACGGGACGTACGCAACCGCATGATGCGCGGTGAGGACCCCGTGCCGCAGCGCGGGCGGCGGACGAGCGGCGAGGACCACGTCCCCGCCCCCCGGGTCGCCCGCCCCTCGGCCGTGCCCGACCGGGACGCGGCCCAGGACCGTGCCGCCGCGGTCAAGCGGCTCAAGGCCGACCCGGCCCTGCGCTTCAGCGAGATCGGCCGCACCCTGCTGCGGCTGCTCAACATCCACACGATCAGCATGGAGGAGTGGGACCAGATCATCGAGAAGGTCCCGCCGCACTGCAGGGGCATCGTCGCCTACCTCGCCGGCGAGAGCGCGGAGATGTGGACGGAGGTGGCGATGCGGGTCCAGAGCAAGGTCGCGGAGACGGCCTAGCGGACACAGGAACGGATCGCACGGTGTCCAAGTGGGCGGGGCCCGCGGTTGGACGGCGGAGCCCTGCCCGCCCCGGCCGGGCCCCGCCCCGCGCGCCGCGGCTCCCGCGTGCGCGCTCGGGGGCCTCCGCCTAGCGTGGGCCCATGGAGCACGACCCGGCGGGGCAATGCCGCTGTGGACAGCCGGCCGGGGAACCGGCCGGCTGTTTCCTCGCGCTGTACGGGGCCGCGCTGCGCATGGGCCGGTTCGACTGGGACCTCGACACGGGCCGGATGACGATGGACGCCACCGCCCACGAGGTCTTCGACGTACGCCCCGAGCAGTACGACAACCGGCCCGAGACCCTCGCCTTCCGCGTGCCGACCGTAGAGGGGCACCGTCTGGACCAGATCGTCTCGCACGCCCCGAAGGACGGCAGCGACACCTACGGCGCGTACTTCCGGATCCGCTGCGACACCGGCGCGCTGCGCTGGACCCACACGCAGGGCTGCATCCAGCGGGACGCCACGGGCCGCCCGCGCCGCATCGTGGGCCTCGTCAGGGACGCCACCCGGGAGCTCGGCGACAGCCCGGCCGCACTGCGCGAGCGCGCGGACGAGGAGGCCGAGCGGCGCCGCACCACGAGCCTCGTCCAGGGCACCACGGCGGCGCTCGCGCACGCCCGCACGGTGCGGGACGTCATCGACGTGCTGCGGGACACCCACGGCCTCGCGTACCTGGGCGCCTCCAACCTGGTGATGGGCCTCGTCGAGGCGGGACGGATCCGGCTCGTCGCCGAGGGGCCCGTGGGCAGCTTCGTGCCCGGCACCCGCCTCACGGGCGTCGACGAGGACTACCCGATGAGCGAGGTCGTGCGCACCCTCGCGCCGCGCTACATCGAGACGGCCGACGACTTCGCGGAGTCCTATCCGCTGCTCTGGCCGCACATCGACGAACTGGGCATCACCGCGGCCGCCTATCTGCCCCTGATCGCGCAGGCCCGCCCCATCGGCGTGCTCGGCCTGCTCTACCAGGACAAGACCGGCTTCACCGAGGACGAGCGCAATGTCCTGGTCGCGCTCGGCAGCAGCATCGCGCAGAGCCTGCAGCGCGCCATGTTCTACGAGCAGGAGAAGGACCTCGCCCAGGGGCTCCAGCAGGCGATGCTGCCCCGCACCATCCCCGGCGTGCCCGGCGCAGAGATCGCCGTGCGGTACCGCTCGGCGGCGCTCGGGCGGGACATCGGCGGCGACTGGTACGACGTGATCCCGCTGCCCGGCGGCCACGTCGGCGCCGTCATCGGCGACGTACAGGGCCACGACACGCACGCCGCCGCCGTCATGGGCCAGCTCCGCATCGTCCTGCGCGCCTACGCCGCGGAGGGCCACACACCCGCCACCGTCATGGCCCGCGCCTCCGGCTTCCTGCACGAACTGGACACCGAACGCTTCGCCACCTGCCTCT
Source organism: Streptomyces sp. NPDC004732 (assembly GCF_040609235.1). Classification (NCBI taxonomy): domain Bacteria; kingdom Bacillati; phylum Actinomycetota; class Actinomycetes; order Kitasatosporales; family Streptomycetaceae; genus Streptomyces; species Streptomyces sp. NPDC004732. The sequence goes on from NZ_JBEXJR010000019.1 coordinate 83,408, forward strand.
ACGCCGACGCCGACCTGTCGACCGGCGTGGTCCAGTTCGTCCGCGCAGGCCACCTCGACCCGCTCCTCCAGCGCGCCGACGGCTCCTGCGGCCGGGTCCCGGTGGACGGCGGCCTGCCCCTCGGCCTCTCGGCGGAGTTCGGCCAGCTCGACTACCCCGTCACCACCCTCGAACTCGACCCGGGCCAGACCCTGTTGCTCTGCACCGACGGCCTCGTCGAGGAGCCCGGCGCCGATCTGGACGACGGCATGCGGGCCTTGGCGGAGCTCGCCGCCGTCGGCCCCCGCGACCTGCAACGGCTCGCCGACCGGCTCTGCGGCATCGTCGACGGCCGCGGCGGGGACGACGACGTCGCGCTCCTCCTGCTGCGCCGCCGCACCCACGACACGCCCCAGGCGGGCGGCCGCCTCCGGCAGCACGTCGCACCGAGCGACCCGGAGGCCCTCGCCGAGGCCCGGCACATGATCAGGGCCGCGGTGCGGGCCTGGGGCGCGGGCGAACGCGCCGACGAGATCGAGCTGGTGGCCGACGAAATGATCACCAACGCCCTGATGCACACCGACGGATCCGCGGTCGTGACCCTGCGCGTCCTGACCGGTACCGAGCGGCGGCTGCGCGTCGACGTCGAGGACTCGTCGAGCGCCCTGCCCCGCCGCCGCGACGCGGGCGAGTCCGGGGTGTCGGGCCGCGGCCTGCTCCTGGTGGACCGGCTCGCGGACGTGTGGGGCGTCGACGCGCGCGGCGGCGGCAAGTCCGTGTGGTGCGAGTTCATCGTGCCCGCCGCGGAACCGCGGGAGTGAGCGAGAAGACATGCCCGAACTGCCGGAAGTAGAAGCCCTGCGGGAGTTCCTGACGGACCATCTGGTCGGCCGGGAGATCGTGCGCGTACTGCCCACCGCCGTCAGCGTCCTGAAGACGTACGACCCGCCGCCCACCGCCCTCGAAGGCCGCACGGTCACCGCCGTGCGGCGGCACGGCAAGTTCCTCGACATCGACGCCGACGGGACGCACCTGGTCACCCACCTCGCCCGCGCGGGCTGGCTGCGGTGGCACGACAGGCTCCCCGAAGGCGTGCCGCGCCCGGGCAAGGGCCCGCTGGCGCTGCGCGTCGCCCTGGAGACAGGGGAGGGTTTCGACCTCACGGAGGCGGGCACCCAGAAGCGCCTCGCGGTGTACGTCACCGAGGCGCCGGGGGAGCTGCCCGGCATCGCTCGGCTCGGGCCCGACCCGCTGGCCGCCGGGTTCGACGAGGCACGGTTCGCGCGACTCCTGGAGGGCGAACGGCGGCAGATCAAGGGGGCGTTGCGCGATCAGAGCCTGATCGCGGGCATCGGGAACGCGTACAGCGACGAGATCCTGCACGCGGCCCGCATGTCCCCGTTCCGGCTGACATCGAGCCTTACCGAGGAGGAAGTCCATGGGCTGCATGTGGCGCTGCTGGCTACGCTGACCGAGGCGGTGGAGCGCTCGCGCGGAGTCGCGGCGGGCCGTCTCAAGGCGGAGAAGAAGAGCGGCCTGCGCGTGCACGGCCGCACCGGCGAGCCGTGCCCGGTGTGCGGCGACACGATCAGGGAGGTGTCCTTCGCCGACTCCTCGTTGCAGTACTGCCCGACCTGCCAGACGGGCGGGAAGCTGCTCGCGGACCGGAGGATGTCGCGGCTGCTGAAGTGAAGGGCCGCGGAAGTCGAAACGCCGCGGCCACCGAAGCAGCGCGGCTCACGGGTGACGCAGCGTCAGCAGCCGCTTCCCCCGCGCCGTGCGGACCTCGTACCGGTCGGTCTGCGCGGTGTGCAGTGCCGCGGCGCCCTGCATCCAGACGGTCGGCCCGGGGACCCGCCACGACATGACGGTCCGCTCGGAGCCGTCGGCGCCGACGGCGACCAGCTCGCAGACCCGCTCCTCGGCCGCCGTGTCGCGCACCGTGAGCCCGATCTCCGTCCCCCAGGCCCGGTCCTGGGCCGTGAGCGTGGCGGAGAGGCCGCTGCGGGCGTCGTGTGCGCTGATCCGCACGGACCCGGGGCCGCCCGCCGTCATGACGGCCACGGCGGGCGCGCCGACGACCAGCGCGACACCGACGGCGACCGCGCACAGCCGTCTTCCGTGCCGCACGCCGTGCAGCCTCCCTGCCTCGCTCAGGAGGCGGTCCAGAAGGCCGGGGGAGGGGGCGGCGAACGGCTCCACAGGGGTCGGCGTCGCGCGTCCATAGAGTTCCAACTGCCGTGTAGCCGTATGGAGTTCGTCCATCGCCAGGAGGCAGGCGGGACAGTCCGCGAGGTGGTCCTCGAAGCGGCAGGCGTCCGCCTCGTCCAGGACGCCGAGCGCGTAGGCGCCCGCGTCACGATGCCGCTCCAGGGGCCCCATGGCGTTCCTTGCCGTTCCGTGTCGGTGCCGGGTGCTGTTCCTCCTCCGGTACGCAGCGGAACGCGGAATCACTCAAGGACCGGACCGCCTCAGAACAGATGGATCGCCAGATGTCCCAGCGGCAGCCCGAGCCGCCACGCAGGGGTCCACACCTTCGGTCCGTCCTCCTCGCCCTGCACGGCACGGCCGGGCACGGAGTCCAGGTCGGGAGCCAGGAGCTCGGTCTCCTGCAGCCAGCGCCACGCCTGCTCGGCGAGGGCCAGATCGGGCCCGGGCACCTCGGCGACGGCGTCGGCCACGAGCAGCGCCATCCGCTCGCGGACCCAGTCCTGCCACGGCTGGCCGTAGGCGGTCAGGTCCAGCCAGGTCTCCAGCTGGGAGACCACGCGGATTCCGGACAGCTCGCCCCTGGTGTCCGACAGGAAGATCGTCAGGGCGAGGGCGTCGCGGCCCGCCCGGTACTCGAAGGAGGTGGGCGGCATCAGATCGCCGGTGCGCAGCAGCTCGTCGGCGATGTACTCGGCGTACAACCACGCCATGGGGACGACCAGTTCGCCGCCCTGGGGGCCGTCCGTGCCGTCGGGGTTTCCTCTGCTCTCGTGCCGCATCCGCTCCGCCTTCCTCCGGTCCGTGCGCGTCACCGGCCTCTGGCCCCCCTGTCCGGCACACGGTGAGGAACAGCCGATTACCCGCGAGGGGTGCTGAGCAAGGCGCTTTACGGAGCCTTGACCCGGCCCCCGGTTTCACCGCAGGTCGGCCGCCCTGTGTTCTTCGCGTCACAGGTGGATTTGTTTGACTCCGTTTCAGGGACTGTGACGGCAATGGTCCTTGATTAACCATTAGCTCCGTATGTGACTTCGTCTGGCCGGATACCGCCCCATCCATGGAGCCCGACCGATGAAGCAGCGCGCACGGATCACACGGCACACACCTACCACCTCCACACCCGGAACCCCGCGGAACGTCCTGCGTCCGCGACCCGTGACGGCCGCCGCCGCGGCCCTCCTGATCGCGGGCATGGCGGGCACCACCGCCTGCTCGGCCCAGCAGGACGCGACCGGGAAGGAGCCCGCGCAGGGGAAGTCCCGGCGCGTCGACCCGGCCCCCGCGCACTCCCCGGCCGGTGGTTCCGCGGCCGGAAAGCGCGGCTTCACCCTCGCCGCCTCCGGGGACGTCCTTCCGCACTCCTCGATCATCCGCAAGGCCAACGCGGACGCGGGCGGCGACGGCTACGACTTCGCGCCGATGCTCGCGGGCGCCAAGCCGGTCATCCGCAAGGCCGACCTGGCGATCTGCCACATGGAGACGGTCTACGGAGCCAACGGCGACTACTCCGGCTACCCCAGCTTCAAGTCGCCGCCCCAGGTGGCCCGCGCCCTCAGGACCACCGGGTACGACGCGTGCTCCACCGCCTCCAACCACACCCTCGACGACGGCTCGGCGGGCGTGCGCCGCACCCTGGACGCGCTCGACAAGGCGGGGATCAAGCACGCGGGCTCGGCCCGCTCGGCCGCCGAGGACCGGACCCCGGCGTGGCTGCGGGCGGGCGACGCCAAGGTCGCGCAGCTCGCGTACACGTACGGCACGAACGGCTATCCCCTGCCGAAGGGCAAGCCCTGGTCGGTCGACCTCATCGACCGCGGCAAGATCGTCGCGGACGCCAAAGCGGCCCGGAAGGCGGGCGCCGACGTCGTGGTCGTCAGCCTGCACTGGGGCAGCGAGTGGCAGGACGCGCCCGACCGGCAGCAGCTGCGGCTCGGCAAGCAGCTCACGGCGTCCCGCACGGGCGGGCGCCCCGACATCGACCTCATCCTCGGCACTCACGCCCATGTGCCGCAGGCCTACGAGAAGGTCAACGGCACCTGGGTCATCTACGGCATGGGCGACCAGATCGCCGGAGACATGATCAACCACGAGGGGGCGCACGACCCGCGGGGCAACCAGGGCACCATCGGCCGCTTCACCTTCGCCCCGCCCGCGCGTCCGGGTGCCCGCTGGGAGGTGAAGAAGGCCGAGTTCCTCCCCATGTGGTTCGACACGGACCCGGGCCGTGTCGTCAACCTCAACACCGCCCTCGACCGCGGCGCCGACGTGAGCGCCGTGCGCGACCGGATCCGCCGCGTCGTCCTCAGCCGCGGCGCGGGCAAGGACGGCCTGGTCATGGGGAAGTAGGCGCGGCGGGCCCGTCCGCGGGCGGCGCGATCCGCAGCAGCCAGCCGCGTCCCGGGGCCACCGGGACCGGCTCGCCCGCGGCGAACGACCGCTCGGGCTGGAAGCCCTCGACCGCGGGCGCGTACGCCGCCACCGGGCCCGACTCCGTGGCCAGCACGACCTCGGCGGGCCGCGGCGCCCAGGACGCCACCGCGGTCGCCGTCCCGCCAGGACCCTGCCACGTCGTCGCGAGGACGTCGTCCCGCCCCGTCCGCACGGGCGGCTCACCCGCCCACCAGCCGGTCATCTCCGCCTCCGGCAGCCGCAGCAGGTCGAAGGCCCGCCAGAGCGGCCGTACGTCGGTCATCGGGGCCCGTGCCGTCATGCCGAACACCAGTCCGCGCCACGGATTGCCGCCGCCCTCCAGCATCTCGCCCAGCAGCCCGAAGGGGATGCCGGACATCTCGACCAGCCAGTAGGCGGGGTCGGCGCCGTCCCCGCCGTCCCTGCCGTCGTAGTCGAAGAGCTCGCCGAGCCAGAGCCGGTCGACGTACGGCAGCAGCTCCGCGTAGAGATTGGCGCTCGACGCGAAGCCGTCCGGTTCGCGGAACTGGTTGCACGAGTGAAGGTCGACCAGCGGCGCGGAGTCGCAGGACCGGGCGAGCGCCTTGCGGACGCGCTTCATGGTGGTCCTGTCGTACGCGACATCGTCCAGATAGAGGCCGTCCACGCCGACGACCCGGCGCAGCCGCTCGATGCCGCACACATAGGAGTTGTGCCACCGCGAGTCGCCGGACGTGACGACCGCGACGTCACCGACGTCGGGCGCCACCCAGCCCGGCACGTAACTCCCGCCCATGTGCTCCCGCAGCCACGCGTGTCCGCCACCGGGCCCGGGCGCGAAGATCTCGTTGCCGAGCGACGCGAGGACCGGCAACTCCGGTGTGTGGCGCGTGAGTTCGCGGATCGTGTCGTACACCTTCACGCGCACCCCGAGCCGGTGTGCCTCGTCCGTGTAGGCGCGCAGTGTCCCGGCGCCGAGCAGCGGGTCGTTGATGTACGGGTTGGGCGGCGTCGCGTGGTGCAGATTGACGACGTTCGCGCCGTACGCCGCGACCTCGCCGGGGGAGGCGTAGGCGTGGAAGTAGCGCTCGCTGAGCTGGCGTGCCGGGTCGAGCGGCTTGAACGGGGTGAGCAGCAGCCGGAAGGTGAAGCGGCGGCTCTCGCCCGCGCGCAGCCGCAGCGGGCCGCTGAACGCGGTGAGCGTGCGTACCCCGCCGCCGGTGCGCAGCCGCACCCCGCCGTCCCCCTCGCCCGCCCAGGAGCGGGGCGTGACCAGGGGCTTCTCACGGTAGTAGTTGGTGTTGAGCGGTCGCGCGTAGTGCTCGTCGCGCAGGGAGAGCTGGAGGCCCGCCGCCGGGTCGCCGAGCCAGCAGGCGTCCTGGTTCCGGGTGGGGGTGTCCCACGTCCAGTCGTACGTCGCCGGGCAAGCGCGGCCCGTCAGGCCGAGCCCCATGGCGTACCGCGCGACGTCCTCGCGCATCGGCACGTCCAGGGTCACGTCGAGTTCGGTGTCGGCGGTGGCCTCGACGGTGGCGTGCAGGACGAGGAAGCCGTCGGACTCCAACTCCCCTTCCGTGTGCAGGAGTACGTCCGGTCCCGTGGCCGTCGTGGTCCAGCGTGCGCGGGCCGGTCCCGGCTGGTCGACGGTGAGCGGACCGTGCGCAAGGACGCGGCCGACATCGAACGCGACGGGCGCGGCGAGCAGCTCACGCTCGGGTCCGTCGGCGCGGGTCACGGACGGGGTGAAGGCCGAGGAGATCCGGTGGGGCAGGCCGTCGGGGCCGAGCTCCACGGCCCGCCCGAGGATCGAAAGCCGCTGTCCGTCGACCTTCACGGGTGTGAACGGCGGTACCACTTCGTCGTCCTGCGCCAGTGTCGAGTCCAGCCAGCGGAGCCGGGCGAGCCGCGCCGGGTCGCCCGTGCCGTGCCCGGCGACGACGGCCTCGCGGACGGTGAGCCGCAGCGGCAGGGTGCGTTCCGGGGCGCCCTCGGCGCTGACGGCGATCTCGCCCTCGTAGTCGCCGGGGTCGGCACCCTCGGGCACGTCGATGCCGCACCACAGCGCGGTCACCCCGCCCTCGGCGACCTCGACGTGCCGTTCGAAGGCGGCCCCGCGCGCGTCGATGCCACCTGTGCTGAGGCACCGTACGGCGAACGGCAGCCCACGCACCTCGGCGCGCACCTCCGTCAGACCGGTGAGCGCGTACACGCCGATCTGCACCGCGTAGAACTCGCCACGGTCCGCCGTACCCGTGAAGGGCGCGCCCGGCGTCGCGCGCGCCCAGCGGGCGGGCAGGCTGCCGTACCGGCCGAGCGGATGCGCGCGATCCTCGGCGAAGACCACGAACCGCTCCCCGGAGTGCGCCCGGCGCAGCGCCGCGCACTCGGCTCCGGTCGCGGCGAAGCCCATCGGGGCGAACGAGTCGACCGCGCTCGCCGCCTCGTAGCGGAACGCCTCGGCGCGGGGGAGCCGCGACCAGACGTCGCCCTCGCCCGGGGTTCCTGCCCCGTCGGTGCCCGCCCCCTCGACGCCGCCCCCGTCGAGGCCGCAGCGGTGCGCCCACCCAGGGTCCGCGGTCCGCGTCGGCGGCCGGTAGGCGGCCTGGGGGTAGTACGGCTTGCCCGTGTGTGCGTACGGCAGATAGTGCACGGCGTACGCGCCGGGGCCCTCCACCGGCTCGAAGGCGATGCGGCCGCGTTCGCCGGACACCTCGACGGCCACCGTGTTGTGCACCCGCAGTCCGGACGGGGCGAGGACGATCACGTCCACGTCGCCCATGACGGAACGTACGCTCACGCCCTGGCGGCGCCACGGGAGTTCGGCCGCGACGGCGGGGGCCGCGTCGGTGACCTCCACCAGCAGGCGATGATTTCCGTAGACGTCCTGATCCCAGATGCCGACGCCGCACTCCAGCTCGGGATGGCCGGCCTGCGGTTCTGTCTGACCCATCTGTGCTCCCAAGGGCGCTGTTTGTTAGGTAAGTTTCTCAATCGCTCCGGGTCACCCTGGGAGCAACCGATCTTGCTGTCAAGGGGAAGGGACCCATGAGCGGCGACCCGTTGAGTGGCGATCCGTCACTGCTGCGACGGCTGAACGCGGCGGCAGCCCTGCGTGTGCTGCGCGAACGCGACGAGATCACCGTGCCCGAGCTGGCCACGCTGATCGGCGTCTCCCGGCCGACGGCACAGGACCTGACGGCGCAACTCCTGCGCGAGGGCAGGCTCGTGGAGCTGGCCCCGGGCAGCGGTGCCGTCGGCAGACCGGCCCGTAGGTTCCGGTTCCGCGCCGAGGCGGGACACGTCCTCGGCGTGGACATCGGCGCGCACAAGATCCTGGTGCTCGCCGCCGACCTGCTCGGCCGCACCGTCGCGGTCCAGCGCGTCGCCGTCACACCCGAACTGCCCGCACGCGAACGGCTCGACGCCGTACGCACCGCGATCGCCGGATGCCTCGCCAAGCCGGCGGCGGCCGGGGTGCGCCCGCTCGCCACCGGCATCGGCACCAGCGGCATGGTCGACACCGAGGGGCGCGTCGCGGTGAGCGACTCGCTGCCCGAGTGGACCGGCCGCGACCTGGCCCGTGAACTCGAAGACACGGTCCACGGCCCCGTCGTCATCGGCAACGACATCCAGCTGGCCACCCTCGCCGAGTGCACCGGCGGCGTCAGCGTCGACGTGCGCGACTGCGTCTACCTCTACGTCGGCAACCGTCTCGGCATCGGTCTGTGGCTCCGCGGCGAACTCCACCGCGGGCACCACGGGGCGGCGGGCGAGATGGTCGCAGGGGACGGCTGGGAACGCTCCTACCAGCGGCTTCTCGACTGGTTCGCCGGTCATCAGGGCGCGGAGCGGCCCACCCGCGAGAACGCGGCGCGCGCGGTCGTCACCGCCGCGGCCGCCGGTGACGGCGGCGCCCGCTACACCCTGCGGGCCTTCGCCGAATGCCTCGCCGACAGCCTCACCCGCCATGTCGCCGTGCTCGATCCGCGCGCGGTCGTGCTCGGCGGCGGCATCTCCCGGGCGGGCGCCCTGCTGAGCGAGCCGTTCGCCCGGCGCCTCGCCGAGAGCTGCCCGTACGCACCCGAAGTGCGCACCTCCGTGCTGGGTGAGGAATCCACCGCAACCGGGGCAGCCCGCCTCGCACTGGACCACTTGGAACAGATGGAACACAACGAACGCGCCGCGCAGAAAAGTCCAACCCCTTAGGCCTCACAGGTGGTTGACGGGCGCGGGCGGCCCTTCCATGATGTGGCTCACTTTCGGCAAGTTGGCTTCTTAATTCCGTCCCACAAGGACGCCTCCCAGAAGCCCGCTCGCCGGTGTCCCCATTCCGTCGTGCCGCCAGGCCAGGGAGAACGAGTGACATCCCCTGCAACGCGACGCAGGCCACAGGCCGCGTCACCGCCCGCGTCCGTGTCGAAGTCGACGTCGAAGTCCCCCTCGGGGGACCCTGGTCGGAAGCTGCGCATGCGCGCCCCGCTGCGTGTCCGGCTGCGCAACAACTGGGTGATGCTCGCCCTCATGGCCCCGGGCGTGCTGTTCTTCATCGGGTTCTTCTACGTCCCGATGCTGGGCAACGTCATCGCATTCCAGGACTACCAGCCCTTCATCGGCTTCAAGGACAGCCCGCTGGTCGGCCTCGCCAACTTCCAGGAGCTGTTCGCCGATCCGGCGTTCTGGGAGTCGGTCCGCAACACCCTCGCCTTCGCCGCACTCCAGCTGATCTTCTTCTTCCCGGCCCCGCTGGCCCTCGCGCTGCTGATCAACAGTTTGGTCAGCCCGCGCGTCAAGAAGTTCGTGCAGAGCATCGTGTACCTGCCGCACTTCATCTCGTGGGTCCTGGTCGTCGCGCTCTTCCAGCAGGTCCTGGGCGGCGCGGGCCTCTTCAGCAACTACCTGCGCGACCACGGCATGTCGCCGCTCGACGTGATGAGCGACCCCAGCACCTTCCCGCTCCTGATCACGGGGCAGGTGATCTGGAAGGACATCGGCTGGGGAATGATCATTTACCTGGCGGCGCTCGCCAACGTCGACCAGAGCCTCTACGAGTCGGCGGCCGTCGACGGCGCGGGACGCTGGCGCCGCATGTGGCACATCACGCTGCCCGCCGTCCGCGGCGTGACGATCATGCTGCTCGTGCTCCGCCTCGGCGACGTGCTCTCCGTCGGCTTCGAGCAGTTCCTGCTCCAGCGCGACGCGGTCGGCGCCAGAGCGGCGGAAGTCCTCGACACGTACATCTACTACCACGGTGTCGTCTACGGAGACTGGGGCGTCGGAGCCGCGGCGGGCCTGGTCAAGGGAGTCATCGGGGCCTTGATGATCTGGGGCGCCAACAAGGTCGCCCACGCCTTCGGAGAGCACGGGGTGTACAGCAAATGAGCAGCTTCGGATTCCCCCTGCGCACACCGCGGGTCCCCGAGGAGCGGCCCGCCTGGGAAGAGCCGCCGACGAAGATCGGGTCGGCCGCCAAGGCCGTCGTCATCACGGTCATCTGCGCCGTGATGATCCTGCCCTTCCTCACGGTCCTCTCCACCAGCCTGGCCTCCCGCAAGGAGATCACCGAGTCCGGCGGCTTCGTCCTCTTCCCCACGGAGCCGACCCTGGAGGCGTACCGCACGATCCTGTCCGGCGGCATCGTCTCGCGCGCGGTGGTCGTGAGCGTCCTGATCACGGTGGTCGGCACCGCGCTCTCGCTCCTGACGACGATCGCGCTCGCGTACGCCCTCAGCAAGCGAGGCGTACCCGGCAGCAAGCCGATCCTGCTGATGGTCCTCTTCACACTGCTGTTCGCGCCGGGCATGGTCCCGATGTACGTGGTGGTCAAGGAGCTCGGACTCCTCGACTCCTACTGGTCGTTGATCCTCCCGGTGCTCATCAACGCCTTCAACCTCGTCGTCCTGCGGGCGTTCTTCATGAACATCCCCGACGAGCTCTACCAGGCGGCCCGCATCGACGGCGCGGGGGACTGGCGCATCCTCACCCGCATCGTGCTCCCGCTCTCCAAGGGCGTCGTCGCCGTCGTCGGCCTCTTCTACGCGGTGACGTACTGGAACGCCTTCTTCAACGCGATGCTCTACCTGAACGACTCGGGCAAGTGGCCCATCCAGCTGGTCCTGCGGACGTACGTCGTCCAGAACAAGTCCATGACGAGCGACCAGCTCGGCATCGCCCACATGCCGCCGCAGCAGTCCCTGTCCATGGCCGTGGTCATGCTCGCGCTGCTGCCGATCCTCGCGCTCTTCCCGTTCCTGCAGAAGTACTTCACCAAGGGCGTGCTCACCGGCGCCGTCAAGGGCTGACCCCACCCCGCCCCACCACGACCTCATCCGCGGAGATTCCCATGCCTGGCATGTCCCGACGCACCTTCCTCAGCCTCTCCACCTCCGTCGCCGCGGGCGCGGCCGTCACCTCCCTGACGGGCTGCGGCTCCGGCACGAAGAAGACGGGCGAGGCGGCGTCGTCGAAGGTGAAGCTGCCCTCCCACATCCCCTTCAGCAAGATCAAGCCCGACCTCGCCCCCAATGCGAAGGGCCTCTCGGCAGGCTTCCTCTCCTACCCGAAGGACCTGGTCCGCAGCGTCGCGAAGACCCCCGGCGACGGCTCGGGCATCACCATGCTCACGGAGATCTGGACGCAGCCGCCGACCCCCAAGGGCTCGAACGCGTACTGGGGCAAGCTCAACAAGGAACTCGGCGTCGACCTCACCGCCATCCTCGGCACCGACCCCGGCTACGAGGAGAAGTTCTCCGCGACCATCGCGGGCGGCGACCTGCCCGACCTCCTGTGGATACCGCCGAACCAGGGCATCCAGCACGTCGCCGAGCTCCTGGAGGCCAAGTGCGCCGACATCACGGAGTACGTCTCCGGTGACGCGGTGAAGAAGTACCCGAACCTCGCCGCGATGACCCCCGCGCACTGGAAGACGGCGGTCGTCAACGGCAAGATCTGGGGCGCGCCCGTCCCCTACCCGGCGTTCGGCCAAGTCTACGCGGGCAACCCGAAGGTCTGGGAGAAGGCGGACGGCATCGCGTCGAGCAGCCCCGAGGAGTTCCTCGCCAAGTGCAAGGAGGTCACCGGCGGCAAGACCTGGGCCCTGGAGCCGATCTACGTCAACGCCGTCAGCGTGCTGAGCCAGTGCTTCGGCGCCCCGAACAAGTGGCGGCAGAACAAAAACGGTTCGCTGACCTGGTTCCAGGACACCGACGAGTACGAGGCGGCCCTCGACTTCGTCCTGAAGCTGAAGAAGGCGGGCGTCTTCTACCCCGGCAACCCCAAGATGGCCGATGCGTACATCAAGATGGCGCAGGGCACGATCGGCGCCACCGTGCACGCCAACCCCTACAACGCGCGCAAGGAGATCCGCGTCCAGGACCCCGCCATCGCGGCCGAGATCCTGCTCCCGTTCGCCGCGGGCGGCAAGAAGCCCAACCACCACTACCACCTGGGCACCATCGGCTACACCGCGATCAAGAAGGGCGACGAGAAGCGGGTGCGCATGCTCCTTCGCGTCCTCGACTACCTGGCCGCGCCGTTCGGCAGCAAGGAGCGCGAGTTCCTGGAGTACGGCACCGAGGGCGAGGACTTCACGTACGACAAGAACGGCTTCCCCGACCGCACCAAGCAGGGCAAGCAGCAGGTCGAGGGCCTCTTCAGCGGGCTGCAGACGTCGACGACCTCGCCCTTCGCCCTGATCGCGTCCAGCTTCCCGGGCACGGACCGTGCCCAGGACGTGAAGGACGTCTACGCCGCCGAGCAGAAGCTCCTGGAGACCGCGATCCGCAACCCCACGGTCGGCCACTACTCGGACGCGTACACCCAGCACTACGGGCGCATGTCCACCGAGGCGACCGACCTGGTCAACGACATCGTCAGCGGGCGCAAGAAGATCGGCGAGTGGCGCCCGTTCTGGGCCGAGTGGAAGAATAAGGGCCTGGAGCAGATGGCCCGCGAGTACCAGAAGTCCATCGAACGGAGCTCCTGACCCGCCGCACGCCCAGCGCCCTAGGTGCCCTGGTCCGTCTTCGCCAGCTCCGACTTCCGGTACGAGTAGCCGAAGTACACGCCGAGGCCGATCACGAACCACACGGCGAACCGCACCCAGGTCTGCCACTCCAGGAAGGTGATCAGCCAGATGGAGAAGACCACCCCGATCGCGGGCACCACCGGCATGCCGGGACAGCGGAACGTGCGCGCCAGCTCCGGCCGCTTGTAGCGCAGCACGATCACCGCGACACACACCACGACGAACGCCAGCAGGATCCCGATGTTGGTCAGCTCGGCCGCCTCGCCGATCGGCAGGAAACCGGCGATGGCGGCCGAGGCGAACCCCACGATCCACGTGACGCGCGTCGGCACGTGCCGGGTCGGATGCGTCTTGGCGAACCACTTGGGAAGGAGGCCGTCCCGGCTCATCGAGAACCACACGCGCGTGCAGCCGAGCATGAACGTGAACATCACGGTCAGGATGCCGATGATGGCGCCCACCGCGATGACGTCCGCAAGGCCGCCGAGCCCCACGGACTTGAACGCCGTGGAGAAGCCGCTCTCCGGGTCGACGTCCTTGTAGCTCTGCATGCCGGTGAGGACCAGGCACGCGAGGACGTACAGCACCATGGAGATGGCGAGGGAGTACAGGATCGCCTTCGGCATGTGGCGCTGGGCGTCCTTGGACTCCTCGGCGGCGGTGCTCATCGCGTCGTACCCGAAGACGGCGAAGAAGACGGTCGCCGCGCCCGTGAACGCGCCGCTGACCCCGTAGGGGAAGAACGGATCGTAGTTCCCGGTCTCGATGTGGAAGAAGCCGACCACGATCACGACGAGGACCACGATCACCTTCAGGACGACCACGATCATCTCGAAGCGCGCGGCGTTCTTGATGCCGAGCGTGAGCAGGTACGCGATGAACAGGCACAGCACCGCGGCGAACAGGTCGACCTTGTGCCCGTCACCCGTGCCGGGCGCGCCCATCATCCAGCTCGGCAGCTCGGCTCCCATCTCCTCGACCAGGAAGCCGAAGTAGCCGGAGATGCCGATCGCGACCACGGCGACGATCGCGGTGTACTCCAGGAGCAGGTCCCAGCCGATGAACCAGCCGGTCAGCTCGCCGAGCACCACATACCCGTAGGTGTATGCGGAGCCGGCCTTCGGGATCATGCCTGCGAACTCGGCGTACGAGAAGGCGGCGGCCGCGCTCGCGACACCCGCGATCAGGAAGGAGACCAGCACCGCGGGCCCCGCCGTGCCGTTGGCGACGGCCCCGGCGAGGCTGAAGATTCCGGCGCCGATGATGCCACCGACGCCGATCGCGGTGAGCTGCCAGAGCCCGAGGGACTTGGCGAGTCCGCCGCCCGCCCCCGCCTCTGTCTCCTCGATCTGCTCGATGGGCTTGCGGCGCAGTACGCCCTGTCCCATCCGTAGTCCCGACATGAGCTCCACCTCTTCGCAGACGGCCGTCGGCTGATGGCGGATCATGATGGCCCAGTGCGGGGTGCTACGGAAGGAGCCACACCAGGCCAGGTCATGCGGGTATTACGGAACCACCGTGACCGGCCAACGGCCCGCCTTCACCAGACGTACGGCGACCGACCCCACGATGCGGTGACCCGCCTGCTCGGAGGCGCCGACGACCACGGCGTCGGCCTTCAGGTCGTCGGCGGCGGTGACGAGACCGGTGTAGGGGTCGCCACGGAAGGTGTGGAACTCCCAGCGGACATCGAATATGCCCTTCACCCGCTCGGTCGCGGCCCGGATCTCCGCGATCAGCCCCTCGGCGATCTCGTCGGTGGTCTCGGCCACCGGGACGCCGAACGCGGCGCCCGCCGCCATCACCGGCTGGACGTACACGACGGCGAGCAGCGCCCGCTGTCGCCGGGCCAGGCCTCCGGCATATGCCGCCGCTCTGAGCGAGGATTCGGAGCCGTCGACTCCGGCGACGATCACCTTGGGCCCGTCGGTGCCGCGTTCGAACTGTTGGGACTGGTCTTCACTCACGCCGAGAGGTTAGCGGAGGCACTGCTACCGCCTGTGTTCCGGGCCGCCGTGCCCCGCCTCGCCGCTCTCGACGCGCGCGACGGCGCGGCTCTTCCTAGAGTCGTGCTCATGACGGTCAGCACGGAGGAGCCCGAGGCCAGAGGACCGATACGGAGCCGAGGAGGCTTCCTCGGACGCGTCCCGGAGGGGTTCGCCGCCTTCTTCGGCACGCTCGGCATCTTCTGCGCGGTCGTCGCGGTCGTCTCGCCGCTCCGCCGCCTCCTCATGCCCGTCATCCGCGTTCTCGACCTCCTCACGGTTCCGGTCAGCGCGAACCTCGCGTACGCCGTGTTCCTCTTCCTGCTCGCCGCCGCGACCGCCGCACGCAAGAAGGTCGCCTGGTGGCTCGTCGTCAGCTATCTGGGCCTGCTCCTCGCCTTCGACGTGCTCGGCGCCGCCCTCGGCTTCTGGGCGGATTCGCTGCCCTCCTTCATCATCTGCGGCATCGCCTTCGTGCTGCTGATCCTGGCCCGCAAGGAGTTCTCCGCGGACTCCCGGCGCGGGGCCGTCTGGCGGGCCATCGCGGTCCTCGCCGCCGGACTCGGCGTCGCGATCCTGGTCGGCTGGGGCCTGGTGGAGCTGTTCCCCGGCACGCTGGTGCGCGGCGAGCGCCTGCTCTGGGCGGCGAACCGGGTCTGCGGCGGGCTGATCCACGGCCACGACTACTTCGACGGCACACCGCCGCGCGGCCTCTTCTTCTGGCTCGGCCTGTTCGGCGCCCTCGCCCTGCTCAACGCCGCCGCCACGCTCTTCCGCTCCCAGCGCATGGAAGCGGCCCTGCACGGCGACGAGGAACCCCGCATCCGCGCCCTCCTCGGGGCCTACGGCGAGCAGGACTCGCTCGGCTACTTCGCGACCCGGCGCGACAAGGCCGTCGTCTTCTCACCGAGCGGCAAGGCCGCCGTCACCTACCGCGTCGAGGCAGGCGTCTGCCTGGCCAGCGGCGACCCCGTCGGCGACCGCGAGGCCTGGCCGCACGCGATCGGCGCCTGGCAGGACGTGGCAAGGCAGTACGCCTGGGCCCCCGCCGTGATGGGCGCCTCCGAGGACGGCGCGACCGCGTACGCCCGCGCCGGGCTCGGCGCGCTGCAACTCGGCGACGAGGCGATCCTGCACGTCGCCGACTTCGACCTGGACGGCCGCGACATGCGCGTGACCCGCCAGGCCGTGAACCGCGTCCGCCGCACTGGTGCCACCACCCGCATCCGTCGCCACTCCACCCTCACCGACGAGGAGATGGAGGAGATCGTCGACAAGGCGGACGCCTGGCGGGACACCGAGACCGAGCGGGGGTTCTCCATGGCCCTCGACCGCCTCGGCGACCCCGAGGACGGCGACTGCCTCCTCGTCGAGGCGCTGGACGCCGACGGCAAGCTCCTCGCGCTGCTCTCCCTCGTCCCCTGGGGCAAGGACGGCATCTCCCTGGACCTGATGCGCCGCGACCGCACCGCACCGAACGGCGTCATGGAGTTCATGGTCGCCGAACTGTGCGCCGCCGCGCCCCGCTCCGGGGTGCGCCGCATCTCCCTGAACTTCGCGGTGTTCCGCTCGGTCTTCGAGGAGGGCGGCCGCATCGGCGCGGGCCCGGTGCTCCGACTGTGGCGCAAGCTCCTGCTCTTCTTCTCCAAGTGGTGGCAGCTTGAGGCGCTCTACCGCTCCAACGCCAAGTACCACCCCGAGTGGTACCCGCGGTTCATCTGTTACGGCGACAGCGGCGCCCTCGCCCGCATCAGCCTGGCGTCCGGCATCGCCGAGGGCTTCGTCTCCGTGCCCTCCCTGCGCCAGCTCTGGGGCAAGGGCCACAAGCCCCGGGGCGTCACCCAGCCCGCGACCACCGAGGGCCTCCCGCCGATCGCCGCGCTCGGCCTCGCGGGCCGGGATGCCGACGCCGACGCGGACCCCACGTCGAAGCTCCCGGAACAGATCCGCATCCGGCACCGCAAGCTCGACCGCCTGCGCGCGGCGGGTATCGACCCCTATCCGGTGGGCCTGGCCCCGCGCACCCACGAACTCTCCGGAATCAACAGGGAGCTGACGGGCACACAGGTCACGGTCGCGGGCCGCGTCATGCTCGTACGCGACTTCGGCGGCGTCGTCTTCGTCGTGCTCCGCGACTGGTCGGGCGACCTGCAGCTCGCCCTCACCCGGGACGCCTCGGGCCCCGACGTCCTGGACCGCTTCACCACCGGCACCGACATCGGCGACCACATCACCGCCACCGGCACGGTCGGCACCAGCGACCGGGGCGAGCTCACCGTCTTCGTCACCGACTGGCTGCTCACCGGCAAGTGCCTGCGCCCGCTGCCCGACAAGCGCCGCGGCCTCACCGACCCCGAGGCCAAGGTCCGCCGACGCTACCTCGACCTGGTCGCGAGCCCCGGCGCCCGCGACGTGGTCCGGGCCCGCTCCACCGCGGTGCAGGCGCTGCGCCAGGGCCTGCTCGACCGCGGCTACCTGGAGGTCGAGACCCCGATGCTCCAGCAGATCCACGGCGGGGCCAACGCGCGGCCCTTCACCACCCACATCAACGCCTACGACCTCGACCTGTATCTGCGCATCGCCCCCGAGCTGTATCTGAAGCGGCTCTGCGTCGGAGGCATGGAGAAGGTCTTCGAGATGGGCCGCACCTTCCGCAACGAAGGCGTCTCCTACAAGCACAACCCCGAGTTCACGATGCTGGAGGCCTACCAGGCCTTCGCCGACTACGACGTGATGCTCGACCTCACCCGCGAACTCATCCAGGGCGCCGCGACCGCCGCCTTCGGCAGGGCGGTGGCGTACAAGGACGGCGTCGAGCACGACATCTCCGGGCCCTGGCCGGTCAAGACGGTGTACGGCGCGATCTCCGAGGCGCTGGGCGAGGAGATCGACGCGGACACCCCGGTGGAGGGCCTGCACCGGCTGTGCGACCGGGCCGCGGTCCCGTACACGACGGAGGACGGCCGCGGCGATGTCGTCCTGGAGATGTACGAGCGGCTCGTCGAGGAGAAGACGCAGCTGCCCACCTTCTACAAGGACTTCCCGACCGACGTCTCCCCGCTCACCCGCCAGCACCGCACCGACCCGCGCCTCGCCGAACGCTGGGACCTCGTCGCCTTCGGCACCGAACTGGGCACGGCCTACTCGGAGTTGACGGACCCGGTGGAGCAGCGCCGCCGCCTCACCGCGCAATCGCTGCTGGCCGCCGGGGGAGACCCCGAAGCCATGGAGATCGACGAGGACTTCCTCGACGCCCTGGAGTACGCGATGCCGCCCACCGGAGGTCTCGGCATCGGAGTCGACCGGCTCGTCATGTTCCTCACCGGCCTGACGATCCGGGAGACCCTGCCCTTCCCCCTCGTCCGCCGCGTCTGATCGGGTGCTTTCGGGGGCCGCTCCAGTGTTGATGTTCCGCGCCGGGCTTCCGCCATGCGACGGATTAGTCATGAAAGATGATCAGCTGACTCCAGGGCGGCGGGTCCTGCTCCGCGCCGCGGCGGTCCTCGGCCTGGCCGCGACCGGGGCGTGCGCGGGAACGGAGCCGCCGTCCACCCCCGCCCTCTCCGCCTCGGCGGGCGCACCCGCCGGGGGTCCGCCCGCCGCACGCGCCCTCAAGCCCTCCGCGTACCGCCTGCAGCCCATCGCGGGATACGGCCCGCAGCGCGCCAAGCGGGCCCTGCCCCACGTGCGCAAGGCGCCGATCCTGCGCATGCCGGGCCGCGACCGGTCGATGGTGCTGACCTTCGACGACGGGCCCGACCCGCGCTACACCCCGCGCATCCTGCGGACGCTGCGCAAGCACGACGTCCGCGCGATGTTCTTCGTCTGCGGCGAGATGGCCGTCGACAACGCGGACCTGTTGCGCGAAATGGCCGACGACGGGCATCTGATCGGCAACCACACCTGGAGCCACCCGCAGCTGACCCGCCTGGGCCGACGCGCGATGCGCGAGCAGATCGAGCGCACCTGCGACGTCATCGAGGAGTCCACCGGCGAGCCCCCCGCGTGGTTCAGGGCCCCGTACGGCGCCTGGAACCGCAATGCCTTCCAGTTGGGCGCCGAACTGGGCATGGAGCCGCTCGCCTGGACCGTCGACACCCTCGACTGGACCGAGCCGGGCGCGGCCACCATCGTGCGGCGCGTCCGCGCGGGCGCCGGGCCCGGTGTCGTGGTGCTCTCGCACGACGCGGGCGGCAACCGCTCGGGCAGCGTCGAGGCGCTGCACACGTATCTGCCGGAGCTGCTTGACTCCGGCTACCGCCTCACCGTGCCGAGCCGCTACATGTCCTGAGCGCGGTCGTCGCGAGCGCCCCGCCCGTCCGGTCCCCGGCGCACTCAGCGCACGGCGACCAGACGGGCGAACACCACGACGTTCCCGTCGTATCCGGATTGCTTGGAGAAACCGCCGCCGCAGGTGATGACCCGCAATTCGGGAGTTCCGCTGTTTCCATAGACCCGCTTGCCGGGGAAATTGCTCTTCTCGAAGACTTCGATGCCGTAGATCTTGAAAATCGCCGTCTTTTTGTCCGCGCGCTTGATCTCGATGTGGTTCCCCTTCTTCAGCGAGCCGAGGCCGTAGAAGACGGCGGGGCCCTGCTGGTTGTCCACATGGCCGACCACCACGGCCGTGCCCTTCTCGCCGGGCGAGACGGCGCCGGTGAACCAGCCCGCGAGATTCGGGTCCTCGGGCGGCGGCGCATCCACCCAGCCCTCGGCGTCCAGTCCCACCTGCATGACGGGGGCGTCCACACGGATGCCCTTGATGCGCACGCGCTGGGCCGGTGAGAACGCCAGCGGCACCGGGGCGGCGGCTCCCGCGTCGGGCGCACGGTCCGCGGCCGCGGCGGAAGCGGGCTGCGGCGGGCCCACGTCGAATTCCCCGGAACCATTGCGGATCAGCGCGAGTCCGGTCAGCAGGACAAGCGCCATGACGCCCCACGGGGCGCGCTTCCTCTGCTTCTCCTCCTCCTGGAGATCCGGGTGGTCCTGGAATTCGAAATCGTCGGCCGGATGGGACGAAGGCATGCTCTATCCCCTCTCGGACGCGGCAGAGAGCCGTGTCCGTTGCGCGTACCGAAACGCTAAGCGCGGGGCGCGCGGCGTGCGAAAGGGCGGGAGCGAACGGGTGGCGCGGAGGCGGGCGTGCGCCATCCGGGTCGCGCCGGACAGGAAATTTCTGACGGTCCGTGACCTGCGGTGATGTCAGGTTGCGCGGACGCGCCTCGGCGTGTCGTCTCACCAGGACGGCGGATCGCCGAAATGCGGGCCTGTGCACGGCATCTGAGGGTCAGTCTGGGAGGCGCTCTCGCCGATCGACCGGGGACGGTATCCCCGGGGCGTCTTCCGCGGAGGATTGCCATGCGTACTTCCCGTATGCGGACCACACGTGCCCTCGCGGTCGCCGCCACGGCCGTCGGGGTCGTCGGGCTCGCCGCCCCGGCCGCGTCCGCCTGGGCCGACCCGACCAACATCGTGGCGATGCCCAGCGTGATCCCGAGAGGGGGGCATCTGACGGTCACCGTCGACGGGTCCTCCTGCCAGTCGGGCGGCAAGGTCACGTCGCCCGCCTTCCCGGACACGCCCCTGCAGGCCATCCCGGGCGGCACGACCGCGAGCGGCACCGCGGTCGTCCACCAGCACGCCAACCCCGGCGCCTACGACATCACCGCCCACTGCGGAGGCAAGACGCTGGTCCGCCCGGCCGCCTTCACCGTCATCCACGGCGGTGTGCGCGGTGGCGTCGGCAGCACCGCGAACGCCGGTGCGACCGGGACCGACATGGCGATCGGCGGCGCCCTGGTCACCGCCGCACTGCTCGGTGGCGGCGTCTTCTGGATGCGCCGCCGCTCCGAGAACCGGGTCTGACCCCGCGGTCGGGCCGGTGCGACCCCCTTCCGCCCCGCCCCCGGCACCACCCTGCTCGCACGGCAGGTGAACAGCGCTTCGCCCCCGGGACCTGGAGACGTCCCGGGGGCGAGGCGCTGCCCGGCGGAGATCAGGAGTTGTCCTCGCCGGTGCGGCGGCGGGTCTTGTAGTACGCGGCGCCCAGCGTGCCCAGGATCAGGGCGCTGCCGAGGGCGATCTCGTGCAGGTCGAAGCCGCCGAAGCTGCCGCCGATGCCCGCCTTGACGCCCTTGTGGTGCGAGTTGTTGTCGGGGCGCCCGGTGGCGATGGTCAGGTCCGTCTTGTCGCTGCCCGGGTTGCTGCCGTTGCAGGTGAACGTCACCTCGTACATCGCGCCGGGCTTCGCGTCCCAGAACACCTGGGCGGTGGCGGACTTCTGGCCCTTGGGGATGGTGGTGTCGTCGAAGACGCCCGAGGTGACCTTGGTGTCGCCGTCGTCGCATCCGTCGACGTTGAGGGTGACCTGGCCGCCCGCGGCGATCGTCTTGGGGGAGATGCTGAAGCCGAACGCGGTGACGTTCTCCTCGTCCACGGCGGCTGCGGACGCGGTCGGCGCGGTGAGGGCCAGTGCGGAAGCGGTGAGCAGAGCGGCCGAAGCAACGCGTATCGCGCGCATGGTGAATCCTCCGGGTCTCCGAGGAGCAGCTGCGGACCTTCTTCCGCTGGCGCCTGAAATGCACCTCGATGCCCAGAACGCTAGGTACGGCCCCGGGGCGCCGCGATCTGTGTCGCGCGAACGGGGCAATCATGTGGGCCGGTCGGGCGAACCGGGCGGCGCGGCGTCGTCGTCGGGGCCCGGGGACGTGTCAGGGCGTCAGGCCGATGCGGGACGCCAGCCACGGGAGCTGCTTCTCCAGACCGGGGCGCCACACCTGCCAGCTGTGCCCGCCGGGCAGCTCGACGAGCTCGGCCTGCATCCCGGCCTTCTTCGCCGCCGCGTACACCTTGAGTGCCTGCGGGCGGTACGTCGAGTCGTCGGTTCCCGCGACGAAGGTCCCTGCGGTGTCCGGGAACTTCTGCCGCGCCATCACGTCCATCGGGTTGACCTTCTCGAACGCCGCCTCGTCGCCGCCGAACGCCGCGTCCACGGTCTTCTTGCGGTTCCCGAGGGTCGGCTCGTCCTGGCCGGAGATGTCGAGGAAGGCGCCGTAGCGCTGCGGCGCGTTCACCGCCATCTGCAGGGCGCACGTGCCGCCGTTGGAGAGCCCGGAGACCGCCCAGTGCGCCCGGCCCTCGGCCGTCTGCAGATGGTCGGCCGCCCAGGCGGGGACGTCGTCGGCGAGATACGTCTGCACCTTGCCGAGCTTGGAGTCCATGCACAGCGGATTGTCGAACGAAGACCCCAGCGGATCCACCACCAGCACGATCGGCGCGAGCCCCGCGTGCCGTCCGGCGAACCCGTCCATCATGTCGGGCAGCTGACCCGAGGTGATCCAGTCCTGCGGGGCGCCGGGCTGTCCCGCCATCAGGACGAGCACGGGCAGCAGTGGGCGGGGCGAGGCGCGGTAGGCGGGCGGCAGATAGACGTACGCGTCGCGGGCCTTGAACCCCGACTTCGTGCCGGGGATCGAGGCGGTCGACACGGTGCCCTTGGCGGGCAGCCCGCCCGGTGCCTGCCAGACCTCCGACAGCGCCTTGCCCTCCGGTACGTCGAGCGTCGGCTCCTTCTTGCCCGTGGCGTCCTTGAGGCTGACGGTGTCCTGCGGGCCGAGCGCGGTCCGCAGGGTCGGGTAGTTGTCGTAGTGGATGTTGATCTCGGAGAGGCCGAGCACGACGACGAGCGCACCCGCGAGCAGTGCGCCCGCGCGGCCGCGCCAGCGCAGCACCGGCATCCGGAACAGCGCCAGGGACACCCCGAGGATCGCCACCCCGATCCACCCGACGACATCGCCGGGGAGCTGGTCGGGGAAGGGCTGCCACCAGTCGTCGACGGTGAGCTTGACCAGCAGGGTCAGGAGCGCCGCCGCGGCCGCGGCCAGCGGGAGCAGACGGGTCCACCAGCGGCGGTCGCGGGAGAAGAGGAGCGTGACGAGGGCCAGGCAGCCGAGGATCTGCACGACGAGCGGAACCGCTCCGTCGGCCAGCGACCAGTCCAGCGGCCCGGCGGCCATCGGCACCCGCTCCACGCGCGTCCCCGTTCCGTTCGGTCCCGTCCCAAAACGATAGCAATCGGGATGAGGCCCGCAAATCGGGTCAACTGCTCAATCGCGTGTCCATGCGTGCGGGCCGCCGCGCCACTCGACCAGGTGCGGGTCGTCCAGCGCGATGTCGGCCTTGCCGAGCCCCGCCCCCAGCAGGAGGTCCGTCAGCTCCCGGTCGCTGTGCGCGACGCCGACGTCCTGTCCGCGCACGGTGACCTGCCGTCCGCCGTCGGCGGCGGGCGGGTGGACGACGATCGGTGTTTGCCAGGCCATGGGACCAGAGTGCGCCGTCCGGCGGCACCGCGCAGCACGGTTCACGGCCAACGAGGGCGTAGATCTCCCCAACAGGCCCTCCAGGGGCGGGTGTTGACGGCATTCCATGATCTCTGCCGTAGGGTGGAGCCGACCGCACGGAGCATCGCACGGGGGAATCAACGTGGAACAGGTGTCCGGAGCTGCCGACGCGCCCTCCCCGAAGGTCGTGGTCGTCGTCCCCACGTACAACGAACGCGAGAACCTGCCCCTCCTCATCGGCCTGCTCACGGCGCTCGGGATGCCGGACCTGCACGTCCTCGTGGTCGACGACGGCTCGCCGGACGGCACCGGCGCCCTCGCGGACCGGATCGCCGAGGAGTCAGGGGGCACCGTCACCGTCCTGCACCGGACGCAGAAGGACGGCCTCGGCCGTGCCTACGTCGCCGGAATGACCCGCGCCCTCGCCGACGGCGCGGACGTCGTCGTCCAGATGGACGCCGACCTCTCGCACCCGGCGGAGACCCTGCCGCTGATGGTGCGCACCCTGCTCGCGGGCGACGACGACCTGGCCGTCGTGCTCGGCTCGCGCTATGTGGCGGGCGGCGCGCTCGCCACCGAATGGGCCTGGCACCGCAGGGCGCTCTCCGCCTGGGCGAACTTCTACGTCAACGCCGTCCTGCGGCTCGGCGTCAAGGACGCCACGGCCGGATACAAGGCGTGGCGCGCCGCCGCCCTCGAAGCGATCGACCTGCCCACGGTCCGGAGCAACGGCTACTCCTTCCAGGTCGAGATGAACTACCGCACGATCCGCCGCGGCCTGCGCATCGTCGAGGTGCCGATCACCTTCGAAGAGCGCGTCAACGGCGAGTCGAAGCTCAGCCTGCGCGTGCAGGCCGAGTCGGCGATCACCCCGTGGAAGCTGCGGTTCGGCCGCCGCGACGCGGGAAGCTGACGGCTCCCCGCGCCGGACGTCGGACCGGGATCAGCCTCCGATGCCGGGGAACAGCGTGAGGAACGGATCCGCTGTCACCGCGACACCGCGGCTGTAGGGGGCGTCGAAGTCCCAGATGAGGAAGAGCAGGAAGGCGAAGAGGGCGGAGAACAGTCCGGCGAGGACGAGTTCACGCGGCGTACGGCGGATCTGCAGCGCGAAGATCATGCCGATGGTGACGAGCCCACCGGCGATCAGGCCGAACCAGACCACGCCGGGCATCGTCGCGCCGAGACTGTCGGCGCGGGCGCTGCGCGCGTCTTCGGCGGCCGCCACCGAGTCGACCAGTGGCTGATACGCCTGTGCCTCGAAGTCCGACTTCGGTTCGTAGTCGGTCACGTCGTGACGCACGCGGGACAGGAGTTCCGTACCGCGGTCGGTGAGTTCCCCCTTGGACTTCATGGAGTCCCACTCCGTGCTGACGACATGGCTGACATAAGTGTGGACGTCGTCCCGAATCCGTTCCCTCACGTCCTCCGGATAGATGCGCACGCGCTCCGAGACCTCGTGCAGCGCCTGGGCCTCGTTGCGGACGTGATCCTGGGCGCCGCCGCGGGCCTCCCAGGCACCCGCGATGGCCAGGCCCAACACGATGGCGTACACGACACCGATCATCATCGTCATGTACTCGATGACGTCCGG
This sequence comes from Streptomyces sp. NPDC004732, assembly GCF_040609235.1. Taxonomy (NCBI): domain Bacteria; kingdom Bacillati; phylum Actinomycetota; class Actinomycetes; order Kitasatosporales; family Streptomycetaceae; genus Streptomyces; species Streptomyces sp. NPDC004732. The sequence goes on from NZ_JBEXJR010000019.1 coordinate 107,924, forward strand.
GGTCTCGGACGAGTCGTAGTCCGCGCCGGTCCTGCGGTGCCGCAGGAGGGTCACGATGAGCACGACACCGCAAGCGGCCACCATCGCGAGGGTGAGAACAAGCCATTCCGACATGAAAACCTCCGGCGGTCAGCGCGGGCGGAGCGCGGCGACGGCGAGCACCGCGGGTGCCGTGATGAGCAGGGTGAGCGAGACGAGGGACGGGCCGTGGCGGGGCGGCTGCTTGTGGGGCGGGGCGTGGTACGCCGGATACGACACGGGCTTGGGGGCCTTCGGCTTCGGCGGGCGGACGGAGGGCTCGGGCTTCGGCTCGGGCGCCGGTGCCGCGGCCCGCGTGGGTGGCGGAGGAGGCGGCGGGGGCGGCGTGGGCCGGACGGTCGGCTCGGGAGGCGCGGGGGCCGGGGGCGGCGGGGGCGGCTCCGGAGCGCGTGGCTTCGGGGGCGGAGGCGGTGGCTTCGGAGGTGGCGGCGGTGGCTTCGGGCGATGCGTGGGACCGGCGTGGCAGTCGGCGCCGTCGCCCGAGACGGCCACCGTGTCGCCACTCGTGGCGCCGCCCTGCTGGATCGACGCGTAGGCGCAGTCGTCGGCGGACGCCGAGCCGACAGCCGACGAAGCGCCGAGCAGCAGGGCCAGTGCGAGGAGCGCCAACACGCGTGTGACGAGGGGTGATAGGGCTCGCGGAGTTCCGTGCACGACGGGGAGCATGAGCCGCGCGCGCCCGCGCCACGCCCGGCGTGCCGCCGAATGACCCGAAGGAAGGATCCGCACGCGACACGTGTTTGACACCTGGTGCCTCGCGCCCGCCCTGTGTTCGAACTGAGCCCGCCGCGCACCACGACCGCACCACGCGTTCCGCAAAGAATCTTGTGCCGTGTTGAACGCGTCGGCCGTGCCGCCCCGTACCTAGGGCCATGTCGTGACGCAGACGGGCGCCACGACACCTCTGCGGACAGTGGGAGTCAACGATGCTGTATCCAAGTGGGGTTTCCCCCAGGGCCTGGCGGAGCGCCTCGCTCGTGGCGACAGCCGCGGCCCTGCTGGCACTGACGACGGCGTGCGGCCAGGAGAAGGGCGACCAGTCCCCGAACGGCCAGAACGTGGGCAACGAAGCGCCGGCGAAGGGCGACGGCTACGGCGGGGACGACGGCTACGGCGCCGGCTCCGACGCCGCGGACAAGGGCGCGGGAGACAAGGCGAAGGCGGCCGGGCAACTCGCCGTGTGGGACAGCAAGAAGCTCGGGAAGGTCGTCACCGACAGCGCGGGCCGCACGCTCTACCGCTTCGACAAGGACACCGCCCAGCCGCCCAAGTCCAACTGCGACACCGCCTGCCTGAAGGCATGGCCCGCCGTCGCCGCCGACGGCGCCAAGGCCGCCCCGGGCGTCGACGAGTCCCTGCTCGGCGAGGTCACCGCCGCTGACGGCACCAAGCAGCTGACCATCGACGGCTGGCCGATGTACCGGTACGCGCAGGACGCGGCGGCGGGCGACGCCAAGGGGCAGGGAGTGGGCGGCACTTGGTACGCCGCGGCCCCCGACGGCAAGAAGGCCGCGCCCGCCGCGGCCGACACCGCCCCCGTCGACCCCGCGGGCCTGTCCATCCGCAAGGACCCGAAGCTCGGCGAGATCGTCGTCGACAAGAACGGAATGACCGTCTACCGCTTCACGAAGGACTCCGCCTGGCCGATGAAGTCCGCCTGCACCGGTGCCTGCCTCGACAAGTGGCCCGTGGTGGCGCCCGTGGCCAAGAACGACACTCGAGGAATCCTCAAGAAGGGCTTCACCGTGTTCGACCGGCCGGACGGCAAGAAGCAGCAGACGATCGACTGCTGGCCGATGTACACCTTCTCCGGGGACGAGAAGCCCGGCGACACCAACGGGCAAGGTGTCGGCGGCACTTGGTACGCGGCGAGCCCGCAGGGCAAGCCGGTGGGCGCTGCCAAGTAGGCAGGCTCGGCAGACGGACAGACCGGCCCGTCCCCTCCCATATCACATGGAGGGGGCGGGCCGGTTGACGGTGTGGGATAAGGCACTTGCCAAAGGCAGTGACCGAGAACGGACCGCCAATTTCCGTTTTGACTCGCTCCCTTGGCGGACGATCAGTAGCCTCACCCTCGAACACCGGATCGCCTGCGCCGTCCCCCTACGCCTTGGAGTCTTGATGGAGCGTCCCGCCTGGGCACCGCCCGGCATCGACCTCTCGATGCCCAGCGTGTCCCGCATCTACGACTACTACCTGGGCGGCTCGCACAACTTCGAGGTGGACCGGGAGGCGGCCCGCAAGGCGATGGAGTTCATGCCGGGGCTCCCGAAGATCATGCAGGCGAACCGTGCCTTCATGCGGCGGGCGGTGCATCACGCCGTCGGGGAGGGTGTCACCCAGTTCCTCGACATCGGCTCCGGCATCCCGACGTTCGGCAACGTCCACGAGGTGGCGCAGCAGGCCAGCCCCGACGCCGCCGTCGTCTATGTGGACCACGACCCGGTCGCCGTCGCGCACAGCCGCTCCGTGCTCGAAGGTACCGAGCGCACCGCGGCCGTCGCCGCGGACCTGCGCAAACCCCGGGACATTCTGGGCAGTCCGGAGGTCGCCTCGGTCCTCGACCTGGACCGCCCGGTGGCTCTTCTCCTCGTCGCCGTCCTGCATTTCGTCGAGGACGCGTACGATCCTTACGCGGCGGTCGCCGAACTGCGGGACGCACTCGCGCCCGGCAGCCTCGTCGTCCTCAGCCACGCCTCGTACGAAGGGATCCCCGTTCCCCCCGAACAAGCCGGCCGGACGGTCGGTGTATACAAGGACATCCGCAATCCACTGATCATGCGCTCGCGCGACCAGATCGCGCGGTTCTTCGAGGGATACGACATGGTGGAACCCGGCTTGGTGCCGATGCCGCACTGGCGGCCCGACACTGCGCCCGAGGAGGAGGATCCGTACTCCTTCTCGGGATTCGCGGGCGTGGGACGGAAGCGTTGAGCGGCGAGCAGGACGGACCCGAGGACAGACTTCGCCGGTTCGCCACCATCTGGAGCCGTGCGATCTTCCCCGTGACGGCCACCTCGCTGACCCGTCCCGAATTCGAACAGCAACTGGTGCCGCTCGCCAGGCGGTTGAACGACGCGCTGCAGGAGCGGATCTTCGACGCGGCGGAGAGCCAGGCCCTCGGTGCCGCGCTCATCGGCACGCACTGCACGGACCCCGAGGCGCTCAGCCGCACGCTCGACTGCGTCGACGCCTACCTGGTCCTGTACTGCGGTGGCGACGGACCGCGGGAAGAGCTGCGGGCCCGCTCCGCCCGGATCCAGCACGCCATGGCCGCGGGCTTCGCCCAGGCGCTGCGCGAGCGCACCCTCGCCGAGCAGGAGGCGATCTCCCGGGCCGCGTTGAGCGCGCGCAGCGCCGTCGCCGAGGCCCTGCACGCCAGTGAGGCGCGCTTCCGCGCCGTCTTCCACGGCGCCGCCATCGGCATCGGCATCGCCGACCTCGACGGCACGGTCCTCGAAGTCAACGACGCGCTGATCCGGATGTTCGGCGGCCTGGAGAACCAGCTCCGCGGACGCAACGTGGGGGAGTGGACCCATCCCGACGACTCGCCCCACGTCTGGAAGCTCTACGAGGAGCTGGTGCGCGGCGAGCGTGAGCACTACCGCGTGGAGAAGGCCTTCTACCGGCCCGACGGAACGGTCCTGTGGACCAATCTGACCGTGTCGCTGCTGCGTGACGCGGACGGTGTGCCGCAGTACCAGCTGGCGCTGATGGAGGACACCACCGAGCGCCGCCTCCTCAACCTCCGGCTGCGGTACGAGGCCACCCACGACGCGCTCACCGGACTGCCCAACCGCACCCTGTTCTTCGAGCGCCTGGACAAGGCGCTCTCCGCGGGACAGAACGCCCGGTTCGGGCTCTGCTACCTCGACCTGGACGGCTTCAAGACCGTCAACGACAGCCTCGGGCACGCCGCGGGCGACCGGCTGCTCGTCGAGGTCGCCGACCGGCTGCAGTCCTGCGCGACCGCCCCCGGCGAGATGGTGGCCAGGCTCGGCGGCGACGAGTTCGTGGCGCTCACCACGGGGCCCGACACCGAGACGGAGGTGGACGAGCTCGCGGGGCGCATCATGAACGCGCTGGCCAGCCCGGTCCGCGTCGACGGGCGCGAGCTGACCGTGCGCGGCAGCATCGGCATCGTCGAGGGCCCGGCCGGTGAGCGCGGCGCCGCGGAGGTCCTGCGCAGCGCCGACATCACGATGTACCGGGCCAAGTCCGCGGGCGGCAACCGCTACGAGCTCGCCGACCCCGAGGCCGACGCCCGCGCCATCACCCGGCACGGTCTGACCACCGCGCTGCCCGCCGCCCTGGAGCGCGGGGAGTTCTTCATCGAGTACCAGCCGCTCGTGCACCTCGGTGACGGCAGCGTGCGCGGCGCCGAGGCGCTGGTGCGCTGGCTGCATCCGCAGCACGGCACCATCGGCCCGGACCGCTTCATCCCGCTCGCCGAGCACACCGGCCTGATCGTGCCGCTCGGCCGCTGGGTCCTGGAGGAGTCCGTGCGTCAGGCCCGCAGGTGGGAGGCGCGGCACGCCGAGGCGGGCCCGCTCCGCGTCAACGTCAACCTCTCGCCCATGCAGCTCACGCACCCCGGCCTGGTCTCCGACACGGTCGACATCCTGGAGCGCGAGGGCCTGGAGCCGGGCGCCCTGTGCCTGGAGGTCACGGAGTCCGCTCTGATAGGAGCCGACGACGACCTGCTCAAGCCGCTGCGCAGGCTCGCCGAGATGGGCGTGGACATCGCGCTGGACGACTTCGGCACGGGCTACTCCAACCTCGCCAATCTGCGCCGCCTGCCGGTGAGCGTGCTCAAGCTCGACCGCTCGTTCACCCAGGGCATGCAGCACTTCCCCGCCGACCCGGTCGACCTCAAGATCGTCGAGGGGATCGTCGCGCTCGCGCACAGCCTCGACCTCACGGTCACCGTCGAGGGCGTGGAGACGGGCGCGCAGGCGGACCAGCTGCGGGAGCTCGGCTGCGACACGGCGCAGGGCTGGTACTACGCGCGCCCCGGCCCGCCGGACCGACTGCACGAACTGGCTCTCGCGGACGCGACGGGCTGAGCGGTGATCCGCTGGGCGTACGCGTTCATCGACCGGCCGCGCGGCCGCTTCCCGCAGGCGTGCGCCTTCTGGTCGGCGGTCACCGGCACGCGCCTGTCCGAACCGCGCGGCGCGGCGGGCGAGTTCGTGACGCTGCTGCCGCACGGCGGCGCCGACGCGTGTGTGAAGGCGCAGGCCGTGGCGGGGCCCGGCGGCGCGCACCTCGACCTCGCCGTGGACGACATCGCGGTGACCGCGGGTGAGGCCCGTGCGCTCGGGGCCGCCGCGGTCTTCGCGGAGGACGGCCTCGAAGTGCTGCGCTCACCGGGCGGCGTGCTGTTCTGCGTCGTGCCCTGGTCCGGCGAGAAGTCCCGCCCGGCGCCGGTCACCGCCCCCGACGGCGCGGTCAGCCGCCTCGACCAGCTGTGCCTGGACGTCCCGTCGGAGTCGTACGACGCAGAGATCGCCTTCTGGACGGCGCTCACGGGCTGGGAGTCCACCGTGGGCGTCCTCCCCGAGTTCCACCGCGTGACGCCACCCGCGGACCTGCCGGTCCGCCTCCTGCTCCAGCGCCTGGCATCCGCGGGACCCGCCGGTGCCCACCTCGACCTGGCCTGCTCGGACCCGGACGCGGTGCGCACCTGGCACGAGAGCCACGGCGCCGTCTTCGTGTCGCGCGGCGCGACCTGGCTCGTGATGCGCGACCCGGCCGGTCTGACGTACTGCCTGACGGGCCGAGATCCGGAGACGGGCAGGCTGCCCTCACGGAGGAGCGCCGGGTGACGGCGTGGGCGACGGGGACGACGACGAAGGGCGCGGGGCCTCGACGGGTGCCGTGACGTCGTTCGCCCAGGCGGTCGCGAGGACGGTGACCGCCGCGGCGACCGCCGCCACGAGGACGGTGGCGGCCGGGGTGGCGAGCGAGGACAGTCGGCGGAAGTTGCGGATGTGCCCCCAGAGGAGATCCGCCCTGCGCACCAGACGGATCTCCCAGAACAGTCCGAGGCAGAGGGCCATGACGGTGCTCTGGGCCAGGAGCAGGAACACCGAGAGGGTGGGTGCATCGCCCGGCACCTGGAGCTTCGGCACCAGCAGCAGCAACTGCACCGTCGTCATCACGGACCACAGCCAACCCGCCTTCGCCACCGGGCTGTTGCCGCGCAGCCACGGATACAGATAGCCGTACGTGAACCCGTGCGCGAGCCACACGCAGGTCGGCCCGCCTGCAACGGTGACCGCCTGGGGGAGCCCGCTGTAACCGTGTGCCTGCACCGCGGTCCACACGGTCCAGGGCAGTGCGAGCAGCGCGGTGGCGGCTGTCGCCGTGACGCCGTTGGTCCAGGCGTCCCGCCCGGCCGAGCCGCCCAGCGCGTCGGCCCGCAGCCGCGTGGTCTCGTCCGATGCGTCCGCGGCCGTGGGCCGCTTGAGGCTCTGCCACTTCGCGTCCCAGTCGTCCGGGGGCAGTGAGCTGTCGGCGAGGGTGGCGCGCGACGACGTCAGGAAGCGGTGCCGCCCCTCCGCGAAGAGCAGCGCCCTCGCCAGCAAGGTCACGAGCCGGGCGTGCGCGTCGCCGGACAGGGCGTGCAGGCGGGCGGCGCGTTGCGCGCGGGCCGTGGGCAGCAGGAGGAGGGCGCCGCCTGCCCAGGCCGTCGACAGGGCGGCGCCGGTGGTCCAGTAGGGCAGCCAGCTCTCGGGGGCGCCGATCACGGTGGCGCTCGCGGCGAGGACGAGGAGGGCGAGACAGCCGCCGCGGGCGCTGGTGTGCCAACGGCCGCTTTCCCGTCCGGTGTTGCGGAGGTGGAGCAGGAGGAGAACGGTGCAGACCAGCCAGATCACTTGGAGGGCGGGTGCCACGGTCTGTACGCCGAGAAGCCGCCGGTCGCCCGGGCTCTGACCGGTGAGGTGGAGGAACAGGGCGGAAGTGGCAGGGAGGTCGTAATACACCTCCTTGTGGAACTGGGTCCACCAGGGGAGCAGCGCCCCGCAGAGCAGGACACCCACGACGGCCGCCTGGCCCCGTCGATGCGGAAGCCTTCGGGACACGAGTGGGCCGCCCAGCGCCACCAGCGTCACGACCCACGGTGCGAGCAGCAGGAAAACGGCCGACCAGCTCGCGAGCACGGCGGGACGGGTGTAGGTGAAGGGCGCTCCGCGATTCTCCTGCCACAGGTTCCGGGGCAGGGCAAGCAGCACCACGGCCACCGCGACCCCGGCCCAGGTCGCGGCGGCCAGTGGAACGGACCACGAGCGTGTCCTTCCTCTCCACAAGGGGAGTCGCAGGAGGCAGAGGACGGCCACGGCAGCGAGCGTGGCGGCGGCCAGACAGTGGGCGACCGGCGACGACCAGTCGGCGCCTCCCATGACCCAGGCCAGCAGGACGAACGCCGGGGCCGGGAGGGCGACGGCGAGCACGGAACCGGTGCCCGGCCTCGGCGCTCCTCGCCATGCGGCGGTCACGAGGACGGGGAGGGCGAAGAGCGCGATTCCGAGGATCACTGCTTGTGCACGCGCCTGGATCGGCAGCGGCTCCAGGCCCAATCCAGTGCGCTCGAACCACAGCGTGTCCTGGATCCAGAGCAGCATGCTCCACGACGGTTCGTAGAGGTCCCACAGCAGCACGCCGACGGCGGCGCACACCAGGAGGCCTGCGCCCACGGCGACCGCGCGTGCGCGACGCCGGATCCCGTCCGCGTCGTCGGGGGCGCGCGCGAACCCGACGAGGGCGCCGCCGACTGCGAGGAAGAGAGCGAGCAAAGAGGGGAGGGCCTGGTGCCGTGAAGCGGTGGACGTCGACTCTTCGGCGTCTTCCGGCGCCCCGCCCTGCGCCGCGGTCAGCGTTGCGGTCACGGAGTCGGCCCCGCGAGTGGTGGTGAGACGGAAGCCGACCGAGCGCGCGGTCTGGTGTTCCGGTGCCCCCTTGACCTTGAGGCCCCACCCCCGGGAGACGTCCAGGCGCCAGGTCCAGCGGCCCGGCAGGCGTGGCACCCAGCCCTTGCCGCCGTCCGGCACCTTCTCGAAGAGGTTGTAGTCATCCAGCTGGGTCGCTGGTGGCTCGGCGCGGGCGGTGACGACGTGCTGGGCCGTGACCGTGACACGACCGTCCTTGGCGGGCTGACTGATGGTGCACCAGGTCGGGAGCCCTGCCAGGTTTCCGCTCAACGCCTCGTTCGGAGGGGCCAGGCCGGACACCGGCTGGGCGCTGGCGAATCCGCCCGGCAGAACGTACGCGACCGCGGAGAAGAGTTCGGGGTCGGCCCTGAGCTGTCCGACGAGCGGGTCCTTCGCGCCCAGGCCCAGCCGGTACGTGGTCGTGATGCGCCACTCCGCCGACTCGTCCTGACCCTTCGTACCGTCCGATCCGACACGCCTGATGCGGACGGAGATGCCCCCGCCGCTGCCCCGCCGGGGGATCAGCGGCTTGATGTCACGCGGCCCCGTCGGAAAGTCCGCCGCGCTCGGATCCTCCACGGGCTGCGGCGCCCGCACCCTCTCGTCCTCCTCCGTCTGCACCTGCCACCGTGCCGCCTCCCCCCACCGGACCGAGGCCCACACCCCGCACCCGACGACCGCAGCGCACAGCACCACCAGCACCGCGGCCCGCGCCGCCACCCTGCTCGCGTCCCGCACGGTCGGCATGGGCGCCCCCTCCCGCCACCGGGAGGGCCACTGTAGAGCTGCCCCGCCCCGACGGGGACCCCTCAGCGCTCCAGCAGCATCCGCTGGAGTTCGCGCGCTGCCCGCGGCGGTGCCACGTCGCTGCGGTGGGCCAGGGCGATCGTGCGGTGCAGGCTCGGCTTGGCCAGGGGGGTCATGCGGAGGTCGGGGCCCGAGCGTTCCGCGACCATGCGGGGGACCACCGCCACGCCCAGGCCCGCGCGGACGAAGCCGAGCACCGCGTCCATCTCGCCGCCCTCCACCGCGAACTCGGGCTCGAACCCCTCGGCGCGGCAGGCGGAGACGGTGAGCTCCCGCAGGTCGTAGCCGTGGCGGAACATCACGAGGCGTTCGCCCTGGAGGTCCGCGATGCGGACCGCGCGGCCGAGGCTCCGTGCTTCGGGGGCCGAGACCACGACCAGGTCCTCGCGGAGCAGTTCGAGCGTCGTCAGCGCCGGTGACGGGGAGGGGAGGGGGAGGACCACCAGCGCCAGGTCCAGGGCGCCGCGGGCCAGCTCGCGGACGAGATCGTGGGAGCCGCCCTCCTCGATGAGGAGCTGGATCCCGGGGTGGCGGTCGTGGAAGGCGCGGAGCACGTCCGGCAGCAGGCCCGTGCACACGCTCGGTGTCGCGCCGAGGCGGATGCGGCCGCGCCGCAGCTGTGCCAGTTCCTGCACCTCGATCCGGGCCGTGTCCGCGTCGGCGAGGATCCGGCGGGCCAACGGCAGCAGCGCCTCGCCCGCGTCGGTGAGCGTGATGTTGCCGCGCGCCCGGCTGAAGAGCTCGGCGCCCAGCTCCTTCTCCAGGGCCCGGATCTGCTGCGAGAGGGAGGGCTGGGAGACGTGGACCTCCTCCGCGGCCCGCGTGAAGTGCCGGGTCTCGGCGACCGCGACGAAATAGTGCAGCTGCTGGAATTGCATACCCGCACCTTACGGGAGTCATAGGCTCAGGCTATGGAGATGAGCTGATCCATCTCTTGGACCGATCGGGACTTTCGGCCGTAGCGTCTCTGACATGGCTCTGGCAACGCGGACGGACAAACGGCCGTCCATGACCCGTACGCTCTGGGACTCCACCATCGGCAAGAAGACGGTGATGGCGGTCAGCGGCTTGATCATGCTGCTCTACCTGTTCCTGCACATGATCGGGAACCTGAAGATCTTCTTCGGCCCCGCGGAGATCAACGAGTACGCACACTGGCTCCGCACCCTCGGCGAGCCCTTCATGCACTACGAGTGGTCGCTCTGGCTGTTCCGCGTGGTGCTCGTGGTCGCCGTCGTCGCCCACGCCACGTCCGCGTACCAGCTGAGCCGCCGCGACATCAAGGCGCGCCCCACCCAGTACGTGCACAAGAAGCGGGAAGCGAGCTTCGCGACCCGCACCATGCGCTGGGGCGGCATCATCCTCGCGCTCTTCATCGTCTGGCACATCCTCGACCTGACGACCGGCACCGTGCACCCGGGCGAATACGAGCACCTGAAGCCGTACCAGAACGTCATCGACACCTTCTCCACCTGGTACAGCAACGTCATCTACATCGTCGCCGTGGTCGCCGTCGGCTTCCACGTGCGGCACGGACTGTGGAGCGCCGCGCAGACCCTGGGCGTGGGCACCGCGACCCGCAACCGCGTCCTCAAGCCCCTCGCCAACGGGCTCGCGCTGGTGCTGACGGTCGGCTTCATCTCTGTCCCCGTAGGCGTCATGACCGGAGTGGTGAGCTGAATGAGCACCTTTGCTGAGTACGCGACCGGAGAGCCGGTCGTGGATGCCAAGGCCCCCACCGGTCCGATCGCCGAGCGCTGGGACACCCGCCGCTTCGAGGCGAAGCTGGTCAACCCGGCCAACCGCCGCAAGCAGACCGTGATCGTCGTCGGCACCGGACTGGCGGGCGGCTCCGCCGGAGCCACCCTCGCCGAACAGGGCTACCGCGTCGTGCAGTTCTGCTACCAGGACTCGCCGCGCCGCGCCCACTCGATCGCCGCACAGGGCGGCATCAACGCCGCGAAGAACTACCGCAACGACGGCGACTCCATCCACCGGCTGTTCTACGACACCGTCAAGGGCGGCGACTTCCGCGCCCGCGAGTCCAACGTCCACCGCCTCGCGCAGATCTCCGTCGAGATCATCGACCAGTGCGTCGCACAGGGCGTGCCCTTCGCCCGCGAGTACGGCGGACTCCTCGACACCCGCTCCTTCGGCGGCGTCCAGGTGTCCAGGACGTTCTACGCCCGCGGCCAGACCGGACAGCAGCTGCTCCTCGGCGCCTACCAGGCGCTCAGTCGGCAGATCGCCGCGGGGAACGTGGAGATGCACCCGCGCACCGAGATGCTCGACGTGATCGTCGTCGACGGGCGGGCGCGCGGCATCGTCGCCCGTGACCTGGTCACCGGCAAGATCGACACGTACTTCGCGGACGCGGTGGTCCTCGCCTCCGGCGGCTACGGCAACGTCTTCTACCTGTCGACGAACGCCATGAACTCCAACGCCACCGCCGTCTGGCGCGCCCACCGGCGCGGCGCCTACTTTGCCAACCCCTGCTTCACCCAGATCCACCCCACCTGCATCCCGCGCACCGGCGACCACCAGTCCAAGCTGACGCTGATGAGCGAGTCGCTGCGCAACGACGGCCGCATCTGGGTGCCGAAGGCCCAGGGCGACGACCGCCCGCCGAACCAGATCCCCGAAGACGAGCGCGACTACTACCTGGAGCGCATCTACCCCTCCTTCGGCAACCTCGTGCCCCGCGACATCGCCTCGCGCGCCGCGAAGAACGTCTGCGACGAGGGCAGGGGAGTGGGCCCCGGCGGACAGGGCGTCTACCTCGACTTCGCCGACGCCATCGCGCGCCTGGGCAAGAAGAGCGTCGAGGAGAAGTACGGCAACCTCTTCGACATGTACGAGCGGATCACCGCGGAGAACCCGTACGAGGTGCCGATGCGGATCTACCCCGCCGTGCACTACACGATGGGCGGCCTCTGGGTCGACTACGACCTGCAGACCACCGTCCCCGGCCTCTTCGCGGTCGGCGAGGCCAACTTCTCCGACCACGGCGCCAACCGGCTCGGCGCGAGCGCCCTCATGCAGGGCCTCGCCGACGGCTACTTCGTGCTGCCCTCCACCATCAACGACTACCTCGCGCGCAACCCGCACAAGGACGAGGTGAGCGACGGCCACCCCGTCGTGCAGGAGGTGCTCGCCGAGACCGAGGACCGGCTGAACCTCCTCCTGTCCGTGGACGGCGACCGCACCCCCGACTCCTTCCACCGCGAACTCGGCGAAGTGATGTGGGAGTTCTGCGGCATGGCCCGCACCGAGACGGGCCTGCGCAAGGCCCTGGAGCGCATCCCGCAGATCCGCGAGGAGTTCTGGCGCCGCATCAAGGTGCCCGGTACCGGCGAGGAGTTCAACCAGTCCCTGGAGAAGGCCAACCGCATCGTCGACTACCTGGAGCTCGCCGAGCTCATGTGCCTCGACGCCCTGCACCGCGCCGAGTCCTGCGGCGGCCACTTCCGCGAGGAGTCCCAGACCCCGGACGGCGAGGCGGCCCGCGTCGACGAGGAGTTCTCGTACGCCGCCGCCTGGGAGTTCACCGACACCGGCGACGCCCCCGTCCTCCACAGAGAAGACCTCGTCTTCGAGTACGTCCACCCCACTCAGCGGAGCTACGCATGAAGCTCACCCTGCGCGTCTGGCGCCAGAAGAACGCCGACGCCGACGGAGCGATGTCCACGTACGAAGTGGACGGGATCTCCTCCGACATGTCCTTCCTCGAAATGCTCGACACCCTCAACGAAGAGCTCATCGTCCAGGGCGACGACCCCGTCGCCTTCGACCACGACTGCCGCGAGGGCATCTGCGGAGCCTGCTCGCTCGTCATCAACGGCGACGCGCACGGCCCCGAGCGCACCACCACCTGCCAGCTCCACATGCGCTCCTTCAAGGACGGCGACACGATCGACATCGAGCCGTGGCGCGCCTCGGCCTTCCCGGTCGTCAAGGACCTGGTGGTGGACCGCTCGGCCTTCGACCGGATCATCCAGTCCGGCGGCTACATCAGCGCCCCCACCGGTGCGGCCCCCGAGGCACACGCCGCTCCGGTGCCCAAGCCCGACGCCGACTCGGCCTTCGAGCACGCCGAGTGCATCGGCTGCGGCGCGTGCGTGGCGGCCTGTCCCAACGGCTCGGCGATGCTCTTCACCTCCGCCAAGGTCAACCACCTCAACGTCCTTCCGCAGGGCGCGCCCGAGCGGGAGACCCGGGTGCTCGACATGGTCGCGCAGATGGACGAGGAGGGCTTCGGCGGCTGCACGCTCACCGGCGAGTGCGCGACGGCCTGCCCCAAGGGCATTCCGCTGCCGTCCATCGCCGCCATGAACAAGGAATGGCTGCGGGCCACCCGGAAGGTCAGCCGATAGGCGCGGTTCCGCGGTCCTGGAGGGGCGCGTAGCTTCGGAACATGTATCCGGGAGCGTACGACCCCGCAAGGCCGGCCGTCGTCACCGCCGACGGCACACGGACCCTCAGCTACGGACAACTCGAAGAACGCTCCCTGCGGCTCGCGGATCATCTGCGGGCCGCAGGTCTGCGTCGGGGCAACCACCTCGCCCTGCTCTGCGACAACGACCCGCGCGCCCTGGAGGTCTACTGGGCAGCCATGCGCTCCGGGCTCTATCTCACCGCCGTCAACCACCACTTGAACGCGGACGAGGCCGCCTACATCGTGCGCGACTGCGGGGCGGGCGCACTGATCGTCTCCGGCTCGCTGAGTGAACTGGGCCGAATGGTAAGGGAGTTGGCGGGCGGGCCGCCGCTCGTGCTCGGACTCGACGACGGAACGTACGAGAAGGCCCTGGACTCCGCATCCGCCGTGCCGCCCGACCGGCAGCCGCTCGGCACCGACATGCTCTACTCCTCCGGCACCACCGGCCGCCCCAAAGGTGTCGAACCGCTGCTCCCCGAAGGGGACGTACGCGAACAGGCCACGACGTACACGGTCGTCTTCCAGACGATGTACGGCTTCGGCGAGGAGACGGTCTACCTCTCTCCCGCGCCGATCTACCACGCGGCACCGCTGCGGTTCTGCGGTGTGGTGACCGCGCTCGGCGGCACCGTCGTCCTGATGACGGCCTTCGACGCCGAGGAGGCCCTCGCGGCCGTCCAGCGGCACCGGGTGACGCACAGTCAGTGGGTGCCGACCATGTTCGTCCGCATGCTGAAGCTGCCCGCCGAGGTGCGCGAGCGCTACGACCTGTCGTCGATGAAGACCGCCATACACGCCGCCGCGCCCTGCCCCGTCGAGGTCAAGCGCCGGATGATGGAGTGGTGGGGGCCCATCCTGTACGAGTACTACTCGTCGACGGAGGGCAACGGCATCACCTTCATCGCGCCCGACGAATGGCTGCGCAAGCCGGGATCGGTCGGGCGCGACGGGTTTCTGGGGACCCTGCGGATCTGCGACGAGGAGGGGCGCGTCCTGCCGCCCGGCGGGACCGGGACGATCTACTTCGAGCGCGAGGAACCGTCCTTCCGCTACCACGGCGACGAGACCCGCACCCGCGCGGCCCAGCACCCCGAGCACGCGAACTGGACGACCACCGGCGACATCGGGCACGTCGACGAGGACGGCTACCTCTTCCTCACCGACCGCAAGGCCTTCATGATCATCTCCGGTGGGGTGAACGTCTACCCGCAGGAGGCCGAGGACGTCCTCGTGCTGCACCCGGCCGTCGCCGACGTCGCGGTCGTCGGCGTCCCCGACGCCGAGATGGGAGAGGCGGTCAAGGCGGTCGTCCAGGTCGAGCGGGGCATCGAACCCGGCCCCGCACTGGAACGCGAGCTCATCGACTTCGTGCGCGAGCGCATCACGCACTACAAGGCGCCGCGCACCGTCGACTTCACCGACAGCCTGCCGCGCACGCCCACCGGGAAGCTCGCGAAGGCGCGGTTGCGCGACGCCTACCGGAGCGGGAGCGGGTGACCTGCGGGAGACGCCCCCGGTGCTCAGCCGAGCCGTGCGGCCAGGCGGTCGCGGTAGTGGTCCACCACCACCGCGACCATGATCACCCCACCCGTGATCATCTGCCGCTGGAAGTCCGAGACCCCCATCAGCAGCAGCCCGTTGGTGAGCACCCCGAGCAGACAGGCGCCGAGGAGCGTCCCGATCATGGACCCCTTGCCGCCGGACAGCGAGGCCCCGCCGATCACGACCGCCGCGATGGCGCTCAACTCGTAACCCCCGCCGAGGATCGGCGACGCGATGTTCAGCCGCGCCATGTACGTGATGGCGGCGATGCCGACACAGAACCCCGCGATGACGAAGACCGCCACCTTCACCACCGACGTCCGGTGCCCGGACAGGCGCACCGCCTCCTCATTGGAGCCGATCGCGAAGACCAGACGGCCGAACACCGTCCGGGTCAGCACCAGATGACCGACGGCGACCATGGCGAGCGCGATCCAGAACAGCGCGGGGACGCCGAGCAGCGTCGAGGTCCCGAAGCGGCTGAAGCCCTGGGGGAAGTCGTACTGCGTCTTCGCGTCCGTGTAGTCGAGGGCCGCGCCCCGCGCGATGTTGAGCATCCCGAGCGTGACGATGAAGGACGGCACGCGCCAGCGCTCCGACACGAAGCCGTTGACCAGGCCGCACGCCATGCCGACGGCGACGGACACCAGGACCGCGAGCGTCACCGCGACCCCCACCGAGAGGTCCTTGCGGGTGAGGACGTCGCCCGCCACCACCGCAGAGAGCGCCATCACCGAGCCGACCGACAGGTCGATGCCGCCGACCAGGATGACGAAGGTCAGGCCCACCGCAAGCATCGTGTTGAGCGTGATCTCGGTGGCGATGTTCGTAAAGTTGCCTGTGGTCGCGAACTTCGGCGCGGCCAGCGTGAAGACCGCCACGAGGACGAGCAGCGCCACCCCGGTGCCCGCCTCACCCATCGCCTGCCGGGTGAGGGAGCCGACGGTAGACCGGTCCTCGACCGGGCGTGGGGGAGCGGAGGTCATGCGCGGGCGCCCTTCGTCGTGCCGGTCGAGTCAGCAGTGCCGGTCGAGTCAGCCGTGCCGGTCGTGTCAGCCGCGCCGTTCGTGTATCCGGAGTACGCCAGCTCCAGGATGTGCGAGCTGTCGAAGTCGGCGCGGTCCACCTCGCCCGCGACGCGGCCGCGCGAGAAGACGAGCAGCCGGTCGCAGATGCCCATCAGCTCCGGCAGGTCGGAGGAGACGACCAAGAGCGCCTTGCCGTCGGCCGCGAGGTCGACGAGCTGCTGGTGGATCTCGTAGCGCGCGCCCACGTCGATGCCGCGCGTCGGCTCGTCGACCATCAGGACATCGGCACCGGCGAGCAGCCACCGGCCGAGGACGACCTTCTGCTGATTGCCGCCCGACAGCGTACGAACGACCGTGCGCACCCCGGGAGTCCGCACCCTCAGTCGCTCGACCGCCCCGCGCGCGATGCGGTCCTCCGTGCCGCGCCGCAGCAGCCCCGCCCGCGACACCTGCCCGGTCGCGGCCAGCGTCACGTTGGCCGACAGGGGCAGGTCCAGGACCAGACCCTGCCCCTTGCGGTCCTCCGTGAGCAGGCTGATCCCGTGCCGCACGGCATCGCGCGGACCACGGATCCGCACCGGCCGCCCCTTCACCAGGACCTGCCCGCCCGCCGCGCGGTCGGCACCGAACACCGCCCGCACGGCCTCCGTACGGCCGGAACCCACCAGGCCCGCCACCCCCACCACCTCACCGGCGCGCAGCGCGAACGAGACCGGGGCGCCCCCGCGCGGCGTCAGATCCCGCACCCGCAGCAGCTCGGGGCCGGGCGTGCGCGGCACGTACGGCGGATACTCGCGCGCCATGTCACGGCCGACCATCAGCCGGATCACCTCGGCCGTGTCCGTCCCCGCCACGTCCTTGGTCACCACGTGCCTGCCATTGCGGAACACCGTCATCCGGTCGGCGAGTTCGAAGATCTCCTCCAGGTGGTGGGAGATGTACAGGACCGCCGTGCCGCGCTCCGTGAGGGAACGCAGGAGCACGAAGAGCCGCCGTGTCTCCCGCGGGGTGAGCGTCGCCGTCGGCTCGTCCATCACCAGCACCCGGCACTCCTGGTGCAGCGTCCGCGCGATCTCCAGGAGCTGCATCTGCGCGATGCCGAGGCGTTCCACCTTGGTCCGCGGCCGCACGTCGAGGCCGACCTCGTCGAGCAGCTCCTGGGCCCCCCGGTGCAGGGCGCGCCGGTCCACGAAGCCGTGGCGGCGCGGCAGTCGGCGCAGGAACAGGTTCTCGGCGACCGACAGATGCGGCACCAGGTGGAACTCCTGGTGCACGACCTGCACCCCCGCCCGCATGGCCGCCGCCACGTCACCGGGCCGGTAGGGCAGGCCACCGAGCCGCAGCACACCGGAGTCCGGCCGCTGCGTCCCCGCGAGGATCTTCACCAGGGTCGACTTGCCCGCGCCGTTCTCACCGACCAGGGCGTGCACCTCACCGGGGACCAGGTCCAGCCGGACCCCGTCGAGGGCGACCACCCCGGGGAACGCCTTCGAGACGCCCGAGACCTCCAGCACGGGCCCGGCCTTCCGCTGCTGTGCGCTGCCGCTCATGTCCGCAGCCATCCGCCACCCGTCACCGCAGGTCGCCGGAGGTGACGACCTTCACGTCCGTCTTCACCCAGCCCGTCGGCTCGTCCCCCTCGATGGCCTTCATCGCCTGGTCGATGCCGTCGGCGGCCTGCTTCGCCGCGTACTGGTCGACCGTCGCGACGACCCGGCCCTTCTTCACGTACGGGCGGATGGCCTCGATGTTGTCGAACGACGCGATCTTCACGGACGCCTTCTTCGCGTCGATGGCCTTCAGGGCACCCAGCGCCATCGAGTCGTTGGAGGCGAGCACCCCCTTGATGTCCGGGTGCGCGGTGAGCATGTTGCCGAGGACGTTGTACGCCTCGTCGGTCTCCCAGTGCGCCGTCTTGGCGGAGACCACCTTCAGGCCGCCCGCCTCGGCCGCCGCCCGGAAACCGGCGGCGCGCTGGCGGGCGTTGTCGGCGCCCGGGCTGCCTTCGAGCAGAGCCACCTGGGAGCCCTTGGCGAGCTCCTTGGCCAGGACCTCACCCGAGAGGCGGGCGCCCTGCTCGTTGTCGGGGCCGACGAAGGGGACCTTCATGCCGGACGCCTTCAAGGCGCCCGCGTCGAGCTTCACATCGATGTTGACGACCTTCAGGCCCTGCTTCTCCGCGCGCTTGAGGGGTGCCACCAGGGCGCGGGAGTCGGCGGGCGCGATCACCAGGGCGTCGGCCTGGTCCGTGACGCAGCGGTTGATCGCCGCGACCTGCCCGTCGATGTCCGTCTCGTTCTGGATGCCGCTCGCCTTGAGGTCCAGGTCGTCGCGCTTCTTCGCATGCTCCTTCGCGCCCTTCTGCATGACCTGGAAGTACTCGTTGCCCATGGACTTCATCACCAGGCACACGGTGGGGCGGCCGCCGTCGCCGGGCTTGTCGGAGGCGGCACCGTCGCCCTCCTGCCCGCAGGCGGTGAGGGCGCCCGCGGCTCCGAGGACCCAGACCAGGGTGAGGACGGTGGTGCGCTGCTTCATCGTGTGACTGCCTTCCATGGCTGGGGGATGGTCGGTCGTTCACGGCATGCCGCCCGCGGGGTCCGGGCAGCCGCACGAGCCGCGGGCGAGCAGCGCCACCGGCAGCACGTCACGGGTGGGCGCGAGGCCGGGATCCCGGACCTGGGCCAGCAGCCGCCGCACCGCGGTGCGCCCGAGCTCCTCGAACGGCTGGCGCATCGTGGACAGCGCCGGAGTTGTGTACGCTGCGGCCGCGATTCCGTCGAACGCGACCAGCGCGAGGTCGTCGGGGACCCTGATGCCGAGTTCGCTCGCCGCGCGTATCACCCCGGCCGCCTGGGTGTCGCAGGTGACGAAGAGGGCGTCAAGACGCCGCTCCCTGGACAGCAGGGCGAGGCCCGAGCGGTACCCGGCGAGACGGTCGAACGAGCCGTGCAGCAGTGGCGCGTCGCCCAGACCGGCCTCGGCCATGGCCGCCCGCCAGCCCGCGACCCGGTCCACGGTCGGATGGATGCCCGCGGGCCCCGCGACGCAGCCGACGCGGCGCCGCCCGTGGGACAACAGGTGCAAGGTGGCCTCGACGGCACCGCCCCGGTTGTCGGCCAGGACGTGCGAGGCGGCCACGCCGTCCAGCTCGCGGTCGAGGACCAGCCGGGCCACGCCGGAGCGGGCCAGTTCGGCGCGCCAGGGCCGGTCGCCCTGCGAGGGGATCAGGACGAGCCCGTCGACCCGCCGGTCGAGGAACGTGCGCAGATAGCCCGCCTCGCGCCCGGCGTCGTCCACGCTGTTGCCCACGAGCAGGGTGTAGCCCGCCGCCCAGGCATGGTCCTCCAGGGCACGGGCCAGTTCGGCGAAGAACGGGTTCGCCGCGTCCGGTACGACCAGGCCGAGCGTCATCGTCTGGCGCATGCGCAGCGACCTGGCGACCCCGTTGGGGCGGTAGTCCAGCGCCCGCACGGCAGCGAGGACGCGCGCCCTGGTGGCGGGCGCGACGGACCGCGGCCCGTTGTTCACCACATAGCTGACGACCGAGGGCGACGTGCCCGCGAGCCGGGCCACGTCCTGCCGTGTTGCCATGCAGGACCTGCCTCACCTGGATGGGCAATACGTGTTGGCAACTCGTGTTGCGTCAGGATCGGCCGCGCCCGCCGGTCGCCACAAGGCGGTGTTTCAGCCCCGTTCGGCCCCCGCGCCACCCGCCCGCGCCCGCGCGAGATACGGCGCGGTGCGACTGCCCTCCGCGCGTGCCACCTCACCGGGAGTGCCCGCCGCCACGACGCGCCCGCCCCGGTCGCCGCCGCCGGGACCCAGATCGATCACCCAGTCCGCGCCCGCGACCACCGCCATGTCGTGCTCGACGACGACCACCGAGTTGCCGCCGTCGACCAGTTCGTGCAGGCGGTGGGTGAGAACCTCGACGTCGGCGGGGTGCAGGCCGGTCGTCGGCTCGTCCAGGAGGTAGAGCGTGTGGCCGCGCCGGACGCGCTGCAACTCGCTGGCCAGTTTGATGCGTTGGGCCTCGCCGCCGGACAGTTCCGTGGCGGGCTGGCCCAGCCGCAGATAGCCGAGGCCGACGTCGAGGAGCGTGCGCAGGCTGCGTACGACGGGCGGGTTGTCGGCGAAGAAGTCCGCGGCGGCCTCGACGGTCAGGTCGAGCACCTCCGCGATGTTCCTTCCCCGGTACGTCACTTCGAGCGTCTCGGGGTTGTAGCGGGCGCCCGCGCAGTCCGGGCACGGCGCGTAGGTGCTCGGCAGGAAGAGCAGCTCGACGCTGACGAAGCCCTCGCCCTGGCAGGTCTCGCAGCGCCCGCCCGCCACGTTGAAGGAGAAGCGGCCGACGCCGTAACCGCGTTCCCGCGCGGTGTCCGTCGCCGCGAACACCTTGCGCACGACGTGGAAGAGCCCGGTGTAGGTGGCGAGGTTGGAGCGCGGGGTGCGCCCGATCGGCTTCTGGTCGACACAGACCAGCCGTTCGACTCCCGGCAGCTCCTCGGTGATCTCGCCGACGAGCGTGGACTTGCCCGAACCCGACACGCCCGTGACGGCCGTGAAGGCGCCGAGCGGGATCTCCGCCGTCACCCCGCGCAAGTTGTGCCGGGTCACCGGGCCGACCTTCAACCAGGCCTGGGCGGTGCGCACGTCACGTACCGGTGTGGCTGCCCGGTCGAAGAGGAAGCGGCCCGTCGCCGACTCCTGCACGGCCTTGAGGTCCGCCACCGGGCCGCTGTGCAGGACCCGCCCGCCGTGCTCGCCCGCCTGCGGCCCGACGTCGACGAGCCAGTCCGCGTGCCGCACGACGTCGAGGTGGTGCTCCACCACGAAGACGGAGTTGCCCGCCGCCTTGAGCCGGTCGAGGACCGTCAACAGGGCCTCCGTGTCCGCCGGATGGAGTCCCGCCGACGGCTCGTCGAGGACGTACACCACTCCGAAGAGCCCCGAGCGCAGCTGGGTCGCGAGGCGCAGGCGTTGCAGTTCGCCTGCCGACAGGGTGGGCGTGGCGCGGTCCGGGCTGAGGTAGCCGAGGCCGAGCTCGGTGACGGTCGCGATGCGGGCGAGCAGGTCCTCGGTCAGGACGCGCGCCGTCTCCGAGGAGTCCGCCGCACCGGTCAGGGTGTCGGCGAGCTCCGACAGCGGCAGCGCGGCGAGCTCGGCGATCGTGCGGTCCGCGAACGTCACCGCCATCGCCTCCGGACGGAGCCTGCTCCCGCCGCACGCCGGACAGGGCGCACTCGCCAGGAACCGCTCGGCCTTGGCGCGCAGCGTCTGGCTCTTGGAGTCCGAGAAGGTCTTCATCACATAGCGCCGGGCGCTCATGTACGTGCCCTGGTAGGGGCGGTGGATGCGGCCCGCCTCGCGTACCGGGTGCACGGTCACGACCGGCTGCTCGTCCGTGAACAGGATCCAGTCGCGGTCCTCCTGCGGCAGCTCGCGCCACGGCAGATCCACGTCGTACCCCAGGGTGTCCAGCACGTCGCGGAGGTTCTTGCCCTGCCACGCGCCGGGCCAGGCCGCGATGGCGCCCTCGCGGATGGACAGCGACGGGTCGGGGACGAGCAGTTCCTCGGTGGTCCGGTGGACGCGGCCCAGACCGTGGCACTCGGGGCAGGCACCGGCCGCCGTGTTCGACGAGAAGGCGTCCGAGTCGAGCCGCTCGGCGCCCTCCGGGTAGCGGCCCGCGCGGGAGAAGAGCATCCGCAGGGAGTTGGAGAGGGTGGTGACCGTGCCGACGGAGGAGCGGGAGGTCGGTGCCGAGCGGCGCTGCTGCAGCGAGACCGCGGGCGGCAGGCCGGTGATCTCACCGACCTTCGGCGCACCCACCTGGTGGATGAGGCGCCTGGCGTAAGGGGCGACGGACTCGAAGTACCGCCGCTGCGCTTCGGCGTAGATCGTCCCGAACGCGAGCGAGGACTTGCCCGAGCCCGACACGCCCGTGAAGACAGCGAGGACATCGCGCGGAATGTCCACGTCGACGCCCTGGAGGTTGTGCTCCCTGGCACCTCGGACGCGTACGAACGGATCGTGAGGGCTGTGCATGGGCGGGGCTCCGTACGCGGCTCGGGGGCAAACTCCCCGATTCTAGGCCGCCTGCTCATGCCCCTGCCAATCGGCATTCCGGCGGCAGTGTTTTCGTACGCGGACCGGGCTCCGTCTACGTCGTCCACTCGGAATGTAAAAGACCCGCACGGACCGGCACCGGAATTCTCGGGGGGACGCGTGAATTCCTCTCAGTCGTCGCGCCGCACCGTGCGCAGTTCCCGCGCGGCGGCCGCATCCGCGCAACCGGCGAGACCCAGGGCGTCCCGGAACTCGTCCGCCAGCAGGCCGAGGACCCGCCGCACCCCGCTCTCGCCGCCCACGGCGAGACCCCAGAGCGTGGGCCTGCCCACCAGGACACCGGACGCGCCGAGGGCAAGCGCCCTGAGTACGTCCGTACCGCTGCGGACCCCGCTGTCCAGCAGGACCTCGCAGCGCCCGGCCGACGCCGCCACCACCTCCGGCAGCGCGTCGACGCTCGGGACGGCACCGTCCAACTGGCGGCCGCCGTGGTTGGACACCACCACGGCGTCCACCCCGCACTCGACGGCGCGCCCGGCGTCCTCGGCCGCCAGGACCCCCTTCAGCACGAGCGGCAGCCGGGTGCGCTCCCGCAGCGTCGCCACCGACGACCACGTCAGAGCGGGGGAGAACGCCGCCTCGGTGTGCGCGGCCAGCGCGGACACGGCACCGGAGGGCTGCCGGTGGGCCGCGGTCGGGCCCGCCGCGAGGTGCGCGGCGCGTACCTGCTCCGGAAGCGCGAACCGGTTGCGCACGTCGCGCAGGCGCCGTCCCATCCACGGCACGTCCACCGTGAGCATGATGGCTTCCGCGCCCGCGTCCTCGGCCCGGCGGACCAGGTCGAGGGAGCGGCCCGGCTCCCGCAGCCAGTAGAGCTGGAACCAGACGGATCCGCCGACCGCGGTGAGCCGTTCGACGGGGACGCTGCTGAGGGTGCTCGCGGTGAACGGCACCCCTGCCGCCTTCGCCGCCCGGGCGGCGGCCAGCTCCCCCTCGGGGTGCAGCAGCCGCTGGTAGGCGACCGGCGCGAGCGCGAGGGGCAGCCGGGCCCGACGCCCGAGCAGCGTGGTCCCCGTCGTGCACCGCGACACGTCCCGGAGCACGCGGGGGACGACGAAGACCCGGTCCAGAGCCGCGCGGTTGGCGTCGAGCGTCACCTCGGCGCCGCTGCCCCCGGCAACGAAGTCGCGGACGGCGGCGGGCAGCACCGAGGCGGCGGCGCGTTCGGCGTCGGCCAGGCAGTGGAGGTCCTCGATGCCGTCCGTCCGCACGCTAGCGCTGGTCGAATCCACGCTGCTTGGTCCGCTCCAGCTCCACGGCCTCGTACAGCGCCTTGATGTTCGCGCTGCCGAAGGTCGCGGCCCCCTGGCGCTCGATGACCTCGAAGAACAGGGTCTTCCGCGGGTGGGTCGAGGCGGTGAAGATCTGGAAGAGCCGCCCGTCGTGGTCCTCGTCAGCGAGCACGTGCGTCGAGCGCAGGTCGGCCAGCCGCTCCTCGCCGAGCGCCACGCGCCGGCCGAGCAGGTCGTAGTACGACGACGGGGTGCGCAGGAACGAGACGCCACGCTCGGACAGGGCCCGTACCGAACCCACCGCGTCCCGCGAGGAGAACGCCAGGTGCTGGACGCCCGCGCCCTGGTGGCCCTTGAGGAACTCGTCGATCTGGCCTGTGGCGGCCGAGGTGTCGGGCTCGATGAGGGTCAGGGTCACCGTGCCGGACCGGCTCTGCACGACCTTCGACTCCATGGCCTGTGCGCCGACGACGATGTGTTCCTCGAAGACGAACCGGAAGCCCAGGGCGTCGCGGTAGTACGCGACCATCGCGTCGAGGTCGCCCGCGGGCAGGCAGACCGCGACGTGGTCGAGCTCCAACAGGCCCACTGCGTCCGGCCCTTCGGGGTGCGAGCCCGTGCTCTCCACCGGCACGTGGCCCACGGGCAGTCCGGCGCCCTCGTCGGGGCCGCGCCGGACGAGGGTGTGGACCAGGTCCCCGAATCCACGGAGCGACCCGGGCACGGCGGGACGGTCGTTCGTCCGCGGCTGCGGATGGCGGTGTGCCACGGCGCCGCGCGCGAGCGCCGCGTGGAAGGCGGCCTCCGGGTCGGCTGTGCGCAGCGCGATGTCCGCGATGCCGTCCCCGTGCGTCAGCACGTAGGCGGACGCGGGATGCAGTTCGGACGTCGCCTGCGTCAGGACGAGAGTGATCTGTCCGTGCCGCACGGTGATGCCGCGGTGCTCCGCCGAGGCGCTGGTCCCGACCACCGTGAAGGCGTACCGGTCGGTCCAGTGGGCGGCTGCCGCGGCCACGTCCTCGACGTACATCTCCACGTAGTCGATGGAGAGATCGGCGAGCGGATCCGTTGATTCTGCTGATTCCGATAAATCCCTCATGAGTGTCTCCAGATCCGGAGATAAATGAGCTTCTGGACTCTACGATCCGATCTCGCATCTGGCTATGTGCGATATGGACGCCGGATTTGGTGTCCAAGGATTGACCGTCCAAGGATTGGCTGTCCAAGCAGGGCACTGTCCAAGAAGCCGACGGGAAAATGGAGGGCGAGATCCCGCCCGTAAAATCGACGGGCCTTTCCGTTTATGGTCGGTGGCCTTTCGAACGGGTGATGACTAGTGATGCGCACCATGGCCGTCATCGGGACGGGCCTGATCGGCACCTCCGTCGCGCTGGCGGTGAGCCGACGGGGCGTGACGGTGTTCCTGTCCGACCGTGACCCCGCGGCGGCCCGCACGGCCGCCGCCCTCGGCGCCGGACTGGCGAGCGCACCCGCGGCACCGGTCGACCTGGCCGTGATCGCCGTCCCGCCCAGCCAGGTGGGCGCCGTGCTCGCCGAGGCACAGGAGCGCGGGCTCGCCGACAGCTACACCGACGTGGCGTCCGTGAAGGCCGAGCCGGAGCGGGCCGCCCTGAGCCGCGCCCCCGACCCGCACCGCTACGTCGGCGGGCATCCGCTGGCGGGCCGGGAGCGCTCGGGCCCGCTCGCGGCCCGCGCCGACCTCTTCCGGGGCCGCAACTGGGTGCTCACCCCTTCCCGGCTGAGCTCGGACGTCGCCTTCGACCGGGCTCTGGAACTGATCGCCCTGTGCGAGGCCGTCCCGGTCGTGATGCACAGTCAGGACCACGACGCCGCGGTCGCCGTGACCTCCCACGTGCCGCATCTGATGGCCAGTCTGATGGCCGCCAGGCTGCGCGAGGGCCCGGCGGACCTGCCGAGCGTCGCCGGGCAGGGGCTGCGCGACGCCACCCGGATCGCGGGCGGCGACTCGCGGCTGTGGGGCGACATCCTGCAGGCCAACGCCCCGGCGATCGCCGGGGTCCTGAAGGAGCTGCACACGGACCTCTCCCGCCTCGTACCGGCGCTGGACGCGCTCGCCAGGCCCGGCGGCAGCGAGCGCGACCTCGGCATGCGCACGCTCGTGGACCTGCTCGACCGGGGCATCTCCGGCCTCGCGGAGATCCCGGACGCCAGGCCCGGCTCCTCGTCCGAGGACCCGTGCGTGCGGGTCGCCGTCGCGGACCGCCCCGGAGAACTGGCGCGGCTGCTCGCGGCCGTGGCGGAGCTGGGTGTCGCCGCGGACGACGCCTGTGTCGAGGGCGCGGACGGGACTTCGTTCGCCGTACGCTTCAGCGTGCCGCCGCGCATCGCCGACCGGCTCGTGGCCGCGCTCGATGCCGGGGGCTGGGATGTCGTACGGGAACAGGGCGGCGAACGGGACGGTGAACGGGACGGCGAACAGGGCCTCGGTGGGGCGACGCTCGCGGGCACGGTCCGATCCGGCCGTCGCCCACAGTGACCGCCGACGGGCATGTTCAAGCGTGTCCGTGCGTGTCCGCGCATGTCCGTGCCTGTCCAAGTGTGCGAATCGGCCGGTTGGACGCGTTGGTGGACCGTCGAGAACCGTGTGACTCTGAGCGACGGATGACCCTTTCCCGATAACTTCCGGACGCCTGGGAGACATTCATGCCGGAACAGACGGCCGACGGCCCCGAACACTCCGCGGGCGAAGGCGGCGCATCGGCCGCGAACCGCGAGGCGTTCGAACGCAGGGGACTGCGGCAGGGCGGCAGGGGGACCCCCGGGCCGCCCGACACCACCGTGAAGATCCTCGACCGCGTCTGGTCGGCGCCACTGATCGTCGGGCCGCTCTCCGCACCCGCCAGGCCCGGCGGCGAACTCGCCGTCGTCCGCTCCGCGGGTGCGGCGCAACTACCGTGCGTGGTGGGCGCCTTCGCCGAACGGACCTTCGCCGAGCTCGGCTCCGCCACCGACGTCCCGCCTTGGCTGCGCACCTACGCCTTCCAGGACCACGGCACCGGGCGACAGCTCGCCGCACGAGCCGAGGACGCCGGGTTCGGGGCCGTCCTCCTCGCGCTCGGCAGCCGCGACGACGTCCGCCTGAAGGTCGCAGCCCCCGCCAACCTGGCGCAGGACGGACCGTTGAGCGACGTACGGAACCTCCTCGACGCCCACGCCGACTGGGCCGACGTGGACCGCCTGCGCGCCGCCACCGCCCTGCCGCTGCTCGTCGCCGGAGTGCGCACCACGACCGACGCGCAGCGCGCCCTGGACAGCGGCGCCGACGGCATCGTGGTCACCTCCCTCGACGCGCTCCCCGGGATCGCGGAGACCGTGGCGGGCCGCTGCCCCGTCCTGCTGAGCGGCGGGATCCGGCGCGGCGCCGACGTGCTGACCGCGGTCGCCTCCGGAGCCGACGCGGTGTTCGCGGGGCGCCCGGTCCTGCACGGGCTGCGGGCCGGGGGCCGCGCGGGAGTGGCCGAGGTGCTGGACGCCCTCGTCCGGGAGCTGGGAGAGGCGATGACGTTCACTGGCACCGCCACGGTCGCGGACATCGGCCCCGGCCTGGTCCGCACCGGGCCCCGCCCGGCGGACGCGGCCCCGCCGCCCGTCGCGCGGCCGTTGCGCAGGGCCGAACTGCACGCCAGCGTGTCCGACCCGGTCCTGGACACGATGACGTTCCTCAACGAGATCACCACCCGCTACCCCGAGGCGATCTCCTTCGCGCCGGGGCGCCCCTACGACGGGTTCTTCGACAGCGAGCAGATCTTCACCCATCTGCGCCGCTACCTGAACCACCTGGCGGAGAAGGGGAGTTCACCGCAGCAGGTGCGCACCGCCATGTACCAGTACGGGCCCACCGCGGGCCTGATCCGCGAGATCATCGCCGACTCGCTGCGCGCCGACGAGAACATCGACGTACCGGCCGAGTCCATCGTGGTGACGGTCGGCGCGCAGGAGGCCATGCTCCTCGTGCTGCGCGCCCTGATCACCGGCCCCGACGACGTGCTCCTGGTGTCCAGCCCCTGCTACGTGGGCATCACCGGCGCCGCCCGTCTGCTGGACATCGCCGTGACCCCTGTGGAGGAGCGGGAGGACGGCGTGTCCTGCGCGGACCTGGAGGCGGCGATCAGGAACGAGCGGGCCCGCGGACGCAGGCCCCGTGCCTTCTACGTCGTCCCCGACCACTCGAACCCGTCCGGGACCACCATGGGGCCGCAGGCACGCGCCGACCTCCTCGAACTCGCCGCCCGCCACGGCATCCTGATCCTGGAGGACAGCCCCTACCGTCTGGTCAGCCCGGGCCCGCCGCTGCCGACGCTGAAGTCCCAGGACCGCGCGCACTCGGTCGTCCACATCGGTTCCTTCTCCAAGACGGTGTTCCCCGGGGCCCGCGTCGGCTTCGTGGTCGCCGACCAGCCCGTCGCCGACGAGTCGGGCCGCACCGGCCTGCTCGCGGACGACCTCGCCAAGATCAAGAGCATGGTGACGGTCAACACCTCGTCACTCAGCCAGGCAGCCGTGGCGGGCACGCTCCTCGCGGCCGACGGCAAGGTCTCCGAGCTCAACAAGGCGGCGTCCGCGTACTACGGCGACGCCATGCGGGCCACGCTCAGGGAGCTCGACGCACACCTGCCCGCGGAGCGGCGGGAGGCCCTGGGGGTGCGGTGGAACGAACCCACCGGAGGCTTCTTCCTCACCCTGCGGGTGCCCTTCCGTGCGGACAACGCCGCGTTGATCCGCTCGGCACAGGACTTCGGCGTCATCTGGACGCCGATGACGTACTTCCATCCCGGCGGGGGCGGCCTGCACGGCATCCGCCTGTCGACCAGCTATCTGACGCCCGCCCAGATCAGGGAGGGCGCCGCGCGGCTCGTGCGGTTCATCGAGTCCGAGAGCGCACGAGCCACCTGACGACACCTCGACCGAAGAAGGGGACAGGACCGTGACCGGCACCAGCGCCATGCAGCATCCGCGCAGCAAACCACGCATGTGGGGGTGGACCTTCCGATGACCACTGACATCGCACCGCCCGGCATACCCGGCATAGCCGACGAAGTCCGGACGCCAGCGGCCACCGCCACCGCGGTCACCCGCCCCCGCATCGTCGGCGTGGGCACGGCCGTGACCGCCGCGTCCTACTCCCAGCAGGAGGTGCTCGACGCCTTCGGCATCACCGACCCCAAAGTGCGCTCGGTCTTCCTCAACAGCGCGATCGAGCGCCGCAACCTCGCCCTTCCTGCGGAGGACGCCCACGGCGTCCGCACCCCCGAGCCCCAGGGCGACCTGCTCGACAAACACAAGGCACTGGCCCTGGAGATGGGCGGCGAGGCCCTGCGCGCCTGCCTGAAGGAAGCCGGGGCCGAACTCTCCGACCTCCGCCATCTGTGCTGCGTGACCTCGACCGGGCTGCTCGTGCCCGGCATCAGCGCCCTGCTCATCCGCGAACTGGGGATCGACCGCCACTGCTCGAGGACCGACATCGTCGGCATGGGCTGCAACGCGGGCCTCAACGCCCTGGGCGTGGTGGCGGGCTGGTCCACGGCCCACCCCGGCGAACTCGCCGTCGTGCTCTGCGTGGAGGCGTGCTCCGCGGCCTACACGGTCGACTCGACGATGCGGACCGCGGTCGTGAACAGCCTGTTCGGCGACGGGGCGGCGGCCGTCGCGCTGCTGGCGGGAGATGCCCCCGCGCTGTCCCCCGCGAAGGACGAGGCCCCTTCCGTCCTGAAGTTCGCGAGCTGCGTCATCCCCGAAGCGGTCGACGCCATGCGCTACGACTGGGACCGCACCCAGAGCAGGTTCAGCTTCTTCCTCGACCCGCAGATCCCGTACGTGGTGGGCGCGCACGCCGAACTGGTCGTCGACCGGCTGCTGACGGGCACCGGCCTGCGCAGGAGCGACATCCGGCACTGGCTGGTGCACTCCGGGGGCAAGAAGGTGATCGACGCGGTCGTGGTCAACCTCGGACTGACCCGCCACGACGTGCGCCACACCGTCGGTGTGCTGCGCGACCACGGGAACGTGTCCAGCGGCTCGTTCCTGTTCTCGTACGAACGTCTCCTCGAAGAGGGCGTCACACGGCCCGGCGAGTACGGAGTGCTCATGACCATGGGCCCGGGCTCCACGATCGAGACGGCGCTGATCCGATGGTGAGGACCGACCGATGGTGAGGACGGATCGATGGTGAGGACGGAAGGGATCATGGAACCGGGACCTCTGTACGCACTGGAGCTTGACGGCTCCGAGCCGCTGTCGGCCACGGCCGTCAAGGCGGTCGCCGCCCTCTGCGACCGGACCGAGGACAGGGGAGGCCGCCCCGTAGTGGCCGTCCACGTCACCGGAGCGCCGGACGGCGACTGGGCCGAAGGCCTCGACATCATGCTGGTCACCAAGTGGGAGCGGGCGCTGCGCCGCCTGGAGCGGCTGCCCGTGGCGACGGTCGCGGTGGCCCGTGGCGACTGCGGCGGAACCGCCCTCGAAGCCTTCCTGGCCGCCGACGTCCGCGTCGCGGCCCCGGACACCCGGCTGCTGCTCCCGCGCGACGCGACGGCGACCTGGCCCGGCATGGCGGGTTACCGCCTGGTCCGGCTCGCCGGTGTCGCCCGGATTCGCAAGGCGCTCCTGTTCGGGCGACCGGTCGAGGCCGCCGAGGCACTGGCGCTCGGCATCGTGGACGAGCTGACGGACGATCCCGCGGCCGCGGTGGCGGCCGTGTCCGAGCTCGGCGGCGGGGTGTCCGGCAAAGAGGTCGCGATCCGGCGGCAGTTGATGTTCGAGGCCGCGACCACCGGCTTCGAGGACGCGCTCGGTGCGCACCTCGCGGCCTGCGACCGCGCCCTGCGGCAGGGCGCGGGCCCGGAGGTGGCGGCCTTATGACGGCGGTCCTGCCGGGGCAGCGGCACACGACCGAGCCCCGGCGCGTCTCCGTACGGGACCTCTGGTCCGATCTCGTCACGTCGTCCGGCGCCCCGGCCCGCGTCGAGGAACTGGTGGCCGCACTGCCGGAGCCGCCTTCGCGCACTCCCGAGCAGCGCGCCGCGATCGCCGAGGCGAAGGACGCGGCGCGCGCGCTGCGGGCCGCCTTCCTCGACGCGTCCGCGGACGCCGTGTACGACCGGCTGACCGCGGGCCGCGCCGAGTCGCCGCGCATCGACGCGCTCCTGGCCGCCGCCGCCGTCGAGTTCCC
Organism: Streptomyces sp. NPDC004732; assembly: GCF_040609235.1. Lineage (NCBI taxonomy): Bacteria > Bacillati > Actinomycetota > Actinomycetes > Kitasatosporales > Streptomycetaceae > Streptomyces > Streptomyces sp. NPDC004732. Next base: position 138,286 of record NZ_JBEXJR010000019.1, read on the forward strand.
GGGCCTGGTGCCCGACGCGGGCCTGCTCGCGGCCGAGCGGAGCAAACCGCAGGCGGCCAAGGAAGGACACGAGATCGACCAGGGCATCTTCCTGCGGGCGGTGCTCCGTTCGGCGGCCGCGGGACCGCACCTGCTCGACGCCATGCTCCGGCCCACTCCCCGCGCCCTGGGGCTCCTGGACGAGTTCATTCGTACCGGCGCGGTGCAGATGGAGTCGGTGCGCGTCGAGCGGGGCGAGGACGGGGTGGCACGTCTGACCATGTGCCGGGACGACCGGCTGAACGCCGAGGACGTCCGTCAGGTCGACGACATGGAGACCGCCGTCGACCTCGCGCTGCTCGACCCGGCCGTCCGGGTCGGGCTGGTGCGCGGCGGGGAGATGAGCCATCCGCGCCATCGCGGGCGACGCGTGTTCAGCGCGGGCATCAACCTCAAGAGCCTCAGCTCCGGAGACATCCCACTGGTCGGCTTCCTGCTGCGCCGCGAGCTCGGCTACCTCCAGAAGCTCGTGCGCGGCATCCGGACCGACCACCCCGGGCAGTGGCACTCACCCTTCGTGGAGAAGCCGTGGGTCGCCGCCGTCGACGGGTTCGCCATCGGGGGCGGCACCCAGATCCTGCTGGTCTGCGACCACGTGCTCGCCGCGTCGGACGCCTACCTCAGCCTCCCCGCGGCGAAGGAGGGGATCATCCCCGGCGTCGCCAACTTCCGGTTCGGCCGGTACGTGGGGCCGCGCCTCGCCCGCCAGGTCATCCTGGAGGGCCGCAGGATCAGGGCGGCCGAGCCCGACGCGCGGCTGCTCGTCGACGAGGTCGTGGAGCCCGAGGAGATGGACGCCGCCGTCGAGGCGAGCCTGGCGCGGCTCGACGGCGACGCGGTGCTCGCCAACCGGCGGATGCTGAACCTCGCGGAGGAGCCGCCCGACGCGTTCCGGGCGTACATGGCGGAGTTCGCGCTCCAACAGGCCCTCCGCATCTACGGCCAGGACGTCATCGACAAGGTCGGCCGGTTCGCCGCGACACCGCGAGGGTGAGGGGACGCCTCGATGCCGATCGCCCGGATCAACGGGACCCGCCTCGGCTACGACGAGTACGGCACCGGCGAGCCGGTCGTCATGGTCACAGGCACCGGTGCCCCCGGCCGCATGTGGCGGACCCACCAGGTACCCGCCCTCACCGTCGCGGGCTACCGCGTGATCACCCTCGACAACCGGGGCATCCCGCCCAGCGATCCGTGCCCCGAAGGGTTCACGCTCGCCGACATGGTCGCGGACCTCGCGGGGCTCATCGAGCACCTGGGGGAAGGGGCGTGCAGGGTCGTGGGCTACTCGCTCGGTGCGATAGCGGTCCAGGAACTCCTGCTCGCCCGCCCCGACCTCGTCCACCAGGCCGTCCTGATGGCGACGAGCGGCCGCACCGACGCCCTGACCGCCGCGATGACCGCCGCCGACCTGGAACTCAGCGACGCCGGAGGCAAACTCCCGCCCCGCTTCGCCGCCTACGTACAGGCCCTGCAGAACCTCTCCCCGCGCACCCTCAACGACGAGGAGCGCCTGCGGGACTGGCTGGCCGTCTTCGAGATGTCGGCCGTGGACGTCACGGGCGTACGCGGCCAGCTCGGGCTCCAGCTCGTCCCCGACCGCCTGACCGCGTACCGGGGCATCACCAGCCGCTGTCTGGTCATCGGATTCCAGGACGACCTCGTCATCCGCCCGCACCTGTCCCGCGAGGTCGCGGAGAGCATTCCGGGCTCCCTCTACACGGAGATCCCGGGATGCGGCCACTACGGATATCTGGAGAGGCCCACCGCGGTGAATTCCGCGATCACCGGATTCTTCGCGGGACGACCCCTTCGAATTCCCGGGTGAACGGCACGATTTCTGGACGGACTTGTCGGCCGCTGAACCGCACGGCTAGCGTGAAACACGTCCTGCCGACTGCCGACGGAAATTGATCGGAGTGGTTATGCCGAACCCGTTCGACGACGAAAACGGCACCTTCCTGGTTCTCGTCAACGACGAGAACCAGCATTCGCTGTGGCCCGCCTTCGCCGAAGTCCCTGAAGGGTGGAAGGCCGTGTTCGGAGAAGACACGCGCAAGGCCTGCCTGGACTACATCGAGGAGAACTGGACGGACATGCGTCCCAAGAGTCTCATCGATGAGATGGAGAAGTTCGAAGCCGCCGGCTAGGCACTGCCCGACCGAAACGACAACGAAAACAGGAGGTTTTCGTGGCCATGATCGGCGGCCCGGGGCCGGTACTGATGCGGGGGATGGGTCCCGACGAGGCGGTGACCAAGCAGAAAATCAAGCCTGGCACGGCCAAGCGAATCCTCCCCTATACGAAACCGTATCGCTTCAACATAGGCGTTCTCCTGGTCGTCACCGTGCTGAACGCATGCAACGTGGTGGCCACTCCCATTCTGTTCAAGTACCTCATCGACGACGGCATCGTCGCCAAGGACACCTCGGTGGTCGTGTGGATCTCCGTGGCGGTCGCCGTCCTCGCCCTGGTGAGCACCGTCTTCGGCTTCGCCGAGGCCTGGTACTCCGGCCGGGTCAGCGAGGGGCTCATCTACGACCTGCGCACCAAGATCTTCGACCATGTGCAGCGACAGCCGCTTGCGTTCTTCACCCGCGCCCAGACCGGGTCCCTCGTCAGCCGCCTCAACACCGACGTCGTCGGCGCCCAACAGGCGGTCACGGCACTGCTGTCCACGGTGGTCTCCGCCGGGCTGACCCTGATGCTGGTCCTCGGCGCGATGTTCTACCTCTCCTGGGTGGTCACCCTGGTCTCCCTCGTGGTGATCCCGCTCTTCATCCTGCCCGGCCGCGTCGTGGGCCGCAGGCTGCAGCGGATCATGCGCGAGCACATGCAGGTCAACGCCGAGGTCGGCTCGTTCATGAACGAGCGCTTCAACGTCACCGGCGCCCTGCTGGCCAAGCTGTACGGCCGCCCCGCCAACGAGACCGGCATGTTCTCCCGGCTGGCCCGCAAGGGACGCGACCTGGGGGTCCTGACCTCGGTCTACGGGAAGATGCTCTTCCTGACGATGACACTCGTCGGCGCCATCGCCACCGCACTCGTGTACGGCATCGGCGGCTCCCTCGTCATCGAGGGCACGTTCCAGATCGGCACCCTGGTGGCGCTCGCGACCCTGCTCACGCGGCTGATGGGCCCGATCAACCAGCTCTCCAGCGCCCAGACGAGCGTACTGACGGCCCTGGTGAGCTTCGACCGGCTCTTCGAGATCCTCGACCTGAAGCCGCTGATCTCCGAGAAGCCGAACGCGGTGCCCCTGCCGGCCGCCTCGGCCACAGCGGCCGTCGACGGCAGCCGCACGGCTCCAGAGGTCACCTTCGAGGGCGTCTCGTTCCGCTACCCGAAGGCCGCGGACGTCTCGCTCGCCTCCCTGGAGTCCATCGCCCTGCCCACGCAGGAGCGCGTCCAGAACACCTGGACCCTGCGCGACCTGACCTTCACCGTCCCCGCGGGCAAACTCACCGCCCTGGTCGGCCCGTCGGGCGCGGGCAAGACCACCATCACCCACCTGGTGCCGCGCCTCTACGACCCGGTCGAGGGCGTCATCCGGATCGGCGGCCACGACATCCGTGACGTCACCCTGCAGTCGCTGAACGAAACCGTCGGCATGGTCACCCAGGACGCGCACCTCTTCCACGCGACCATCCGCGACAACCTCACCTACGCCCGTCCCGACGCCACCGAGCAGGAACTGATCGACGCGTGCAGGGCGGCGCAGATCTGGGACCTGATCGAATCGCTGCCCGACGGCTTCGACACCGTGGTCGGCGACCGCGGCTACCGCTTCTCCGGCGGCGAGAAGCAGCGCGTCGCGATGGCCCGGCTGTTGCTCAAGGCCCCGCCCATCGTCGTACTCGACGAGGCCACCGCGCACCTCGACTCGGAGTCCGAGGCGGCCCTCCAACGGGCCCTGAAAACCGCCCTGAAGGGCCGCACCTCCCTGGTGATCGCCCACCGCCTGTCCACCATCAGGGACGCCGACCAGATCCTGGTCATCGACAAGGGCCGGGTCCAGGAGCGCGGCACGCACGAGGAACTCATGCAGCTGGAGGGCGTGTACGCGGAGTTGTACCGCACGCAGTTCTCCCGCCAGCCCTCCGACAACGGCGACGCCCCGGTTCCCGAGCCGGTCGGCGGCCCGCACGGCCCGGGACCCGTCCTGACCGGCGGCCCCGGCGGACCCATGCCGGGCGGCCCGCACGGCGCCTTCCCCGGCGGACCGGGCGTCTTCCTGGCCGGTCCCGGTGGTCCTGGTGGTCCCGGCGGACCCGGGGGACCGGGCGGCCCTGGCCCAGGACCGGGTGGCCACCACGGCCCAGGACCGGGCGGCCCACCACCTCCCGGCCACGGCTGAGTCGAGCCCTCCCCTCCCACGGCATCCGCGACGCGGCACCCCGCGTCGCGGATGCCGTTCCGCCGCACCGGTCCCGTCCGGACGCCCCGCCGGTACGCTGAGAGCCTGTCTTTGAACCGGGGCGGCGGGCTGTGACCACTGTGTGACCCCCGCTCGGAGATCCTGTCAGCCATGATCCATCGGGGGGTGGGGCTGTGAGGGTGCTGGTGGTCGAGGACCAGGCCGAACTGGCGGATTCCGTGGCCAGAGTGCTGCGCAGGGAAGGCATGGCCGTCGACGTCGTCTACGACGGAGAGGGCGCCCTGGAGCGCGCGTCGGTCGTCGACTACGACGTGGTGGTGCTCGACCGCGACCTCCCCACCGTGCACGGCGACGAGGTCTGCGGAGCCCTCATGGCGGAGCCCGCCCGCACGAGAGTCCTCATGCTCACCGCGTCCGGGACCATCGCGGACCGCGTGGAAGGGCTCAGCCTCGGCGCCGACGACTACCTCCCCAAACCCTTCGCGTACGCCGAACTGGTCGCCCGCATCCGGGCGGTGGCCCGCCGCGCCCAGCCTGCCGTCCCGCCGGTCCTCGTCCGCGGCGACCTGCGGCTCGACCCCGCCCAGCGGATCGTGACCCGGGCCGGGCAGCGACTGGCCCTCACCCCCAAGGAGTTCGCGGTCCTCGAATACCTGCTGGCCGCCCGGGGCCGCGTCGTCTCCGCCGAGGAGCTCCTGGAGCGGGTGTGGGACGAGGCGACCGATCCGTTCACGACGACGGTCAAGGCGACCATCAACAGGCTGCGGCCGAAGCTCGGTTCCCCACCGGTGATCGAGACCGTGCCCCGCGGCGGATACCGGATCTGACGATGTGAGATGTGAGATGTGAAGCGAGATGCCGATGCGTCGTCTGCGTAGCGCGGCCCGCGCCGCCCTGTCCCGAGCCGGAATCGTCTCCCGCCTCGTGCCCCGACGGGTCCGCATGCGGCTCACCCTGCTCTACGGCCTGCTGTTCGTCATCTCCGGCGCCGTCCTGCTCACCATCACCTACCTGCTGGTCAACCGCCCCACCAACACGGTCCTCGTCAGCCGCCGTGGAGGCTCGGGCCCACCCGGCGACGCGGGCGTCCACATGTACACGGGCGACGAGATGCCGGGGTCGGTCGACGGCTTCGCGCGCGCCCAGCAACAGCAGGCCGTACGCCAGCACGCCGCCGAGATGCAGCACCTGCTGACCCAGTCGGGCATCGCCCTGGCGATCATGGCGGTGATCGCCATAGGCCTCGGCTGGCTGGTCGCGGGGCGGGTACTGCGCCCCCTGCGCACCATCACCACCACCGTCCAGCGCATCTCCGCGCACAACGTGCACGAACGGCTCGCCGTCGAAGGCCCCGGCGACGAACTCAAGGACCTGGCCGACACCGTCGACGGACTCCTCGGCCGCCTCGAAGCGGCCCTGGACTCCCACAAGCGGTTCGTGGCCAACGCGGCGCATGAACTGCGCACCCCCCTGACCGTGGAACACGCGCTCCTGGAGGAGTCCCTGATAGACCGCGAGGCCACCGTGGACTCCTTCCGCTCCAACTTCGAGCGCCTCCTGACCCTCAGCGAACAGCAGGCCCGCCTCCTGGAGTCGCTCCTGACCCTGTCCGGCAGCGAACGCGGCCTCGACCGCAGGGAGCCCCTGGACCTGGCCGAGCTGACCGGCAACGTACTGCTCGGAACCCGCCAGGAGGCCGAGCGCCGGGAGCTGCGCGTCGAAGCGCACGTCGCCCCCGCCTGCATCTGGGGAGACGACGCACTCGTCGAACGGCTCGTCGCCAACCTCGTGGACAACGCCATGGGGTACAACGTGCCCGACGGGTGGGTCACGGTCGTGACCGGCATCCGGGGCGGCCACGCCTTCGTGCGCGTCGCCAACACGGGCCCGCAGATCCCGCCCGCGGGAGTGAGCCGCCTCTTCGAGCCGTTCCAGCGCATCGGCCGGACCGCCGACAACGGACACCACGGCCTGGGCCTGTCGATCGTGCGCTCCATCGCCGCGGCCCACGAGGCGACCCTGAACGCGCACGCACGGCCACAGGGCGGACTGGTCGTGGAAGTGGGCTTCCCCCTCCGCACGACGACAGCCCCACGGCCCCACCCACCCGCGGTACCGGCCACCGCACCACGCGAAACCGGTGCCCGCCCCCTGCGCACCGCCCCGGAATAGAAATACCCGGTAATGCCCACCGCGGACGGTCGCGCCCATTCCCCCCGCGGCCCTAGCATCTAATTCTCCGTGCACGGCCGCGCGCAATTTCCAGTGCCTGCCTTCCGGCACGTCCGAGCGCGTGTGCCCGTCTCTCCGTCCAAGTGCGAAAACTGCGCGGTTGGACGGCCGGGCACCACGGCCTGGACAGCCGTACGGCGCGGACGGACGATCCGGCCCCGAAAGACGGTCCGGCCCGGAAAGACGGAACAGCCGAGGGAAATTGCTCGGCCAGGGGGAATGATGAACGGCAACGCTGCTCGCACTCTGCCTCTCCTGGACGCCCAGGAGGGAATCTGGCTGGCACAACGCGTGACGGGCTCACGCCGGTTGTACAGCGTCGGCCAGTACGTCGAGATATTCGGGCCCGTCCAAACAGACGTATTCGAGCGTACGCTGCGGCAGTTGACGGACGAGACGGAAATACTGCACGCGCGATTCGAGGAAGACGGCGCGGGCACACCACGGATGGCCTTCCCCGCCCAGGGAACCCGGGACGAGAAAACCCGGTACGAGGAAACCCGGGACCAGGAGAGCCCACCGCTTCTGGATTTCCACGACCTCACCGCGCAGGACGACCCCAAGGCGGCCGCCGAAGCGTGGATGCGGGCGGAACTCGACCAGGAGATCGCCGCCCACGCCCACCACCTCTTCGCCCACGCCCTGTTCCGCCTCGCTCCCGATCACCACATCTGGTACCAGCGCTACGACCACCTCCTGATGGACTCCTCCGGCTGCTCCCTGCTCGCCCGCCGGGCCGCGGACATCTACACGGCACTCCGCACAGGACAGCCCCTCACCCCGGCGGAACACGCGCCCCTGCGCGCGCTGCTGGACGAGGAGTCCGCCCACCGCGCCTCTGAACGCCACGAGGCCGACCGCCGGTACTGGCACGAGCGCTTCGCGGACCGACCGGACCTGACCGGCATCCCGGGCCACAGCACCTCGGGGACCGGCAGTCCCGCCGGGCCCGGCGGCGTCCTGCGCGAGACCGGGCACCTGCCACCCCGCGCCGTCGCGGCCCTGCGCGCGGCGGCCGCCCGCGCCGAGGTGAGCTGGCCACGCCTCGTCGTCGCGGCGGTCGCCGCTTTCGTGGGCAGGCTCGGCGGCACGGACGAGGCGATCCTGAGCCTGCCCGTCACGGGACGCACGGGCGACCAGGCGCGCCGGACCCCCTGCACGATGGCGAACATCCTGCCGCTCCGCCTCCCCGTGACCCCGGCCGCGAGCCTGCTGGACCTCGCACGGGAAGCAGGCCGGGAGATCGACGGACTCATCGACCACCAGGGCCTGCGCGGAGAGCACCTGCGCCGCGAACTCAACTGGCCGTCGGGCGACCGCTGGCACTTCGGGCCGTACGTGAACGTCATGCCGAGGGCAGGCGAAACCCTGTCGTTCGGCGGCCCCACGGCAGTCGTGCACGACCTGTCGAGCCGTCGCGTCGAGGAGTTCGGCGTGCTGGTGAGCGGCGCGTCGGCGGACCAGGCCATGGAGATCACCTTCGAGGCCAACTCGGCCCTCTACGACCGGTCTTGGCTCCGCGCGAGCCACCGCTCCTTCCTGCACTTCCTGGACCGCCTGACGGCCGACCCGTCGCAGCCGGTGGCAGGGGTCCCCCTGCTCGACCGGACCGAGCGCGCCCAGGTGCTGGACACCTGGAACACCACCGCGCGCCCACTGGTCGCGGACTCCGTACCGAAGCTGCTGGCCCGCCACCTCGCCTGGTCCGCGGACGCGGTGGCGGTGGTCGACGGCGAACGAACCATGTCCTACAGCGAGTTGGACAGGGCGGCCGGTCGTCTGGCGTCGCATCTCGCGGACGGGGGAGTGAAGCGGGGCGACCGCGTCGCCGTGGTGATGGAACGCTCCGCCGACTTGATCGTCGCGTTGCTTGCGGTGTGGCGGGCGGGGGCGGCGTTCGTGCCGGTGGATGTGGAGTATCCGGCGGAGCGGGTGGCGTTCCTGGTGGCCGACTCGGACCCGGCGGCGGTGATCTGCACCGAGGCGTACCGGGACGTGATCCCAGCGGACCACGAGGCGCGGCGTGTGGTGGTAGATGACGTGGAGACGGTTTCGGCTGTTGCTGCTTGTCATGCGGATGGTCCTGGGGTGGTGGTGGGTGGGGGTGATGTGGCGTATGTGATGTATACGTCGGGTTCGTCGGGGGTGCCGAAGGGTGTGGCGGTGCCGCATGGCGCGGTGGCGGGTCTGGTTGGGGTTTCTGGTTGGTCGGTGGGTGTGGGGGATGCGGTGTTGATGCATGCGCCGCATGCGTTTGATGTGTCGTTGTTTGAGGTGTGGGTGCCGTTGGTGGTGGGTGCTCGGGTGGTGGTTGCGGGGCCGGGCGTGGTGGATGCCGTTCGGATTCGGGCTGCTGTTGTGGGTGGTGTGTCGGCGGTGCATGTGACGGCGGGGATGTTCCGGGTGCTGGCGGAGGAGTCTCCGGAGTGTTTTGCGGGTCTGCGGGAGGTGTTGACGGGCGGGGATGTGGTGCCTGTTTCCGCGGTGGCGCGGGTGCGGGAGGTGTGCCCGGAGGTTGCCGTGCGGCATCTTTACGGGCCTACGGAGATCACCCTCTGCGCCACATGGCACGTACTGCGCCCGGAGGACCAGTCGGGCCGGACCCTGCCCATCGGCCGCCCGCTGGCCAACCGGCGCGTGTACGTCCTCGACGCGGCGCTGCAACCGGTCCCGGCGGGCGTGGTGGGGGAGCTGTACGTGGCGGGGACGGGCCTGGCCCGCGGCTACCTGGGGCGCCGGGACCTGACGGCGGAACGATTCGTCGCCTGCCCCTTCGGCGGGGACGGACAGCGCATGTACCGGACCGGGGACCTCGTCCGCTGGACGGCGGAGGGCGAGCTGCTGTTCGTGGGGCGCGCCGATGAGCAGGTGAAGGTCCGTGGGTTCCGGGTGGAGCCGGGTGAGGTGGAGGCGGTGCTGACCGGGCACGAGGGCGTCGGGCAGGCCGTCGTGGTGGCCCGTCAGGACGGGGGCTCCGGCAGCGATCGGAGGCTGGTCGGGTACGTCGTGCCGGACGAGCGGCAGCCGCAGCGAAGTGACGTCGTCCGCGTCGACCCGCACGAGCTTCGCGGCTATGTGGCGGACCGCCTGCCCGAGTACATGGTGCCGACGGCCGTACTGGTTCTGGACGCCCTGCCGCTCACCGTCAACGGCAAGCTCGACCGCGCCGCCCTGCCGTCGCCCGACTTCGAGAACACGGGGGCGGTGCGCGGTCCGGCCACACCCGTGGAGGACGTGCTGTGCGGACTCTTCGGCGAGGTCCTCGGCCTGGGACGGGTCGGTACCGATGTGTCGTTCTTCGATCTGGGTGGGGATTCGTTGTCGGGGATGCGGTTGGTGGCGCGGGTGCGTGCGGTGCTGGATGTGGAGGTGGGGATAGGGGAGTTGTTCGGTTCGCCGACGGTGGTGGGGTTGGCGCGGTGGGTGGGTGAGCGTGTGGGCGCGGGCGCGGGCGCGGGCGCGGGCTCGGGTGTGGGTGGTCGGCCGGTGTTGCGGGCGGGGGTGCGGCCGGATGTGGTGCCGTTGTCGTTTGCGCAGCAGCGGATGTGGTTTCTGAATCGGTTGGAGGAGACGGTTCCGGGGGCTGCGTCGGCGTACAACTTGCCGTTGGTGTTGCGGATGTCGGGTGTGTTGGACGTGGCCGCGTTGGAGGCGGCCCTTGGGGATGTGGCGGACCGCCACGAAAGCCTGCGAACGGTCTTCCCCGAGGCGAACGGCGTTCCCCGTCAGCAGGTCCTGGAGGGCGACGCAGGACGACCGCCCCTGTTGACCGTGGAGTGCGCCGCACCACAGGTCGAAGAGGTGCTGGCGGATCATGCGGGACGCGGCTTCGACCTGCGGACGGATCTGCCGTGGCGGGTCTGTTTGGTGGGCGTGGGCGTGGGTGCGGGTGAGTGGGTGTTGTCGGTGGTGGCGCATCACGTGGCGGTGGATGGCTGGTCGATGGGGGTGTTGGCCAGGGACTTGGAGGTTGCTTATGCGGCGCGGTGCGAGGGGCGGGGTCCTGGTTGGGCTGCGTTGCGGGTGCAGTATGCGGATTTTGCGTTGTGGCAGCGGGAGGTGCTGGGGGAGCTGGATGACCCGGCGAGTGTGCTGAGTGGTCAACTCGCTTATTGGCGTGACGCTTTGGAGGGTTTGCCGCAGGAGTTGGTGTTGCCGGTGGACCGGGCGCGTCCTGCGGTGCCGTCGTTCCGGGGGCGTCTGGTGCCGGTGGCTGCGGATGCGGTGACGCATGCCGGGCTGGTGGGGGTTGCGGGGCAGGGCCGGGCGACGATGTTCATGGTCGTGCATGCCGCGTTGGCTCTGCTGCTGTCGCGGCTGGGTGCGGGTGAGGACATCGCGGTCGGTACGCCCACTGCGGGCCGTGAGGACGCGGCGCTGGAGGAGTTGGCGGGGTTCTTCGTCAACACGTTGGTGCTGCGGGCGGATGTGAGCGGGGACCCGACCTTTGCCGAGTTGCTTGAGCGGGTGCGGGCCGCGGACCTGGCGGCGTATGCGCATCAGGACGTGCCCTTCGAGCGCCTGGTCGAGGAGGTCAACCCGTCGCGGTCGGTGTCCCGCAACCCGCTCTTCCAGGTGATGCTCGCTCTGGACCACGTGCCCGAACCGCACTGGCGGCTCCGGGGCGCAGAGGTGAGTTCCGCGTCGATGACGGCGTTGGCTGCCCGCTTCGACCTCGCGGTGACCCTGACGGAGCGCCGCGACGAGCGCGGGGCTCCGTCAGGCCTGGACGGCGAGATCCTCTACGCGACCGACCTCTTCGACCACGACACGGCCCTGTCCCTGGCGGGTCGGCTCGCCCGCGTCCTCGAACAGGTCGCCGCCGATCCCCACCTCCGCCTCAGCGAGATCGACCTCCTGGCACCCGCCGAACGCACGCAGATCGTCCAGCGCTGGAACGACACGGCAACCGTCGTCCCGGACGTGCTCATACCTGAGCTGTTCGCCGCGCATGCGCAGAGCTCGCCCGATGTGGTGGCGGTGCGGTGTGGTGAGGAGGCTTTGTCGTACGGGGAGTTGGAGGCGCGGGCGAATCGGCTGGCGCGGTATCTGGTGCGGGCCGGGGTTGGTTCTGAGGCTCGGGTCGGGCTGTGTCTGCCGCGCGGGGTCGACATGGTGGTCGCGGAACTGGCGGTGTGGAAGGCGGGCGGTGCGTTTGTCCCGCTGGACCCGGAGTATCCGCCGGACCGTCTCGGCTACGTGCTCGCCGACAGCGGATCGGCCGTCGTGCTGGGCGTCGAGGAGAGCCTTGAGACGGTGCCCGTGGGCCGGGCGCGGGTGGTCCTGTTGGACGACGCGGAGGTCGGGTGCGCGCTGGGTGCGGAGTCCGATGCCTCCCTCGGCGTGCGGCTGTCTCCGGACCAACTGGCGTACGTGATCTATACGTCCGGCTCGACGGGCCGCCCCAAGGGCGTGGCCGTTGCGCACGGCGGTGTGGCGAATCTGGCGGCGGCGATGCGTCCGGTGCTGGGCGCGGAGCCGGGTGTCACGGCACTGCAGTTCGCGTCGTTCAGCTTCGACGCGGCCGTGCTGGATGTGGCGGTGACGCTCTCCGGTGGCGGCACGCTGGCGATTGCTTCCGCGGACGAGCGGGCGGAGCCCTCCGCGCTGGCTGACATGATCGAGTCGGCGGGGGTGAGCACGGCCAGCGTCGTGCCGTCCTTGCTGGGTGTGTTGGACCCGGCCACGGTCCCGGGCGTACGCAACTGGGTGCTCGGCGCCGAGCTGCTGACCGCCGACCTCGCGAGCCGGTGGACGACGCGGGCGCGGGTGTGGAACACCTACGGGCCCACCGAAGCCACCGTCATGGCCACCGCAGGGCCCGTGGACGCCGGGATCGGGCCCGGCGACGAGGCGCCGCCGATCGGCCGCCCGCTCGGGAACGTACAGCTCTACTTGCTGGACGAGTTCCTGCACCCCGTCCCGCCGAAGGTCGTGGGCGAGCTGTACATCGCGGGGCCGGGCCTCGCGCGGGGGTACACGGGGCGGCCCGATCTGACGGCGGAACGTTTCGTGGCGTGCCCGTTCACGGCTGGCGGCGGCGAGCGGATGTACCGGACCGGGGACCTGGCCCGCTGGACGGTCGACGGGCAGCTGTCGTTCGCAGGCCGTGCGGATGAGCAGGTGAAGGTGCGGGGGTTCCGGGTGGAGCCGGGTGAGGTGGAGGCGGTGCTGGCCGGGCACGAGGGGGTCGGGCAGGCCGTCGTGGTGGCCCGTCAGGACGGGGGATCCGGGAGCGATCGGATGCTGGTCGCCTACGTCGTCCCGGACGCACGGCAGTCGCAACGGGGCGACATCGACCCCCAGGAACTCCGCGAGTACGCCGCCGGGGTGCTGCCGGAGTACATGGTGCCCGCGGCCGTGCTGGTCCTGGACGCCCTGCCGCTCACCGTCAACGGCAAGCTCGACCGGGCATCCCTCCCGGCACCCGACTTCGCCGCCCGCGTGACCCGGCGCGAACCGCGGACGCAGACCGAGGAGATCCTCTGCGGCCTGTTCGCTGAGGTTCTCGGGCTGGAGTGGATCGGGATCGAGGACGGCTTCTTCGATCTGGGTGGGGATTCGTTGTCGGGGATGCGGTTGGTGGCGCGGGTGCGTGCGGTGCTGGATGTGGAGGTGGGGATAGGGGAGTTGTTTGGATCGCCGACGGTGGTGGGGTTGGCGCGGTGGGTGGGTGAGCGTGTGGGCGCGGGCGCGGGCTCGGGTGTGGGTGGTCGGCCGGTGTTGCGGGCGGGGGTGCGGCCGGATGTGGTGCCGTTGTCGTTTGCGCAGCAGCGGATGTGGTTTCTGAATCGGTTGGAGGAGACGGTTCCGGGGGCTGCGTCGGCGTACAACTTGCCGTTGGTGTTGCGGATGTCGGGTGTGTTGGACGTGGCCGCGTTGGAGGCGGCCCTTGGGGATGTGGCGGACCGCCACGAAAGCCTGCGGACTGTCCTCCCCGACATCGACGGCGTTCCCCGTCAGGAGATGAGGCACGGCGAAGCGGGGCGTCCGCCGCTGGTCGTGGTGCGAGCCGACCAGGCTGATCAAGCCGGTCAGGCCGATGCGGCCGACGTGGACCGCACGCTCGCCGAGCAGTTGGCTACCGGCTTCGACCTGCGGACGGATCTGCCGTGGCGGGTCTGTTTGGTTGTGGTGGGTGCGGGTGAGTGGGTGTTGTCGGTGGTGGCGCATCACGTGGCGGTGGATGGCTGGTCGATGGGGGTGTTGGCCAGGGATCTGGAGGTGGCGTATGCGGCGCGGTGTGAGGGGCGGGGTCCTGGTTGGGCTGCGTTGCGGGTGCAGTATGCGGATTTCGCGTTGTGGCAGCGGGAGGTGCTGGGGGAGCTGGACGACCCGGCGAGTGTGCTGAGTGGTCAACTCGCTTATTGGCGTGATGCGTTGGAGGGTTTGCCGCAGGAGTTGGTGTTGCCGGTGGACCGGGCGCGTCCTGCGGTGCCCTCCTTCCGGGGGCGGTTGGTGCCGGTGGCGGCGGATGCGGTGACGCATGCCGGGCTGGTGGGGGTTGCGGGGCAGGGCCGGGCGACGATGTTCATGGTCGTGCATGCCGCGCTGGCGCTGCTGCTGTCCCGGCTGGGTGCGGGTGAGGACATCGCGGTGGGTACGCCGACTGCGGGTCGTGAGGATGCGGCGTTGGAGGAGTTGGCGGGGTTCTTCGTCAACACGTTGGTGCTGCGGGCGGATGTGAGCGGGGATCCGACCTTTGCCGAGTTGCTTGAGCGGGTGCGGGCCGCGGACCTGGCGGCGTACGCGCATCAGGACGTGCCCTTCGAGCGCCTGGTCGAAGAGCTCAACCCGACCCGCTCGCTCTCGCGCAATCCCTTGTTCCAAGTGATGCTCGCCCTCCAGAACCTTCCCGAAGCCACCTGGGAACTCCCTGGCGTCGACGTCCGCCCCGCCCCCCTGCCGCCCGAGCTCGCAGCCCGCTTCGACCTCGCCGTGTCCGTCGTCGAGCGCCGCGACGAGCGCGGGGCTCCGGCGGGCCTGGACGGCGAGATCCTCTACGCGACCGACCTCTTCGACCACGACACGGCCCTGTCCCTGGCGGGCAGGCTCTCCCGTGTCCTCGAACAGGTCGCCGCCGATCCCCACCTCCGCCTCAGCGAGATCGACCTCCTGGCACCCGCTGAACGCACGCAGATCGTGCAGCGCTGGAACGACACGACGGCACCCGTCTCGGATGCCTTGGTGCCCGAGCTGTTCGGTCGGCGGGTGGGGTTGTCGGCGGGTGCGGTGGCGTTGGTGGCGGGTGATTGCCGGGTGACGTATGGGGAGTTGGGGGGTGA
>NZ_JBEXJR010000020.1:0-145381 GCF_040609235.1 Streptomyces sp. NPDC004732
CAGCCGACGCGACGCAGGAGCGCCCTTTACTCCCGGCCCGGAACCGCCACACTCCGCAAAAAACCGGGCGGCCCCGGCAACCATCAAAGACACCGAGCGGCCACGGTGACAGCAGCGGTCGCGGTACGACCAGGTCACCCCTTTCGTGAACGCCGTATGGCAGTCCCATTGCGGCACCCCGTGATCGCTTGAGGCGGCCGCAGGGCCACGGCTACGTTCAACGAGTCAGGTCGACGAGTTCAGTCGGCGACTTGGCCGTGTGCCCGAGAGGCTCAGGGGCTGGACTGCAAATCCAGTAACGCGGGTTCGAATCCCGCCACGGCCTCCACAGCGGCGTCATCGCGCCGCACCGCAGCAACCGAAGGGGTGGTCCCTCACAAGGGGCCACCCCTCTCGCGTTTCCCGCGTCAGTATGGGACGGGGGTGCCTGTGGAAACTGGGGACTACATCGCGGCGGGCAGCGCATTGGTGGCCGCATCCGCGGCCTGTATCGCCTCCTGGCAGGTCGTGGTGGCCAGACAGGCCTCCCGCGCGGCCGACCTGCAGGCCCGCGCGGCACTCGCCCAAGTGGAGCTACTGCGCGAGCAGTTCACTCACGAGCGCGTCATGCGCGACCAGGCCGACAGCCCGGTCTTTGCCGTCCGGGAGACCGACGTCCAGCACGGCAACGGCTCACCGGACATCATCGCCGTCATCAAGCAGACCGGCGGCTCACCCGTGGCCGAGGCCCGCGTATCGGTACATCTGAACGGCGAGCCCGCCGACATCGTCGACGCCGCCGACGACGGCGTACTGACCTGGCGGCACACCGCGCCCGGCGCCACCAGGACCCTGAAGATCCGGACGGCGGACCGGCACCGGGGCGAGCTGGAGATCCGCGTCGACCTCCAGTGCCGGGAGGGGGACGACGACGGGCGGGAGTGGTCGTGCCGCGTCATCGGATACGCCCGCGAAGGCTGGCGCAGGAACGACTGGACCGCGGGCTACACGCATTACGGCAGCGAACCCCGGCTGCTCGAACTGGCGGTCGCGCGGCCCGGGCCGGACGAGTACCGCATCTCGGCGGTGGCGCATCCCGAGGATCGCGGGCTCCTGTCGGTGACGCCGGTGGCGGTCCCGCCGTCCGTCCTGAGCGCCGCGGAGTTCATGGACGAAGAGATCTGGTAGCTCGCCCGGGGACGCGTGGCGGGACGGGCCCGAACCCACGGGTTCCCGTGAACCATCTCTCAGAATCTCATGGGAACCACACGGACGTGTAACCCCAACTAGCCGATTCGGTAACGGAGTTCGGCACGCGGCCCGGCGCTCTGCATACTCCCCGGACAGCACCTCGGACCACGATTCCAGGGGGAGAACTTGCGCAACCACGCCAAGAGAGCGGGCGCGGCCACCGTCGCCGCGGCCGCCGCCATGGCCCTTGCCGCGGGCACGACCGGCCCCGCGTCGGCCACACCGACGACCACCAAAGCCCCGGCGGCAGGGGCAGACCTCACAGGGCCCACAGAGACCACAGAGACCACAAACCTCACCCTCCTCACCGGCGACCGCGTCACCCTCGACCGCTCGGGGCGCGTCACCGCCTTCCGGCCCGCGAAGGGCCGTGCGCACATACCCGTGCGGACCCAGCGCCTGCCGAACGGCCACACACTCGTCCTGCCCTCCGACGCACGGCGCCTGATCGCCGAAGGCACGGTGGACCAACGGCTGTTCGACACCGCCGAGTTGAAGAAGTTCAAGAGCAGCCTCAAGCTCATCGTCGGCTACACGGGATCCCGCACCGCCGTCACCACCGCCAAGGCCGACGTCCGCGCCGCAGGTGACACCACCGTCCGCAGGACCCTGAAGACGCTGAACGCCGAAGCCCTCACCACCCCGCCCCAGGACGCCGCCGCCCTGTGGAAGGCGCTCACCAGCAGCAAGGACGGCATCAGCCACGTCTGGCCCGACGCCACCCGTAAAGCCACCCTCGACAAGAGCGTCCCGCAGATCGGCGCCGACAAGGCGTGGGCCGCCGGGTACGACGGCAAGGGCGTCAAGATCGCCGTCCTCGACTCGGGCGTCGACGCCACGCACCCCGACCTCGAGGGCCAGATCCTCGCCGAGAAGAACTTCTCCACCTCTCCGGGCACCGCGGATCATTACGGCCACGGCACCCACGTCGCGTCCATCGCGGCCGGGACGGGCGCCAAGTCCGGCGGAAGGCTCAAGGGCGTCGCGCCCGGCGCCAAGCTGCTCAACGGCAGGGTCCTCGACGACGCGGGCGAGGGCGAGGACTCCGGGGTGCTCGCCGCCATGGACTGGGCGGCCGCAGAGGGCGCCGACGTCATCAACCTCAGCCTCGGCGGCTACGACCAGCCCGGCATCGACCCCTTGGAAGCCGCGGTCAACAAGCTCTCCAAGGACAAGGGCGTCCTCTTCGCGATCGCCGCGGGCAACGACGGCGCCGCCAAGACGGTCAACTCCCCCGGCAGCGCGGACGCCGCCCTCACCGTGGGCGCGGTCGACGACAACGACAAGCTCGCCGACTTCTCCAGCCAGGGCCCGCGCAACGGTGACCGCGCGATCAAGCCCGACGTGACCGCGCCCGGCGTCGACATCACGGCCGCCGCCGCACCCGGCTCCGTCATCGAGAAGGAGGTCGGCCAGAACCCCGACGGCTATCTCACGATCTCCGGTACGTCGATGGCGACCCCGCACGTGGCGGGCGCCGCCGCCCTGCTCAAGCAGCAGCACCCGGAGTGGAAGCACGACGAGCTCAAGGGCGCGCTCACCGGTTCCACGAAGGGCGGCAAGTACACGCCGTTCCAGCAGGGTTCGGGACGTATCGCCGTCGACAAGGCCATCAAGCAGACCGTCGTCGCCGAACCCGTCTCCCTCAACTACGGCCTCCAGAAGTGGCCGCACACCGACGACAAGCCGGTCACCAAGAAGGTGACCTACAAGAACCTCGGCAAGGACGACATCACCCTCGACCTGACGACGACCGCCACCGACCCGAAGGGCAACCCCGCCCCCGCCGGGTTCTTCACCCTCGGCGCCAAGAAGGTGACCGTCCCCGCGGGCGGCACCGCCTCCGTCGACCTCACCGCGGACACACGACCCGGCGGCACCGTCGACGGCTCCTACTCCGCGTACGTCGTCGCGGAAGGCGGCGGCCAGACGGTCCGTACCGCCGCGACCGTGGAGCGCGAGATCGAGCGGTACGACGTGACGCTGAAGACGATCGGCCGCGACGGGCGGCCCACCGCGCACCACGACTCCTCGATGTCGGCTATCACCGGCAAGGACAAGGGCCTCAACCTCTTCCCACAGGGCACCACCACCAAGGTCCGGGTGGCCAAGGGGAGTTACCTCCTGGACTGGTCGATCCACGTCGACCCGGACGACGCCGACAAGGGCACCGACTGGCTCCTCCAGCCCCGCCTGGCCGTCGACAAGAACATGACGGTGACGCTCGACGCCCGCAAGGCGAAGCCCGTCGACATCACGGTCCCGGACCGTGCCGCCAAACCGGTGTCGGGCGAGCCGCGCTACCTCTACAAGGGCTACGAGTCCTCCCCCACCAACGCCACGTTCAAGGGCCTGCGCACCGCCCACCTCGGCCCCGAGGTCCCCGAGGGCTTCAGCGAGCAGTGGCTCGGCACCTGGACGAAGGGGGCGGGCACCCGCTACGACATGCTCGTCGGCGGCATGGTGAAGAAGCTCTCGACGGGTTACACGAAGCACCTGAAGCGCGCCGACTTCGCCACGGTCAAGGTCCGTTCCGGTGCCTCGGCCCCGGGCCGGTCGGGCTCCCTCGCCGTCGCCGGATACCTCCCGGAGGCGGGCGGGATCTCGCACATCTTCGACCCGGAGAAGCTGCCGCGCACCACGACCGTGCACGCGACCGCGCTCGGCGCCACGAAGTGGGGCATCGGCTTCGATCAGTACGGCGACAAGGACGAGGACGGCGAGCCGGCCTTCGAGGGCTTCTACGAGATGGCTCCCCGGGCCCTCAAGGCGGGCCGGAGCTATACGGAGACCTTCAACACCGGAGCCTTCGGGCCCGCCCTGAACGCCCCCGACGACGGCATCTTCCGCGAGGGCAACAAGCTGGGCGGCCGCATCCCCGTCGTCGCCGACGGCCAGGGTCACCCGGGCTGGAGCGCGTACTCCGCGGAGAAGTCGACGCTCTACCGCAACGGCACGAAGATCGCCGAGAACAAGGACGCGGTGACCGGCGCCGAGACGTTCGAGGTGCCTGCGGGCGACGCCGAGTACCGGCTGACCGCGTCCGTGCGGCGTGACCCGAAGGTGGCCACGGCCTCCTCACGCGTCGAGGCCTCCTGGACGTTCCGCTCCGCGAAGACGGCGAACCGCACCGAACTCCCCGCCTCCACGGCACGGTTCACCCCGAAGCTGGACCTGGCGAGCCGCGCCCCGGCGGGGGCGACCCAGTCCGTCCCGGTGACGGTGGAGGGCGCGGCGGCAGGTCCCGGGAACCTCAAGTCCCTTGCCGTGTACGTCTCGTACGACGACGGCCGCACCTGGAAGAAGGTCACCGTCCGGGACGGCAAGGTCTCCGTGCAGAACCCGGCGAAGGGCAAGGGCGTCTCGCTCCGCGTCAGGATCACGGACAAGGACGGCAACAAGTCGTCCGTGTCCCTGCACAACGCCTACTACGGCAAGTAACACGCACGACGGGGCCCGGGTGGAGTCACACCACCCGGGCTTCGTCGAGCCCCGCGAGAATCGCGTCCACGGCCTCCTCGACCGTCAACTCCGTGCTGTCCAGCCAGAGTCCGAGCCGCGGCGTCCGCTCGCGCAGGATCGCGTCCAGGTCCTCGACCGTCCACGCGCCATACCCCGTCTTGCCGCGCGCGTCCTCGCGGGCGGCGACCGCTTCGGGGCGCGGGGCGAGCACGACGACGTACGCAGGGCGGGTGCGCACGAGGTCCACGTACGTCTTCAGCTCCTCGCCCAGGATGACGTCCTGGACGACTGCGGTGAATCCCGCGTCGGCGTACGCGTCGGCGGTCGACGCCGACAGCCGGTAGCGGAGCCGGAGTTGGGCCTCGCCCGCACCGCCCGGCACACCCTCGTACGGCACCCCGCCCGACACGATCATCCGCCGGAACGCGTCGCCCCGCACGTGCACGGCCTTCGGCAGCCGCTCGGCCAGGGCCTGCGCGACCGTGGACTTGCCGGACGCCATGATGCCGGTGACGACCAGCACCGCGCTCCCGGGGAGCGTCACGTCGCGACCGCCGCCTGCGGGCGGATCGGGAGGCGGTTGACCGGGCGGCCCGTTGCCGCGCGGACCGCGGAGGCGATGGCCGCAGGTGACGTCACGACCGGGATCGCGCTGGCCGCCTTCGCGCCGAACGGCGCCACGACGTCCCGCTCCTCGACCAGCTTCACGATGCGGATGTCCGGCGTGTCCAGGGCGGTCGGCAGCGCATAGCCGGTCAGGTCCGGGTGGCGGACGAGACCGCGGGGCGTGCGGAGGTTCTCCGTGAGCGCCGCGCCCACGCCCTGGGTGACGCCCGCCTCGATGCGGGCCTTCAGCTGGGCGGGGTTGAGGATGCGGCCCACGTCCTGCGCGACGGCCAGCTCCACGACCCGCACGGAACCGATCTCGATGTCGACGTCGACGACCGCGCGGATCGCGCAGAACGCCATGCCCACGAAGGCGTCGCCCTGCCCGGCCTCGTCCAGCGGCTCGGTCGGATGCGGGCGGCACTGGGCCGTGGCCCAGAGCTCCTTGCCCTCCAGGGCTTCGGTGACGGTCGTGGAGAGCACGCCGTCGTACGAGGTGATCTTGCCGTCGGTGATCTGGAGCAGCTCGGTCGACATCCCGAACTTGTGGGCGAGCGGCTGCAGGAGCTGGGTGCGGACCATCTTCGCCGCGCGCTCCACCGCCCCGCCCGACACCCAGGTGTGGCGGCCGCGGCAGCTCGGGCCCGCGGGCGGCTGGTCGGTGTCGACGGGCGCCACGCGGACGTCCTCGATGCCCAGCGTCTCCTGGACGATCTGGCGGGCCAGCGTGGTGAAGCCCTGGCCGGTCTCGACGGCCGCGCAGATCACCGTCGCCCCGCCGTCGTGGACCTTCACGGTGGCCGTGGAGACCTCGTCCGTGCCCTCGGCGCCCAGGAGCTGGACCATGCCGAGGCCGTAGCCGACGCCGCGCCGGACGGCGGCCGGTTCGCCCGCGCCCTCGGGACCGCCGGGCAGCAGCCACTCGTCCTCGGGGGTGTCCTTGGGCAGCTCGGGCAGCGGGGCGTCCCGCACGGCGGCGAGGAGTTCGGCCACCGGGGCGGGGCACGTCACGGTCTGCCCGGTGGGCAGGATGTCGCCGGTCGCCATGGCGTTGCGCATCCGCAGCTCCGCCGGGTCGACGCCCAGCTTCTTGGCGATCTTGTCCATCTGGGCCTCGTAGGCGGCGCACACCTGCAGTGCGCCCTCGCCACGGACGTGCCCGGAGGGCGGGTTGTTCGTACGGACCGCCCAGCCCTCGATGAAGGCGTTCGGCACGACGTACGGACCGCAGGCGAAGGAGACCGCCGCGGCCAGCGCCTCCGACGACGTGTCCGCGTACGCGCCCGCGTCGAGCAGGATCTGCGCCTCCACCTTGACCAGACGGCCCTCGGCGTCCGCGTGGTGGCGGTAGCGCAGGAGCGTCGGGTGGCGGTGGGCGTGGCTGAGGAAGGACTCCTCGCGGGTCGCGGTGAGCTTGACCGGGCAGCCGGTGCGCAGCGCCAGGAGGCCCAGCGGAAGCTGGAAGCCCGCGTCCTCGCGGTCGGCGGTCGCGCCCGGCACACCCGTGACGACCACCTTCACGCGGTCCGGGCTGATGTCGAAGCAGGCGGCGGCCCGGTCGCGGTCGGCGTGCGGGTCGGTGGAGGCGATGTACAGCTCCACGCCGCCGTCGGGGCGCGGCACCGCGAGGCCCGCCTCCGCGCCGATCGGCGCCGGGTCCTGGCGGCCGATGCGGTACAGGCCCTCGACTACGAGCTCCCCCGCCGCCTCGGCGTCGCCGTGCCGCAGCGGGATGTGGCGGATGAGGTTGCCGTCGGGGTGCAGCGGTTCGGCCTCGAAGGCCTTCTCCGGGTCGGTGACCGGTTCGAGCACCTCGTACTCGACGATGACGGCCGCGGCGGCCATCCGTGCGGTGTCGGGGTGGTCGGCGGCCACGGCGGCGATGGGCTCGCCGTGGTGGCGTACGACATCGGAGGCGAAGACCGGCCGGTCCGCGGTCCTGCGGCCGTGCAGCTGCTCGCCGGGGACGTCCTCGTGCGTGACGACCGCGCGGACACCCGGCATTTCCAGGGCGTGGCTGGTGTCGACGGAGACGATGCGGGCGTGCGCGTGCGGGGAGCGCAGGACCGCCGCCCACAGCAGGCCCTCGGCCCACAGGTCGGCGGCGTAGGGGAAGGTGCCCTCCGTCTTCACGCGGGACTCCGCGGACGGCAGCGAGGCGCCGATGCCGCGCGGCGGCGGCTCGGCCGCCTGACGGTCGGGGGCGGGCGTGGTCGCGGTGGTGGCTTCGGTGCTCACGCGTGGCCTCCGTCCTGGCCGTAGGGGCCCTGCGGTCCTTCGGGTCCGGGTCCGGGTCCGCCGTCGTACGCGGTCGGGTGGACGCCGCCGTCGCCAGGGCCTGCCTGGTGCGGGATGCGGGCGTCCGCATGACCGTGCCCGTGCCCGTGCTCATGGCCGTGGTCGTGCTCGTCCTGCGCCGAGGCCTCGGCCGCGGCGGTCGAGGTCGCCTCGCGCTCGGCGACGACCTCGCGCACGGCGTCGAGGACACCGCGGTAGCCGGAGCAGCGGCAGAGGTTGCCGCACAGGGCGCGGCGGGCCTCCAGGTCGCTGGGAGCGGGGTTGCCCTCCAGGAGGTCGTGCACGGTCATCGCCATGCCCGGCACGCAGAAGCCGCACTGCACGGCTCCGCACGCGGCGAGCGCGCGCTGCACGTCGGAGGGCTGCCCGTCGGCGGCGAGGCCCTCGACGGTACGGACCTCGCTGCCCGCGGTGGTCGCGGCGGGGACGAGGCAGGAGGCGACGAGACGGCCGTCCACCTGGACGTTGCAGGCCCCGCACTCGCCCTGCGAGCACCCGTCCTTGGCCCCGGCGAGACCGAGCCGCTCCCGCAGGACGTAGAGCAGGGACTCGCCGATCCACGCGCCGGTGACGGGACGGTCGGTGCCGTTCACACGAAGGACGTAGGAGACGAGGGGGTGGTCGTCGTGGAGGGGGGTGAGGGCGGGCTCGGGGTCGGGGTCGGGCTCCGTGGCGTCGAGCTCGGCGGGGTCGGGGTCGGTGACGACGGAGGCTTCGACCTCGGCTTCGGCTTCGGCTTCGGCTTCGGTGGTCTCGTCCGGGGCGGTCGCTTCGAGCGCTTCGAGCGCTGCGTCCGCTTCGACCGGTGCGTCGAGTACGTCGGGTACGTCGAGTACGTCCTCGGGCTCGACCTCTTCCGGGGCTTCCACGGTCGGCTCGGGGTCCGGTACGACCTCGACCGGCTCGGGCTCCGGCTCCGGCTCCGCGACCGGCGGCTCCTCCGACGGCACCCTGATCGCCCGCAGCAACTGCGTCTTCTCGAACCGGCTCTCGGCCTGGGGCTCCTGCTCCGCGACCGGCTGGGGCTGCGGCTCCGGCTCCTGGACGTAGCTCTCCTGAGGAACGTCGAGGACGGGCTCGTGCACGACCTCCTGCGACTGCGTGCTCCAGGGCGCACCGGCGCCCGCCCCGGTCGCCCAGGGCGCGGCCGCGCCGCCGGGCAGCGTCGCGGGCGGCGTGCCGCCCCACTGCGCGGCGAGCGAGGACGCCGTGAACTCGCCCGATTCGTCCGGCAGATCACCATCTGCGACGGGGATCGACCACTGCCCGGTGACGTCGGAAACCCCGGGCGCGGGAGCCGGTGCCGCCTGGCCGTACTGGTGGCCGTACTCCTGCCCGTAGGCCTGCTGCTGTCCCGCGGGCTCCGCCTCGGGGAAGCTCCACTGGCCGGTCGCCCGCGGGTCGTACCCGTGCGGATCCGCGTGCGCGTGCGGATCAGCGTGCGCGTGCGGCTCCGCGTGCGCGTGCGGCTCCGGCTGCTCCTGGGCCGTGCCCGCGCCCGCCTCGGGCCAGCGGACCGCGCCCGTCACCTCGGGCGGCATGACCCAGGCGCCGGTGGCCGCCGGGTCGGTGGCGGCCGCGGTGGTGGGGTTGACCGTTATCTGCGGCGGTACGTAGCCGTGCCCGGGGGCGGCGAGCGGGGCGTCCAGCATGCCTTCGGGGAGTTGTACGAACGCCGTGGCGTCCGAGTCGTACTCGCCCTGCGGGTGCGGCTGCCAGCCGCCGCCGTCGGCCGTGTTCTCATCGTGCCGGTCGTCGCTCACGACAGTGCCCTCCCCAGTGCTCGTCGGGCCAGCGCGGCGACGGTGCGCCGCAGGTGCAGTACGGCGGGCGCCAGCGGCTGTTCGGTGCCGTCGGCCGCCGGGGGGTGGTCGGGGATGCACGCGGTGGCCACGTACTCACCGAAGGCGGTGACCGCCTCCGGGACGAGGCTGCCCCGCTCCCCGTCCCAGTCGATCAGGGAGGCCACCCACTCCTCGGCCTCCAGCGGCCGCAGCGGCATGGGCGCGATGGCGCCGACCGCGCACCGCACCCCGCGCCGCGCGGGGTCGAGGACCAGCGCGACGGAGGCCGAGGCCCGGCCGGGGCCGGTGCGTCCGGTCGCCTTGAGGAAGACCTGGGGGGCGTGCAGCAGCGGCACGCGCACGAAGCCGATGAGCTCGCCGGGGCGGAGCATCTCCATGCCCGCGAGCAGGTGTGAGACGGGGATCTCGCGGCGGGCGCCGCCGGGTCCCGCGATGATCAGCACGGCTTCCAGCGCGGCGAGGACGGGCAGCGCGTCGCCGGTCGGCGCGGCCGACGCGATGTTGCCGCCGAGGGTGCCCGCGTTGCGGATCTGGGGCGGCCCCGCGGCGCGCGCGGCGGCGGCCAGGGCGGGGATCAGCGCGGCGAAGTCGGGGCGGCCCATGCGGGCGTGGGTGAGACCGGCGCCGAGCAGGGCGTGGCCGTCCTGGTACTGCCAGCCGCGGATCTCACTGATGCGGGCGAGGCCGACGAGGGCGGCGGGGCGCAGCTGTCCCGAGTTGACCGAGGCCATCAGGTCCGTGCCACCGGCGACGGGCACGGCGGCGGGCATGGCGGCGAGTGCCGCCACTGCCTCGTCCAGCGTGGCGGGCAGCGTCACCGATTGCGGTGTCTGTGCCGCCTGCGGTGCGTGCGTGCTCAAAACCGGCTGCCCCTTCCCGATGCCCGGCCGCGTACTCCACGTACATCGCGTAGGTGAAGCGCTCGCCGTTTCGCGACGTGTCACCGTTACGCCTGTTCCGCCGTACGGTACGTGCTCACAACCCGGACGTGGCAACTCTGGCACATCTTCCCCGGGCCCCGACGCGGGGGTCCGCTAGGAGGCATTCGTCCGCGAACCAGGCGGATGTGGCGATTTCGCACGGCTTCCGGCGGCGCGTGCTCCCGGCGTGGGCCGCCGGGAGCACGCGCCCGGGGCCCTGCTCACAGGTTCGGGGGCGGCCCCTCGATCGGGCGTCCGAGCACGCCGGGGCGCTGGTGCCGCGGCAGCGGACCGCTCGGCGGCCGGTAGTCGACGCCCAGGGCGTCAAGTCGCGGGTAATGGGCGGCCATTCGCCGCTCGAAGTCGGCGAAGTCCCGTTCGGCGGGGGCGGGCAGCTTCCGCCACGCCACTTCGCAGAAGGCCGCGAGGCGCGGGAACACCTGATAGTCGACGCGTCCCTGGTGCTCCATCACCTCGGTCCAGACGTTGGCCTGGGTGCCCAGGACGTGGGCAGCCTCCTCCTCGGTGAGCTCGTCGGGGACGGGCTCGAAGCGGTAGACGTCCTCCAGGGTGCGGACGTACGCGATGGGCATCGGCTCGTCGGGGCCGCCGTCCTCCCGGAAGTTCAGATACACCTGCTGCTCGGGGCACATGACGACGTCGTGGCCCGCCTTGGCCGCGTCGATGCCGCCCCGGTAGCCGCGCCAGGAGGAGACGGTGGCGCCTTCGGCGAGGCCGCCCTCCAGGATCTCGTCCCAGCCGATGAGCCGCCGCCCGCGGTCGGCGAGCCAGCGGTCGAAGTGCCGGATGAACCAGCTCTGCAGCCCGTCCTCGTCGCCGACCCCGAGCTCCTTGATGCGGGCCTGCGCGGTGGCCGAGGCCTTCCACTGGTCCTTGGGGCACTCGTCGCCGCCGACGTGGACGAAGGTGGAGGGGAAGAGGTCGAGGATCTCCTCGAAGACCCCTTCGTAGAAGCGGAGTACGTCTTCGGTGGGGGCGAGGACGTTCGGGCTGACGCCCCAGCTGTCCCAGACCGTCATCGCCTCGGTGTCGACGACGTCGCTGTTGCCGAGGTACGGGTAGGCGGTGATGGCGGCCTGCGAGTGCCCGGGGATGTCGATCTCCGGGACGACGGTGATGTGCAGGGAGTCCGCGTACGCGACGATCTCGCGGATGTCGTCCTGGGTGTAGTAACCGCCGTGCGGGTGCTCCGTCCAGAGGGGCGAGGCGCGGTGGCCCCACCTGGTGCGGGACCGCCAGGAGCCGACCTCGGTGAGCCTGGGGTGGCGCTTGATCTCCACGCGCCAGCCCTGGTCGTCGGTGATGTGGAAGTGGAAGACGTTGAGCTTGTGCGCGGCGAGCAGGTCGAGGTAGCGCAGGACCCCGTCCTTCGGCATGAAGTACCGGGAGACGTCGAGCATCATGCCGCGCCAGCCGAAGCGGGGCGCGTCCTCGATCACGCCCGCGGGAACGGACACCTCGGCGCCGCCGGGCCGCAGCCGGGCGCGGCGGAAGGCGTCGGGGCCGACGAGCTGACGCAGCGTCTGGGCACCCCAGAAGACACCGGCGGCCGCGCCGCCGCGGATCTCGACGCGGTCGCTGTCGATGGTGAGCCGGTACGCCTCCGGCTCCAGGGAGTCGTCGACGCGCAGGGCAAGGGAGTTGGCGGCGCCGTCGGAGCCGTTGTGGAGGGACAGACCGAGCGCGCCGCCGAGCGCGGCCCGCAGCCACCGCTCGGTGGACTCGGTGCCGGGCCCGGCCCAGAGGGTCGTGGCGGCGTCGATGACGAAGGACGAGCTCTGCGTGGCCTCGGCGCGTGCGGGCGCCGGGATGAGGTGCTCAAAGGTCATGAAACCGTAGGCTGTCACGCGATTGCACAACGCAAAAGGGGCGTTGCGGCAGGCGCAACGCCCCTCGGGCGAGTGGCCTCGTCGGGTGACCGGAACCGGTCTCGTCAGGGGCCGTGAAGGGGTCTCGTCAAGGACCGGAAGGGACTACTTCTTGCCGTCCTTGCCGCCCTTGTCCTTGTCGCCGCCCGCACCCATGGACTCGTAGATCTCCTTGCACATGGGACAGACGGGGTACTTCTTCGGGTCGCGGCCGGGGACCCACACCTTGCCGCAGAGCGCCACGACGGGCGTGCCGTCGAGCGCGCTCGCCATGATCTTGTCCTTCTGGACGTAATGCGCATAGCGCTCGTGGTCGCCGTCACCGTGCGACACCTGCGGCGCCGGCTCAACGAGGGTCCCCGTACCTGCCCCGCGCTCGGGCTCGGGCTCAAGAGTGCTCATAACGGCCAAGGGTACTCACGCCCGGGGCGTCCCGGCAGCGGCAGTGTCGGGTGAGGCGGCGGCCGGGGGCTGCGCGGGGGCCCGGTGCAGCAGGTGCAGGGCCAGGCCCGCCGCCGCCACCGCGGCCGCCGCCCAGGGCAGGTACTTGGGTGCGAGTCCCCCCGCGAGGGCGAGCCCGGCCGCCCCGGAGCCGACCGCGCTGCCCAGATAGAGCGCGGAGTTGTTGAGGGCGAGGGCGACCGTGCCGCGTCCGGCGCGCAGGGCGAGGAGGCGGTGCTGCTGCGGGACCTGGAACGCCCAGCCCGCGGCGCCCCAGACGACGAGCGCGGGGTAGGCGGCGGCGCCGAGCAGCGGCAGGACGCCGATCGCGACGACGAGGGTGGCGACGATCCCGGTCACCAGGGCGAACACCCGTCCTGTGCGGTCCACGAGCGGCCCGGCGACGACGCTGCCGAGCACGCCGCCGATCCCCCACGCCCACAGGTACGGCGCCACCTGCCCCTCGCCCACGCCGCCCGACGAGTCGAGCACCGGCGCGAGGTAGGTGTAGAGGCCGAGGCTCGCCACCGCGCCCAGGAAGGAGACGCCGACGACGGGCAGCACCTTCCGGTCGGTGAGCGCCGCGAGCCGCGCCCGCATCGGCACCGACGGCGCGGCGGGCACCTCGGGCAGCCCCACCGCGAGACCGCCGAGTGCGACCGCGCCGAGCCCCGTCACCAGCCACATCGTGGCCCGCCACGACGTGTGGTCGGCGAGCAGCACGCCGAGCGGCACCCCGAGGACCGTGCCCGAACTCATCCCGCCCATCACCAGCGCGAGCGCCCGCCCGCGCCGCTCCTCCCCCGCGAGCGAGGCGGCGGCCGCGGTGGACAGCGCCGAGTAGACCCCCGCGCCGACCCCCGCCACCGCACGCGAGACGAGCAGCACGGCGAGCCCCGGCGCGAGCGCGGTGAGCCCGTTGCCGAGCGTGAAGACGGCGAGCGAGGCGACGATCAGCACGCGCGGCCGCACCCCGGAGAGCAGCCCGGCGACGAGCGGCGCGCTCACCGCGTACGCGAGGGTGAAGACGGTGACCATCTGCCCGGCGAGCGAGACGGTCGTCCCCAGGTCGTCGGCGACCACCGGCAGCAGCCCCGCCATCACATAGGCGTCGAGCCCCAGCGTGAAGGACCCCACCATCAACAGCCACACCTTGCGCACAGCGCTCAACTCCCCTGTTTCCTCGCGCCGCTTCGGGCGACGAGTGGGAAACGTAGGCACCCTCCGCATCCCGGGGGAAATGCCTGCGGCGCTCATTTATGCTGGGGCGGCATGGATCACGTACCGGACGGTGTCGAGCTGCGCCACCTGCGAGGCTTCCTCGCCGTCGCCGACGAGTTGAGCTTCACGCACGCCGCCGCGGCCCTGCGCATCGGGCAGCCCGCGCTCACGCGGACCGTGCGGGCCCTGGAGGACGCCCTCGCCACCCGCCTCCTGGAGCGGACCACCCGGCGCGTCGAACTCACCGAGGCAGGCAGCCGCCTGCGCGACGAGCTGGCGCCGCTGCTCTCCCGGATCGACGGGGCGCTGCGCACCGCGGGCAGCGAGCCGCCCCTCCTGCGGCTCGGATTCACCTCGCTCCTGCCGCAGGCCTGCGCCGAGCTCGTCCACGCCTTCAAGGCGGCGACCGGCGCGGGGGTGCGGCTCGTGCGGCGCGACGAGCCGCTCGCCGGGCTCCTGTCGGGCGCGTGCGACGTCGCGGTCGTACGGGGCGACGTGCCGTCCGGCGCCGCGGTCCGCACCCGGGTGCTGCTGCGGGAGCCGCGCGTCGCCGTCGTCGCGCGCGGGGCCGCGGAGCTGGCGGGGCGCCGCGTGGTCGACTGGTCGGAGCTCGCCGATCTGCCGCTGGTCGTGAACACGGTGACCGGCACGACAAGACCGGAACTGTGGCCCCCGGAGCGTCGGCCCCGGCTCGCCTGCACCGCCGACAACCTCGACGAGTGGCTGGAGGCGGTGGCCGCGGGGCACGGGGTGGGCATCGCCCCCGAGCCGGTGGCCCGCAGGAACACCCACCCGTCCCTGCGCTGCGTACGCCTGAAGAACGCCCCGTCCGTCACCGTGCACCTGGCGATCCCCGCCAGGGACGCCCATCCGCTGGCCGAGCGGTACCTGCACCAGTCCCGTCAGTTCAGCGACGGGTCGTCCGGATAGGTCGCCACCATCGCGAGCTCGCTGCGCTGGCGCCGCAGCACCGCCCGCCACAGCCGCTCCGGGTCCGGCGACGAGACGTCACCCGGCTCGGACTCGACCACGTACCAGGCGCCGTCCGCCAGCTCGTTCTCCAGCTGCCCGGGGCCCCAGCCCGAATAGCCCGCGAAGATCCGCAGGGAGCCGAGGGCCGCGGCGAGGAGCTCCGGCGGGGCCTCCAGGTCGACGAGGCCGATCGCGCCGTGCACACGGCGGAAGCCGATGGGGTCCGCGGGGACGGGGGACCGCGCACCGGTCCGCCGCCGGGCGGCGCGCGGCGGCGCCCCCTTCTCACCGGGGATCACCGCGATCCCGAGCGCCGAGTCCAGCGAGACGGGACCGCCCTGGAAGACCACACCTGGCGCGCCCGCCAGCTCCCCCCAGCCCTCCAGGATGTCGGCGACGTCCACCGGCGTCGGGCGGTTCAGGACAACGCCGAGCGAGCCCTTCTCGTCGTGGTCGAGGAGCAGCACCACCGCGCGGTCGAAGTTCGGGTCCGCCAGGGCCGGTGTGGCCACGAGCAGCCGGCCTGTGAGCGAGGACACCTCGGTCATGGACCACATGATCCCGCATCTTTGCCCTGCGCGGGGAGGCAATGCGCATACCGGAGTGAATGCAGCTCAGGGCCCGGAAGAGGCGGCCGGGACGCACGTCGCGGGTGGTGACCCGGTGTGTCCGGTTCCGCACGGTTCGTGTTGTCACGAACTCATGACGTGGTTTGTGCGTCCGCAGCCTTACGGAAGGGGGGTACGCGGCCATTACGCTTGGCCCTTTGGTCCCCCCGTCCAGCCAATCGGAACGCGAGATTCATGACCGTCACCGATGATGTCCTGCTTGTCCATGGCGGTACCCCGCTCGAGGGCGAGATCCGTGTCCGCGGCGCGAAGAACCTCGTGCCAAAGGCCATGGTGGCCGCGCTGCTCGGCAGCGCCCCGAGCCGGCTGCGCAATGTCCCCGACATCCGTGACGTACGCGTCGTGCGCGGCCTGCTGCAGCTGCACGGCGTCACGGTCCGCCCCGGCGAGGAGCCGGGCGAGCTCATCATGGACCCCTCCCACGTGGAGAGCGCGAACGTCGCCGACATCGACGCCCACGCGGGCTCGTCGCGCATTCCGATCCTCTTCTGCGGCCCCCTGCTGCACCGCCTCGGGCACGCCTTCATCCCCGGCCTCGGCGGCTGCGACATCGGCGGCCGTCCGATCGACTTCCACTTCGAGGTGCTCCGCCAGTTCGGCGCCACCATCGAGAAGCGCGAGGGCGGTCAGTACCTGGAGGCCCCGCAGCGCCTGCGCGGCACCAAGATCCGTCTGCCGTACCCGTCCGTGGGCGCCACCGAGCAGGTCCTGCTCACCGCCGTGCTCGCGGAGGGCGTGACCGAGCTCTCGAACGCCGCGGTCGAGCCGGAGATCGAGGACCTGATCTGCGTCCTGCAGAAAATGGGCGCGATCATCGCCATGGACACGGACCGGACCATCCGGATCACCGGTGTCGACAGCCTCGGCGGCTACAACCACCACGCCCTCTCGGACCGCCTGGAGGCCGCCTCCTGGGCTTCCGCGGCCCTGGCGACCGAAGGCAACATTTACGTCCGCGGCGCCCAGCAGCGCTCGATGATGACGTTCCTGAACACCTACCGGAAGGTGGGCGGTGCCTTCGAGATCGACGACGAGGGCATCCGCTTCTGGCACCCGGGCGGCTCGCTCAACGCGATCGCCCTGGAGACGGACGTGCACCCCGGCTTCCAGACCGACTGGCAGCAGCCGCTCGTCGTGGCCCTGACGCAGGCCGCGGGCCTGTCCATCGTCCACGAGACGGTCTACGAGTCCCGGCTCGGCTTCACCTCGGCGCTCAACCAGATGGGTGCGCACATCCAGCTCTACCGCGAGTGCCTGGGCGGCTCCGACTGCCGCTTCGGCCAGCGGAACTTCCTCCACTCGGCGGTCGTCAGCGGCCCCACGAAGCTCCAGGGCGCCGATCTGGTCATCCCCGACCTGCGCGGCGGCTTCTCGTACCTCATCGCGGCCCTGGCGGCGCAGGGCACCTCCCGTGTCCACGGCATCGACCTGATCAACCGCGGCTACGAGAACTTCATGGAGAAGCTCGTGGAGCTCGGCGCGAAGGTCGAGCTGCCCGGCAAGGCCCCGCTGGCCTGACGCCGAGCACGACAAGCACCACGGCACGCGAAAGGGGCGGCCACCCGAATGGGTGGCCGCCCCTTGGCGCTGCTCGGGGCTACTTGCCCTTCGCCGCTTCCTTCAGCTTGGAACCAGCCGAAACCTTGACGCTGTAACCGGCCGGGATGTTGATCGGCTCGCCGGTCTGCGGGTTGCGGGCGGTGCGAGCGGCACGGTGGGTGCGCTCGAAGGTCAGGAAGCCGGGGATGGTGACCTTCTCGTCGCCCTTGGCAACGATCTCGCCGACGGTCTCGGCGAACGCGGCCAGCACGGCGTCGGCGTCCTTGCGGGTCACCTCGGCGCGGTCGGCCAGCGCGGCCACCAGCTCACTGCGGTTCATGTTTGTACTCCCGTGTTCTTTTGCCGTTGAGGCGTGCCACGCGGCAGAGCCGCATGATGGGCACAGCGAAGACGATGCTGCCAGGGTCCTCGGACAGTCCCCGGACCCGGGTCTGACCTCAGACCCTCGCGCCCGATTACGCATCCTGCCCCCACCTGCGGCGGGAAAGCCAATCCGGCGCCCTTGGGGGTCACACGAAAAGCGTCCGCCGCCCCTGAAATGCCGGGGGCCGGGGGGCTGTCTGCCAAGCCACCCTAGAGGGGCCCCGTGGGGCCCGGGTCCTTCGACGCGCCGTGTCCCTAGGCCGTGGCGCCTGTCACAGCGCCGCCGGCGGCCTTCGCGGCGGTGCGCACGGCGTCGGCCACGGCGGGTGCGACCTTGTCGTTGAAGACGCTGGGGATGATGTAGTTCCGGTTCAGCTCGTCCTCGGCGACGACGTCCGCCAGGGCGCCCGCGGCGGCCAGCATCATCTCCGTGTTGACCGTGCGCGACTGGGCGTCCAGGAGGCCGCGGAAGACGCCGGGGAAGACCAGGACGTTGTTGATCTGGTTCGGGAAGTCCGAGCGCCCGGTGGCGACGACTGCCGCCGTCTGGCGGGCGATCGCCGGGTCGACCTCGGGATCCGGGTTCGCGAGCGCGAACACGATGGCGTCATCGGCCATCGCGGCGACATCGTCGCCGTTCAGCACGTTGGGAGCCGACACGCCGATGAAGACGTCGGCGCCGACGACGGCCTCCTTGAGGGTGCCCGTGAGGCCCTCGGGGTTGGTGTTGTCGGCGATCCAGCGCAGCGGCGAGTCCGCCTCGGCGCCCACCAGGTCCTCGCGGTCGGCGTGCACGACGCCGTGGATGTCGGCCACGACGGCGTTCTTGACGCCCGCGGCCAGGAGGAGCTTGAGGATGGCCGTACCGGCCGCGCCCGCGCCCGACATGACCACGCGCACGTCGCCGATGCCCTTGCCCACCACGCGCAGGGCGTTGGTGAGGGAGGCGAGGACGACGATGGCGGTGCCGTGCTGGTCGTCGTGGAAGACGGGGATGTCGAGGGCCTCGCGCAGCCGGGCCTCGATCTCGAAGCAGCGGGGCGCCGAGATGTCCTCCAGGTTGATGCCCGCGAAGCCGGGGGCGATGGCCTTGACGATCTCGACGATGGCGTCGGTGTCCTGGGTGTCCAGGCAGATCGGCCAGGCGTCGATACCGGCGAAGCGCTTGAAGAGGGCCGCCTTGCCCTCCATGACGGGCAGCGCGGCCTTCGGGCCGATGTTGCCGAGGCCCAGAACGGCCGATCCGTCCGTTACGACCGCAACGGAGTTGCGCTTGATGGTCAGACGGCGCGCGTCCTCGGGGTTCTCGGCGATCGCCATGCAGACGCGGGCGACACCCGGCGTGTAGACCATGGAGAGGTCGTCACGGTTGCGGATGGGGTGCTTGGACGCCATCTCGATCTTGCCGCCGAGGTGCATCAGGAACGTACGGTCGGAGACCTTGCCGAGGGTGACGCCCTCGATGGTGCGCAGCTGCTCGACGATCTCGTCGGCGTGCGTGGTGGAGGACGCCGCGATCGTCACGTCGATCCGCAGCATCTCGTGGCCGGAGGCCGTGACGTCGAGGCCGGTGACCGAGCCCCCGGATGACTCGACGGCCGTGGTGAGCTGGGAGACCGCCGTTCCGCTCGCGGGCACCTCCAGCCGGACCGTCATCGAGTAGGAGACGCTGGGCGCCGTTGCCATGGCCGACTTCCTCTGCTTTCACCTTGTAGCTCTTGCCGTCCGATGGTCGCACCTACCGCCGAGTACGTGGTAGCCGCCCCGGATTGAGAACGTTTTGTTCACCGGCCAGTGCGCTGCGTTTTTGGAAACTTGTTTCCACCATACGAGAAGTTGTCCAAAACAGAAAGAGGCCCACGTCACTTGGTGACGTGGGCCTCTCGAACGCTTATGACACCGACCCGCCATGCTCGCCTCGCGGCAAGTGGTCGCTCGTAGCGACGATGGTTGGGCCCGGGGGCTTGGATCGAGCCGGTGCCACGTCCAAGGTAACAAACGAACCCCGTAAGGCAATTCCCGTCCCGGGCATCCGTGCGTTCTCTTTGCGATCGGCCCCCCGAACGCCTCGCGGCCGGTGCTCCGAACGCCTCGCCGTCAGTCCCTCAGGAGGTCCGGCACGCCCTCCGCGTCCGGCTCGTCGCGCTCCCCCGAAAGGACCGTGAGCTGCTGCGTCGCACGGGTCAGCGCCACGTACAGCACCCGCAGGCCCGCCGGTGACTCGTCCGCGATCTCCGCGGGCGAGACGACGAGCGTCGCGTCGTACTCCAGGCCCTTGGCCTCCAGACTGCCGAGCGCCACGACCCGGCCGCCGAGCCCCGCGAGCCAGCGCGCCGCCTGCTCGCGCCGGTTCATGGCCACCACGACACCGACCGTCCCGTCGACCCGCTCCAGGAGCCGCGCCGCCTCCTCGCGCACGGACGCGGCGAGGTCCCGGTCCCGTACGACGGCGTAGCGGGGCTCCACACCGGTCGAGCGGACCGCCGACGGGGACTCGGCGCCCGGCATCGCCAGGGCGAGCACCTTGGCGGCGAGCTCCGCGATCTCGGCGGGGTTGCGGTAGTTGACGGTGAGGGTGAAGCGGCGGCGCGGCCGGGTGCCGAGGGCCTCGTCGCGCGCCGCGCCCGCCTCGTCCGGGTCCGACCACGAGGACTGCGCCGGGTCGCCGACGACGGTCCAGGTGGCGTGGCGGCCGCGGCGGCCGACCATGCGCCACTGCATGGGGGTCAGGTCCTGCGCCTCGTCGACGATGACGTGCGCGTACTCGGTGCGCTCCGCCGCCAGGCGCTCGGCGCGCTCGCGCTGGGACTCCTCGCGCTGCGGCATCAGCTCTTCGAGCCCGGTGAGCAGGTCGAGCGGGTCGAGCTCCTTCTTCTTGCGCGGCCTGTGCGGCGTGCCGAGGATCGCCTGGAGCTCGTCGAGGAGCGCCACGTCGTGCACGGACAGGGCGTCGCGGCGCAGCGAGCGGGCGACCTTGCGGACCTCGCCCGGGTTGAGGATGCGGCGGGCCCAGCGGCCTAGGCGCTTCTCGTCGCTCATCGCGGTGAGCACCCCGCGCGGGGTGAGCTCCGGCCACCAGGCGTCGAGGAAGTGGATGAAGTCGTCCTCGGACGTGATGTCGTCGTCGAAGGAGGAGCGGAGTTCGGCGGCGAGCTCGGGGTCGCTGTGGCGTCCCGCCGCGCCGGACTGCGACCACAGGGCGTCCAGGAGGAGCTTGCGGGCGCGCGGGCGCAGCAGGTTGACGGGGGCGGTGCCGCTCAGGGCGTTGCGGCGGATGCGGTTCAGGTGGTCGGCGTCCAGTTCGAGACGGCGGCCGAAGGCGACGACGCGGAGGCGGGTGGGGGTGGCGGGCGCGGCGGTCTGCGGCTCGGTGGGCTCGTCGCCGAAGGACAGCTGGCCGTCCTGGGGGGCCGGGGCCCGGACCGGGGCCGCCACCCCTTCCAGGGCCCCGCGCGCCGCCTTCCGCAGCACGTTCAGCATCCGCGACGAGCCCTTGGCCCGCGCCACCGCGGGGCTGTCGTACTCGGTCGCCTCCACGCCCTCCACCAGCGAGCCGACCGCGCGGATCGCGACCTGCCCCTCCTCGCCGAGGGACGGCAGCACGCCCTCCGTGTAGGCGACCAGGAGCGGGGTCGGGGAGACGATGAGGATGCCGCCCGCGTACCGGCGGCGGTCCTGGTAGAGCAGGTACGCGGCCCGGTGCAGGGCCACCGCGGTCTTGCCGGTGCCGGGGCCGCCCTCCACGTACGTCACCGACGCGGCGGGCGCGCGGATCACCATGTCCTGTTCGGCCTGGATGGACGCCACGATGTCGCGCATCGAGTGGCTGCGGGCCTGGCCGAGCGCCGCCATCAGGGCGCCGTCGCCGATGACCGGGAGCACCTCGCCCGCGAGGCGTGCGGTGAGCTCCGGGCGCATCAGGTCGTCCTCGACGCCGAGGACCTTGCGGCCCTTGGAGCGGATGACGCGGCGGCGCACGACCCGGCCGGGGTCGACCGGGGTCGAGCGGTAGAACGGCGCGGCGGCGGGTGCCCGCCAGTCGATGACCAGCGGCGAGTAGTCCGCGTCGAGGACGCCGATGCGGCCGATGTGCAGCGTCTCCGCGATCTCCGCGTACTTGCCGCTCTCGTCCTCGCGGACCGCGCCCTCCGCGGGCTCGATCGCGGTGTACGCGCCGTCGGGCCCCTTCTTGCCGTCCTTGCCCTGGAGCAGGTCGATACGTCCGAAGAGGAAGTCCTCGAACTCGTTGTTGAGCCGGTTCAGATGGACACCGGCGCGGAAGACCTGCGCGTCACGCTCGGCGAGCGCACCCGGCGTACCGACCTGGGAGCGCTTGGCCGCGTCGTTCATCAGGAACTCCGCCTCGTGGATCTTCTCCTCGAGACGTCGGTAGACCTGGTCGAGATGTTCCTGTTCGACGCTGATCTCGCGGTCGCGTACGTCGGCCACCGAGGCCCCTTTCACACCGTGCTGCTGCCCCAACCGAGCAGCCGTCCACCTTAGGCGAAAGGGGCCCATCCTGTGCACTTGTCGTGCGCTACACGTCCACCTTGACCAGCCGGTCACCCTCGAACGTGGTCACCTCGAAGTGGTCGATGTCGTTGCGGTCCATGGCTGCGCCCCCGTGGACGTACAGCGGACCGCGTGCCCATTTGTCCGGGCTGCCCTTGATTCCGTACCCCCACGCGGGCACCGACCAGCTGCTGACCGTCTCCTTCTCGCCGTCCTTGCCGACCGCGATCAGCGAGCACTTCAGCGGGCCCTTGACGTTCTTCAGCTCCAGGACGGTGTGCGTGCCCCAGGGCTTCTCCTCCGTGCCGACCGTGGCGCTGACCTTGGTTATCGGGTCCGTGGCCCGCGCCTTCTGCGCCATGTGGTGGAAGAAGGCGTCCTCGGCGGGGCTGGTGGGGTGCGGGTCGGCCGCCACGTCCTGCGAGCCGCCGTCACCGGTCGCCGCGAGGACCGCGAGCGGACCGCCGACGATCAGCGCGACCGCCGCCGCCACCAGGTACAGGCCGCGCCTGCGCCCGCGCTCCCGCTTGACGGACACCTCCGCGACGAGGCGCTCGGCGAGGCGGGGGCTCGGCCGGGCGGCGAGCTGCTCGCCGATCGCCGGTACGCCGCGCGGGCCGGGGAAGTCCGCGAGCGCGGCCAGCATCGGTTCCATGCCGGAGAGCTCGTCCAGCTGCTCCCTGCACGGCCCGCATCCGGCGAGATGTGCCTCGAACCGCGTGGCCTCCGCGTCGTCGAGCACCCCCAAGGCGTAGGCACCGACCGTCTCGTGGAGGTCGTCGTCATGGTGCGCGCCGTGGTGGCTGTGGAAATCGGTCATGCCGTCACCCCCCGCTCCTCAAGCGCCAGCTTCATCGAGCGAAGCGCGTAGAAGACCCGTGAACGGACCGTCCCACTGGGTATGCCCAGCGTCTCGGCCGCCTCATTGACCGTACGCCCTTTGAAGTAGGTCTCGACAAGTACCTCCCGATGTGCGGGAGTCAGGTCCTCCAGTGCGTCCGAAAGCGTCATCAGCCACAGCGCCCTATCGATCTCGTCCTCCGCGGGGATGACCTCCAGCGGCGACGGATCGACCTCCTGCGGCCGGGCCTGCCGGCTGCGGTGACCGTCGATGACGATGCGCCGGGCGACCGTCACCAGCCAGGGGCGTACCGAACCGGTCGCCCTGTTGAGCTGACCGGCGTTCTTCCAGGCACGGATGAGCGTCTCCTGCACGACGTCCTCGGCGCGCTGCCGGTCGCCCGCCACCAGCCTGAGCACATAGGCGAGAAGGGGTCCCGCGTGCTCCTGGTAGAGGGCGCGCATCAACTCCTCGTCCGGGCCCGGGGGCCGGCCGAGGCGATGGCGGTGCGGCTGCGGGCGCTCATCGGCCACGGCGGAATCCTTGCGCACGCGTACCTCCGGTGTCCGCACTTTCGGCGGGTCGGGCTGGTCTCACGACGGAGGTACGTAGGAGGGGAGCGGGGCGTTCAACGGCTGCGTACGTTCGTACGGTTGGGGCGTGCGGGCAGGGAGGGAGTCGTGCGTGGGGCGGAGCGGGAGCGGGGCCCGGCTCAGGGCCGGGCGAGTGCCGCCCTCCGGCGGTGTCTGGCCACCCGCTCGCGGTTGCCGCACACCTCGCTCGAACACCAGCGGCGACGGCGGCCGCGGGACGTGTCGAGGTACACGATCGGGCAGTTGTCGCCCTCGCACTGCCGGAGCAGGGCGCGGGCGACCGGGTCGGTGAGCAGGTCGACGGCGTCCCTGGCGACGGCGGCGACGAGCGCCGCGCAGCCGGGTTCGCCCCGCAGAACGCGGATCAACGTGCCGTCGGCGGCGCGAACCGCACACGGGGCCGGGGGTGCCGCGGCGGCCAGCGCGTTGACGCGGTCGAGCGCGGCCGCGGCGGCGCGGGGACGGCCCTCGATCTCACCGCACACCAACTGGCCTACGTGGGCGCGCAGTTCATGGAAGGCGGCGAGCCACTGCGGGCCCGCGCCGTGCAGTAACGCTTCCGCGGGGACGAGGCCCGTGCCGACGAGCCAGGCGCGCAGCCGCGCCACGGAGTCGAGCCGTTCCACGGGGTGGTTCGTCGCCACGAGGTCCAGACAGCTCCGCCCGGAGTCGAATCGCAGCTCGTACGGAGCCGGGGCCGTGCCCAACGCCATGCGCGTGTCACCGCCTTGGGGGTTACCGGTGAGTGAATGCCGTTGCGTACCCCTACAGTGCCCTTCCCCGGCCGGGTCCGGAACCCGGCGCACCAGGTTCCCCCAAGAACCCACACCCCCGGTCGCCGGGGGCCGCAGGCGCCTCACCCCGCGTACTTGGACCCCGAAGACGGGTCGATCGCCAGCCGGTACCCGCGCTTCACGACCGTCTGGATCAGCTTCGGCGTGCCGAGTGCGGTGCGCAGGCGGGCCATCGCGGACTCCACCGCGTGCTCGTCGCTGCCCGCGCCCGGCAGTGCGCGCAGCAGCTCGGCGCGGGCCACCACCCAGCCGGGGCGGCGGGCGAGCGCGCCGAGCAGCGACATGCCCGCGGGCGGCACGGCCCGCAGCTCGTCGTCGACCAGGACGGCGTGTCCGCGGATCTCCACGCGGTGTCCAGCAACGGTCAACGCCCTGGCCCGCCCCGGCAGTTCCCGGCACAGCACCTGGACGAGCGGCCCGAGCCTGAACCGCTCCGGCTGCACGGTGTCGATGCCAAGGGACTGCAGGGGCAGCGCGGTGACGGGCCCCACGCAGGCGGTCAGCACGTCGTGGCGCAGGACGGCGAGGAGCTCGTCCGTCATGCCGCGCTCCGCGGCGCGGGCGAGCAGGGACGCGGCGGCGGGCGCGCTGGTGAACGTCAGCGCGTCGACGCCCCGCCCGACGACCGCGTCGAGCAGCCGGTCCACGGGCGTGAGGTCCTCCGGGGGCAGCCACCGGTAGACGGGCACCATGACGACCTCGGCCCCACCGGCCCGCAGCGCCTCGACGAAACCGGGCAGCGGCTCCCCGTGCAGCTGCAGGGCGACGCGCCGCCCTTCGACCCCCTCGCCGAGCAGCCGGTCCAGCACCTCCGCCATGGATTCGGACGAGGGGGACCACTCCTCGGTGAGCCCGGCGGCACGCACGGCCCCCTTCACCTTCGGCCCGCGGGCGAGCAGTTCGACCCCGCGCAGACAGCGGAGCAGCGCATCCCCGTACCCCCAGCCGTCGGCGGCCTCGATCCAGCCGCGGAACCCGATGGCGGTGGTGGCGACGACGACGTCGGGCGCATGGTCGATCAACTGCTTGGTCGCGTCGAGCAGTTCGCTGTCGTCGGCGAGCGGCACGATGCGCAGGGCGGGCGCGTGCAGCACGGTGGCGCCGCGCCGCTCAAGGAGCGCGCCGAGCTCGTCGGCGCGCCGGGCGGCGGTCACGCCGACGGTGAACCCGGCGAGGGGGCTGGGGGCGGTCGGGTCGTTCCTGGCTGGGCCGTGCATAAGCGACTCTCGTTTCAAGTCCTGTCAGTCCCGTCAGTCCTGTCAGTCCCGTCAGCGCCAAAAGTCTCGCCGGTCCCATCAGTCCCATCGGTCCCGCTTGTATTGCGTGGACGGCGGACGACCGAGCCTGTCAACGGCGCGTGACGGGCCCGGTTCGCTCCGATGTCCGCCGTGTTACGTCACACCTCGGCGTAGCTGAGCTGCGACTTCTCCTCAGTGTCGGTCGTCGCGGCCGTACGGGCGACCGGCCGCCGAAGGTATACGGCCCAGGTGACGCCCGCACACACACCGTAGAAGGCGAGGAAGGCGACGTACGCGCCGGTACCGGAGCCCACCGTCTGGAAGGACTGCCGCAGCGCGAGGTTGATGCCGAGCCCGCCGAGCCCGCCGACGGCGCCGATCAGCCCCATGGCCGCCCCGGAGAGCCGCCGCCCCTGGGCCGCGGCCGCCTCCCCCACGAGCCCCGCGGCCTCCGCCTTGGCCTGGAAGATCCCGGGGATCATCTTGTACGTGGATCCGTTGCCGAGCCCCGTCAGTACGAACAGTGCGACGAAGGCGCCGACGAACAGCGGCAGCGACTCGCGCAGGGACGCGATCACGACGACGCCGGTCGCGGCGCCCATCCCGAGGAAGTTCCACAGGGTGATGGGGGCCCCGCCGAACCGGTCGGCGAGCCGTCCGCCGACGGGCCGGACGAGCGAGCCGAGCAGCGGCCCGACGAAGGTCAGCTGCGCGGCCTCCAACGGCGTACGCCCGAACTGCGTCTGCAGGACGAGCCCGAAGGCGAAGCCGTACCCGATGAACGACCCGAACGTCCCCACGTACAGGAGCGACATGATCCACGTGTGCGCGTCCCGCGCCGCGGCCTTCACCGCGCCCGTGTCATTGCGCACGGAGGAAATGCTGTCCATGAAGAGGAACGCACAGACGGCGGACACGACAATGAGCGGCACGTACACCCCCAGCACGGCACGCGGCCCACCCCCGCCCCCGATGACGGCAAGCCCCACGAGCTGCACGACGGGCACGCCGATGTTGCCGCCCCCCGCATTGAGCCCGAGCGCCCACCCCTTCTTCCGCAGCGGGAAGAAGGAGTTGATGTTGGTCATGCTGGAGGCGAAGTTGCCGCCACCGATGCCGGTGAGCAGGGCACACAGCATGAACGTGCCGTACGAAGTCCCCGGCTCCATGACGACGAAGGCGGCGACGGTGGGCAGCAGCAGGAGCGCGGCGGCGATGACGGTCCAGTTCCGCCCCCCGAACCGCGCCACGGCAAACGTGTAGGGAACCCGGACGACAGCCCCGACCAGGGTCGCCATCGACACGAGGAAGAACTTCCCGGCCGCGTCGATCCCGTACTCGGGCCCCATGAACAGCACCATCACCGACCACAGGCTCCACACGGAGAACCCGACGTGCTCGGACAACACGGAGAACGCCAGATTCCGCCGGGCGACCTTCTCCCCGCCCTCCTCCTTCCAGAACCTCTCGTCCTCCGGTTCCCACCGCTCGATCCACATCTCACGCCTCCAGGGGTAGTCCGCGGGCAGCGGCCGACGGTCCCGAAGGTAGGGAGATCGCATTTCAGCCTTGTGCCGCGCGATGACCACGGCGGAACGTTGCTCTCACGGGGGTGGGGGTGGGGGCGGTGAGGGGGACGAACAGGGGCGACGCCTGGTGCCGGTCACCGGTTGATGGACTGCACCTCTTCGACCTCGACCTGCTGGTCCGCGCCGAACCGTCCGTCGGGAAGGTCACCGCCCGCGCCCGTGGTGCTGGTCCAGGTGATCTTCCAGGTGACGGTGGCCTGCAGGTTGTACGAGTCGCCCCCGGAGGACCGCAGATACCTCACGAGCAGTTCGTCGTAGGCGGCCCCGCACCCTCAGTCCCGCGCCCTCACCCTCGCACCCTCAGCCCAGATGCGTGTCCCCCAGCGAAACCAGCAGCCGTCGCAGCACCCCGTCGATCGTGGCGCGCTCCT
Organism: Streptomyces sp. NPDC004732; assembly: GCF_040609235.1. Lineage (NCBI taxonomy): Bacteria > Bacillati > Actinomycetota > Actinomycetes > Kitasatosporales > Streptomycetaceae > Streptomyces > Streptomyces sp. NPDC004732. The sequence continues at coordinate 27,335 of NZ_JBEXJR010000020.1, forward strand.
CCGGGGACAGGGCGGACAGCATGCTCTCCTCGTTCGCGATGTGGTCCACCACCGCACGGTCGACCAGGTCGCGGCCGGACTCGGTGAGGCGGACGCGGATGGCGCGGCGGTCGTTGGGGTCCGGGTTGCGTTCGATCAGGCCCTTGCGTTCCAGCTTGTCGAGGCGGTTGGTGATGGCGCCCGAGGTCACCATCGCGGTCTTGAGGAGGCCGCCCGCGGTGAGTTCGTGCGGGGCGCCGACGCGGCGCAGCGTGGCGAGGACGTCGAACTCCGCGAACTCCAGGCCGTACTCGACGAAGACCCGCTTCATGCCCTTGCTCAGCAGGTGGTCCGCCCGCTTGATGCGGCCGACCAGGGCCATCGCGTCCAGCTGGGCGAGATCCAGGTCGGGGCGCTCGCGGCGCCACTGGCTCCGCAGTTCGTCGATGGCGTCGTCCTCGGGCATCGTGTCTCCGCTCCTGGCTGGCGTCTCGGGCTCCGTCAACGCGAATCTCTCAACGTTGAGATACTTGACGTTCGTAGACCTGGGGTCCATATTTATCTCAACGTTGAGAATAACAGCGTTCAGGGGAACGACGAGGGGAACGTCATGTCCAATACCAGGACCAAGAGCACCAGGATCAGCACACCACTCCCGGCGCAGGGTTCAGGTGTGAACCAGCACCTGACCGCCCCGCCCTCCCGCTCCCCCGCCAAAGCCGCCGCAGGCTTCGCCGCGCTCGCCGCCATCGGCCCCGCCACCTGGGGCACCACCTACGTCACGACCACCGAACTCCTGCCCCCGGACCGCCCGTTGCTCGCCGCCGCCCTGCGCGCGCTGCCCGCAGGACTCATCCTGCTCGCCCTGACCCGGCGACTGCCCAGCGGCGACTGGTGGTGGAAGGCGGCCGTGCTCGGCCTCCTCAACTTCGGCGCCTTCTTCCCGCTCCTCTTCTTCGGCGCCTACCACCTGCCCGGCGGCGTCGCCTCGACGGTCAGCGCGGTCATGCCGCTGCTCGTGGCGGGCTTCGGCATCGGCGTCCTGAAGGTGCGGCCCACCCGCCGTACGTTGATCGCGGGCCTGGTCGGCGTCGGCGGCGTCGCCCTCCTCGTCCTGCGCGGCAGCGCCACGGTCGACCTCGCGGGCATCGTGGCCATGCTGACGGCCACCACGCTGATGGCCCTCGCCGTCGTCCTCAGCAAGCGGTGGGGCCGCCCCGAAGGCGTCTCGCTGCTCGCCCTCACCGGGTGGCAACTGACCGCGGGCGGACTGGTCCTCGCACCCATCGCCCTCACCGCCGAAGGCCTCCCGGACCACTTCACCGGGGCCAACCTCGCCGGATACACCTACCTCGGCATCATCGGCACGGCCCTCGCGTACGCCCTCTGGTTCCGCGGCATCGAACGCCTGCCCGCCTCCTCCGTGTCCTTCCTCGGCCTGGCCAACCCGGTCGTCGCCACGCTCGCCGGGCTGGTGATCCTGGGACAGACACTCACCGTGTGGCAGGTCGTCGGACTCGTCCTCGTCCTGGGCAGCGTGGTGCTCGGCCAGGGCCGCCGCCAGCCCCGCCGCGCGTAACTCAGCACGCCCTCACCGGTAACCCCTCACTCACTCAAGGAGCCCACCCATGCGCATCACCGTCTTCGGAGCAGCCGGAAACGCCGGAAGCCGCGTCGTCACCGAGGCCCTCGCCCGCGGCCACGAGGTCACCGCCGTGGTCCGCGACCCCGCACGCTTCACCGAGCTGCACCCGGAAGCCACGCACCGCACGGGCGACGCCGAAAACCCGGACCAGGTCGCTGAGTTGAGTGCCGGACAGGACGTCGTCGTCAACGCCACCAGACCCGCCCCCGGCCGCGAGCGCGAACACCCCGCGATCACCAGGTCGCTCCTGTCCGGCCTCGCCCGCACGGACGACGTACGCCTCATCGTCATCGGCGGCGCGGGCAGCCTGACGGTCCCCGGCACGGAAGGCCGCCTCGCCATCGACGACCCGCGCTACGTCCCCGCAGCCTGGCGCCACATCGCCGAGGCGTCCAACGCCCAGTACGCGGCGCTCCACACGGCGGACACCCGGGTCGCCTGGACCTACCTCAGCCCCTCGGCCCACTTCGAACCCGGCGCGCGCACGGGCGAGTTCCGACTCGGCAAGGACGAACTCCTGGTGGCCGCGGACGGCACCTCGTCCATCTCCATGGAGGACCTGGCGGTGGCGCTCCTGGACGAAGCGGAATCCCCGAACCACCACCGCGCCCGCTTCACGGTCGGCTACTGAGCTCCTCGATCGGCCTGTTCACCTTGCCGGTCCTCAAGTCCTTGGGGCACGTCCGCGTACGCGGAGAGATCCGAGATGTACGCGGATTGCGCTGATGCGCGGACCTGCACGTCCGCCGACATGACCTCGAGGGACAGCCTCGCACCGCCGGTCAGAAGGATGTCCCCAACCGGGTCGACGGAAAAGCCTCGCAGTTCCACGTCGTCCAGCCCGCCGAACGACAACTCGACCTGGACAGTGTTGAACCGCTGAGCAGCCCACTTCTTGGGGGCCGCCTCCGGATACTCGCAAAGGTCGAACCGCACCCGAAGCTGCGGACCGTCCCTGTCCAGTACGACGGAATGGATACGCACACCGGTCAACGGCGGCACGGCCCCGCCGTACACCGAAGTGATCCCCTCAGGGTTCCGCACCAGGGAAGTCCAGGTCATGACGGTCGACCGCTCCCAGCAACACACACGTCCGGGCATCGCCACAGATCGCGATGCCCGGACCACCGAACCCTGCCGTACACGGCAGTTACCTACACGCCACCGCTACTTCCCGGCGACCTTCCAGGCGATCTGCTTGCCGTCCTCCTTGGCGGACCAGCGGACCTCGAGGTCCTTCGAGCCCTCGGGGATCAGGTAGGTCTCGCAGAGGGTGTGGGTCTCGCCCTTCTTCCAGCCCTCGAGCTCCAGCTCGTCCTCGCAGCCCGGCGCGTCCTCGGCGGCGCCGATGAGCAGGCCGCCGCGGGTGCCGTCCGCGTAGATCTCCGTCGTCTCGGCCACGTTCGGCGTGTCCGTGAGCGGGGCGCCGGCCTTGTGCGTGATCTTCATGTGGGCGGTCGCCACGACCAGGCCCTTCGCCTGCTTCGGGTCCGAGACCAGCTTCTTGGTCTCGGCAGCCGTGCCCACGTCGATCTTCTCGGCGGCGACGTCGTAGGTGACGTTGCCCTTCTCCTCCTTCACCTCACCCGTGGTGGTCTCGCCGGCCTTCAGGGTGGACGGCTCCGCGGGCTTGTTCTGGGAGCTGGGGGCGTCCGCCTTCTTGTCGTCCGACTTCTTGTCGTCACCGCCGCCGCAGGCGGTCAGCGCGAGGGCGAGTACGGCGGCGGGCGCGGCGACGCGCAGCGCGGTCTTCCTGTAAAGCAAAGGGAGCTCCTGGCAGAGGTGGGCCCGCCGCACGGCATGCGGTCGTCCGGCGCGAGCAGCGGGAAGAGCCGTCAGCTTAGGAGTCGGCTACACGCAGCGTCGAGATCATTACGGCCCATGATCACCATCGCGTTGGCACATGCAACGCATGGGGCGCGTGTCGGCACCGTGCCGCCTCGGGCTGCGGCTTTGCGTGCGCATGGCGTTCGCGAGAGTGAATCTTGACGTCCGGGACGGCGGGTCGAACGCCGCCCCGGACGTGCCGAACGCCTGGATTTACAACGGCATTTCAAACCATTGCGGGCGCACACTTGCACGTAACATTCACGCAACGCATTGGGGGGTTACGCCGTTTCTGTCAGGGTCGCCGTGGGGATTGGCGGGGAGATTGCCAAGGAGATTGGCGGGGGGATTGTCCGGGTGGTCGCCGCGGAGGAATCGTGCCGGTCGGCCACAGCCTCGGCCGCCGCCTCGCCGCCAGGTCCTCCACCCAGCCCACCGCGACCACCATCAGGCCGATCAACGGCCAGACCAGGACGGTCATCCACACCATGTACGTCGTGTCGAGCGCCGAACTCCAGCGTTCGTCCTCCATCAGCGGCAGGTCGTACGCCATGTCGATGATCGGGACCGTCGCCATGATGAGGAAGTTGTGCCAGAGGTAGATCGTGACCGCGCGGTTGTTGGACAGCGTGACCAGCTTGTCCCACTTCGCCAGTCTGCCCGGGAGCTCCTGCCAGGACGGCGCGTACTGGAGCAGGATGACCACGAAGCCGAACGACCACGCCGCCTGCGCCAGCGGGATGTCGTTCAGGTCCCAGCCGTCCGGGCCCGGATGACCCGACGCCCACCACAGGCCGAACGCCATGACGAGGGCCGAGACCGACACCGCGAGGTAGCGGGGCACCTGCGCCAGCAGCCCTTCCTGGTGTGCGAAACCGAGCACCCAGCAACTCCCGTACACCGCGAAGTCCGAGATCGTGTTGCCCGTCTCGCCGGGGATCGTCACGACGCCCGTACCGACCACCGCCGTCAGCACGAGCGGCGCGAACAGCGTCGCCCACGGCGCCTTGCGGAACGCCCGGAGGAGGAATGGGGACGCCACGACGAACCACAGGTACGCGCGGATGTACCAGAGCGGGCCCACCGCCTGCGCGGGCCAGGTGTCCTCCAGGAGGCCCGCCTTGTCGCCCAGGTTCCACGGGAACGGCGGGGCGCCCACCGGGAACACGTAGTTGAGCGTCGACACCAGGCCCCACGTGCCCCCGTGGTCGGGGTCCTCGGAGACGTCCCAGCCGCCCGCGAGGAGCAGGAAGAGCGCCGCCGCGCCGAACACCCACATGGGCGGGAGCAGTCGACGGATGCGGCCCTTGATCACGCCCCACGCGGGACGCTTCAGCGAGCGCGCCATCAAGGAGCCCGCCAGCGCGAACATCACGCCCATGGAGGGGAACAGGATCGTCAGCCACGCCCAGCCGAACAGGTGGTAGACGACGACGCGGACGAGCGCGAGCGAGCGCAGGAGGTCCAGATAGCGGTCGCGGCCCGGCTTCTTCGAGGCGGCGGCCGGAGCCGGGGTCGGAGCCGGGGTCCCGGTGGTCGCTGCGGGTACGTGGTTACTCATGCAACCGTCCTCCGGTCATGGCTGCCCGCCCGCTGTCGCGGAAGGGCGCCGGGCGTCCCCACCCCTCCCGTGCGCCGCAGCTTCTGCCAGCGCAGGCGGCCTCCGGTGAGGGCGGTTATCCAGGACTGCAGCAGCACGACGTACATCAGCTGCCGGTAGAGGATCTGCTGGAGGGGCAGCGAGATCAGGTGGGTCATGCGTTCGCGGTCCAGATGGAAGGCGTACGCCGCGCAGACCGCCTGCACCGCGAGCACGCCCAGCCACGCGGCGACGGTCCGCTGGGTGGGGCCGAAGACCAGGCCGTAGAGCAGGAACACATCGATGAGGGGGGCCAGGAGCGGGGCGAGCACCATGAAGAGTGAGACCAGCGGGAGGCCGATCCGGCCGAAGCGGCCCGACGCACCGCTCTCCACGAGCGCGCGGCGGTGCTTCCAGATCGCCTGCATCGTGCCGTACGACCATCGGTAGCGCTGCGACCAGAGCTGCTGGACCGACTCCGGGGCCTCGGTCCAAGCGCGTGCCCGCTCCGCGTACACGACCCGCCAGCCCTCGCGGTGCAGCGCCATCGTGATGTCGGTGTCCTCGGCGAGCGTGTCGTCGCTCATGCCGCCGACCCGGTCCAGGGCGCAGCGCCGGAACGCGCCGACCGCGCCCGGGATGGTCGGCATGCAGCGCAGCACGTCGTACATCCGGCGGTCGAGGTTGAAGCCCATCACGTACTCGATGTGCTGCCAGGCGCCGATCAGCGAATCCCTGTTGCCGACCTTCGCGTTGCCCGCGACGGCGCCCACGCGGTGGTCGCCGAAGGGCTGCACGAGTTCTCGGACGGTGGACGCCTCGAAGACGGTGTCGCCGTCCATCATCACGACGATGTCGAAGCGGGCGTTGGCCATGCCTCGGTTGAGGGCGGCCGGCTTGCCCGCGTTCTGCTGGCGCACCACGCGTACGTTCGGCAGGTGCAGGCCCTCCACGATGCGGGCCGTGCCGTCCGACGAGCCGTCGTCGATGACGACGACCTCGATGGGGTGGTCGCTCGCCATCAGGGAACGGACCGTCGCCTCGATGCACTTGGCTTCGTTGTAGGCCGGGACCAGGACGGAGACGGGCTCGGTGACCGGCAGGCCCCAGCGGAAGTCCCGCCGCCGCACCCGGCGCGCGTGCACCGCGGAGAGCAGCAGCATCAGGCCGAAGCGGATGAAGACGAGGACGCCGATGACGGCGAGGGCGACGACGAGGCCGTCGGTGATGTGCTCGGCGGCGCCGACCAGGAAGACCCAGGCCCTGCCCTTCCACAGCTCGACGCCGGTGACCTCGGTGTGCGCGCTGGGTGCGTCCAGCGCCTCGGTGAGGGTCCCGAACTCATAGCCCCGCTTACGCAGATCGGGCAGGAAGCGGCCGAGCGCGGCGACGGTCTGGGAGCGGTCGCCGCCGGAGTCGTGCATGAGGACGACGGCGCCCTTGCCGCCCCGGGGTGTGGCCCTGCGGATGATCTCGTCGACGCCGGGGCGCTGCCAGTCCTCGCTGTCGGTGTCGTTGACCACGGTGAGGTAGCCACGTCGGCCGATGGCCTTCGTCACGGGGTACGACTTGTCGTCCATCGCGTCGGCGAAGGAGGAGTACGGCGGGCGGAAGATCGAGGTCCGGATGCCCGCCGCACCGGCGAGGGCGAGCTGGTTCTGCGAGAGCTCCCAATCGATGCGGCTCGCGGACTGGTAGGAGAGGTCGGGGTGGTTGAAGGTGTGCAGGCCGACCTCGTGGCCCTCGTCCACCATGCGCCTGACCAGGTCGGGATGGCGCGAGGCCATGGTGCCGGTGACGAAGAAGACGCCGTGGGCGTGGTGTTCCTTCAGGACGTCGAGGACCTTGGGGGTCCACTCCGGGTCGGGGCCGTCGTCGAAGGTCAGCACGATCCGGTGGTCGGGCACGCTCAGCGTGGTCTCGCGCCCGTTCCGCGTGTCGATGACCGGGCCGCCTTCAAGGATCTTCCGCGGCACGTGGTCGGTCGGCGCGGGCGGCCTGACGCGGTGGTCGGCGAGGATCTCGCTGTGCACGTACCCGCGCAGCATCAGCATCGCGAGCAGCGCGACGAGGAGCAGCGAGGGCAGCAGATGACGCATGGGCAGTCGGCGGCGCCGGGGCCGAGGGCTGGGCTGGGGGCTGGGCCGGGGCCGGGGGCTCGCGGGTGGCTTGGCGCGGCGCCTTCCGCGGCGGTTCTGGACGTGACTGTTCCCGGGGCGGTCCGACCGGCCCCTGGTGGTGCGGGTGTTCATCGCGGTGCGTCCTCCGGGGACGGCTTCGTGTCCGGCTAGGACGGCTGAGTTGTCCGGCTAGGACGGCTTCGTGTCCGGTGAGGGCTGTGGAGTTGTCCGGCCAGGGCTGCTGTGCTGCCCGGCTGGGACTGCTGAGTTGTCCGGCCCGGGCTGCTGAGTTGTCCGGTGAGGACGGCTTTGTATCCGGCTAGGGCTGCTGAGCTGTCCGTTCAAGACGGCTTCGTATCCGGTTTGGACTGCTGAGTTGTCCGGACACGACTGCTGGGCGCCCGTTCAAGACCGCTGAGTGCCCCTTCAGGACCGCCGAGTTGTCCGGTCAGGACTGCTGGGTGTTCGTGGAGGACGGCTGCGTGTCCTCGGAGGGCTGCTCGGCGGGTGAGGTGTATCCGACGGGGACTTCGACGCCGCTCCCGCCGCCTCCGCCGTTGCCGCCACCGCCCCCGCCACCGCCACCGCCCCCATTGCCGCCACCGCTTCCGCCGGACTGCGACGGCTGTGTGGGCAGGACGGTGGGCGGGTCGACCGAGGCGGTGGGGGCGGTGCCGGGGTTTCCGGGGCCGCCGGTCGGGTCCGCGCCGGGGTCGCCGCCGTCCGTGGGGTCGGGGCCGGGGTCGGGCCTGGCGCCGCCGCCGGGGGCGGAGTCGGGGGCCGTGCCCGGCCGGTCGCCGTCGTCCCTGCTGCGGGCGGGTCCGGGCCCGTCGTCGGCGCCGGGCCCGGGCGTCGCTCCCAGGGCGTCCGTCGCGCCGGGCGACGGCGACCGGCCGGACGAGGCGGACGGATCGGCGGCAGCCGCGGGTCGGCTGGGCGCGTCCGCCTTGCTCGCGGGCTTCTCGGCCTTGGGGCCCGGCATGGGCAGCCAGGGCGCGCTGGAGCTGCCGGAGAGCAGCGTGCCTGCTATGAGCGCCGCGTAGACCGCGCAGGCGCTGCCGACAGCCACTCCCAAGCGGCGGAACCTGCGGCTGCGGCGGCCCGTCGCGTCGACGAAGACAGGACCCTCGGCCACGCCCTCACGGCCGGGCTCCGCGGACAGGTCAGCAAGCTGGTGCCCCAGGCCGTCGATCTGCACGGTGACTTCGTTCGGATCATGAGTATGTCCTGGTAGAGCGTCTTCTCGCCACGTTTCCATGCGTACGCACAACCCCCCACATCACTGACTCGGGTGCGCGCACGACCCCAAATGCCGCCGTCCGAACCGGGCCCCCACCCGGTCCGCGCGCTCCCTTTATCACACTGCACTCGAGCCACGAACGTAGCGGACCGGAGGCAGGTGTGGTCCTCAGTCAGTTGTGACTCATCATGATGAGTGCATCTGTGGCGGGAAGCCATCCATTCGCGGGCTTCTCCAGCCACCCTTCCTCCGCGGCAAGGCCCGCGGCGGCCGTCCGCAAAGCGTCAACACCCGGATGAACCAACCCCTTTCGCCACACCAGCGATACGGGGGACAGCGGGACGGGATCGACGAGCGGCCGCAGCACGGCTCCCGGCATGGCCGGAAAGTCCACCACGGCGAGGACCGGATTCCGGTTCTTCGCCATGACGCGTTCGAACTCCTCGGGGCCGACGGCGAGGGGCGCGGGTGGCGCGATCCCGATGCCGCGCCCCTCGAAGAGCAGACGCGCGAGGCCGGTCCACTCCGGCGTCCTGGGGTTGCCCGCCCCCGCGTACACGGTCTCCCCCGCGAGCGCGTCGAGCGGCACCGCGTCGAGCTCCGTCAGCGGATGGCCGGTCGGAAGCAGCACCGCCATCGGCTCGTACCGCACGGGCTGCTGGTCGAGCCCGGCCCGCAGCGCCGGGTCGAGTCCCGCGTACCGCCCGAAGGACGCGTCGAGCCGACCGGCGACGATCTCGGCGGCGGATCCGGTGAGGCCGCTCTCGAAGCGGGCCATCAGCTCACACTCCGGGACCAGCGCGCGGGCCCGCTCCAGGATGCGCCCGAAGGCCAGGCCCGGGCTGTTCACATCGACGAGCAGCGGACGCGCCGCGCCCGTGGCGGCGGCGACCAGGTCGTCCTGGGCCGCGAGCACGCGCCGCGCGTACGGCAGCAGCCGCTCGCCGTCGGCGGTCAGCGTGACCTGCCGCGTGCTGCGCGCGAAGAGCACGGCCCCCAACTCTCGTTCGAGGCGCCGGACATCGCGGCTCAGCGCCTGCTGCGCCACGTACAGCCGGGTGGCCGCGCGGGTGAAGTGCAGCTCCTCCGCCACGGCGACGAAGGCGCGCAGCAGCCTGGGGTCCACGTCACGGCGTACGACTGGTTCTGCGGTCATCGCAGGAACCTACAACGCAGGATCCGACAACGGAGGAATCTACAACGGAGGTGCGTGAATTGGCACTCAGAAGGTGTTGGACCCCAGCAGGCGCCCCCGGTCAGGGTGGCCGCATGCCCCACAACCCGTACGCCCGTCTCTTCGCGATACCCGGCGCCACCGCCTTCACCCTCGGCAACCTCGTCGCCCGGCTCCCCATGGGCATGTTCAGCGTGAGCGCCGTCATCATGATCTCCGGAGCCCGCGGTTCGTACGCGCTGGCAGGCGCCGTCACCGCGACCGGCCTCGCGGCGACCGCAGTCGTGGCGCCCTGGACGGCGCGGCTCGTCGACCGCCACGGCCAGGCCCTCGTCGCCGTCCCCGCCACCGTGATCGCCGCGCTCGGCTCGCTCTCCCTGCTGCTGTGTGTGCGCTACGGAGCGCCCGACTGGACGCTGTTCATGTCGTACGCGGCCACCGCCACGACACCCAACACCGGCGGCATGTCCCGGGCCCGCTGGGCCCACCTCCTCAAGGGAGACGCGCAGGCCGTGCACACCGCGAACTCCTTCGAACAGGCCGCGGACGAGCTCTGCTTCATGCTCGGGCCCGTCCTCGCCGCGCTCCTGTGCGGCACGCTCTTCCCCGAGGCGGGCACCCTGATCGGCGTGATCCTGCTGCTGACCGGCGTGCTCGTCTTCGCCGCCCAGCGGGCGACTGAGCCTCCGCCGCAGGACCGCACGGACCCGTCGGCCGGGACGAAATCACTGCTCCGCGCGCGCGGGATCCCCGCTCTGCTGATCGGTTTCCTCGCCACCGGTGCCGTCTTCGGCTCCCTCGAAGTCGTCACGATCGCCTTCGCTGACGAACGAGGGCACAAGGCGGCCGCGGGCGTCGTCCTCGCCCTCCAGGCCGCGGGTTCCTGCGCGGCGGGGCTCGTCTACGGAGCGGCGCGGCCGCGCGGGCCGCTGGGCCGCCGCCACCTGCTGTGCGCCGCGGCGATGGCGGCGGCGATGACGCTGCCCCTGCTCGCGGTGGTGACCACCGGCTCGCTGATCGTCCTCTCCGGAGCGCTGCTTCTCGCGGGGATGGCGACCGCGCCCACGATGGTCACCGCGATGACGCTCGTCCAGCGCCGCACCCCCGAGGGACGGTTGAACGAGGGCATGACCCTCGCCGTGACCGGCCTCCTCGGGGGCATCGCCTGCGGCGCGGCGGGCGGCGGCTGGGCGGTGGAGCACCTGGGCACCGCCGCGGGCTACGGGGTGCCGGTCGCCGCCGCCTGCTGCGCCCTGCTGCTCAGCAGCGCACGGGCTTGCGCCACGAGCACTCCAGCTCGCCGCCGTCCCGCTCCGCCGCACGTGTCGAAAGCGGCTTGACCAGGACCGCCTTGTCCTCCGTCGAGGAGGCGAGGGTCACCACGATGGCGTCCTCCAGGGCCTTCACCGAGGAGGGCAGGTAGTTGTTCAGGATGATGCTGAAGACCAGCTCCCGCCCGTTCTTGTCCTTGACGTAGCCGGACAGCGCGGACGCGCCCGTCAACGTCCCGGTCTTCGCGTGGACGTTGAGGGCGGCGGGGGTCCCGCACATCCGCGTGCGCAGCGTGCCGCCGACGAACTTGTCCGGGGCGCAGGCCACCGGCAGGGCCGTGTACCAGTCGGCGAACCACGGCTCGCCCTTCGCCGAACGCAGCAGCTTGATGTACTGCTCGGCCGCGACGTTGTCCTTGCGCGAGAGCCCGGAGCCGTCGACCTGGCGGATCTTGCCGGGGTCCACGCCCGCGGTCTTCAGATAGCCGCCGATGGCCGCGATGCCGTCGTCCCAACTCCCGGCGCGTCCTGTCGCCTTGTGGCCCATGGCCTTGGTGAGGCTCTCCGCGTGCATGTTGTTGGACAGCTTCATGAAGGGGATCAGTAGGTCCTTCAGCGGCATGGAGTCGTTCGTGGCGAGCTCCCGGGCCTTCTTCGGCGTGGCGAGTCCGGCCCTGGTCGGCCCGCTCACCTTCACGCCGTGTGCGGCCAGGGCGTCCCTGAAGACGGCGGCCGCGTACCCGGTGGGCTCCCAGACGGTGGCCCACTCCTTGGTGGTGTCCCCGCCGACGGGGACGGTGCCGCTGACGGTGATGACGTTCTTGCCGTGCTGACGTTCCACGGCGATGGTGTCGCTGCCGCCCGCCGCGACGGTGGTCGCGCGCAGATCGATGTCTACGTAGTCGGTCTTCGGCGTCACGGTCACCCTCGGCTTGGCCCCGGCCCGCGCCCCCGGCTCGACCTCGACGATGACTGTCCCGGTGTCGTAGTCCGTGTCGGGCGCGACGCTCAGCGCGCTGATCTGCGCCGCGTAGTACGCGGACTCGTCATCGCCGCCCCACGTGTCGCCGATGCGCTTGCTGTCGAAGCGGGTGTCGTCGGCGACGAGCCGCCCCGAGACCCGCTCGATCCCCGAGTCGGCGATCTTCGCGGCGAGTTGGTCGTAGTCCTTGGCGAGCGTGGTCGGGTCGCCGGTGCCCCGCAGGTACAGGTCGCCCCGGAGCACGGAGCCGTGCCGCTGGGCGGTGGTGCGGACGTCCGTGGTGAACCGGTGGTCGGGGCCGAGGAGTTCCATGGCCGCGGCCGAGGTGAGCAGCTTGGTGTTGGAGGCGGGCATCAGGCGCCCGCTGGGAAGGTGCTGGTACAGGACGTCACCGGACGCGGAGTCGGCGACCACGACACTGGCCGCGCCGCCCTCCATGCGCGGGTCGCCCAGAATGGCGTCGATGGCTTCGGGAAGCCCCGACCGGTCGGAGTCCGCCCCGGCCGGAGACCCGGCGGAGAGCCCGGCCGCCGCGACGGCGAGCACGGCGGGCCAGATCCAGTGGCGCATGCGGGTGTTGACGCGTCTCACAGGTCTACTCATGACCCTGGAGCATCCCGGACTCGGCCGCCCCGCGACAGACCCCACTCCGAGCCATGCGAGACGGGGCCCGGGACGGCCGGACAGACCCCAATTCCGGAACGTACGACACCGCACCCGCGTCGCCCCTCAGTGCTCCTGCCCCTGCAGACGGCGACGTTGCGGCGGAAGGGCCGCCAGCAAGGTCAGGGCCGGGCCCGGAGCCGTCGGGCCGCCGCCCGTTCGGCGGCAGATCAGGGCGTCGGGGTCGCCGGACGGCTCCTGGAGGCTGTAGCCGTCCGGGCAGGCGGAACCCGGGGCGCCCTTCTCGCCGCGCTCCCCCTTCTCGCCTCTGGGGCCCTGCTCGCCGCGGGAGCCACCGGTCCCGGGGGCGCCGTCCGTACCAGGAGGGCCGGTCGGGCCCGCCGGTCCCTCCGGGCCCGTCTGCCCCTGCTCGCCGCTGCGGCCGTCCTGGCCCGCCGCCCCCGGCTCACCGGGTTTTCCCGGCTCTCCGGAGGCACCCGCCGCGCCCGGCTCCCCCTGGGCGCCCCGGTCGCCCCGCTCCCCGGACTCGCCCTGCGCTCCCCGCGTGCCCTGCCTCCCGCCGGTGCCCTGCGCCCCCTGCTGACCGGGCTTCCCGTCCTCGCCGGGTGTTCCGGGGGCGCCTGTGGGGACCCGTACCCGGGCCAGCAGGTCGTCGATGGCCTCGGAGGGGTCCGGTGCGGCGGGGGTGTCGCCGTGCGCGCGGACCTGGGCGCGCAGGGTGCGCACGTCGCGGGCGAGGGTGGACACGGCCGCACCGCGCCGGTCCGCCTCCGTCGCAAACCGGTCGGCGCGGCGGTCCCCGGCGTCGATCCGGGCCCAGAGGATCACCGCGACGCCGGAGAGCGCGAGCAGCACACAGACCAGGAAAACCGTGCGCCAGCGGTGGGCCAGGAGTCGCTCGAGCTGAATCACGGCGTGCCTCCGAGCCGTTCGTTGTCCATGAGCAGCCGGGCGATCTCACTCTGATCGTGCGCGTGCAGGGCATTCAACTCGGCCAGCTTCGCGTCCCGCTCGGCGACCTGGCGTTCCAGCCTGTCCCGCTCGATCTGGAGTTTCTCCGTCAGACTGGAGAAACCCATGAGCGCGTTCTCACCACGCTTGCCGAGATACGCCACCACAGCCGCACCCAGGACCCCCAGGGTGGCGAGCACGGAGCCGAAGAGAGTGACGGTGGCATCCAAGCGACTGCCTCCTGCTCCTGCCTACTCGGCCCGGGCGCTGTACCGCACGGCCGCTGCGAACCTGCACTCGTTGCCCTAACGAGTCACATGACCGGAGGATGTGCCCTTTTCGCCGATCGCCGGTCCAACAGCCTTTCGATATAGGGGAGTTGACGCGCACCGGGCCGCCGTCCGGGCATGGAAAAAGCCCCCTGGCCTGGGGCCAGAGGGCTTTCGCCGCACATGGGAATTGTGGAGATGGCGGGAATCGAACCCGCGTCCAACGGTGCAAAAGGAGGGCTTCTCCGAGCGCAGTTCGCTTCGATTTTCTCGGCCCCGGTGATCTCGCGAACAAGTCTCCGACGGGCCCAGTCACTGTTTGATTTCCCATCGAACCCCGTGACCGGGCTCGATGGTTTAGTCCCCTAGATTATGCCAGGATCCGGGTCGGGAACACTCCCGGGCTGACACCCATTAAGGGTCCTTCAGTCACTGCTTATTAGGCAGCGAGGGCGAAGGACTGGGAATCGCGCTTAGAATTGGCGATTATTGGTTGCGACATATGGTTTACGAGATCATTGCCGCTTCCTCGGCTCGCTTCCCCTGCTTCGACATCCGCTGTCGAAACCGATCATCCCCATGTTGACCGCTATTGAATTAGATACTGCTCAAAGCACGCACCTGCTGTGAGGTGCAGTACCCATCGTACGTGACCAACGCACGACGGTGCCAGCCAATTCCCGCGCGGCCCGCCGGGGACCCACGGGGCCCGCGGGCTAGGCGCCGCGCTGACGGCGCTTGGCCGTCTCGATCGCGCGGTTCGTCTCGCGCAGGTCCTGCTTCTCCTTGAGCGCCTGCCGCTTGTCGTACTCCTTCTTGCCCTTGGCCAGCGCGATCTCGACCTTGACCCGGCTGTCCTTGAAGTACAGGGCCAGGGGCACGATCGTGTGACCCGTCTCCTGGGACTTCGACTCCAGCTTGTCGATCTCCGCGCGGTGCAGCAGGAGCTTGCGCTTCCGCGTGGCGGAGTGGTTGGTCCAGGTGCCCTGCACGTACTCCGGGACGTGGATGTTGTGCAGCCACGCCTCGCCGCGGTCGATGTGCACGAACCCGTCCACCAGGGAGGCACGGCCCAGCCGCAGCGACTTGACCTCGGTGCCCATCAGGACGAGGCCGCACTCGTACGTATCGATGATGTGATAGTCGTGCCGCGCCTTCTTGTTCTGCGCGACCATCTTCCGGGCGGGTGCCTTCTCAGCGGCCTTCGCGGCCTTGCGCTTTACCTTTTCCTTCGCCATAGTGCGGCCATTTTCGCACTACGAGGGGGGTCCGAGGCCAGTCAATACTGTCTCGGCCCGCTTCTCGGCCCCGTCCTCGGCCTCCAGGTCGGGGGTGATGCCCTGTCCGTCGACGGCACGCCCCGAAGGAGTGCGGTAGTGGCCGACGGTCAGCTCGGCCACGGAGCCGTCGGGCAGACGGCTCGGCATCTGGACCGAGCCCTTGCCGAAGGTCCTGGAGCCCACCACGACGGCGCGGCCGCGGTCCTGGAGGGCGCCGGTGAGCAGCTCGGCCGCGCTCATCGTGCCGCCGTCGACGAGGGCGACCACGGGTCTGTCCGTGTCGCCGCCGCGCTCGGCGTGGAGCGCCTTCTGCTCGCCCCGCACGTCGTACGTCGCGATGAGGCCGCCGTCGACCAGGGCGGAGGTGGCGGTGACCGCCTCCGACACCAGGCCTCCGGAGTTCCCGCGCAGATCGAGCAGGATCCCGGCACCCTGGGGAGCCTCGCGCACCGCGGCCCGCACGGCCTCCCCCGAGCCCTTCGTGAACGCGTCGACCTTGATCAGGACGGCACCGCCCGGCACCTCGGTGACGGTCACAGAGTCCGTGGAGAGCCTGGCCCGGTGCAGTTTCGCGCGCCACGCGCGCGTGCCGCGCTCCATGCCGAGGACCACCGGGGTGCCCTCGCGCGCACCGCGCGTGCCCTCGCGCTCGCCGCGCAGCAGGGAGAGGACCTCGGTCACGGGGCGGCCCGTGACGCGCTTGCCGTCGACGGAGCGCAGCCGGTCGCCCTCGCGGATCCCGGCCCGGCCCGCGGGCCCGTCCTCCTGGACCCGGGAGACCTCGATGTGTCCGTCGGCCGCGCGCCGGGCCCACAGGCCGACGCCCGTGTAGGCGCCGCCGAGGGCCTTCTCGAATTCCTGGAACTCCCCCGGCGAGTACACCGACCCCCAGCGGTCCCCGCTGCGGCTGACGGCCTCCTCGGCGGCCTTCTTGCCCGACTTGCCGTCGGCCATCGCCTCCGCGGCGGCGTCGGCGGCCTCGTCGGCGGTGCCGGGGTCGCCCTCCGGCGGCGCGAAGGCGTCGGAACGCACCGAAGGAGGGGGCTCATTCCGGCCGTCGTCCGCCGCGTCGCTCCAGGAGCCGGTGGCCGCGCCGGTGACGAGGACGCTCGCGAAGACCAATGTCAGGGTCGCCCCGCGGCGGATGCGGCGGGGCCCGGGGAACCTCTCGGCGAATCGGTCGAGGCCTGACATGACGGTGAGTCTAGGACAACGAAGGGCGCCGTACGGTGGGTTGAACCGCACGACGCCCTGACACGCTGGGGGCTCTTGTCACACCTTCAGGTACTTGCGCAACGCGAAGAATGCGGCAAGCGCGGGCATGAGCAGACCGATGGCGAGGACCAGCGGCAGCTTGGCGAGGACCGCGTCCCAGCCGATGAAGTTGATCAGGTTGATCTTCTCGGAGAGCTCGAGACCGTGGTCGATCATGAAGTACCGGCCGATCAGCAGCATTCCGCAGGCGAGGCCTCCGCCGATGAGACCGGCGACCGCGGCCTCCATGATGAACGGCATCTGGATGTAGAAGCTCGACGCGCCGACGAGCCGCATGATGCCGGTCTCGCGTCTGCGGCTGAACGCCGAGACGCGCACGGTGTTGACGATCAGCATCAGCGCGACGACGAGCATCAGCGCCATCACCGCCACGGCCGCCCAGTTCATGCCGTTCAGGAGCCCGAAGAGGTTGTCCAGATAGCCCTTCTGGTCCTGCACGGCCTGCACGCCGTCACGCCCGGAGAAGGCGGTCGCGACCACCTGGTACTTCTCCGGGTCCTTCAGCTTGATGCGGAACGACTCCTGCATCTGGTCCGGCGTCAGCGAGCTGGACAGCGGGGAGTCGCCGAACTGCTCCTTGTAGTGCTTGTAGGCCTCGTCGGCCGACTCGTGGGCGACCTTGTCCACGACGGGCATCTTCTTCAGATCGCCGAGGATCTGGTCCTTCTGCTCGTTCGTGACGGCGCCCTTGGCGCACTTGGGGTCCTGCTCGGCGTCGGCCTTGTTGCACAGGAAGATCGAGACGTTGACCTTGTCGTACCAGTAGCCCTTCATCGTGCTCACCTGGTCACGCATGAGCAGCGAACCGCCGAACAGGGCGAGCGAAAGCGCTACGGAGACGATGACCGCGAAGGTCATCGTGAGATTTCGGCGGAGACCGACGCCGATCTCCGACAGGACGAACTGGGCGCGCATGGCGGCCTTTCAGTGGATCAGGTGGATCAGACGGTACGGGCGAGCTGGGCCGTCAGTGCTGGTAGCCGTACACGCCGCGCGACTGGTCGCGGACGAGACGGCCCTTCTCCAGCTCGATGACCCGCTTGCGCATCTGGTCCACGATCTGCTGGTCGTGGGTGGCCATCACGACGGTGGTGCCGGTCCGGTTGATCCGGTCGAGCAGCTTCATGATGCCGACGGACGTCTGCGGGTCGAGGTTGCCGGTCGGCTCGTCGGCGATGAGGAGCTTCGGGCGGTTGACGAACGCGCGCGCGATCGCGACACGTTGCTGCTCACCGCCGGAGAGCTCGCCGGGCATCCGGTCCTCCTTGCCGCCGAGTCCCACGAGATCGAGGACCTGGGGCACGGACTTGCGGATCTCGCCGCGGGACTTGCCGATGACCTCCTGCGCGAAGGCGACGTTCTCGCCGACCGTCTTGTTGGGCAGGAGACGGAAGTCCTGGAAAACGGTGCCCAGCTGGCGGCGCATGTGCGGCACCTTCCAGTTGGACAGGCGCGCGAGGTCCTTGCCGAGGACGTGCACCTGGCCGTGGCTGGTGCGCTCCTCACGCAGGACGAGCCGCAGGAAAGTGGACTTTCCGGAGCCCGAGGAGCCCACCAGGAAGACGAACTCGCCCTTCTCGATCTCTAGGGAGACGTCCCTGAGCGCTGGGCGGGTCTGCTTCGGGTAGGCCTTGGAGACGTTGTCGAATCGGATCACGGATGCACCACGGGTTGCCGGGGGTAGGTGAGCGTGACCATACGCGAAGGCGGTACGCGAGCGCAGTCGGCGTCCTGAGTTGCGCGAATTGTCACGGAAGCACCGGGGCACGAAACGGACGGTGAGGCTCCCCCGATGCGCACGGAGCGCCGTCGGGAAGCCGCGGAAAGCGGCGGGCCGCGCCGAAATCCGCGGAAGCTGGCACAGTGGTAGGGGGAACGATTGGGTTCCCTCTAGCGTTGGGCAGGCTGAGACTGTGCGGGAGGAGAAGCGCATGACCCTGGATCGGTTGGTATGCGCGAACTGCGCAGCGCCCGTGAGTGAAGGCCGCTGCCCCGTGTGCCGGGCCAACCGCGAGCGCATGCAGCAGGAGGGCCCCTTCGCGGGGCTCAATCCCGCGGCATTGATAGCGCTGCTCGTGGTGCTGATCGCGGCGGTCGCGCTGCTGGCACACCAGTCCGCGTAGACGGCACACAGAGAGTCACGGCGCCGACACCGGCGTCACACGGAAGGGCCCGGAGCTTCGTGAAGCTCCGGGCCCTTCTTCATGCGTACGTGGCGTACGGCACCGCCTGGATCAGGCAGCGGCGCCGCGGTTGCCGACGAGACGCGGCAGGATGCGGAAGCCGATGCCACCGGCGATCATCGTCGCGGCACCGATCAGCAGGAACGTGGTCTCGGTGGCGCCGGTCTCGGCCAGCTCACCGTTGTCGGCCTTGTCGGCGTTGCTGCCGCCCTGCTCGACCGGCTTGGAGCCGGTGTCGCTCAGGCTGTCCTTGCCCTTGCCCTGCTCGACGGGGTTGGAGCCGCCGGCGGGGTCGTTGTCGTTGCCGCCGTTGCCGCCGCCGTTGCCGTTGTCGTTACCCGGGTCGGTCGGGTCCGAGGTGGGCGGGTCGGTGGGGTCGGTCGGGTCCGTCGGGTCCTCGGTGGGCTCCGTCGGGTCCGTCGGGTCCTCGGTGGGCTCCGTGGGCTCCTCGGTGGGCTCGGTGGGCTCCTCGGTGGGCGGGTCCGTCGGGTCCTCGGGGCCGGGGATCGTCGGGTCGTCGCCCGGAGGGGTCTCGTCGCCCGCGCCCGGAACGTCCACGTCCACACCGACACCGCTCTCGTCGGCGTGAGCACCCGCGCTCACACCACCGAGGTCGACGCCGACGTCGAGGGCCGAGGCGGCACCCGCGGCGGTCAGCGAGGCACCGGCGGCGATCACCGCACCGGCGGCTATGCGCGCGACACGGATCCGCGTCTTCTTGGTCATCTGGCTGCTACCCCCAGTAGCTGAATCGTCAGTGAGGCAGCGTCCGGGGCTGCGCTCACCGCCGGAGGCATTCGATCGGCCCCCACAGATCCCACGCGCCCCAGAAATACGCATGCCGCGCGCTAGCCTTTCCACTTTTCACAGCAGCGTCAAGGTCGTTGCGGGCGCGATGTCCGAAATTAGGGGAGTTGACCGGCGTACGGAGATCTGACTGTGACGAAAAAGGTAACTGTGGCCTCTGAGGCCACAGTTACCTTGTCGATAAAGCCGTTCTCGGCGGCTTTTACTTCTCCTGCTGCTTGCGCCAGCGAATTCCGGCTTCCAGGAAGCCGTCGATCTCGCCGTTGAAGACGGACTCGGGATTGCCGACCTCGAACTCCGTACGCAGGTCCTTCACCATCTGGTAGGGGTGCAGGACGTACGAACGCATCTGGTTGCCCCAGGAGTTGCCGCCGTCACCCTTGAGGGCGTTCATCTTCGCCTGCTCCTCCTGGCGGCGACGCTCGAGGAGCTTCGCCTGGAGGACGTTCATCGCGGTCGCCTTGTTCTGGATCTGCGAGCGCTCGTTCTGACAGGAGACGACGATGCCGGTCGGCAGGTGGGTCAGCCGGACCGCGGAGTCCGTCGTGTTGACGCCCTGGCCGCCGGGGCCCGAGGAGCGGTACACGTCGATGCGCAGCTCGCTCTCGTCGATCTCGATGTGGTCGGTCGTCTCCACCACGGGGAGGATCTCGACACCGGCGAAGGAGGTCTGGCGGCGGCCCTGGTTGTCGAAGGGCGAGATGCGGACGAGGCGGTGGGTGCCCTGCTCGACGGAGAGCGTGCCGTACGCG
Source organism: Streptomyces sp. NPDC004732 (assembly GCF_040609235.1). Lineage (NCBI taxonomy): Bacteria > Bacillati > Actinomycetota > Actinomycetes > Kitasatosporales > Streptomycetaceae > Streptomyces > Streptomyces sp. NPDC004732. Next base: position 47,293 of record NZ_JBEXJR010000020.1, read on the forward strand.
TACGGCACGTTGACGGCGAAGGTGGTCGACTTGATGCCGGCCTCTTCCGCGTACGACGTCTCGTAGAGCTCCGTCTTGTAGCCGTGGCGTTCCGCCCAGCGCAGGTACATGCGCTGCAGCTTCTCGGCGAAGTCTGAGGCGTCGACGCCGCCGGCCTCCGCGCGGACGGTGACGACGGCCTCGCGGGAGTCGTACTCCCCGGAGAGGAGGGTCCTGACCTCCATCTCGTCCAGCGCCTTCTTGACGGCCGTGAGCTCGGACTCGGCCTCGGCGCGGGTGTCCGGGTCGTCCTCCTCCTCGGCCATCTCGAACAGCACGCCGAGGTCGTCGATGCGCCCACGGAGCGCCTCGGCCTTCCTGACCTCCGCCTGGAGGTGGCTCAGCTTGCTGGTGATCTTCTGCGCCGCATCCGGGTCATCCCAGAGGGACGGTGCGGCCGCCTGCTCCTCGAGCACGGCGATATCGGCCCTCATCTTGTCGAGGTCCAGGACGGCCTCGATCGACTCCATGGTCGAGGAGAGGGACTTGAGCTCTTCGGATACATCGACGACTGCCACGACTCCAGCGTAACGGCTTCGGCAAGCGGGGCTGGCCGGGTGGGTTCTCCCCCGGGGTCCCTTGGGCCCGCTGCGGGCCAGGGCGGCGCACTTTCCCTGCGGCTCGGGGGTGGCATCCCTGTCCCGCCGCTGCGCGGCGGATGCCTCCCACCCACCCACCCGTTCACCCGGCACCGCACGGGTCTGTAGGAGCAGCACGACGACTGGGCGCGGCCCGGCTGCGGAGGGGCTGGGCCGGTGGGTGGGTGGGAGGGAGGGAGGTGAAGGAGCCGCCAACCCGCGCGGGCTACCCGCGCCGTCCGGTGCCGGGCGAACGGCCGGGCGGCAAGCGTCTGCCGCGGGGCGACGGGACGGGACACCCCCACCCCCAGCGGTCAGGCGAACAAACACACCAGCCAGGGCGGGCTACGCGCACCCTTCGGCGCGGGGCAAACGGGCGGGTGGGTGGGAAGCATCCGCCGCGCAGCGGCGGCACAGAACACCCACCAGCGGCCGGAGAAACACAGCAACCGCCACGGGCTACCCGCACCCTCCGGTGCCAGGTGCACAGGCGGATGCCACCCACCGGCGGACGGCGTGGAGAAGCACGGAAAGTGGCACGGGCTACCCGCACCCTTCGGCGCCGGGTAAACGGGCGGGTGGGTGGGAAGCATCCGCCGCGCAGCGGCGGGACAGAACAGCCCCACCGGCGGACGGCACAGAGAAGCACAGCAACCGGCACGGGGTGTCCGCGGCGTTCGGTGTGGGGCGCTACGGGGCCGGGGGAGCCGAGTTGTGGGTGTCGGAGGGGGACGCGTCCGAGTCGTCGCCGCTCGTGGCGGCCCACGTGCCGACCCCCGCCGCGGCGACGATCACCACCCCCGCCACCCCCAGCGTGATCCGCCGCCGCCGCGCCGAGGAGCGGTGCTTGGCGGAGCCGGGCCGGGCCGCACCGGCGGTGCGGGGTGCGCGGGCCGTGCCGCGGGCGCCGCCGGACAGCTCGTCGGGGCCGGGGACGCGCATCGACGTGTGGGTGTCGCGGTTGGAGTCGGCGGAGGCCGAGCCGGGGACGAGGGGGACCGCGCCCCGCCGGGGAGCGGCCTCCCGGGGCTCGGGGTCGGCGTCCTCGTACGCCTCCTCGGCCGGCGAAGGCTCCGTGTCCGGCTCGTCGACGTCCAGCGGCGGCATCCCCGCGACCAGCGGCAGCAGCTCCCGCAGCCGCGCGGCCAGCTCAGAGGCGCGCAGCCGGGACGCGGGCGCCTTGGCCAGGCACTGGACGAGGAGCTGCCAGAGCTCCTCGGGGATGCCGGGGAGCGGGACAACCGTTTCGGTGACGTGGCGGCGCAGGACCGCGCCGGGGTGCCCGCCGCCGAAGGGGGTGAAGCCCGCGAGCAGCTCGTACAGGACCGTGGCGAGCGCGTAGATGTCGACGGCCGCGCGCGGCGGCAGGCCCTCGATGATCTCGGGCGCGAGGTAGTCCGGGGTCCCGATGATCTTCGTCGCGCGGGTGCGGCGCGGCGAGTCGATCAGCTTGGCGACGCCGAAGTCGGTGAGGAGGGCGGGGTGGGAGCCGCCGGGGCCGAGGGGACCCTGCATGTCCAGGAGGACGTTCTCGGGCTTGACGTCACGGTGCACGATGCCCGCGGCGTGCGCGGCGGCGAGGCCGTCGGCGACGTCCGCGACGATGGCGACCGCGGCCTCGGGGGCCATGCGCCGCTCGCGGTCGAGGCGGGTGCGCAGGTCCGTGCCGCGGACGAGGTCCATGACCAGAGCCAGGTCGTTGCCGTCCACCACCAGGTCGTGGACGCCCACCACGCGCGCGTGGTCGAGGCTGAGCAGAGCCGTGCGCTCCTGGACGAAGCGGCCGACGAGTTCCTGGTCGGAGGCCAGGTCCTCGCGCAGCAGCTTGATGGCGACGGGGCCTTCGGGCCCCTCGCCGAGCCACACCGTGCCGGCACTGCCACGGCCCAGGATCTGGTGGGCGGTGTACCGGCTGCCGATCTTGCGCGTCAAGACTGCTCCTACGGATGCGTGTTGGCGACAAAACTACGCGGCCTTGCCGCCAACCTTCACTCCGGGAGCAGAAATCACTCTGCAGATGTCGACAAATCCCCAAGGTCGTAGAGGGGTTGCGGCACTTCGGCTAGTTGCCGTTGAGCTTGCCGAGCCACTCGCTGACCTTGTCGTACCCGTCCGAGAGCTGGCCCCAGAAACTCTTCGTCGTGCCGATCCAGTCCTGCAGCGGGCTGAACTCCCAGACCAGCCAGCTCGCCACGAAGAGGATGACGACGGTGAACAGACAGCCCTTGAGGCAGCCGAGGCCCGGGATCTTCATCGGGTTGGCGCTGCGCTGCCGGGGCTGACGCGGCTCGCGCGCGGGGCGCGGGGCGGGCTGCTGGGGCGGCGCCGCCTGCGGGGGCGCGGCGTACTGCTGCGGCTGGTGCTGGGGCTGGTGCTGCTGGGGCGCGTACTGCTGCTGGGGACGCTGCCCGCGCGGCTGCTGCGGCGCGTACTGCTGCGGGCGCTGCTGCTGCGGCGGCTGCTGGGGCCTGGCCACCTGGCGCTGGGGGCGGCGGCGCAGCGGGTCGTCGTTCGGGTCCAGGTGCGCCTGGTACTGCGTCTGTTCGTTGCGGTCGCGGGCCGCGGCCATCTGGCTCTGCCAGGGGTGCGGGTCGTTCGGGTCCGCCCCGGGGCCGTTCGGCGGGACCGGCGGCATGACCGCGGTCGGGTCGGCGTTGCCGCCGCGGTTGTTCGGCAGTACGGACGTCGGGTCCGCGTCGCCGTGGCCGCCGGTGCTCTGCATGACGCTGGTCGCGGCGTTCGGGTCGTACGAGCCCGCGTTGTTCGGCAGCACCTGCGTGGGGTCGGCCGCGCCCGGGGTCTCCGGGACGTGGGCCGGGGCCGGGTCCGGCATGAGGAGCGCGCCCACGCCCTCCGCGGCGGCGATCTGCGCCGGGGTGGAGTGCACGCCGACGCCCTCGGCGACGGCGCGCAGGCCGCGGGCGAGGTTCTCGGCGCTGGGGCGGCGGTCCGGGTTCTTGTCGAGGCAGCGCTCGATGACCGTCCACAGCGGGTCGGGGACGGTCGAGGGGCGGCGCGGCTCGGCACTGAGGTGCTGGTGGAGGACTTCGAGGGCGGAGCCGCCGGAGAACGGCGGACGCCCGGTGACCAGCTCGTACAGCAGGATGCCCGCGCCGTAGATGTCGACGGCGCTGGTCTGGGGGCGGCCTTCGGCGGACTCCGGCGCGACGTACGCGGGCGTGCCGACGAATTCGTGGGTGCGGGTCAGGCCCGGGGAGTCCGCGAGGCGCGCGATGCCGAAGTCGGTGAGCATCGGGTGCATGCCCTGGCCGTCCTGCTTGAGCAGGACGTTCGCGGGCTTCAGGTCGCGGTGCACGACGCCGTCGGCGTGGCTCGCGGCGAGCGCGTCGGCGATCTGGGCGGTCAGCAGGGCGGCCGCGACCGGCGTGAACGGACCGTTCTCGCGCAGGTAGCGGTGCAGGTCGGGGCCCTCGACGAGGTCCATGACCAGAGCGAGGAGGTCGCCCTCGACGACCAGGTCACGCGTCCGGACGATGTTGTCGTGGGTGAGCCTGAGCAGGACGGACCGCTCTCTGAGGAAGCGCATCACGACGTCCGCGTCGTTGGCGAGCTCTTCCTTGAGGACCTTGATCGCGACGGTCTCGCCGGGCTGGCCGGGAACGGCCGCCTCGGCACCCGCGGTCTCCCGCTGGCGGGCTCGCCAGACGGTGCCCGTGGCGCCGCGCCCGAGCGGCTCCTCGAGCAGGTACTTGCTGCCTACCGGCCGCACGTCATGCGCTCCCTGCTGGTCTGGCTGGTCCCATCCGGACGCTGGTCCTGTCCGGGGGTCTGTCCGATGGTGTTCCGACCCACTGTAATGCCGTCGAACACGGCACCGGCCGGTCGGATTCCGCCCGGCCTTTTGTTTCCGGGGCGTTCCGGATCGTTGTTCGGTGGAAAGACGCTCGCCCGTGGCCATTGGTTGCCGAGTGGTCCCGAATTGACCTTTGCTCGAGAACGCCCGGAGATATCCGCAACGGTCCAAGCAGGCACTTTTCCGAGCAGAGCCGACCAATCAAGATCACTTACAGTTGGCCGCCGGGCGTGTTGTCAGTGGCAGGTGACAGGATGCCTCCAGTACTGGCCGACGTGCCCGTGTGCGGTGGGGGGAATCACAGCGCGTGCCCCCGTGCCGGGCGCCCAGCGCAGAAGGGACCGCTGACGGCGATGCAGATCCGGCTGACCGTCCTCGGGCCGCGCAGCGGCCAGACCGAGCAGCAAGACCGCCCCACGGCGGCGACCGGGGCCCACGGCGTCTGTGACGTCCTGGTCACCGCCCCCGCGGGGACCGCGCTCGCCGCGGTGGCGTCCGGCCTCGCCACGACCGTGGCGGGCAGCGACGCCCCCCTCGTGCTGTACGCGGGCCCGGAGCGCCTCGACGCCCAGCGCTGCACGCTCGGCGAGCCCCCCTTGATCGACGGAGCGGTGCTCTCGCTGGGCGCCCCCGCCGAGCCCGGTCCCGAACTGGCCGGGGCGGCCGCCCAGTTGCACGTGGTGGCGGGTCCGGACGCGGGCGGTGTCCATCTGCTGCACGGCGGCCGGATCCAGGTCGGCCGCTCCGCCGACGCGGACGTCCCGCTGGACGACCCGGACGTCTCCCGCATGCACTGCTCCGTCACGCTCACCGCGGACGGCCGGGTCACGGTCACGGACCTGGGCTCGACGAACGGCACGGCGGTGGACGGCAAGGAGATCACCGACCGCCCGGTGCGGCTCTCCCCCGGTTCCCTGCTGCGCATCGGCGAATCCGCGCTCCGCCTGACGGACGGCGGTGGCGGCCCCACGTCAGGACCGGGCACGCCGCTCGCGACGGCGCCGGACGGCGAGGGCCACGTACGCGTGCGCACCACGGGTTCGGCGCCGCCCACCCTCGTGGAGGCGGCACCGGCAGGCCCCGCGGCCCACCATGCGTACGGCTCGGGCGGCTGGGGCGCCGCCACCGGCACGAGCGGCGAGGGGGCGTACGGCTCGAAGGATGCACACGCCCCGCAGGGGGCGTCCGAGAACCGCCCCGCGCCGGTCGAGCACGACGCGCACGGGGCGTACCGGCCACGGGGCACGCACGGCGGCCCCACCGGCGCCGAGACCCCCGTGGTGCCGCACCAGGGCAGCGCCCCCGACGCCGAGCGGACCCGCACCGGGACACCCGCGCGCGGCACGACCGTGCCCCGCGGCCTGCGCAAGCGCGGCGGGCTCTCGGCCTGGGCCCGGCGGCTCACCGGCGGCAAGGACGGCGGCCAGGCCCACGATCCGTACGACGGCCCGGACGGTCCCGACACCTTCGACGAGTACGACGGTTACGAGGGGCAGGAGGGGTACGGAGAACACGAGGGCTCAGCAGACGGCGCAGCAGGCGCGGACGGCGCCCCCGCAGGTGCCCCCGGGCGCGGACCGTCGGCCCTCTCCCCGGAGGACCTCGCCATAACCGCTGCCGCCCGCACGCCCGAGGCGTGGCCGGATCCCGCCGCCCTGCTGCTCACCGCGCTCGGCCCCGGCCCCCGCCTCTGGGAGCGCGGGCCCGGCCACCCCGAGGCGCTCGCGGTGCGGCTCGGCACGGTCGACCGCGCCCTGCCCGCCGCCGACGGACGGGAGGGGCTGCTGCCCGCCGTCCCCGTCACGGTCGGGCTGCGCGAGGCCGGTTCGCTGGGCCTCGCCGGGCCACGGGACCGGCTCACCGGACTGGCCAGGGCGGTCGTCGCCCAGCTCGCCGCGCTGCACTCCCCCGACTCCCTGGAGATCGTGCTGATCAGCACGGACCGGGCGCGCCCGGTGGCCGAGCGCACCGCCGAGTGGGCCTGGCTCGGCTGGCTCCCCCATCTGCGGCCCACCCACGGCCAGGACTGCCGCCTCCTCCTCGCCTACGACCGCGACCAGGCGGCGGCGCGCACGGACGAGCTGATCCGGCGCCTCGACGACCACATCGCCGACGGCGGCGCGGAGGCCACGGGCACCGCCGCGACCGGCGCCCGCACGGTCGTCGTCGTCGACGGCGACCCCGGGTCCGCCGGGCTGCGCGAGTCCGCCGTCCGGCTCGCCGGTGAGGGCGCGCGGGCCGGGATCCACGTCGTGTGCCTCGCCGAGACGGCCGCCGCCTCACCCGCCTCCCCGGTCCTCGATACGTACGAGGCGGCCTGCTCGGTGTCACCGGCCTTCCGCGCGTGCGGTGCGGCCGCGCTGCTCAGCGGCGACGTGGCGACCGCGCTGCGGCTGCTGCGGACGGCGGGCGGACGGCCCGCTGGCCACGGCACCGTCGCCGCCGTGGACGCCGTGTCGGCGGCCTGGGCCGAGCGGTTCGCGCGGGCCCTCGCGCCGCTGCGGACGGACGGCACCTCCGGCGAGGGACACACCCGTGTCTCCGCGCCGCTGCCCCAGTCGGCCCGGCTCCTCGACGAGCTGGGGCTCGCCAGGGCCACGCCCGCCTCGCTGATGGCGCGGTGGGCGGCGGCGGCCGACGACCCCGAGGCCCTCGGCGGGCGCGCCACGGCCGTGCTCGGCGCGGGACCGCGCGGTCCTGTCGTCGCCGACCTCGGCGCCGACGGGCCGCATCTGCTCGCCGAAGGCCCCGCGGGCAGCGGCCGTACGGAACTGCTGCGCTCCGTTGCCGCCTCCCTCGCCGCCGCCGAGCGCCCCGACCGGCTCGGCATCGTGCTGGTCGACGGGCGGGACGGGGTCGGCGCGGGCGGCGCCGCGGCCGCCGGGCGGCAGGGGACAGGGCTCGGGGTCTGTACGGACCTGCCGCACGTCACCACGCACCTCGTGGTCAACGACCCGGTGCGGATGCGGGAGTTCGCGCAGTCCCTGGCCGCGGAGCTGAAGCGGCGGGCCGAGCTGCTCGGCAGGCTCGGGTTCGCCGAGTGGCACACGCAGCGGGCGGTGTCGGGGCGACTGGTGGCGCAGCGGTCGCAGTCGTCCGCGCCCTCCGCGGCCTCGGCATCCTCGACGACGTCCGCAACTGCCGGGACCTCTGGGGCCTCTGGGGCGTCGGCCCTCTCCGACACACCTCCCTCCGCCCCCGTGACCGCGCAGGGGCTCGACGGCGACCTCGATCCGCCGCCCAGCGCCACGATGCGGCTGCGGCCCGCCGCGGCGCGGCAGCGGGTGGAGCCCGGGCCGCCGCTGCCCCGCCTCGTCGTCCTCGTCGACGACTTCGACGCGCTGCTCTCGCCCGCGCTCGGGTCCCCCGGGCGGCCCGCGGCCGGTTCCGTCGTCCGCGCGCTGGAGGCGGTCGCACGGGACGGGGAGCGGCTCGGCGTGCATCTCGTGGCGGCCACGGGGCGCAGCGAGCGGGTCCTTGAGACCGAGCTGGGCCAGCGGGCTTCGCTCCGTGTGGTGCTTGACGCGGTGGCCTCCGGACCCGAGGAGCCCGCGCCCGGGCGGGGCGAGCTCCGCTCCCCCGACGGGCGGGCCACGGCGTTCCAGGCGGGCCGGGTCACGGGCCGGATTCCGCGTACGGCGACGCTGCGGCCCACGGTGGTCCCCCTGGAGTGGGAGCGGATGGGTGACCCTCCGGCCCGGCGCCCGGTGCGCGAGCTCGGCAACGGACCGACGGACCTGGCCCTGCTGGCCAGCGCGCTGGAGCGGGCGGCCCGCTCCGTCTCCGCGGACCAGGTGCCGTCCCTGCTCTGACCGCATGCCCCCATGCCGCCGTGCCCCTATGACCGTGCGCCCCGCTAACAGCCCACTTGCGCACAGTCCGTGCAGCTCACCCCAAACCCCATGACGCCACGTCACAACGCCATCACGATCAGCGAGTTGACAGCGCAGGCGCTCTTGCCGCCCCTCCCCGCGCGGGCGTAGACCAGACCGCACGGGACTCGCCAGGGAAGAGAACGGGGCAGTGATGCGCAGCACTCTTCGTACACGCAGGGCACCGCTACATCGGCGTACCACCGCCAAGATCGCCTCAGCCGTCGTCGCGGGCGCGCTCGCGTTCACCGTCACCGCGTGCGGCGGCGACAACGACGACGGGGACAAGGGGAACAACGGCTCGGACAACGACACCGGGGCCGCGCTCCAACTGCCGAAGCTGGACGGGGAGAACGTGTCCGTGGCCGCCGTCTGGGGCGGCTCGGAGCGCAAGGTGTTCCTGAAGGTGCTGGACGAGTTCGAGAAGAGGACCGGCGCCCAGGTCTCCTTCGTACCCGCCCAGGACCCCATCATCAGCTTCCTGGAATCGAAGGTGGCGGGCGGCCAGCCGCCGGACGTCGCGATGCTGCCGCAGATCGGCGCGATCGATCAGGCCGTGGCGAACAAGTGGGCCAAGCCGGTCGGCGCCGAGGCGCAGAAGCAGCTCGACAAGAACTACGCCACGGGCTGGAAACGGCTCGGGGTCGTCGACGGCAAGCAGTACGGCGTGTACTTCAAGGCCGCCAACAAGTCGCTGGTCTGGTACAACACGAAGGTCTTCGAGAACGCGGGTGTCAAGGCGCCCAAGAGCTGGGCCGAGTTCATGAAGACCATGCAGACCGTCTACGACTCCGGCGTGCCGCCGATGTCCGTGGCGGGCGCCGACGCGTGGACCCTCACCGACTGGTTCGAGAACATCTACATCTCGCAGGCGGGCCCGGACAAGTACGACCAACTCGCCCAGCACAAGATCAAATGGACGGACCCGTCCGTCAAGAAGGCACTGACCACCCTCGGGCAGGTCTTCGGCACGAAGGGCTTCGTGGCGGGCGGCTCGAAGGGCGCGCTGCAGACCGAGTTCCCCGCCTCCGTGAAGCAGACCTTCACCGGCGGCGACCAGCCCAAGGCGGGCATGGTCTTCGAGGGCGACATGGTCTCGCTGGCCATCTCGGAGACCAAGGCCGTGGTGGGGGAGGACGCCAAGGTGTTCCCCTTCCCCGTGGTCGGCCAGACCTCCCCCGCCGTGGTCGGCGGTGACGCGGCCGTCGCGCTGAAGAACACCAAGGGCGCGCAGGCGCTGCTGACGTTCCTCGCCTCGCCGGAGTCCGCGAAGATCTGGGCGGAGGCGGGCGGTTTCATCTCGCCGAACAAGAACCTGCCCCTGTCCGTGTACCCGAACGACGTGCAGCGGGCGATCGCCAAGGCCATGCTCGCGGCCGGTGACGACGTCCGGTTCGACATGTCCGACCAGGCCCCGCAGTCCTTCGGCGGCACGCCGGGCAAGGGCGAGTGGAAGGCGCTGCAGGACTTCCTGTCGAACCCGAAGGACGTCGCGGGCACGCAGCAGGCGCTGGAGACCGCCGCGGCCAAGGCGTACAAGGACTGACGCGGTGGCGTCCGCGAACGCCGGGGGTGCGCCAGAGGTGGCGCCGCCCCCGGCTCCGACCCCGCGCAAGAGCGTGACCGGCACCCGCAGGACCATGGCGGTGCTCTTTCTGCTGCCCGCCCTGGTGCTGCTCGGCGCGCTCGTCCTGTACCCCATCGGGTACTCGTTCTTCCGCAGCTTCTTCGACGACTCGGGCGACTTCACCGCGTTCGGCAACTACAAGACGCTCTTCACGGACGACAGCATCCGGACCGCCATCAAGAACAACGCGATCTGGGTGGTCGTGGCGCCCACGGTCGCCACGATCCTCGGCCTGATCTTCGCCGTCCTCACCGAACGGGTGCGCTGGGGGACGGCGTTCAAGCTCATCATCTTCATGCCGATGGCGATCTCGATGCTGGCCGCGGGCATCATCTTCCGGCTCGTGTACGAGTCCGACCCCGACCGCGGTGTCGCCAACGCCGTCATGGTGAGCGTGCACGACACGTTCTCCGAGTCGTCGGCGTTCCCGCAGGCGCATCCGAGCACCGCGTCGCCGCTGAAGAACGCGGGCGGCGGCGCCTTCATCACCAAGGAGCCGGTGAAGGCGGGCACACCCGTGGTGCTCCCGCTGACGGGGGTACCGCCGGAGGACATGCCGGACGGCGCGAAGGCGGCACGGCCCGCGCAGGCCGACCCGGGGAAGGTCACCGGCACGGCCTGGCAGGACTTCACGCGCGGCAAGGGGCGCGGGAAGCCGAACGCCCCCGACAGCATGGAGTTCGGCTATCCCGGCATCAAGATCGAGGCGGTCAGGGGCGGCGAGGTGGTGGCGTCCACCGAGGCGGCGGCCGACGGCACCTTCGCGCTGCCGAAGGAGGCCGACGGGGCCCAACTGCGCTATCCGGCATCGAACTTCCGGGAGGCGTACAACGGCATCGACTGGCTGGGCCCCACCCTGATCACGCCCTCGATCATCGGTTCCTACCTGTGGATGTGGGCGGGCTTCGCGATGGTCCTGATCGCGGCGGGCCTCGCGAGCGTGCCGCGTGAGCTCCTGGAGGCGGCGCGGGTGGACGGCGCCAACGAGTGGCAGGTCTTCCGCCGGGTGACGGTGCCGCTGCTCGCGCCGATCCTCGCGGTGGTCCTGGTCACGCTCATGATCAACGTACTGAAGATCTTCGACCTGGTCTTCGTGATCCCGCCGGGCTCCTCGAAGGACGAGGCGAACGTGCTCGCGGTCCAGCTGTACAACTCGGCGTTCCTCGACAAGGACTCGGGAGTGGCCAGCGCCATCGCGATGCTGCTCTTCCTGCTCGTGATCCCCGTGATGCTGTTCAACATTCGGCGGATGAGGCGGGAGGCGCGACGGTGACCGCTCAGACCGAGGTCGTGAAGGCGAAGCAGTCGCTCGGGGGGCGCATCGCGGGCCTGCTCGGCAGCACCGCGCTGCGCGTGTTCCTCGTGCTGGTGGGCCTGTTCTGGCTGGTGCCGACGATCGGCCTGCTGATCGGCTCGTTCCGCACCCCGGCGGACATGAGCGAGAGCGGCTGGTGGAAGGCGTTCAGCGCGCCTTCGCAGCTGACCTTCGACAACTACACCACGCTCCTCAAGGACGAGACGATCACCGACTCGATCCTGTCGAGCATCATGATCACCGTCCCCGCGACGCTGCTCGTCGTGATCATCGGTTCGCTCGCCGGATACGCGTTCGCGTGGATGGAGTTCCCGGGCCGCGACTGGTGGTTCATCGGCGTGGTCGCACTGCTCGTCGTCCCGGTGCAGGTGGCGCTGGTGCCGATCGCCGATCTCTTCGGCAAGATCGGCATCTTCGAGACCACGATCGGCGTGATCACCTTCCACGTGGCCTTCGGCCTGCCGTTCGCGATCTTCCTGCTGCGGAACTTCTTCGCGGAGATCCCCCGCGAACTCCTGGAGGCGGCGCGGCTCGACGGCGCAGGCGAGCTGCGGCTCTTCCTGCGGGTCGTGATGCCGCTCGGGGCGCCCGCAATCGCCTCGCTCGGCATCTTCCAGTTCCTGTGGGTCTGGAACGACATGCTGATCGCACTGATCTTCGCCGACTCCAAGAACCCGCCGATCACCGTCGCGCTCCAGCAGCAGGTGCGGTTCTTCGGCGACAACGTGCAGATCCTGGCGCCCGGCGCGTTCATCTCGATGGTGATCCCGCTGGCCGTCTTCTTCGCGTTCCAGCGGCAGTTCGTGTCCGGTGTGATGGCGGGCGCGGTGAAGTAGCGGCGCGACACGCGCGATCGAAGGGGAGGCGGTCCGGGCGACTTCACCGGGCCGCCTCCTCCGGCTTCACCGAGTCGCCTTCTCCGACTTCACCGGGCCGCCTCCTCGCGTCCATCCCCCGGATGCCACATCCGGCGTAACTCACTCACCCCTTCAGGCGTTTTCGGGCAGTATGCCCGCGCCGACCCATGGATGTGCCTTGCCCCGGTTCAGTGTCATCGTCCCCGCGTACAAGGTGCAGGCATATCTCCACGAGTGCCTGGAGTCCGTGCTGGAGCAGTCCTTCACCGACCTGGAGCTGATCGCGGTCGACGACTGCTCGCCGGACGCGAGCGGCACGATCATCGACGAGTTCGCCGCCCTGGACGCGCGCGTGACGGCCGTCCACCTGGCGGAGAACGTCGGCCTGGGCAGGGCCCGCAACGCCGGTATGGAGCGCGCCACCGGCGACTATCTGATCTTCCTGGACAGCGACGACACCCTGACCCCCGGCTCCCTGCACGCGATCTCCGACCGCATCAAGGAGACCTCCGAGCCGGACATCCTGATCTACGACTACGCACGCACGTTCTGGTCCGGCGAGGCCGCGCGCAACCAGTTCGCGGCCCACCTCACCGAGGAGGGCGACGCCCCCTTCCGGCTCGCCGACCGGCCCGGCCTCCTGAAGGTCCTGATGGTCGCCTGGAACAAGGCGCACCGCCGCGACTTCATCGAGCGCGAGGGCTTCACCTTCCCGCCCGGCTACTACGAGGACACCCCCTGGACGTACCCGATCCTGATGACGGCGGGCACCCTCGCCTCCCTCGACCGGGTCTGCGTGCACTACCGCCAGCGCCGCCAGGGCAACATCCTGGGCACCACGAGCCGCAAGCACTTCGACATCTTCGACCAGTACGACAGGGTCTTCGCGTTCCTCGACGAGCACCCCGAACTCTCCGCGGCCTGGCGGCCCGTGCTGTTCCGGCGCATGGTCGACCACCTCTCGACGATCTTCACCAAGCGGGGCAGGCTGCCGCGCGGCTCCCGCGCTGAGTTCCTGCGCAAGGCCCGCTCCCACTACCGCCGCCACCGCGCGCCGGGCGCCCACGTGCCCGCCCGCACCCGGCTGCGGCACGGCCTGGTGCGGCTCGGTTCGCACCGCACGTACCGCAGCCTGTGGGCCGCGATGCGCCTGCGGGCGCGCGCCGGGCGGTACGCGGCCCACACGGCCCGCCGCACGAAGGGCGCCCTGCTCCAGCTGCACTACCGCGTCCAGCTGTGGCTGCCCGTGCGCGACCACTGCGCCGTCTTCTCCTCGTACTGGGGGCGGGGCTACGGCTGCAACCCCGGCGCGCTGGAGGCCGCGATGCGCGAGCTCGTGCCGGGGGTCAGCACGGCGTGGATCGCCCATCCGCGGCACCACCACACGATCCCGTCGGGGACGCGCAGACTGCGGCCCGGCACGGCCGCGTACTGGACGGCGCTCGCCCGCTCCAAGTACCTCGTGAACAACGTCAACTTCGACCGGAGACTGGTCAAGCGCCCCGGGCAGGTCCTCGTCCAGACCCAGCACGGCACGCCCCTCAAGCACATGGGCCTCGACCTCCAGGAGCGCCCGGCGGCCGCGCGCGCCACGGACTTCGCCGCCCTGCTGCGGAACGTCGACAAATGGGACTACGTCCTCTCGTCGAACCGGCACTCGACGCTCGTGTGGGAGCGGGTGTTCCCCGCCGGGTACACGACGCTGGAGTACGGCTATCCGCGCAACGACCGCTTCCAGCGGGCGACGTCCGCCGAGGTCGCCCGGTTGCGGGAGTGCCTCGGCATCCCGCACGGCGCGGTCGCCGTCCTGTACGCGCCGACCCACCGGGACTACCGCCGCAGCCAGCTCCGCGCCCTCGACCTGGAGCGGATGCTGCACGCGCTCGGCCCGCGGTTCGTGGTCCTGACCCGCGCGCACCACTTCTACGGGGCGCCGCTGGCCCGCTGCGGCGAGCAGCCTTCCGGGCGGCTCATCGACGTGTCGGACCACCCGAGCGTCGAATCGCTCTGCCTCGCCTCCGACGCGCTGGTCACCGACTACTCGTCGCTGATGTTCGACTACGCCAACCTCGACCGGCCCATCGTGCTGCACGCCGACGACTGGGAGGCCTACGAGGCGGCCCGCGGCACCTACTTCGACGTGCGGGAGTTCCCGCCGGGCGCGGTCGCCCGCAGCGAGGACGAGCTCACCGACATCTTCGCCACCGGGCACTGGGCGGGCTCGCGCTCGGCGCAGCTGCGGCAGGCGTTCCGCGAGCGGTTCTGCGGATACGACGACGGGCGGGCCGCGGAGCGCGTGGTGCGCCACGTGGTGCTCGGCGAGCGGGGCGGGCTGCCGTCCGTGGTGCCCCTGGCGGAGCGGCGCCCGGTGCCGGGGGGTGCTCCACGGCCGGACCGGGTGCCGTTCTCGGGCCTCCAGCGCTCCCCGCACCTGTGATCCGCGTCGTGTGAACCATCATCGAGAGAGGCTGTCTTGTCGCGCTTCAGCATCATCGTCCCCACCCATGACGTACCGGGGCGGCTCGCCGACTGCCTCGCCTCGGTCCTCGGCCAGTCCTTCGCCGACTTCGAACTGATCGCGGTCGTCGACTCCCTCGACGCGGCGGCGGGCCCGAGTCCGGCGATCGCGGCCGAGCACGCCGCGCGCGATCCACGGGTGCGCCGCACGCAGTCCCCGCCCGACGCGGGGCTGCCGGGGGCGCGGAACGCGGGGGCGGACGCGGCGGGCGGCGACTATCTGCTGTTCCTCGACGGCGACGACACCCTCACGCCCGGCACCCTCGCGGCGCTCGACGCCAGGCTCACCGCGTGCGAAGAACCCGACCTGCTGCTCTTCGACCACGAGCGCGTGCACTGGTTCGAGGGCGGTCAGGGCCCGGCCCTCGAACGGCTGTGGGCGGACGCTCCGCCGGGCACCTTCACCGTGGCCGAGCACCCCGCGCTGCCCGACCCGCTGGTCCCGGCCTTCTCCGCCGCCCACCGGCGCGCCTTCGTGGCCGAGCACGGCCTGGCCTTCGCGCCCGGCATGTTCACGGACGCGGAGTGGGGGCTGCGGACCGTGCTGCGGGCCGAGCGGATCGCCGTGCTCGACCGCGTGTGCGTACGTCATCTGCTGCGCCGCAGGGGGGCGCGGCACCGCTCTCCCGGTGACCACCACATGGACCTGCTCGTCCAGTTCGAGCGGGCGATGGCCGGTGCCGCCGAGCTCGACGTGCCCGCGCCCGTCCTCGCGCGGGTCTTCCGCAGGTTCACGCACGAGGTGCTCAAGACGGCGTCCACGCCCTCGCGGCTGCCCTCGGCGCGGCTGCGGCGGCGCTTCTTCCGGCAGGCCACGCGGCTGTACCGGCTGCACAGGCCCGCCGGGTTCCGGCCGCCCGCGGGGAGCCTCGGGATGCAGCACCGGCTGCTGGGGGCGGGGGCGTACGGCGCCTTCTGCGCGCTGCGCGGCGTCAAGTCGCGGGTGGCGAAGGCGCTTTCGCTGCTGCGGGAGGTGTGGGCGAAGGCGGCGCGGCGGCTCCCCGGGCGCAATGCGTACGCCGTCTTCCTGAAGCGGCCCGTCGACGACGACCTGGCCGTGTTCTCCGCGTACTGGGGGCGTGGCTACTCCTGCAACCCGGCCGCGATCCACGCCAAGGCGCAGGAGCTGGCCCCGCACGTCAGGACGGTGTTCCTGGTCTCCGACGCGGCGGCGCGGGCCGGTCTCCCGGCGGGCGTCGAGGGGGTGGAGATCGGCAGCCGCCGCTACTGGGAGGTCATGGCCACGGCGAAGTACACCTTCAACAACGTCAACTTCGAGATGGCCGTCAAGAAGCGCCCGGGCACCGTCCACGTGCAGACCCAGCACGGCACCCCGCTGAAGCGGATGGGCGTGGACCAGGTGGACCATCCGGCCGCCGCCGCTGCCGCGGGGCCGCTGGGCAAGCTCCTGCAGCGCGTGGACCGCTGGGACTTCAACGTGTCCTCCAACCGGCACTCGACGGAGGTGTGGGAGCGCGCGTACCCCGGCGCGTACGAGAGCCTCGACGTCGGCTATCCGCGCAACGACGCCTTCTACCGCGCGTCGGCCGACGACGTGAGCGCGATCCGCAAGCGGCTCGGCATCCCCGAGGGCAGGATCGCCGTGCTGTACGCGCCGACCCACCGCGACTACCGCACGGACTTCGCCGTCCAGCTCGACCTGCCCGCGTTCTGCGACGCGCTGGGCGAGCAGTACGTGGTGCTGATGCGCGCCCACCACTTCTACGAGGGCTCGGCGGGCCTCGAAGAGGTGGTGCGGTCCGGGAAGTTGATCGACGTGACGGAGCACCGCTCCCCCGAGGAGGTGTGCCTGGCCGCGGACGCCCTGATCACGGACTACTCGTCGATCATGTTCGACTACGCCAACCTCGACCGGCCGATCGTCGTGTACGCCGACGACTGGGACGTCTACCGCGAGACCCGCGGCGTCTACTTCGACCTCCTCGCCGAACCGCCGGGCGCGGTGGCCCGCACCCCCGACGAGCTGGTGGCGGCGTTCCGCTCCGGTGCGTGGGACGGCGCGCGGGCGGGCGTGCTGCGGGCGGCGTTCCGCGAGCGGTTCTGCGACCTCGACGACGGTCTTGCGGCGGAGCGGGTGGTGCGGCGGGTGCTGCTCGGCGAGCCCGTGGCGGAACTGCCCCCGGTCGTACCGCTGTGCGAGCGCGTTCCGGCGCCCGCCGCGCGCCGCGTCCCCCAGCACTGACCCGCCTCTCCGTCCCTGCGTCCCCGCGTCCCGTCCCTCCGTCCCGAGGAAGATCCCGTGCCTCGTTTCAGCATCATCGTCCCCGTCTTCAAGGTGCAGGGCTTCCTGCGCGAGTGCCTCGACTCGGTCCTGACGCAGTCGTTCACCGACATCGAGGTCATCGCGGTCGACGACTGCTCGCCCGACCACTGCGGCGCCATCATCGACGAGTACGCCGCGGCCGACCCCCGCGTCCACGCCGTCCACCTGGCCGAGAACGCCGGACTCGGCGGGGCGCGCAACGCCGGTGTCACCCACGCCACCGGCGACTACCTCCTGTTCCTCGACAGCGACGACAGCTACACGCCGGGCGCGCTCGCGGCGATCGACGAGCGGCTGCACGTCACCTCGGACCCCGACGTCCTCGTCTTCGACCACGTCCGCACGCACTGGTGGGGTTCCGGCGGCCGGAGCATGACGGCGGACCTGCTGGTGTCCGCGGGAACGGACACGTTCGACGTCCTGGGCAGCCCGCAGTACCTGCACCTGTTCCTGGTCGCCTGGAACAAGGCCTACCGCCGCGACTTCTTCACCGGCCACGGATTCACGTACCGCAAGGGGCTCTACGAGGACGCCCCCGTCACCTATCAGGCCCTGGTCTCCGCACGCCGCATCGGCTGTCTGGACCGGGTGTGCGTGGAGTACCGCCAGCGCAGGCAGGGCGCGATCACCCGCACCCCGGGGCGCAAGCACTTCGACATCTTTCCGCAGTACGAGGGGCTCTTCACGTTCCTCGACGCGCATCCGGAGCTGGACGCGGCCAGGCCGCTGCTCTTCGAGCGGACGATCAACCACTTCCTGGCGACGCTGCCGAACACCGAGCGCGTCCCCGCCGAGGACCGCGGCGACTTCTACCGCACGACCGTGGACTTCTACCGGCGCCACAAACCGGCCGGGTTCGCCCCGCCCGACGACCGCTACCGCCTCCAGTGGCGGCTCACGGCGAGCAGTCCGTACGCCGTGTTCCGGGCCGTATCGGCGGTCCAGTCGGTGGGCGCGGCCCTGCTGAAGAAGAAGCAGCGGATGCGCAAGGCGGCCACCAGGAAGACGAAGCGGACCTTCACCCGGGTCCAGCGCACCCTGCCGCTCGACCCGGACCTCGCGGTGTACTCGGCCTTCTCGCACCGCGGCCCGCTCGGCGACCCGGCCGCCGTCCACCAGGCCGCGGGCGTCGTCGCCCCGCACGTCAGGCCGGTGTGGGTGGTGCACCCCGGCTTCGCCGACCGGATGCCGGAGGGCGTCGACTTCGTCACTCCCGACTCCCCGGCCTACCACCGGGTGATGAGCCGGGCGACGTACTTCATCAACAACGTCAACTGGGCGCCGGGCCTGGTGAAGCGCGAGGGGCAGATCCACGTGCAGACCCACCGGGGCACGCCGCTCAAGCACATGGGCATCGACCTCCTCGGCCGTCCCGCCGCGCTGCACCACCTCAACGTCCGCGCCCAGCTGTGGCGTTCGGACCGCTGGGACTACAGCCTGGTGTCGGGCCGCCACGCGGAACGCGCCTGGGAGAGCGCCTACCCCTGCCACTTCGCCTCGCTGCCCACCGGCGCCCCGCGCAACGACGTCCTCGTCAAGGGCGACCCACTGCGCGGTGTGGCGGTGCGCCGACGGCTCGGGATCCCCGACGGCCGGACCGTGATCCTCTACGCGCCGACGCCCCGCGACCACCGCAAGTGGTACGACCCGCGCCTCGACTTCGAGCGTCTGGCCCGCGAGGCAGGACCGGGGGTCACCCTCCTGGTGCGGCTGCACCCGCAGTACGCGCGCGCCGCCGTGCGCGGCCTCCAGCTGCGCGACCTGGAGCGGCGCGGGCTCCTCATCGACGTCACCGACGAACCGTCCGTCGAGGACATGATGCTCGCCTCCGACGCGCTGGTGACCGACTACTCGGCCCTGATGTTCGACTACGCGTGCCTGGACCGCCCGATCGTCGTCCACGCCGACGACTGGGAGGTCTTCCAGGTCACCCGCGGCACCTACTTCGACCTGCTCGCGACGCCTCCCGGCCACGTCACCACCGGCACCGCGCAGTTGGCGGACCTCTTCACCTCCGGGACGTGGCGCGACGAACGCTCCGCCGCCCTGCGCGCCGCCTTCCGTGCCCGTTTCTGCGAGTACGACGACGGCAACGCGGCCGCCCGTGTGGTCTCCCTGGTCATGCTCGGCCAGGAGTACCCGCCGCCGCCCATCCCCCAGCAGGACCCCGGCCGCCTCCGGGACACCGCGCCCTCCGGCCTCTCGAAGAGCACGCGATGAGCGGCACGACGACTCCGGTCTCGGAGCTCCCGGACATCCCCGGCCAGTCGGCCCGCGCGGACGACACCGGCACCGGCGCCCCCAGGAGCACCGGCCCGGCCGCCTCCCCCTGGTGGGCCGACGCGGCGGCCGTCGTCGGGGGCGGCGCCCTCATCGCCCTGCACGGGTCGCGCCTGGGCCAGTGGGTGGTCGACGACGCGGCCATCACCTTCGCCTACGCCCGCAGCATCGACGAGGGGCTCGGCCCGGTCCAGCAGGCGGGCGCCGCACCGGTCGAGGGCTACTCCAACCCCGCCTGGCTCGCCCTCCTCGTCGTGGGCCGACGGCTCGGTCTCTTCGACCACCGCGCCCTGTTCGGCGTCCCGGACCTGATCCTCTACCCCAAGGCGCTCGGCCTGCTGTGCGCCCTCGGGGTGCTGGTCGCCGTCGCCTGCGCGGCCCGGTGCCTGGTGGCCCGCTCCTGGCTGGTCACGGCCGCGGCCGGGGTGCTGCTCGGTGCCAACGTCTCCTTCGTGGCCTGGACGTTCTCGGGCCTGGAGAATCCGCTGTACGCCTGTGTCGCCACGGTCCTTGCCGCCGTGCTCGTCCGGGCGGTCACCGCGGGGAACCTGCTCGGCAGGGGACCCGCCGCGGCCTCCGGACTGCTCGCCCTGGTGGCCGCGCTGACCAGGCCGGACGGCGCGGTGCTCGCCGGGGTGTACCCGCTGCTGCTCCTGCTGACGGTGCGGGGCGGTCCTGTGGGTCCGCGGGTGCGGGCCGCGGCCCTCGGCACGGCCGCCTTCGCCGTGCCCTACGCGCTGTTCCTCGGCTGGCGCCTCGCGGTCTTCGGGCGCCTCGTGCCCAACACCGCGGTCGCCAAGGCCCAGGAGGTGCCGGGCGCCGAGCTGTTCACCCGGACCACCGGGGAGCTCCTCACCTTCGCGGGCTGGCCCGCGGTCCTCGTGGCCACCGCGCTCGTCGGCATCGCGCTCACCCGGCACGGGATGCCGCGCACGGCGCTCGCGGCCGTCGTCCTGCCGCTGGTCCTGACGCTCTGCGCGTACGGCGTCCTGGAGCCGGACTGGATGGGGATGCACCGGTTCGCGACCCCGGTGTGGCCGCTGGGCGCGCTGGCGCTCGCCCTCGCCGCCGTGGGCCTGGCCGAGCGCGGCGGGCCGCGCCCCCGGGCCGCCGTCGCGGTGGCGCTGAGTACGACGCTGCTCCTTTCGTGGTCCGCGCAGCGCGATCAGGCGGCCGAGTTCCGCACAGAGCCCACGCTGCCGATGTGCCTCGTCGTCAACCGGGACGGGGTGCTCTTCAACGAGTACGCGGACCGGCTCGGCATCAAGGACGGCTCCGTCCTCCTGCCCAGCCTCGGCGGCACGCTGCTCACCAGCGAACTGAAGGTGTACGACCTCGCGGGACTCACCGAGCCGCGGATCGCGGACGCGCTGGCCGCGGGCGACACCGAAGGGCTGCGGACGTACGCGTTCCGGGAGTTGCGCCCCACCTTCGTGCACGCCGTCGGCGTCTGGGCGCGCAAGACCGGCATGCAGGCACCCCGGCTGACGGCGGAGGGCTACCTGCCGCTGTACCGCACGCCCGACGGCGGAGGCGACTGGGTGCGGGCCGACGCCGTGCGCCACCCCGGGCGTCTCGGGCCGCTGCGCGCCTGGGCCGACCGCGCCGTTCCCGCGGCGTACGAGAGCGGGCGGCAGCACTGCGGTGACGTCCTGCGACCCGGCCAAGCAATCGACCGACCGATCGACCACCCCTGATGGAGGCCCACTCATGACGACGACCAACAGCGAAGCCGCCGCCGGCCAGGACGCCGACGCCGCCGACGAGCTGCCCCGCCCGGCCGGCCTTGAGGACGTGCCGGGCTGGTTCTGGCCCCTGGACCAGCGCCTGTTCGCCTGGTTCCTCGGCGAGGGAGCCGCCGACACCCCGCCGGGCGACCTCCTGGAGATGGGCTGTTACCTCGGCAAGAGCACGGTCGTGATGGGCCAGTTCCTGCGGCCCGAGGAGAAGATGACCGTCTGCGACCTCTTCGGGGCCGACGACGGCTACACCAAGGAGGCCACCAAGGCCTTCTACCAGAAGTCCCTGACCCGGCGCGCCTTCGAGGCCAACTACACGGCCTTCCACGACGTACTGCCCGAACTGGTCGAGGGCCGCACCGACATGCTGCCGGAGCTCATCGACGACGGCTCGTGCCGGTTCATCCACATCGACGCCTCGCACATGTACGACGACGTGCGCGACGACATCCTGACGGCGCGGAACGCGCTGCGCGAGGACGGCATCCTCGTCCTCGACGACTACCGCACCGAGCACACGCCGGGCGTCGCCGCCGCCACCTGGGAAGCCGTGTTCCGCCACGGCCTGCGCCCCGTCATGCTCTCCTCCAACAAGCTGTACGGCACCTGGGGCGACCCGGAGCCGCAGCGCACCGCGCTCCTCGAAGCGCTGCACGCGATGCCGAACTGCGCACCGGAGATCCAGCACATCGACGGGCTCGACGTGCTGCGCGCGTCCCGGGCGAAGATCCCCGCGCCGGACCTGGTCACCTCCCGCCACCCGCGCCCCGCCAAGCGCACGGCCGCCCTCCCGGCCCCCCGGCCCCAGGCCGCCCCGGCAGCGGCACCGGCTCCCGCGCGGAGGCCGTCGGCCGTCCGCAGGCTCGCCGTCGACCTGCTGCCGCCGGTGGTGACCCGGGCGGTGCGCAAGGCCCGCCGCTGAGAGCCTGTGTCATAGCCGGTCGGGAGCGCCAGATGGCGCAGCCACCGAGCCGCCTGCGATGACAATCGGGCAAGTTCCTACAAAGTAGAGAAATGGACCATCTCGCCCAGCGGTTCGCCCCGCCACCCCTCGCCCGGCGGCTGATCGGCACCGCGCGAAGCACACGCTTCCGTCTGGAGCGGACCGCCGCGGGCCGGGTACGCGGCGGCGCCGGGCGGGTCCGGCCGCTCCTGGCCCCCGTCCACCTCTCGCTCCGCGACAGCCGCACCCTCAACCTCGCGGTCGCCGCCCCCCAGGGGACCGGCGACGCCCGGCTGCTCATCACCCGCGGCCACCGCAGGCTCGCCGTCCCCCTCGTGCACGAACCGCACACCGGCGCCGCCCCTCTCCTGACCGCCACCGCGACCCTGCGCGGGATGCGGGACGGCGTGTGGCGGCTCACCGTCGAGACGCGGGACGCCGACGGCCGCGTACGGCGGTACGGGCTCGCGCCCGCCGACAGCGGCGCACCGCCCGCGACACCGACCGCCCCGCACGCCCCCGACCCGCTGACCGGCACCCTCGTCCGGGTCGTGCGGGCCCGCAGCGGGCGGGCGGTGCTCCAGGCGACGCGGTCGCGGCCGCGCGCGGAGCTGGTGCGGTTCGTGCCGTCGGGGGACGGCATCACGGTGCACGGCAGGCTCGTCGCGGGGGGTCTGCCCGGCGGGGCCGAGGCCGTGCGGCGGCGGGACGGGGTCGTGGTGCCCGCCGAAGTGGACTGGCGCGGCGAGGCGTTCACGCTGCGGGTGCCGCTCGGTGCGATGGCCGGGGCGGGGGCCGGGCAGTGGGTGTGGGACTTCCGGGTGGGGCCGCTCCCGGTCGGACGGTGGCTGACCGACGTGCGGGACCCCGCCGCCGCCTACCCCACCCCCTTCCGCGTCCACGCGCTGCCCGGCGGCGCGCTCGTCCGGGCGCACGCCCACTTCACCAGCTCCGGCGCGTTCGCGGTGACGTGCTGGGACATCACCGAAGCCGCACGGGACTCCGCGGAGGAGAGCTCATGAAGATCACGTATCTGCTCGGCTGGGGCGACGAGATGGGCGGCACCGAGCTCGCCACGTACACCCAGGCGCGGCACCTCGCCGAGCGTCCCGGCATCGAGGTCGAGGTCGTCTCCGTCTTCCGGACCCGCGCCGAGCCGTTCTTCGCCGAGGCGCGCGAGCTGCCCGTGCGCCACCTCGTGGACCGCACCGGCACGCCCGAACGCCCGGTGCGGGAATCGGAGCTTGACGACGCCGCCTGCCGGACGCTTGCCGCGCTGCCCAGTGAGCTGATCAGGCCCGCCTGGGAGGACGCCTTCGACCGGCTCTCGGACGTCGAGATGACCGCCGCGCTCGGCTCGCTCGACACCGACGTGCTGGTCACCACGACGCCCGCGCTGCTGGCCGCCGCCGTGGCGCTGGCGCCCGCGCGGGTCGTCACCGTCCACCAGGAGCACCGCCCCACCCAGCGGCGCGGCCCGTCCGGCGAACCGCTGCTGCTGCACGCGCCGCGCCTGGACGCCCTCGTCGCGCTCACCGGCCGCACCCGCGACTGGCTCGCGGAGTCCCTCGGCGCCACCGCCCCCGAGCTCGCCGTCATCCCGAACGCCGTGCCCGACGGCTTCCGGCCGCGCGCGGACGGCGAGAGCAAGGTCATCGTGATGGCGGCCAGGCTGACCGGCGAGAAGCGCGTGGACCACGCCATCAGGGCCTTCGCGCAGGTCGCCGACGCGCACCCGGAGTGGACGCTGCGGATCTTCGGCAGCGGCCACCGCGAACGGCAGCTGCGCCGCCTCGTCGACGGGTTCGGCCTGCACGACCGGGTGGAACTCCTCGGCCCCTGCCAGGACATGGCCGCCGAGTGGGCCAAGGCCGGGCTCAGCCTGATGACCGCGGGACACAACGAGGCGTTCCCGCTGGTGCTCCTCGAAGCGCTCGCCGCGGGGGTGCCTGTCGTGGCGTACGACGTGCTGACCGGGCCCGCGGAGATCGTGCGGCACCGCGTCGACGGGCTGCTCGTACCGCCGGGCGAGGTCGAGGAACTCGCGTTCGCGATGGCCGAGTTGATGGCTGACGACGAGATGCGGCGCCGCTATGCCGCGGCCGCGCGGGAAGGGGTCCACGCCCGCTTCTCCGCTGCGGACGTGACCGCGCGCTGGGAGGAGCTGTACACGCGGCTCGTCGCGGGGCGGGACCGTCCTGAGCGGCTGCGCGGGCGCGCGGACCGGGTGGCGCTCGGCGTCGCGTCCGGCGGCAGCGGCTTCCGGCCCACCGCCCCGCACACCTTCGACGCGGCGGCCGCCGCCGACGAGCACGCCCGCGAGGAGGAGATCCTCGCGGCGGACGGATCGGGCCGCGTCATCCGCTCGGTGGGCCGCCTCGCCGAGCGGCGCGACGACGTCCTCGCCCCGCGGATGACCGAGTGGAACCTACAACTCGTCGCGGACGCACTGGAGTCGCAGGACGTCCCCTACGTCGTCGTGCGCACCCCGCACGGCACCGCCCACACCGTGGCCGTCGCCGACGACGACCGCGGCCGCGCGCTGAAGGCGCTCGCCGGGGCGCTGCGCGGGCAGCCCGTCTACGCCGAGCTGGTCAACCCGCGCGACGCGGCGCCCGGCACGGTCCTTGCCGAACGCCTCGACGGCATCGGCGACCTTGCGGGCGTGAAGGTCTTCAAACCGGTCACCACGACCACGCTTTCGCTGCGGCACGGCGCGGGCCTGGCCTGCACGGTGGGGTTCTGGCCGCGGACGCCCGAGGGCGACTTCCGGGCGCCCTTCGGGGCGACGCTCGCGGGCGCCGAGCTCCCCTCACTGACCGCCACGACGACCCTGGACGTGGCCGGACGCGCGTATCCGACCCTCGACGTGTTCACCCAACTCCTCATCAAGGACGTCGACTTCCCCATCGACGCCGTCTACACCTGGGTCGACGACTCCGACCCCGAGTGGCGCGCCAGCCGTGACGCGACGCTCGGCGGCGGCGACGACACGTCGGCCGACGGCGGCGCGGTGCGGTTCCGCAACCGCGACGAGCTCCGCTTCAGCCTGCGCTCCCTGGCGATGTACGCGCCGTGGATCCGGCACGTGTACCTCGTCACTGCGGGCCAGACCCCGCCCTGGCTCGACCGGGACCACCCGGGCGTGACGGTCGTCGACCACCGCGACCTGTTCGCCGATCCCGACGCGTGCCTGCCGACCTTCAACTCGCACTCCATCGAATCCCAACTGCACCGCATCGAGGGCCTGTCGGAGCACTTCCTCTACTTCAACGACGACATGTTCCTGGGCCGCCCCACCACCCCGGACACCTTCTTCCTCAGCAACGGCCTCGCCCGCTTCTTCTGGTCGTCGGCGTCCGTGCCCGCGCTGCCGGTCGGCCCCGGCGACGAGGGCTATCTGGCGGCGGCGAAGAACAACCGCGAGCTGCTGCGCCGCGCGTTCGGCAGGACGACGACGCACTCGTTCTTCCACGTGCCGTACGCGCTGCGCCGCAGCATCCTGAAGGAGATCACCGAGCGCTTCCCCGAGGAGACGGCGGCCACGGCCCGCAGCCGCGTCCGCTCCCGCGGCGACTTCGCCCTGGTCTCCTCGCTGCACCAGCACTACGCGTACCTCACCGGGCGTGCCGTGCCCGCCGGGATCTCGTACGACTTCGTGGACATCGGCGACCCCGCCGACCACGCGCGGCTCGGGCGGCTGCTGCAGAACCGCGACAGGACCGCGTTCTGCATCGGGGAGTCGCCCGGCGGCGGTGTGGCGGACGAGGAGATGGCGCTCGCCATCCGGTCGTTCCTGACGGCGTACTTCCCGGTGCGCTCGCCCTACGAGGTGCGCGACGGCGCCTGATCGCCGGACAGGAAGAGCCGCCGGACCACGCGTTCGGCGGCCCTGCCGTCGTCGTAGGGGCAGAAGCGCCGCCGGAACGCCGCCCTCAGCGCCGTCGTCTCCGGCGTGTCCCAGCCGCCGTCACCGAACAGCGCGGCGAGCCCGTCCTCGGTGGTGGCCACGGCGCCCGGGGTCTCGCCGGGGCGTCCGGAGAGCAGGTCGAAGTAGGTGCCGCGGGCGAGGCGGTAGGCCTGCCAGTCGGGGGCGTACGTCACGATCGGGCGGTCGAGGCAGGCGTAGTCGAACATCAGTGACGAGTAGTCCGTGACAAGGGCGTCGGCGGCCAGGCAGAGCTCCTCCACGCGCGCGTGCCCGGTGACGTCGACGAGCTGCGGGTGGCTCTCCAGGCCCGCGTCGCCGCCGTAGAAGTAGTGGGCGCGCACGAGCACGACGTACGAAGGGCCGAGCGCGTCGGCGAAGCGCCGCAGGTCCAGGCGGGGCAGGAAGCCCTTCTGGTAGTCGCGGTGGGTGGGCGCGTACAGCAGCACGGTCCGCCCGTCGGCCACGCCCAACTGCGCCCGGACGCGCGCCACTTCCTCCTCGCCCGCGGTGAAGTACACGTCGTTGCGCGGGTAGCCCGCCTCCAGGGCCTGGTAGGCCACGGAGGGGTAGACGCGCTCCCAGATCTCGGTGGAGTGCGGGTTGGCGGAGAGGCTGAAGTCCCACTGGTCGGTGTGGTCGAGGACCTTCTGGAAGCTGATGCCGTGCGTGCCCGCCGGGTAGCGGCGCTGGTCGAGGCCCATCGTCTTGAGCGGGGTGCCGTGGTGGGTCTGGAGGTAGACCTGGCCGGGGCGCTTGGTGAAGCCGCCGGGGAAGCTGGAGTTGTTGACGAGGTAGGTGGCCGTGGCCATCACCTGCCAGTAGCGCCGGGAGCCCTCGATGACGTGG
This sequence comes from Streptomyces sp. NPDC004732, assembly GCF_040609235.1. Lineage (NCBI taxonomy): Bacteria > Bacillati > Actinomycetota > Actinomycetes > Kitasatosporales > Streptomycetaceae > Streptomyces > Streptomyces sp. NPDC004732. The sequence continues at coordinate 73,935 of NZ_JBEXJR010000020.1, forward strand.
TCGACGCCGGGCGGCACCCGGTGCTTGTTGCGGCTGGAGACGACCCACACGCCCTTGACGTGCGGGGCGAGTTCGCGGGCCTTGGCGTGGATGGCGGCCGGGTTGCAGGAGACGCCGCGGTTCCAGTAGGCGCCGTAGACGGCGAGGTGCGGGTCGAGGGGGCGGCGCAGGTCGGCGCGGTAGGCGGCGCGCATGGCGCGGGCCCGCAGCTTCTTCTTCTGCCGCTTCAGCTGCCGGGTGAGGCGCAGCCGCCGGGTCTCCGCCTTGCGCAGCCCTTCGTAGGCGGCGAACGAGGCGGTGGCCAGGGCCTTTCCCTCGGGGGTGGCGGGTGTGGTGCCGCCGGGCGCGTACTGCTGGTGGAGCCGGGCGGCCTCGCGGAAGAAGTCACGCCGGTCGCCCTGCCTGATCCGCCCGGGGTCGTCGAGGACGGCGAGCAGGTGGGTGGCGGCGTGCGGCAGGAGCCGGGCGCGCTCCTCGGGGCCCGCGGCGGCGAGGAGTTGCTCGTACCGTCCGATCAGGGCGAAGTGCGCCCTGCCCGGCGTCTTGGCGAAGCTGCCAGCGCGCCGCTCGCGCCAGCGCACGCAGGGCCGGTCGAGGACGGCGGTGCGCTCGCCCGCACGCAGGGTCGCGGTGCGGACGGGCACCACGTCCTCGTACGCACCGGAGGAGAAGGCGAGCCGCTGCTCGTGCCAGAAGCCGCGCCGGAAGACACGGTTCCAGGCGGCGGGGGTGGCGGCGAGGGGGTCGCCGGTGAGGTCGTCGCCGCCGGGACGGACGTTCTCCCACCAGTCGACGCGGTCGTGCGCGCAGAGAACAACGTCCGGGCCGCCCGCCGCCGTGAGCGCGGCGTCGACGGCCTCCAGGGCGCCGGGCAGGAGCAGGTCGTCGCCGTCGAGGAAGAGGAGGTGGTCGCCGGTGGCACGGTCGGCGCCGATGTTGCGGGCGGGGCCAGGACCTGCCTGGGCGGGGAGGCGGACGAGTTGCGCGCGCGGGTCGCGCTCCGCATACTCCGCGGCGATCGCGGCGCAGGCGTCGGGGGACGCGTCGTCGACGACGATCAGTTCGAGGTCGCCGAAGGACTGGGTGAGCACCGAGTCCAGGCATGCACGCAGGTAGCCCTGGACGCGGTGGACGGGGACGACAACCGAGAAGCGCGTCATGGACACCGACCGTAGTCAGCCGGACACCGCCTGTCGAAGACCGAACGTCACTCGTTGGGGTGGTCGGGGGCAAGGTAATTGACGAACGGGAGCGGAGAACGGGCAAAGGGGATGAATATGCCGTTATCCCCACGAAAGGCCGGTTCGCGTGCAGCCCCGTCTCAGCGTCGTCGTACCCATCTACAACGTCGAGGAGTTTCTGGAGGAGTGCCTGGAGTCGATCGCCGGGCAGACCATGAACGGCCCCGGCCCGGGCCTGCTGGGCGGCCCGGAGGCGCGCGGCGGCCTGGAGTGCGTCCTCGTCGACGACGGCTCGACGGACGCCAGCCCCCGCATCGCCCGCGAGTTCGCCGCCAAGGACCCCCGCTTCGTCTACGTCCGCCAGCGCAACGCCGGACTGAGCGCCGCCCGCAACACCGGTGTGCGCAAGGCGTCTCCCACCGCTGAGTTCCTGACCTTCGTGGACAGCGACGACGTCGTGCCCCACGACGCGTACGGACGGATGATCGCGAGTCTGGACGCCACCGGCTCCGACTTCGCGAGCGGCAACGTCTGGCGGCTCAACGAACGCGGCCGCTCCCAGGCCTGGCAGTACAAGTGGCTGACCGAACCGCGCACCCGCACCCACATCGGGCGCGACCTGGACCTGCTCTCCGACCGGGTGGCCTGGAACAAGGTGTTCCGCCGCTCCTTCTGGGACCGGCACCGCTTCACCTTCCCCGAGGGCAAGCTCTACGAGGACACCCCCGTGATGATCCCGGCGCACTTCCTCGCCGGATCCGTGGACGTGCTCAGCGACCACGTCTACTACTGGCGGGTCCGCGAGGGATCGATCACCCGGCGCCGCACCGACGTCAAGGGCGTGCGCGACCGGATCGCGGCCTGCGCCCACGTCTCCGGCTTCCTCGCCGAGCACGCGCCGGACATGAAGAAGACGTACGACGCGTCCTGCCTGCGCGACGACTTCGTGTACTTCCTGGAAGGGCTGCCGATGGGCGGCCCCGAGTACCGCACCGCGTTCCTCACCGGCACGGCCGCGTTCCTGCGCCGCGCCGACCCGGCCGTGCTCGCGGAGCTCCCCGTCGACCTGCGCGTCAAGTGGCAGCTCGTCCGCGAGTCGCGCACCGCGGAACTGATCGAACTCCTCGCCTTCGAGCGGGCCAACGGCTCGGCCTTCCACGTGCGCGGGAAGGTGCGCCGCCGCGCCGCCTACCCCGGGGTGGGCGCCGTCCCCGAGAAGGTCGCCCGGATCGGCCGGGGCGAACTGCCCGCGGTGGCCCGGGTGAGCCAGGCCAGGTGGGACGCCGAAGGGAAGCTGCGGATCAGCGGATACGCGTACGTGCGCAACCTGGAGGCGACCCGGCCCGGGCACTCCGTGAAGGCCGGACTCCTCAAGTCGGTCCGCAGCAAGGGGAAGTTCCGCCGCGTGCCGACGCGGACGGTCGCCGCGCCGCAGGCCACCGAGAAGTCCCGGCAGCGGCTGCACTGCTACGACCTGTCCGGCTTCGAGATGACGGTCGACCCCGAGCAGCTGAAGACCGGCGGGCGCTGGCAGCCCGGCAACTGGCTGTTCGGCATGGTCGTCGCGGGCCACGGCACGGTCCGCAGGACCGCGGTGCGGGCCGTGGAGGGAGCCTCCGCGCAGTCCGTGGTGCGCGAGCTCGGCGACGGGCTCCGGCTCGTCCTCGGCTTCAGCAAGGGCCGCCTCGTGCTGCGGATCCAGGAGTACGCGGCGCGCGTGGACACCCACCGGCGCGACGGTGACGACATCGTCCTCGCGGGCTCCCTGCCGGGCCGACTGCGGCCCACCGCCCTGCGCCTCACCCACGCGGCCACCAGGACGGACTTCGACTACCCCGCACGGCTCACCGGCGACCGCTTCGAGGTCCGCGTCCGGCTCGCCGACCTGGAGGGCGTGGCGCCCACCCCGCACCTCGCGCCCAAGGAGGTCGAGCCCCCGCACGGCGACCGCTGGCAGGCCAACCTCGTACTGCCGGGCGGCACCCTGAAGTCCCTGGCCGCCACCCTCGACCTGCCCCCGGGACGGTATGCGTCGTGCGCGGGCCGCGAACTCTGCGCCACCGCCAACGACCAGGGGCAGCTGGTCGTCGAGCTGACCCGGCAGCCGGTCGCCGACCACGTCGCCTGGGGCGCGGACGGCACGCTGACCGTGGCGGGCTCGGTGACCGCGGCCAGCTGGCACGAGCCCGAGCTGGTGCTGCGGCACAGCGGCCGCGACGAGGAGCTGACCGTGCCGGCGGAGCGGGACGGGGACCGCTTCCGCGCGGTGGTCGCACCGGGCGGCGGGGCGCTGCGCGAAGGGCGGTGGTACGCGTTCCTGCGGGACGCCGCGAGACCGGGCGGCCCCGGCGGGGAGGCGGTGCCCGGGCGGGCCGAGGACGGGGTGCCCGTGCGGCTGCTCGCCGCGGCGTCCGCCACGCTGCCCCTGCACCACACCGTCCAGGGGCGGGAGTTCACCGTCGACCGGCGGTTCGGCGACCGGCTGCTCGTCGAGGCCGGTTCGGTGCTCTCCCGGTCCGAGCGCGGCGCGTACCGACGGCACAGACTCCGCACCGTCCATTATCCGAGCCGCCGCCAACTGCCCCTGACCGACGCCGTCCTGTACTTCGACGGGGAGTCGCCGCGCGCCGTCCACGAGGAGCTGGTGCGGCGCGGCACCGACGTCGAGCACCTGTGGGTCACGCACGACCAGCAGACCCACGTCCCTGCGGGCGCGAAGGGCGTCGAGGAGCACAGTGCCGACTGGTACGACGCGCTGGCCCGCTGCCGCCGCATCGTCACGGCGGGCCACCTCCCCGACTTCTTCGAGCGCCGCGAGGGCCAGACCGTCGTCCAGACCTGGCACGGCGCCCCGCTCAAGCGCATCGGCACCGACCTGACCGACACGCTCTACGCCGACCACGGCCACCTCGACGCGCTGCCGAAGCTGTCCCGCCAGTGGGACGTCCTCATCTCGCCGAACCGCTTCTCCACCCCGCACCTGGGGCGTGCCCTCGCCTACGAGGGTGAGGTCCTGGAGGCGGGGTCGCCGCGCAACGACGTGCTGTTCACCGAGGACCGCGACAAGGTCGCCGAGCGGGTCCGCGACGAGCTCGGCATCACCCCGGACAAGCGCGTCGTGCTCTACGCGCCCACCTACCGGGACCATCTCGCGTACTCCCCCGGCCGGTTCCGCTACGAGCCCGCGCTCGACTTCCGCGCCGCCGAGTCCGTGCTCGGCGACGACCACGTGCTGCTCGTGCGCAAGCACCCGCTGACGTCAGGGCGGCTGCCGGGCGCCCGCGCACCCTTCGTGCGCGACGTGTCGGCGCACCCGCGGGCCGCCGAACTCCTGCTGCTCGCCGACGTCCTGGTGACGGACTACTCCTCGCTGATGTTCGACTTCGCGCACACCGGCCGCCCGATGCTGTTCCACGCCTACGACCTGGAGCACTACCGCGACACCGTGCGCGGCTTCTACCTCGACTTCGAGACGCGCGCCCCCGGCCCGCTGCTCGCCTCCACCGGCGAGGTCGTCGAGGCGCTGCGCGACCTGGACGCGATCACGTCCCGGCACGCGGAGGCGTACGCGGCGTTCCGCGAGGCCTACTGCGACCTGGACGACGGGCAGGCCGCGGCCCGCGTGGCGGAGAGGCTGATGCGGTGAGCGGGGCGCTGCTCACCCGCCGGGCGGCACATGGCGCGACGGCGCTGGGCGGCGGCGGGCGCCGCCGTCCTTCGCCGTACCTCGTCCTCGGCGGGCTGTTCTGGCTGGTGATGTCGCTCGCCTACTGGCGGGTGCCGATCTGCTGCGACTTCGGCCAGCACGCGGCCGTCGTCGAGCGCCTGAAGGAGAACCTCCTCCACCCCGGGCACCCGATGGCGGCCCTGCCGGGCGACGGCAGCGCGTACTACTCGCCGTACGCCGTCGTGCAGGGCCTGTTCGCGAAGGCCACGGGTCTCGCGGGCTGGCAGGTCGTGAAGCTCGCCGGGCCGCTGAACCTCTTGGTCCTGCTCACCGGCATCGGCCGCTTCGTCCGCGTCCTGACGCCCCGCCCGTGGGCGCCGGTCCTCGCGCTCTTCGCGATGGTGCTGCTGTGGGGCACCCGGATGGCGTGGTGGAGCGGCTATCTGGGCCTGATGTCGATGACGGGGAACCTCGGCTACCCGTCGACGTTCGCGATCGGCCTGACGTTCTGGGCCTGGGCGTGGGCGGGCGCGCTGGCCCGCGGCATGCGGCGCGATCCATGGCCGTACGCGGGACTCGGCGCCCTGTGCGGGCTGATCCTGCTCGTCCACCCCATCTCGTCGGTGGGGGCGGTGATCGGTGTCGTCGCGTTCGCCGCGTCGGGCCTCCCGGTGCGGCGCGGGGCCTGGCTCCGGGCGTGGCCCTGGGCGGTGACCGCCGTGACCGCGGCGGTCCTCGCCTCGCTCTGGCCGTACTACAGCGTCTTCTCCCTCGTCGGGGACGAGTCCGTCGACTGGATCCACCGCCAGCTCTACACGGAGATGCCCCAGCGCTTCTGGCTGGCCCTGATCGGCCTGCCCGCCCTGTGGCTGCGCTTCCGCAGGGACCGCAGGGACCCCCTGGTCCTGATGTTCGCCCTGGACTGCGCGGTCGTCGCGTACGGCTGGCTCAGCGGGCACTACACCTACGGCCGCATCCTCGGCCTGACGCTGGTGCCCCTCCAGTTCGCGCTGGCCATCGAGCTCGCGGCGCCCCGCGGCTGGGGATGGCGGCGCGGCGCGCTCGCCGGGGCCGCGGCCCTCGGGGCGTGCGTCGGGTTCTTCCAGATCCAGGCGGGCGCCGTCGTGCCCCGCGCCCTGGACCCCATCGGCTTCGACCAGCCGCCGCGCTGGCCGGGCTACGGATGGGCGGTCGGCCACATGCACCGGGGCGACGTCGTCCTGACGAACGGCTACCACGCCACCCACTCCGTGCCCGGCTTCGGCGCCAACCTCGTCGCCCCCGCCTGGCCGGACCCCTCCCTCGACGAGGACGTGCGCAAGCGGCGCCTGGCGACCGTGCGCTCCTACCTCTCCCCCGATTCCACGCGCGCCGAGCGGTCGGCGATCGTCCGCCGGTACGACGTGCGGTGGCTGCTGCTCACCCGTGACCAGCGGGTACCGTCCGAGGCCGTCGTGGTGGGCTGGAGCCCGCGCACGGGTGAGGTGCTCGCGCGGGTGGGCGGGCCGAAAGGTGCACATCCGGGCAGGTCCACGCCCACGAATGCCCCTCTAATCGGATAATTGCCAGCAACCCCTAAAATTTCCACTGTGGACCGCATCCTGCCTCACCCGAGTGCCCAGAACACCCCTGCCACGAACCCGTCCGGCTCCGACGTCTCCGTCGTCTCCGTGGTCTCCGTAGTCGTGATCGGATACAACGACGCGGCCCACGTCGCGGACGCCGTGCGCTCCGCGCTGGCACAGGGCCCCGCCGTCCACGAGGTGATCGCCGTCGACGACTGCTCGACGGACGACAGCGCGGAGATCCTGGCCGCGCTCGCGGCGCACGACCCGCGCGTGCGCGTCGTGCGCCGACAGACCAACAGCGGCGGCTGCGGCACGCCCCGCAACGACGGGATCGACGCCGCCACCGCGCCGTACGTGATGTTCCTCGACAGCGACGACGTGCTGCCGCCCGGCGCGGCCGACGCGCTGCTCGCCGCCGCCCGCAGGCACGGCGCGCAGGTCGCCGCCGGGCTCTGCGTGCGCCGCGAGCTGCCATCGGGCCGCGAGATCCCCTGGCAGCCGGAGATCTACCGCAAGGCGCAACTCGTCGCCCGCCCCGAGCTCCGCCCCCGCCTCGTCCACGACACGCTCTGCGTCAACAAGCTCTACCGCACGGACTTCCTGCGCGAGCACGGCATCCGCTTCCCCGAAGGCCGCTTCGTCTACGAGGACTTCGTCTTCACCGCGCGCATGCTGGCCGCCGCACCGCGCATCGCCCTCGTCCCCGACACGGTCTACGTCTGGCACGTGCGCCGCGCCGCCGCCAAGCTGTCGATCTCCCTGGACCGCTCCGGGATCGCCAACTGGCAGGCCCGCACGGAGGCGCACCGCCAGTCCGTCGAGATCCTGCGGGACGCGCTCGGCACCGGCGGCAAGCAGCTCGCGCGGGCGGCCCGCGCCAAGTTCGTCGACCACAGCCTGCGCATGTACACCCGGGAACTCGCCGCGCGCGGCACGGAGTACCAGCGCGAGTGGTGGGCCCACACCCGCGCCTACCTGGCGACGTTCGACACCGCCGACCTCGACGCGGCGCCCGCGCCCGGCCGGGTCATCGCCCGCGTGATCCTCGCCTCCGAACAGCCGCGCGACCTGACCCGGCTGAAGCAGGTCGCGGCGCGCCCGGCCCGGCTCACGGCGCCGTACCCGAGGGCCGCCGACGCCACGCCCGTCTGGGCCCCTGACCTCCCCCAGGTCACCCTGGAGCACCTGCTCGTGCGGCCCGTGCGGCTGCTGCCCATCGCGGTCGACGGCGAGCTGCGCCCGGCCGCGGGCGGGTCGCGGCTGACGCTGCGGATGCACGAGCTGTACGGACGGGTGGCGGACGCGGGCCCCGCCACGGTCGACGTCGAACTGGTGCACCGGCAGAGCGGGCAGCCCGGTCTGCGCAGGACGGCGGCGTTCGGCACCGAGCGGCCCGGCGAGACCTGGGCCGCCACGGTCCTGCTCGACCTCGGATCGCTGGACAACGCCGTGTGGGACATCCGCCTGCGGCTCCGGTTCGAGGACGGCACGGCGCGCGACACGACCGCGCGCGCCGTCGCCGGGCCCGGACTGCTGCGCCGCACGGTGGTCCCGAGCAGGCGGCGCGGCGTCCTGCTCGTCCAGCCGTACGCCACCCAGGCGGGCAACCTCTCGGTGCGGCTGGCGCCCGGTGTGCGGGGCGTCGCCGGGGTCGCGAAGCGGCGCCTGACCAGGCTGCTGCGCTCCGTGCCTGGCATCGCGGGCCGCTGACACGGACCGGACAGGGGCTCTGCGACACTGCACCTCACGCATCACACTCGCGACAAGACAGGACAAGCCGACCATGACCTGGCTGATCACCGGCGGCGCCGGATACATCGGGGCGCACGTCGTCCGCGCCATGACGGAGGCGGGCGAGCGGGCCGTGGTCTACGACGACCTGTCCACCGGCATCGCCGAGCGCGTGCCCGACGGGGTGCCGCTGGTCGTCGGCTCGGTCCTCGACGGCGACCGGCTCACCCGCACCTTCCGGGAGCACGCCGTCACCGGCATCGTGCACCTGGCGGGCAAGAAGCAGGTCGGCGAGTCCGTGGAGCGGCCGCTGCACTACTACCACGAGAACGTGGAGGGCCTGCGGGTCCTGCTCGACGCCGCGGCCGACTCGGACGCCGTGGCCCACTTCGTCTTCTCCTCGTCCGCCTCCGTGTACGGCATGCCCGACGTCGACCTCGTCACCGAGGAGACGCCGTGCCTGCCGATGAGCCCGTACGGCGAGACGAAGCTGGCCGGTGAGTGGCTGGTGCGCGCGGTGGGCCGCGCGCACGGCCTGACGACGGCGTCCCTGCGCTACTTCAACGTGGCGGGCGCGGCCTCCGCCGACCTCGTCGACACCGGCGTCTTCAATCTCGTCCCGATGGTTTTCGAGAAGCTCACCGCAGGTCGGGCCCCGCGGATCTTCGGCGCGGACTATCCGACCCCCGACGGCACGTGCGTACGCGACTACATCCACGTCGTCGACATCGCAGAGGCCCACGTGGCGGCGGCCCGCAGGCTCGCGTCCGCGGTGCCCGGCACGGACCTCACCCTCAACATCGGCCGCGGCGAGGGCGTTTCGGTCCGCGAGATGACGGACCTCATCAACGAGGTCACCGGCCACGACACCCCCGCCGAGGTCACGGCCCGCCGCCCCGGCGACCCGGCCCGCGTGGTGGCGGCCGCGGACCGCATCGCCACGGAACTCGGCTGGTCCGCGAAGCGCGACGTGCGCGAGATGGTCGCGTCGGCCTGGGCGGGCTGGGTGCGGCTGCATCCGGAGGCGGCGCGCGACTGACGGCTCCCCCGAGGGGGTGTAGCAGGCTCCACCATCGGGTCGGGAGTGCGCTCTCTCGCCCCGCCGACCTGGTGTTCCTAGCGTTCTCAGTGGCAGCAGCGACCACTGGGAGGGCGTACGGATGTTCAGGCGACGGGGTTCCGGAGCAGTATCCGCAGGGAAGCCGGCGGCCGTGCCCGACGCGCTCGCGCTCGACGGGGTCGAAAGGTCCTACCGGCGCGGCGTCCCCGCCCTCGCACCCGTCGACCTCGCCGTGCCGCGCGGCCGGTTCCTGGCCGTCATGGGCCCTTCCGGATCCGGCAAGTCGACGCTCCTGCAGTGCGCGGCGGGCCTCGACAGGCCCACCTCCGGGACCGTGCGCATCGGGGGCGTCGACATCGGCGCGCTCGGTGAGGCCGCGCTGACCCGGCTGCGCCGCGAGCGCGTCGGCTTCGTCTTCCAGGCGCACAATCTCGTACCGTCCCTGAGCGTCCAGGAGAACGTCTCCCTGCCGCTGCTCCTCGCGGGCGCCGCGGACGCGTCCGACGCCGACCGGGCGCTGTGCGCGCTCGCCGCCGTGGGGCTCGACGGGCGTGCGGACGACCGGCCCGCGGAGCTGTCCGGCGGCCAGCAGCAGCGCGTCGCCGTCGCCCGCGCCCTGGTCGCCTCGCCGGACGTCGTCTTCGCCGACGAGCCGACCGGCGCCCTCGACCCGGCCACCGCACAGGACGTCCTTGCGCTGCTGCGGCAGGCGGTCGACCGGGACGGGCACAGCGTCGTGATGGTGACCCACGACCCGGCCGCGGCGGCCTGGGCCGACGAGGCGCTGTTCCTCGCCGAAGGACGTGTCGTCACACGCCTCGACCGTCCCGGAGCGGCCCAAGTGCACGGCATCATGCGGAACCTGTCCCGGCGGGCGGCATGAGCGCCGCCCCCGTCAAGGCGACCCGGCTGCTCGCCGCGCGCGGCGCCCGGACGCACCGCAAGGCCTGGGCCGCCGTGTTCGCCGCCCTCGCCCTCACCTCCCTCCTGCTCGGCTCGTTCACCCTGGCGCTGGCGTCGGCCGGACTGGGGCACGCGCGCGTGGAGCGGTACGCGGACGCGGGCCTCGTCGTCGCCGGGGACCAGCACACCCGCTTCACCGCCAAGCCGTGGGGCAGCGACCCCGAGACGGCGACGGCGGGACTCACCGAGCGCGTCAGGGTTCCCCGGGCCGCGCTGAGCACCCTGCGGGACGTCCCCGGCGTCCGCGCGGTGATCGCGGACGAGGTGTTCGAGCTGGGCATCAAGGTGGGCGGCAAGAACACCCCCGCGACCGGACGCCCCTGGCCCGCGGCCCGGTTGGCCCCCTACGGCCTGCTCCAGGGCCGTGCTCCCCGGCACCCCCACGAAGTCGTCGTCGGCGAGGGAACGGCCCGCGTCGGCGACCGCGTCCCCGTCCGCGTGTCCGGCGCCGAGGCGACGTACCGGGTGACGGGCATCGCCGAAGGCCCGCGCGCGGCCGCCTACTTCACCGCGGACCGGGCCCACCGGCTGGCGGGCCGCCCCGGCTCGGTGGCCGCGATCGGCGTGCTCGCGGATTCCGGTACGAGCACGGCGGCCCTGCGTACGCGCGTGCGGCACGCGGTGGACGAGGCGGGCCTCAGGAGCGTGGGCAGGCGGGCGGACGGGGACGGCGCCCGGCTCCGCGTCCTGACGGGGAACGGGCGCGGCGCCGCCGAGTTCCTCGCGGCGGCGCCCGCCAGGTCCGGCATGCTGGCGCTGCTGGGCTCCGTGACCGCAACGGTCGTGCTGATCGCGCTGCTCGTCGTGGCGTCGACGGTGGTGCAGGCGCTGCGGCAACGCGGGCACGAGCTGGGCCTGTTGCGGGCGGTGGGCGCGACGCCGCGGCAGGTGCGGGGCGCGGTGGGCCGCGAGGTCGGCCGGGTCGCCGCGGTGGCGGGTCTGGTGGGAGCGGTGGCTGCCGTCCCCGCGTTCCTGGGCCTGCGCGCCCTGCTCGACGCGCGGGGCGCCCTGCCCCCGGGGCTCGTCCTCCCCCTGCCGCCCTGGCTGCTGCCCGCCCCTCTCCTGACGGCGGGCCTGACCCTCCTGATCGCCCGCGTCGCCGCGCTGATCGCCTGCGCGCGGACGGGGAAGGTACGCCCCGCGGAAGCGCTGCGCGAACAGGCGCCGGGCAAGGCCCGTCAGATCACCGGGCTCGTCCTGCTGTTCGTCGGCGTGAGCTCGGCGGGTACCGCGACGCTCCAGCACGGGGAGGCGGCGGCCGCGGCGGCCGGTGCGGCGGCGGTGGTCCTGGTGATCGGGTGCGCGCTGCTCGGCCCGTGGATCGCCGAGGGCGCGATGCGGGTCCTTGGAGGGCCGCTGCGCAGGTTCGGCGGCGTGGGCGGCCACCTCGCGGCGGCCAACTGCACGGCGACGGCGACCCGGCTCGGGGCGGCGCTCACCCCGGTCATCCTGGTCACGGCGTTCATCGTGGTGCAGCTGTCCGCGGGCGCGACGATGACGCACGCGGCGGGCGACCAGGCACGGCAGGCGGCGCGCGCGGACTACGCCCTGACCGCGCCCGGCGGCCTGCCCGCCACCGCCCTGTCCCGCATCGACGCGGTCCCGGGGGTGCGGGCGGCCACGGGCATCACCCGCGGCACGGTGGTCCTGGCCCGCCGCGAGACGGGCTCGCCCCGCCTGGATCGCCTCCCGGTGCTCGGGGCGACCACCGGGGGCCTGACCCGGACCCTGGACCCGGGCGTCCGCGAGGGCGACCTCACCGCACTGCGCCCCGGCACGGTGGCGGTCGGCAGGGACCGTGCCCGCTCCCTGGACGCACACCCCGGCTCGACGGTGACGGTGCGGTTCGGCGACGGGGTGGAGGCACGCCTTCGGGTGGTGGCGACGTACGACCGCGAACTGGCCCTGGGTGCCTTCCTGTTCTCCCAGGAGGAGCTGCGCCGCCACACGTCCGCGCCGGGGGCGGACCGGATCCTGGTGGCCGGGGACGCCGAGCCCCGGGCCCTGCGTGCGGCGGCGCCGGGGGCGCGCCTGGAGTCGGACCCCGCCCCCGAGCGGCTCGACCCGGAGGACCGGGCGCTGGGAGAGGTGGTGACCGTGGCGGCGGTCGGCGCGATCGGCGCCTTCACGGCGATCGCCGTCCTGAGCACCCTCGCCCTCATCACGATCGGCCGCCGCCCCGAACTGTCCCTGCTCCGCAGGGCCGGAGCTGACCGGCGCCAACTCCGCCACATGCTCGCCCTGGAAACGGCGGCCACCACCCTGACGGGCCTGGCAGTCGGCACGGTGGTGGCCTCGCTCCCCCTCCTGGCCTTTGCCCTGTCGACGGCCCACTCCCTGCCCCACCTGGCCCCCGCCCAGGCGGCACTGATCGCCCTGACGGTCGCGGCGACGACAACTACGGGCACGCTGTGGCCTGCGCGTCGGGCGCTGAGGGGGCGTTATCCGGGGCGGTGAGGCCGCCACTGACCAGGCACCCGCAGCCGCACCCTAGGGCCTGTCTTCAGACAGGCCCTAGCCCCGGTTCAGATGAGCAAGCACCGCCAGCACCCTCCGGTGCCCGCTGTCGCTCGGTGGCAGGCCCAGCTTGGCGAAGACGTTGCCGATGTGTTTGCTCACCGCGCGGTCGGAGACCACGAGCAGCGACGCGATCGTCGCGTTGTCCCGGCCCTCCGCCATCAGTTGCAGCACCTCGCGCTCCCGCGGGGTCAGTGAGTCCAGGGGGTCGTCCCGGCGGCGCGTAAGGAGTTCCGTGACGACCTCCGGGTCCAGCGCCGTCCCGCCGCCCGCCACCCGCTCCAGCGCGTCGAGGAACTCGTCGACCCGCCCGATCCGGTCCTTCAGCAGATAGCCGACGCCACTCGCGCCCCCGCCCAGCAGCTCGGCGGCGTACGTCTCCTCGACGTACTGGGAGAGGACGAGCACCGGAAGGCCGGGGATCTCCGCCCGCGCCGCGAGCGCCGCCCGCAGGCCCTCGTCGCGGAAGCCCGGCGGCATCCGGACGTCCAGCACGGCGACATCGGGCCGGTGTTCGAGGAGCGCGGGCAGCACCTCGGGGCCGCTTGAGGCGACCGCGACCACCTCGTGCCCCGCGGAGGTGAGCAGCAGCACCACCCCTTCCCGCAGCAAGGCGTTGTCCTCGGCGATCACCACGCGCACGGCAGCTCCACTTCGATCACGGTCGGCCCCCCGGCGGGGCTCGACACTTCCACGGTCCCGTCGAGCGCGGCGACCCGGCGCCGCATGCCGAGCAGCCCGCTGCCGCCCGACTCGTCCACCCCGCCCCGCCCCTCGTCACGGACCACGACCCGCAACACCGCGCCCCTCCGCGAGAGTTCCACGAAGGCCCGCTCCGAGCCACTGTGCTTGGCCGCGTTGGTCAGCGCCTCGGCGACGACGAAGTACGCGGCGGCCTCCACGGCGGCCGGGGCCCGCGCCCCGTCCTCGACGCCGTCCTCCTCCACCGTCACCTGGAGCCCGCTGCCCGCGGCCAGCGCCCGTACCGCGCCCACGAGCCCGCGGTCGGTGAGGATCGGCGGATGGATGCCGCGGACGACGTGGCGCAGTTCGGTGAGCGCCTCCTCGGCCTGGTCCTGCGCGTCGGCGAGGAGCTTCTTCGCGGCCTCCGGGTCCTTGTCGTACGCGCGGCGCGCGAGCCCCACCCGCATGGACAGGGAGACGAGGCGGGCCTGCGTGCCGTCGTGCAGATCCCGTTCGATGCGGCGCAGTTCGGCGCCGTGCGCGGCGACGGCCCCGGCCCGGGTGACGGTGAGCTCCTCGACGCGCTCGGCGAGGTCGGCGCTGCGCTGCGCCTCCGGCGAGGGGAGCAGCAGCATCCGCGACCAGTGCGCGTCGAGGTCGGCGAGCCGGACGACGAGCGGGAGGAGCACGGCCCTGCGGCCGACGATCCCGCACCACACGCCGTCGACGAGCAGCCCGAGGACGACCAGGGGCAGTGCGGCGTACAGGAGGATCAGGCCGTAGACGAAGTGGACGCCGAGCCAGCGCAGGTCGCGCCAGGTGCCGGGGTCGGTGAGGGCGGTGCTCACGCGGGCGCGGACGCCGCCGGTGAGGGGGAGGTAGGCCTCGGGGACCGGGCGGCCCGTCCAGCGGCCGACGAGGCCGCGCTTGAATCCCGCGGTCCTGCGCAGCAGTTGCACCGTTTCGGGCAGCACCGCCGCGCCGACCACCAGGACGGTGACGAACGCGGTGAACAGGATGAGCGCCAGGAACAGATACGAGACGAGTGCGAGCCCGGCTCCCTTGACCAGCTGGGCCATGGCGGCCCCCACCCGCCGCAATGTCTCCTTCATGCAGGTCAGGCTAGGCCACGGGGAAAGGGGCGGGGAGGGAGCGGCCCCCTGGGCGATGGTGTAGCGCGCTACACCATCGGTTCGGGAGAGCACTCCATCGTCGCGTCGCCGCGCGGACGGGAAGATTGACCTCAGGTCGCCGCACGAGGCGTCGGCCGCCCCGCCCGGAAGGCATCACCCCATGAAGGCCCTGCTCTGGTTCGTCCTCGCCGTCGCCCTCGTCGTCAACGTCTCGACCAGCTTCGCCTTCGACGGTGTGCAGCAGGCGCTGATCAGCATCGGCACGGGCGTCACGGCGCTCGGGGCGGGCGTGACGCTTTTCCTGACGCGCAGCCGGGAGGCATAGCCGCCTGCGGGGGGGGGACCCTCGGCACGCAAGAGGCTCAGAGCGCCCGCAGTCCCGCCGCCGTAGCCGCCGCGAGCTTTCCCAGATAGCCCTTGGACAGCTCGGCCCGCACCACCACGGAACGCCAGTAGAGCGGCCCCGACACCAGGTCGAGGGCCAGCTCCTCGTCCGCCTCCGCCCGCAGCTCGCCCCGCTCCACCGCCGCCCGCACGATGCCGCTCGCGACGCCGTGCTGACCTTCGCGGAGCGCCTTCTGCAGCGCCTCCGCGATCTCCGGATTGCGCGCGGCCTCGGCCTGCAGGTCGGGGATGATCTGCGAGGCGACGGGGTGCCGCAGGGCGCGCGAGGTGACCTCGTACAGCAGCCGCAGGTCACCCTCCAGCGAACCGGTGTCCGGCGCCGGAAGCCCCTGTACCGCTATCGCCGACACCAGGTCGAGCACGAGGTGCAGCTTGGACCGCCAGCGGCGGTAGACGGCGGTCTTGCCGACCCCGGCGCGGCGCGCGATGCCCTCGATGGACATGCGCGCGTAGCCGACGGAGGCCAGTTCCCCGAAGACAGCGGCGCGGATCGCCTCGGTCACGTCCTCGCGGAGCACGGCGGCCCCGGCGGGGGCCCTGCGGCGCGGTTGTTCACCCTGTGGCCTGCTCGTCGTCATACGGACAGCATAAAGCGTCACGACGATACGGTTGCGTTCCGACGTACCGACGGCCTACTGTCGGCGTTGCGACGATACGGGTCCGTCCCGACGTCCGCCTCCAGCCTTTCCGCAGGCTCCCCGCAGCCTCCCCGAGCGAAAGCAACGGACGTGAGCCAGGCCCTCGACGCACCGCACCAGACCCAGCCCCAGCCCCATACAGCGAACCCCGCCGACCCGACGCCGACCGCCGCCGAGCTGGCCGCCCGGCACGGCCTGACCGTCAGCGGCGCCCGCCCCTCCCTGCCTGCCTACGTACGGCAGCTGTGGCAGCGCCGTCACTTCATCACCGCCTTCTCGACGGCCAAGCTGACCGCCCAGTACAGCCAGGCCAAGCTCGGCCAGCTCTGGCAGGTGATGACGCCGCTCCTGAACGCGGCGGTCTACTACTTCATCTTCGGCGTGCTGATGAACACCAAGCGCGACGTCGAGGACTACGTCCCGTTCCTGGTCACCGGCGTCTTCGTCTTCACCTTCACCCAGCAGTCGGTGATGGCGGGCACCCGCGCGATCTCCGGCAGCCTCGGCCTGGTGCGCGCCCTGCACTTCCCGCGCGCCTCGCTGCCGATCTCGTACTGCCTGCAACAGCTCCAGCAGCTGCTGTTCTCCATGTGCGCGCTCTTCGTGATCCTGCTCTGCTTCGGCGTCCCGCCCACGGCGTCCTGGCTCCTGGTGGTCCCGGTCCTCGCGCTGCAGTTCACGTTCAACACCGGCCTGGCGCTCGTCATGGCGCGGCTCGGCAGCAAGACGCCGGACATCGCGCAGCTGATGCCGTTCGTGCTGCGCACCTGGATGTACGTGTCCGGGGTGATGTGGAGCATCGAGGCCGTCCTCAAGGACCAGAACCTGCCGCACGTGGTGAAGGTGCTCCTGGAGTCCAACCCGGCGGCCGTCTACATCGACCTGATGCGGTTCGCGCTGATCGACAGCTTCCAGCGGGACCAGCTCCCGCACCACGTCTGGGCCTGGGCCCTGGGCTGGGCACTGCTCGCCGGGGTCGGCGGGTTCATCTACTTCTGGAAAGCAGAGGAGACGTACGGCCGTGGCTGACACTTCCGACAACGCCGGTACTTCCCCGGGCCTCGCCCCCACCGTCATCGTCGACCAGGTCGACATCGTCTACCGCGTGCACGGCACCGGCGCGGGCCGCGGCAGCGCCACCGCCGCGCTCAACCGGATCATCGGCGGCCGCAAGAAGACCGAGACACGGGCGGGCGTGCGCAAGGTGCACGCCGTCAAGAAGGTGTCCTTCACCGCGTACAAGGGCGAGGCCATCGGCCTGATCGGCACGAACGGCTCAGGGAAGTCGACGCTGCTCAAGGCCGTCGCGGGGCTCCTGCCCGTCGAGCGCGGCCGCATCTTCACCCACGGCCAGCCGTCGCTGCTCGGCGTGAACGCGGCGATGATGAACGACCTGACGGGCGAGCGCAACGTACGCCTCGGCGGTCTCGCGATGGGCATGAGCCGCGAGCAGGTCCAGGAGCGCTACGACGACATCGTCGACTTCTCCGGCATCAACGAGAAGGGCGACTTCATCACGCTCCCGATGCGCACCTACTCCTCCGGCATGGCGGCCCGCCTGCGCTTCTCCATCGCGGCCGCCAAGGACCACGACGTCCTGCTCATCGACGAGGCCCTGGCCACCGGCGACCGCTCCTTCCAGAAGCGCTCCGAGGCCCGCATCCGCGAGCTCCGCAAGCACGCGGGCACGGTCTTCCTGGTCAGCCACAACAACAAGTCGATCCGCGACACCTGCGACCGCGTGCTGTGGCTGGAGCGCGGCGAGCTGCGGATGGACGGGCCCACCGGGGACGTCCTGAAGGAGTACGAGCGCTTCACGGGCGGCGGCAAGGACTGATCCCGAGCCGCCGGACCCATCCGCCAGGACCATCCCTTTTGTCGCATCAATACGCAGATCCTTACACTATGGGAGCGTTTAGCAACAGAAGGAGTGCGCGTGCAGCCACGGCTGAGTGTTGTCGTCCCCGTCTACAACGTCGAGCTCTACCTCGACGAGTGCCTGGAGTCCCTGGCCGCCCAGACGTTCCAGGACTTCGAAGTGATCATGGTCGACGACGGGTCGACGGACGGCAGCGCGGCCATCGCCGAGGCCTTCGCGGCGGCCGACCCGCGGTTCCGCCTGATATCCCAGGAGAACAAGGGCCTGGGCGCGGCACGCAACACGGGCGTGCGGGAGATGTCCCCGGACAGCGAGTACCTCGCCTTCGTGGACAGCGACGACACCCTCCCGGCCACGGCGTACGCGCTGATGATCGAGACGCTCGACGAGACGGGCTCCGACTTCGCGGCGGGCAACGTGACCCGCTTCCGCTCCGCGGGACACGTCCAGTCGCCCGTGCACCGCGTGCCCTTCGCCGCGACCCGGCTGCGCACCCACGTGTCGAAGTTCCGGCCGCTGCTCACCGACCGCACCGCGTGGAACAAGGTCTACCGCCGCACCTTCTGGGAGCGGCACCGGCTCGCGTACCCGGAAGCCATGCTCTACGAGGACGCGCCCGTCAGCGTCCCCGCGCACTACCTCGCCGACTCCGTGGACGTCCTGAGCGAGCCGATCTACAACTGGCGCGAGCGCGAGATCGGCGAGCGGTCCATCACACAGAACCGCACCAATCCGCAGGGCCTGATCGACCGCGTGAAGTCGATCCGCATGGTGCGCGAGTTCATGCTCGCCCACGTCGGCGACGACCCGATGTACGCCGAGCACCTGAAGGTCTACGACAACAACGCCCTGGCCGAGGAGATCCCCCTCTTCTGGAAGGTGCTCCCCGGCTCGGACGCCGCCTACCAGGAGGCCTTCCTGGAGCACGTGGGCCTCCTGGTCCGCGAGATCGGCCAGGACGCGGTGCGCGCGCTGCACGTGCCGCACAAGCTGAAGCTGTACCTGACCGTGCACCGGCGCATGGACGAGCTGATCGGCCAGCTGGAGTTCGAGAAGGAGCACCCCGGCTCGATCCCCGTCGCCGGGGCGCTGCACCCCAAGGCCGACTACCCCTTCCTCGACCCGGCCGCCCCCGTCCCGGACGCCGTCCTCCGCCTCGACCAGGAGCTGCGGCTGCGCAGCCGTCTCGACGAGGCCGCCTGGCACGACGACAAGCTGTGGCTGTCCGGCTGGGCGTTCGCCCGCCAGATCGGCGCCGAGTCGCGGACCAAGGCGCTGAAGTCGCTGATCCTCAAGGAGAAGGGCAGCCGCCGCACGGTCCTGGTGCCCGCGCGCAGCCACCTCGATCCCGAGGCGACGGTGGCCTCCGGCGCCGAGTTCCGGCACGCCGACTGGGCGGGCTTCGGCGCGCTGGTGAACCCCTCGCGGCTGCGGCACCGCGGCAAGTGGGTGGACGGCCTCTGGTACGTGCGGATCGCCGTGGCGGGCACGGGCTCGACGCCGCGGCGCGGGCCGCTGCACGGCGCGGGCACGGGGTCGGGGCAGACGCCGCCCGCGCACTGGGTCACCGAGGACGTCCGGGTGGCCCCGCAGATCCAGGACGGCGAGCTGGCCATCCGCGTGGAGACGGCGCACGCGCGCGCCCTCGAGGTCCGCGCCGACGGCCCCCGCCTCCTCGTCCGCGGCATCCTGCGCACCGCCCCCGAGGGCACGCCCCGGCTGCGCATGCGCCACCGCGAGTCCGGCACGATCCTCACCGTCCCGCTGGACCTCGACGCCCCGCACGAGGGCCGCGTCCCGTTCACGGCACACGTGGACACGACGGCCCTGACGGACGTCCGCGAGAACCACGAGCGCCTACGCCCGACCCAGGCCGAGCGCTCGATCGCCCGCTGGGACATGTCGGTGGAGATCATCGACGCGGCCGCTCCCGCCACGGACGACCACCAGGCCGCTCCCACTGTGGGCAGTCGTGCCGCAGGGCGGCACGGGTGGGCACAGCCCACGGTGCCGGGCACGGAAACCGAGGCTCCAGTCAAGACGACCCGTCTTGCCCTGATTCTGGACGACCGGGAGGGCTACTCAGGCGCCCAGTTCGCGCAGGCGGACACCAGCAGAACCGTCTACGCCCGGCGCAGCCCGGGAGGCTACCTCCAGCTCTGCGACCAGCCCGTCCAGCCCCTGGTGAACCACGTCTCCGCGGCCCCCGACGGCACCGTCACCCTCACCGGCAGCTACCCCGCGCCCGGCACCCACGACCTGGAGCTCGTGCTCCGCCAGACCTGGTCGGGCCACGAGTACACGTTCCCTGCGAAGGCCGCCGACGGCCGGTTCGAAGCGAGCTTCGTGCCCGCCCCCACCCACCGCTACGCCGGGGCGACCCCGCTCCGCGCCGGTTTCTGGTGGCCCTCCGTACAGAAGCCGGACGGCTCCCGCACCGCCGTCCAGCTCGCCCCGCCCGTCCACGCCGACCTCCCCCTGGAGGTGGCGGCGCACGGCAAGCGCGTCGAGCTGCAGGCCCGCCAGTACGACCAGCTCGCGCTGATGGCCCACTCCGAGCTGCGCCCCGACGAGCGCAGCCGCCACCGCCAGACCCGGCTGCGCACCGAGGCCTACCCGGCCGCCCGCCACGAGCCGCTGCGCGAGGCCGTCCTGTACGACGTCTTCGGCGGCCGCATGTACGGCGACTCGCCGCGCGCCATCCACGAGGAGATGGTCCGCCGCGCCCTGCCGGTCGACCACCTGTGGGTCGTCAAGGACGGCCAGTGCGAGGTCCCGGCCACCGCGAAGGCGGTCCGCGTGCACAGCCCCGAGTACTACGAGGCGATGGCCCGCTCCCGCTACATCGTCGGCAACACGCACTTCCCGCGCTGGCTGGAGCGGCGCGAGGGCCAGCAGATCGTCCAGACCTGGCACGGCACCCCGCTCAAGCGCATCGGCTTCGACTTCGACAACGACCACTTCGCGAGCACCCAGTACCTCCAGGACCTGGACCGCGAGCGCCACCAGTGGACGATGCTGCTCTCCCCGAACAAGTTCAGCACCCCGATCATGCGAAGCGCCTTCCGGTTCGGCGGCGACGTGGACGGCGAGCTCCTGGAGGCGGGCTACCCCCGCAACGACGTGCTGCTCGCCCCCGACCGCGCCAAGCGCGCCGAGAAGGTGCGCCGCGCCCTCGGCCTGCCCGAGGGCAAGAAGGTCGTCCTGTACGCGCCGACGTGGCGCGAGGACAAGCAGCGCCACCGCGGCGGCTTCCTGCTCGACCTGCGCATCGACCTGGCGAAGGCGCGCGCGGAGCTGGGCGAGGACCACGTGCTGCTCGTCCGGCCGCACGCGCACATCGTGGAGCCGGTGCCGGGCGCGGGCGACGGCTTCGTGTGGGACGTGGCGGGCTACCCGGACATCATGGACCTGCTCCTGATCGCCGACGTCCTCGTCACCGACTACTCCTCGGTGATGTTCGACTTCGCCGTGACGGGCCGTCCGATGCTGTTCTTCACGTACGACCTGGAGCATTACCGCGACCGCCTGCGCGGCTTCTACTTCGACTTCGAGAAGCGCGCGCCGGGGCCGCTGGTGCCCACCTCCGACGGGCTGATCGCCGCGCTCAAGGACATCGACGCGACGAGCGCGTCGTACACCGAGGCGTACGACGCGTTCCGCGCCGAGTTCTGCGACCTGGACGACGGCGGGGCCGCGGGCCGGGTCGTCGACCGGATGCTCGCCCACCGAGGGACGGCCACCGCATGAGCACACGGAAGGGGGGCACCGCCATGCCCGAGCAAGGCGAGAGCGCAGGGCCCGAGCGGGACGGGAGCGCCGGACCCGAGCTGAGCGTCGTCGTCCACGGGCGGAATGTCCAGGGGCACCTCGGCGCCTGTCTGGACGCCCTCGCCGCGCAGGCGTCGCCCGGCGTCGAGGTGATCGTCGCCGCGGTCGGCGCGTCCGCGCAGGCCGCCGCCGCGGACCGGACCGGCGTCACCGTCGTCCCGCTGCCCGACGGCACGGGCGACGGCGCGGCCCGCGCCGCGGGCGCCGAGCGGGCGGGCGGCCGGTGGCTGCACTTCGTGCCGAGCAAGGACGGCGTGCCGACGGGGGCGCCGCGCGCGGTCGCCGACCGGACGGCCGACCTGGACGGCGGGGACGGGGACAGGGTCGACATCCTGGTCGTCGACCACCTCCGCTCGACGTGGCGGCACCAGGGCATGCCGAGCCCCGACGGGAAGCACCTCGCCAAGCAGGGCCGCCGCGCCCTGCCGCTCGCGGACTGCCCGAACCTCCTGAAGGTCACGCCGCTGCTCGGCAACCGCGTGCTGCGCGCCGACTTCTGGCGGGCGCACCTCGCCGAACTCGCCGTCGATGACGAGACGTTCGCCGCGTACGCCGCGCTGCTCCTCGCCGACCGCGTCGCAACGCTCGACCAAGTCGCCCTGAACGTAAGGGAGTTGCGCGTCGAGAGCATCCCGAAGGGAGACCCCGAGGAGCGGTACGAGGTCATCGGCCGCTACGAGTCGCTCCTGGGCCTCGCCGCCGACCGCGGCCTGCCCACGGCGCCGCGCGCCGCGCTCTACGACGTGATGGTCGGCGACTGCCTGCGCATCGTCGCCCGCGAGCAGCTGCCGGACCCGGTCCGCAGGGAGTTCTTCCACCGCGCGTCGAAGGCCGCCGTCGCCTGGCGCCCCGAGGGCCACCAGCACCCCGGCGGCCTGGAGGGTGTGCGGCGCCGCCTCCTCGAAGAGGACGCGTACACGAAGTACCGCACGTTCCAGACGGCGAACCAGCAGCGGCGCAAGCTGCGGTCCGCGGTCGTCGCGCGCAAGCACAAGGTGGGCGTGAAGGTCCGCGACCTGCGCTACCGCAGGGCCCTGGAGCGCCCGGTCGACCCGCACCTCGCGGTGTTCACGGCCTACTGGGACCGGGGCGTGGCCTGCAACCCGGCGGCGATCGCGGCGAAGCTCGCCGAACTCGCCCCGCACATCCACCCGGTGTGGGTCGTCTCGGCCGCGAACGTACCGCTGCTGCCGCCCGGCACCGACCACGTCGTGCCCGGCACGCGCCGCTACTGGGAGGTCATGGCGCGCGCCAAGTACCTGGTGAACAACGCCAACTTCCCCAACGCGATCGTGAAGCGCCCGGACTCGGTCCACCTCCAGACGCACCACGGCACACCGCTGAAGCGCATGGGCCTGGACCAGCTGGACTACCCGGCCGCCGCCAAGGGCCTCAACTTCCACGACCTCCTTGCCCGCGTCGACCGCTGGGACTACAGCGTCTCCGCGAACGGCCACTCCACGGAGATGTGGGAGCGCGCCTACCCCTCGCACTACACGTCCCTGGACTACGGCTACCCGCGCAACGACGTCTACTACGGCGCGACGGCCGCCGACGTCCGCGCGATCCGCGAGAAGCTCGGCATCGCGCCGGGCAAGCGGGCGATCCTGTACGCGCCCACCCACCGCGACTACGAGGCGGCCTGGACCCCGCGCCTGGACCTCGCGACCCTCGCCGAACAGCTCGGCGAGGACACGGTCCTCCTGGTCCGCGGCCACTACTTCTACGGCGGCGCGGCATCCCCGCTGGCCGGGCTCCGCAAGAGCGGCCGGGTCATCGACGTGTCGTCGTACGACCCCGTGGAGGAGCTGGCGCTCGCCGCCGACGCACTGATCACGGACTACTCCTCGATCATGTTCGACTACGCCAACCTCGACCGCCCGATCGTCATCTACGCCGACGACTGGGAGACGTACGCGACGACGCGCGGCGTCTACTTCGACCTGATGGCAGAGGCGCCGGGCAAGGTGGCGCGCACGCAGGAGGAGCTGACGGCGCTGTTCACCTCGGACGCATGGCGCGACGAGTCCGCTGCCAAGGCACGCCGCGCCTTCCGCCACCGCTTCTGCGAGTACGACGACGGGCGGGCGGCCGAGCGGGTCGTGCGCCGCGTCTTCCTCGGCGAGAGCGAGGACTCCCTGCCGCCCGTCACCCCGGTCGACGAGCGCACTCCGGCACCGACGCCCGAGGAGGCGACCCAGCGATGACCACCACTCCCGATGTCACCGTGACGGTCATCGTCTACAACGACGCGGAACGCCTGCCGCGCGCGGTCGCGTCCCTGCGCCGCCAGACGCACGCGAACATCGAGATCGTCATCAGCGACGACCACTCGACGGACAACACGCCCGAGGTGGCACGGCAGTTGGCGGCCGAGGACGACCGCGTCACGTACCTGCGCCTGCCGGAGAACAGCGGCGGCTGCAGCGCACCGCGCAACCGGTCCCTGGACATCGCGCGCGCCCCGTACGTGATGTTCCTGGACAGCGACGACGAACTCCCGGAGCGGGCGGTGGAGTTGCTCCTCGCCGCGCACCGCGAACGGGATGTCGACTTCGTGATGGGAGCGGTGGAGCGGGTCCGCGTCGACACGGGCCGCACCTCCACCTGGATGCCGCACCTGGTGGCGGAGCGCCGCACGGTGGACGGCATCGCGGCGGAACCCGCCCTGTTCTTCGAGCACCTGTCGACGAGCAAGATGTACAAGAAGTCCTTCCTGGACCGGAACGACCTGCGCTTCCCCGAGGGCATCCACTACGAGGACCAGCTGTTCTCGGCGCAGGCGTACTGCCTGGCGAAGTCCTTCACGGTGCTCCCCGACCCCGTCTACCGCTGGTACATCGCCCCCTACGAGGCGGCGGAGTCCGCGTCGATCTCCAACCAGCGCCACAAGCTGACGAACGTACGCGACCGCATCCACGTCCAGGGCCTCATAGACGAGTTCCTGGTGTCGAGCGGCCACACGGACGTCCGGGAGGCCAAGGACTACAAGTTCCTCAAGCACGACTTCCGGATGTACGCGGGTGACCTGCCGTTCCGCGACGAGGAGTGGCTGACGGGCTTCGCGGACATCGTGAACCCGTACCTGGCTGAGCTCGCCCCCGGCGCGTACGCGCGCCTGCCCCGGGCCGAACGCGTCGTGCTCCGCCTGGTCCAGGACGGCCGCCTCGCCGAGGCCCAACTGGCGGCCCGCGGCCTCGGCCACGGGGTGGCGCCGCGCGAAACGACGATGGACTCCGCGGGCCGCGTCTACTGGGGCCCGTACGTCCCCGACTCCCCCGCCTCCCGCACGGAACTCGACCTGACCGACCTGGGTCTGGACTCCCGCCCGTTCCCGAGCGCGCAGTTCCGCCACGAGATCACGAGCGTGGAACGGGGCCAAGGCGCCTCGGTCGTCCTCTCCGTCCGCACGTACGACCCCGGCCTGCGCCTCCCGGTGGGCCCCCAGGTGGCAACCCTCCTGATCGCCCCCGGCCGCCGCCGCATGAAGGCGCCCTTCCGCCTCGACCCGGTCCGCCCCGGCGTCTTCGAGGGCACGGTCCGCCTGGACCTGGCAGCGGCCCCGCTCCCCCTCAACGGCTTCGCAGGCACCCGCCACCCGGTCCTCCAGCTCACGCAGGGCGCACTCCGCAACACGTCCCTGTTGTTGGCCCCCCTGACCTTCCCCACGCTCAGGGCCCGCGTCGACTACCGCGGCGGCGCACTCCCCCACGAGGTCACGGTGGAACCGGAGGGCCGCGCCTCGGGCCGCCTCCAGCTCCGCTGGACCCCGGTGGGCGTGACGTCCCGCGTCATACGGCCACTGGCCCGCAAGGCGGGCGCGAAGGCGGGGTCCCGGGTCCGCAGGGCGGCGCGGCTGGCCGGGGCGCTGGCCCGCTGAGGCCGCTTCCCACGGGGTGGCCGTCCGGCGTCAAGTCGTAGGACGGCCACCCTTATCGCCGTATTCGGACAACGGTGGGGATTCGGCCCCTGAGGGGTGGGAGTGGCGGGAAGATGCCGGTGACGTGACGTCACAGGGCGTCACCGAAGGGGGAAGTCCCATGACCCATGCACTCTCCAGACCCTCCGCCTGGGGAAACCGACTGGTTTCCGTCACCGCGGGCACCGCGCTGGCCCTGGCGGGCCTGGTGGCACTCCCCGCGCCCGCGCAGGCGGCCGCCGGTCCTTCGGCCTACGTGGCCAACTTCCACGGTGACACGGTCTCAGTGGTCGACACGAGCACGAAGACCGTCACCGACACCATCACGGTCGGGAACAGCCCCGTGGGAGTGGCGATCGCGCCCGCCAAGGAGCGGGCCTACGTCACGAACTTCGACGAGGCCACGGTCTCGGTGATCGACACGGCCACCGACGCGGTCACGGCGACCATCCCGGTCGGCAGCAACCCCCTGAACGTGGCCGTGACCCCGTCGGGATCCCGCGCGTACGTGGCGAACAGCGGCGGGACGACGGTCTCGGTCATCGACACGGCGACGAACACGGTGACGGCGACGATCCCGGTGGGGGAGTCCCCGAACGGCGTGGCGATCACCTCCTCGGGAGCCTCCGCCTACGTCACGAACAACAACGACAACTCGGTCTCGGTACTGGACACCGCGACGAACACCGTCACGGCGACGGTCCCGGTGGGCGCCGCCCCGGCCGGAGTGGCGGTCAGCCCCTCCGGAGCCTCGGCCTACGTCACGAACAACAACGGCAACTCGGTCTCGGTACTGAACACCGCGACGAACACGGTCACCGACACCATCCCTGTCGGGGGCGCCCCGAACAGCGTCACGTTCGCCCCGTCGGGCAGCCGGGCGTACGTCGCGGACCGCGGCAGCGGCGACGTGAAGGTGATCGACACGGCGACCCGTACGGTGACGGCGACCGTCCCGGTCGGCGACGGCCCGGTCAGGGTCGAGGCGGACCCGTCCGGTACGGCGGTCTACGCGGCCAACCTCGCGGACGACACGGTCTCGGTGATCGCCCCCGGAACGGACACGGTCACCGACACGATCGGCGGCTTCACGGGCCCGTACGGCATGGCCTTCACCGCAACGCCACCCGCCGCGCAGGCGGACATAGCCGTCAACCTGACGGCCAAGCCGTACCTGAGCATCCTGGTCCCGTACCTCACCTACACCCTGACGGCCCACAACACGGGCCCCGCGACAGCCACTTCAACAACCCTCACGGCCAAGCTCCCGCCGGGCGCGAGGGCCACGAACCTGTCCCCCGGATGCACGGCATCGGGCACGACGGTGACGTGCACGTACGCCCCCATCCCGGCGAACGCATCCACACCCAAAACCTTCCGGGTCCCCCTGCACCTGCTGACCCTGGGCCCGGTCAAGGTAACGGCTGAACGCACAGCCTCAACCCCCACCGACCCCACCCCCACGAACGACAAGGCATCGGCAACCTGCACAGCAGTCTCCATCCTCCTGGCCACCTGCCCCTGACCCGCCCCCACTCCGCAGCAACCACCCCGCATGCTTCGCTTACCGTGCAATGCGGCAAGGCCCCCGCCACCGGCCACACAGGAGGACACCGTGAGCGGCAGCGACAGCATGTGGGTCAGCACATCGATGCCGTACCTGAAGCCCCGGGCGAAAGGGCAACCCGACGCCTGGGGCGAAGAGGCAGCCGCCCGCGGAGGCGCGGGCACCCAACGCATCGCCCACGCAGGCGAGATCCCCGCCCCTGACGACGTCGCGGCCCTCCTCCGCATCACCCCCGGAGACCCCGTCGTCGTACGCCGCCGCATCATCGAACTCGACGGCGCACCCTGCGAGTTGACGGACACGTACTACCCCGCCCCCATCGCCCGCGGCACCCCTCTCGCCGAGACGGGCAAGATCCGCGGCGGCGCCGTCACACTCCTCGCCGGACTCGGCCACATCGGCGTACGCGTCCGAGAGGACGTGACCGCCCGCATGCCCGACGCCGACGAACGCACGGCCCTCCGCCTGGGCCCGGCCGAGCCGGTCCTGCATCTGCACCGGGTGACGTTCGACGCCGAAGACCGCCCCATCCAGGCCGACCTGATGGTCATGCCCGCCCACCGCCAGCAGCTCCGTTACGAGATCGACGTCGGATGACAGGCTGACGACGGGACGGACCCCGCCGCCAGAGCGGCAAACCCCTCAGCCCCGCACCTCATAAAGAACCTGCCCCTTGGGCCCCGTACCCGCCCGCCGCAACGCAGAGTCATCGGCCCGCAGCCCCCCGTCCCCCGGATACTCCACGACCCACCGCACCCCGTACCGCCGCAGGATGTCCAGCCGTTCCACCCGCGGCGTCCCCGGCGCGAAATAGTCGCGCACCGCGGCGACCCGCTCCGCCTGGTCCGGCAGGAAGAAGTCCGGGTAGCCGGGGGCCACCGTGTAGGGGCCGTACGCCGGGATCTGGCGGGACGGGAACGTCTTCGCCATCACCACGTCGCCGTACTCCACCTCCTGGGCCAGCCAGTTGTAACCCGGCCACGGAGGCTTGTACTTGGCGGCGACCCGCGCCGGCAGCGCATCGCGCGGCACCGCGTAGCCGAGCGTGCCCGCCTGCGTCCACGCGCCGACGAGCAGCGCCGCGCCCAGCAGGCCCGCGAACGCGCGGCGCACCCCCGCACGGCCCGCCTCGAAAACCTCGAGGGCCGCCGCAAGCTGAGCCGGGATCAGGGCCGCGGGCAGCACCCTGCCCCACGAGTAGTGGCCGGTCAGGCCGCCCGCCGCGAACATCGCCGCGCCGAGGAGGAAGAAGAGGACCAGCGGGTCCCGGCGGTCCCTGCGCCAGCGCAGCGCCAGGGCCACCACGCCCAGCAGGGCCAGGCCGAAGTGCGGGAGCAGGTGCCGGTAGAGCGAGCGGTGGATCTGCTCCAGGCTCCCCGCTCCGAGGAGGTCGAAGAAGGAGTAGTAGGGCCAGACCGCCAGCACGGCGAGGCCAAGTACCAGCCCTCCGCCCAGCCGTACCAGCACCGCCCGCGACGGCCACGGTCGCGCCCCGAGCACCATCGCGAGGCCGCCGCACGACGCGACGACCCCCGTGAACTGGTGGCTGAGGAGGATGACCGACCAGAGCAGGCCCAGGCCCAGGCCCGACCAGATACCCCACCACGTTCCGCTCCCCCGCAACGCCTTCCGCAGCAGCGCCCAGAAGTGGAAGGAGAGCCCGAGCGCGAACGTACTCGGGTAAGAGATCGTCAGGGCGAGCGAGTTGAGGCCGAGGAAGCCGCTCCACTTGAACAGCGCCGGGCCCCAGAGCAGGAGCAGGCAGAGCAGCGCAAGGGGCGGCGCGGCCCGCCTCGCGCTGAAGGTGCGGACGAAGTGGACGACACCCGTCGCCAGCAGGCCGAGGCCCACCAGCGCGGCCACCCGCAGCACCACGAACGTGCCGAGCCCGGTCGCCTTCGCCAGGCAGCCGAGCAGCAGCATCCACGGGGAGTAGTACGGGCTCGGGGTGTCCGCGTCGACCAGCGGGTTGCCCGGGTCGGCGAGATGGTGGCGCAGGCGCTCGATCGTCGCCGCGTGGATGCCGAGGTCGCCCGCCCAGGGCAGGCGGACGATCACGAGGAGGAGCAGGACGAGGAGGAGCAGGGCGATCACGAGGACGAGGGCCGCCGCCGTCCGGGCGGACCGGCGTATGACGGGTTTAGTGGCGACGCGCATCGTGCTGGAAGACCCACGTCCGGTAGACCAGGAAACGGAACGCCGAGGCGAGGACGATCGAGAGGGCCTTGGCGATGTTCGAGCCGAGCGGGCCGCTCATGCCCGCGCCGTGGTACGCCCCGTAGAACAGGAGACTCTCCATCGCCACGCCGATCCCGCTGAAGGCGAAGAAGAGCGCGATCTGCCGCTTCGTACGGGAGGCGCGGTCCCGGTATGCGAAGAAGCGGAAGCCCAGGTAGTTCGTGCCCATGGCGACACAGCTGGCCAGCACCGTCGCCGTCATCGGGCCCGAGGAGGCGCCGTGCAGCAGGAGGTTGAAGACGACGAGGTTCACGGCCACGCCGCTGCCGCCGACGACGCCGAACTTCACGACCTCCAGGAACAGCCTGCGCAGCCGGGCGAGGGTGAGTCGGCCCCCGGGCGGCGCGGGTGCGGCGGGAGGAGCAGGGGGAGTGGGGGGAACAGCGGCCGGAGTTGCCGACCGCGGCTCGTGCAGGGTGGGCGTACTCATCCACGTACCCCCGCACCGCGCCCGCGCCCCCGCGCTCTCCCGTCCAGCCGCAGCTTCCACGGCATGACGACGGACTCCAGCTGCACCATCAGGTTCATCTTCGACTCGCCGACCGTGCGGTCCTCGAAGTGGATCGGCACCTCCATGACGCCGAAGCCGCGGCGCAGCGCGCGGTACTTCATCTCGACCTGGAAGCTGTAGCCCGCGCTGTCCACGGAGGCGAGGTCGATCGCGCGCAGCGCGTCGGCGCGCCACAGGTTGAAGCCGCCGGTGATGTCGCGGACGCGGGTGCCGAGGATGGTGCCCGCGTAGGCGTTGGCCCAGCGGGAGAGCAGTTTGCGGTGGGCGCCCCACGCGTCGGAGAGCGTGCCGCCCTGGACGTACCGGCTGCCGATGACGACGCCCGCGTCCGTGGCGAGGGCGACGCCGAGCAGCTCGGCGGCCTTCGCCACGGGGTGGCTGCCGTCGGCGTCCATCTGCAGGACGTAGTGCGCGCCCTCGGCGACGGCCTGCGCCATGCCCGCCGCGTAGGCGCGGCCGAGGCCGTCCTTCTCGGTGCGGTGCAGGACGCTCATGCGGGCGCTGCCGTACCGCTCGGCGAAGCGTTCGGCGATCTGTCCGGTGCCGTCGGGGCTGGAGTCGTCGACGACGAGGAGGCGCAGGCCGGGCAGGGGGAGCGCCATGAGGGCCTCGGCCATGCCGGGCAGGCTGCCCGCTTCGTTGTACGTGGGCATGACGACGGTCAGCGGGGTCGCGGCCCACGCCTCGGGCAGCCGGGCGGCGAGACTCTCGGCGAGGTCGTTCTGGGAGCTCTGCGAGCTCTGCGAGCTCTGGGGGAAGTTCACGGTTACTGCTCACAGCCCTTCGGTGGTACGGGAACCGGTCGGCACACCGGCACGGGAACCGGTCGGCACACCGGCAGAGGAAGAACCGTCCGGCACGTCGGGCGAGAACCGCAGCGCCGCATCGGGCAGCACCACCTCGCACCACACCCGCACCCCGGTCCGCAGTTCGTTGTCGGCCCCCACCTGCGCCCCGTCCCCCACGACCGCGCCGTGCAGGACGGTACGACGGCCGATGCGGGCGCCCGCCCCGACCAGGCTCAGCCGGACGTCGGCACCCGCCCCGACCTCCGCGCCGTCCAGCACGACCGAGCCGTGCACGAGCGCCCCCGCCCCGATCCGGGCACCCGCGCCCACGACGGTCCCCGCGGCGAGGCTGGCGTCCGGCGCGACCTCGGCGCCGGGCAGGACCAGGGACTCGCCCCGCTCCCCCGGCAGCGCGGGCGAGTCGACGACACCGCGTACGAGATCGGCCGAGGCCTGGACGAGCGCCTCGGGACGGCCGAGGTCCAACCAGTAGGTGTTCTCGACCTGCCCGTGCAGATGCGCGCCCCGGGCGAGCAGCGCCGGGAAGGTCTCCCGCTCCACCGACACGGCACGCCCCTGCGGAATCGCGTCGATCACGGACCGGCGGAAGACGTACGCCCCCGCGTTGATCTGGTCCGTGACGATCTCCTCGGGCGCCGTCGGCTTCTCGGTGAACGCGAGGACGCGGCCGTCGGCGTCGGTCGGGACGAGCCCGAAGGCGCGGGGGTCGTCGACGCGGGCGAGGTGGAGCGTGACGTCGGCGTCGCGCCGCGTGTGCGTGGCGACCAGGCCACGGACGTCGAGGCCGCTGAGGATGTCTCCGTTGAACACGAGGACGGGCTCGTCGCCCCCGCACCGCAGCCGTGCCGCGGCATTGCGGATGGCGCCGCCGGTCCCCAGGGGCTCGTCCTCGACGACGTACTCCAGTTCCAGGCCGTACGCCGATCCGTCGCCGAAGTGCGGTTCGAAGACCTCGGCGAGGTAGCAGGTGGCCATCACGACGTGGTCGACGCCTGCGGCCGCGAGGCGGGCGAGCTGGTGCGCGAGGAAGGGGACACCGGCCGCCGGGACCATCGGCTTCGGCGTGTGGACCGTGACCGGCCGCAGCCGGGTGCCCTGCCCGCCGACCAGCAGAATGGCTTCCGTCATCGCCTTACCGCGACCTTCCCTGCGCTTCGTGTCCAGCACCGTCAGCAGGCACCGCCATCCGGCACCGTCATCAGACAATCTCACCCACCTTAGACCAAATGTCTGAATTGATGGGTTATGGCGAATCTCATCACCCGTTCCGCGCCGCGGAGGCAACCATTCCGCCCATCTCGTACTCGGGGACGCACAAGGGGGCGCCCCGAGCCGAAAGGCCCGGGGCGCCCCCTTACACGTACCGCCGAAGAACCGCCTGAGAACTACGAGTGCGTGCGCAGCAACGTACGCATCGTCCGCATCGCCACCGAAAGGTTCGCCAGGTCGAACGCGTCCGAGCTCTGGATCTCCTCCAGCGTCGTCCGCGCCCGGCTCAGGATCGGGGCGTTCTTCTCCTCCCACGCCTTGAAGCGCTGCTCCGGCGTGGCCGCGCCGTCACCGGCGGCGAGGATGTCCGCCGTCAGTGCGGCGTGCGCCGCGTAGAGGTCCTCGCGGATGGAGGCGCGCGCCATGGACTGCCAGCGGTCGGCCCGCGGCAGCTCGATGATGCGGTCCATGAGCTGGGTGATGTGCAGCCGGTCGGCGAGGTCGTAGTAGACCTCGGCGACGTCCATCGGCTCCTTGCCCGTGCGGTCGGCGATCGCGACGATGTCGAGCGCGGGGAAGGCGGACGAGAATCCGGCGACCCGCTGGGCGAGCTCGTCGGGGACGCCCACGCCGGTCAGCTCGTCGCGGATGCTCTGGTACCACTCCTGGTCGGAGCCGCGGAGCAGCTTCGGCAGCTCGGCCCAGACCTCGGTGACGCCCTCGCTGAAGAAGGCGATGGTCTCGGCGAGCTGCAAGGGCTGCGGCCGGTTGTTGAGCAGCCAGCGCGAGCCGCGCTCGACGAGGCGGCGCGAGTGCAGCCGGATCCGGGTCTGGACGTCGGCGGCGACGACATTGTCGAGCGCCTCGACCGCGTCCCACACCTCACCGAGGCCGAAGATCTCCCGGGCGGCCGTCTGGGCCCGCACGATCTCCTCCAGCGAGGCGCCCGTCTCCTCCCGCAGCCGGTGCAGGAAGGTCGAGCCGCCGCTGTTCACCGTGTCGTTGACGAGGACGGTGGTGACGATCTCGCGGCGCAGCGCGTGCCCGTCGACCTGCTCGGGGAACTTCTCGTGCAGCGCCTTCGGGAAGTACGCGTGCAGCAGGCGCTGCAGGTACGGGTCGTCGGGCAGCGTCGTCTGGATCAGCTCGTCCGCGGCCGTGATCTTCGTGTAGGCGAGGAGCACGGCGAGCTCGGGCTGGGAGAGGCCGCGGCTGGAGTTGAGCAGCTCGCGGATCTGCCGGTCGTTGGGCAGGAACTCCAGGCCCCGGTCGAGGTGGCCCTGCTTGCCGAGCCTGCGCATGAAGCGCTGGTGGGCGTGGAGCAGGGACGGCGACTGGAAGACGGCGTTGGCCAGCGCGGTGTTCTGCGCGTAGTTGTTGCGCAGGACCAGGTGGCCGACCTCGTCGGTCATCTCGGCGAGCAGCTTGTTGCGCTGCTTGACCGTCATGTCGCCGTTGGCGACGACCGCGTTGAGCAGGATCTTGATGTTCACCTCGTGGTCGGAGGTGTCCACGCCCGCGCTGTTGTCGATCGCGTCGGTGTTGATGCGGCCGCCGGAGCGCGCGAACTCGATGCGGCCCAGCTGGGTCAGACCGAGGTTGCCGCCCTCGCCGACGACCTTGACGCGCAGGTCCTGGCCGTCCACGCGGATCGCGTCGTTGGCCTTGTCGCCGACGTCCGCGTTCGACTCGGCGGACGACTTCACGTACGTACCGATGCCGCCGTTCCACAGCAGGTCGACCGGCGCCTGGAGGATGGCCTTCATCAGGTCGGCCGGGGTCATCTTGGCGACGCCGGTCTCGATGCCGAGGGCCTCGCGGATGTGGGCGTTGAGCTGGATCGCCTTGGCGCTGCGCGGGAAGATCCCGCCGCCCGCGGAGAGCAGCTCCTTGTTGTAGTCGGCCCAGGACGAGCGCGGCAGCTCGAAGAGGCGGCGGCGCTCGGCGTACGAGGTCTCGGCGTCCGGCCGCGGGTCGATGAAGATGTGCCGGTGGTCGAAGGCGGCGACGAGGCGGATGTGCTCGGAGAGCAGCATGCCGTTGCCGAACACGTCACCGGACATGTCACCGACGCCGACGACCGTGAAGTCCTCGGACTGGGTGTCGGTGCCCAGCTCCCTGAAGTGCCGCTTGACGGACTCCCAGGCGCCGCGGGCGGTGATGCCCATGCCCTTGTGGTCGTACCCGGCGGAGCCGCCGGAGGCGAAGGCGTCGCCCAGCCAGAAGTTGTACGACTCGGCGACCTGGTTGGCGATGTCGGAGAACGTCGCCGTGCCCTTGTCGGCGGCGACCACCAGATAGGTGTCGTCCTCGTCGTGCCGGACGACGTCCGCCGGGGGCACGACCTCTCCGGCCACCAGGTTGTCGGTGATGTCGAGCAGCGCCGAGATGAACGTCTTGTAGCAGGCGACGCCCTCCGCCAGCCACGCGTCGCGGTCCTCCGCCGGGTCGGGCAGCTGCTTGGCGACGAAGCCGCCCTTGGCGCCGACGGGCACGATGACGGTGTTCTTCACCATCTGCGCCTTCACGAGGCCCAGGATCTCGGTCCGGAAGTCTTCCTTCCGGTCGGACCAGCGCAGACCGCCGCGCGCGACCTTGCCGAAGCGCAGGTGGACGCCCTCGACGCGGGGCGAGTACACCCAGATCTCGTACGCGGGACGGGGCGCGGGCAGGTCGGGGATGGCCTGCGGGTCGAACTTCATGGAGACGTAATTGTGCGACCTGCCGCCCTCCGCCTCCTGGAAGAAGTTGGTCCGCAGCGTCGCCTTGATGACGGTGAGGAAGGACCGCAGGATCCGGTCCTCGTCCAGCGAGGCAACCTGGTCGAGGGCCCCGTCCAGCTCCTCCAGGAGCCCGTCGGTCAGCTCGGTCCCGGCGCGCTGGCGGTCCGGCGACATCCGCGCCTCGAAGAGCGAGACGAGCAGCCGGGTGGTGTGGACGTTGTTGCGGAGGGTGTCCTCCATGTACTCCTGGCTGAACGTCGCACCGGCCTGGCGCAGGTACTTCGCGTAGGCCCGCAGCACCATCGCCTGACGCCAGTTGAGACCGGCCCCGAGCACCAGCGAGTTGAACCCGTCGACCTCGGCGGCACCGGTCCAGGCGGCGGCGAAGGCCTCCTGGAAGCGCTCGCGGCCGTCGTCGCCGAGGTAGTCGCCGTTGCCGTTCTGCGCCTTGGGCAGGCGCAGCCCGAAGTCGTAGATCCACGCGTTCGTACGGTCCGTGCAGCGCAGTTCGTACGGACGCTCGTCGGTGACCTCGACGCCCAGGCGCTGCAGCACCGGCAGGACGGCGGAGAGCGAGACCTGGCCGCCCGCGCGGTAGATCTTGAAACGGCGCTCGCCGGGGGCGGCGCCCACCGGCTCGTACAGGGAGAGCGCGAAGTCCTTGTCGCCCTGGGTGAGCTGCTCCAGGTGCTGGAGGTCGGCGACGGCGGCGCGCGGCGTGTGGTCGGCCTTGTACCCCTCGGGGAAGGCGCCCCCGTACTGGCGGAGCAGCTCGGCGGCGCGCTCCTCGCCGCACTCGGCGGTCAGCGCCTCCGCGAAGCCGTCGGCCCAGGAGCGGGCGGCCTCGACGAGGCGTGCCTCGATGCGCTCGACATCGGCGTCGGACAGATCGGGAACCTCACCGCCCTTGGGCACCCTGACCACGAAGTGGATACGGGAGAGGATCGACTCCGTGTTCCAGGCGGTGAAGTCGACGCTGGCGCCGTTCAGCTCCTCCTTGAGGATGTCGATGATCCGCAGCCGGACGCCGGTGGTGTAGCGGTCGCGCGGCAGGTAGACGAGGGCGGAGTAGTAGCGCCCGTACTCGTCCTTGCGCAGGTACAGCCGCAGCCGACGGCGCTCCTGTAGATAGAGAACGCTCGTCACGATGGACCGCAGCTCATCGGCGGGCGTCTGGAAGAGCTCGTCGCGCGGGTAGGTCTCCAGGATCTGGAGCAGGTCGCGCCCGTCGTGGCTGTTGGCGGAGAACCCGGCGCCCTTCAGCACCTCGGCGACCTTGCGGCGGATGACGGGCACGCGCCGCACGGACTCGGTGTACGCGGCGGACGAGAAGAGCCCGAGGAAGCGCCGCTCCCCCACCACGTTGCCCTCGGCGTCGAACTTCTTCACGCCGACGTAGTCGAGGTAGCTGGGGCGGTGCACGGTGGCCCGGCTGTTCGCCTTGGTGAGGACCAGGAGCCGGTGCTCACGGGCCTTGGCGCGCGCGTCGGCGGGCAGCCGGTTGAAGGACGGGCTCACCGGGTGGTGGTCGTCGCCGTCGTGCTGCGGGTC
Source organism: Streptomyces sp. NPDC004732 (assembly GCF_040609235.1). Taxonomy (NCBI): domain Bacteria; kingdom Bacillati; phylum Actinomycetota; class Actinomycetes; order Kitasatosporales; family Streptomycetaceae; genus Streptomyces; species Streptomyces sp. NPDC004732. The sequence goes on from NZ_JBEXJR010000020.1 coordinate 109,719, forward strand.
GGCGCGCAGGATGCCGAGGCCGGTGCCGGGGACGGCGGCGAGGGAGTCCTCGTCCGTGAGGGTGTACTCGCGGAAGCCCAGGAAGGTGAAGTGGTTGTCGGCCAGCCAGCGCAGCAGCTCGCGGGCCTCCCCGACCTCCTGGTCGGGCAGATCGCCCGCGGTGGGCTCGGCGGGCAGCTCGTCGGCGATGCGCAGCGCGGCGTCGCGCATCTTGTCCCAGTCCTCGACGGTCTCCCGGACGTCGCTGAGGATCCGCAGCAGATCGGCGGTGATCTGCTTCAGGTCCGCGCGGTCGGTCTCGCGGTCCATCTCGACGTGGATCCACGACTCGACGAACGCGTCGTGCGGCAGCTCGGCACCGGCCTCGGGGCTCAGCACCTCCAGGAGCTTTCCGGTCACGTCACGGCGCACCACGACCTGCGGGTGGATCACGACGTGGATGCCGCGCCCCTGCCGGGACAGCTCATTGGTGACGGAGTCGACGAGGAAGGGCATGTCGTCGGTGACCACCTCGACGACGGAGTGGCTGCAGGTCCAGCCGTTCTCCTCGACCGTCGGGGTGTGGACCCGCACGTTGGCCGTCCCCTGGGGGCGGTTCTCGGCGAGCCGGTAGTGGGAGAAGGCGGCTCCGAAGACGTCGACCGGGTCGCGGTCCGCAAGATCCTCGGGGGCGGTGTGCAGGTAGTACCGCTGGAGGAACGCGAGAGCCATGTCCTGATCCGGCGTGGCCTCGCTCGTCGACCCAGTCGGTGCACCGCTCGGTAGGCGCCCTCCGGCCGGGCTGTTCTCAGCTACCCGGGCGGCCCGCGCGAGCAGCTCGGTCTTGGCTTCGTCCAGCTTGGTCTGCATTGTCCTCTGACTCCTGTCGCGCGCCGTTGCGTGACGTAGAAGGAAGTGATGTGCCGTAACGCCGCGGCACGGGGTCTCCGGCCGGGTTCGACGTTATGCCGCGGTGATGTGCGAGCGGACAGCTTTCCGCCATTTTCAGCGATTCCACTGACGGATGGCTTGCTCGGCCGGGTCGGCCGCACCGCGAAGAAGCGTCAGCGAGGTCCCGGGCACGGTTGTCCACCGTGTTCCCCGGGCGCAGGGCGGGGGCATCCATGCCCCCGCGGGATATCGCGCTGATCACGGGTCCAGGCTATCGCCCCCCACCGGGCAGCCGTCATGAGCCGTATGTGTACAAAAGCAGGCTCCGAACTTTGACAGTCTGCACAGTCCGCCCGGTCACCACTCCCTCTTGGCAAAGAGCCACCGCACGGGCACGTTGGGCCCTGAGGGTCCGCGCAGGCGGCACCCGTCCGAGGGGAGCGCAGCGAAATGGCAGCGAAAATCCTGATCGTGACCGGCGACGCAGCCGAGTCACTCGAAGTCCTCTACCCCTTCCAGCGGCTGCGCGAGGAGGGGTACGACGTCCACATCGCGGCCCCGGCCCGCAAGAAGCTGCAGTTCGTGGTGCACGATTTCGAGCCGGGCTTCGACACGTACACGGAGAAGCCCGGCTACACCTGGCCCGCGGATCTCGCCTTCGCCGAGGTCGATCCCGGCCAGTACGCCGCCCTGGTGATCCCGGGCGGCCGGGCCCCCGAATACCTGCGCAACGACCCGGAACTCCGCAAGATCCTGAAATCCTTCTTCGACGCGGACAAGCCGGTGGCCCAGATCTGCCACGGCCCGCTCCTCACCGCAGCCATCGGCGGCCTCAGCGGCCGCAGGGTCACGGCGTACCCGGCCCTAGAGATGGACATGCAGACCGCAGGCGCAACGTTCCAGGACGCGGAGGTAGTGGTAGACGGAACCCTGGTGTCGTCCCGCGCATGGCCGGACCACTCGGGCTGGATGCGGGAATTCCTCACGGTCCTGCGCGCGAAGGCCCCGGTGACATAACCGGACCGACACCCTCCGCATAGGTATACGGAGCCGACGCCACCGCACCACACATCGGTATGCGGATCCTCACGCATACCGATGCCGGAACACCCACCCGACGGGCAGGCTCTCTCCTGCGCCACCACTCGGGCGGGGGCCGACCACTGTCATGGCAAGGCCCCCACACCCCGGTGACAGGCCCCAGCAGGGGCCTGCCCTTGTCGGCGAGGGCAGGCCCCACCCCGGCCCCGGACCCCGGCCGGGAGAGGCTCCCACCGGGCCGCAGCCGCGCGCGAAACGCGAGGGGCCGCGGGGGTATGTGCGCACGGAGCACCGAGCACACGTCGGCGCCCGGAAGAACGTGGCGGGGCCGCAGGGATGGCGAGTACGTACATACCCCCGCGGCCCCGCCCCAAGACGCCCGCACCCGCACCCGCACCCACCAGCAGACCCCAGGCACCCCCGCCCTACGCACCCCCGCCCTACACGCCCCCACCCCAAGGCGCCCCGCCAGACCCCGCAACCTCCACGGCCCCCGCAACCTCCGTACGCGACCCCACCCCCAACTTCGCCAAGATGTGCTCGACATGCGCATCCGCAGTCCGCTTGGAGATGACGAGCCGCTCGGCAATCTCCCGGTTCGACAGCCCCTGCGCAACGAGCACAGCCACTTCCCGCTCCCGCCGGGTCAACGCATCACGCCCGCCCCGACGCCCAACCCCACCCCCAGATGCGACCCCCCGCCCAGGCGTATCCACATCCCCCCGCACCGCATCAAGAACCTGCCGCCCGGACAACCGCGCCCCCACCGCATGCCACCGATCGAACTGCTTGCCGCCCAACGCCTCCCGCACCGACTTTCGCGCAGCCTCCTGCTGCTCCAGGAGCGAGGGCAGCATCCCGATCGGATCCCCGCCCAACCGCCGCGCGTTCTCCGCGTACCCGAACAGCCAGGCGGCCCGCACCTGCCGCCCTTCATGCGCCGCCGCCCAGGCGAGCCCGTGGCAGCACATCGCGGCCACGAGGATCTCGTCGACCTCGCCCGCCGCCTCCATCCCCCGGCACAGCGAGACGACCCCCGCCTCCCGCTCCCCCGCGAGCCACCGCACGAGCCCCTGCGCCATCAGCGTGGACCCGTAGACCTGCCGCTCCCCCGTGCCCTCCAGCAGACTCAGCCCCTGCTCGCACAGCTCAAGAGCCCCACTCGTGTCCCCGAGGACGGCCCGCAGCAGAGCGGCCTCGTAGCCCATGACGACCAGCCCGAGCCGGTTGTCGCTCTCGACCATCCGCCGCCGCACGTCCACGAGCCGCTCAAGCCCCGCCGCGTCACCGCACAGCGCCGCGAGCCCGTGGGCGTACGCCTCGGCGAACTGCGCGACCTGCTCGTCGCCCGCGCGCTCCGCGGACTCCTGGGCCAGCGCCATCCGCTCGACGGCGGTCGGGAGATCCGCGGTCCAGACACCGAACGCGCCGGTCGCCAGCAGCCCCCAGGCCCGCGCCGAACAGTCCTCGGGAACGCGCTCAAGACCCTTCTCGATCCAGTACCCGCCCTCCGAGAGCGTCCCGGAGGCCCGCCAGTGCGGCCAGAGCCTGGCGGCGAGCCGGAGTCCTTCCCGCGCCCGCCCATCGGTCTCGTACGCGTACTCCAGAGCAGCCCGCAACCCGGCCATCTCCGCGCGGACGGCACGGTGCAGCGCGGGCTGCGTGGCACCGAGCAGCCCGTCCTCGAAGCGCCGCCCCAGGTCCCGGTAGTAAGCGAAGTGCCGCGCACGAAGCGCGACACCCCCATCGGCCTCCACCGCACCGAGCCGTTCGGCCCCGTACTCCCGCAGCGTGTCGAGGAGCCGATACCGGTTCCCGGACTCTCCCAGCCGCTGCACCACGGACTTGTCGACGAGCCCGATGAGCTGCCCCAGGACCTCCCCCACGGGCAGGCTCTCGTCCCCGCAGACCTGCTCGGCGGCCGCCAGCTCGAAGGACCCGGCGAAGACGGACAGCCGCGCCCACAGCACCTGCTCGTCCGGGGTGCACAGGTCGTGCGACCAGTCGATGGCCGTACGCAAGGTCTGGTGCCGCGACAGGGCGGTACGCCGCCCCCCGGTCAGCACCTGGAACCGATCGTCGAGCCGAGCCACCAGCTCCTCGATCGACACAGCCCGCAATCGCACAGCGGCGAGCTCCAGAGCCAGGGGAATGCAGTCGAGCCGATGCACCAGCGCGGCCAGCCGCTCCCGGTTCTCGACGCTCACGCGGAACCCGGGCACGACGGCGGCGGCCCGCTGCGCGAACAGCTCCACCGCGTCGTCCGGCGCGAGCGGCGGGACGGGACAGCAGTGCTCCCCCGGCACGTCCAGCGGCTGCCGACTGGTGGCGAGCACACACACGTCGACGGCCTCGCGCAGCAGGATGTCGGAGAGCATCGCGCACGCGTCGACCAGATGCTCACAGGTGTCGAGCACGATGAGCAGCCGCCGCCCCTGCAGATGCGCCACCACCGCGTCGAGCGGCGCCATGCCCGACTGCTCCGGCAGTTCGAGGACCGCGGCCAGCGTGGCGGGAATCAGCTCCGGATCCCGCAACGCGGACAGCTCGGCCAGCCACACCCCATCAGGAAACCGCTCCCCGAGCCCCGCGGCGGCCCGCAGCGCGGTGCGGCTCTTGCCCACCCCGCCCGGCCCCACCAACGTCACCAGCCGTGCGTACGCGAACGCCGCGCGCACCTGCGCCAGTTCATCCACCCGTCCGACGAACGAGGTCAACTCGGCAGGGAGTTGCCCACCCCGCCGCTGCCCGAAGCCGAAACCCATCGCGTAACCGCCCCCGTCACGTCGTCCCGCCAGGCCGAGGTTCCCACCTCAGCGTACGCAGAACGGCGCGGAGCGTAAGCGGAAACCCCCGCAACCACCCTCAGGCGACGAGCCGTTCGGCCTGCTCGACGGCCTCATCGAGACTGTCGACGACGGGCACCCCGGCAAGCTCCAGACTCGCCCGACTGTGTGACCCCCCGGTGTACAGAACGGCCTGCGCCCCCACATGAGCAGCGGCAACGGCATCGTCAACGGCATCCCCGATGACAACGACCCTCCCCACATCGAGAGGCTCGTCAAAGGCCTCCAGGTGCCGCACCATCCGCGCGGCCTTACCGGCATGCGACGTGTCGGTCCGCCCGTCGATCCGTACGAAGTACTCGTGGATCCCGTGCCTGCGCACGATCGGAATCAGCCGCTCGTGCGGGGCGAGCGACAGCAACGACTGCGTACGCCCGTCGGCCCGCCGCGCGGCCAACAGCTCGGACGCCCCCTCGGCCAGCCCGCAGGCATCCGCACGTGCCCAGTAGTGCTTGTGGAAGACGGTGTCCATGACCTGCCACTCGGCATCGGTGGGCAGCCGCCCCATCAGCCGCTCATAGAACCGAGGAATCGGCACGCAGTACAGATCGCGATACCGCTCCAACGTGATCGCCTCGAGCCCGAGCTCCGCGAAGGAGGCATTGGTCGCCTCGATCACCGCATGAATGTCATGCAGCAAGGTCCCGTTCCAGTCCCACACGATATGCGCCCCGCGCAGCAGCTTCCCCATCCCAAAAACCTACCCGCAGTCACAAACACCCACCGCCCCACAGCCGCGCACGACGGAAGGGAGCACGACAACACCCACCGGCCCGCAGCCGCGTACGAAACGGGAGGGGCCGCGGGGGTATGTGCGCACGGAGCACCGAGCACACGCTGACCTGCGGAGACATCGGACGCGGCGCAGGGATGGCGAGTACGTACATACCCCCGCGGCCCCGCACCCACAACCGCCCCCAAGGCGCAGACGCCCACCCAAGGCGCCCCGCCAGCCCCCTCAGCGACCGATCACCCCAGGAATCTCCTGCGTCGCAAACCACAACAGCTCATGATCCTCAACCCCGTCCACCACGAACCGCGCATCATCGTCCCCCTGATCCGCCGCCCCCAGCACCGAAGCCGCCGCCGCCACGTCCCCCTCCGCGTCCCCGGAGTCCACATGCACGGCCGCCGCCTTGGCCAACGGCAGCGCCTCAGCGATCCGCACCTCCCCGAGCGCCCCCCGATCGAGCCCCCGGTCAGGGTCGGCCACAGCCGCCCCGTCCGGCACATCGGCCGCAACGACCACCCGCAGCCGCGCCGCCCCGGGATCCCCCGCGATCAGCCGCAACGACGCCGCCGCCGCCCGGTTCAACGCCGCGTACTCAAGCTCCTCGATGTCGTCCGAGACGTACCACTCCCGCAGAGCGGGGGTCACGGCATAGGCGACCAGCGGCCCGGGCCCAAGCTCCCCCGCCTCGTACGCCTCGGCGAGCCGGGGCAGGGTCAGAGGAACGTAGACGCGCATGGCTGACCACTTTCGTCCGTGTCCGCACGCGGGCGGATCTAGGGGCCTGGAAGACCTCCAGGATACGTGCGGGAGTCCCCCATCGAGCTCCCCGCACACCCCTCCCAGCCGTCAACCAACGCCCCGACCTTCACCCACCCCACCCCCGAGCCCCCAACGCCTCCAGCCCCCCGCACCCCCCAGATAGGTGAACCCCCACCCCACCCCGACCACCCCTCCCCGCCCCTTGCCGCCCCGCCTCTCGCCCCCGTACAAGATCCCCCAACGAAAAGTTACTCCTCGGTACCAGCGAGAGGCCCCCCATGCGCAAGGTGATGACAAGGCCCCGCCCCCGCCCGACCACAACCCGCCCACCCGCAGGCCGCCCACCCACCCGAAGCGACCACCGCCGCCCACTACCCACTGCCACTGCCACCCCCACCCCCACCCCCACTGCCACCCGCCCGATCCCCGCCCAACCACCCCCACACCCCACAGAGATCTTCGCGGAACGCCTCGTCCTGGTCCTCAGCGGCCAGCGCCCGATGCACTGGGTGGCCCGCCACATCGCCAACACGGCGTTCGACGAGCTGGCCCGCCTGGCGGAGCTGAGGCCGCTCTGCACGGACGGCCACCGCCCCACGATCCACCGGATCGGCCACTACCAGCCGCACCCCGAGACCTACGAGGTATTCGCCCGCATCGCAACGGGCCCGAGGCTGCGAGCGCTGGCGTTCCGCCTGACGCTGGGAACGGACCGCAGATGGCGCTGCACAGCAGTAGAAACAGACCCCCGGTAAAAGCCCCCACCCCAGACCCACAACCCACACCCCACACCCCCAACCCACACCCGCAACCCACACCCCAACCCACACCCCAACAACGCCAAAGGGGCCGGGCAAAAGCCCGACCCCTCAGCTCACGTAGCGCCCACATCGCTCAAGTAACAGCGACAGCGCCCCCGCTACTTCTTACGACGCCGCCCACCCTTCTGAGCCTTGCGCCGCTCCGCACGAGTCATCCCGTCCGACTCGGACCGCGCCTCCGCACCGTCCGTGACGAAGTCGCCCTCGTCGACCCCGCCCTCGGCGTTCGGCGCCTGGAAGTGCAGCCGGTCGGGCCGCTGCGGAGCCTCGAGCCCCTTGGCGTGAATCTCCGGCCGAGAGGCCCCCGCCCCCGCCCCCGCAGGCACCGCGTCCTGCGCGCCGTCCTTGGCCAGCGACGGAGCCGCATCGTCGACGGGAACTTCCTCGACCTGCTGCTCGACCTGGACCTCCAGGTTGAACAGGTAGCCGACGGACTCTTCCTTGATGCCGTCCATCATGGCGTTGAACATGTCGAAGCCCTCGCGCTGGTACTCGACCAGCGGGTCCTTCTGCGCCATGGCACGGAGGCCGATGCCCTCCTGGAGGTAGTCCATCTCGTACAGGTGCTCACGCCACTTGCGGTCCAGAACGGAGAGAACAACCCGCCGCTCCAGCTCACGCATGATGTCGGAGCCGAGCTGCGCCTCACGCGCCCCGTACTGCTCGTGGATGTCTTCCTTGATGGACTCGGAGATGAACTCCGCCGTGAGGCCCGCGCGGTCGCCCGCGTCCTCCTCGAGCTCCTCCACGGTGACCTTGACGGGGTAGAGCTGCTTGAACGCACCCCACAGCCGGTCCACGTCCCATTCCTCGGCGAAGCCCTCGGCGGTCTCCGCGGAGATGTACGCGTCGATGGTGTCGTCCATGAAGTGCGTGATCTGGTCCTGCAGATCCTCGCCCTCCAGGACGCGGCGCCGCTCGCCGTAGATGACCTCGCGCTGCCGGTTGAGGACCTCGTCGTACTTGAGGACGTTCTTCCGGGTCTCGAAGTTCTGCTGCTCGACCTGCGACTGGGCGGACGCGATCGCGCGGGTGACCATCTTGTTCTCGATCGGCACGTCGTCCGGCACATTCGCCATGGACATCACGCGCTCGACCATCTGCGCCTTGAAGAGCCGCATCAGGTCGTCACCGAGGGACAGATAGAACCGCGACTCGCCGGGGTCGCCCTGACGTCCGGAACGACCGCGCAGCTGGTTGTCGATGCGGCGCGACTCGTGCCGCTCCGTGCCCAGCACGTACAGCCCGCCGAGGTCCTTGACCTCCTCGAACTCCGCCTTGACGGCGCGCTCGGCCTTCTCCATGGCGGCGGGCAGCGCCGCGGCCCACTCCTCGACGTGCTCGACGGGGTCGAGGCCACGCTGGCGCAGCTCCGCCTCGGCGAGGTCGTCGGGGTTGCCGCCGAGCTTGATGTCGGTGCCTCGTCCGGCCATGTTCGTGGCGACGGTGACGGCGCCCTTGCGACCGGCCTGGGCGATGATCGGCGCCTCACGGTCGTGCTGCTTCGCGTTCAGCACTTCGTGCTGGACACCGCGCTTGGAGAGCTGCTGCGAGAGGTACTCCGACTTCTCGACGGAGGTGGTGCCGACCAGGATCGGCTGCCCCTTCTCGTGCTTCTCCGCGATGTCGTCGACGACGGCGGCGAACTTCGCGACCTCGGTGCGGTAGATCAGGTCGGACTGGTCCGCGCGGACCATCGGCCGGTTCGTCGGGATCGGCACGACGCCCAGCTTGTAGATCTGGTGGAACTCGGCGGCCTCGGTCATGGCCGTACCGGTCATGCCGGAGAGGCCGCTGTCGTAACCGTCGCGCTTGTAGAGGCGGAAGAAGTTCTGGAGGGTGATGGTCGCAAGGGTCTGGTTCTCGTCCTTGATGTCCACCCCTTCCTTCGCCTCGATCGCCTGGTGCATGCCCTCGTTGTAGCGGCGGCCGGCGAGGATACGGCCGGTGTGCTCGTCGACGATCATGACTTCGCCGTCGATGACGACGTAATCCTTGTCCTTCTTGAAGAGTTCCTTGGCCTTGATGGCGTTGTTGAGGTAACCCACCAGAGGCGTGTTCACCGACTCGTACAGATTGTCGATGCCGAGCCAGTCCTCGACCTTGGCGACGCCGGGCTCGTGGATGGCGACGGTGCGCTTCTTCTCGTCGACCTCGTAGTCCCCGGTCTCCTCGATGCCCTTGAGCTGGTTGCCGGGCTCACCCTTGGTGAGGCGGGTGACCAGCTTGGCGAAGTCGCCGTACCACTTGGTGGCCTGGTCGGCGGGGCCGGAGATGATCAGGGGCGTACGGGCCTCGTCGACGAGGATCGAGTCGACCTCGTCGACGATCGCGAAGTTGTGACCGCGCTGGACGAGCTCGTCCTGCGACCAGGCCATGTTGTCGCGGAGGTAGTCGAAGCCGAACTCGTTGTTCGTGCCGTACGTGATGTCGCAGGCGTACTGCTCGCGACGCTGGGCCGGGGTCATGTTGGCCAGGATGCAGCCGACCTTCAGGCCCAGGAACTTGTGGACGCGGCCCATCATCTCGGAGTCGCGCTCGGCCAGGTAGTCATTGACCGTGATGAGGTGGACGCCCTTGTCGGACAGGGCGTTCAGATACGCGGGCAGGGTGCCTACGAGGGTCTTGCCCTCGCCGGTCTTCATCTCCGCGACATAGCCCATGTGCAGCGCGGCGCCGCCCATCATCTGGACGTCGTAGTGGCGCTGGCCCAGGACGCGCTTGGCGGCCTCACGGACCGTCGCAAAGGCCTCGGGAAGGAGGTCGTCGAGCGTCTCGCCGTCGGCGTAACGCTCCTTGTACTCCTGGGTCAGGGCGCGCAGCTCGGCGTCGGAGAGGCTGACGAAGTCCTCTTCGATGGAGTTGACCTGGTCCGCGATGCGGTGCAGCTTGCGCAGGATCTTGCCTTCGCCTGCACGCATGATCTTCGAGAGGACGGACACGGGGGTTGGTCTCCTTGCCGGTCGGGCCTGGCATGGTCGGTTTTACTCGTCGGGCAACGGCCATCGTATGCGAGGACCGGGCCGCGCCGGGAGGTGTGCCATGAGGTCAACGGACGAGGAGCGCCGAAGGTGCCGGGTTGGGCCCATGAGTGCGCCGTGAGAGCTGATCACGAAAGCCGGTAAAACGCTGGATCCGAGGGCTCCGTCCCAGCAGAATCGTTTGATGGAGCCCGTCACTCTCACCACCGAACGTCTGTTCCTCCGCGCCTTCGCGCCCGAGGACACGGACGAGACCTACGCGGCCTGCCAGGACCCCGAGATCCAGCGCTGGACGACCATCCCGTCGCCGTACACGCGCGTGGACGCCGAGACCTTCATCAACCGCATCGTCCCGGACGAATGGCGCGACGACGTGGAGTACACCTTCGCCGTGCGCCCCCGGGAGGGCGGCCCGCTGCTCGCCGCGGCCAGCCTGCACCACCCGCGCTCGGGCACCTGGGAGGTCGGCTACTGGACGGCCGAGGCGCACCGGGGCCGCGGCTATATGACGGAGACGGTGCTCGGCCTCGCCCGCTGGGCGTTCACGGACCTGCGCTGCACCCGCCTGGAGTGGCGCGCGGAGGTCGGCAACACCGGCTCGCGGGCGGTCGTGGAGAGGGCCGGATTCACCGTGGAGGGCGTCCACCGCGCGGGCCTGCTCAACAAGGGCACGCTCCGTGACTGCTGGGTCGGCGCACTGCTCCCCTCGGACATCGGAGTGCCGTCGCCACACCCGTACCTGCCCGCGAAGGTATGAGGAACGAGCGTGAGGAACGGGCGTGAGTGACCAACCATCAGCGCTGTCAGTGGCTCCCCCTATCGTTCGGACCATGACGAGCCTGCCGAGTCCCGCCCTCGACCTCTCCGCCGACGAGGCCCGCCGCATCGCCCTGCGCGCGCAGGGCTTCCTGGGAGCGCCCGACCGCAGGTCCGGCGTGCGGGGCGTCCTGCGCCACCTCGGCGCGGTCCAGCTCGACACGATCTCGGTCCTGGCCCGCTCCCACGAACTGATTCCGTACGCACGCCTGGGCGCCGTGGCCCGCGACACCGTCGAGGCGGCGTACTGGACGCAGACCCACGCTTTCGAGTACTGGTCGCACGCCGCGTGCATCCTCCCCATCGAGGAGTGGCCGCACTTCGCCTTCCGCCGCCGTGCCTACCGCAGCCGCCCGCACTGGCACCACGACCTGCCCGCGGGGGCGTACGACCAGGTGATCAAGCAGCTGCGCGCGGAAGGCCCGCTCACCGCGACGGAGCTGGGCGGCGCGAAGAACAAGGGCGAGTGGTGGGACTGGTCCGAGTCGAAGATCGCCGTCGAGCGGGCGCTGATGCACGGCGAGGTGGTGTGCACGGAGCGCCGCTCCTGGAAGCGGGTGTACGACCTGGCGGAGCGCGCCGTCCCGGAAGCGCTGCGCCACGACGACCTGGACGACGCGGAGTGCCTGCGCCGTCTGGTCCGGCTTGCGGGCGAGGCGCTGGGCGTCGGCACCCGCGCGGACATCGCGGACTACCACCGCCTCAAGGGCGAGCAGTTCGACGCGGTGGTCGCGGAGTCGGGCCTGGTGCCGGTGACGGTGCAGGGCTGGGACAAGCCCGCCTGGGCGGACCCGAAGGCCCTGGAGACGACGCCCCGCGGACGGCACCGCACGACGCTGCTGTCCCCGTTCGACTCGCTGATCTGGGAGCGGGCGCGCACGGAGCGGATCTTCGGCTTCACCCACCGCCTCGAGGCGTACGTGCCCAAGCCGAAGCGGATCCACGGCTATTTCGCGATGCCGCTGCTCTCCGGCGGCAGGCTCCTCGGCCGGGTCGACCCCGCGCGCGAGGGCAGCACACTGGTGGCCAGGCAGGTCTCGCTGGACTCCCCGAAGGCGGTCGCGCCGATGGCTCAGGCGCTGCTCGAAGCGGCGTCCTGGGTGGGCTGCGACTCCGTACGGGTGGAGCGGATGGACCGCCCCGAGCTGACGGCCGACCTGGTGCGGGCCCTCACCTGATCTCCAGGATCTTCTCCCGCATCGCGTAGACCACGGCTTCCATCCTGGAGTGCAGCTGGAGCTTCTCCAGGATGTTGCGCACGTGGTTCTTCACGGTGTTCTCGGAGATGAACAACTCCTTGGCGATGTCGCGGTTGTTCATCCCGGTGGCGACCAGCTTCAGCACTTCGAGCTCCCGGTCGGTCAGCCGGGGCGCGGGGACGAGCCGCCGCTCGTCCGTGCGCTGGATCATCGACTTGAACTCGGTGAGCAGCTTGGACGCCATCGAGGGGCTGATCTGCGACTGCCCGTCGGCCACCGCGCGGATCGCCGTGGCCACCTCGTCCGTGGAGATCTCCTTGAGGAGATAGCCGGTGGCGCCCGCCTTGATCGCGTCGTAGAGGTCGGCCTCCTCGTCGCTGATCGTCAGCATGATGATCTTCGCGCTCGGCGCCACCTCCTTGATGGAGGTGCACGCCTCGATGCCGCCGCGCTTCGGCATGCGTACGTCCATGAGCACGATGTCGGGCAGCAGATCGGCGGCCTTGTCCACCGCCTCGGCGCCGTCGCCCGCCTCGCCGACCACCTGGATGTCCTCCTCGGCGGCGAGGACGATCTCCAGACCCCGGCGGAAGAGGGCGTGGTCATCCACCACAAGGACCCTGATGGGCTCCTTGCGTGGGGCGCCCGCATCCGTGCCGATGCCGATGCCGTCGCCGGCACCCTCGTGACGCATCGGTCCGAAGCTGTCCGCCATCGTTCCTCCCCCATGAAGGCCCGCGGCCTGTTGTGCCTCTGCTGCGCCAACGCCAGGCTGCAGCACACCGGTTGACCGGCCCGCCCATGATTTCATGCCCGGCGCCGGTGCGGTGCGCGCACTGGGCGCACGGTGGTGCCCCTGGGGGCGCACAGGCGCTCCAGGGGCACCACAACGGCTGTCACAGGGGGCGACGGTCAGCCGCCGAGGGCCCCGCCTCCGCCACCCGTCTCGGCCTTGGCGACCATCGGGTCGGTGTTCAGGCGGATGACGCCGTAGTCGTATGCGTGCCTTCGGTAGACGACGCTGGGTTCCTTGGACTCGGAGTCGACGAACAAGTAGAAGTCGTGTCCGACCAGTTCCATCTCGTAGAGCGCCTGGTCGAGCGACATGGGGGCCGCGACGTGCGTCTTCTCGCGGACCACGAGGGGGCCTTCGCCCTGGACCTCCAGGGAGCCGATCCTCTTGACGGGCACGCCGTCCGGCTCTTCCTCACGTACGACGGTGCCGTCTCCGTTGAGCGTCGCCGCGTCCGGCACCCGCTCGGCCACTTCGGCGGCCGAAAGCCTGCCGTTGCCGCGCCGGTTGTGGCGCTTCTCGTGCTGCTTGCGCAGTCGTGCGTCGAGCTTGGCGGTGGCCAGGTCGAGCGCCGCGTAGGGATCTGTTGCCGAGGCCTCCGCGCGAATCACGGGCCCGCGCCCGCGGACGGTGATCTCCACGCGGTCGGAACGGTCGGCCTGACGCGGGTTGGTTTCCTTGGACACCTCGACGTCGAGGCTGATCACCTTGCCGTCGAGCTTCTGGATCTTGTCCAGCTTCAGCTTCTCGGCCACGTGCTTGCGGAACCGCTCGGGCACCTCGGTCTTGCGGCCCTTGACGACGATGTCCACGCAGAACTCCGTTCCCGGATTGCTCCGCTTCGGCCGCGGAGCATCTCCCTTTTGCACCAGACTCCGGTGACTGCCGGAGCCTCGGACTCGGTGACTTCCACCTCCTCCTCCCCCGTGGGCGAGATCTCCACCCCACCGGCCCGGGTGATTGCGGAAAAACCCGCGGACCGGCATTCCGATATACGAGGTCCGGCGTCCGCCATTCCTCATACAACCGAACATATCTCGCCTGAGCGGATGTCGTCACCCTCTACTGCCGCGTACCTCCATTCAGGTGTATCCACCCTCTCACTACCTGCAACGATGCAAGTTCTCAATCAGTTCCGGTTTATTTCGAAAGAATCCGGTGGTGCGGCGACAACGGCCGCACCGATCGCTTTCCCGCGGCCGGAAACAGACCTTCGTGCGACCCCGGATACCGGGTCCCGCAAGGCCTCCGCTGCCCTGTTCTTTTCCGTGTGTACGGCACGTAATGCACGGGTCGCCTCCGCCAAAGAGGCGCCGGTGGTCATGAGGTCGTCCACGACCACGACTCGGCCATCACCTCCCAGCAACCGTCCGCCGCCTGCGGTCACCTCCAGGGCGCCCGCCAGATTGGCCTGCCGCTGCCGGGAGTCGAGCCCCGACTGGTCGGCCACCGCGCGCCGTTGACGCAGCACCGCGAGCACGCGCGCCGGGATTCCCGCCCGCCGCAGCTCACCCGCCGCGGCGAAGGCGATCCGTCGCGCCGGATCGTGCCCGCGGGCCCGCACAGCGGCCCGCGACGAGGGCACAGGCACGAGCGACACCGGCATCACACGCCCCTGTGGGCCATCCTGCGTGCCGCCTACCCCACTTCGCGCCCCCGTATCACCCCGAGCCCCGGATTCGCCCCGCAGAACGGCACACACGGCTCCGGCCAGCGCCACGCCGAGCGATCCGGCAAGCCCCAGGGCGCCACGCTCCTTGTGCGCGAGCAGCACGGCCCGAGCCGCGTCCTCGTACGGCACTGCGGCGAACACGACGGGCAGTCCGGGCGGCTCCGGCTCCGGTCGCACCCGGCGCGGCACGGCCCCGCACAGGGCGGCACGGCACTCGTCGCAGAGCGCGGTCCGAGGCCTCCCGCAGCCTCCGCACTCGGTCGGCAACACCAGGTCGGTGAGGTCCTGCCACCACCCCCGCATGTCCCCACTGTGCCAAGGGCGGGACGGCGCGGCCACCCCTGTGGATAACTGCCTGTGGACAACTCCCTGCCGCCTGAGGACGGCCACCCGGAACACCCCGAGGCCGCCCCGGGCTCACCCCGGATAGACCGGCGCCAGCCCTTCCTTCACGACCGTCTGCCACTGCGACCCCGTCGGCAGCCGCACGATCCCGTCGTCCGAGTGCGCCACCAACGGCTGCCGCTCGTCCTCGGACGCCGCGACCTCCTGGACGCCGGTCAGGCCCGGCAGTGCGGTGCGGGGAAGCACCGACCCGTCGCACTGGACGTACCGGATCTGCTGGACCCCGCCGGTCTCCCTGCCGACCACCACGAGGCTGCTGCCGCCCGCCCACGACATGGCCGTGACCTCTTCCATCTGCGGCGCCGCGGGGGTCGGGTCGAGGACGGAGATCTCGGGCTTCTCCCCCTTGCGGGTGTCCCGGTCGGCGCGGCCGATCCACAGGGACTTCTTGCCGTCCTTCTCCACGAGGAGGGCGATGCGCACGCCGTCGGCCGACACCCGCACCTCCCGGATGTGCCCGTCCAGAGCGGGAACCTCGACCTCGACCGGCTCGCCCGAGCCCTGTTCGAGCCAGAGCAGCCGCGGCCGCTTCGGATCCCGGTCGGCCACCCACAGGTTGCCCCTGCCGTCCCAGCTGGGCGTGGAGAGGCGGTCCTCCTCCGACTTGGCCTTGCTGCGCACCTGCGCCTTGCCGAGCGTCCCGTCCGAGAGCAGCGAGCCCGTGTACAGCGTCTTGCCGTCGAGGGACACCCCGGCCGCGCGCTGCTCGTCACGCGAGACCGCCGCCGAGCGCAGCGGCTGGTCACCGGTGCCGAGGACACCCGCCACCGGCTCGGGGTCGACCGAGCCCCCTGCGTTGGCCGACATCCGCACCAGCCGGTGCTTCTCGTCGACGAAGTACTGGTAGCCGGGGCGGTCCGTGCTGGGGTGGGACGCGACGGTCTCGGCACGCTCCTGACTCAGTACACAGAGCATCGAGCCGTTGGAACGCTGCAGCGTCACCTGCTCGACCCCCGAAGGCGTCAGGTCCTGCAAGGTGAAGAGCAGTTGCGCCGCCATCTCCTTGCACTTCGTCTGCCCGGTGCCGTCGGACCGGCTGTTCAGCTGCACCGTCAACCTGTTCTGGTCGTCCAGCGTCAGCGATTTGCCGGGGTCCTTGAGCTCCGTACCGCTCCGGAAACTCGAGAGCACCACCGGCCGGAGCCAGTTGGTCGGCCCCTCCAGCAGCGTCTTCACCGTCTGCGTCAACGGGTCGATCCGCTGGCGGATGTACACGGGGTCCGCGACGAGCCCCGTCCGGCCGTTCACACCCGCGCCGGTGGGCCCGGCGAAGTAGTACTTGTTGACGGACCGGTAGATCCGCTGGAAGTCCGATTCCCCGAGCACCACGCCCGGCGGCGGCTTGTCGATCCGCCACTCGTTCCCGCCCGGTCCGCCGTCCTGGCTCAGGTGCACGGACTGGGTGTAGGACGCGTCCTCGGGGCGGTACGCGTGCTGTGCGTCCACCCTCGCGACCTGCCGACCGGTCAGGGAGTAGCGGCGGCTGCCCTCACCGTCGTTGCCCGCGTTGCCCGCGTCCGTGTTCGGACCGTCGGCGAGCACCGTCGTGGACTCCTCCGGATCCCACTCCTGCGACGCCTTCTTGGTCAGATACTTGCGCGCCATCGCGAACTGCGGGTCAT
This sequence comes from Streptomyces sp. NPDC004732, assembly GCF_040609235.1. NCBI lineage: Bacteria > Bacillati > Actinomycetota > Actinomycetes > Kitasatosporales > Streptomycetaceae > Streptomyces > Streptomyces sp. NPDC004732. The sequence continues at coordinate 126,277 of NZ_JBEXJR010000020.1, forward strand.
CACTGGTCAGCGCCTCCAGGAAGCCCTGCACGATCTCCACGGGCCGGGCGCCCTCGCGCGGCGGCATCGCGTAGACGCGGACCTGCGACTGCGAGTCCGGCCGCTGCGAGGCGTCGACGGACTTCAGGTTCCCGCTGTCCGGCATCGAGGCGCAGCCGGCCAGGAGCGCCCCGCAGCTGCCCAGCAGCAGTCCGGTGCGCAGCAGGCCCCTGCGGCCCGCACGGCGGCCGCGCCCGACGTGGTCAGCGCCCACGAGTGTTCTCCTCTTCCGTCACACCCGGCTCACCCGTCGGCTCGCCGTCCAGCGGCCGACGCGGCACGACCCTCGACCCGTTGCCGGGCAGCGCCGTCGGATCCACGGGACCTGCCTGCAGGAGCCGCGGCGGTATCGGCCCCTTCGCGGGCACGGGCGGCTGCACCCGCTCGGACGCCAGCGCGGACGGCTGCGCGGGAACCGTGGCCAGCTTGCTCGCGCCGCCGACGGGCAGCCCGGCGTCGTTCAGACCCCGGCGCCTGCGCGAGTCGTCGGGCTCCAGCGGTATCGGCGAACCCCGCAGCGGCTCGTCCGCCGTCCTCGGCAGCGTGAGCCGGAACTGCGAGCCGCCGCCCGGCTCGCCCCAGGCCTGCAGCCAGCCGCCGTGCAGTCGCGCGTCCTCCAGGGCGATGGACAGCCCGAGCCCCGTACCACCGGTGGTACGGGCGCGTGCCGGATCCGCCCGCCAGAAGCGGCTGAACACCCGGGTCGCCTCGCCGGGCTTGAGTCCCACTCCGTAGTCCCGCACCGCGACGGCGACCGCGCCGCCCGCGGCCGCGAGCCGCACCACGACGTCCTTGCCCTCGCCGTGCTCCACGGCGTTGACGACGAGATTGCGCAGCACCCGCTCCACACGCCGCGCGTCGGCCTCCGCGACCACGGGCTGCTGGTCCCCCACGACCCGTATGTGCGTGCCCTTGCGCTCGGCGAGCAGCTCCGCGCCGCCGACGACCCTGCGTACGACTTCCCGGAGGTCTATCGGCTCGGCCTCCAGCGCGGCCGCGCCCGCGTCGAACCTGCTGATCTCCAGCAGATCGGCGAGCAGCGACTCGAAGCGGTCCAGCTGGTCGGCGAGCAGCTCCGCCGACCGCGCGGTCACCGGATCGAAGTCGACCCGCGCCTCGTGAATGACATCGGCAGCCATCCGGACCGTCGTCAGCGGCGTCCGCAACTCATGCGATACGTCGGACACGAACCGTCGCTGCATCCGCGACAGCTCCTCCAGCTGCTGGATCTTCAGCTGCAGGTTCTGCGCCATCTTGTTGAAGGCCTCACCGAGCCGCGCGATGTCGTCCTCTCCGGTGACCTTCATACGTTCCTGAAGGCGCCCGGCGGAGAGCCGCTCGGCGATGCCCGCGGCCATCCGGACCGGCGTGACGACCTGCCGCACCACCAGCCAGGCAATGGCCCCGAGGAGCACCACGACGAAGAGCCCGGCGGTCGCGAGGGTCGTCCTGACCAGGTTCAGCGACTCCTCCTCCTGCGTCAGCGGGAAGAGGTAGTACAGCTGGTACGGATCGCCGTTGAGATCGTTGAGCCGCTTGCCGATCACCAGACCCGACTGCAGCTCCCGGCCGTCGTCGTAGACGATCCGCGTATTGGCCTGATAGACGCCCGTGCCGTTGTCGACCTGGCGGCGCAGCTCCTCCGGCACGCTCAGGATCGGCTCCACGCCGCCCGAGGCACGCGAGCCCCGCACGCTCCCGGAGTCACCCGCGGAGGTCGGGCTCAGCGTCACGACGGCGAACGCGTTCTGACCGCCGCTGGAGAGCTGCTCGACGAGGTCGGACATCCACACGGCGGCATTGCGCCCGTCGGCGGTGCTGCCGTCCTGGCCCTGGCCCTGTCCCGCACTCTGCCGCGCGGCGTTGACACTGTCCTGCGCCGCCCTGAAGCCACCGTCGGCCTGGCTCTGCGACGCCTTCACCTTGGCCTTGAGCAGGCCGTTGTTCACCGAGCTCATGACGGCGAATCCGAGCATGAGAACCACGCCGAGCGACATCAGCAGGGTCGTCGCAACGACCTTCAGCTGGATGTTGCGCCGCCACAGCCGCACTGCGGGCAGCAGCGGGCGGCGCACCCAGCGCACGAAGAGCCGGAGCACAGGACTGCCCTGCACTCCGCCCTGCAGCAGCAGCCCGCCGTCGACGAGCCGCCCGAACCCGGACGAGCGCCGCCCCGGTCCAGTCCGCCCCGAACGAGCCCCCGGACCCCCGGGCGCCGAGGGGGAACTGTCCCGGGACACGTCAGCTCGGTCCGGCCTTGTAACCGACACCACGGACGGTCACCACGATCTCCGGCCGCTCCGGGTCGCGCTCGACCTTCGACCGCAGCCGCTGGACGTGCACGTTCACCAGCCGGGTGTCCGCCGCGTGCCGGTAGCCCCAGACCTGCTCGAGCAGCACCTCACGCGTGAACACCTGCCACGGCTTGCGGGCCAGCGCGACCAGCAGGTCGAACTCCAGCGGCGTCAGCGCGATCGACTGCCCGTCCCGCTTCACGGAGTGCCCCGCCACGTCGATGACCAGGTCACCTATGGCCAGCTGCTCCGGAGCGGGCTCCTCCGACCTCCGCAGCCGCGCCCGGATCCGGGCCACGAGCTCCTTCGGCTTGAACGGCTTGACGATGTAGTCATCCGCCCCCGACTCCAGACCGACCACCACGTCAACGGTGTCGCTCTTGGCCGTGAGCATCACGATCGGCACTCCGGACTCCGCCCTGATCAGGCGGCACACCTCGATGCCGTCGCGCCCCGGCAGCATCAAGTCGAGCAGCACAAGATCAGGCTTGGCCTCCCGAAAAGCGGCCAGCGCCTTGTCGCCATCAGCAACGAACGACGGCTCAAAACCTTCACCACGCAGCACAATCCCGAGCATCTCGGCCAGTGCGGTGTCGTCGTCGACGACAAGGACTCGTCCCTTCATGCCTGACATCATCCCATTCTCGTAACGGTGACCGGGGCGCTGGTGAGGCAGGTCACGGACCTGTGACGATAGTCGTATCAGGCCACTACTGTCCGCCGTCGTTCGTGGCTGTTGATGTCAGCCATGGATGTCAGCGACGTGCTACCCCAGTCGTTCTGCTCCATTCCTTGGCCCGCCGTGCCCCGCAGACAGGCATGCGGTCGGTGGAGCGGCTTTGGGCGGGAGCTGCTTTGGGGCGAGTGATCATGGCCCCTTAAGCTCATCGCGATTCGGGCAGTCACTGGACCTGCCCGCAAGGTCCGAATCGGGGCCATGATCTTAGAGGCTCGCCCCAAAGTGGCTGCCTAAAGCCGTGGAGCCGACCGCCCCAGCCCCCACGATCCCCCCGTCCACGGCCCGCATGATCCAACGAAGCCCAAGCCGTCGCGCACCTGCTTGTAGAGCACAAAGCGTCTGTTGGGTCCGTGGCCGCACCTGGCGTGCGGGCCTATGGGCAATGCCGTCTTCCCTCAGGGGCGGGCCTGGTGCTGTGGGCCAGGCAGGGGAATCAGCACTCGGTCCGGTGCATCGGCCCATGGGCGGGATCAGAGCGTTAAGCGTGATTATCCCGTGGCAACTATGAGGTGCCGCGGGGCCGGGGCGGGGCGGCGCGGGCCGAAGGCAGGAGCGAAGCCCCAGCCCCGAGCCCGCGGCGGCCCGCAGTGCGGGCCGGTGGGGTGTGATCTACGCAGCGGCGACCGGAAGCCGATAGGGCCAGCGCGACCGGATGCCGAAGGCAAGAGTCCCCCGGCCAGGGGCCATGGCGTCGTAAGCCGGTGACCGCCGGGGATGGAGGCTGAAGCCCTGGGGGTCCGTGAAGCATGGGAGGGCCGAGGTTCCCATGGGTGAGCTGTCGAGTCCTGTTATTCCAAGGTGCGCGACGGCTTGGGCTTCGTTGGATCATGCGGGCCGTGGTCCCAGGGATCGCCCCTCCCCTCCCCGCCCCAAGGGGGCGGGGCTTGATGAGGTAGAGAAAGTCGTAACAGCTCCCTGGCTGGATACCGGCCTTGGCGCCGCTACGCCTCCGTGGTGATCTGGGCAAACAAGCTCAGACGGGGGAGGCGGACATGTACGCAGAGCAAGGCGACTTAGCTTCGAACCGACCTGGTGATGCTGTCAGGCGCAAGATCGTTGAACTCCAACCGAGCCCCTTGCTGCGGCTCGTTGGCCGGTGGCTACCCGGAACGGAGATCTACAGTTGGGCCAACGGCCTTGTCGGCGAGCGATTCACTGGTCGGAACCTAGACAGGCTCAAGCGACACGGGTGGGGCATCCTCCACGCTGTTCAGTGGGATAGCGGTTCAGACATCGACCACTTGGCCATCGGACCCTCTGGCGTTTTCACGATCAACTCGAAGCGCCACAAGGGGAAGACCGTTTGGTACGGGGACACCGCGATCACGGTTAACCGCGCACCGACTCGCCACGTGGTGATCAGCCAGCACGAAGCGCGTCGCGCCTCCAAAGCCCTATCCCGTCGTTGCGGCTTTGAAGTGCCAGTGCGACCGGTGATCGCCATAGTGGACGCGGCCAAGCTGACAGTGAAGAACGCCGCCTCCCCAGTGCTCGTGCTGTCAGCAGATCAAGTGGGCAGAGTCTTGTCCGGCTTGTCGCCGACCCTCTCCAAAGAGCAGGTGGAGCGGGTGTACGCAGTGGCGCGTGATCCACGTACGTGGGCTGCCCTGTGATCGCGCTACGCGTCGAAGTCGTACTCCAGGATGTACGACGCTGAGTCGAGAACCATTTCATTGATCTCGACTGGGCGTCCTTCATCAGCGAAGGCTGTGCGACAAATCATGATCACTGGGGTGCCCAACGCCAGGTTGAGGCGACTTGCCTCCTCCTGTGACGGCATCCGACAGCGGATCTCTTCGCGGAAGTGGACGGGCTTATAGCCGAGTTCGGCCAGACGCGCGTACGTACCACCGGGGCCAGTGTCTTCCTGAGTGATCGCTGAGCCTGCGACCAAGTCAGCTGGCAGGTACGAGGTCGAAACGAGAACGGGCTTCTCGTCGAGCACGAAACGTCGACTGCGCACGCACGTCGGTGCCCCCGGCTCCATATCGAGAACCTGGGCGATGCGCTCCGGCGCCTCGACCTCAAAGACCTGCATCTGATCCACGACCAGGGTGCGATCGTCGATATCTGCTGCCCAGATCGAGCGGCCCGATCCCCACTGTTCGCGCGAAAGCCTCTGGATGCCTCGCCGCCTGAGCGGTTTGAAGTCTCTGACGAAGACGCCAGCCCCCTTGCGGGACTCTGCCAAGCCTTCGTTCTGCAAGACGCCTAGTGCTTGACGTGCAGTCATGCGGGCCACGTCGTGGGTGGCCATGAGGTCGTTCTCTCCTGGTAGCCGATCACCGGGGCTGTACTCGCCTGCCTGGATCGCTTCCCTCAGCGCGTCGGCAATGCGCTGGTACTTCGGCTGGCGCTGGCTGCCCTGGGTGGCCATGCAACCCCTCCTCTCCTCTCTAGACAGCTTAGGTGCCTTACCTGACACGCAACCAATCGGCTGGCCGCAACGACGACCACAGCCTCTCTAGAGATGTATTGACAGCACATCTCTAGAGAGGTTCTACTGAGACATCTCTAGAGAGGCTGCCCAGACGGGGTGACCTCGTGAACGAGGAGACGTCGCATGCCGTCCTTCAAGATCGACGTTTCGACCGCTGTGGTGTTCGTGGCGACCGCGCCGGAACCGAAGATGGTCAACAAGAAGACCGGAGAGCGGGCCGTGGACCGGGAGACCGGTGCGGGTCTGTCGACCGTGGGCCTGCTCGTCTCGGATGAGGGAGAGGGGAACCTCTACCAGGTGACGGTGCCGGAGACGGGTCTCCCGGAGAGTCTGACGCCGGGCATGCCGGTCTCGGTGATCGGCCTCAAGGCGCGTGACTGGGAGAACGAGTTCAACGGGCAGAAGCGCCACGGGATCTCGTTCCGCGCGGTCGCGGTCACCACGGGGGCCTGATCATGGGCCTCGGGACCTGTTTACTGCTGGCCGCTGTCGCAGTGGTCGCCGGTGGGCTTGCCTGGGCGAAGGTCTGCGCGCCGCGTGTGTACTGGTCGCTGGTCGGCCTGCCGCTGGCCTGGGGCCGGTTCGTACTCACCTACCGGTCCACGATGGAGGTGTGCGGGCTGACGGTGCAGCCGTCGGGTCTGCGGGCGTTCATGACTCGCAAGGTGACCCGTCGGGAGGTACGGCCGCAGCCTCCCAAGGTCCGCCGGGTGCGGCCCACCTCCACCGGATTACGGATCTCGCTGCGGCTCCCCGCAGGTCTGGAACCAGCGGATGTCGCGGCGGCCTCGGAACGGCTGCGGCACGCCTGGGGAGTCCGCTCGGTGATCGTACGAGAGACCCGTCCGGGCATCGTCGAACTGCGCATGACCGGCTACGACGTACTCGCCCGAGTACGCATGCCGCGCCGCTCGAAGGTCAAGGGCCCGATGGTCGTTCCCGTCGCGCTGCGGGAGGACGGCTCGGTGTTCGCCAGGGACTATCGCAAGGTCCCGATGGCCTTGACCTTGGGCGCCAACCAGTCGGGCAAGTCGGTGTACCAGCGCAACTTGGTCGCTGGGCTGGCCAAGCTGCCGGTGGGCCTGGTCGGGATCGACTGCAAACGCGGGGTGGAGCAGAGCCGGTACGCGCCTCGCCTGTCGGCACTGGCGACCACCCCGGAGGAAGCCGGACGGCTCCTTGATGTGCTGGTCACCGAGATGGAAGACCGCTTCGATCTGCTCAGCCTGCATGGCGTCTCCGACCTGTGGGACCTGCCCGAACACGCGCGGCCGGTACCGCTAGTGGTGCTTGTCGATGAGGTGGCGGAACTGTTCTTGGTGGCCGCGAAGAAGGATGAAGCGGCCCGGGATCAGATGGTCATGCAGATGGTCCGGCTTGCGCAGATGGCCCGCGCGATCGGCATCTACCTGGAGGTCTGTGGGCAGCGCTTCGGCTCCGAGCTGGGCAAGGGCGCCACCACGCTCCGCGCGCAGCTCACCGGACGGGTCGTGCACCGCGTCAACGACAAACAGACAGGTGACATGGGCCTGGGTGACATCGCGCCCGAAGCAGTCCAGGCGGTGACGACCATCCCGCCGGACCGTCCCGGGGTAGCGGTGGCCGGTGACTCCTCCGGCGGCTGGTCCCGCATCCGCACCCCCGCCATGACCCCCACTGAGGCTGCGGCCATCTGCCGCGAATTCGCACACCTGACCCCGGACCTGGCCTTCTTGGCCCCCTTCCGGCCGCTGGCGCGCCCCGAGCCCACGCCCCAGCCTGCGCCGCCCCGGGTGGCTCCCCGCCCGGTCACCGAATAACAGCACCTCCTGCACACCGGTCGGCGTGACCGTCTCGCGCCAGGCCCCTACCCCACCCATGCCGGACGCCAGTTGGGAGATCACCTCATGGCCGCACGCAAGCCCGCCACGAAGCCCCGCGTGAAGAAGTGCCCGGAGTGCAAGGGCAAGGGCGAGATCACCGAAACCGTCCGGGTCGGCGCACGTAAGGGTCGCGCCACCGCTGATCAGCAGACCGCCTTGTGCACGGCGTGCTGGGGCTCGGGCGAAGCCACCCACTGAAGCCCGTCGGGGCCGGGCGGCCACAGACGGCTCCCTGCCCGGCCCCGGCTCGATTCCGCGAAGGAGGTGAGGACATGACCCGATCGATCCGTCTGGACGCCGTACTCATCCAAGCCGTGATCGCCGGAGCCCTGTCCTTCTCCCACCTGCACGACCTGGCCGAGGCCGCCGGACAGACCGGCTGGCAGGCCTGGGCCTACCCGATCTCGGTCGACTTGCTCTTGGTCGCCGCGTGGCGTCGCCTCCGTAGCGGTGGCCCGTCCAGGTTGGCCTGGTGCTGGTTCCTGGTCGCCCTGGTCGCCTCGCTCGGCGCCAACGTCGCCACCGCCGGGTTCCTCGACATGCAACACCCCCCGGCCTGGCTGCGGTTCGGCGTCGCCGGATGGCCCGCGCTGGCCTTCCTCGGCGGCACGCTCCTGGCCCACGCACCAGGGGCAAGGTCGCCTGCGGACACCAAGGCCACGCAGTGGCCGCCGGTTCCGCCGGCGCCCGCGGCCCCGGCCCCCGCACCCGAAATACCCACCCCGGAAAAAGACTCGGAGCCCGAGGAAATCCCGGCCCCGGAATCGACTCCGACCTTGCCTGAAACCGCGGTGTTTGAGGTCCCTCCGGCGCTCATCGAGCACGCCCGGAAGGTCGCCGCAGAGCATCGCGGCCGGACCGGCGCCCGAATCGACGCGGCCACCCTGCGGGTCCGCCTGGGGGTTCCCGAAGCACTCGCCACCACGATCGTCGCCCAACTCGCCTGATTCGAAAGGAGATCCACCATGCCCCGCCCGAACCGCTTCTTCGACGTGATCCGCATCGGTCCCGTTCAGGTCGGCAGCTACAACGACGGACGCGGCCGTACCAAGCACACCGCCGCCTGCACCGCCCCCGCCTGTGGCTTCTCCACCGACTACACCGGGCGTGCTGCGGCCGAACTCGCCGCCCGCACCCATCACTGCACGGCCTGACGAGGAGCTGTCCCATGCGACTGCCCGACGAACAGTTCCGCGCCGGACACATCCCCACCGAGCTCTACCGGCGGATCCCACCGAACGCCGACATGGCCAAGGTCGTGATCGTGCAGGAAGCGCCCCGCTCCTACAAGGGCCCGATCCTGCTCACTCTGGCCATTACCACCGGGACCGTGATCGTCCTCCTGGTGATCGCCTTCGTCGTTCAGATCATCGCCGCATCGATCATCGCGGTTCTGTCGGCCACGTGCGGTCTGAGCTACTCGCTCAACCGGGGCTCCAAGAAGGGCAGTTCCCGCCCGATCACCAAGGGCCGGACTGTTCGACGACCGGCACCGCGGTCCCGGCCCGTGCGGTCCAAGGGGCGGCGCTTCAAGTAGCGGCCTTCCGGGGCGGAAGCAACCGCCAAGTTTCCCCCGCCCCGGACGGCTCCACCACTTCCCGATCATCGATCCGAAAGGGCCCATCCATGATGCCTCAGTACGCCTCGAACCGGCCGGTCTGCCGCAACTGCGACGGCTTCCCCACGGTGGCCATCACCACCGGCGCCCGCTACCACGACGGCTCCCGCGTGACCGTCCGCGCCACCTGCCGTACCTGCAACGGCACCGGCCACACCGCCCCGGCCGCCACGCTCACCCGCGCCGGACGCTGACCATGACCGACACCGCCACCATGGCGGGCCTGGACCCGGCCACCCTCACCGACATCTTGAGGGTGGCCGGGTCCCCGGGCTTCGACCGCATCCAGGGCCAGATCCGCCGTACCGGCGGCTGCTCCGACCCGATCCACCTGCACGGCACGACCGTTACCCGCGACCGCACGACCGGTCAGGTCCTCTACGCCTACTCCACCGATACCGAGCCCGGCGGAAAACTCCGGCTCGCCTGCGGCAACCGCCGCGCCTCCCGCTGCCCCTCCTGCGCCTGGACGTATGCGGGCGACACCTATCACCTGATCCGCGCCGGACTCGTCGGAGACCCGGCCAAGGGCACCCCGCCCACCGTCCGTGAACACCCCCGCGTCTTCGCCACCCTCACCGCCCCGAGCTTCGGCCCCGTCCACAACCGGCCCGGCACCCGGCCCTGCCGCTGCGGCACCCGCCACCCGGAAGGCGCCCCTGAGCTGGGCACCCCGCTCGACCCGGCCGCCTACGACTACGCGGGCGCGGTGCTGTGGAACAACCACGCCTCCGACCTGTGGCGCTACTTCACGATCTACCTCCGCCGCGAGATCGCCCGTCACGCCGGGCTCACCCAGAAAGCCGCCAAGGAACAGTCCCGGCTCTCCTTCGGCAAGGTCGCCGAATACCAAAAGCGCGGCGCCATCCACTTCCATGCCGTGATCCGCTTCGACGGTCCCGAAGGGCCCGACACCCCGCCCCCGCACTGGGCCACCCTCGCCCTGCTCACCGACGCGATCCACGCCGCGGCCGCCCGGGTCCGCGTCGACCTGGCCGCCTCCGGCGACCACCCCGCCCGCGTCTTCTGCTGGGGTGACCGGCTCGACGTCCAGCCGATCAAAGCGTTCGGGGACGGCTCGGAGATCACGGAACAGGCCGTGGCTGCCTACGTCGCGAAGTACGCCACCAAGGCCGCCGAGACCACCGGCACCGTGGACCGCCGCATCGGCAACAAGGAAGCCCTCACCCTGCTCGGCGTCCCGCACCATCCCCGGCGGCTCATTGAGGCCTGCCTCGACCTCCACCACGTCTACCCCGACCGCAAGCTCCGCGACTGGGCCCACATGCTCGGCTTCCGCGGCCACTTCAGCTCGAAGTCCCGCCGCTACTCCACCACCCTCGGCGCCCTCCGCCAGGTCCGCGCCGACTACCGCGCCGCCCAACACCGCGCCGCCCTCGGCCTGCCCGACCCCGACGAGAACCCCGAGGAGACCACCCTCACCCTCGCCCACTGGACCTACGCCGGACACGGCCACACCCCCGGCGAATCCTGGCTCGCCGCCAACATCCGCCGCGACATCGCACAGAGCCGCGAACTCGCCCGTGAGGAGAAGCCCGTGCTCCTCGGTCTGGAAGGAGACGTCACGTGACCACCGCCGTTCCCGAGCTGCTGACCGTGCCCGAAGTCATGGCGCGTCTCAAGTACGGACGTTCCAAGGTCTACGACCTGATTCGCTCTAAGCGGCTCGCTTCGATCACCGAGGGTCGTTCACGACGCATTCCCGCTAGCGCCCTTCAGGACTACATTCGCGAACGCCTTGAGGTGGCCTCCTGATGGCAGGTCAGCGCAAGCGCAACCCCAACGGGTCCGGAACGGTCACTAGGCGTTCCGACGGGCGGTATCAGGCTGCGGTATACGTCCCCCAGCCCGACGGCACGACGAAGCGGAAGTACGCATACGGGAAGACCTTCGACGAGTGCGACCGAAAACGGCGTGAACTGCTTGATCGGGCCGGTGGGGGCATCCCAACGCCGACCCGGGACATGACCTTGGGGCAGTGGTTCGACTACTGGCTAGAGGTCATCGTCAAGCCGGATCTTTCGGCAGGGAGCTACCGGGCGTACGAACAGACGGTTCGAAACCACCTGCGTCCGCGTCTGGGTTCCAAGGTGATGGTCAAGCTCGGCGTCAAGGAACTGCGTGGGGCCGTGAAGCTCTTGGCAGAGGAGAAGACGGCCAAGACCGCCCGGCACGCGGTCCGGGTCCTCTCGGCGGCTCTCACGGCCGCGATGGTTGAGGACATCGGTCTGACGCGGAACGTGGCCAAGCTTGTGCGCGTGCGGGCAGCCACGGACAGCGGCAAGAGCTGGGATGCCGTGACGGTACTTCGCTTCTTGGCCGCTGCGCGGCGCCTGACGGTGTACTACCCGGCCTTCTTGCTTCTCTGCCTGCTCGGCCTGCGGCGTGCCGAGGTGTGCGGCCTGCGGTGGGAGGACATCGATCTGGAGAACCGCATCGTCTGGATCGAGCAACAGCGTCAGCGAACGAGTGCGGGCACGGTTGATGTGGATCTCAAGTCCGACACGTCCAAGGCTCCGCTGCCGCTGCCCGCTCAGTGCCTCGCGCCTCTTCGCTGGACCCGGATGCGGACGGCCTGGTTGCGGGAGCGCGCGATCAGCAACGGTCGCGTCTGGTTCGACGATCCTGAGGGGCATGTGTTCGTCACCCGGACCGGTCGGCCGCTCCTGGCGGAGAACCTCTACCTGACCATGCAGCGAGTCATCGAGGCTGAAGGGCTGGGGAAGATGAACCCCAAGGGCCTCCGCAAGTCCTGCGGCACGCTCCTCGTGCACCTCAAGGCGCATCCCCGGGTCATCAAGGCGATCTTGCGGCACAGTCGGATTGCAACGACTCTCGACATCTACGCCGAGGCCTTGGACCCTGACGTCATCGAGGCGATCGGGCAGCTTGACCGGCTGTTGCGGCAACCGGCCCGCATCCGGCAGTTGCAGGCCGCGCGATCGGCTTCTGAAGCCGACTGATGTACGGCTTAGATGTCACGGCCCCTCTCCCTGCGAATCGCCGCAGGTGGAGGGGCCTTCATCATCGATCAGGCCGACAACATCCCATTAGCTAATCGTTACCTGGCGTGACCTGGCACACAGCTCGGCAAGGCCCTCTGCTGTCACAGGTGACAGAACGCCCTCTTCCGTGACGATCGCCGTCACCAACTCGGGTGGCGTCACGTCGAAAGCAGGGTTGTACGCCTGTGTCCCCAGGGGTGCCACCGGTATCCCGCCTCCCGCTTCCATCCCGATCACCGGCGCATACGGCGCCGTGACCTCCGTCACTTCATGCCCACCCCGCTGCTCCACCTCGATGGCCGCTCCGTCCGGCGTGCCCCGGTCCACAGTCGTCACCGGCGCCACCACGATGAACGGCACGTGGTGATAGCGGGCCAGCACGGCGAGCGGATAGCTCCCCACCTTGTTCGCCACCGAACCGTCGGCCGCGATGCGGTCGGCACCGATCAGCACGGCATCCACCTCACCCGCCGCGAACAGCGAACCCGCCGCGTTGTCCGTAAGCAAGGTGTACGCCATTCCGCTCCGTGCCGCCTCGTAAGCGGTGAGCCTGGCCCCCTGCAGCAGCGGTCTCGTCTCGTCCACCCACAGCCTCCGCAGCCGCCCCTCCCGGTGCGCCTTGAGCGCCACCGCGAACGCCGTGCCCTCCCCTCCGGAGACCAGCGCCCCCGTGTTGCAGTGCGTCAGGATCCGGTGCCCGCCGCCGGGCAGCAGCTCGTCGAGGAGCGTCAGACCGTGCGCCGCCATCCTGGTGCTCGCCTCGGCGTCCTCCGCGTGCAGGGCCCGCGCCGTCTCTAGCGCGGCACCCGCGGCCGCCCGGGCATCGGCGCCGCCCACCACCGCGGCGCGATGCGCGGCCTGGGCCCGGCGCGCCCCGTAGGCCAGGTTGACCGCGGTGGGCCGCGCCCCCGCCAACGAGTCCGCCGCCTCGTCCACGTCGAAGCCCCGGGCCGCGGCGAGCGCGACGCCGTACGCCCCCGCTATGCCCAGGAGCGGTGCCCCTCGCACCGCGAGCCTGCGGATCGCGTCCACCAGAGCCGGTGCGTCGGTGCACACCAGCTCGATCTCCTCGCCCGGCAGCCTGGTCTGGTCGAGCAGGACCAGAACGGGGCCTTCGGGTGGGTCGTCCCAACGGATCGCGGGAACCGCGGGGAGCTCGGTCGGCCGTTTGTCCTCGCTGGATTGCGCGTACTGATCAGCCATCCGCCCAGTCTGCCCCGTACCCGGCGGACAATTGAAGGTATCCAGCCCCTACGGCGCCCGGTCACCTCGCGGGTGCCCCGTGGCACGATGGCTGGCAACCTGCCGCCGCACCCGCGGACGGGCACCTTGAAGGAGCGACGATGAACGACACTCCGGGCTGGGCATCGCCCGGATCTGCCCCCTCCGACGGACCGGACTCCGGCAAGCCGGACGCGACAGGGCCCGCCGACGCCGAGACCGATCGGCAGAGCGGCCCGTCCAAGTGGTCCAAGGAGCAGCCGCCGCCCGCCCAGTGGTCCCCGCCCAGCGAGCAGGCCCCGGGCCAGGCACCGCCTCCGCCGCCCCCGCCGCCCGGTCAGGGCGGCGGCTGGAGCTGGGGCGGCAGGCCCCCCGGCCCTGGTGGCCCCGGAGGTCCCGGTGGCCCCGGCGCTCCGGGAGGTCCCGGCGGCTACCGCGGCTGGGGAGCCTGGCAGGGCCCGCCGCCCGCCGCCAAGCCCGGCGTCATCCCGCTCCGCCCGCTCGGCGTCGGCGAGATCCTCGACGGCGCGGTGTCGACCATGCGCGCCCACTGGCGCACGGTTCTCGGCATCTCCCTCACCGTGGCCGTGCTCACCGAGATCGTCGTCGTCCTCCTGCAAGGCCTCGTCCTCGACAAGTCCGTCGACACCGAGGCCCTCGACGACCCGAGCGCGACCGTCGGCGAACTGACCCGCGCCCTGGGCGACACCATGCTCAGCTCCGGGGTGGTCCTCCTGATCACCCTGCTCGGCACGATCGTCGCGACCGCCCTGCTCACTATGGTCACCAGCCGCGCGGTGCTCGGTAAGTCGGTGACCACCTCGGAGGCCTGGCAGGACTCCCGCCCCCAGCTGGCCAAGCTGTTCGGCCTGACCCTGCTCATTCCGCTCATCGCGGTGGCCGTCGTCGGCGTCGGCATCCTGCCCGGACTGCTGATCGGGCTGGCGGGCGCGTCCGACGCCGGAGCCAGCCTCGCCGTACTCGGCGGGCTCGGCGCGGCCGTCGCCGCCCTCTGGATCGTGGTCCGCCTCTCCCTCGCCTCCCCCGCACTCATGCTGGAGAAGCAGGGCATCAAGAAGTCCCTCACCCGCTCGGCCAAGCTGGTCCGTGGCTCCTGGTGGCGGGTCTTCGGCATCCAGCTGCTCGCGGCGATCATCGCGAACGTCGTGGCGTCGATCATCGTCATCCCGTTCACGTTCCTCGCGGGCGCGGTCAGCGGCGACGGCGTCACCGGCTTCCTCGACAGCACCGGCGAGCTCGGCTGGACGTTCCTGATCGTCAGCGGCGTCGGCTCGATCATCGGCTCCATGCTGACGTTCCCGATCACGGCCGGAGTCACCGTGCTCCTCTACATCGACCAGCGGATCCGCCGCGAGGCCCTCGACCTCGAACTCGCCCGCGCCGCCGGCCTCCCGGGCCACGCCCCCACCCCGCCCGGCGCCTCGGGGAGCTGATGCAGTGACCGCGGCGGGGGCCGTACTCAGCAGGCTCGGCGCGGCACCGCTCCTGCCGCGCACCGGCGACGAGCCACCGGTGACGATCCCGCGCGACCCCGCGCGGGAGGCCGCCGAACGCGAACTGTCCAAGCCGATGTACCACGAGAACGATCCCGGCCTCTTCCAGCGCGCTCTCGACCGCTTCTGGGGCTGGGTCGACGACCTGTTCTCCGCCGCCTCGGGGGCCACCCCGGGCGGCGGGCTCGGACTCCTGGTCATCGTGCTGGCCGTCCTGCTCCTGGCCGCCGCCCTGTGGTGGCGCCTCGGCACCCCCCACCGCGCCGCCACCTCGGCCCCGGCCCTCTTCGACGACCGCCCCCGCAGCGCGGCGGAACACCGCGCCGCCTCCGAGGCACACGCCGACCGCGCCCAGTGGACCCAGGCCGTCCAGGAACGCATGCGTGCCGTCGTCCGCGCCCTGGAGGAACGCGCACTCCTGGACCCCCGCCCCGGCCGAACCGCCGACGAGGCCGCGGCGGAGGCGGGCCGCACCCTCCCCGCCCACACCGACCGACTCCGCTCCGCCGCCCATGCGTTCGACGACGTGACGTACGGCGGCCGGACCGCCGACGAAGCGGCATACCTCCGCCTCGCCGAGCTCGACCGCGACCTGCAGAACACCAGACCGGTCCTGACCGGCGCCGCCCCCACCACACCGAGCAGCAGCTCCCAGGGGGCCGCCGAATGACCGGCCCCACCCCCTCCACCGAGCCACACCACCCTGCCGGGCCCACCGAGCCGACCGCCCCCACGGCCACGGCCACGGAACAGCCCACCGCACCACCCCCCGCCTCCTCGACCTCGCTCTCCCCCACACCCCGCCGGATCTGGACCCGCTCCCGAGGCATCGCCCTCGCCCTGGTCGTCCTCATCGCGACGGCCGTCGCCATCGCCGCGGTCCGCTCCGGCGCCCAGCACGGCCGCCTCGACCCCCGCTCCGCCGACTCCCGCGGAAGCCGGGCCGTCGCCGAACTCCTCGACGACCGAGGCGTGTCCACCCGCGTGGTCACCAGCACCGAAGAGGCCCGCTCCGCGACCGGCCCCGACACGACCCTCCTCGTCGCCAACCCCGACGTGCTCACCGACCGCCAGCGCACCCGCCTCCACGCCGCCACCGAGGACGCGGGCAGCCGCACCGTCCTCGTCACCCCCGGCGCCTCGTCGGTCGGCGACCTCGCCCCCGGCGTCACCGCGAGCGGCACGACCAGCACCGACTCCACGCTCTCCCCCGACTGCGCCCTCCCGGCCGCCCGCCGCGCGGGCCTCGCCGACATGGGCGGCATCCGCTACGACACCCTCGCGCCGGACGCCGAGGCCTGCTACTTCAGCGACGGCCTCCCCAGCCTCCTGCATCTCCCCGCCCCCCGCGGAAAGGGCGACACCGTCGTCCTCGGCGCCCCCGACATCCTCTACAACGACCGCCTCGACCAGCAGGGCAACGCCTCACTCGCCCTGCAACTCCTCGGCTCCCGCCCCCACTTGGTCTGGTACCTCCCCTCCCTCTCCGACGACCAGGCCGCCACCGAAGCCGAACGCCGCGGCTTCTTCGACCTGATCCCCTCCGGCTGGCGCTGGGGCACCCTGCAGCTCGCCATCGCCGCCGCACTCGCCGCCCTGTGGCGCGCCCGCCGCTTCGGCCCCCTCGTCGCCGAACGCCTCCCCGTCGCCATCCGCGCCTCTGAGGCCGTCGAGGGCCGCGCCCGGCTCTACCGCAAGGTGAACGCCCGCGACCGCGCAGCCGCGGCACTGCGCACCGCCGCGCGCACCCGCCTCGCCTCCCTCGTCGGCGTACCCCCCGCCCAGACACACGCGCCCGAGACCCTGATCCCCGCGCTGTCCGCCCGCCTGCACACCCCCGGCCACGACCTGCACCCCCTCCTCTTCGGGCCACCCCCGGGCAACGACGCCGCACTCATCGCCCTCGCCGACCAACTCGACGCCCTCGAAAGAGAGGTACGCCACTCATGACGGACCCGACCACCGACACCGGGCCCACCGGAGATCCCCACAGCTCACGCGCTTCCCTCGAAGCCCTGCGCGCCGAGATCTCCAAGGCCGTGGTCGGCCAGGACCCCGCCGTCACGGGTCTCGTCGTCGCCCTCCTCTGCCGCGGCCACGTCCTACTAGAAGGAGTCCCTGGGGTAGCCAAAACGTTGCTCGTCCGCGCTCTCGCCGCGAGCCTCGAACTGGACACCAAGCGCGTCCAGTTCACCCCCGACCTGATGCCGAGCGACATCACGGGCTCCCTCGTCTACGACGCCCGCTCCACCGAGTTCTCCTTCCAGCCCGGCCCGGTCTTCACCAACCTCCTGCTGGCCGACGAAATCAACCGCACCCCGCCGAAGACCCAGTCCTCGCTCCTCGAAGCGATGGAAGAACGCCAGGTCACCGTCGACGGCACCCCGCGCCCGCTCCCTGAGCCGTTCCTCGTCGCCGCCACCCAGAACCCGGTCGAGTACGAAGGCACGTACCCCCTCCCCGAAGCCCAACTGGACCGTTTCCTCCTCAAGCTGACGGTCCCTCTCCCCTCCCGCCAGGACGAGATCGACGTCCTCACCCGGCATGCGGAGGGCTTCAACCCCCGTGATCTGCGCGCCGCCGGTGTACGTCCCGTAGCGGGCGCCGCCGACCTGGAAGCCGCCCGCGCCGCCGTCGCCAAGACCTCCATCTCCCCCGAGATCACCGCGTACGTCGTGGACATCTGCCGCGCCACCCGGGAATCCCCGTCGCTCACCCTCGGCGTCTCCCCCCGAGGCGCCACAGCCCTGCTCTCCACGGCCCGCGCCTGGGCCTGGCTGACCGGCCGCGACTACGTCATCCCCGACGACGTGAAGGCCCTCGCCCTCCCCACCCTCCGCCACCGGATCCAACTCCGCCCGGAGGCCGAGATGGAGGGCGTCACCGCCGACTCCGTCATCAACGCGATCCTCGCGCACGTCCCGGTCCCCCGCTGATGGCCCTCACCGGACGCACCGCCCTCTTGGCCGCCCTCGGCACGCTCCCCGTCGGCCTGTGGGACCCCAGCTGGACCGGCATCCTCGCCGTCAACACCCCGCTGGCCCTGGCCTGCGCCTGCGACTTCGCCCTGGCCGCCCCCGTACGCCGCCTCGGACTGACCCGCTCCGGCGATACGTCCGTACGCCTCGGTGAGACCGCCGACGTCGACCTCACCATCACCAACCCGTCCCGCCGCCCCCTGCGCGCCGACCTCCGCGACGCCTGGCCCCCCAGCAGCCAACAGCCCGGCACCGAGACCACCGCATCACGTCACCGCCTGGCCATCCCTCCGGGCGAACGCCGCCGCCTCACCACACGCCTGAGCCCCTCCCGCCGCGGCGACCACGAAGCCGACCGCGTGACGGTCCGCTCGTACGGCCCCCTCGGCCTCTTCACCCGCCAGGGCAGCCACAAGGTCCCCTGGTCCCTGCGCGTCCTGCCCCCCTTCGCCAGCCGGAAGCACCTCCCGTCCAAGCTGGCGCGACTCCGCGAACTCGATGGCCGCACCAGCGTGCTGACGCGCGGACAGGGCACGGAGTTCGACAGCCTGCGCGAGTACGTCCCCGGTGACGACACCCGCTCCATCGACTGGCGCGCCACCGCCCGCCAGTCCACCCTCGCGGTACGCACCTGGCGCCCGGAACGCGACCGCCACATCCTCATCGTCCTCGACACCGGCCGTACGTCGGCGGGCCGCGTGGGCGACGCCCCGCGCCTCGACGCCTCCATGGACGCGGCCCTGCTCCTCGCAGCCCTCGCCTCCCGCGCCGGCGACCGTGTGGACCTCCTCGCCTACGACCGCCGGGTACGTGCCCTGGTGCAGGGCCGCTCCGCAGGGGACGTCCTCCCCTCCCTGGTCAACGCGTTGGCGACCCTGGAGCCCGAGCTCATCGAGACGGACGCCCGAAGCCTGACGTCGACGGCTCTCCGTACCGCCCCGCGTGCTTCCTTGATCGTGCTGCTCACCAGCCTCGACACGGCCCCGATCGAAGAGGGCCTGCTCCCCGTCCTCCCCCGGCTGACCAAACGCCACCGAGTCCTGGTGGCATCGGTCGCCGATCCTCACATCGAGGAAATGGCGACCTCACGTGGCACAACGGAAGCGGTCTACGACGCAGCGGCAGCCGCCCAGGCCCAGTCGGAACGCCACCGCACGGCGGAACAGCTCAGGCACCGAGGCGTCACCGTCGTGGACGCCACCCCTCAGTCCCTCGCACCTGCTTTGGCAGACGCATACCTCTCCCTCAAATCCGCAGGCCGCCTCTGAGAAGAGAGGGTCTGGAACGCAGAAAACCCCCGCACCAAAGGTGCGGGGGTTTTCTCTACAATGAGTTCGGCGGCGTCCTACTCTCCCACAGGGTCCCCCCTGCAGT
>NZ_JBEXJR010000021.1:0-132767 GCF_040609235.1 Streptomyces sp. NPDC004732
GTTCGTGCCGCCGAGATTGCCGAAGCGGTCGAGGATCTTCAGGACGGACTCGCGCGGTGCGGCGCCGTGTCGGCCGTCGTGCGCGGCGGGCCGGTGGGCTGTGGCCCCGGGATGTGGGCGTCGGGCCGGTGTGCGACGGCGACATGGAGCGCCGGGATGTCGTGCGGTCCGGCCTGCTGCTGCGCGTGGGCCGCGACGGTGTGGTGGGTGAGCGGCGCGTCGGCCGCTGTCCCGTACGCCGCGGCGGAGGGGACGAAGAGGGCGAGCACGGTGACGACGAGGGAGACCGCGGACGCGGCCAGACGCGCGGAACGGCTCTGCTGCGACACGCGTGCCCCCGTCCCCTCGGCTCTGTTCTCCCGGGTGCGCACGGCGTGGCCCCGCCCTGCTCAACGTACGGGACGCAGGGGTTCGTTCCGTACTACGGACCGAACATCAAGTACCGAACATCAAGTGCCGTACTCCACCAAGCTGGTGGGCACCACGATCTGGCGCGCTTCCCCGGTCACGGCCCGGCCGCCCGCCGTCCCGCTCCCCTTGTCGTGCAGGCGGTCGGCGAGGAGCCTGCCCGCCGCGCGGCCGAGTTCGTCGCTGTCGTACGCGACGAGCGTGAGCGGCAGGCCGAGCGCGTCGGCCAGCTCGAAGTCGTCGAACCCGGCGAGGGCGACGCCCGCGCAGTCGGCGCCCCACCCGCCCGCGTCCCGCGCGCCCACGTCCCGCAGCGCGCGGAACGCTCCTATCGTGTTGCGGTTGTTGGAGCAGAACAGCGCGGTCGGCGGGTCCGGCAGCGCGAGGAGCTCGGCGGCGGCCCGCTTGGCCTGGTGGGGTTCCGTCTGGCCCTGGCGTACGAGGCGTGCGTCGACGGTGAGTCCCGCGGAGGTCAGGGCCGCCGCGTAGCCGCGGAGCCGTTCGGTGCCGGTGTGGACGGCGGGCGGCGAACCGAGGAAGCCGATGCGGCGGTGACCGCGCGCCAGGAGGCGGGCCGTCGCGTCGCGGGCGCCGCCGAAGTCGTCGACCAGGACGCAGTCCGCCGCGAAGCCCTCGGGCGGGCGGCTGGCGAGGACGACCGGCACACCACCGGCCACCGCCGCGGCCAGATGGCGCTGGTCGGCGCAGGCGGGGACGACGATGATGCCGTCGACGCGGCGGGCCACGAGGTCGGCCACCAGTTCCCGCTCCGCGTCGAGGTCCTGCCCGGTGTTGCCGATGACCGTCTTCAGGCCGTGCTCGGCGACCACCGAGTCGACGCCGAGGGCGAGGCGTGAGTAGAAGGGGTTGGCGAGGTTGGTGACGACGAGTCCGACGAGTCCTGTGCCGCGGCCCAGCCGGAGACTGCGGGCGACCTCGTTGGGGCGGTAGCCGAGGTCCACGGCGGCGGCCCGGACCCGCTCGCGGGTGGCGGGCAGGACCTGCGGGTCGTCGCGCAGCACCCGGGATGCGGTCATCGCGCTGACCCCGGCGCGCTCGGCGACGTCCCGCAGGGTGGGCTGGCCGCTCTTCAGCGTGGGCTGAGCGTTCTTGGGGTCGCGCGTCGGCCGACCACCGTGCGGGTCGTGCGGCGACCGACCGCTCTGCGGGTCGTGCGGTCCGGGCATGGTGCGGATGTCCTTCCGTTCGGCGCGCTGCCTCGGCGCGGCGGTTCAGGGCACGGCGGCCGCGTGCACCGCGGCTCCGACGAGCGCCGCGTCCTCGCCGAGCCCCGCGGGACGCAGCGTGACGGGAGTATCCCGCAGCCCGGCGCGCAGCGCGGGGCGCAGCAGGTCCCACGAGTCGGCCATGGCGCCGCCGACGACGAGGACGGTCGCCTCGAAGTCGCGCAGGTGCGGGGCGAGCACGGCGCCGAGGGTCGTGAACGCCTCGTCGAGCACGCGCCGCGCACGCCGCTCCCCCGCCCGCGCCCGGTCCGCGACCTCGCTCACGTCCAGGTCCGCGGGCGCGTCCGCACCGGCGTAGTGCGTGAGGATCGCCCGCCGCGACACGGCATCCTCCAGCGGTCTGCCGCCCGTCCCGACGAGGTCGATGCGGCCCTGCGGCGGTACGCCGGGCCCTTCGTGCTGTGCGCGACCGGCCACCATGAAGGCGGATCCCACGCCCGTCCCGAGGGTGATGCCCACGCAGCGGTGCTGGCCGCGCGCCGCGCCCGCCCGCCACTCGCCGAGGAGAAAGGCGTGCGCGTCGTTGAGGAACACCGCTTCGCCGGGGCGCGGCCACACCGCGTCGAGGAGCACCGCCCGTACGTCGATGCCGTACAGGTCGTCGAACTTGCCGACGCCCGCGAACCGGGCGATGCCCTTCTCGTGGTCGAAGGGGCCGGGGACCGCGACGCCCCACACCTGCCCGGCGGGCGCGTCCAGTGCACCGGCGCAGCGGACGAGCGCGCCGAGGACGTGTTCGGCGGTGCCGCGGGCGCGGACCGGTTGCCGCACCCTTCGCAGCACGGTGGCCGTGCCGGGGTCCGCCAAGGCCGCGGTGACGTGGGTGCCGCCGAGTTCGAGGACGGGCCGCCCACGGTCCGGCGTCGTCATGTGGCCGCCCGGGGCTGCCCGCCGTGCGCGGACGGGGCGGCACGGCCGGGGCTTTCCGGGCCCTCGGGGCGGACCAGCGCCTTGACGACCCTGACCGGGGATTCGCCGACCGCAGTCAGCCGGTAGGGGCCGACGGCCGCGGGCACCGTCAGCGTCTCCGAGCGGAAGAGCATGTGCCGCTCCCCCGACCTCTCCCCCGCCGCCGTGTGCAGCACGATGCCCTCGCCCTCCACCACGTTGAGGACGTGGAAGCGGCCCGCCGTGTCGTCGTCGACCGCGGCGCCCGCGGCGAGGGTGTGGCGCCGCACTTCGTAGAACATCTCGTCCAGCGCGCCCAGGAGTTCCTCGCGCCAGCCGGGGCCCGCGCGCAGCGTGCGCGGTTCCTGGACCAGGTCCCTGCCGACGGCGTCGCCCCGGCGTCCGGTCTCCAGGTTGGCGAGGCCGTGCTCGTAGGGGAGCTGGCGGGGGTGGCCGTCGGCGTCGGGGCGCAGCCAGTCGTAGAAGCGCAGGGAGTAGAGGTAGGGGGTGGCGCTGATCTCCAGGACGACGTTTCCGGCGCCGGAGGCGTGCGGGGTGCCCGCGGGGATCATGAAGAGGCGGCCCTGTTCGGCGGGGAACGTCAGGACGTGGTCCTCGGGGTCCATCGGGACCCCGTCGTGCGCGGCCTCCTCGATCTCTTTCCGGAAGAGCTCCAGGTCGGTGTCCTCGCGCAGGCCGAGGAAGACGCGGGCCCCCGGCCCGCCGAGAGCCATGTAGTACGTCTCGTGCTGGGTGTAGGACCAGCCGAACCGCTCCTTCATGTACCGCGCCTTGGGGTGGCAGTGCAGGGAGAGGTTGCCGCCGTCCAGCGTGTCGAGGTAGTCGAAGCGGATCGGGAAGGAGGTGCCGTAGCGGGCGGCGACCTGCGGGCCGAGCATCCCTTCGGGGTGCAGGACGCAGAGCAACTGGAAGGGCACTTCGGCCTGTTGGCCGGGGTGGGTGCCGATGAGGACGCCCGCCTCCGGGGCGATGAGTTCGTATCCGAGGGCGGTGTTGCGTGCCGCGGGGTCGAAGCCGAGGCGGCGTTGGGCCCAGTGCCCGCCCCAGGGCGTCGAGTTGAAGTAGGGGCGGGTTCGCACGGGCCGACGGGTCAGGTCCGTGAGGGTGGCGCGCAGCCCGGGGCCGTCGATGTACGTGGGCCGCTCGACGTCCTGCACATCCAGCCACGCGTCCAGGCGGGGCGCGAGGGCGTCCCGGTGGCGGTCGAGTACGGGCCAGTCGATGTAGAAGAGCCTCCGCAAGCTGCCCTTCTCGTCGGGCAGCCCGAGGTTGCGGCCGGTGCCCGCGGCGACGGCCGCCTCCGCGTGCCGCTTGGGCAGGTCGGCGTACCAGAGCAGATCGTGCGGCAGGAGGGAGGCGCCGGGGCCAAGGACGATGAGCACTTCGCGGCCCTGCGGCGGTCGCGGGCGCGGCAGGTCGTCGAAGAGGTCGCGCAGCGGGGTCTCGGCGAGCTTGGCGTAGTAGGGGTCCTCGGTGTCCTCGGCGGATTCGGTGCGGCGACGCACCTCGGCGGGTGGGGCGTGGTGGGCGCGCAGGTCGAGGGTGCGCACGGTGGTGCCGTGCGCGGTCAGCTCCTCGGTGAGCCGTGCGGCGAGGTCGTCCCACGCCGCGGTCGGCGGGCCGTCCACGGCGAGGGTGGCGGGGCCCGGGGGCAGTTGCGCGGCGACGGCCTGCCAGCCGGTGGCGAGGACGGCCCCGGGCGCGGGGGCATAGCGCGGGTCGAGCCGGTACACACGTTCTCCTTCACGCGGGCGTAGAGAGGGCGACGCTCGGGGGCGGGTTTCCGGAAGTCAGGGACGTACGGAGGGGTCTGCGGGCGAGTCTGTGCCGTCTGTGCCTGGGCGCTCGAAGAGCACGGCCGTCGTGCCGAGTGCCGGTACGTCGAGGGTCGTCTCGCCGTCCGCGCAGGGCAGTTGGCGGGCGGGGGCGCCGAGGAAGTCCGCCCGGTGTGCGGCGGCGACCGTGAAGTGGGTGCGGATCCGGCAGGTCAGCGGCTGTTCCGCGAACGACTGGAGGCGCAGCAGGACGTGTCCTGGGCGTGGTGTGGTGGCGCCGATGAGCCGGACGCGCGGGTCGTCGAGCTCGACGAACGAGTGGGCGTCGGCCGGGTCCGGCGCGCCGCCCGAGCTCCCCCGGGCTCGGACGGCGCGCATCGGGCGGCTCCAGGCGGCGGCCGTCTGTGGCCCGAGGCCGCCGGCACCGGAACCGCTGGCCAGGCTGTAGCGGAAGGTGAATTCGAAGCCCTGCTCGCTGGGGAAGTTGGTGTCCCACAGGTTGTTGTGGATCCAGGAGAAGACGGTCGCGGGCTCGTCGTGGCCCATGGTCTTCGGGAACGGCGCGTAGGGCAGGGCGATGTTGCCGAACTGCACGAGCGGCGCGTCCTGCGTGGACCAGGCCACCGTCAGGTCGTCGTCGCCGAGCGTCACCCAGCGGCGCACCGCCCGCATGTGCAGGGCGGAGCCCGGCACGACCGGCAGCCCGCTGCCCGTGGCACCGCCCGAGGCCTCCATGCGGACGACCGGGTCCTCAAAGGCGAAGGGGAAGGCGAAGTAGGCGCTCTCCTTGCCCAGGCGGGGGTCCTTGTCGAGGCGGTTCTCGATGTCGAGCCGGGGCACGCCGTGCCGGAGGGTGAGCGTGGTGCGCAGCCGGTTGGCGCCTGCCGGGCGGGTCTCGTAGGTGATCGATTCGGCGGTGGGCGTGGCGCGGCGGGCGATGAGCGCGGCGGGCGGCGGGACGGCGCGGGCCCCGAGGTGTTCGAGGCGGTCGGATGCCGTGGTGCGGCTGGAGTTGTGGTTGAAGGCGCCCGCGGTGGTGTAGCTGTCGTGCAGGTAGCCGTTGAAGCCGGTGATGGCGTCCTGGCGGACGAGTTCGCGGCCGGTCCTCTTGTCGGTGATCGACGAGACGCAGGCGTGCGCGAGGTCGACGCGGACGGCGAAGTACTGGTTCTCCAGGAGGGTCGGGTCGGGGTGTGCGAGGGCCTGTGCCGCGGTCTCGGCGGGGTCCTGGCGTTCGGTGCCGCCGGTGGGGTTCCAGCCGGTGGCGGCCTGCACCGTCGTGCTCCGCGACTCCTCGTGGGCTTCGGCGGCCGCGGCGACGACGTCGAGGCGCACCGATCCGGCGGGCGGCACGTCGTCGACGCGGACGAGGAGGAACCGCCCGGCGTCGCGGTGGTCGTCGTTGGTCTGCGGACTCTCCTCGTGGGTGAGCAGGCGTCCGTCGCGCGCGTCGCGGACGGCGACCCGCCGCTCCAGCGGCACGGTGCTCTCGGGCAGGAAGACGCGCACGACGTCGGTGCGCGGCCATGAGCAGGTGTTGACGACGTGGTACGTCGCCACCGCGTCCGGCGCCGCGGCGAGCCGCTGTCCCAGGCGGGCGCTCGCGCGGGCGAGAAGCGCGTTGCCGTCGTCGTGGGCGCGCATCGCCTGCCCGTACTTCCAGTGCCACTGGTGCTCCCCGGAGTGGCCGCCCTCGTCGCCGTGGGTCCATGGGTCGCCGGCGCCCCAGGTGTGCTCGTCGAAGAGCGACACCGCTTCGTAGACCCCGGCGGCGTCCCTGCTGTCGTCCTCGGCCCCCGTGGCGCCGAGGAGGGCGGCGAACGTGCCGATGGTCTGGGCGTCGGCGACCACGGACTGGGCGGTCCTGGCCAGGGACAGCGGGCGCGCCCCCGACCCGACCCCGTCGACCCACCAGTCGGTCCAGTCGCCCTCGAAGGTGCGGATGCGGCCGCCGAGCCTGGCCTCGGCGTCGGTGAAGAAGTCCTCGTTGCGGGAGAGCCGCAGTTGAGGGAAGGCCCAGGTGTCGTTCCAGCGGCGGACGGTGTCGGCGATGATGCGGCGGGGCGGCGCGTTGTCGCCGAACTTGCCCTGGACGCGCAGGTGGAGCACGTCCCACGGGTAGGGCTCGCGCTTGACCTCGGTGTGGTCCATGGCCCAGCCGAAGATGCCGCCGCGGTAGGGGTAGGGGTGGGTGGCGAGGGAGGTCAGATAGGCGGGGAGCAGGTCGTCGACGTCGGCGTAGTCGGTGTCGAAGCCCAGCAGCGGTCCTTCCATGTAGGCGAGGCCGTGCGGGGTGTCGGTGACCCACACCAGGACGCTGTTGCCGCTGGGCGCGCGCCAGCGGAAGAGCCGGGGCAGCTTCTCGCCGCCGACCAGGTGGGGGACGGAGCGCCCGGCCCAGTTGTGGGCCACGGACAGGTACTTGACGCCCGCGGCGGCGAGGGCGTCGACGAGTCCGACGACCGCGCCCGGCACGTCGGTCTGCATGGCGGAGGTGAACTCGACGCCGTGTTCGTCGCGCACGGTGCGGGCGAGCCGCAGCAGTTCGTGCAGCTCGTCCGTGGAGCAGGTCTCGGTGTGCAGGTTGAACGGCAGCGCGGTCAGCTCGATGCGGCCCTCGTGGACCCTGCGCACGAACTCCTCGACCTGCTCGGCGGGGCGGGCCTCGGCCCACTGCCGGAACGACCACAGCGACTCGACGCACCACCGGAACCGGGACTCGGCGGGCCAGTCGTCGGTGGCCCGGGTGAGTTCCAGGCAGGAGTCGAGGAAGGACAGGTGCTCGGCGAGGACCCGGCCCTGGGGGTCGGTGTAGCCGATGTCGAGGTGGGAGTGGTGCACCAGGTGCAGGGTCCAGTGGCGCTGCGGGGTCAGTGGTACGTCGATGCCGTCCCGTCCTTCGGGGAGGCCGACGGTGACGCGGGTCGCCGCGTCGACGGCGGGCAGCAGCAGCCGTGCGGAGCGGCCGGGTCCTGCGACGCGCTCGCAGCGCAGGGCGGCGCCGGAGTCCGTGCGCACGGTCAACCCGTCCGGCACCGCGGTGCCGTTGACGGGTTCGACGCGCAGGGACTGCAGCAGCGTGCCGTCGTCGGCGTGGCGCAGCAGGGGTTCCTCGGTGAGCCGCAGGGCGGTGCCGTCGGCCAGCGTGCCCTCCGCGCTGACCACATCGGCGCGCAGGCTCTCGCGGATGCGGTCGTTGTCCCAGTCGGTGGTGCGGACCAGAGCCCGTGTCGTCATGCGGTTCTCTCCCGGGGAAGGGGGCGTGTCGGGTCAGCGGGCGGATGCGGTGATGCCGCGCAGGAAAAGGCCGCGGAACACCAGGAAGAGGAGGAGGGTCGGCACGGACACGATCAGCGCCCCGGCCAGGATGACGGGCGGCCCCGTCGAGGAGTAGGCGTTGTTGAGGGTGGCGAGGGCGGCCATGACGGGCTGCACGTCGCGGCTGCGGCTGAGGGTGATGCCGAGGAGGAGGTCGTTCCAGACGGCCGTGAACTGGAAGATGAAGGCCGCGCCGAGCCCCGCCTTCATCAGCGGCACGTGGATGCGCCAGAAGATCCGCCGGAAGGACGCCCCGTCGATCAGCGCGGCCTCGGTCAACTCGGGTGACATCATGGTCATCTGATTGCGGATCAGGAAGAAGGCGAAGGGCACGGCCCAGGCCGCGTACACGAGCATCAGGCCGATCCTGGTGTCGTACAGATTGGCGTCCGCGTACAGGCCGAAGAGCGGCGCGAGGAACATCTGCAGCGGGAACAGCGTGCCCGAATAGATCAGCCAGAACCAGAACGCGGGCTTCGGGATGGGCAGGACGACGACGGCGAACGCCGCCATGGCCGCCACCAGGACGGCGACCAGGCCGCACACGACGGCATAGAGCAGCGAGGCCTGGAAGCTGTCGCCGATGCCCGCCACGTCCCAGGCGGTCTTGACGTTGTCCCACAGGGCGAACCCCTGGACGCTCCACCCGGGCTTGCCCGCGTACTCGGCCGCCGGGGTCAGGGCGTTGACGACCAGCAGGTACAGCGGGATCAGCCAGAACACCACGCATCCGGCGACGAAGACGTTGCGCACCGCGCGTCCCATGGCCCCTCCTCAGCTCTTCGCCGTGCTGGTGTCGGGCATCTGGTGGCGCAGATACGTCCAGGACGAGGCGACGACGATCACCGAGAGGACGAGCGCGATCGCCGAGCCGTAGCCCACGTGGAACAGCTGGAACGTCT
Source organism: Streptomyces sp. NPDC004732 (assembly GCF_040609235.1). NCBI lineage: Bacteria > Bacillati > Actinomycetota > Actinomycetes > Kitasatosporales > Streptomycetaceae > Streptomyces > Streptomyces sp. NPDC004732. The sequence goes on from NZ_JBEXJR010000021.1 coordinate 8,560, forward strand.
CGCGGTACATGGTCAGCGCGAGGGTCTCCGAGGAGCGGGACGGGCCGCCCTTGGTGAGGATCCAGATCATGTCGAACGCCTTGAGGCTGTTCACGATGGCCATGCCGACCACCACGACGGTCACGGCACGCAGTTGGGGCAGGGTGATGTGCCGGAACATCCGCCAGCCGCTCGCGCCGTCCAGTTCGGCGGCCTCGACGGTCTCGCGCGGGATGGCGCGCAGCCCGATCGCGAAGAGGACGACGTTCAGGCCGGTGGCCTGCCAGGTGCTCGCGACGATCATCGCGAGGGTGTTCTGCGGCCACTCCAGGAGCCAGGTCTGCGCCCAGCCGTCCAGCCCGACGCCGCGCAGCACCTGGTTGACCGCGCCGTCGGACGTCAGCATGAAGTTCCACAGGACGGCGGTGGCGGCACCCGAGATCGCGAACGGCAGCACGATGATCAGCTGCGCGATGCCGCCGAACCGCATCCGGTGGGTGGCGACGGCGATGAGGAGTCCGGCGAGGACGGGCAGGAGCAGTGTGCCCGCCACCCACATCAGGGTGTTGAGGACCGACCGGCCGAAGATGGGGTCGTCGACGAGCCGCGCATAGTTGTCGAGCCCGGTGTAGCTGCTGGTGAAGCCGTTGTCCTCGAAGAAGCTTCCGTAGACGCTGCGGAAGAAGGGGTAGACGAGGAGCACGCCGACGAAGGCAAAGGCGGGCAGCGCCCAGGGCAGGGCGGCGAGGGGGCCGCCGAGCCTGCCGCCGCCCGCCCTCGCGGCCTGGTGCGGAGTGCGGGTGGGCACCCTGCGGCGCACGCGCACGGTCTTCGTCGCGCCGGGTACGGGGGTCGCGGTTCCGGTCATGTCTCCTCCGCCTCCCGCCACACCTGCCAGGCGTCGTCGGCCCGGTCCTGCATGGTGCGCAGCGTCTTGCGGTACGAGGACGGGTTCAGCAGGAAGCCCGCGAGGTCGTCGACGGTGGCCTCGACCAGTTCGGGCGGGCCCTGTTCCCAGAAGCGGTTGAGGAGCCACAGCTTGTCGCCGCGCACCTTCCGGGCGAGCTTGCCGATCACCGGGTTGGCGGGCGCCACCTCCGGGTTGGGGCAGCCGTCCTGGAGGGTGTGCGAGAACGCCTTCATGACGGTGGGGTGCAGCCAGGTCCTGGTGGCCTTCAGCGCCTCGGTGCGGTCGGGGCCCTGCACGGTGGCGACGAGGGCGCTGGACTCGAAGATGACGCTGGGGCGGGCCGCCGGGTCGGCCATGGGGAGCACGAACGCGCCGAGGTTCTTGCCCGGCCTGCCGCCCGCGGCCGCGAGGGTGGAGCCGAGCCAGGTCCCGCAGGGCACCATGCCGACCTTGCCGTGCAGCATGGCGGCGGCCGCGTCGACGTGGTTCATGTCCATGGGGGTGAACCAGTCCTTGTCGAAGAACGACGCGATGGTGCGCAGCGCGCGCTCCGCCCGCGGGTCGGTGTAGCGCTCCCGGCCGTTCATCAAGTCCTGGTAGAACCGAGGGTCCTGACGGCTGAGGACCTCCTGGAACCAGATGAAGGAGGGCCAGCGCCCGTCGGCCGTGCCGTGCAGCGGGGTGATGCCCGCCTTCTTCAGGCGGGCGCAGGCGGCGTAGAACCCGTCCCAGGTGGCGGGCGGTTCGAGGCGGTGCTCCCGGAAGACCTCGGGGTTGTAGTAGAGCACCCAGTACGCGAGGTTCATCGGCAGGCCGTAGACGCGCCGCCGGTAGGTGAAGGCGCCGCGCAGCGAGGCGTCGGCCCAGCCCTTGGCGACGGCGGCATCCCACTGCCGGGTCAGGTCGACGATGCCGCCGGTGCGGGCCAGGTCCTGAAGGCGGTAGCCCGACCAGTACTTGAGCATGTCCGGGGTCCTGCGGGTCCGCAGTGAGGACTTGACGATCTGCTCGAACGACTCCAGGGACGGGTTGACCTCGGGCACCAGGCTCAGCGCCGCCACCGACTTCATGGCCGCGCCCGCGGCCGCCATGGGCTTCTCCCACGCCGCGCTGTCGCCGAGGACGGCGACCTTGCCCGGGGGCTGTCCCTCGGCGGAGCCGCAGGCGGTGGCGAGCGCGCCGGTCGCGACGGTGGCTGCGGCCAGGAGCAGGGTGCGGCGTTGCAGGGGCGCGCTCGGTGAAGGGTGACGACTACCTGACATGGATGACTCCCTCAGGTGTGCCTTCGGCCCGGTGTTAGCGTTAACACGGGGCGTCTTGGAGCTTCACCGCGGTTGCGCCGGATGTCAATGGGGCGCGAGCCGCTCTATCTCCCGGACGACGTGGTGGGCGTGCGGCTTGAGCTGCGGGAGAAGATCGTCCCAGCGCTCCTCCGCCGCCCCGAGGTAGACGGCACGGGCACGGCTCAGCACGGGCCGGTACTCGGCGGGGATGCGGTCCAGGACCCAGTCGGCCGCCGCGTCCTTGGACTTGATGTCGCCCGTCGCGAGGGTCGTCCAGATGCGGGCGAGGGTCAGCAGGACGTTGCGGGTGTCGGTGTCGAGCTCGGCGAGCAGCTCGGGGACGGCGACGACCATCGCGCGGGTGACGTCCCCCGGCGGGACCGGGTCGAGCACCTGGTCCGGTGCCGGCCCCCGGAGAGCCGACCTCCCCCGCAGCACCATCGTGACCAGGAGCGCGAGGTCCGGGCTCGGTGCGGGCTCCGGAGTCCGGCCGCGCAGGTACGCCTCGCGCAGCCACTCGCCGTACTGGAACTCGACGCGGGGCGGGTACGTCCAGGGGCGGATGTCGTCCTGGACGGCGACGGTCAGTTCGACGGGACGCAGGGGCTCGCCCGGGGCGCCGCCGCCGGAGAGGGCGAGCAGTCCGTCGGTCAGGGCCTGGCGCTGCCCGGCCGTGGTGCGCCGCCCCGCGACGACGAACACGTCGATGTCGCTGTGCGGGCGCAGCCCGCCGAGGACGGCCGACCCGTGCAGGTAGATCCCCACGATGTCGGCGTCGCCGAACACATCACGAACCAGGCGGACCACGTCGTCGGTCTGCGTCATTCGCTGCTCCGTTCGTCTCGCGTCGCCCGCATCGTAGGCACCCGACGGGCCCGGCCGTCACCCGGTCACCGAGTGGTGGGGCGTCAGAAGGGCTTGGTGGGCAGGTACTTGCCGTCCAGGGTGATCACCGCGCGCTCGCCGCCCTCGGGGTCGGCGACCTTCCGCACGTCCAGCTTGAAGTTGATCGCGCTGATGATGCCGTCGCCGAACTCCTCGTGGACCAGGGCCTTCAGCGTGGTGCCGTAGACCTGGAGCATTTCGTAGAAGCGGTAGATCGTCGGGTCGGTCGGGATGGAGCCGGGGATGGAGCCGCGGGTCGGGATCGTCTGCAGCAGCGTCGCCGCGTCGTCGTCCAGGCCGAGCAGCTCGGCGACGGCCTTCGCGGCGGGCTCGGGCAGGGCGTGCTGGCCGAGCACCGCCGCGGTGACGAAGGCGACGGACAGGCCCGCCGCCTCGGCGATCTGCTGCCAGGACAGGTCCTTGCGCACCTTGGCCTCAACGGCCTGGACCGCGAGGTGCTGGCGGGCGGTGGGGTCGAACTGGGCGTGGATCATGAGGGGTGTCCTTTCGGGGGCCGGGCAGGTGCGGGCCTGCCACGGAGATGGTGGGGAGTCAGCGGTGCTTCAGGCCGCGGTGGCGGCCGTGCGGGGGGTGATGGCGGTGAGGTCCTCGACGGCGCCCGTGGGGATGTCGTAGACCCAGCCGTGCAGCGCGAGCGCGTCGCGGGACAGGGCCCGGGCCACCGAGGGGTGTGTGGCCAGGTGGCTGAGCTGGGCCAGGACGTTCTCCCGCACCAGGGCGGCCACCCGCCCACCGCCGGTCGCGGAGTCGGGGGTCCGGGCCAGGGCGGCGTCCGCGTGGCGCAGCCAGTCGGCGACAGCCGGTGCGCCGGTCAGGTCCTGGCGTTCGGCGAGCGCGGTCATCGCCCCGCAGGCCGAGTGGCCGCACACCACGATGTCGGTGACGCCGAGGACGGCCACCGCGTACTCGATGCTCGCGGCGATCCCGTCGGCGTACGGAGTATGGGCCGGGACGAGATTGCCCGCGGTGCGGATGACGAACAGCTCGCCCGGCTCGCGCTGGGTGATCAGTTCGGGGACGACGCGGGCGTCGGAGCAGCCGATGAACAGCGTGTCCGGTGTGTGGCGGGTGGCAAGGCGCGCGAACAGCTCGGCCTTGGCCGGGAAGACGTCCCGCTGGAAGCGTTGCACTCCCGCCGCGAGGTCTCGCATGGTCACTCCCTTCGGTAGGGGTCCGCCCTGTCGGGCTGACGAGATCCACCATGCATGACCTGCACCTATAGCGTCCAAGACGCAATATCCATCACTTCTATCGATGGCATCTATAGCTGGATCTATAGTGGGAGGCATGGCTCCCGAACTGCGTCATCTGCGCTATCTGCTCGCCGTCGCCGAGCACGGCAACTTCACGCGGGCGGCCGAGGAGCTGCACATCTCCCAGCCGACGCTGTCCCAGCAGATCCGGCAGCTGGAGCGCGCGGTGGGCGTCCCGCTCCTGGACCGCAGCGGTCGCGCGGTGCGCCTCACCGACGCAGGCGCCGCCTATCTTCCGTACGCACGGCGCGCCCTGCAGGACCTGGCGGCGGCCGAACGTGCCGTGCACGACGTGACGGACCTGTCCCGCGGCGCCCTGCGCCTGGCCGTGACGCCCACGTTCACCGCCTACCTCGTCGGCCCGCTCACCGCGCTGCTCCACGCCCGCCACCCGGGCGTCTCCCTCTCCCTGCGGGAGCTCCCCCAGGAACGGATCGAACCGGCCCTGCTCGCCGACGAACTCGACCTCGGCATCGCCTTCCAGGGCGCACACCTGCCGGGCCTGTCCGCCGCGGACCTGTTCACCGAGAGCCTGAGCCTCGTGGTGGGCGACCTCCACCCGCACGCCGGGCGCACCGATCCGCTGTCCCTCGGCGAACTCGCCACGGTCCGGCTCGCGCTGCTCAGCGGCGACTTCGCGACGCGCGTGCACATCGACGCCCACTTCACCCGGCACGCGGTGCGGCCGGACGTCGCCGTGGAGGCCACCTCGATCAACGCCCTCACCGAGATCGTCCGGTACTCGCCGCTGGCCACGGTCCTGCCCGACGCCCTCACCCGCGACCGCCCCGGCCTGCACACCGTCCCGCTCGACCCGGCTCTGCCCGCGCGTACGGTCACGCTGCTGCACCGCGAAAGCGGCTACCGGAGCGCCGCCGCGCGAGCCTTCACCGGGCTGGCCCACGAGTGGTCCCAGACGCAACTGACGACCCACGAACATCAGTTGAAGGGTTGACGGAGACCCGACAATCAGTAAGGTCTAGGCCAATGAGTCGACCGAGGCGCCCGGTTGCCTCTTCCCCCTCATCCCCCCATGCCCAGAGGGAGCAGAGATGCATTCGAAGCGGAAACTGGCCGCGATCATCGGCGCGGGCTTCGCACCCGTGCTGGTCCTGACCACGGTCTCCCCTGCCGGAGCCCACGGCTACGTCAACTCACCCCCGAGCCGACAGGCCCAGTGCGCGGCAGGCACCGTGGCGTGCGGCGACATCACCCACGAGCCGCAGAGCGTCGAGGGCCCCAAGGGCCAGACGACCTGCAGCGGAGGCAACGACCGGTTCGCCGAGCTCGACGACGACAGCAAGGGGTGGCAGACGACCGACGTCGGCTCCTCCCAGGACTTCAGCTGGAAGCTGACGGCACGTCACAGCACCAGCACCTGGCAGTACTTCGTCGGCGGCAACAAGATCGCCGAGGTCGACGACGGCGGCGCCCAGCCGGGCGAGACCGTCACCCACAAGGTCGACTTCGGCGGGCTCACCGGGAAGCAGAAGGTTCTCGCCGTGTGGAACATCGCGGACACCGCGAACGCGTTCTACGCCTGTATCGACGTGAACATCAAAGGCTGAGGAGACCCGAAGAGATTCGCCTCGGCCGAATGGATCCCTGAGGGATCACTGAGGGATCCTGAGGTGGTCCCCCACATTTGCCACCTCACCCGTTCCGCCGGACCACGATCGGTCCGGCGGAACGGGCTTTTTTTATTTGGCACTCCATGTGTTTGGCGGCGCTGCGACAGGACACCCGGAGTCCAGGAGCGGTTGATCATTGCGACTCCCTCCGATAATCATCATCCTGCGCCGCAGGCATCGATCTAGGAGTCCTGAATGAACAACGAAATGTGGAGCTACGTTCCGACGGCCGGTCACGGACCCGACAGCGATCTGACGGGTTACAAGGTCGAGGCGGCGGACGGCCATATCGGAAAGGTCGACAAGCATTCCGACGAGGTGGCCAATCAGTACATCGTCGTCGACACCGGCGTGTGGATCTTCGGCAAGGAGGTCCTGCTCCCTGCCAGCACCGTCACCGCCATCGACAACGCCGAGCGGCGCATCCTGGTCTCGCTCACGAAGGAGCAGATCAAGAACGCGCCCGAGTTCGACAAGGAAAAGCACCTCGGCGACCCGGCCTACCGCGATCAGCTCGGCGGATATTACGGTTCTGGCCACTGAAAGAACTGAGGCACTTCAATCGTTCCGAGGTAATGGAGGATCCATGATTGCACTCGGTCTCATCCTGCTCGTCATCGGTCTACTGGCCGGTGTGTCCATCCTCTGGACCATTGGCGTCGCACTCCTGGTGATCGGTGCGGTTCTATGGGTCCTCGGTACTGCGGGACACGCGGTGGGCGGCCGAAAGCACTATTGGTGAAATGTAAATGCGTGAAGGGGCCCGGGCTGTAGCCCGGGCCCCTTCATGCGGCTTCCCCTCGGGCTCCGGAGAAAACAGCTTCTGCCGACCCGGACGACGACAGTAGGGTGCCGGGCATGGCATGCCGAATCACTGAACTGGTCATCGACGCGGCCGACCCCGAAACGCTGGCCGCCTTCTGGCGCGAGGTCCTCGACTACATCGAGCTGGGGAGGGAGGACGACGGCAGTATCGAGATCGGCCCCGCGAGCGGCGCCGGCGGCCCGCAGCCCACCCTCGTCATCGGCCCCACCCAGGACCCCCGCAACGGCAAACTCCGGCTCCACATCGACGTCAACGCCACCGACCGCGACCAGGACGCCGAGCTGAAGAGGCTCCTCGCCCTCGGCGCCACCACCGCGGACGTCGGCCAGACCGGCACCGAGAGCTGGCACGTCCTCGCGGACCCCGAGGGCAACGAGTTCTGCCTCCTGCGCAGCCGGGTGCGGCCCGTGTGACCTCACGGGCCGCACCCGGCCGCGCAAGTTTGTCACCCAAGTGCCAAGACTCCGGGCAGGGATGCGCATGTGCGCGCGTAGTGAGCTGCAAGATCGTGAACTACGTTGCACGAGCTCCACCCCCCCACGCACCCCTCCCCGGAGGAGAACCCTCATGCGCATGCCCAGACCGCATCGCACCGTGGCAGCCGTGGCCGCCGTCGCGGGAGTCGCCGCCCTCGGCCTCGGCGCAGGTCCTGCCGCCGCCGCTCCCGACGCCCGGGATCCCTTGCGCTACGTCGCCCTCGGCGACAGCTACAGCGCCGGGTCGGGCGTGCTGCCCCTCGATCCCGGCGCGCCCCTCCTGTGCGCCCGCACCTCGCTGAACTACCCACACCTCCTCGCCGCCTCGCTCGGCGCCCGCCTCACCGACGTGACCTGCGGCGGCGCACAGACGACGCACTTCACCACGGCCCAGTACCCGGGGGTCGCCCCGCAATTCGACGCGCTGAAGAGCGACACGGAGCTGGTGACGCTCACCATCGGCGGCAACGACAACGGCACGTTCATCAACGCGATCCTCGCCTGCGGCAGCGCGGGCATCGTCTCGGGCGGCAAGGGCAGCCCCTGCAAGGACCTCTACGGCAGCAAGTTCACGGACCAGATCGACGCGACGACGTACCCGGCGATCAAGAACTCGCTGAGCCAGATCAAGGCGAAGTCACCGAAGGCGAAGGTCGCGATCCTCGGCTACCCCTGGATCACCCCCGCGAAGGCCGAGCCCGGCTGCTTCGCCAAGATGCCCATCGCGGAAGGCGACGTGCCCTACCTCCGCGATCTGCAGGCGCACTTGAACGGCGCCGCGCAGCAGGCCGCCGCGGAGACCGGCACGACGTTCGTCGACATGGCCGCCGCGTCCGACGCGCACGACGCCTGCCGCCCGGCGGGCCAGCGCTGGATCGAGCCGGTCCTCTTCGGCACGAACTTCGTCCCCGTGCATCCCAACGCCATCGGCGAGGCCGGGATGGCCGAGCAGACGGCCAAGGCCTTGAACCTGTCCTGACCCGCACAACCTGCTTGACCCGCACGACCCGCATGACCGCATGACCCGCCCTTAACCGCCGAACCCGCCCTTACCGGACGCCCGCCGCACAGGCCGCACACCAGGCCTGAGATCCTTGACGGGTGAACGGGATCAAGTGGCGTACCAGCAACAACCGCTCAGAGCGGACCGATGAGACCCCTTCGGCGCGGCCGACCGGCGGCGCTCCGAGGGGCCGGGCCCTTCGGGCCGGTCTGGGCGGCACGCTGCTGCTGGCGCTCCTCGTCGGGTGCTCGACCGCCGGATCCGACACCCCCGCGGGATCCGGCACCTCCGCCGGATCAGGCGCATCCACCGGATCCGGCGCGGACGACGTCCGGCAGCCGCCCGTCGACGCGAAGTTCGACTACCAGCTGGGCGGCCCGTACGCGCCCCCGGCCAAGGTGCGTGCCGTCTCCCGCGACCGCACGGCCGACCCCGCCCCCGGGCTCTACAACATCTGCTACGTCAACGCCTTCCAGACCCAGCCCGGCAAGAAGGCGAAGCGCTGGTGGCAGCGCGAACACGGCGACCTCCTCCTGCGCGACGACGAGGGGCGGACTGTCGTCGACGAGGACTGGCAGGAGCCCCTGCTCGACATCTCGACCGGGAAGAAGCGCGAGGCGCTCGCCGAGATCGTCGGGAAGTGGATCGACGGCTGCGCGGAGGCGGGCTTCGACGCGGTGGAGCCCGACAACCTCGACTCCTACGAGCGCTCCGACGGCCTGCTCACCACCGACGACGCGGCCGCCTTCGCCCGGCTCCTCGCCCAGCGCGCCCACAGCAAGGGCCTGGCCATCGCGCAGAAGAACACCACCGACCTCCTGGACGAGCGCAAGCGGATCGGCTTCGACTTCGCGGTGACCGAGGAGTGCGCCCGCTACAAGGAGTGCCCCGACTTCGCGTCCGCGTACGACGGGAAGGTCTTCGACATCGAGTACGTGACGAAGGACTTCGACACCGCCTGCCGCACCTGGGGCAAGAAGCTGTCCATCACCCTGCGCGACCGTGACGTCCTGCCCGCCGACGAGGACGGGCACGTGTATCGGCACTGCTGACACCAGCGACCAGCATCGACCGGAAGGAATTCCTTGCCCACCAAAACAGTTCAGATTCCCACCGCGGACGGCAGCGCGGACGCCTTCGCCGCCTTCCCCGAGGACGGCGAGCGGCACCCCGGAGTGCTGCTGTACCCGGACGCGTTCGGCCTGCGGCCCGAGCTGGAGCAGAAGGCCCGCGAGCTCGCCGGGCACGGGTATTACGTGCTCGTACCCAACCTCTACTACCGGCACGGCCCGGCGCCGGTACTCGAACTCCCCGCGCACATCGGCACGGAGGAGCGGCCCGCGGTCTTCGCCCAGGCGATGCCCCTGGTCGAGGCCCACACCACCGAGCGCGTCCTGCGCGACGCCGACGCCTACCTCGAGTTCCTCACCGCCCAGCCCGAGGTCGGACCCGGACCGGTCGCCACGATCGGCTACTGTCTGGGCGCCGCCCTGGCGATGCGCACCGCCACGGCCCACCCCGGCCTGGTGGCCGCCGTCGCCGGATTCCACCCCGGCTTCCTGGTCACCGAGGCGCCCGACAGCCCGCACCGGCTCGTCCACGAGCTCACCGCGGAGGTCCACCTCGGCCTCGCCGAAGGGGACTTGACGCCCGAGGCGATCAGCGAGCTCGCCAAGGGCTTCGACGCCGCGGGGGTCGGCCACACCACCGAGATCCACCCCGGCACCGTCCACGGCTTCACCATGTCCGACACCGACGCCTTCGACCCCGCGGCGCTGCGGCGCCACTGGGAGCGGCTGCTCCCGCTGCTCGACCGCACCCTCGGCAAGAACTGAGCCCCGCCCGCAGGCGGTCAGCCCGCGGGCTTCGGCCCAGCCACCAGCTCGGCCAACTCCTCCGCCGTGCGCGGCCCTTCACCTGCTCCGGTCGGCAGGCCGTGCGCGCGGAGCAGCTCACCGACGGCGATCCCCCACGGCAGGTGCAGGCCCGCCTGCGCCAGGAGGTCCCGTTGCCCCAGCATCCCGGTCACCGGGCCGGTCCGTACGCCGGAGGGGGTGAGCAGCGCCGCGTCGTCGGCCCAGCGCAGGGCCAGGTCCACGTCGTGGGTCGCCATCACCACGGTCGTGCCCGCGTCCCGCAGCCCTTGCAGGGTGGCGAGCAGGCGCTCCTGGCCGTCGGGGTCGAGCCCGGCGGTCGGCTCGTCGAGGATGAGGACGCGGGGGCGCATCGCGACGGCACCGGCGATGGCCGTCCGCTTCCGCTGGCCGTAGGAGAGCAGGTGGGTGGGCCGGTCGGCGAGCGCGACGATGTCGAGGGCGGCGAGCGCCTCGGCGACCCGGGCGCGGACCTCGGGGTCGGGCAGGCCGAGGTTGAGCGGGCCGAAGGACACGTCCTGCTCGACCGAGGCGGCGAACAGCTGGTCGTCGGGGTCCTGGACGACCAGCTGGACGGTGGTCCGCAGCCGGGTCAGGCCCTTGCGGTCGTACGTGACGGGGGTGCCCTCCAGGGTCAAGTTCCCGCGGTCCGGGCGCAGACCGCCGCTGAGCAGGCGCATCAGGGTCGTCTTGCCGCTGCCGTTGCGCCCGAGGAGCGCGAGCGCGCGCCCCTCGACGACGTCGAAGTCCAGACCGCTGAGCACGGTGGGCCCGTCCTCGTACGCGTACGCCGCCGCTTGCAGGGCGACCACGGACCCGCGCGGTCCGCTGGGAGCGTCCGGCTCGCGAAGAGCCCTCGGCTCACTCATGGCAGGAACCTTTCCAGTACGAGGGTGAGGGCCACCAGGCCCACGAGAAGTGCCGCGCCTGCCGTGATGAAGGGGCGCGAGATGCGGGCCTCGGGCACGAGGACGCGCAGGGTGCCGTCGTAGCCGCGGCCCGCGAGCCCGGCCTGCAGACGGCTCGCCCGGTCGAAGGCGCGCACGAACGCGGTGGCGCCGAGACCGGCGAGGGAGCGCCAGGTGGCGGCGCGGGTGGTGTGCCCGAGCCGGGCGGCCTGCGCCTGCCGGATGCGGCTCATGGAGTCCAGGAGCAGGAAACTCATCCGGTAGGTGACGAGTGCCACGTCCACGACCGGTGCGGGCACGCCCGCTTTCACCAGGCGGGGCAGCAGGTCCGACATCGGTGTGGTGAAGGCGAACAGCAGCACGCCCAGCGAGGCGGCGGAGGTCCGCAGGAGCAGCCCGCCCGCCCGCGCCGGGCCGCCCTCCGCGAAGGTCACGAACCCGTCGGGGCCGCCGACTTGGACGAGCAGGGTGAGTGCGCCGGTGACACAGAAGCCGAGCGGCACCCGGTAGGCGCGCCACAGCTTGCGGGGCGGCACACCGGCGGGACCGAGCAGCAGGACGACTGCGGCGGCCAGGACCAGGACGGCGCCCGGCCAGGGCGGCAGCGAGATGGCGAGGATCGTGAGGCCGAGCCCGAGCACGGCCTTGTCCACGGGGTGCCGGCGGCGCCAGCGACTGCTGTGCGCCGCCGCGTCGATGGGCAGCACGCCGGGTCAGACCTGCTCGGTCTCGGCCCGGGCACCGTCCGCGTCGACCGGCTCGGCCGCCCGCTCCGCACGCGCCTGTTCCGCGCCCTGCTTGCGGCCCTTGCGCAGCCCGAAGTAGTAGGCGAGGACGCCCGCGCCGAGGGCGGCCTGCAGGGCGAAGAGCGCCGACTCGACCTCCCCGGACGGGGGTTCGTACAGCGGCGAGAACCACGGCTCGTAGTCCGGCTTGATCTCGGTGATCGCCGTCTCGGCCTGGGCGTCGGCCCCGGCGAACGGCTCCTCCTCGTCGTCGCCGAGTCCCAGCGCGATCGGCAGCACGGCGAGCGCGGCCACGATGAGGAGCAGCAGGGTGTTGATCTTCGCGTTGCGGCTCATCAGGCACTGGCCCCCGTCTGTGTCTCGGTCGGCTCGGTCGGCTTGGTCGGCTCGGTCGACTTGGTCGTCACGTCCGTCTGCTTGCGCTGCAGCAGCACGCCGAGGCGCGTGAGTTCGCCCTTGCTCGACTGCACGAGGAGCCGCATCACCAGGACGGTGAGCAGTCCTTCGCTGACCGCAAGCGGAATCTGCGTGACGGCGAAGATGCCGCCGAACTTGCCCAGGGCGCCGAGGAAGCCGCTGCTGGGGTCGGGGAACGCCAGGGCCAGCTGGACGCTGGTGACGCAGTACGTGGACAGGTCGGCGACGAACGCGCCGAAGAACACGGCGACCATGAGCGGCACGTCGTACCGCTTGAGGAGCCGGTAGACCGCGTATCCCGCCCAGGGCCCGACGATCGCCATGGAGAACACGTTGGCGCCCAGGGTGGTGAGCCCGCCGTGGGCGAGCAGCAGCGCCTGGAAGAGCAGGGTGATGGTGCCGAGCACCGTCATGATCGGTGGTCGGAACAGGATCGCCCCGAGTCCGGTTCCCGTCGGGTGCGAGCAACTGCCCGTCACGGAAGGGATCTTCAGGGCGGAAAGGACGAACGTGAAGGCTCCGGAGGCGCCGAGGAGCAGGGTGCTCTCCGGGTGTTCCTTGACTTCACGGGTCAGGGAGCGGACTCCGTGTACGACGAACGGCGCGGACGCTACGCCCCAGGCGATCGCGTGCGCCGGTGGGAGGAAACCCTCGGCTATGTGCATGGCTCGGCAGACCCTCTCCAGCACCTCGTGGATGGACAACGCGCCTTGGCCGGTCTCCTGGCTGACGGGTCGTACCGACCGGACTCCGCCTTCCCGGGCACGTGAGTACCCAGTGGCTGCCGCGAGGGCTGGAGCCGGACTTCCCGATCACAGTGGCGAGGGCCGCACCGGCATCACACCGGATTTCCCGTTCACCAAGGCGTGGCGACATTAGTGCGCAACGGACGTGCTGACAACTTGCGGGCTCGTTGCGCCGGTGGCACGCGCGAGCGCGCATACCACCGCGTGCGCCCCTGTTCAGAGGCTGTGTGCGGAAGTGGCAGGCGGTGGGGAGCGGACGCGGAAGGGGGGCGCACAGGGGGCGCAGAAGCGGGTCTGGAGCCGTCAGGTCCGGGCGTCCGGCGGCGGGGGCGGCTTCGGCGCTCCGCGCGGGGGTGCGATCTTCGCATACGCGACGGGGGATCCGGCGGCGGCCGGAACCTTCTCCGCGGCGCGGTCCGGGTCCGGCGGCAGCAGTGCGTCACGGCGGGCGCCGGGGTCCCAGCCGGTCTCCACGACGCGCTTCTGTACGACGATCGCGCCGAGGAGGACGGCCACGCCGATCAGCAGCATCAGGACGACCCCGCCGGTCTCCCCCGTCTTGGCCGCATAGCCGACGAGTGTGCCGAACCAGCCGAAGTCGGCGTCCCCGAAGGTGGTGTTCTCCTCCCCGAAGGCGCCCAGGACCTTCAGGAGCAGCGCGGGCAGGAAGGTGATGATGACGCCGTTGACGAAGGCGCCGAGCGCCGCGCCGCGGCGGCCGCCGGTCGCGTTGCCGTAGACCCCGGCCGCGCCGCCGGTGAAGAAGTGCGGGACCAGTCCTGGCAGGACGAGGGCGAGTCCGAAGGCCGGGTGGAAGATCCAGGCGAGCAGGCCGAGGCTGACGAGGCCGCCGACGAAGCTGGAGATGAAGCCGATGAGGACGGCGTTCTGTGCGTAGGGGAAGACGATGGGCGCGTCGAGGGAGGGCACCGCGCCGGGCACCAGTTTCCTGGCGATGCCCTGGAAGGCCGGGACGAGTTCGCCGAGGATCGTGCGGACGCCGAAGAGGATCACGGCGACGGCGATGCCGAACTGGAGGCCCTGCATGACGGACTGCATGACGTAGTCGCCGACGCCGCCCGCGCCCGCCGCGCCGTTCTCGCCGAAGGCCTTGAACGCCTCTTCCTTGCCCACCTTCCCGAGGAAGACCAGCGACATGATCAGGTAGATCAGCACCATGGACAGCGCGGTCGCGACCATGGAGTCACGCAGGAAGCGCAGCCCTTCGGGGAGGTCCATCTCCTCGGTGCTGCGGCTGCGACGGCCGACCAGCTGCCCCGTGGCGCCCGCCGCGATGTACCCGGCCGTGCCGAAGTGGCCGATGGCGACGCTGTCGTTGCCGGTGACGCGCTTGGTCCAGGGGTGCGCGAAGGCGGGCATGGCGACCAGCAGGATGCCGAGCAGGACACCGCCGACGACGACCACGACCCATGACGACTGGCCCGCGATGGCCAGGACCATCGTCAGCAGGGTCGCCATGAACAGCATGTGGTGGCCCGTCAGGAAGACATAGCGCAGTGGGGTGAAGCGGGCGAGCAGCAGGCTGATGGCGAAGCCGAGGATCATCAGCCAGGCGACGCGGGCGCCGTACTGCTCCTGGGCGATGCCGACGATCGCCTCGTTGGTGGGGATCACGCCGTGTGCCCCGGTGGAGCCCTGGATCATCTCGCCGAGCGGGGCGAGCGCGCCGACGACGAGGGTGGCGCCCGCCCCGATCAGCAGGAAGCCGAGCGTCGCCTTGATGGCTCCGCCGACGATCTGCCCGGCGGACTTCTTCAGCGCGATCAGGCCCGCGGCCGTGATGAGGCCGATGAGGTAGGCGGGTTGGCTGAGGATCTCGTTGACGAGAAACTCGGCGGTCGACACGAGCCAGTCCATGGTGGGTTCTTTCTCCTTGCCCGGTCTCTCGGTTCTCTCGGGTCCGTGGGCCTCAGATCAGACGTCGTAGGTGTCCCTGAGCACCCGGTCGGCCTCCGTCGCGCTGGTGAAGTCCTCGACGACCTTCACCGGGACGCCCACGTCACCGAGGGTCCTGGCGATCTCCCGCGAGGTGAGGATGGCGACGGCCTCGTTCGCCTTGCCCTTGGCCGAGATGGTGTCCGTCGCCTCGACGGTGACGTACCGGTCCCATCCCCAGCGGTCCAGGACCCCCTCGACGGTCTGCTTGAGGAACAGGCTGGTGCCGACGCCGTTGCCGCAGACGGTCAGGATCTTGTGCAGGTCCCCGCCGCGCGCGGCCTCCTTGCGCGGCTCCGCGGGCGCTCCCCCGCCGCCGAGGATGGCGTGCACGTCCTGCGGGGTGGGTGCCTCGCGCAGGGCGCGTGCCGTGTCGGGATCGGCGAGCAGCCGGGCGAGCGCGCCCATCGCGGCGGTGTGTTCGGAGGCGTCCCTGGCGGCTAGGCCGACGACCAGTTCGACGGGGTCGTTCGCCTCGTGGCCGAACTCGACGGGGGCCGCGAGCCGCACCCAGGACATGCTGGTGCGCAGCACGGCGGGCGAGGGGCGGGCGTGTGCGAACGCAAGGCCGGGCGCGATGACGATGTAGGGCCCGTTCTCCTGGACGTTCTCGATCATCTCCGCGGTGTACGTGTCCGTGGCGGCGCCCGTCGCGACCATCAGGTCACCGGCGCGGCGGACGGCTTCGCGCCAGTCGGCCGCCGGCGCGTCGAGGAGCACGGCTGCCACGGGGAGGATCTCGTTCAGCGCTGCCATGCCCATGATTCTCTCCGACGCGCGCGGCCCGGCACGTCCGCAGCGCCGTTCGGGGCGGAGCCACGCTGGGGCGCCCCCGGAAAGAGTGACCTGGCGAGGGTGGATGGCCCAGGGGTGATTGGCCCCACCGCCGCGGGAGGTACATCTGCGGCTGCACCGCCACGGACCCTGCGGCGGCCGCACCGCCACGAATGGAGTCGCCTTGAAGGCAGCAACGACAGTCCGGGCCACCCGCCGCACCCGGATCGGCGCGAAAGTGCTCGCGCTGGTCGCCACGGCCTCGCTCACCGTGGGCGCGCCCTCCTACGCGAGCGCCCCCGCCTCCGAGGACGCCCCCGCTCCCCGGAGCACCTCGCCCTTCACCGGGCAGTCCGCACGGCAGAACCCGGTCCTCGCCGTGAAGTTCGACAACGCGCGCCGGGCCCGGCCGCACACCGGTCTCGACCGGGCGGACATCGTGTACGTGGAGAAGGTCGAGGGCGGGATGAGCCGCCTGATGGGCGTGTACTCCAGCAAACTCCCCCGCGCCGTCGGACCGGTGCGCAGCGCCCGTGAGTCGGACATCGAGCTGCTGCGTCAGTTCGGGCGGCCCGCCCTCGCCTACTCCGGGGTGCGCAGCGCACTGCAGAAGGTGCTCAGGAACTCCCCGCTGTACGCCCGCTCGCACGGCCGTCTGCCCGGCGCGTACTTCCGCCAGAGCGGGCGCCCCGCCCCGCACAACCTCTTCGTACGGCCGAAGGCGGTGCTGCGCTCGGCGCCGCGGGCCGACCGCCCGGCCGACATCGGCTTCCGCTTCGGCCCGGCCCCGGCGGGCGGAGCCCGCACCGCGGCCAGGACCGTCCGGTACCCCTCCGCCAGCCACACCTTCCGCTGGTCGCCGCGGCAGGGCCGCTGGCTCGCGTCCTTCGACGGCGTCCCGGCCCGCAGCACGTCGGGCGGGCAGCTCGGGGCCCGCACCATCGTGATCCAGTACGTGAACATGCGTCCGTCGCGCTTCAAGGACGTCAACGGCGCGGTGACCCCGTACATCGAGACGGTCGGCCGCGGCAAGGCGCTGGTGCTGCGGAACGGCAAGCGCTACCTGACCCGCTGGGAGCGTTCCGCGGCCACCGGCGGCACCACGTTCACGCGGCCGAACGGGCAGCCGATGCCCTTCGCCCCCGGCCAGGTCTGGATGGTCTACGCGGACCGCCACTGACCCGCGGGAAAGACCGAACGGGCCGGTCGGGGCACTCCCCCCACTTCAGGGGTGTCCCGACCGGCCCGCTCAGCGAGGACCGCGGTGTGTCACCTGCCCACAGGGGCCAGTTCCCGGTCCGTCTCGGCGTCGGGCGTCCCCGTGTCGCCGAGGTTCCTGTGGAGCTTCTCGCCCTCCACGTCCACGTTCGGCAGCGCCTTGTCCAGCCAGCGCGGCAGCCACCAGGCGGACTTGCCGAGCAGTGCGAGGACGGCGGGCACGATCGCCATGCGGACGACGAAGGCGTCGAAGAGGACGGCGATCGCCAGGCCGAAGCCCATCATCTTGATCATGTCGTCGTTCTCCATGATGAAGCCGGAGAAGACGCTCATCATGATGATCGCGGCCGCGGCCACGACCCGTCCGCCGTGGGTGAAGCCGGTCACGACCGACTCGCCGGGGCGCGCCCCGTGGACGTACGCCTCGCGCATTCGCGTCACGAGGAAGACCTCGTAGTCCATCGCCAGGCCGAACACCACGCCGATCATGAAGATCGGCATCATGCTCATGATCGGGCCCGGCTGGTCGACGCCCACGATGTCGGCGAGCCAGCCCCACTGGAAGACCGCGACCACGGCGCCGAGCGCGGCGGCCACCGAGAGCAGGAAGCCGAGCGCCGCCTTGAGCGGGACCAGGACCGAGCGGAACACCAGCATCAGGAGCAGGAACGCGAGTCCGACGACCAGGCCGAGGTAGGGCAGGAGCGCGTCGTCCAGCGTCTGGGAGAAGTCGATGGTCATCGCGGTCTGGCCGGTGATCAGGATCTCGGAGCCGGTGTCGGCCCCGATGCCGTCGACGGTCGAGCGGAGCGACTTGACCAGTTCCTCGGTCTTGTGGTCGCTCGGGCCGGTCTCGGGGACGACGTTCAGGATCGCGGTGTCGCCGGCCTTGTTGGCCTGGGCGGGTGTCACGGCGGCGACGCCGTCGATCTTGGCGATCGAGTCGCCGACGGTCTTGGCCGCGCCCGCCACATCGGAGTCCTTGCTGACCGTGACCATCAGCGGGCCGTTGAAGCCTGCGCCGAAGGACTCGGACAGCATGTCGTAGGCCTTGCGCTGCGTGGTGTCCGGAGCGGACGTGCCCTCGTCGGGCAGGCCGAGCTCCAGGCTGGCCGCGGGTACGGCCACGGCGCCGAGGCCGAGGACGGCGACCAGGAGCACGGAGAGCGGGTGGCGCAGCACGAAGCGGGCCCAGCGGGTGCCGAGCTTCGGCTTGGCGTTCGGGTCGAGCAGCTCGCTCGCGGACTTCTTGCGGTCCTTGCGGCGCAGTACCTTGCGGCCCGCGAAGCCGAGCAGCGCGGGGATCATGGTGAGCGCGATGAGGACGGCGATCACGACGGTGGCCGCCGCGGCCAGACCCATCTTGGTGAGGATCGGGATGTTGACGATCGCGAGGCCCGACAGGGCGACGACCACGGTGAGACCGGCGAACACGACGGCGGATCCGGCGGTTCCGGTGGCCCGGCCCGCGGCTTCCTCGGGTTCGCGGCCCTCGGCTATCTCCGCTCGGTAGCGGGAGACGATGAAGAGGGCGTAGTCGATGCCGACGGCGAGGCCGATCATCATCGCGAGCGTCGAGGTCGTGGCGGAGAGGTCGAGGACGCTGCCGAGCGCCGCGATGCCGGAGATGCCGATGCCGACACCGATGATCGCGGTCAGCAGCGGCATGCCCGCGGCGACCATCGAACCGAAGGTGATGATCAGGACGACCGCGGAGATGGCGATGCCGATGAGTTCGGCGCTGCCGCCCATCTCCTGCTCGGCCATGACGGCGTCGCCGCCGGTCTCGACCGTGAGTCCGGCGTCGCGGGTGGTGTCGGTCGCCTTGGTCAGCGCGTCCCGGGCCTTGTCGGTGAGCTCGGTGGCGGGGACCTTGTAGGTGACCGAGGTGTAGACGGTGCTGCCGTCCTTGCTGACGGTCTTGGCCTTGTAGGGGTCGTCGACGCTCGACACCTGCGGGCCCTTGCCGATGGCGGCGACGAGCTGGTCGACCTCGCTCTTGGGCTGTCCCTCGGTGATCTTCTTGCCCTCGGGGGCGCGGATCACGACGCGGGCGCTGGCGCCTTCGGCGCTGGCGTCGGGGAAGTTCTTCTCAAGGCGGTCGAAGGCCTTCTGCGACTCCGTTCCCGGCATGGAGAAGGAGTCTTCGGGCGGGGAAGGAGCGGCCGACGAGGCGAAGATGGCGCCGGCCAGCGCCACCACCCACAGCAGCGCCACGTAGCGGCGCCGCCGGAAGGCGAGGCGGCCTAGTTTGTACAGGAACGTAGCCACGGCGAAGGGGACTCCCGTCGGGTTCAGCAGGCAGGGACGACCCTCTGCCAATGCGATCGCCGCACGTCAGGGGGTCCAGCAGGATTTCTCCTCTATCCTCACTGCCGATCCAGGGGAACAAGTCCGCCTGCGAG
The DNA here is from genome assembly GCF_040609235.1 of Streptomyces sp. NPDC004732. NCBI lineage: Bacteria > Bacillati > Actinomycetota > Actinomycetes > Kitasatosporales > Streptomycetaceae > Streptomyces > Streptomyces sp. NPDC004732. Next base: position 27,871 of record NZ_JBEXJR010000021.1, read on the forward strand.
CCGGACTATCGGCCCACGGTCGCTGTACTGCGTCGGGCGAAGTGTCATCCCATGGGAGGAGAGCCGATCTCCCTTTCTAGGCCACAGGGTGCAGTCACGTGTCAACAGTTTCTTCATCATTGGCGCGGAACCATCGACTCCCCTTATCTCGCGCCGCAGCTCGGTCCGCATGTCTGCACCACACACGCATTTTCGCCGCCAGGAGACAGTTACAGCCGTTGGCCGAAATTCGCCGTAACCGCTGGCTCTACGCCTCAGCGCTTGAGGGCCGCCATCCCCTCGGCCGCCTGTTCGTCGGCCCTGGCGCGGGCCACCGCGGCCCGCGCGCCCTCTCCCAGATCGTCGGCCAGGCGGGCCTCGGCCAGCCAGTTGTACGGGCAGACGGGCCGCAGGTTGATGCGCTCGCTCAGCAGGGTGCGGGCCAGGTCGTGGCGGCCCGCGCGCAGGGCGGCCTCCAGCAGGGTCTTGTGCACGGCGTCACGCTGGGCATGACTGCCGCCGTACTCCCCCAGGCGGTGCCGTACGGGGATCAGCAGGTCCACGGTCCGGTCGTAGTGGTGCTGCCCGAAAGCGATCAGCGCGCGGCACACGGGCAGTCCGACCTCCGCGGTCATGGCGTGGTTGGACACGCCTGAGCCGCTGCCCGCGACATAGCGCTCCCGCTCGCGCACCAGGCGTTCGGCCTCGGCGGTGCGGCCCGCGCCGGTGTACGCCATCACCGCGTGCACGTCGTTGAAGGCGTAGTACGCGCCGTCGTGACGGGCGGCCCAGGCGTCGGCGAGCCGCTGCCACCTGTCCCCCGCGTCCTGCCCGGCCAGCTGCAGCCGCCACAGCAGGGCCGCGGCGTCCAGGAGCTCCATCGCCGCGCCCGTCGACCCCGCGTGGTGCAGGGCGGCGTCGTAGATCTCCAGTACGCGCGGGATGTCACCGGCCTCCAGGGCGTAGAGGCAGTAGTGCCACCAGTTGTGCACGTTCAGGTAGTTGCCCGTCGCCCAGTCCGCGGTGCGGGCGTCGAGGAAGCGGATGCCGTCGCCGAACCGCCCCTGCATCTCGTAGGTGTGCACCACGGCATGGACGGCCCACACGTCGCGAGGGCGGCGCTCGACGGCCTCCAGGCCCGTCTCGCGGGCCCGCTCGTAGTGGCCCGACTCCTCGAGGCCGAAGGCGTACATGCCGAGGATGGGGCCGTAGTGCGGATCCGCCGTGTCCCAGGCGGACAGCGCGCCGCCGATGCGGTCCCGCAGCCGCGGTGCATTGCCGGTGAAGAAGTCGATCTGGTGGCCGACGGCCAGCGCGAGCACGTCGTGCGGATACTCCACGGAGATCTCGCCGAGCACCCGGCCCGCCTGGTGGATGTCGCCCCGCAGCCAGGAGGTGGCGGCGGCGACGTGCATGCGCTCGCGCGGTGTCATCTCGCCGCGGTGCACATGCTCCTTGAAACGCTCGAACGCGTTGCGGGCGTCGGCCGCCTCCTTCTCCTCCGTGCCGAGCAGGCCCAGGTGGGCGGCGAGGACGTGGCCCATGACCGAGCGCGGTGCGGCGGTGAGCACCTGCCGGGACGCCTCGGCCACGTCGGCGCGGAAGAACAGCAGGTGTTCCAGTGCCTGTTCGTAGGAGGCGACGGCCTCCGCGCCGGTGCGGGACATCGGGTGGCCGTGCCGGTCGCCTGCCATGGTCGGCTCCTTCCGAGGGAGGCGCTGAGCGGCCCGGTAGGCGATCCGCTGAGCGACAGGGAACCAATCCTGCCCGCCCCGAAGGCACTTGACGCCCCACGTTCGGTGCATGGCCCGTCACGGAGGGGCCCTATCGGCACTCTGGCATCACCGCTTCGGGCGGCCTACCTTGGCATCGGTTGACGCATCACTCGAACGGTTGTTGCACCACCCGAACGGCTTGTCACGCACTTGTCCCTGTTCTTTCGGCAAGAGGCACGAGGTGAGCCATGTTCCTCCGTCAAAGACGCCCTGCACGTGGGCCGGCCGCCCGTCGGCGGCACCGCCCGGCCCGTCGTGTCACCGTCGTCGTCGCCGCCCTCGCCGCCCTGGCGGCGGCCGCCATGGGAACGGCGCGGGCGACCCCCGACGAGACCGGCCGGGCCGACCCCGACCGCCCCTCCATGGCGAGACCCATCGACCCGCAGAACTGGCGCAATCCCGATGACATGACCTGGAGCGAGTACCGCTCCGTGCCCGGCACCGACTGGGCGAACCCCGGCATCGAGCCGACCGACCGGACCTTCAAGGGCGCGCTGGTGCTCCTCGACTACCCCGACGAGGAGTTCACCGTCAGCCAGCCGCCCGGCTCGACCGTCTTCGGCAACCCCCAGACCACCGCGGCCGACGTCCCGCGCACCGGACTTCCGCAGTTCTACGAGGACTTCCTCAACAAACCCGGCGCACTCAACCGCGGCCATACCATCAACGAGTACTGGATGGAGGACTCCGGCGGCCGCGTCGGCGTCGACCTCAAGGCCTTCGGTGTGTACCGCATGCCGTTCAAGTCGTTCCAGTACGGCATAGAGCCCGGCATGAACCCCGGTGCCTGCCCCACCGGCAGCACGTGCGGCAAGGACATCCGCACCAACGGCAAGGCGGCCTGGATCGCCGAGGTCGGCGAGGCCGAGGCGGCCAAGTACGACTTCGTCTTCTTCCTCACCGCGGGGCAGGACGAGTCGTCCACCTGGCAGGAGTTCGGCCAGATGAAGTTCGGCGCGGAGGGACAGGTGCCGGGCACGTGGGGCCCGCCGACCCCCATAGCCTCCGGCAGCAACGCGGCCGCCACCCGCTACGTGCCGTGGACCTCCTGGCAGGCCGCGGCCCGTATCTGGCCGAACGCCGTCACCGGCTCCTCCACCCAGGCCGAGAGCTCGGGCATGGGGGTGTACGCCCATGAGCTCAGCCACATCCTGGGCATCGGCGACAACTACAACAACCCCTACGGCAAGCCCCTGAGCCGCGCCTACACCGGCATCTGGAGCATGCTCTCGCGCGGCTCGTTCAACGGCCCCGGCGGACCGCACACCCGCTGGAAGATACCGGCCACCGAAGGCGGCTCGATGGGCTCCCAGCACATCCTGCGCGACAAGCTGAAGCTCGGCATCGTGGACGAGAAGAACGTGCTGCGCCTGGACCGCGACGCGCTCAAGGACTCCGGGGTGGTCGTCGCCAAGGTCACCGCCCGCTCCGCGCCGCCCGGCGCGAAGGGCCTGTCCGGCGTCAACATCGCCATGTCCCGCGACCTGTCCCCCGCCTGCGACCGCGCCACCGACCCGCTGTGCGACGGCAGCGGCTACGAGAACTACACGGTCGAGGTCGTGGACCGGATGGGCATGGACTCCTTCACCCCGGACAACGGCGTCCTGATCACCAAGACCAAGAACCAGGACCGGGCCCCGTTCGCCTGGGTGGTCGACGCCCACCCCGAGGACATCGACATGGTGGACTTCACGCGCCCAGACGGCACCCAGCAGAAGATCACCATGGGCGACTACCGGCAGCTCAGCGACGCGCTCTTCCACGCCGGAGCGGACTCCGGCAGCTCCTACGAGTACGTCGACCGCGCCAACCGTCTGCACTTCTACGTCAGCGACATCCGGCGCGGCCGCTCCGGCGTCCTGTCGTACACCATCGCCGTCAAGTCGCTGGACGGGGCGGGCCCGCAGCGCCGCGGGACCGCGCTGGACCGCGGCGAGGCCACCGGCAGCCCGTTGAAGAACCGTGCTACCTGCACCTTCCCGCTGACCAACACCGGCCGCGCCCCGGTCGATCCGCCGGGCGGACATCCCGAGGACGCCGCCCGTTACCTCGACTCCGACGTCTACCGGCTCTCCGCCGAGGCATCGGGACGCGGCTGGTCCGCCTGGCTGCCCAGCGAGCTGGCCACCGCCAGGGCGGGCGCCACGGTCGACGTGGACGTCGCCGTCTCCGCGACGGCGAACGCCCACTCGAAGGGCCGACTCAGCCTGACGGCCCGCTCCGTGAGCGACCCGCACAAGGCGGCCACGGCCACCTGCACCCTCACGAAGAAGGGCGGCCGCTGACGGAGAACCTCGCGAGTTCTTCCGCCGTCAGGCCGCGGGCCGCAAGGGGCGGAAGAACTCGCGCAGTTCACGCGCGACCTGCTCGGGCTCTTCGTGCGCCATGAAGTGACCGCCGTTGCGCGGGGTGCTCCAGTGGCGCAGGTCCGTGAGGACACGCTCAGCCAGGCTCTTCGGGTAGTGCGCGAAGGCCGGTTCGTGGCTGAGGGTGACGGCGCCGGGCACGGTGATGGGCGGCACGGGGGTGTTGTGCCGTACGTAGTCGTAGTACTGCCGGAAGGACGAGCCGATGCTGCCGGTGGCCCAGTAGAGGGTGGCGATGGTCAGCAGGGTGTCCTTGTCCCACCGCGCCTCTAGGTCGCCGTCGCAGTCGCTCCAGTCGCGGTACTTGTCGATGATCCAGGCGAGCAGACCGGCCGGGGAGTCCCGCAGGGCGGCGGCGATCGTGTCGGGCCGGGTGCACATGATTTCGCTGTAGCCCTGGTCCTCGGCGTCGAACGCGGCCAGGTGGTCGAGGTAGGCCTGTTCCTCGGCGGTCGGCGGCCGCGCGTCGAAGTCCGCGGAGACCACCGCGGACGTGAGGTGCACCCCGGCGACGTCTTCGGGGTACAGGGCGCCGAGCCACTGGGTGATGCCTCCCCCGATGTCCCCGCCGAAGGCGCCGAAGCGCTGGTGGCCGAGGGTGCGGGTCATCAGCTCGTGCCAGATCTCCGCGACGGAGCGCCTCGTGAAGGGCCCCTGGGGCAGTTCGGAGTGGAGGAAGCCGGGCAGGGAGGGCACGACGACGTCGAACGCGTCGGCGGGGTCGCCGCCGTGGCTGCCCGGGTCGGCGAGGCGCCGCGCGAGGGGCAGCATCTCGACGTAGCTGCTCGGCCAGCCGTGGCTCAGGACCAGCGGCAGCGGGGCGGGGGCGCCCTCGGGCCGTACCCCGCGCAGGTGCACGAAGTGCACACGGGCGCCCGCGACGTCGGCGACGCGGTGCGGGAAGGCGTTGAGCCCGGCCTCGGCGGCGCGCCAGTCGAAGCCGTCCGCCCAGTAGGAGACGAGCTCGCTCAGATAGCCGGGGTCGGTGCCTGCCGCCCAGTAGGTGGGGTCGGAGGCCGCGGTGAAGAGGGTGCGGCGCAGGCGTGTGCGCAGGTCGTCGAGGACGTCGTCCGGGACGGAGACCTCAAAGGGTGTGGCGTTCACGGTGGAGCGGTTCCTTTGCTCAGGAGGGTGCGACGTTCGGTCGCGGTGGGGGCGCTCCTGGCGGTGGCGTCGAGCCCGTGACGCAGGACGTGAGGTGTCGGACGTCAGACGAGGCTGTGGACGCGGGCTGTGGTCAGGAGGGCCCGGACGGGGTACTGCGTGCTGTGCCGCGCGGTCATCGGGCTCACCTCCCTGCGTCTCTCGTGCCGCTCCGCGCCGGGCGCGGCGCGTGCGTCGTCGGCGATCATACACACGTACTGCCGTGCGTCACCCGGTATTTGACGTGGTCCTGGAGTCCTAGGACCGACGGACGGTGCCGACGCCGTCCGGGGCCCGTGGCCGGACCGCCGCGCCCCGACCACACTGGTGCTCATGGACACGGAACAGATCGACGCCTACTTGCGGCACATCGGCGCCGGGCGCCCCGCCGCCCCCACCACGCGGGCCCTCAACGACCTGCATCTGGCGCATGTGCGCAGCGTGCCCTTCGAGAACCTCTCGATCCACCTCGGCCAGGACATCGAGCTCACCGACAAGGCCCTGGTGAGCAAGGTCGTGGACGCCCGCAGGGGTGGCTTCTGCTACGAGCTCAACGGCGCCTTCGCCGCGCTTCTGACGGCCCTCGGCTTCGACGTCGCGCTGCTGCAGGCCCGGGTGTACGACGACGCCGCGGAGCTCGGCATCCCGTTCGACCACCTCGCGCTCCGGATCCGCACGGAGGACGGCGGCGACTGGCTGGCGGACGTCGGCTTCGGCGCCCACAGCGAGCTGCCGCTCGCCTATGCCGACCGTGGCGAGCAGACCGACCGCGGGGGCACGTTCCGCATCACGGAGACTCCGGACGGCGACCTCGATGTCGTCAAGGACGGGAAGCCGCAGTACCTGGTCGACCCGCGCCCGCGCGCGCTGGCCGACTTCAAGTCCGGCGCCTGGTACCACCGCACCTCGCCCGACTCGCACTTCACGCGCTCCCTCGTCTGCTCCCGCCGCACCGAAAACGGCCGCATCACCCTGAGTAGACGCACCCTGACGACCACCGTGGACGGTGAGCGGCAGACCACCGAGCTGACCACGGAGGCGGAGGTCCTTGCCGCCTACGACCAGCACTTCGGCATCGTGCTGGAGCGGGAGCCGCACGTACGGGAGACCGGGTGACCTGAGGCGGTACGCCCCGTTCGCTGCATGGCGATGAGTTCCGGGCGGTGCGACGGTCCACATAGACAGAAGGGCGGACAGGACCGCCGCGTACCCGACAGGAGAACACCATGCCCACGATCACGCCCAGCCTCTGGTTCGACCTGCAGGGCGAGGAGGCAGCGAAGTTCTACGTCTCGGTCTTCCCGAACTCGGAGATCACGAGCGTCTCGTACTACGGCGAAGGCGCCCCGCGCCCGGCGGGCACCGTCCTGACCGTGGAGTTCGTGCTCGACGGCCGGTCCTTCACGGCGCTCAACGGCGGGCCGGACTTCACCTTCAACGAGGCCGTCTCCTTCCAGATCCCCTGTGCCGACCAGGCAGAGGTCGACCACTACTGGACGAAGCTCTCCGAGGGCGGCGAGGAAGGGCCCTGCGGGTGGCTGAAGGACAAGTACGGCCTGTCCTGGCAGGTCGTGCCCACCGTCCTCAACGAGCTCCTCACCGACCCGGACGCCGAGCGGGCGCAACGGGCCATGCGGGCGATGCTCGGCATGAAGAAGCTGGACGTGGCCGCGCTGCGGGCGGCGGCGGACGGCACGGCGTAGCCAGGCCCTCCTGACACGCCTCCTCACATCCCTCCTGGCTACGCCTTCCTGGCCACCACCAGCCGCCAGCAGGGGCTGCCGTCGGGGCGGCGGCCGAACTCCTCCAGGGGCAGCAGCCGCACGTCGAAGCCCGCGTCCGCGAGGTCCTCGCGGACCCCGCCGAGCGGGAAGGTCCGGTAGTACATGACGAACGGCGGGCGCCACAGGAGGTTCCGTGCGCGCATCGCGACGTCGAAGCCGAGCAGCGCCCAGTACCAGGGCGACGCGAAGGACTGCGGGGCGCCGATCGGGAACGCGAAGAGGCCGCCGGGACGCAGCGCCCGGTGGACACCGGCGAAGAGGGCGGGCCGCTCGGCGGGCAGGAAGTGTCCGAACGCTCCGAAGCTGACGGCCAGATCGAAGCCCCCGGACCCCTCGGAATCTCCGGAGAACGGCAGTGCGCGGGCGTCGGCCCGCACCCATTCGACCGCGGGCCCGTCCGGGCCGCCGCCCCGCGGGACCGCTTCTGCCGCGGCCGCCAGCATGCCCGCGCTGAAGTCCACCCCGGTGACGCGCTCCCGGCACAGCGACCGCAGTGTGTCGACGCCCGCGCCGGTTCCGCAGCACACGTCGAGCCCCGCGTCGAAGGGCCCGAGCGGGCGCAGAACGTCGGCCGTGGCCGTCAGGAATCGGCCAGGCGTGCGGAAAGGCGTGCGGTCGAACTTCGGGGCGAGCAGGTCGTACCCGTGCTCGGTGGACGAGAACGCCTGAACTGCGAGCTCGCGCAGCGTGGGACCCTGGGAGGAGAACATCGGCTCCAGGGTAGTCAGCGGGGCGGTGGAAGGGGGACACGGCGAGGCGCTGCCGTGGCCGGATACCGCCATGAGGTCTATCGGCAGGTGGCGAGGGTCGGGTAGAGGTTCACGTCTGCCCCAGACCCGCTCCTCGCTCCCGGAGGTCCCCCATGACCACTGACCGGCACAGGACAAATGCCTCATCGGGCAAGACCCGGTTCGACGACATCTACGACCAACCGGACCCTCGCGCCTACTTCCGGACACTGGCCCCCCACGAGTACGAGATCCCGCAGCACGCCCAGGCGGTCTTCCGCCGCACCCGCGACCTCCGCGCCCGCCTGCTCGGCCACGAGGGCCCCGTGACGGTCCTCGACCTGTGCTGCTCGTACGGCATCAACGCGGCGCTGCTCAACCACGACCTGACGCTCGCCGACCTGTACGCGCACTACACCAGTGACGAGGCGGCCGCGCTCACGCCGCACGAACTCATCGAGCGCGACAAGGAGTTCTACGCCTCGCGGCGGCGCGCCGACGCCACCCCGGTGATCGGCCTGGACATGGCGGCGAACGCCACCCGCTACGCCCTGGACGCGGGCCTGCTCGACGAAGCGTATGCCGAGAACCTGGAGCGGCATCCGCCCAGCCCGGAGCTCCGTCGCGCGATGGGCCGCACCGGACTGATCACGGTCACCGGAGGCATCGGCTACATCTCGCACCTCACCTTCGACGCGCTGCTCGACTGTGCACGACTGCCGGTCTGGGTCAGCGCGTTCGTCTTGCGGTCGGTGCCTTACGGGCCCATCACCGACACGCTCACGGCGCACGGCCTCGACACCGTGACGGACTCTTCACGGACGTACACGCAGCGGCGCTTCACCAGCCCCGAGGAGCAACGCGATGCCGTCCAGCAGGTGATCCTGGCGGGTGAGGATCCCGCGGGGTACGAGTCGGAGGGCCGGTACCACACGCGGCTGCACGAGTCGCGGCCGCGCACGGAGTGATCCCGGCCGCGCGAGGCGGCCGTCAGAGCGCCAGGGAGTAGCCGGTCCCCGGGCGCCCGTCGAGGTGGATGTCCCCGACGGGCACGAAACCGGCCCGCGCGAGCACGGCCTGTGAGGCCGGGTTGTCGAGCGTCGTCCCGGCACGCAGTGCGGTCAGGCCGTACGCGGTGACGGCGAGGTCGCGGATCTCCCGGACCGCCCGGGTGGCCAGGCCCCGGCCCGCGGCCTGCTCCGCGATCCGGTAGCCGAGCTCGGCGCTGCCGTCCGCGACGTCGACCAGGTTGACCCGTCCGAGGATCCCGCCGCCGTCGTCCACCAGGACGTGGAAGAAGCAGGCGCCCGTGGCCTGCTCGGCCAGGAGGGCGCGGTGGCGGGTGTCGAAGTCGCGGAAGTAGGCGTCTCCGCGGTCGGGCACGGAGGCCGCGAAGTAGGCGCGGTTGGTCTCCTCGAAGGCGCACAGCGCGGGCGCGTGGTCGGCGCGCAGAAGCTGGAGCTCGGGGAGCGTTGCGGGGGCGGGCATGGAGGAACTGTAAGGAGCGTGCCCGCCGGCTCGCGCACTGGGCGGCTGCGGTGACGCGTCGGGCAGGGGCACGGGTCCCGTCAGCGCCCGTCCGGCGGTTGCACCTGCTCGTACAGCGCCACCAGCACGCCGTGCACCGGCTGGCCCTCCGCGTCCTCCTCGGCCTCGTCGACCAACCGGGCGAGCGTCTCGCCGAGTTCGCGCGCCTTGTCGGGGCTGAGGCGCACGTGGCGCAGGGACAGAGTCGTCCGCTCGGACCTCCCCAGCTCCTGGGCCACGGCCCCGAGCATCGCAGCCGTCCCCTCGGCCTGCGGCTCGGCGACGGCCATGCGCTCGGCCACCCGCTGGTAGTACTGCTCGGTGCCGCCCCTTACCTTGCGGGTCTCGGCGACATGGACCAGTCCGGCGGTGCGCAGCACCTTCAGGTGGTGGGCCACATTGCCCTTGCCGGTGCTCAACTGCGCCGCCAGCTGACTGATGGTGGCGGGCCGGTGGCCCAGCGAGAAGAGCAGGCGCTGGCGCAGGGGGTGCGCCAGCGCGGCGTGCTGCTCGGGTGACTCGATCGCGACGACCGGGTGCGGTGGGGACTGCTGATGCGGCTCGGACATACGTCAAGTGTCTAATCTTCTTGACGCTTTGGGAAGAGTGCTGCTCTACTCACCTGCCATGACCACCACCGAACAGCAGCTCAGCGTCGCCCCCGTCGTCGAGGCGACCGCCCAACTCCTCCTGGACCACTATGTGTTCCCCGAGATCGCCGAGCCGCTCGCCGCCCTGCTGCGGCGCCGCACCGCGGACGGCGCGTACGACGTCGAGGACCCCGCCGACCTGGCACGCCTGGTCACCACGGACCTCCAGTCCCTCAACGGCGACCTGCACCTGCGCCTCAAGCACCACGTCGATCCGGTGCCTCCGGAGCAGGGCGCGGCCGCCATGGCAGCCATGCGTGCGCAGTTCGACTCCTCGCTGGGCGGCGCGCCCCGCGTGGAGCTGCTCGGCGGCCGCGTCGCGCTGCTCGAACTGACCCCGGCCCTGTTCCCCCTGTCGTGGTCCGCCGAACCGCTGGGCGCCGCGCTCTCCCTGGTCGCCCCCGCCGACGCCCTCGTCCTCGATCTGCGCGCCAACACCGGCGGGGATCCCGACACGGTCGCCTTCGTCTGCGGCCACCTGCTGGCCGGGCGCACCCACCTCAACTCCATGTACTGGCGCGCCGGCGAGCGCCTGGAACAGTCCTGGAGTCCTGCGCACGTTCCGGGCGCACGCTTCGGCGGCACCAAGCCGCTCTACGTACTGACGAGCGGCCGCACCTTTTCGGCGGCCGAGGAACTCGCCTACGACCTGCAGCAACTGGGCCGTGCCGTCGTGGTCGGGGAGACGACGGGCGGCGGGGCGCACCCGCGCGACGGCTGGACGGTGCATCCGCATCTGGAGGCGACCATCCCGGTGGGCCGGTCCATCAACCCCGTCTCCGGCACCAACTGGGAAGGCACGGGCGTACGCCCCGACGTGCCCTGCGCCGCCGACGACGCACTCGACCGGGCCCGCGCACTGGCCCTGGCGAGGCTCGACGGAGAGCCCGACGAGCCTCGCCCCGAGGCGGTCAACCCTGTTCAGGGGAGTGCGGGCTGACCGCCGTGCGCGCTACGAAGCGTCGCGCACCGTGCCCGTGAGCACCGGGCCCGGCTGCGGCTCCCACTTCGCGTCGTAGACGTAGAGCTGGCCCTTGACGGACTCGTCCTGCTCGCTCACCCGGTCCTTGATGGTGGGGATGCGCACTTCGGCGCTCTTCTCACCCGCGGGTACGTTCACGAACAGGCCCCGTTCCCCCGACATCGTCGACAGCGGCCTTTCCGGACGGGGTGACGCGCCGAACTCGCTCGCCAGCCAGCCCGGCTCCACGTCCAGGGTGGACAGTTCCTTGCCGCCGTCGACCGGCTGGAAGGAGAGGGTGCCCATCATGTCCACATCGACCGCCTCCGACAGCGTCATCCGCCAGGTCAGGGGCTTGCCCTCGGTGACGCGGTCCGCGACGGGTTCGAGGGTGACCTTCGGCGCCGGGTCGTCGTTCTCCGCCATCACCCCGCCCCGGTAGGAGCCGACCACAGCACCCCGCACCGCCTTGACCAGCGCGTCGTGTCCGGTGTCCTGGTTGTAGCGGGTGTCGCCGCGCACCTCGACGGGCACGTCGACGTGCTCACCCGGGCGTACCGTCACCATCCGGTTCGCGACCTCGCCCGTGTCGCCGTCGGGCACGAAGAGCCTGACCTTGCCGCTGCCCTTGCCGGAGACCGTGATCGGAACCTGGTAGGTGCGCACTCCGGAGTCGCCCTCCTTCACGTTCAACCGGCCGACGTCGACGCGCGGCAGCTCGGGAGCCCGCACGGCCGGTGTGCCCGGGCGCCAGCCCCAGGCGTCCATCAGCCACGCCTTGCCCGAGCGGGTGCGCGGCGTGAGTTCCACGGTCTTCACGTGCTTGAGGTCCAGCTTCTCCCGGGCCGAGGCCGACAGGGGTACGCGCACCTCGCGGCCCCAGTAGGAGGCGGTGAGGTCACTGCCCGGCAGTCCGTCGACGCGGACCCGGCCTAGCCCGGCCCGGTGGCCCGAGCCGTCGACGAGCGAGACGTCGAACCGGGTCCCGGTGGTGTTGGGCGGCACGATCACCCGCAGCGCCACGTCCTTGGCGCCCGCCAGGGAGAACGGACGCGCGGGGCTCACCCGCACCGGGTCCCCCGCCCGCGACCAGCGCATCGCCACCGCGTCGCGCCCCGGCTCCGGCGCGAACTCCCAGAACGCGAAGTGCGGTGACCTCCCGGACGTGGTGGACGGCAGACAGGCCTTCGTCTCGTCGGTCGCGATCTGGGCGCACAGGCGTCCGCCCTTGACCTTGGTCGAGGCGCCGGGCAGCAGGGCCTGCGTGCGGTGCGCGCCGACGGCGTGGGTCAGCACCTGCGCGGGGTCCGCCGAGGGGGCGCGTCGGCCCGAGCCGTCGAGGAGGGGGCGCACCCGGTCGTCGTCCGCGACGAACAGCCGGGCCGCCGCGGCTATGTAGGTGGCACCGGCGGCCTGCTGCTGCGGTGCGGTCAGCCGGGTCCTGGTGCCCTTCGAGCAGACCGGGTCGGAGGTCTCGTCGGTCGGGAAGTCGTCGTCGGCGGGAGCCGTCGACTGGCCCGGAGTCCACTCGCTGTTGAAGAAGTTGTGGTTGGCGCCGACCATGTACACCGCGCTGTGCAGGGCGGTGCCGCGGCTGACGCCGCGCGTTCCGTCGACGTACAGCTCGCCCTGCAGGTCGGACACGTCTCCGTCGCAGCCCGGCAGGATCGTCACGGAGGGCACGTCGGGGGCCGGGTTCTGGCCGAAGAGGGTGGGGCCGATGAGGACGTTGCCGCGGATCTTCCAGCGGACCGGTCCGGTGGGGACGTCCTGGTCGGCGGGCGGACGGTAGAGGCTGTCCAGCGCGGCGCGGTCGACGCCCTCGCCGCCACGGGAGTGTCCGACGAGGAGGACGCGGGACAGGTTCGCGGGCGCGACGGCGCGCACGGCGGCCGGTGCGGCCGACCTCTTGTCGGCCCAGTCCGCCCAGCGGGCGAGGTGCAGCCGCACCAGGGTCGAACGGGCCTGCGCGCCGCCGTCCTCGGCCCGTTGGTCCTGGCCGTTGATGCCGTTGGCGGCGATGGAGACCGTGACGTATCCCTGGGAAGCGAGGAGCTTCTGGGTCCGCTGGTAGCCCAAGTGGCTCGGCACCGGCTTCAGGCCTGTCTTGCAGGGCCACGCCATCTGCCGTTCGGCGCCGTAGCAGGTGTAGTGGCGGCCGTGCAGGAACAGGGCCAGCGGCCGCTTGCCGGGCGCGTCGACGGGGCCGACCACGTTGGCCTTCATCTCCACCGGCTCGGGGAACCCGGGCAGCCGCACCGACTTGAGCGTGTACGAGCCGGTGGCGGTGCGGTAGCGGCCCGGCTTTCCGGGGTCGACGCCGTTCGCGGGCAGCGGCTCCGCGGGACGGGCCGCCCGGCCGGTCCGCGGGCCCCGCGACTTCGCGTCGGACCCCGCCTCGTCCAGACGGCGTCCGGCGGCCAGCACCTTCAACTGCCGCACGGGACCGATGCCCGCGCCGTGCAGCGGCAGCCGGAACGAGCGCCCGTCCTGCGCCGCCACCGGTCGGCCGAGAAGCCTGTTCCCGGAGTAGAACTCGACCCGCGCGTCGCCCATGGCCACCGGGTCGGGCGAGGCCCACACGAGCTGCTTCCCCTCGCCCTTGCCGGACAGCCGCCAGCCGTCAGGCAGCCCCTTGCCGTCGCTTCCGGCCGACGCGGCGGACGCGGGCAGCGGGGGCGGCCCGGTCGGCGGGGGCTCGGCGGACGGCCCGGCATGGGCCGCGCCCGGCGACACCGCCGCGAGCGCGAGCACCGCTAATGCCGCGGTCGCCCCTCTCAGCACACCTCTCAACGTGATTCTCCTCGTCATCCCGAGCATCGGGCCACGCATCGAACTCACGTGTCCCGCTTACTTCTTCGATGACGGCAACGGATGGCCGAGAGTTGCCTCCCGAGGCATGTGGGTGGCGAGACGTGGACGGGGTGAAGGAGACAGGGCGCGACTCATGGGAACCCACCGCCCGTCGCCGCGGCCCGGCCTGCCAGGATGCGGTCATGCACATCTATGAAGAGCGGCTGAGCGTCCCCCGCTCCTGGTGGGGGCTGGTCGCGCTGGGCGGAGTCGGGCTGGCCGTCGCGGGGATCCCCTTCGGCGTGCTCGCCGCGGTGATCGCGGCCGCGCTCGGCATCGCGGTCTCCGCCACGCTCGTGCACCGGCACGGCAGGGTGCGCATCCTGGTGACGCCGGGCTCCCTGGTCGTCGGCAAGCGGGTCATCCCCATCGAGGCGCTCGGCGCGACGGAGATCCTCGACGAACGGGAGGCCTTCGAGTGGCGCACGGTCAGGGCGAATCCGTATGCGCTGCTGCTCCTGCGCTCCTACGTCCCCACCGCGCTGCGCATCGAGTTGCGGAACTCCTGGGGAGGCGCGCCGTACGTCTATGTGTCGACGCGACAGCCGATGAACCTGGCAGCCGTGCTGGCGTTCTCCCGGGGCTGACCGCACGCTGGTGCCGTGAAGGATCAAGAAACGGAATACTCCGCGGCCGCATTCCCCTCCTCGCTCCCCTGGTACGTGCGGCCCACCGCACGCGCGTGGACCTGCGCCCCTCCCCCGCCCGACGCCCGCGCGTTCCACACGTCACTGCCCGGGTACGCGCCCACCACCCTGCATGAACTACCTGACCTCGCACGGGAGTTGGCGGTGGCCCGGGTCTTCGTCAAGGACGAGTCCTCGCGGTTCGGACTGCCCGCGTTCAAGGCGCTCGGCGCGTCCTGGGCGATCGACCGTATCCTGGCGCGGCACGCGAACGGCACGCAGGGAGCCGCCGCCCCGCAGATCCTGCGGTTCGTCACCGCCACCGACGGCAATCACGGCCGGGCCGTGGCCCGCATGGCCCGGCAACTGGGCCGCCGCGCCCATGTCTTCGTACCCGCCGGAGTCCACCCTGCCGCGGTGGCCGCCATCGAGGGCGAGGGCGCCGAGGTCACCGCGGTGGCCGGATCGTACGACGCTGCGGTGAGCGAGGCGCGGGCGGCGGCCGCGGCGCCGGACGCGGTCCTCGTCCAGGACATGGCGTGGGAGGGGTACGAGGAGATTCCGGCCCTGGTCGTCGAGGGGTACGCGACCCTGTTCGCCGAGGTCGACGCCCAACTGGCCGCCGCGGGGGCACAGTCGCCCGCCCTGGTCGCCGTTCCCGTGGGGGTGGGGTCGCTCGCCCAGGCGGCGGTCACGCATTACCGCAGCGGGCAGAGTGCGGAGGCATCGACCGGGCGGAGTACGGAGGCATCGAGCGGCCGGAACACGGAGGCCACATCCGACGCCGCCCCGCCCGCCATGCTCTCGGTGGAACCCGTCGGGGCTGCCTGCGTGCTGGCGAGCCTCCGTGCGGGACGGCTCACGCACGTGCCGACCGGCGTCACCGTCATGGCCGGGCTGAATTGCGGCACGCCCTCCGCCCTGGCCTGGCCGGTGCTCCGCGACGGCCTCGACGCGGCTGTCGCCGTCACCGACGCCGACAGCACGTCGGCCGCACGCGACCTGGCAGATCTGGGCGTCTCGTCCGGCCCGTGCGGCGCCGCCTCCCTCGCCGGAGTGCGCGCCGCCCTCACCGGCACCGGCAGTGCCGAACGTCGTGCCGCCCTGGGGGTGGGAACCGACGCAATCGTCGTACTGATCAACACCGAGGGAGCAGACGCCAATCCGGGGTGATAGACCCCGAAACACCAATGATTCGCATGATCAAGAGGCCATTTAGCGATGATTTCCGGACGATGCAAGTGGTCGAAGCGCAAACCAATTTTTCATTTCCGCAGGTCAGGCAGTGGTTCTTAGTTATACCAATGCCATTCGTCCACATGCTGGACAGGTGACACGGAACCGCTCCCACCACCCCTGAGCTGCCCGAACGAGCGTACGGTCACCGCTCACCGGAACGGCACATCCGGAAATCGACCATCCGTATGGCGCTCACTCTCCGCACCGGCAAGACTCCTCACCGCAGTCACCAACCGCATCGATCGAAGGAGAGTTCACCATGCGTCGCACCCTCAAGGCCGTGGGAGCAGCCGCGGCGGCGGCCACCTGCGTCCTCGCCGCGACGGCAGGCACCGCGCAGGCCGAGGCTCCGCAGGCGAAGAGCCTCTACGCCCCGTCCGCCCTCGTGCTGGCGATCGGCCAGGGCGAGAACGCCGAATCTGCCGCGGTGGAGCGCGCCGTGACGCTCACCTGCGCGCCCCGTCCCGCGGGCAGCCACCCGTCGGCGGCCGCCGCATGTGCTGAACTCGCCAAGGTCGGCGGAGAGTTCACCCAGCTGGTCGGCACCACGTCCGACGCCATCTGTACCAAGGAGTGGCGTCCGGTCACGGTCACCGTCGGCGGCGTGTGGAACGGCAAGCACGTCAACTGGACGACCACCTTCGCCAACCAGTGCACGATGAAGGCGGGTCTCGGGGAAGGTGCCGCACTGACCTTCTGACGGGATCACAGACCCTGACCACACTCAGGGGAGTCCCGGTGACCTTTCGTGGGGGAAGGCAGTCGGGACGCGGGGCGGCCCCCGGTGTCGGGCGACACCGGGGGCCGTAGTGTCTTCACCCGACCCTGACCCCGACCCCGATCCCGTCCACAGCAGCAGCCGACGTCGCGAGGAGTCCATGGTGAACCGACCCCACCGAGCGCAAGCGATGCCCGTCCCGTACGAGGGACTTCCCGGCGGCATCGGGGTGTCGCGGCTGAGCGTGTACAACTGGCCCGCCACCGACGGCCGTCGCGGCGGAACTCCCCATCTGCACCTGACCTGTTCGGAGGGGTATGCGGTGACCGGCGGGAGCGGCGCCGTGCAGACCCTGACCACGGACGGCTTCCGCGAGACTCCCCTCTCTCCCGGCGCCCTGGTCTGGTTCACCCCGGGGACCATCCACCGCCTGGTCAACGACGGCGGACTGACCATCAACGTCCTCATGCAGAACTGCGGGCTGCCCGAAGCCGGGGACGCCGTCCTGACGCTGCCGCCGCCGCTGCTCGCCGACCCCGGGACCTACCGCACGGCCGTCGCCCTGCCCGCCGACGGGAGCGAGGCCGAACTGGCGGCCGCGGCCCGGTGCCGCCGTGACCTGGCCGTCGAGGGTTTCACCGCGCTCCGCGAGGCGACCGAGGCGGGGGACCCGGAGCCGCTGGCCGCCTTCCACCGGGCCGCGGTCGCCCTGGTGCGGCCGCTGGCCTCGGCATGGCGGGAACGCTGGCGGGCGGGCGCGGCCGCCGCGGCGGAGGCGACCGGCGACCAGCTCGACCGGCTTGAGCGCGGCGACGCAGGCTATCTGGCGGGGGCCGCGGTGCGGGCCGAACAGCCCTCGGTCCGCGGCAGGTTCGGGATGTGCGGGCGGCTCGACGTCTACGACGTGGCGTGAGCGGGCGCCGCCGGTGATCCTCCGCGCCGTTCGGCGAGTCTGTGCAGCACCCGGGTGCGCAGCAGTTCGTACTCCTCCCGGCAGCGGCGGATCTCCGGCGGGCGGGTGACGGCGACGCCGTCCGTGACGGTCTCGCCGGGCAGGAACTGACCCCTGGTGAGGTCGAGCTCGAAGCCCGAGTCCAGGCGGTTCCACCAGTGGTATCCCGTCCGCGCCCCGCCGACGTGGACCTCGGCGCATATCAGCTCGCCGCCCAGCAGGTCGTGCAGGATGAGCGCGGTGACGCCGCACTGGTCCCGCTCGGGGTTGTCCGGCAGCCACGTCTCACCGGAGTCGGGATCGGCCGTGTCCGCACCCCAACTGTCGCGCAGCGCCGTCTCGATGTCGGTGAGTCGCAGTGGTGTCATGCCTGCCACCCTCGCACCCGCCACTGACAATCACGCGTCGTCCCTGGTCACGGCCGACCGCACCACCCTTCGCCCGACCGCCCCTTCGATCGCCTCCTCGTCGAATCCCCGCGCAGCGAGCACCTCCCGTGTGTCCGCCCCCGCGCTCCGCACCTCGGCCCGCACCGAAGCGGGCGTGCGGGACAGGGACACGGGCGATGCGATGCCCCGGTAGTCGCCGTCCTCGACGACCAGGCCGCGGTGGCGCACCTGGGGTGCGGTGAGCGCTTCGGCGACGTCGTGCACGGGCGAGGCCGGGATGCCCCGTGCCGTGAGGAGCGCGGTGAGTTCGGCCCTGGGGCGGGCCGCGATGGCCTTCTCCAGTGCGGCGCGCAGCTCCTGCTGGTGGCGTACGCGGTCGGGGTTGGTGCGGAAGCGGGGGTCGTCGGCCAGCGCGGGCACCTCCAGGACCTCCGTGAGCGCGGCGAACTGCCGGTCGTTGCCGACCGCGACGAAGAGCGGCCCGTCGGCGGCGGCGAAGGCGTCGTAGGGGGCGATGCTGGGATGTGCGGAGCCGGTGCGGCGCGGTACGGAGCCGTCGGCGAGCCACGACGCGGAGTGCGGGTGGAGCAGGCTGACCACGGTGTCCAGGAGGGTGCAGTCGACGAGCTGGCCGAGGCCCGAGCGGTGGCGTTCGTGCAGGGCCAGCAGGATGCCGGAGAACGCGAGGATGCCGGTGACCTGGTCGACGACCGGCACACCGACGCGCAACGGCGGCCCTTCCGCCTCGCCGTTGACGCTCATCAGACCGCCGTAGGCCTGCAGCACCGCGTCGTAGCCGGGCTGCCCGCCGAGCGGTCCGTCGGTTCCGAAGCCGGTGACGCGGCAGTGGACGAGGGCCGGGAACCGGCGCCGCAACTCCTCGTCCGGGTAGCCCCACTTGGCCAGAGTCCCCGCCTTGAAGTTCTCCACCAGCACGTCGGCGTCGAGCAGCAGTGTGTCGAGGATGTCGCGGCCCTCGGGCACGGACAGGTCGACGACGATGTTCTTCTTGCCGCGGTTGAGGTTCTGGTAGTACGCGGAGGTGTCCGGCGCCACGAACGGCGGGCCCCAGCCGCGGGTCTCGTCACCGGCGGGGGGTTCGACCTTGATGACGTCGGCGCCGTGGTCGGCGAGCATCTGCGCGCAGTAGGGCCCGGCGAGGACGCGGGACAGGTCGAGCACCTTGACTCCGGTGAGGGCGCCGCCGTGCGGGCCCGCGCCGGTGGGCGGATGCGTCATCAGTAGGACCTCGGCAGACCCAGCACGTGGCTGGACACGTAGTTCAGGATCATCTCTTGGCTGATGGGGGCCAGGCGCAGCAGCCGTGACTCCCGGAAGTACCGCTCCACGTGGAACTCCTTCGCGTATCCCATGCCGCCGAGGGTCTGCACGGCCCGGTCCGCGGCCAGGTAACCGGCGTCGGCGCACAGCCACTTGGCCATGTTGGCCTCCTTGCCGCAGGGCAGCCCCTGGTCGTAGCGCCAGGCGGCGTTGCGCGCCATCAGTTCGGCGGCGTCGAGGCGGGTGGCGGCTTCGGCGAGCGGGAAGGCGATGCCCTGGTTCTGCCCGATGGGGCGGTCGAAGACGACACGCGTGCGTGCGTAGTCGACGGCGGCGCGCAGGGCGGCCCTGCCGATGCCGACGGCTTCGTGGGCGAGCAGGATGCGTTCCGGGTTGAGGCCGTCGAGCAGGTGGCGGAACCCCTGGCCCTCCTCCCCCACCCGGCAGCTCGCGGGCGCTCGGAGCTCGTCAATGACGACTTCGTACGAGGCGACGGCGTTGCGACCCATCTTCGGGATGGCCCGCAGCCGTACGGCGTCGGATTCGATGTCGACGAGGAACAGCGTCATGCCCTCGGTGGGCCGCTCCGGGTCGCGCGGCGCGGTGCGGGCGATGAGGACCATCTTCTGGGAGTGGCCCGCCTTGGTGATCCACACCTTGCGGCCGCTGATGACGTAGTCGTCGCCGTCGCGGCGGGCGACGGTGGAGATGCGGGTGGTGTCGGTGCCCGCGTCGGGTTCGGTGACGCCGAAGCAGACGTGCAGCGAGCCGTCGGCGGCGCGCGGCAGGACCTCCTCGCGGAGCTGTGGACTGCCGTGTTTCACCAGGGTGTTGAGGCCGAAGATGGTCAGGTGCAGGGTGCTGCATCCGTTCATGCCCGCTCCGGAGGCAGCGATCTCCTGGAGCAGCAGCGAGGCCTCCAGGATGCCGAGCCCACCGCCCCCGTACTCCTCGGGGATCGCCATGCCCAGCCAGCCGCCCTCGGCGAACGCGTCGTAGAAGTCCTGGGGAAACGCCGCTCGTTCGTCGTGATCGGCCCAGTACGTGTCGGGGAAGCGGGCGGCGAGTTCGGCGACGGCGCGGCGGATGTCCTCCTGTTCCTCGGTCAGCGCGAAGTCCATGGATTCCTGCCCCAGTTCGGTCGAGTTCGTATATACGATTGCCGAGTCGGATATGCGTGAGGCTAAGAGCCGTATGATCGGCCGGTCAAGAGCCACTCGGCGGAGGGGAGCCGGACCGTGAGCGAGGGGCCCGCGCCCAAGGAGCACCGCACCGTCAGCCGGGTGACGGGCATCCTGGAGTGCGTGTCGCGGCGGGGCGGCGCCCGGATGCAGGAGCTCGCGGACGTCCTCGACGCCCCCAAGTCTTCGGTGTTCGGCCTGGTGAAGGGCCTTGTCTCGACCGGCTATCTGGTCGAGGAGCAGGGCGTCTACCGCCTCGGTCCCGCACTCGGCAGTCTCCTGGCGCGGCCCTCGCGGGATGTCGCGGCCGCCGCGCTGCCCACCCTGGAGGCGCTGCGGGACCGCTTCGACGAGACGGCGATGCTCGGCACCGCGGTGGGCGACTCGCTCGTGTACGCGACCGCCGCCGAGTCGCACCGGCTGATCCGCTACTCGGCGCCGCTGCGCACCCGCCGCCCGCTGTATCCGCCGAGCGCGGGCAAAGTACTGCTCGCCCACCGCTCCCTGACCTGGCGCGACACATATCTCCGGACCCTCATCGACGATCCGGCCGCACGGCAGGCGGCGCACGACGAGCTGGCCGAGGTCCGTGCGACGGGTGTGGCGTTCAACCGCGGCGAGACGCTCCCCGACGTGACCGCGGCGGCCCGGCCGGTCCTGGTCGGCGGGCAGGTCCGCGCGGTGATCGCCGTGGCGGGCCCGACGTCGCGGACCGCGGAACGCCTCCCGGACATCGCGGACGCCCTCGTGGACGCGGTGCGCTCGGTCGCCGACCGGCTCGGCACAATGCACGCATGATCCCCATAGAGATCCGCACGCCCCGCCTCGACCTCGTGCCGCTGCGCGTCGAGCACGCCGACGAGATGGCCGCCGTGCTCGGCGACCCGGCGCTGCACACCTTCATAGGCGGCGCCCCCGACGACGTGGAGGCGCTCCGGGCCCGCTACCGGCGCATGCTCGCGGGCTCCCCCGACCCCGGTGTCTCCTGGTGCAACTGGGTGCTTCGGCTGCGTACGGAGGACGGTCCGAGCCTCGTCGGGACGGTGCAGGCGACCGTCGTTCCGGAGGGGCACGCGGAGATTGCCTGGGTGGTCGGGACGCCCTGGCAGGGACGCGGCTTCGCGTCGGAGGCGGCCCGTGGCCTGGTGGAGTGGCTGGCGGGGCAGCACGTGCGTACCGTCGCCGCGCACATCCATCCCGACCACCGGGCGTCCGCGGCCGTGGCGAGGTCGGCGGGCCTCGCCGCCACCGAGGTGATCCAGGACGGCGAGATCCGCTGGGAGGCCAGGCTCAAGGTCTGAGCCCAGGCCCCCGCCCGGGTCAGTACGGCAGGTCGCCCGCGATGGCGACGCGCTCCGCGACCCGCCGGTGCGGGGCGTAGTCGTCGACGGCGTAGTGCTGGGTGGCGCGGTTGTCCCAGAAGGCGATGTCGCCCGCCTGCCAGTGGAACCGCACCTGGTACTCCGGCACATGGGCCTGCCGCACCAGGTAGCCCAGCAGCCGGTCGCTCTCCTCGCGCTCCATGCCCACGATGTGCGTGGTGAAGGACGTGTTCACGAAGAGCATCCGCCGCCCGGTCTCCGGGTGCGTGCGCACCACGGGGTGGGTGACGGGCGGGAAGCGGTCCTGGAGCGGGGCGAGCTTGTCCGGGCCGTAGAAGCGGGCGAAGCCGGGGATGAAGTCGTGCACGGCACGGGCACCGTCGATGCGCGCCTTGACGGTGTCGGGAAGGTTGTCGTACGCCGCCGCCATGTCCGCCCACATCGTGTCACCGCCGAACGGCGGCACCTCGTGCAGCTGCAGCACCGCGCCCAGCGCGGGGCGTTCGCGGAAGGTGACGTCCGCGTGCCAGACGTTCTCGTACGTGGGGGTGGCGCTGCCGCCCTTGTCGAAGCGGACGACGTCGTCGGCGGAACCGCGGGCGAGCAGCGGATTGGTCTCCAGCTCGCCCCAGTTGAGCGCGAAGGCGCGCTGCTGCTCGGAGGTGATGCGGGCGCCGCGGAAGAACAGCACCTTCCACTCAAGGAGGGCGCGGTTCAGCTCTTCGCGCAGGGCGGGCGTCAGCGGGCGGGCGAGGTCGACGCCGCGGATCTCGGCGCCGATGACGCGGCCCTGGGGCACGACGTCGAAGAGCTCGTACGGACGCTCCTGCCAGTCGTCGGGCAGGCGGCGCAGGGTGCGGCGGCCCTCGTACATGCCGTCGGCGGGGACGCGCGCCTCGCGCAGGGCTGCGGTGACGGGAGATTGGGGTGCGACAGTCATCGGATCTGATCCTTCGGATGCGTGAGCGGGCAGGGGCCGTGCGGAGCGGGACTCCGGACAGCTAGCGGCCCGATCGCTCGCACCCGCGCCGCCACGGGACGTTGAACGTCCGTGCGGCGGCGGTCAGGTGCTGGATCATGGTCGTCATTGTGGGACGTCGATCCCGCCAGGTCAAACGTTCCGTCACGGCTTGCGCAGCACTCCGCCGTACTCGTAGATCCCCTTGTTGGCGTCGGTCACGCCGAGGTAGGGCACTAGGTCGGGGTCGACCGGCGCGAGGGGCGGCTGGTCGGGGTCCGGGCGCCAGTCGACGAGGTTGACCACGCCGGGCTCCACCGGCTCGAGGCCTTCGAGCAGGACGTCGACCTCGGCGGGCGTGCGGGTCTGCCACGGCACGCCGCCACCGGCGATGTGCTCGGTCATCGCCGCGCCCCGGGCCGGGTCCTCGCAGATGACCTGCGAGAAGCCGACGAAGCTGCCGGGCGCCGCGCGGTCGACGATGGTGCGCAGAATGCGGTGCGGGTCGTCGGCGTCCACGAGGTGGTGTCCGACGGACAGGAAGAGCGAGGCGACCGGCTCGTCGAAGTCGATGAGACGCTCCACGTCCGGGTGGTTCAGGATCCCGTCCTGGTCTCGCATGTCCCCCATGATCACCGTCGTGGAGGAGTCGTCGGCGAGCAGCGCGCGGCCGTGCGCGAGGACGATCGGGTCGACGTCCACGTAGACGACGCGGGCGTCGGGCGCGAAGCGCTGGGCGACCTGGTGGACGTTGTTGTCGGTGGGGAGCCCGCAGCCCATGTCGATGAACTGGCGGATGCCCATCTCGCGCGTCAGATGGCGCACCGCGCGGAAGAGGAACTGGCGGTTCTGTCGGCAGATGTCGACGACCTCGGGGAACGAGGGCACGGTGGAGAGGATGAACTTCCGGTCGATCTCGTAGTTGTCCTTGCCGCCCAGCATCCAGCCGTAGCCGCGCGCCGAGGTGGGGACGTCGTATGGAATGGAAGGATTGGACGGCCCGGACACCGTCTCGGACTGGTTGTCACTCGCCACAGCGCGCTCTCCACCTCTCCCGCGGGATTCACAGAACGTGTTCCTTGTCGCGACACTATCCGGTGATCCACGTTCGGGTGAACGGACTGCACAATCTTCAACACACTTGTGGATGCCGGTGGTTGGCGGTGACTCACGCCCCCTTCCCCTCCCCCTCCCCGCTCCTTTCCCCCTCCTTTCCCGCCACGGCCCTCCGGCCGGGGCTGTGGTGTCCCTCACCCGCCGACCGTCCGGACCTGCGCATGGCGGATGATCGGGGAAGAGAGCCATCCGCACCACCGGATCCGTACCACCCAGAGAGGACCTCCCCATGGAAGACCGCTTCGACGTCGTCGTGCTCGGAGCAGGACCCGGCGGCTACGTCGCCGCCATCCGCGCCGCCCAGCTGGGCAAGCGGGTAGCGGTCGTCGAGGAGAAGTACTGGGGAGGTGTCTGCCTCAACGTCGGCTGCATCCCGACGAAGGCCCTGCTGCGCAACGCCGAGCTGGCCCACCTCTTCACGCACGAGCAGAAGACGTACGGCATCAAGGTCGACGGCCAGGTCTCCTTCGACTACGGCGAGGCGTTCAGCCGCAGCCGCACGGTCGCGGACGGCCGCGTCAAGGGCGTCCACTTCCTGATGAAGAAGAACGGCATCACCGAGTTCGACGGCCGGGGCACGTTCCTGGACGCGAACACGCTGCAGGTCGCCAAGTCCGACGGCACGACCGCCACGATCGGCTTCGACAGCTGCATCATCGCCACCGGCGCCACGCCCCGGCTGCTGCCCGGCACGAGCCGCAGCGAGCGCGTGGTGACGTACGAGGAGCAGATCCTCGCCGACTCGGTGCCGCAGTCCATCGTGATCGCGGGCGCCGGTGCCATCGGCATCGAGTTCGCGTACGTCCTGCACAACTACGGCGTGAAGGTCACGATCGTCGAGTTCCTCGACCGCGTCGCGCCGCTGGAGGACGCGGACGTCTCCAAGGAGCTGGCCAAGCAGTACCGCAAGCTCGGCATCGACGTGATGACCTCGACCCGCGTGGAGTCGATCGACGAGTCGGGCGAGCAGGTCAAGGTCACCGTCACGGGCAAGGACGGCAAGCAGCAGGTCTTGGAGACGGACAAGGTGCTGCAGGCGATCGGTTTCGCGCCGAACGTCTCCGGCTTCGGCCTGGAGGCGACGGGCGTGGCGCTCACCGAGCGCGGCGCGATCGACGTCGACGGGCGCTGCCGCACGAACGTCCCGAACATCTACGCCATCGGCGACGTCACCGCGAAGCTGATGCTGGCGCACACCGCCGAGTCCATGGGCGTCGTGGCCGCGGAGACCCTCGCGGACGCCGAGACGATGGAACTCGACTACCCGATGATCCCGCGCGCCACGTACTCGCAGCCGCAGATCGCCAGCTTCGGCTGGACGGAGGCGCAGGCCAAGGAGAAGGGCTTCGACGTCAAGGTCGCGAAGTTCCCGTTCCAGGCCAACGGCAAGGCGCACGGCCTGGGCGACACCGTCGGCTTCGTCAAGATCATCAGCGATGCGCGGTACGGCGAGATCATCGGCGCCCACCTGATCGGCCCCGACGTCACCGAGCTGCTGCCCGAGCTCACCCTGGCCCAGCAGTGGGACCTCACCGTCCACGAGGTGGCGCGCAACGTCCACGCCCACCCGACCCTCGGCGAGGCCGTCAAGGAAGCGGTGCACGGCCTGGCCGGGCACATGATCAACTTCTGACGGGGCGCGGGCGCCCCGCCGCGACGCGAGTGACCGGAAGTGAGTCGCTCGAGTGGCGGGGCCGCTCGCTCCGGCCGATCCTTGGCGGGACACGACTCTTATGCCTCGGGGGCGAGGAGAGGCAGTAGCCGATGTTCTCTGGCCTGGGCCGATTCGTGGTGCGCCGCCCCTGGTGGATCATCCTGGCGTGGGTGGTGGCGGCCGGCGCCGTGATCTCGCTGGCGCCGAAACTCACCTCCAGCAGTGACGAGGCGAGTTTCCTTCCGGACCACTACGAGTCCATTCGCGCCGCCGACGTGCAGGAGAAGGACTTCCCCAAGCAGCAGAACGTCGGCGCGATCATCGTCTTCCAGCGCTCCGACGGCGGGAAGCTGACGGCCGCCGACTCCGCCGACGTGGCGCGCGTCTCCAAGGATCTGCAGAACCGGAAGATCCCCGAGGTGCAGGCCGTCGTACCGGGCGAGGTCTCGCCCAACAAGCTGGTGCAGACCTCGGTCGTCGCCATGCCGAAGATCACCAACCCCGAGGACACCGCGCAGCAGGACGCCGTGAAGGAGCTGCGGAGCGACCTCAAGCCGGAGCTGAAGGGCACGGACCTCTCGGCGGGCATCACCGGATCCGCCGCCCAGGCCCTCGACGAGAGCGACGCCTCCAAGAAGGCGGGGCTGCTCGTCGGCGTCGGCACGATCGTGATCATCGTCCTGCTGCTGCTCGTGATCTTCCGCAGCCCGATCATCGCGCTGCTGCCGGTCGTCCTCATCGGTCTGATCTCGCCGATGGCGACCGGTCTGATCGCCTCCGCCAACAAGGCCTTCGACATGAAGGCCGACTCCTCCATCCAGGAGCTCCTGACCGTCGTCCTGTTCGGCGTGGGCACGGACTACATCCTGTTCCTGCTCTTCCGCTACCGGGAGGCGCTGCGGGCGGGCGAGGATCCGAAGAGCGGCATGGTGCACGCCGTCGAGCGGGTCGGTGAGGCCATCACGTCGGCGGCCGGGGCGGTCATCGTGGCCTTCGCCGCGCTGACGCTGTCCTCGCTCGGCATGCTGCGGTCGATGGGACCCGCCCTGGCCATCGCGGTGTTCGTGACGCTCCTCGCCGGACTCACCCTCGTCCCCGCGGTGGTGTCGCTGCTCGGCACGAAGGTGTTCTGGCCGTCGAAGTCCTGGCAGCAGGAGCCGCAGGGCACGGGATTCGCCAAGCTCGGCGCGTCCATCGCCCGCAAGCCCGCCGTCTGGGCGCTGGTCTCCGCGCTGTTCATGGGTGCCCTCGCGCTCGGCGCGCTCGGCTACAAGGCCAACTTCGACCTGGCCGGATCCTCGCTCCCCAAGGACAAGGAGTCGATGGTCGCCCTGGACAACCTCCAGAAGGGCTTCCCCGCGGGCAGCACCGACCCGACCTCCGTGTACCTCAGCTCCACGACCGACAAGCCGGTGACGGCGCCGCAGGCGGCCGCCTTCCGCAAGCAGCTCTCCGACGTCCCGGGCGTGGGCGAGGTCGCGGCTCCGCGGCTGAGTCCGGACCGTACGACGGCCTCGTACTCCGTGATCCTCTCGGACCCGCCCGCCTCCGACAGCGCCCTGGAGACGGTCAAGGGGCAGCTGCGCCCGGCCGCCCACGAGGACGCGCCGTCCGGCACGGAGGCGCTCGTCGGCGGCACCACGGCCGTGTACGTCGACATCAACAAGGCGGTCGACCGGGACTACTCGGTGGTCTTCCCGGTGGCGGCGCTGGCCATCATGGTGATCCTCGGGCTGCTGCTGCGCAGCCTGGTGGCGCCCTGGTACCTGATGCTGTCCGTCGCGCTCGGTTTCGGCGCGACGCTCGGCGCGACCTCCCTGATCTTCCAGCAGATCGGCAGTCAGCCCGGACTGATGTTCATGCTCCCCGTGATCATGTATTTGTTCGTGGTCGCGCTGGGCACGGACTACAACATCCTCATGGTGTCGCGGCTGCGGGAGGAGGCCCGCGAGGGCCGCTCCCCGCACGACGCCGCGGGCACGGCGGTGCGTCACTCGGGGCCCACGATCGGCTCGGCGGGCGTGATCCTCGCGGGTACGTTCGCGACGCTGATGCTCGCGGGCAACTCGACGCTCTCCCAGATGGGTTTCTCGCTCTCCTTCGGCATCCTCATCGCCGCATTCGTCATGGCGATGATCTTCACTCCGGCGCTGACCGCGCTCATCGGGCACGCGGCCTGGTGGCCGGGGCACGGCGACGAGAAGCGGAACGGGCGCGGCGGGCCGCCGCCGTCGACGGACGCGGACGGGCGCGCGGGCGAGGGCGAGGGCGAACAGACGGCCGGGGGCGCGACGCGCTCCCGCTAGGGCCTCGCCGCCGAGGCGCGCGGAGTCACGCGGTTTCCGCCGCCGACTCCGCCGCCTCGCCCGCCTCGCCCGCCTCGTCCGCCGCGGGCGTCCGGGACGCGTCCGGCGCCTCGGCCCGTACGATCCCCGTCAACGTCCCGCTGAGCGCCACGCACACCACGCCCACACCGACGGCCAGGCACACCCGGGCCACCCCGAACCCGGCCGCGGACGCGGTGACGGCGGCGGCGCCGAGGGGGCCGAGCGAGTAGTGCGTGGTCCAGAACGCCGCGGTGACCCGCCCCAGCAGATGCCCCGGCGTCACCTCCTGCCGCAGCGACATGGAGCAGATCCCGGCGACGCCGGTGGCCAGCAGCATGGTCGCCGAGAGCGCGCCGATCACCGGCACGCTCTCCGTCAGTCCGAGGCAGCCGACGGCGATGCCGCCCAGCGTGACGGCGCCGATCCAACTGGGCCCGAACCCGATGCCCTTGCGCAGCCGGGCGACCAGGAAGGAGGCGACGAACGTGCCGACGGTGCCCGCGCTCAGCACATAGCCCACCGTGCCGTCGCCGTGGCCGAGGTCCTCCTTGATCCGGAAGATGATGACGTCGGTCATGCCGTGCGTGAGGAAGATGAACAGGGACAGCAGCACCGTCAGCGGGCGCAGGACGGGGTGTGCCCAGAGGAAGCGGAAGCCCGCCAGGAACTCGCCGCGCACACCGCCGCGTTCGGCTCCTTTCTCATCGGCTCCCTTCTCGTCGGTCGGCCGCGGGGTCGGCCGCAGGGTGACGAGGAGGAGCCCGGCGGCCGACATGGCGAACGTCGCGGCGTCGATCCCGATGGCGGCCACGGGGCCGAACGCCGCCGCGACGAGACCCGCGAGGGTGGGCCCGCCGACCGTCGCCACCGCATAGGTGCCGTAGAGGTGCGCGTTGGCCTTGATGATCTGGTCGGGTGCCACGATGGCGGGCACCACCGTCACGTACGTCACCTGGAAGAGCATCGCGAAACCGCCCGTGAGCGGCACGACCGTGTAGATCAGCCACATCGGGTTCGCGAAGAGCCAGACCAGCGGGATCAGCGCGTACAGCAGGCAGCGCGCCACGTCGGAGAGCATCAGGAGCCTGCGCCGGTCGAACCGGTCGGCGATCACACCGGCGAAGAGTCCGGTGACGATCGACGCGACGCCGGTCAGGCCGGTGACCAGGCCCATCTGGACGACCGACCCCGTGCTGTGCAGCACGAGCAGCGGTATCGCCACGAACGAGAACGAGTCCCCGAGGGCGGAGAGCGTCTGAATGACGAGGAAGACCCGGTAGTTGCGATTGCCCCACAGCGAGGCGGCCGGCGCCCGGTCGGTCACCGCCTGCCGCCCGCGCGCTCCGCGGCCAGCGCTTCGGCGACCGCCTTGCGGCCCGCCTCGCGGAACACCCGCTCGTTGGCGTCGACTTGGTGCACCCAGGCGCGGTGCACCCGCACCGTGCGGGCCTCGCCCGCGAGCCCTTCGCGCACCCCCTCCTCCAGGGCCTCGGCGAGACCGGCGTCCAGGACGTCCTTGCCGAGGGGATTGAGGAAGGCGTACGTTCCCGGCTCGCGCTCCAGGTCGAGGGTGACCCTGGCCCAGCCGCCGCAGCTGGTCTGGTTCCCGGCGGTGGCGGTCCGCCGGACCGGGAGCTCGCGCCGCGCCAACTCGGCTGCCTGGGCGGCGAGTTCGTACTGCGTGCGCCAGTCGTCCTCGGGGAAGCTGAGGACGAGCCTGTCGACACCGGCGCGCGCGAACTCGACGATCTTCTCGGCGGCCCGCTCCGGCGTGCCGTCGACCGGCATCGCGGCCGCCCGCTCGGCGTCGATGCCATAGCGGCGCAGCACCGTCGCGTCCGGCTGCTCCCGTCGCTCGCGCGTCCCGGGGGCGGCGAGGGTGGACGGGACGGCGACGCTCACCGAGGGCCTGACGACGCGGCCGGTCTCGGCGCCCAGCGCGGACAGCCGGGGCAGCATGCGGGCGATGTACGCGGGCGATGCGAGGTTCGGGAACCAGGCGCCGTAACGGACCGCGCGCCGCAGGTCGGCGTCCGACTCGCCGCCGATGAGGAAGGGCGGCCGGTCGACGCGCGGCCGCAGGGTCAGCTCGGCGCCGCCGACCTCGGTCGGATGCGCCACGAGCAGGCTCCGCAGCTGGTCCAGCGCGCGATCGGTCAGCTCGTCACGCCCCTCGTACGGCACCCCCGACGCCGCCCAGACGGGCGAGTCGACCACTCCCCCGCGCCACTGCGCCCAGGCACACCCTCCGGCATCGGCACCCACCAACAGGCGCCCCTGGGAGAGGAATTGGAGGCTCACGAGCTGGTGGGCGAGGTGGGCGATCCCGTGGACGGGGGTCGTCAGGACTCCGTAGCCGACCCTGACGCGGGTGGTGGCGGCGGCGACGGCGGCGAGGGTGACCGTCGGGTCAAGCACCGGGACGCGCCCCGTCAGATGACCGCTCGCCCACACCGACTCGAAGCCGAGCTCCTCCGCCCAGCGGGCCGCCGCGACGAACTCCCCGGCCTGCCCCTGCCCCTCCGCCCGCAGCATCGGCAGGAACACCCCGATGTCGACAGCCACTGTCTCCCCCATTCGCAGTCCTGAGGGTGAACGTTAGTGCAAGTTGCCATTTCGAGAAAAGTGTGAGCACAGCACCCGCATCCGCCGGGCCCCTCATTGCCCACAGTCCGAGCGAAAATGCAAGTGAAATCAATAAAGCCTGCAAAAGTCGGCGGCCTGGGAATGGAAGCGAAATGTCAAGTCCGTCGACGTACTGGCTTCAATTTGTTCTGCACGGCCTCCACCAGGGGTTTTATGGTGTTAGGGTTTCCACTCATCCCGAGCCGGGCCGCATTTTCACCGGCGCACCGCTCGGATTGCGCTGCGGTGCACCGCCTCTTACCGGCGGCCGCCGTCGCCCCTCACACCGGAATGGAAGAAGGCCTTCCACATCTGATTCCTGTTCCGGCGGAATGTGTCCACGCCTCGTTCTGGAGCTCTTTCATGTCTGCTGACAGCACGGCTGTCACCACCCACGCATCCGCGGACACCGCCGCCGCGCCACCCGGCGGCGGCCGCCACCTCGGCCTGGCGCTGTTCGTCATCGCCGCGGCCCAGCTCATGGTGGTGCTCGACGGCACCATCACCAACATCGCCCTGCCCAGCATCCAGACCGCGCTGGACGTGTCCGACGCGAATCTGGCCTGGATCGTCAACTCCTACGCGCTGGCCTTCGGCGGGCTGCTGCTGCTCGGCGGCCGGGCCGGGGACCTCTTCGGCCGACGCCGGATGTTCCAGCTGGGCATCGCCCTGTTCACCCTGGCCTCTCTGCTCGGCGGGCTCGCCCCGAACGAGGGCCTGCTCATCGGCGCGCGCATCCTGCAAGGCGTCGGTGCGGCCGTCGCGGCGCCCAGCGCGCTCTCCCTGATCGCCACGACGTTCCCCGAGGGCAAGCAGCGCAACAAGGCGATGGGGGTCTATGCCGCGATGGCCGGGATCGGCGCCACCGTCGGCCTGCTGCTCGGCGGCGTCCTCACCGACGCCCTGGACTGGCGGTGGGTGTTCTTCGTGAACATCCCGATCGGCCTGGCCGTCCTCGCCGGTACGAAGACGCTCGTCGAGGCGGAGCGCCACCGCGGGCGGCTCGACCTCCCTGGCACCATCACCGGCACCGGCGGACTGATCGCCCTGGTCTACGGCATCACCCGCGGCGGCGAGCACGGCTGGACCGACAGCCTGACCCTGTCCTGCTTCGCCGTCGCCGCCGTCCTGCTCAGCGCCTTCCTGGTCATCCAGAGCCGCACCGCCCACCCGATGATGCCGCTGCGGCTCTTCAAGGACCGCAACCGCTCGGGGTCCTTCGCCACGATGCTGTTCATCGGCGCCGGGATGATCGCCACCTTCTACTTCCTCACCCTCTACATGCAGCTGATCCTCGGCTACAGCGCGGTCAAGACGGGCTTCGCCAACCTGCCGTTCAGCCTCGGCATGGGAGTCGCCGCCGCGCTCAGCGCCAAGCTGGTGACGCGGCTGGCCCCGCGCGCCATCGCCGGGCCCGGCCTGCTGGTGGCGGCCGTGGGCATGTTCTGGTTCGCCACGCTCACCCCGGACTCGTCCTACACCGGGCACCTGATGCCCGCGATGTTCGTCACCGCGCTCGGCCTGGGCATGGGCTTCGTCCCGATGACCCTGGGCGCCGTCAGCGGCGTCGACCACCAGGACACGGGCATCGCCTCCGCGCTCCTGAACACCGCCCAGCAGATCGGCGGCGCCCTGGGCCTCGCCGTCCTCGCGACCGTCTCCACGTCGGCGGCGAACGACCGGCTGCCCGACGCGGCCACCTCGTTCTACCGGGGCGTGGCCACCAAGGACCACGGCCTGGTGGCCAAGGCGGCCGACGCCCTGACCCACGGCTACACGCTGGCCTTCGTCGGTGCGGGTGCCATGTTCCTGGCCGGTCTCGCCGTCACCGTGCTGGCCATCAACGCCAAGAAGCAGGAGACGGCCGAGGGCCCTGCCCCGGTCCACATGGGGTGAAGAAGTTCCGCGCGGACACGTCACCGTGCACCGTGGAGCGGGTGATGAGGAATCCCTTGCGTCCGGCGGCCGTGCCGGTGGAACGGGCCGCTGAGCAGTCGCCACCGGGACAGGGAAGGTCGCCGTCGATAAAATTCTTTCGCGAGGTGTCGAGAACGTGTCGTCCGCGCCGACGTCCCCTGTGAGAGTCGCCCGCAAGGGGTGACCGCGCAGCCGAGGAGCGAAGTCATGAAGTATCTGGTGATGGTCCAGGGCTCACAGGCCGACTACGAGTCGATGGCAGGCAAGCCGACCGCGGACAGCCCGACCTGGAGCGAGAAGGAACTGCAGGCGATGTTCGCCTACATGGGCAAGGTCACCAACGATCTCGCCGAGTCCGGTGAACTCGTCGACGCGCAGGGGCTCACCGAACCCGCGCAGGCCCGTTTCGTCAGCCGGGACAAGGACGGCCGCCCCGTCATCACGGACGGTCCCTACGGCGAGACGAAGGAGGTGCTCGCCGGGTACTGGCTGCTCGACTGCGAGAGCCTGGAGCGGGTCACCGAGATCGCCCTGCGCGTCAGCGAGTGCCCCGGCCCCGAGGGGCTCGTCGACCCGCCCGTCGTGATCCGTCCCGTCCAGGACGCCGCCGGGGGCGACTGTTGAGACGCACCGGCGCCCGGTGAGACGTACGACCGAGGTCGAGGACCTGCTGCGCCGACACGCGCCGCAGGTCCTCGGCGCGCTCGTACGCCGGTACGGGCACTTCGGCGCCGCCGAGGACGCCGTGCAGGAGGCGCTCATCGCGGCGGCGCGGCAATGGCCCGACCAGGGAATTCCGGAGAATCCGCGCGGCTGGCTGATCAAGGTCGCCTCGCGCCGCCTCATGGACCAGCTGCGTGCCGACGACGCCCGGCGGCGGCGCGAGGAGGACGCGGCGCGGCTTGCTCCCCGCGACGCGTTCACCGCTCCCCCGCCGGGCGAGAGCCGTGCCCCCGCGGACGACGACACGCTCACGCTGCTGTTCCTGTGCTGCCGCCCCGAGCTGACCGCGGCCGCGCAGGTCGCGCTGACGCTGCGCGCCGTCGGCGGGCTGACCACGGCCGAGATCGCCCGCGCACATCTGGTGCCCGAGGCGACCATGGCCCAGCGGATCAGCCGGGCGAAGGCGAAGATCAAGGGGGCGCCGTTCCTGCAGCCGGGCCCCGGCGACCGCGACGCGCGGCTCGCCGTCGTCCTCCAGGTGCTCTACCTGATCTTCAACGAGGGCTACACGGCCACCTCCGGTGACGCCCTGCACCGTGCGGACCTCGCACGCGAGGCGATCCGCCTCACCCGTTCGGTGCGTCGGCTGCTGCCCCAGGAGGGACCGGTGACGGGGCTGTTGGCGCTGATGCTGCTCACCGAGGCCCGCAGCGCCGCGCGGACCGGCCCGCACGGCGAGCTGATCCCCCTGGAGGAGCAGGACCGCACCCTCTGGGACCGGCAGGCGATCGCCGAGGGCACGGAGCTCGTCGAGGAGGCGCTGTCCCAGGGCCCGCCAGGCGCCTATCAGTTGCAGGCGGCCATCGCGGCCCTGCACGACGAGGCGGACGACGCGGACGCCACCGACTGGCCGCAGATCCTCGCCCTGTACGACGTTCTCGTACGCCTCGTTCCCGAGCCCATGGCCGGGCTGGGGCGGGTCGTCGCCTACGCGATGGTGCACGGGCCGCGGGCCGGGCTCCGCGAACTGGCCTCGCTGGAGGACGGGTTGACGGGTCACTACCGGCTCGAGGCCGTCCGCGCCCATCTCCTGGAGAGGGCGGGCGACACCGGCCTCGCCCTCGCCGCCTACCAGTTGGCGGCCAAGGGGACGCTCAGCCGCCCCGAGGCCCACTACCTTCAGACGCGCGCCGCGCGACTCGCTCCCTGATCGGGCCCCAGCAGCCCGCAGTGTCCGGCGACGGTGTCGGCGAAGGCGTGGGCCAGCGGGCTCAGCGCGTCCCAGCGGCGCACCGCCCACCCCACCGACAGCGGCGGCAGCTCCGGCACCGGGACGAGTCGCAGTCCCCCGGGCCCGCACGCGCGCCAGCCGGGCAGCAGCGGCACGACGGCCCGGCCGAGCCCGAGCTCCGCGAGCAGGGCGGCGGTGTCCCAGTCGGCGGCGCTGGTGACCGTCGGCAGCACCACATCCAGCTCACCGAGACACGCGTCGAGGCGGCCGCGCGAGGTCGACCCCTCCGGCGGCGTGATGAGCTGCGCCGCGGCCAGCTCGGCGGGCTCGACGCGCGGCCGCCCGGCGAGCGGGTCGTCGGCGCGGACGGCGAGGACCCAGGGCAGTTCGACGACAGGCCGTTGCTCGATGCCGCGCACGGGCTCCCCGAGCGTGATCCAAGCGAGGTCCAGGTCGTCGGCCGCGAGCGCGTCGAAGCAGCTGCGGCTGGAGCTCATCGTCTGAAACTCCAGACTGACGTGCGGATAGCGGTCCCGGAAGTCGACGACGGCCTCGGCCATGAAGTGCCGTACGGAGGTGGCTCCGGTGGTGATCCGTACCGTGCCGCCCTCCCCGCGCACCTGCTCCCGCAGCCGCCGTACGGCGAGATCGATGCCGCCGATCCCGTCCGAGGCCGCGGCCTGCAGGATCCGCCCGGCGGAGGTGGGCACGACACCCCGCGCATGCCGCTCGAGGAGACTCACGCCGAGCTCCCGCTCCAGGCGTTTGACGTGCTGGCTCACGGCGGACTGCGTACAGGACAGATCACGGGCAACGGCGCTGAGGCTGCCCGC
Source organism: Streptomyces sp. NPDC004732 (assembly GCF_040609235.1). Classification (NCBI taxonomy): domain Bacteria; kingdom Bacillati; phylum Actinomycetota; class Actinomycetes; order Kitasatosporales; family Streptomycetaceae; genus Streptomyces; species Streptomyces sp. NPDC004732. The sequence goes on from NZ_JBEXJR010000021.1 coordinate 62,669, forward strand.
ACGGCACACGGCGATGAAGGTGCGGAGGTCGTCGAGGGTCACAGCGGATGAAGTTATCCCTTGGGGGGATGCAAGGAAACCCGAGGATTGACTTGGGTTTTCACGGTGCACCAAGATCGTTCATGGCCCGGGCGGCGACCCGGCGACGGGCGTCGACCCGGGGGCACGGAACACGCCCCCGGGCCGCGCGGGCCGTGCACCCGCCGGACGTGCGGCGGGAGTTCGACGGGAACTCGGCGGGGATCGGGAAAGGTGACGCGTGGAAGCGCTCGAAATGGTGGCCGTCGGGGCCGCCGGTGTCGCGGCCGGCGGGCTCAATGCGGTGGTCGGGTCCGGCACCCTCATCACCTTCCCCACGCTGCTGGCCTTCGGCCTGCCGCCGGTGCTCGCGAACGTGTCGAACAACCTCGGCCTCGTGCCGGGCACCCTGAGCGCCGCGTACGGCTACCGCCGGGAGATGAAGGGGCAGTTCAGGCGTCTGGTGCGGTTCGGCACCGCCTCGCTCATCGGCGGCCTGATCGGGGCACTGCTCCTCCTGAAGCTCCCCGACGACGCCTTCCGCGCGGTGGTCCCCGCGCTCATCCTGACCGCCTGCCTCCTGGTGCTGCTCCAGCCCTGGCTGGCCCGCAAGCTGCAGAACCGCGAGGGCGGCGGAAAGGTGGACGGCGGCATCCCGATGTGGTGCGGGGTCCTCGCCACCGGGATCTACGGCGGCTACTTCGGAGCGGCCCAAGGGGTACTGCTCATGGCCCTGTTCGGCACGTTCCTCCTGGACGACCTGCAGCGCCTGAACGCCGCGAAGAACGTGCTGGCCTCGATCGTGAACGGTGTCGCCGCCGTCGTCTTCATCGTGGTCGCGGACATCGACTGGACCGCGGCCGGACTGATCGCCGCCGGTTCGACGGTGGGCGGCCTGGTGGGCGCGCGCTTCGGCCGCAGGCTGCCCCCTCTCGTGATGCGCACCTTCATCGTCGTCGTGGGAACCACGGCCTCGATCATCATGCTCATTCAGTGAGGACCGGGGTGCCGGGCAGCGCAGGTGCCGGGTGAGACAGGCGCCAGGTAGGACAGGCGCCGGGTAACGCAGCTCACACCGGCAGGCCCCCCGCCTCGGAACTTCACCCTATGGTTTATCGTTGAACATGATGTGGCCCCGACCGCGATTCCCCCGTCCGGTCGGGGTCACTTCCCGTTCATACCGGCTTCGTGCCTGCGCCTTCCCCGGTTTTCACGCCTTCGAGGGCGAATATGCCAACCGCGCCGCGTCACACACGCCCGAGCGGCATCATGCGTCCATGGACGGTGCCAAGCCTGTGCAGGTCTTGTTCACGCCCGACGAGTACGCCGCGCTCCTGCGGCATGCGGACCGGCTCGGATTGCCGGTGGCCGAGTTCATCCACCGCACGGTGACCGTCCGGGCCGAGGAGTCGCCCGGCCCGTGCCAGACCTCCGACACCCGGCGCGGGGCGGCCGTGCCCCCGGTCAAGCGGGACCTCGGCCCGGACGGGGCACCCGCGCTCCGACGATTCCTCGACACCCTCGCCGCCACGGCGGACCCCGAAGAACAACAGGGACGGTGACCAGGAGGCGGCACACAGCTCAGGTCAGGGTCAGGTCAGGTCAGGTCGATCTCAGGGCTGTAGAGGTCCAGCCAGAGCGCAAGGTCGAGCGTCCGCTCCAAATCGCGCCGCGAGGCCTGCGTAATCTGCGGCGCCTCCCGCCCCGCGGCCTGCACCGCACGTTCCCGGTCCACCAGGTCGAAGACCGGGTGCCCGGGCCGTGCGAGCAGATCCTTGACGTGCCCTTGGAGGGCGACCGCGTACTTGGGGTCCTGCGTGGAGGGATACGGGCTCTTCACCCGGTCATAGACGGACCGCGGCAGCACATCGGCGGTCGCCTCGCGCAGCAGGCTCTTCTCCCTGCCGTCGAAGGACTTCAGCGCCCAGGGCGTGTTGTACACGTACTCGACGAGCCGGTGGTCGCAGAACGGCACGCGCACCTCGAGGCCGACCGCCATGCTCGCGCGGTCCTTGCGGTCGAGCAGGATGCGTACGAATCGGGTCAGGTGCAGATGGCAGATCTTCCGCATCCGGAATTCGAAGTCGCTCTCCCCGTCCAGGCGCCGGATGCCAGCGACGGCCGTCGCGTAGCTCTCCTTGATGTAGGCGGGCAGGTCGAGCGCGGCGGTCACGTCGGAGCGCAGGATGCGGGCGTCGTCCCCGAAGTGGTCGGCGAAACGCACCAGCCAGGGGAAGGTGTCGGCCGCGCGCGCCGTCTCGTCGAAGAACTGCAGATAGCCGCCGAAGACCTCGTCCGCGGACTCCCCGGACAGCGCCACCGTGGAGTGCTCGCGGATGGCGCGGAAGAGGAGGTAGAGGGAGGCGTCCATGTCGCCGAAGCCCATCGGTATGTCGCGCGCGCGGATCATCTTGGCGCGTACGTCCGGGTCGGCGAGGGCGTGGGAGTCCAGGACGATGTCGCGGTGGTCGGTGCCCGCCGACCGCGCGACGTCGTGGACGTAGGGGGTGTCGGGCGTGCCGCGCAGTTCGTCGGCGACGAAGTTGTCGGCCTGGCCGACGAAGTCGACGGCGAAGCTGCGCACCGTCTCGCCCACCTCGGCCAGTTGTCGGGCCGCGAGTGCCGTCATCGCCGAGGAGTCGAGGCCGCCCGAGAGCAGCGTGCAGCGCGGCACGTCCGAGACGAGCTGGCGGCGCACGATGTCGTCGAGGAGTTCGCGGACCTTCGCGATGGACGCGTCACGGCTGTCGGTGTGCGGACGGGTCTCCAGCGACCAGTACACGTGCCGGCGCAGACCGGAGCGGTCCACCGTCACGACCGTGCCGGGCTCGACCTCGTTCATGCCGTCCCACACGGCGTGACCGGGCGTCTTGACGACGGCGAACACTTCCCTGAGGCCGTCCAGGGTGACCCGGCGCCGGGCGAGCGGGTTGGCGAGGATCGCCTTGGGCTCGGAGCCGAACAGGACGCCGTCGGACGTCTCGTAGTAGTAGAAGGGCTTGATGCCCATGCGGTCGCGGACCATGACGAGCTTGTCGTGGCGGGCGTCCCAGATCGCGAAGGCGTACATGCCGTTCAGCCGCTCGGCGAGGGCCTCGCCCCATTCGAGATAGCCGCGCAGCACGACCTCGGTGTCGGACGCGGTGGTGAACCGGTGGCCGCGGCCCGCCAGTTCGCGGCGGAGCTCGGTGAAGTTGTACGTCTCACCGGAGTAGACCAGGGCGACGGTGCCCGTCGGCGTCTCGACGGTCATGGGCTGGCGTCCGCCGGGCAGGTCGATGATCGCGAGCCGACGGTGTCCGAGCCCGGCGGGCCCGGCGGTCCACCTGCCGCGGTCGTCGGGACCGCGGCAGGACATCGTCTCCGTCATGGCGTCCAGAGTGGTGGACTCGGCCGTCAGATCACGGTCGAAGGAGACCCAGCCGGTGATGCCGCACATGCGTTTTCCTTCCGCTCGCCGAACTAGGTGTAACTAGCACCTATGTGTGCAGCGTGCTCCCGTGCCCGCGTACGGTCAACGCCCCCGTTGCCCGTACGCCCCGCCGACCCCGGCGGTTTCGGCCGCGCTTTGCCAGTCCCAGGTGCGTGACTCGTGTCAGTGCCGCCAACTGACCCGGTCGGACGCCAGGACTCCCGCGCCCGGAAGGGAACATTCCAGCCACGGGCAAAGACTTGTCAACGCTCTTCGGACACCCGGCCCCGCCCCTGCTCGACGGCGGCGCCGGACAGCGCCTCAGCTTCCCCACGGGCCTCATCGATGGCGTCGGGAAACAGCTGCAGGCCGTGCGCGACGAGCGCGCCCTCATGCAGCAGCATCAGCGCCCGCCCCAGCCGCACGCCCCCCTTTCCGGCTTCACCCCCGCTCGGCGCGATCTCCTCGGCGAGGCCGGTGAACAGCGCGAGCATCCAGGCCTTCTGGCCCATGATGATCGGGTACGCGGGGTGGGCGGGGTCACTGATCTCGGCGTGCGCGTTGACCATGCTGCACCCCTTCGTCAGATACCCGTCGGCCCAGTCGCGCGAGGCGTCGAAGACGGCGAGGATCCGGGCCCGAGGTGTGGCGGCAGCCTCCAAGTACGGGGCGAGGAAGGCGCGCCAGCGCTCGTCCCGGTCGGCCAGGTACTCCACGACGATCTGCTCCTTGGAGCCGAACCGGTCGTAGAGGGTCTTCTTCGTCACCCCGGCTTCAGCGGCGATCAGGTCCACGCCGACGGCGTGGATGCCGCGCTCATAGAAGAGGCGCCCCGCGGCGTCGAGGGCGCGGCGCGCGGCCGGGGTCATGGCGATGCGGTGCGGCGCGGCAACTCCAGGCCCTGCCCCGCGATCCGGCCTGCCCTGCACCTCACCTTCCACCTCGCCTGCCGTCTCGGCTTCCGTCCTGTACGCGTCGTCACCCATGCACTCCATGGTAGACCGACCTGTATACAGAAGCCCTATACCGATCTGTATACTCACTCCCGTCACACAGGTAGACCGATCTGTCTACTCACCTACGCCGAGCCGCCGCACGACGGGAGAAACCCATGAACGTCCTGCTGTCGACCGCATTCGTGCTGACCTGGAGCTCCGGGTTCATCGGGGCGAAACTGGGCGCGGGCAGCGCGTCCGCGGTGACGGTGCTGATGTGGCGCTTCCTGCCACTGGCCGTGGTGCTCGGGCTCGTCGCCCTGGTGCTCTCCCGGGCGTCCTGGCGGGGCCTGACGGCGCGCGATGTCGGGCGGCAGGCGGTCGTCGGCGCACTGTCGCAGAGCGGCTATCTCCTGACCGTGTACCTCGCGATCCAGCTCGGCGTCTCCAGCGGTACGACCGCCCTGATCGACGGCACCCAGCCGCTCGTCGCGGGCGCTCTCGCCGGGCCCCTGCTCGGCCAGTACGTCTCGCGCACGCAGTGGACCGGCCTCGGCCTCGGTGTGACCGGCGTCGTCATCGTCACCGCCGCGGACTTCGCGCACGGCGGCGACGCCCCTGCCTGGGCCTATTTCGTGCCGTTCCTCGGCATGCTCTCGCTGGTGGCGGCGACGTTCCTCGACCGGCGTGCGCCCCGTCCGGTCGCCCCTTCGGTGTCGATGACCGTCCACTGCGTCACGAGCGCCGTGGTCTTCACGGGGCTCGCGCTGGCGGCGGGGGCCGCGACGCCACCGGCCGAGGCTTCCTTCTGGGCCGCGATCGGGTGGCTGGTGGGGTTCTCCACCTTCGGCGGGTACGGCCTGTACTGGCTGATCCTGCGGCGCTCCGGGGTCACCCAGGTCAACACGCTGATGTTCCTCATGGCACCCGTGACCGCCCTGTGGGGCGCCCTGATGTTCGGTGAGCCCTTCGGGCCGCAGACCGTGGCGGGCCTGGCCGTCGGGCTCGCGGCGGTGGTGGTCGTACGGCGGGGCGCGGCTCGACGGGAGCCGAACCGGTGTGAGGCCGAACGGCCGGGTGCCGCCGCCTCGGCGGTGCGGGTCAGCGAGGCGTCAGGAAGGCCTGCACCAGGGGCGCGTACCGGTCGGTGATCTCGGCGATCTCCGTGGCGCGCAGGTGCGGGCCGCGGGCGATGCCGTACATCACGCCCAGGCCCAGCAGCATGCCGACGGCCAGCTCGGCCCGGAGCCCCGCGTCCGGCCCCGAGAGCCGCTCGGTGAGCCGATCGGCCACCTGGACGCGGAAGTTGGCGCGCAGTATGTCGCCCTGCTCGCCGTGGAGCGGGGCGAAGACGATGCGCAGGATCGGGTCGGCACCCCGCTCGGCCTGACCGGTGAGCAGGTGCCGGACCATGTGGCGCCCGAGGTCGGCGACGGGGGCGTCGAGGAAGGCCCCGGCGTCGGCCTCGAACGACATGACCTGGGAGAACAACGCGTCCTTGTTGCCGAAGTACTTGAGGATCAACGGCGCGCTCACCCCGGCCCGGTCGGCCACGGCCTTGAGGGTGATGTCACCGTGCGCGTGCCGGGCGAGGAGATGGCGTGCGGCACGGATGATCGCCCCCTTGGTCGCCTCGGCGTCCCTGCGCCCGGCGGGCGGGGTCTGGTTCGGGCGCGGGTCGGTAGGGGAGTTCGGGCGCGGGTCGGTATGCGGGCTCGTGTCGGCTTTACGGCTCAGGTCGGCGGCGGGGCGGTCGGCAGCGAGGGGGCGCCCGTCAGTGTTCGAGCGCGCGTCAGCGCGGGTGCTTCCGTCGGACGGCGAGTGCTGCGCGTCGGCGTTCAGGCTCCCGCCGGGCGGCGAGTGCCGTGCCTCAGCGTTCAAGCGCGCGTCGGCGTTCAAGCGCGCGTCGGCGTCCGAGGGCACGTCAGCGTGCGACGGCCCGTCCGCCTCCGCAGCCACGCCCCCCTGGGCGCCCGCGCCCGCCGCAGTCGTGTTCCTCGCCGCCATGGTCAGCTTCCCTCCAGCGCGGTCTCCTGGGTCGACCCGCCGCGTCCGGCGGTCTTCCGGTCGCCCTTCGGGGCCGTGTCCGAGGGTATGGCGAGTGCGGTGGCACATGCGATGAGCGCGACCGTGCCCGCCAGGGTGAAGGCGAGTTGGTAGCCGCCGAGCGTGGGGAACCGGACGCCGTCGGCGGACGAGGTGTGCCGGACGAGTACGGCGGCGACCGCCGCGCTGGAGACGCTCTGGCCGATCGTCCGCATCAGGACGTTCACGCCGTTCGCGGACGCGGTCTGCTCGACCGGGACCGCACGCAGGATCAGCGTGGGCAGCGCCGAGTACGCGAACGTCGTCCCGGTCGACACGACCGCGGCGCCGAGCATGATCACCCACAGCTCCCGGCTGTCGACGATACGCACGGCATAGCCCAGTGCCATGACCGCGCCGCCGACCGCGAGGGTGACCCGGGGGCCGCGTGCCGTCGAGACGCGGGCCGAGAAGGGCGAGAGGACCAGCATGATCACGCCGTTGGGCAGCAGGCACAGACCGGTCGCCACGATCGACAGCTCCAGGCCGTAGCCGCTCTCGGCGGGCGCCTGCACCAGCTGCGCGGTCACCAGCGAATTGGCGTAGAAGGCGAACCCGGCGAGCAGCGCGGTCACGTGCGGCAGGGCGACGCGCCGTCCGGACGCAAGGCGCAGGTCCACCAGCGGCTGCTTCGCCCGCAACTGCATCCGCCACCAGACGGACAGGATGACGACGGCACCCGCGAACAGCCCTAGGACGGGCCCGCTCCCCCACCCCCACTGGCCGCCCTGCGACACCGCAAGCAACAGGCAGACCAGTCCGGCCGCCAGGCCGAGCGCGCCCCACGTGTCGAACCGCCCCGGCGAACGCACCGGAGACTCCCGCACGGCCCACCGGGCGAGCAGGAGACCGGCGGTGCTCAGGGCGGCCGTCACCCAGAACATGACGTGCCAGTCCGCGTACTGCACGATGAGGGCGGCCAGCGGCAGACCGAGCGCGGCGCCGATCCCGACCGTGGAGCTCATCAGCGCGACGGCGGACGCGGTGCGCTGCGGCGGGAGTTCATCGCGCAGGATGCTGATGGACAGGGGCACCACCGCGGCGGACGCGCCCTGCAGGGCCCGTGCCGCGATCAGCAGCCGGATGTCGGACGTGAGCGCACAGAGCACCGAGCCCCCGGCCATCAGACCGAGGGCGGTCAGCAGGACGCGGCGCTTGCCGTACATGTCACCGGCCCGGCCGAGTACGGGTGTGAGCACCGCTCCGGACAGCAGTGTCGCGGTGACCAGCCAGGACACGGCACCGGCCGAGCTGTCCGTCAGGCGGGGCAGATCGGGCAGCAGCGGCACGACGACGGTCTGCGTGACGGCCATGAGGATGCCGCCGAAGGCGAGCACGGGGACGGCCAGCCGACTGCGCAGCCCTCCCGCGCCACCGGCTGTCGGAACAGGCGCCATGGCCTCTCTCCCCCTGCTGTATGAGGTGAATAGCCATTCACCATATCGGGTGAATGGCTATTCACCGAGAGGAATTAGGGAGACGGTCGACCCTCGGACCCCGGCCGTACACCGTCGCCCCTTGGCCGTGAACCGCCCAGGCGGGCCGCGCGCCCCCTGCCGCGACAGGTCCGCGGCAGGCGGCTTCGGTCATACTGCGGCCCATGAACCGACTCCGCTTCGGCCTGGTGGGCACGGGCCCCTGGGCCTCCGCCACGCACGCCCCCGCGCTGGCCCGGCACCCGGGCGTGGACCTCAGTGGCATCTGGGGCCGCCGCCCCGAAGCGGCGGCCGCGCTCGCCGCCGAGCACGGCACGAGGGCGTACGCGGACGTGGACGAGCTGTTCGCCGCGAGTGACGCCGTGGCGTTCGCGGTACCGCCCGACGTGCAGGCACCCCTCGCCGCACGGGCCGCGGCGGCGGGCTGCCATCTGCTGCTGGACAAGCCCGTGGCCACGACGCTCGCCGGGGCGCGGGACCTCGCGGCGGCTGCCGAGCGTGCGGGGGTGGCCTCCGTGGTCTACTTCACGCTGCGCTTCACCCGCGCCTCGGCGGCCTGGCTGGCCGACCAGGTCACCACGGGCGGCTGGTTCACGGGCCGCGCCGACTGGTACGGCTCGTTCTACGCGCCGGACGGCAGCGCCGCGTTCTCGTCGCCCTGGCGTGCGAGCCGGGGCGGCCTGTGGGACGTCGGCCCGCACGCCTTGTCGATGCTGCTGCCCGTCCTCGGCGACGTCACCGACGTGACCGCGGCACCGGGCCCAAGGGACACGGTCCATCTGATCCTGCGGCACACGGGCGGCGCGTCCAGCACGGCGACGCTGACCCTCTCGGCACCGGCGAAGTGCGAGGGCGTGGCGGTGGAGCTGCGCGGTGAGAACGGCACGGCGGTGCTTCCGTCGTGGGAAGACGCGGGCGACCCGTTCGGAGCGGCGGTGGACGCGCTCGTCGGGTCCGCGGCCACGGGCACGCCGCATCCGTGCGACATACGGTTCGGGCTGCGCGTCTCGGAGATTCTGGCGCGGGCGGAGGAGCACATCACGGCCACGTGATCCGCCCGGGACAACCACGGGCGGCCGGTACCGTGGCCGCTACGTAATGGCGAGTGACGGCACCGACCGCATCCGGTGGTCCTACGGAACCGGCGCGGGGAGCAGAGCTGTGCGGTCCTGCGCTGCTCCGATTCCGACCACACGGATCAAAATACGAACAGTTGTCCCACACGCTTCCCACATCGGCCCTGTAGGCCTAGGGGGTACCCAATGCCGGGGAATTTCAGCCATTCTCGAACTCCCCGGACAAGATGCCCCGCTGTTGTGCACGGGCGCCCGCCGACGATCAAACCTGCAGGTCGGTGACCCCGCAAGCTCCATCATGCCCGAGCAACTGATCGTTTTCTTCGGGCAATGTTTACTACCAAAGCCGATGTGAATATTTAGACTGATCACGCTCCAACTCGGCGTGCACCAAGAGGGATTACCCACCATGAACAAGACGGCGCTCCGCGCTCTGCTCCGCGAACGACGCGCCCTCATAGCCCCCGAATCGCACGGCTTCGCCCGCCCGACAGGCCAGGGCCGGCGCGCCCCCGGCCTGTCCCAGCACCAGGTCGACCAACTGCTCCACCGCACGTTCGGGACGTACCACCGTCTCGAGTCCGGCAATTACCCCAATCCGCCGACCTCGCTGCTCCGGGACGTGGCACGCCTGTTCGGGCTGAACGAACAGGAGTGGGTGTCCCTCTGTCGGTACGCACTGCTGCAGGACCCGCCGGGACCGCTCCACCTCTCCTCCGGCAAGGAGGTGCCCGGCGTCTGGCAGGAGGCGGTCGACGGCATCGGACACATGGCCTACGTGACCGACGCATCCTGGGAGATGCTCGCGTACAACACCGCCTTCGCCGGGATGTTCCCGAGCGGCAAGGTCCCCGGCAACACGCTGCGCTGGATGCTCCTGGACCCGCACGGGCGCGAGACCCTGATGGACTGGCACACCGCCTGGGCCCCGATGGTGCTGCCGCAACTGCGGGCGGCGCTCGCCACCAGGCCCGACGACGACATCCTGCGGCAGATCGAGAAGGAGATCCTGGCCGACCCCGAGACCGCCGATCTCTACGCCGCGGGCAACTCCCATCCGCACCCCGACGGCGACGAGCGCCCCCTGCTGCACGCCCTGGAGGGCCCCGGCTGGGTCACCATGTGCGCGGCGCAGCCCCTGACGGCGCCCGGCTCCCGGCTGATGATCCTGGTGTTCCACCGCGGCACGCACCGCATCCACTCGCGCGCGCCCATCCTCCGCTCCGACTGAGCCCGCACACGCATCTCACAGCCACATCTCACAGACGCATCGCATACACGCGTCTCGCACACGCATTCGAGCATCCGGCGCTCGACAGGGCACTCCCGGCACAGTGCAGTACTTTGGCCACACCCCCACCCGCTTCGCCGATCCATGGGGAGTCGCCTCGTGACTGCTCACGTACTCAGACCACACACCGTCTTCGGCGACCACAAGGTCACCACGGCCGAGATAGCCGAGGACGTGAGCGCGCACCACGCCGACCACCCTCGGTTGCGCGCCATCCTCCGCGTCATCGGCAATTGCGGTGTACAGACCCGCCATTTCACGCGCCCGCTCGGCTCCCCCACGGTGTCCGGGACGGCCGACGTCGGCGAACGCGCGCAAGTCGCCTTCACCGACGCGCTCGCCATGGCCGAACGCGCCTCGACCATGGCCCTGGACAGCGCGGGCCTCGCCGCGCAGGACATCGACGCGATCGTCACCACGCACACCACGAGCTGGGCCGTCCCCAACCTGGACATCCACCTCGTCACCCGCCTCGGCCTCCGCCCCGACCTGCGCCGCATCGCGCTCACCTCGGTGGCCTGCCCCGGCGGCACCCAGGCCCTCACCCGCGCCGCCGACCTCCTCGCCGCACGGCCCGGCAGCAAGGTCCTGGTCGTGGCCTCCGAGGTGCTGTCCAGCATCTACCACCACAGCGACACCACCATCGAGTCGATGATCTACAAGGCGCTGTTCGGGGACGCGGCCTCCGCGACCGTCGTCACCGACACACCGCTGGGTCCCGGACTGGCCATCGAGGACACCTTCGAGTACGTCCTGGCGGGCAGCCTGGAGCGCCAGCGCGGCCGGATCTCCATGGACGGCATCCACTTCGACTCGACCAAGCAGGTCCTGGCCGCCGTCACCGACGTGATGCCGCACCTCCTGGAGTGGCTGGGCCCGCGGCAGCTCGACTTCGCCGTCATCCACCCCGGCAGCCCGCGCATCATCGCCGACACGGCGGCCGCGCTCCGGATGGACGAGCACGGCTCCCGGCACTCCACGGACACGCTCAGCCATGAGGGGAACCTCGGCGGCGTCAGCATCCTGCGCGTCCTGGAACGCACCCACGCCGACCCTCCGGAGGACGGCGCGCACGGCGCGGCCATCGCCTTCGGGCCCGGCTTCGCCACGGCGGCCGTGCGCTGCCGCTGGCAGGCCTAGAGCTCCGGCGGAAAATCGGTTGCCGCCGCTTCGGCGCACTGCTGAGGTGACCGCATGGATCATGCAGCGGTACTGGCCGCGTACGACCGTCAGCTTCGGCACGACACGCAGGGCGAAGGCGGTGACACCCGGGTCGAGCGGACCGGTGGCGTCGTCCGTGTGACCGGCTCGGCACACGACTGGAACGGCGTCCTGTGGACCGGCATCGACGCGTCGACGGCGGACGCCGTGATCGCTGAGCAGGTGCGCCACTTCGCCGCCGCCGGGCGCGAGTTCGAGTGGAAGCTGCACTCCTACGACCAGCCCGCCGACCTCGGTGCGCGTCTGCTCGCGGCCGGGTTCGAGGCCGATCCGGTGGAGACCGTGATGGTCGCCGAGGCCGCCGCCCTGCCCGCGGGCCCCGAGCTGCCGGACGGCATCCGGCTGCTCCCGGTGACGGACGCGACAGGCGCACGGCTCATGGCCGAGGCGCACCTCGCCGCGTTCGGGGAGGACGACGCGGCGCTGAGCGAGCACCTCGCCCGGCGTGTGCTCGCCCAGCTCGCCGAGGCGCCGGACGAGATCGTGGCGGTCGTCGCGATGGCCGGTGACCGGCCGGTGTGCGGCGCGCGGATGGAGTTCCGCCCCGGCACCGACTTCGCCGGGCTCTGGGGCGGCGGCACCGACCCGCAGTGGCGCGGCAAGGGCATCTACCGCGCGATGGTGGCCCACCGCGCCCGCATCGCCGTCGAGCGCGGCTACCGCTATCTGCAGGTGGACGCCTCGGACGACAGCCGCCCGATCCTGGACCGGCTCGGTTTCGCCACGCTGTGCACGACCACGCCGTACGTGTACCGCCCGTAAGCCGTGGGCGTTCCGGCCGTGCGCGTTCCGGCCGTGGGCCCAGGCCTCATCCGAGGAGCTTGGCGATGGCTTCCGTGGTGTCCGTCTCGCCGAGGCGCGGGAAGATCTTCTCCACGCTGTTGCGGTGGGCGTCGGCGTCCATGTCGGTGACGGCGTCGACGGCCACGGTCACGTGATACCCGTGCTCGTGCGCCGCGCGGGCCGTCGACTCCACGCCGATGCTCGTCGCGATGCCCGCGAGCACGACCTGGGTGACGCCCCTGCGGCGCAGCTGGAGGTCGAGGTCCGTGCCGTAGAAGGCGCCCCACTGCTGCTTGGTGACGACGATGTCCGCTTCGGTGCGGCCGAGCTCGGGCACGAGCTCCGCCCAGTCCGCGGGCACGTCGCCGCCGCGCGCGGGGGCCTCGGTGCGGCCTGGGGCACCGCCGGTCACCCGCACCAGGACCACGGGCAGTCCGCGCTCGCGGAAGGCGTCGGCGAGCGCGGCGGCCCGTTCGACGATCTGCTGCGAGGGGTGGGCGGTGGGCAGCGCGGTGATGCCCTTCTGGAGGTCGACGAGGACGAGGGCGGTGGTGGGGTCGAGGACGGTGGCAGTCATGGGTGTCGCCTTTCTCATGCGTTCTTGTCTCATGCGTTCTTGCCTCACGCGTTCTTGGTTTCCTGGTCCCGGCCGGGGCGGCGGCCCAGCGCGCGGTCCGTGGCGGTCAGGACGATCAGGGCCAGCGCCAGGACGGCGCCGACGGCGGCCATGAGGTGCAGCCCGCCGTCGTCGGCCCGCTGCCCGTAGGCGAGGCCGATCAGGCCGGAGGCCGTGATGGCGCCGATGTACTGCGCGGTGCGCTGGAGTCCCGCCGCCGACCCGATGGCGTCGGCGGGCGCGAACTGCTGCACGGCGGCCTGGTTGCCGGTGCCCATGAGCCCCTGCGGAATCCCGAAGCAGGCCCCGGCCAGAAGCAGTACGGCGAGCGGCGTGGACCCCGTGGTGCAGAGCAGCAGCGAGCTGCCCGCGGTGAGGAGCACGGCGGCGACGGTGAGCGGTGCGCGGATGCCCTTGGTGCGCGCCCCGATCAGCGAACAGGCCAGCGCGGCCAGGGACATCGGCAGCATGACGAGTCCGGTGTGCAGCGAGGAGTAGCCGCGTTCCTCCTCCAGCCACTGTGTGAAGCCGTACATCACGCAGTACACGACGAGGTAGCTCAGTCCGTGCCGCAGGTAGGTGCGGGCGAGCGCGTGGTTGGCGCCCAGCATGCGCAGGTCGATGAAGGGGTGCGGGTGGCGCAGCTGCCACCAGGTGAGCAGCGCGGAGAGCAGGACGACCGGGGCCAGTAGCAGCCACATCGGATGGCGCAGGTCGAGCAGGAACACGACGAGGCAGCTCAGTGCGCCCGTGAAGAGCGTTATGCCGAGCGGGTCGAGCGTCTTCGCCCGGCCTGCCGCCGGGGTCTCGCGCGGGATGTCCTTGGGGATCCACCACAGGGCGGTGGCGTACGCGATGAGCGCCACCGGCACGTTGACGGCGAAGACGGCGCGCCAGCCCGCGGTAGCGACGAGGAGTCCGCCGAGCGTCGGGCCGATCGCCGCGCTGCCGAGCGCCGCGAAGGAGAGGCGGCCCAGGACGGTGCGCGGGGTCGGGCTGCCGAGCCTCGTGGACTCGTCGCGCAGGACGGCCATCGCGGCAGGGTACGCGGCGGACGAGCCGACGCCGAGCAGCGCCCGGGAGACGAGCAGCCACCCGAATCCAGGGGCGAGCGCCCCGACGAGGCCGGACGCGACGACGAGCACGAGCCCGCCGAGGAAGACACGGCGCGGTCCGATGCCGTCGGCGAGCTTGCCGAGCACGGGCTGGGCGACGGCGCTCGCGAGGTAGAGCACGGAGACGAGCCATGCGGTGTCGGAGGCGCCGACGCCGAAGTCGTGGCCGATCGCCACCAGGCCGGTGGAGATCATCGTGGTGTTGAGGGGATTGAGCAGCGAGCCGAGGAGCAGCGGTGCGGTCAGCCGCGCCCCGAAGCCGGGCCGCTCCGGCGCCGGTCGCTTCGCCCTCGCGACGGACGTGACCCTCACTTCTGCACCAGTCGCTCCAGCAGCACGATGGCGTCGGCGAGTCTGCGCAGCTCCGCCTGGTCGAGCTCCTCGGCGACCGTGTCCGACAGCCAGCCCCGCTTGGCGGCCCGTCCGTCGGTGACGGTGCGGCGGCCCTCGTCGGTCAGGGAGACCACGGACTGGCGCCCGTCGTCCGGGTCGGGTGCCCGCTCGATCAGCTCCATGGATTCAAGGGCGGCCACGGTCATCCGCATCGACTGCGGCCGCACGAACTCGGCGCGCGCCAGGCCCGCGGTGGTGCTGGGGCCGCCCCGGTCGAGGCGGGCGAGCACGGAGCGCTGCGAGGGGCTGAGCCCGTTCATCGGCGAGGCGCTGCGCAGCTTTCGTACGAGATGTCCTACGACGTGTGTGAGGTCGGCGGCGACTTGCTCGGGCGTCGGTTCGTCCACGGGTCCGCTCATACCGTCACGTTACGAGATCGACAGCCAGACTTGCAAGTCTGACTTTCTACTTTCGCCGCCGCCGGATGCGGTTCCGTTTTCGCGCTGGATACGCCTCGTGCCCGTTACATCCCTTACGTATCGACTTGATGTTGAGTGCGTAGCTTCGTGACTGTCGCCGCGCACCTCACGCGCCCAGCCCACCCGCGTCCACCCCAGAGGAAAGAGACCATGCCCATCCGCATACGAATGAGGGCACTCATGATCGTCGTCGCGGCGCTCGCTGCCGTCGCCATGCCGACGGCGGCGGCGTTCGCCGACACCACCGAGATCCACCACACCACGACCGGGCCGCCACCCCGCCTCACCCCGCGCGAGGAGATCCAGCCCGCCGCCCACATCGTCGGCGACCTCGCCCGCAAGAGCGCGGAGCGCTCGACGGGCCGACCCGTCGGCATGCTGTCCGAGGAGGCCCGGGACGCGACGTCCGACCCCGTCGTCCTGGCGCGCACCGCGGAACCGGCGCCCCAGTAGGGGAACTTACGGCCGGGCCGCAGCCGGGGCCGCTTCGGCCGCGGGGGCGTCGCGCAGACCGAGCCGCAGGTGCTCGACGTGGAAGAGAGCCTGCTCCAGCAGCTCGGCGACGTGGCCGTCATAGAGGGCGTAGACGATGGACCGGCCCCGGCGCTCCCCGGTGACGAGTCCGAGATTGCGCAGCAGGCGGAGCTGGTGGGAGCAGGCCGAGGCTTCCATGCCCACGGCCTCGGCGAGGTCGCCGACCGCGCAGGGGCCTTCCTGGAGGCGGGCCAGGATGTACAGCCGCGAAGGGGTGGCCAGGGCCTGAAGGGTGGCGGCGACGTCGGTCGCCCCCACCGCATCCAGGCGCTCGCGGGGGCTGGCGTGGTTCGTGACGTCGGCTCCGTGACCCATGGCGCCCATCCTACCGGTCACATATGAAGACCTGTTCAGGTGTTCCTGTACGGTGGGCGCGTCGCCGTCCTCCGCCCCGAAGGGGTCTCTTTGCCATGCCTTCCGACCTGATCCAGCGGCCCGCGCAGGCAGCGCCGACTGCCCCGGATACCGCGCCGAAGCGACGTACCCGGGTGTTCGCCCTGGCGGAAGCGCGCTGGGCCGCCGCGGCACTGGTGCTGTTCCTGATCGCGCTGCCGCTCCAGCTGACCGGCGCAGCCGCCTGGTCGTGGGGCCCTCTCTACGCCGCCGCCTACGTGACCGGCGGGTGGGAACCGGCCTGGGCGGGGCTGACGGCGCTGCGGGAGAAGACCCTGGATGTGGATCTGCTGATGATCGTGGCCGCGATCGGCGCGGCCTCGATCGGGCAGCCGATGGACGGCGCGCTGCTGATCGTCATCTTCGCCACCTCCGGCGCGCTGGAGGCCCTGGCCACCGCCCGGACCCAGGACGCGGTGCGCGGTCTGCTCGACCTCGCGCCGAGCGTCGCCACCCGCCTGGCCGACGACGGCAGCGAGTCGACGGTCCCGACGCAGGAGCTGGTGGTCGGGGACACCGTTCTGGTCCGCCCCGGCGAGCGGGTCGGCGCGGACGGCCGCGTCCTGTCCGGGCTCAGCGAGGTGGACCAGGCCACCATCACCGGTGAGTCGCTGCCCGTCGTGAAGGAGGCCGGGGACGAGGTCTTCGCAGGCACGCTGAACGGCACCGGTGCCCTGCGGGTCAAGGTCGAGCGGGACGCCTCGGACTCGGTGATCGCCCGGATCGTGGCGATGGTCGAGGAGGCCGCCGAGACGAAGGCGCCGACCCAGCTGTTCATCGAGAAGGTCGAGCAGCGGTACAGCATGGGCATGGTCGTGGCGACGCTGGCCGTCTTCCTGGTCCCCCTCGCGTTCGGCGCGGACCTGACCGCTTCGCTGCTGCGGGCGATGACTTTCATGATCGTGGCCTCGCCGTGCGCGGTGGTCCTTGCGACGATGCCTCCGCTGCAGTCGGCGATCGCCAACGCCGGACGCCATGGCGTCCTGGTGAAGTCCGCCGTGGTGATGGAGCGTCTCGGGCAGGTCGACGCGGTCGCCCTGGACAAGACCGGCACCCTGACCGAGGGCACCCCTCGCGTCACCGACATCCGCCCGCTGCCCGGCTCCGGGCTGTCCCATGACGCCCTGCTGGCGCTGGCGGCCGCCGCCGAGTACCCCAGCGAACACCCCCTGGCCCGCGCCGTCGTCGACGCCGCCCGCACGCGCGGCCTGGCCATCGCCGACGTGCGGGACTTCACCTCCACGCCCGGCGTCGGCGTCACCGCCACGGTCACCGGCCGCACCGTCACGGTCGGCGCACCCGCTCGCCTCCTCGACCACCACGACGACACCGCGACGGTCAGCGCCGCCGAGGCCGCGGGCGATCTGGAGGACGGCGGCCGCACGGCCGTCCTGGTTCTCCTCGACGAGGTCCCTGTGGGAGTGCTGGGCATCGCCGACCGGCTGCGTCCCGACGCCGCCACGACCGTCGCCGACCTGACCGAACTGACCGGTGGTTCACCGATGCTGCTGACGGGCGACAACCCCTGCGCCGCCGCCCGCCTGGCCGCCGAGGCCGGCATCGCCGGTGACGAGGTCCACGCCGGACTCCTGCCCCAGGACAAGGTCGACGTCGTACGGCGCCTGGCGGCCCGTGGCCGCAAGACGCTGGTTCTCGGCGACGGCGTCAACGACGCCCCGGCCCTGGCCGCCGCCCACACCGGAATCGCCATGGGCCGCGCGGGGTCCGACCTCACCCTGGAGACCGCGGACGCCGTCGTCGTCCGCGACGAACTCGCCACCGTCCCCCAGGTCATCGCCCTGTCGCGGGCGGCCCGCCGCCTGGTGGTGCAGAACCTGGTCATCGCCGGAGTGTTCGTCTCCGGCCTGGTCGTCTGGGACCTGGCGGGCAACCTGCCGCTGCCGCTCGGCGTTCTCGGCCACGAGGGCTCCACCGTCGTCGTCGGCCTCAACGGGCTGCGTCTGCTGCGTGACGCCGCCTGGAACCGCGCGGCGGGGGCCATGCGGTGAGCCGCCGTAGCAGAATGTCCGTCACTCCCCACCCCTGACAAGGAGCACGACGTGACCACCCTCGCCCTGTACCTCCCCGGTTCGGGCGCCCTCCCGCGCTGGATGCAGATCACCGTCGGCGTAGTGGTTCTCGGGCTGGTCGCGGCCCGGATCTGGCTGACCTTCCGGCGCCGGAAGTAGCCCCCCCCGAACCCGAAGAGAAGCCCCTCGGCGAACAGCACCGAGGGGCTTCTCTTCAGCTCTTCAGGGGGTGGTCCTAGCGGATCGGCATCCCCGAAAGCGTCCGCGCGATGACGAGACGCTGGATCTCGCTCGTGCCCTCGAAGATCGTGTAGATCGCGGCGTCGCGGTGCATGCGCTCCACCGGGTACTCGCGGGTGAAGCCGTTGCCGCCGAGGATCTGCACGGCCTGTGCGGTGACCTTCTTGGCGACCTCGCTCGCGTACAGCTTCGACATGGAGCCCTCGGCCGACTCGAACTTCTTGCCGGTGGTGGCCATCCAGGAGGCGCGCCACACCAGGAGGCGCGCCGCGTCGATCTGGGTGCGCATGTCGGCGAGCTGGAAGGCGATGCCCTGGTTGTCGATGATCGGGCGGCCGAACTGGGTGCGCGTCTTGGCGTACTCCAGGGCCTCTTCGTACGCGGCACGCGCCGTGCCGACCGCCATCGCGCCGACCGCCGGGCGGGAGGCCTCGAAGGTGGCCATCGCCGCGTTCTTGACGCGCTCGCCGCCGGACTTGGCGCGCTCCCGCGCACGGGCCATGCGGTCGTCCAGCTTCTCCTTGCCGCCGAGCAGGCAGTGACCCGGTACGCGGACGTCCTCCAGGACGACCTCGGCGGTGTGCGAGGCGCGGATGCCGTGCTTCTTGAACTTCTGCCCCTGGGACAGGCCCGGGGTGTTCGGCGGCACGATGAAGGAGGCGTGCCCCTTCGAGCCGAGCTCGGGGTCGACGACCGCGACGACGACGTGGACGTTGGCTATGCCGCCGTTGGTCGCCCAGGTCTTCGTGCCGTTGAGGACCCACTCGTCCTTGGCCTCGTCGTAGACGGCGCGGGTGCGCATGGCCGCCACGTCGGAGCCCGCGTCGGGCTCCGAGGAGCAGAAGGCGGCGACCTTCACGTCGTTCACGTCGCCGTACATCTGCGGGATCCAGGTGCCGATCTGTTCCTCGGTGCCGTTGGCCAGCACGCCGACGGCGGCCAGACCCGTGCCCATGATGGACAGGCCGATGCCCGCGTCACCCCAGAAGATCTCCTCCGTCGCCATCGGGATGCCGAGGCCCGAGGGGTCGAAGAACTGCTGTGCGTAGAAATCGAGCGAGTAGATCCCCAGCTTCGCCGCTTCCTGGATGATGGGCCACGGGGTCTCTTCGCGCTCGTCCCACTCGGCGGCCGCGGGGCGGATCACATCGGCGGCGAACCCGTGGAGCCAGTCCCGGACCTCCTTCTGTTCGTCGTTGAGCTCCATGGTGAACTCGGCCATGACCCCTCCAGGACCTGCGATCATCTGCGACGTTACTTGCGGTAACCGCAGTCTGTTACTGGCCAGTAGTCCATGTCAACTCCCGATGGCCCGTTCGATACGCACGGGACGCCGGGTGTTACGTTGCGCGTGCGTCACCGATTCAGCACGGGCGGGGAGAAACGATGGAGACCACGCAGCGGACCGATCAGCAACGGTCCGCGGAGCACCGACGGCGAGAGCTGCTCGAGGCCGCCGACCGGGTCGTGCTCCGCGACGGCCCCGGCGCCTCGATGAACGCCATCGCCGCCGAGGCGGGCATCACCAAGCCGATCCTCTACCGCCACTTCGGCGACAAGGGCGGCCTGTACGCCGCGCTCGCCAAGCGGCACACCGACGCCCTCCTGGAGGCCCTGCGCGCCGCGCTCGACGCCCCTGCCGAGCGCAGGGAGCGGGTCGAGGCGACGCTCGACACCTATCTCGCGGCCATCGAGGCCCGCCCGCAGGTCTACCGCTTCCTCATGCATCCGTCGGAGGCCCCCTCCCCCGGCGAGCAGGGCTTCGACGTCGGGCTGCACTCGGCCCCCCTGCTGCGCCGCCTCGGCGAGGAGCTCGCGGAGGTCATCGAGGAGCGCGTCGACCTCGGCCCGGAGAGCGCCCAGCTCGCCCGGGTGTGGGGGCACGGCATCGTCGGCATGATGCACGCGGCCGGCGACTGGTGGCTCGGCGAACGGCCCTGCCCCCGCGCCCAATTGGTACGCAGTCTGGCCGACCTCCTGTGGGGTCGGCTCGCGGCGGCGGGCAACCGCGTCGGAGGTCCCGGGTTCTGACCTCACACGTTCCAGGGGGCCTTGGCGGCGGCCCGCAGCACCCTGCGGCGCCGCCAGCCCGTGACGCGCTCGGTGTAGACACCACCGTCGAGGTGGTCGCACTCGTGCTGGAGGCAGCGGGCGAACCAGCCCGTGCCGTGCACCTCGATCGGCTCCCCCCGCAGATCGAAGCCTTCGACCACGGCGTGGTCGAAGCGCGGCGTGCCCGCCTCGAGGCCGGGCAGCGACAGACAGCCCTCCGGGCCGCGCAGCGTCACGCCGTCCGCCTCGACGAGCCTGGGGTTGACCACGTGCCCGAGGTGCCGGACGTCCTCGTCGTCGGGGCAGTCGTAGACGAACACCCGCAGGCTCACGCCGACCTGGTTCGCGGCGAGCCCCGCGCCCCGCGCGGCGTACATCGTCGCGAACATGTCCTCGATGAGGACCGCCAGTTCGGGGCCGAAGTCGGTGACCTCCTCGCACGGCGCGTGCAGCACCGGGTCACCGAGCAGGGTCAGAGGTCGAACGCGCCCCGAGGCGCCTGGGATCGTGCTGTGTCGCATGGCGGCAAGAGTACGGTCCGGGGGACGGAGCGGCACCGGCGAGGTGCCGAGGTGGTGCCGTGATTCGGGCTTGTCAACGGATCTCGATAGGCTGAGCAGCGAAACGATGCCGGGGGCAGGCGCGGCGCCGTACGCAAGGAGGATCTCGACAGATGTCAGGCAACACGGACCCGCTGTCGCCGCGGGCCAAGCTGGCCGTGACGGCGGGCAAGGCGGCCGCGGCGGTGTCCCGGGCAGCGGGCCGCGGCAGCGGATCGGTGATCGGCGGCAAGGTCGCGCTCAGGCTCGACCCCGAGCTGCTCGGACGGCTCGCCACGCACCTGGACGTGGTCCTCGTGTCGGCCACCAACGGCAAGACGACCACCACGCGTCTGATCGCCGAGGCGCTGCGGGCCAGCGGCCCGGTCGTCTCGAACGCGCTCGGTGCGAACATGCCCGCCGGAATCACCTCGGCGCTCGCCGGCGGATCCGACGCGAAGTACGGCGTGATCGAGGTCGACGAGAAGTACCTCGCGGGCGTCGCCCGCGACGTCTCCCCGAAGGTGATCGCGCTGCTCAACCTCTCGCGCGACCAGCTGGACCGCGCCGGAGAGACCCGCATGCTCGCCGAGAAGTGGCGCGAGGGCCTGTCCGGTTCCAAGGCCGTGATCATCGCCAACGCCGACGACCCGCTGGTCGTCTGGGCGTCCTCCTCCTCGCCGAACGTGGTGTGGGTGGCGGCGGGCCAGGAGTGGAAGGACGACGCCTGGTCGTGCCCGTCCTGCGGCGGCGTCATGCAGCGCCCCGGGGACGACTGGTTCTGCGGCGAGTGCGGATTCCGCCGCCCGGCGCCCAGCTGGGTCCTCTCCGGCGACCACGTCCTGGACCCGCACGGCTCCGCGTGGCCGATCCACCTGCAGCTGCCGGGCCGGGCGAACAAGGCCAACGCCGCCTCGTCGGCCGCCGTGGCCGCCGTCTTCGGAGTGCCGCCGCAGGTGGCCCTCGAGCGCATGTACCAGGTGCAGGCGGTCGCCGGACGCTATGACGTCGTGCAGTTCCAGGGCCGTGACCTGCGGCTGCTCCTCGCGAAGAACCCCGCGGGCTGGCTCGAAACGTTTTCGCTGATCGACCCGCCGCCGACCCCGGTGATCCTCGCCGTGAACGCGCGCGGCGCGGACGGCACGGACACCTCCTGGCTCTGGGACGTCGACTACACCCGCCTCGCCGGTCACCCGATCTTCGTGCTCGGCGACCGCAAGCTGGACCTCGCCGTGCGCCTCGAGGTCGCGGGCCTGGACTTCCGGGTCTGCGAGACCGTCGACGAGGCGGTGCAGCTCGCCCCGCCGGGACGCATCGAGACGATCGCGAACTACACCGCGTTCCAGGACCTTCGCCGCCGCGTCGGCAACTGACCCGCCCGGATAAGGACATGAGCATGAGCGACAACAGCCTGCGGCTGGTGTGGGTCTACCCCGACCTGCTGAGCACGTACGGAGACCAGGGCAACGCCCTGGTGGTGGAGCGCCGCGCGCGTCAGCGCGGTCTCCAGGTCGAGCGCTACGACGTGCGCAGCGACCAGCCGGTGCCCACCTCCGGCGACATCTACCTGATCGGTGGCGGCGAGGACCGCCCCCAGCGTCTCGCCGCCGAGCGGCTGCGCCGCGACGGCGGCCTGGCGCGCGCGGTGGGCAACGGCGCGATCGTCTTCTCGGTCTGCGCCGGATACCAGATCCTCGGCAACGAGTTCATCAACGACCTCGGCCAGCGCGAGCCGGGTCTCGGCCTCCTCGACGTGGTCTCCACCCGCGGCGAGGGCGACCGGTGCGTCGGCGACGTGCTCGGCGACATCGACCCGCAGCTCGGCCTGCCGCCGCTGACCGGCTTCGAGAACCACCAGGGCATCACGCACGTCGGCCCGGCCGCGCGCCCCTTCGCCCGGGTCACCCTCGGCCGCGGCAACGGCACGGGCGACGGCACCGAAGGCGCGTACAACGGCACGGTCTTCGGGACGTACATGCACGGCCCCGTCCTCGCCCGCAACCCGCTCATCGCGGACCTGCTCCTGAAGCTGGCCCTCGATGTGAACGCGCTGCCGCCGACGGACGACCGCTGGTACGAGGCGCTGCGCACCGAGCGCATCAACGCCGCCCAGCAGCCCGCGTAACACCCCGCAACGAGGGCCCGCTTGACGCCCCGCCCGCACATGTGAGCGGGGGCGTCCAGCCCTCGGACGCCAGGTGCGGCCCCGCCCCCCGGCGCCTATAGGGTGGCGGGGATCCAGCCGGACGACGTGGTCCGGTCATCGACCCACGTTGCAAAGGTATTCCGGGCAATGCGCATTGGTGTCCTGACCTCCGGCGGCGACTGCCCCGGCCTGAACGCCGTCATCCGCTCCGTCGTGCACCGCGCGGTGGTGGACCACGGCGACGAGGTCATCGGCTTCCACGACGGCTGGAAAGGCCTCCTGGAATGCGACTACCGCAAGCTCGACCTCGACGCGGTGGGCGGCATCCTCGCCCGCGGCGGCACGATCCTCGGCTCCTCCCGCGTCCAGCCCGCGAACCTGCGGGACGGCGTCGAGCGCGCCAAGGGGCACGTCGCCGACCTCGGCCTCGACGCGATCATCCCGATCGGCGGTGAGGGCACCCTCAAGGCGGCCCGGCTCCTCTCGGACGCGGGCCTGCCCATCGTCGGCGTCCCCAAGACCATCGACAACGACATCGCCGTCACGGACGTCACCTTCGGCTTCGACACGGCCGTCGGCGTCGCGACCGAGGCCCTCGACCGCCTCAAGACCACCGCGGAGTCGCACCAGCGCGTGCTCATCGTCGAGGTGATGGGCCGGCACACCGGCTGGATCGCCCTGCACTCGGGCATGGCCGCGGGCGCGCACGCCATCGTCGTACCGGAACGCCCCTTCGACATCGAAGAGCTGGCCCAGAAGGTGGGGGAACGCTTCTCCGCGGGCAAGAAGTTCGCGATCGTCGTGGCCGCCGAGGGCGCCAAGCCCCGAGCGGGCTCCATGGAGTACGACGAGGGCGGCAAGGACGTCTACGGCCACGAGCGGTTCGCAGGCATCGCCCGGCAGCTCTCCCTCGAACTGGAGCAGCGCCTCGGCAAGGAGGCCCGCCCGGTCATCCTCGGCCACGTCCAGCGCGGCGGCACCCCGACCGCGTACGACCGCGTGCTCGCGACCCGCTTCGGCTGGCACGCCGTGGAGGCCGTGCACCGCGGCGAGTTCGGCAGGATGACGGCGCTGCGCGGCACGGACATCACGATGGTGCCGCTGGCCGAGGCCGTCGAGACGCTGAAGACCGTGCCCGAGGAGCGGTACGCCGAAGCGGAGTGCGTTCTTTAGGACCCCGAGTCCTGTTGCTCGTTGTACTACTTGCCCCCGGTCGCGTCAGCGGCCGGGGGCAGTTCTACTCTGGTGCCGACACACCTCGCACAATCCGCACGAATCAGGAGCCATTGGATGGATCACAGCGGGCACGGCATGAACATGGATCTGCCGCCGTTCACGCTGGGGAGAGGCCTCGAGCTGTCGGCCGACCCCTTCTTCCTCATCGGCTGCCTGGTGGCCCTCGCCCTGTACGGGTGGGGCGTGGCGCGGCTGGTGCGACGCGGTGACAAGTGGCCGGTGGGCCGCACGATCTCGTTCGTGCTCGGCGTCCTGACCGTGCTCCTCGTGATGTGCACCAAGCTCAACGACTACGGCATGGTCATGTTCAGCGTGCACATGGTGCAGCACATGGTGATCAGCATGCTGTCGCCGATCCTGCTGCTGCTCGGTGCGCCGATCACGCTGGCGCTGCGTGCGCTGCCGACGGCGGGGCGCGGCCGCAAGGGCCCGCGCGAGTGGCTCCTCTGGCTGCTGCACAGCCGCTACATCAAGATCATCACGCATCCCGCGTTCACGATCCCGCTGTTCATCGCGAGCCTGTACGCGCTCTACTTCACGCCGCTCTTCGACACGCTGATGGGCTCCAAGGCGGGCCACATCGGGATGATGGTCCACTTCCTCGCCGTCGGCCTGGTCTTCTTCTGGCCGATCATGGGCGTCGACCCGGGGCCGCACCGGCCCGGTTACATCTTCCGGATGCTGGAGCTGTTCGCGGGCATGCCGTTCCACGCGTTCTTCGGCATCGCCCTGATGATGGCGACCGAGCCGATGATCGGTACGTACATGCACCCGCCCGCCTCGCTCGGCATCGACGCGCTCTCCGATCAGGAGGCGGCGGGCGGCATCGCCTGGGCCTTCAGCGAGATCCCGTCCGTCGTGGTCCTGGTGGCCCTGCTCTTCCAATGGCGCAAGTCCGAGGACCGCGAGGCCCGGCGCAAGGACCGCGCCGCCGACCGGGACGGCGACAAGGACCTCGAGGCGTACAACGCCTATCTGGCCTCACTGGCCGCACGCGGACGCTAGCGCAGGAGGGGCCTCCCGGGTGACGATGGTCTTCGGACCGCGGTCTGGGCGCATCGGCGCCGCAGGCTGCCGGGAGGAGGCTGAGCTATGCCAGGTTCCACGAAGACCATGGGTGGGTTCACCATCGGCGGTCTCGTCATGGTGACGGCCTATACGGTGGCGCTCGGAAGCAACGGCTGGTTGTGGTTCGGCTGGGTCGTGCTCGGTCTGATCACGCTGGCGATGGTGCTGTCGCGCACCGCATGACCGCGGTGCCGCTCGACCGTGATCCGCTCGGCGCGGCGTCGCGCGACCGGCGTCGGCGCGGCTCAGAAGCGGAACACGTAGCCGGTGTCCGCGTCCATGGTGCAGGCGTTCGGGTACGTCTTGTGCCAGCTGATCGCCCGGCCCTCGTACGACCCGGTCACCGTCGCCGTGACCGGGTCGAACTCCTTCGTGCACGCGTGCGGGTCGTCGGGCAGCGCGTTGAAGTCCCCGCCCGCCTGAGCGATCGCCTCGCAGGCCTTGGCCGCCTGCGGGTGGGCCCCCGACGGTTCGGGCGCGCAGCGCAGCAGCACCCCGCGGATCCAGGTGTTGTCGGCGCCCGACACGGTGAGGAAGAGCCCGCCCTTCGGGTCCTTCGGAGTGGGGGCCGGGTCCGCCGCATGGGCGGGCGTGAGCCCCCCGAGAGCGATGAGGGCGGCGGCAGCGACGGGGAGCGAGCGCATGGAAGACCTCCGGGATACGCGCCGGATGTACCGACGGCGGTGACGTTCCGTGGCGTCGCAGGACGCCGGGGAGAGGCCAGGGCACCCTTCGGCCGGGACGTCCGTCGAGCCGCCACGCCGGTCGTTCGCCCGTCCGGCGCCGCGCAAGGGCCCGAACGGGCTCTCGCTTCCACGCCGTCGATTGGCTACTGTGCGTCGGCACCGGGATCCGGGGGAAGGCGGCCGCCATGTTCTACCTACTGCTCAAGCACGTGATCCTCGGCCCGCTGCTCCGGCTGATGTTCCGGCCCAGAATCGAGGGCCTGGAACATGTGCCGGACGCCGGCGCGGCCATCGTCGCGGGGAACCACCTGTCGTTCTCCGACCACTTCCTGATGCCCGCGATCATCAAGCGCCGCATCACGTTCCTCGCGAAGGCCGAGTACTTCACGGGCCCCGGCATCAAGGGCCGCCTGACGGCCGCGTTCTTCCGCAGCGCGGGGCAGATCCCGGTGGACCGCTCCGGCAAGGAGGCGGGGCAGGCCGCGATCCGCGAGGGCCTCGGCGTGCTGCGCAAGGGCGAGCTGCTCGGCATCTATCCGGAGGGCACCCGCTCGCACGACGGAAGGCTCTACAAGGGCAAGGTCGGCGTCGCGGCGATGGCGCTCAAGGCCCAGGTTCCGGTGGTCCCGTGCGCCATGATCGGCACCTTCGAGGCGCAGCCGCCCGGCCAGAAGGTCCCGAACTTCAAGCGGGTGACGATCCGCTTCGGCAAGCCCCTCGACTTCTCGCGGTACGTCGGCATGGAGAACGAGAAGGCCGTGCTCCGGGCCGTCACCGACGAGATCATGTACGCGATCCTCGGACTCTCCGGACAGGAGTACGTCGACAAGTACGCGGCCGTCGTGAAGGCGGAGGAGGCCGAGGAAGCGGAGCGCGAGCGCTTGGCGGCCGGGGGCAAGGAGCCGCGCAAGTTCCCGCGGATGCCGCTGAGCTGACGGCGCATGTGGCTGGACCGACGTCCGGTACGGGGTGCGCCACCGCGGCGACGCACCCCTCCCCCGGCGGCTAGCCGAAGAACACCGAATGCGGGACCGTGGCACCGCCGTAGGCACCACCGCTGTTCGGCGCCAGCGTGTCCTGCGGCAAGGTGCAGCCCTCGTCCCTGTAGAGCGTCGCCACGGTATTCGTGAAGTTGTCGACGACACCACCGCCGCCCGGCATCACGAGGCACTCGTCGTCCGGCGGGTTCTCCATCACCATCCGGAAGCCGGTGTCGGCCCGGTTGTAGGCGAAGGTGCCCGATGCGGCCTGGGCGCTGGTCGAAAGCCCTGTCACCAGCACGGCCGCGGATGCGGCCACCACGGCTGTCCTGGCCAGTCGTTTCCACTCGTACATGGGAGACCCCTGTTCTGAAGCGGACGATGTCCGCTTCAGAACAGCAGGAACGCCCGGGGCACGCCGCCCCTCGATCAGGAAGACACCCGAAAGGAGAGGCGGCGCGGCGTGCGCTCCGGGGGCACGCGACTCACGAGCGGCACCATCGGCACGACGGCCGACCGGATGCGCCGGGAGCCCCCTGCGGCTACGGCTTGGGCGTGGCCGCTACGGCTTGGGCGTGGCGTGGGGGCCGCACGTCACGTCGGAGGCGTCCACCTTGCCGGTCAACAGATAGGTGTCGACGCGGTCGTTGAGGCACGGGTTGGCGAGGTTGGTGATGCCGTGCGAACCGGCGTCCTTCTCCGTGACCAGGCGCGAGCCCTTGAGGCGCTTGTGCAGCTCTACGGCGCCGGGGTACGGCGTGGCCGCGTCACGCGTGGACTGCATGATCAGCGTCTTCGGCAGGCCCTTGTGCGTGCGGACCTCGATCGGGCGCTGCTGCTTGCTGGACCAGGTGGCGCAGGGCAGGTTCATCCAGGCGTTGCCCCAGGTCATGAAGGGGCTGGTCTTGTGGATGCGGGTGTTGTCGCGGTCCCACTTCTTCCAGCTGCGCGGCCACTTGGCGTCGGCGCACTCGACCGCGGTGTAGACCGCGTTGCCGTTCTCGCTGGCGATGTTGCCCGCGGTGTCGGACAGGTCGGGGCCCGCCGCCTCGACGAGGGGCTTCGGGTCACCGGCGACGTACTTGCTCCAGTTCGTCGCGATCTCGACCCAGGAGGAGTCGTAGTACGGCGCGTTCTGGAAGTAGCCCTGCAGCTCGGCCGGGCCGACGACGCCGTCCAGGGGCTGCTTCTTCGCGGTGGCGCGCAGCTTGTCCCACTGGGCGCGGACCTTGTCGTAGGTGTCGCCGAGGTGGAAGGCGGGGTCGTTCTTCGCGACCCACGTCATCCAGTCGATGAGGCGCTTCTCGAACGCCACGTCCTGGTCGAGGTTGACCTCGTACCAGATCTTGTCCGTGCTCGGGTTGACCACGGAGTCGAAGATCATGCGGCGCACATGCGCCGGGAAGAGGGTGCTGTAGACCGCGCCCAGGTAGGTGCCGTAGGAGACGCCGAGGAAGTTCAGCTTCTTCTCGCCGAGCGCGGCGCGGATGACGTCCAGGTCGCGGGCGGTGTTGGGCGTCGTCATGTGCGGCAGGAGGTCGCCGCTGCGCTCCTGGCAGCCATCGGCGTACTCGGCGGCGAGCTTGCGCTGGGCGCGCTTGTCGGCCTCGCTGTCGGGGACCGGGTCCAGCTTGGGCGCCTTCACGAACTCCTGCGGGTCGACGCAGGAGATCGGCGCGGAGTGCCCGACACCGCGCGGGTCGAAGCCCACGAAGTCGTACGCCTTCGCGGTCTTCTCCCACAGCTTGCTCTTGGTGGTGACGCGGCGCGGGAAGCGCATGCCGGAGCCGCCGGGGCCGCCCGGGTTGTAGACGAGGGAACCCTGCCGCTCGTCCTTGCTCCCGGTGCTGCCGATGCGGTCGACGGCGAGCTTGATCTTCTTGCCGTTCGGCTTGGCGTAGTCGACCGGGACGGTGACCCAGCCGCACTGGATGGGCTTCTCCAGCCCCCAGTCGGCGGGGCAGTCCTGCCAGTCGATCCCGGCCTTCGCGGCGCGCTGCGCGGCGAGTTCGGCGCCACGGGCCTCGCGGTCCTTGCCGGAGCGGGCCGCGTCGGCCTTCGCCGCCGAGGCCACGTCGGCGTTCGCCGTCGGGGCAGCGACGGCGCCCGCTATCAGTGTCGCCGCGACAAGCGCGCCCGCGGATCCGAACACCGCCGTCCGCCGTCTGGTCCCTGCTGACCTTCTCAAGTGGGGCCTCCCGCACATCGATTCGAGCAGATTCGATCAGTACGGGGGATCCTTGCGCCTGTGAGGTGGCTGAGAACAGATGTGGCGGGCGTTCTTTGCCAATCCGATAAACGGGGCGGGTTGTACCGGTGAACGGTTTCGGCACGTCAGCCTGGACTTGCGGAGGGGCCCCGAGCGAGGGGAGCCAAGTAGGGAGGCTGGCTACCGGCAGCCCTCGGGCAGCGCGGCGCCGTTGTCGCGCAGATGGCCGAGTGCGGCCGCGAAGGAGTAGCAGTCGAACAGTGCTGAGTGTTCTTGTCCGGCAGCGGGCTTGGGCAGGCCCAGTACGTTCCACAGGCGGCCGACGTTCGCCTGCGCCGTGGCCGGTGCCACGGTGTTCAGCCAGGGGCGGATGTTGACGAAGGCCGCGTCGAGGAAGCTGTTCTTGATCTGTTCGCCGCGGGCGCGCGCCCAGCCGACGTTCTCGCCGAGCACCACCATGTCGTTGCCGTAGGACAGGACGGTCTGGCCCCGGCAGAAACCGAGGAAGTCCCCCAGGGCCTCCGCGGCAGGGAGTCCGTCGTGGTCGACGGCCTGCTGGCTGATGCCGGTGAGCTCGGTGAAGTACGAGGACAGCTCGGTGTTGACCGTGGGGCGCACGAGAGCCTCGTACTCCTCGATGACGGTGCAGTCGTCGCGCAGGCGCAACGCTCCGATCTGCACGATCTCGCGCAGCTGGCCGGGCGCTGACCAGTCCTGTTCCAGCGCCCGGGGCCACGAGGTGAATTCAAGGTCGAACACGACGAAGGTAGACATCCTGACACCCTGCCCGTCGCGGCCCCGGACAAGACGCCGGAGCACGGGATGTCCGGCAGCTGTTCACGGTACGTGTATCCGGCATTGGCCTGACGGCTGGGCCATCGCCCGAATCCCGAATGTCGTTGCGCGCGAAGAGCCCCTGAAGGTCACTCCGCTTGTCAGGCGCGGTCGTGGAGCGTGACCTGGTAGCCGTCGGGGTCGGCGAAGGTGAACGTCCGGCCGAACGGGCCGTCGATCGGCGCGGAGACGATGGTGTGACCGTCGGCGACGAGAGCGTCGTGGATGGCCTGGACGTCGGTGGCGTGCAGCCAGATCGCGGCACCGATGCCGGGCTGGGCGACGGATGCGAGATCGGTGCCGGGAATGACCTCGCGGAGTGCGAACGCGATCGGCTTCGTCTCGAAGACGACGGCGTGCGGAGGTCCGGCCTGCGAGCGGACGAGGCCGAGGTACTGCTCGTAGAACGCCCGCGAAGCGTCGAGGTCGCGCGCCTGGAGCGAGATGAAGTCGGGGCCGGTGACGGGCATGATGCTGCTCCTTCTCTCCGTGTCAGATTCCTGACACGCACCAACGTATGTCAGACTCCTGACATGAGTCAAAGCGGTGCTGGCGTCGACCTGGACAAATCACTGGGCTACCTGCTGAAGGAGGCTTCGAGCGCCCTGCGCGCAGCCATGGAGGAGGTGCTGCGGCCGCTTGGGATGAGCGTGACGCACTACTCCTGCCTCGAACTGCTGGCCCAACGGCCGGGCTTGTCGAACTCGGAGCTCGCGCGAGGCGCGTTCGTGACACGGCAGACGATGAACGTGCTGCTCCAGGCGCTGGAACGAGAGGGCTACGTGACCAGGCCCGCGGAGGCACCCGTCGGGAAGGTTCTTCCCACGAAGCTCACGGCCCGCGGCCGACGGAGCCTGGAGAAGGCGACCGTGGCGGTCCGGTCCGTCGAGGTCAGAATGCTGGCAGGGATGACCGAGACCGAGCAGTCAGGTGCGTTCCGGAGCCTGCAGAGCATGATTCATTCCCTGCGCGAAGGCGACAACGGCGCGTAAGCGGCATGCGACGGTGGCTGCATTCAGCTCACGAGATGGGCGGCGGTGCCGAGTCGTTGCAGGGCGCGGCGCTGTTCGTCGGTGAAACGTGTGGCGTGTGGGTGGTGGGTGGAGACGACGCCGATCAGAGTGCCGTCCGCGGCGGTGATGGGCAGGGAGACGCAGGCGCCGACGCCCGCTTCCTGCAGCACGTCCAGTGCCGGGGTGGCGTAGAAGAGTGCGCTGGCGGCCACGTCGTCGACGAGGACGGGCAGACGGTCCTGTGCGGCGACGGCGCAGGCGGTGTCCCGGTCGGCCACCGTCGCGAAGTAGGTCAGGAACGGTTGCTGGAAGCCGCGTTGGGCGACGATCTGCAGTGTGCCGTCCTGCGGCTGGTAGAGCTGGGCATTTCCCATCGGGGCGCCGGTGATGGTGAAGGCGGCGGACAAGGCGGCCGAGAGCACCGAGAGCCGCAGGAGCCGTTCATGCCGCGGCAGCGGCACCGTCGCCGACTCGCGGGCCATCCGCTCCCCTTCCGCGTCACCGCACAGCTGCAGCGCGCGCAGCACGCTGCTGTGGGCCCGCTGCAGCACGAGGCTGCCGCCTGCCGCTCTGGCCTGCCGGGCGGTGTGCAGCAGCAGCTCCACCCCCGCCGTCCCGCAGAACGTCACGCGGCTGGCATCCACCAGGACGCGGCCGCAAGGATGCTCGACAGCGCGCTGCAGCGCCTTGGCCAGGTCCGGCACGGAGGCGATGTCCAGCTCACCGGCGACACGGACGAGGACTCTGCCGTCCCCTTCGACGACGCTGACGGGCAGCGCCGATGACGTCTTTGACCACTGCACTGCGGTGTGGCTGGCGGCGCTGCTCATCGGCTGCATGCCCGCCCACGCTAGGACCACTGGCTGGCATGCCGGGCGTGCTTCCCGCAGCCGGTCGGCCTCGGCGCCGTATCGATCACAAACGTGCAGCGCGAGCGGGCGGATCGCCCGGCTGGCACGGCGCTGGGTCAACGCTGTCGTACGACTCTGCTCGCGGCTGTCTTCTGGAGCAATCCGTAGGCCAGCACGGGCAGCAGCAGATGGGGTTTGTCGGGCAGGGTGGTGGTGAGCAGGACCGCGCTCGCGCTGCTGTTGTTCATGCCGCAGGCGAGGGTGAGGGATGACGCCGCGGGGGCCTCCAGTCTCAGCAGGCGCGCGGCGCCGTGGCCGAGGGCGAAGGACAGCAGGCAGACGAGCGTGGCCACGGTCAGCGCGGCGGCGAGCAGCAGCGGGCGCGGGCGGGCGAGGAAGGTGCCCAGTGCGCCGCTGGCGTTGACGTAGGTCAGCAGGAGCGAGCCGGCCAGGGCGCAGGGACCGACGACGCCGAGTGCCCGGGTCAGCCACGGTTCGGGTAGTGCCAGGCGGAACAGGATGCCGGTCGCGCAGGGCAGGACCACGCCGACCAGGGCGAATCCGCCGTGGGTGGGGTGTCCGGCTCGGGTGAACACGTGCGCGTATTCGCCGCTGAGCAAGGGCTGCAGGGTGCTGATGAGCAGCGGGATGGTGAGGGGGCTGAGGAGCGTGGAGACGAGGACGAGCCCCACCATGGTCGGCTGGTCGCCGCCGTCCCCCTTGCCGGTCCATACGGTTGCTCCGGCGGCGACGGGCATGGCCACGATCAGGATCATCGCGGTGATCAGGCCGCTGCCGCCGTCGGCGTCGGGGGTCTGGTGCAGCAGGAAGGCGACGGCGGGGATGGCGAGGAGCGGGATGGCCAGGTGCAGGACGAGTCCGGCGAGCAGGGCGGTCGGGCGGCGGAGCAGGGCGCCGAGCGCGCGTACGGGCACCTGGAGTCCTGCGGAGAACAGGACTAGGGAGAGCAGGAGTTGGGCGGTGGGCAGGGGGAGGTCGCCCGGATCGCCGAGCGCCAGCGCGTGGGGTCGGCGCAGCCACAGTCCGGGGCCGGGCAGGAGGAGGGCGGCGGCGTAGGCGAGGACGATCGCGCGGCCGAGCCGGTGGCGCAGCCAGCTCATTGCACGGTCAGTCGGCGGGCGGCGGGCGGTAGGGGTGGTCACGGCGGCCTTCCTCCGTCACGGGCGTGGGAGCGGGAAGCAGCGCCGGTATGCGAGGGGCCGATGAGGGGTTCACGACGTCCATGCTGCTGGTCGAAGACGTGCGGTGTGCGCGGTGCCGCGCGGTGGTCAGGATGCGTTCAGGTTTCCGGTGGCACGGTCGTCCGCCATGACCCACGAAACGTCTGAGACATCCGCGGTCCCCGCGACCGGTGAGCCTTCCGTGTCCGCGCGGCACCGGCTGCGCTGGAACAAGGTGCCCGAGGTCACCGTCTACTTCTGGATCATCAAGGTGCTGTGCACGACGGTCGGCGAGACCGCGGCCGACCTGCTCAACGAGAAGGCGGGGCTCGGCCTGACCGGTGTGTCGGTGCTGATGAGCGCACTGTTGGCCGGGGTGCTGGTCGTGCAGTTCCGCACGCACGCGTACCGGGCGGGCGTGTACTGGCTCGCCGTGGCCCTGATCAGCGTCGTCGGCACGCTGATCAGCGACAACCTCACCGACAACATGGGGGTGCCACTGGAGACGAGCACGGCGGTGTTCGCGATCGCCCTCGCGGTGGTGTTCGTCGTCTGGTTCCGGCGGGAGCGGACGCTGTCCATCCACAGCATCGACACCACAGGACGGGAGTCCTTCTACTGGCTCGCGGTGCTGTTCACGTTCGCCCTGGGCACCGCGGCCGGGGACCTGGTCTCCGAGCGCATGGCCCTTGGCTACTGGCTCGCCGCCGTCCTGTTCGCGGTCGGCATCGCGGCGGTGGCCGTCGCGCACTTCGCACTGGGGCTCGACGCGGTGTGGAGCTTCTGGGTCGCGTACATCCTCACCCGGCCGCTCGGCGCTTCGATCGGCGACTACCTCTCCCAGCCGACCGGGGACGGCGGCCTGGGCCTGGGCACGGTGGTGACCAGCGTCCTGTTCCTGGCCGTCATCCTCGGCCTGGTCGTGTATCTGGCGGTGACACGCAAGGACGTCGCCGAGCCGGAGAGGGGGGCCGGGCTCCCGGCCTGACCTGCCGAACCGACCCGCGTTCAGGATGCGTTCAGGCTCTTGGCGCCAGGGTCGGTGTGCGCGGCCGCCGTCGGTGGGCGGTCCAGCATCCCTCAGGGTGCTCGTCCGGTTCGCGACGAGCACCCTGTCGTACGACTGGAGTGGAGAAGCTGAAGTGGAGAAGCCGGAAGTCCTCACCAATCCCGACGTGACGAGCAGGTCGGGTGCGTCGGGCCCGTCGGGTACGTCGAGTACCGCGAAGTCGGTGATGAAGAAGCTGCCCGAGGTCACGCTCACCTTCTGGATCATGAAGGTCGCCGCGACGACCCTGGGCGAAACGGCGGGCGATCTCTTCGCGCAGACCCTGAAGCTCGGCTACTTCCTCACCACGATCGCGCTGTTCCTCGTCTTCGTGGTGACGCTGGTGGTCCAGCTGCGGTCACGCCGTTACAACCCGTTCTTCTACTGGACCGTGATCCTGTCGACCAGCATGGCCGGTACCACGATGTCCGACTTCATGAACCGCGACGCCAGCGCCAAATACCTCGCGGGCAAAGCCACTTCGCTGGGCTGGGGGCCGCAGGGCCTCGGCCTCGGCTACCCCGTCGGGGCGGCGATCCTCATCTCGATCCTCCTGGCGATCTTCGTTGTCTGGAGGGCGCGCGGGATGACGTTCCAGATCCGCGACATCGTCACGTTCAAGGGCGAGGCCCTGTTCTGGTCGGCGATCCTCGTGTCCAACACGCTCGGCACCTCCATGGGTGACTTCCTGTCCGACAGCTCCGGCCTCGGCTTCGCGGGCGGGGCGCTTCTGGTGACCGGTCTGCTCGCGGTGCTCGTCGTGCTGATGAAGGCGCCCTTGGTGCCCAACGTGCTGCTGTTCTGGATCGCCTTCGTCCTCACCCGCCCGCTGGGCGCCACCGCGGGCGACTTCCTCACCAAGCCGGTCGCCAAGGGCGGGCTCGATCTCGGCACCGCGGGCTCGTCCGCCGTCCTGCTCGCCGTGCTGTTCGGGATGATGGCGTACGCCCAGGTGCGGGAGCGCCGGGCCTCAGCCGTCCCGGTCACCCGGCAGGCAGACTAACGGTGAAGGCGGCCCCGGGGGTGTGCCCGGGGTCGTGGGCCACTTCGCCGCCGACGGCGCGGGCCAGGCGTCGTGCGAGGGGCAGCCCCAGGCCCGCGCCGTCGTGTCCGTCGTCGGCGTCGGCGCGTCGGCCGGGCTGGAAGAGTTCGTCCACGAACGTCTGCGGCACTCCGGGGCCGTCGTCGACGACGTCGATGCGTACGGCTCCGGGGAGCTGCCGTGCGGACACGGTCACCTGGGAGCGGGCGTAGCGGACGGCGTTGGCGAGCAGGGGGCTGAGGATGCGTTCGAGGAGAGCAGGGGCAACTCCCGCCTCCAGCGTGGGTGTTGCCGGTTCCAGCACGGTTCTCACTCGGCCCGATGGGGCGAGGTTGTGGAGCAGGCGGTCGATGACGGGCACGACGTCGGTGGTGCCGGGGGCCGTTGCCGGGGTGAGGGCGTTCTCTCGCGCGTCGTCCAGGACGGTGTCGCAGATGGTGCGCATGGACCGGGCGGCCTCGACGATCACCTCCACGGTGGCTCGGGTCTCGGCGTCCGTACGGGGGCGGGAGCGCCACCAGTCGAGTTCCATGACGATCCGGGTGAGCGGCGTGCGCAGTTCGTGGGACAGCTCGCCCGTCAGCTGCTGTTCGTGGCGCAGCACGATGCGAATGCGGTCCAGGAGCGCATCCAACGAGGCGCCGAGGCGGGCCAGTTCGGCGGGGTGGTCTGCGGTGCCGAAGCGCTCGTCGGAGGCTACCGCGCTCCACTGGGTGGCCTGGTCCGTCATTGTCCGCACCGGGCGCAGCGCCCGGCCGACGGACAGCCGTGTCAGTGCGTACGTACAGCCGAGCATGATCACATCCAGGACGAGTGATCCAAGGAGCAGGGTGTCCGCCGAATTGCGGTACGGAGTCAGGTCCAGGGCGGTGACGACGGTGGCGGTGGCCCTGCGGCCGGTGAGGGGCCGCGAGCACAGCCGGATGGCGTGGACGGTGGCGCAGGCCCGCCCGTCCTGCGCCGCCAGCCCGTCGGCGGCCCGGGTGAGCGGGCTGTCGGCCGTGGCGGACGGCGGTTTCTCCAGTAGACGGGTTCCGGCGTAGATCCACACATTCGTGTCGAGCAGGCGGTCGTTGGCGGTCTCCAGGATGCGTACGCGAGGTCCGCTGGTGTCGACGGTCGTGGCCACCGCTGCCGCCCGGTCGCGCAGTCCGTGGTCCGCCTGGCGCCGCAGGTGCTCGTCCATCACGGCGTTGAACACCACGGTCAGCACCGTCATCAGCAGGGCGGCGGTGGCCAGCGCCACGAGGGAGAGGCGGCCGCGCAGGGTGCGCGGGGCAAAGCGGCGCGCGACGCTCCGGGTGCGGTTCACGACAGGCGGTGCCCGACCCCGCGCGCGGTGCCGATCGTCAGGGCACTGCCTGCCTCGCGCAGTTTGCGGCGCAACCGGCTCAGGTACTGGTCCAGGGTGTTGTCGCTGACCTGCGCGCCTTCGGGCCAGCCCGCCCGGACCAGGTCGCGGCGGCGCACGAGGTCGCCGTCCGCCGCGACGAGCGGGGCGAGGAGCCGGAACTCCGTCGGGGACAGCGGGACGCGGATGCCGTGCACGGTGGCGTGGTGGCCGATCGCGTCCAGGACCAGGTCACCGGTCGTGGCCGGGGAGCGGGGGCCTGCGCGTTTGAGTGCGGCGCGCAGCCTGGCGGCGAGTTCGGCGAGGTGGAAGGGCTTGGGCAGGTAGTCGTCGCCTCCGGCGGAGAAGCCTGCCAGCCGGTCGGTGAGGTGGTGACGGGCGGTCAGGAAGACGACCGGGGCGCGGAATCCGTTGGCGCGCAGCGCCTGGCACACGTCCCGGCCGTCCGCGTCGGGCAGCCCGACGTCCAGGACGAGTGCGGCGATGTCTGCGGTGGCCAACCGCAGGGCCGTAGCGCCGTCGGCGGCGGGAACGGGGTCGAAGTCCTCGTCCCGCAGGCCGCGGCGGAGCACGTCACGCAGGGCGTGATCGTCCTCCACCACCAGGATCTTGGGGCGCATGGTTCTCCATCGGCTGCGGGGCGGAGGCCGCCGTGCGAGTGAGGAAGGGAGCGGGCAACAGATGGGCGGCCGCGCACAGGTACGTCCCCAGCCAGCCGAGGGCGAACAGCCAACCGCCCAGGACATCGGTGAACCAGTGCACGCCGAGGAAGACCCGGGTCAGTCCGACCAGCAGGGCCCAGCAACCCACGGCGATCCGGAGCGAAGTGCCGCCGCGTGGGCGGCGCAGAGTGAGCGCGGCGATCAGCAGACCGGCGGTCAGGGCAGCCGTGGTGGTGTGCCCGGACGGGAAGGACCAGCCGCTCGCGTGCGCCGTCCAGTCGCCCCGCGGCGGCCTCGCGCGGTGCGCGTACTCCATCACGGCGTACCGCAGTGCTTGTCCCGAGCCTAGGCAGGCGAGCGCGATGACGGCGGCGAGCAGCCGGTGCCGCACCGTGCGTCCCGCCACGATCCCGGCCAGGACGACGAGTATGTACGGAACCACGCCGGTACCGGAGGCCGTCACGCCGCGCGCCACGGTCACGGCCACCTCCGGGCGGTGGCCGACCGACCGGGCGAGGAAACCGTCGTCCAGCCACAGTGGTGAACCGGCCCGGCCGACTACGACCAGGGCCAGGACCCCGAACGCCGCCCACGCACCCAGCGCGACGCTGACGAGCAGATCCGCGGCGTCCCTCCGATCCACGGGATCGACGCGGTTCATGAGGCCGTGAGCAGCAGACGCAGCGGAGCTGCCGCCGTCATCCGCCGGGCCAGTGCCGAGGACCGACGCCCCACCACAAGCATCGAGGCGAGGGCGACGAGCGCGCCCACGAGCAGCCCGGCCAGGACGTCGTGCGGATAGTGCACGCCGACCCAGACCCGCGAGGCCGCCATGGCGACCGCCGCCACACAGGCCACTGCGCCCAGGCACCGCGAGACGATCAGCAGCGCCACGGCCACCGCCGCGGCGATGGCCGCGTGATTGCTGGGGAAGGACAAGTCGCCGGGCGCCGGGCACGCCTCCAGGGTCCGCACCTGAAGGCTCTGGCACGGCCGGTCCTCCCGGACGATCAGCTTCAGGACGTCGTCCAGGACGAACGCCAGGGCCGCCACCATCGGAACAGCCAGTGCCGTCACCGCAGCTGCGGCGCCCACGCGCCGGGCCTGCCACCAGCCCAGGATCATGAGCAGTGCGAACACCGCGAGGCCGTACGCCGACCACACCGTCACCGCGGTGTCCAGCCAGCCCGGCGAGCGCTGCGCCAGGTCCGCCACGTCCCGGTAGCCGGAGCCGTCGATCGACGCCCCGTCGAACGCGAGGCTCATCCTCGGGCCTCCTTCTCCGTGCCGCGCCGGCGGCTGCGGTACAGCTCTGCGGCGAGCGGAAGCAGCGACACCGCCACGATCAGCGCGACCAGCGGCAGCAGATAGCGGTCCACGTTCGGGATCGAGGAGCCCAGCGCGTACCCCGCCAGGGTCAGGCCGACGCTCCACACCAGTCCGCCAGCCACCTGCCACCTGGTGAACACCCGGGCTGGCACCCCCAGCGCCCCGGCCATCGGATTGAGCACGGTCCGCACCACCGGCACGAACCTCGCCAGGACGATCGCCTTCGCGTG
The DNA here is from genome assembly GCF_040609235.1 of Streptomyces sp. NPDC004732. NCBI lineage: Bacteria > Bacillati > Actinomycetota > Actinomycetes > Kitasatosporales > Streptomycetaceae > Streptomyces > Streptomyces sp. NPDC004732. The sequence goes on from NZ_JBEXJR010000021.1 coordinate 101,123, forward strand.
CCCGTAGCGCGCGAGCAGTTCCTCTGCTCGCTTCGCCCCCTCGCGCAGCCGCGCCGAACGGCCGCGGGCCAGCAGGGCTCCGCCTGCCCGGCGCCCGATCAGATAGCCGCACTGCGCCCCGGCCAGCGCGCCGAACGCCGCGGCGGCCAGCAGCGGCGCAAGCGACAGCCGGACGCCGTGCTGCCCGCCTCCTGTACACAGCAGGCCCGCCGTGAACAGCAGCGAGTCACCCGGCAGGAAGAAGCCGATCAGGAGGCCCGTCTCGGCGAACATCACCACGCCGACCCCCAGCACGCCGAAGGCGGCAAGGAGCGACTGGGCATTGAGCGGGTTCACCGCGAGCTGCGACGATAGAACCACGGGTGTGGTCATCGGCATGAGTCCCTTCCTTACGGACGACCGGAAGTGCGGCGCTCTCGCGCACAGCAACCGGCATGCGCAGCACCTGACTGACTACAAATCTGTAGACGGTCTACGTTACTGTAGACGCTGCGGAGGTGAGGATCGTTCCCATGAGCAGCGAGAAGGACGACCGGCGGTCGGCGGGCGAACTGGAGGCCGCGGTGATGGCCGCACTATGGGCGGCAGACGCCGCCCTCACGCCGTCCCAGGTCCAGGCCGAACTCGCCTCCGGGCTTGCCCGGACCACGGTGACGACGATCCTGTCCCGCCTGCACGAGAAGGGGTCGCTCCTGCGTGAGCGGCAGGGCCGCGGCTACGCCTACCGCCCCATACAGGACCCGCACGGCCTGACCGCCCTGCGCATGCACGGCGAACTCGACCGCGACAGCGACCGCGAGACGGTCCTCGCCCGCTTCGTCGCCCAACTCGACCCGGACGACGAGCAGGTCCTGCGCCGCCTCCTTGACGAGGGCTCATGACGCTCGCGGTGCTGCTGATCCCCCTGCTGCTGCCCTGTGTGGCGCCGCTGCTGACGTGCCGGATCCTGGGCCGCTGCTCGCCGGTGGCCGCCCTGTGGACGCTCACCGCCTCGGCGCTCCTCCTCGCGGCGGGCAGCGTCGCGGCACTCGGCACGCTGGCCCTGACCGGGCTGTTCAAGATCCCGGCCTTCGCTCCGCTGGGCGAGTTGGTGCACCCGCTGCGGACGCCCACCGTTCGGCTGGTCCTGCCGTTGGCCGCGCTCGCCGCCGGACTGCTCGTGCTCGCCGCGCTCACCCTCGGGCGCTCGGTCGTGCGGCAGACCACGGCTCTGCGTACCGCCCGGTCCCAAGCCGACCGCAGGCCCCCCGCGGGCGACCTGTGCGTCGTCGAGTCCCCGCACCCCGACGCGTATGCCCTGCCCGGCCGCCCGCACCGCATCGTCGTCACCACGGCCATGCTGCGCAGCCTCGACGCCCGCGAGCGCGAGGCGCTCTTCGCGCACGAGCGCGCCCACAACGCGGGCGGCCACCACTACTTCCTGGCCGCGGCCGAGCTTGCCGCCCACTGCCATCCGGCCCTGCGCCCGGTCCGCGAGACGATCCGGCTTGCCGCCGAGCGGGCCGCCGACGAGGCCGCCGCCACCGCCGTCGGCGACCGCCGCCTGACCGCGCGCGCCATCGCCCGCGCCGCCCTGGCCGCACACGCGAGCGACACCTCCCGGCTCGTGGTGACACCCGCGGCCACCACCGGCCCCGTGCCGCAGCGGGTGGCCGCCCTCCTTTCCCCCGCCACCCGGTCCTCGCGGGCCACATCCTGGATCGCCGCCCTGCTGGCCGTCTGCGCGCTGGCGTCCTGCGCCACTGCGGCAACCGTCGCGCTCAGCGTTCACCAGGACATCGAGGTCGCCCAGGGCGAGGCCGGCCGCTGAGCAGCCGCCGTCACCGGGGCGTGCCGGTTGGACCGGGTTCTTCGTCACGGTGGACACCGGCGGGGACCAGCAGCGTGAAGGTGGCGGGAGCGGCGCGCGTGGCCGACAGCCTGCCGCCCAGCCTCGTCGCCAGGTCGCGGGCCAGGGCCAGGCCGATCCCGCTGCCGCCGCCCGCGCTGCGGCCCCGCTCGAAGAGTTGCGCCGGGTCTTCGGACACCCGGCCCTCGTCGGTGACGTCGAAGGCCAGGGCGTCACCGAGGTCGCGGACCGTGAGCCGGACGGTGCCGCGCCCGTGCACGCGGGCGTTGTCGAGCAGGACGCCCAGGATCTCCGCCACCGGGCCGCCCGGGATGCGTACGTCGCCGGTGTCCTGGCCGCCGGTGAGCTCCAGCCGTCTGCCGTGCCGGGCGAACAGGCCGTGCCACCGCTCTTCCGTCTCCCGCAACAGGCGTGCCACCGGCCGGTCGGGCGAGGGAGCCCGGGTCATGCCATCAGCGCGGGCGAGACGCAGAAGTTCCTCGACCGTGTGGTTCAGGCGGTGGGTGGCGGCGAGCGCTTCCTGTAGGGCCGGGCCGACGTCGTCCTGGGCGAGCCCGGCCTCCAGGGTCAGCTGGAGTCCGGTGAGCGGGGTGCGCAGCTGGTGCGAGGCGTTGGCGGTGAAGTCGCGCTCGCGGCGCAGGAGTTCGGACAGGTGGTGCAGCATGGCGTTGTGGGTGTGGGACACCTGGTCGATCTCCGCGATGCCGCCGACCGCCGCTCGCGCGTTCAGATCGCCGTCCGCGACGGCCCGGCAGTGGCGGGAAAGGTCCTCCAGCGGGGCGGCCAGTGCCCGGGCCTGACGGCGGGCGACGACCACCGCGACGGCCAACGCGATCACGGTCACGCCCAGCAGGGCGGCCCACGCGGCGAGAACCCGGTCGCGTACGGCGTCGTCGGGGGAGGATGCGCGGACCACGCCGATCACCTGCTCGGCGCGGGCGACCGGCACGGCGGCCACCAGTTCACCGTCCGGCTGTCCCCTGGTCACCTCTCCGCCGAAGGCACGGCGGACGGGTGCGTCCCCTTTCTCGGGGCCGCTGCCCGCCCGGAGCCGCTGGTGCGGGTCGTACAGGCCAACGCGCCCTCCGGCGGGCGCGGGCGGCAGCTCCGCCGGGTCACCGGTGACATAGTCCGGGCTCACTCTGACGGCCGCGGCGAGCCCCGCGCGTTCCAGGGTGTCGCGCTGAGCGGCGTACAGGGAGGACCTGATGGCCAGGGCCAGCGGGACGGCGAGGAGGACGACGGCGACCAGGGCGGCAGTCAGGGCGACTCGCACCACACGCTGTCTCATGTCCTCATCATGCGGCGGCCCGTCCGCAGGTGGGGAGCGAGCCGCACGGTTTTGCCGTCGTCTAACCCTCGGCGGGCCGGGCGTTAACCGGCCGCTCCCTAGCGTGGACGCCATGACCGTTAGGTCCGCGGAACTCCTTGGAGGGCAGTGGTGATGGCAGCACACGCACGGACATCCGCGGTCGTCGTCGGACTGACGCTCGTCACGGCGGTGGCAGCGGGCTGTTCCGGTTCCGGCTCGCACTCCGGTACGGGTTCGACGGCGTCATCACCGGCCACCTCCTCGGAGCACTCTGGAAACGGGCAGGGCAACGCGGCCCCCGCCGAGTCCAATCCGCCCGGCGACATCCCCGACAACCAGGCGTACGTCGCCTACCGGCCGACCGGCGGCTCCTTCACCGGCTTCACCGTGAAGGTGCCCGAGGGCTGGGCCCGCACCGAGCCGGGGAACAGCACGGTATTCACGGACAAGCTGAACACCGTGCGGATCACGGCGGTCTCCGCGTCCGCCGCCCCCACCGTCGGCTCGGTCACCACCAAGGTCGTCCCGCAACTGCGCTCCCAAGTAACGAAGTTCGCCGCCTCGAAGGTCTCGGAAGTGACCCGGCACGCGGGCCGGGTCGTCCGGATCACCTACCAGGGGGACGCGGCGAAGGACCCGGTCACCGGCAAGGTGGTGCGCGACGCCTTCGAGCGGTACGCCTACTACCGGTCCGGCCACGAGGTCGAACTGACCCTGTCCGGGCCGGTCAAGGCCGACAACGTCGACCCGTGGCGCATCGTCAGCGACTCCTTCACCTGGCGGTGACCACCGTGGAGCCCGAGACGGTTCTCGCCGCCCGTGAGCTGTACCGCTTCTACCGTGCGGGCGAGGAGGAGACCCTGGCCCTGCGCGGGGTGTCGCTGCGGGTGCGGCAGGGCGAGACGGTGGCGGTCGTGGGGCCCTCGGGGTCCGGCAAGTCGACCCTCCTTGCGTGTCTGGCGGGGCTGGACGAGCCGTCCGGCGGCGAGGTCCGCGTGGGCGGCGTTCGGATCAGCCACCGGCCCGAGACCGAGCGGGCCCGGCTGCGTGCCCGGCACATCGGCGTGCTGCTGCAGTCCCGCAATCTCCTGCCCCAGCTGAGCGTGCGCGACAACGTCCGCCTGCCCCAACGGGCCGTCGGCAAAAGGCCCGTCGCCTCGGCCGGGGAACTGCTCGCCCAGGTGGGGCTCGGCGAACGGACGCACGCGCTGCCCCGGCAGCTGTCCGGTGGAGAGCTGGCGCGGGCCGGTCTCGCCGTCGCGCTGGCCAACGCGCCCGAAGTCCTGCTGGCCGACGAGCCGACCGGCGAACTGGACGGGGAGACGGAGCACTTGGTCCTGGTGATGCTGCGGGAGCGAGCCGCGCGGGGATGCGCGGTGCTGATCGTGACGCACAGCGTCGAGGTCGTCCGCAACGCCGACCGTGTGATCGAACTGGCGGACGGCGGGGCCGCCGAGGCCACCCGCCCCGCATCGCAGCAGGGGGTACCCGATGTCACGCGCTGACGTGCTCGTGGCCTGCGCAGATGCGGCTCTCACCTTCGGTCGGGGCGCGCAGGCGGTCGTGGCCGTGCACGGCGCCGACCTGGAGATCGGCCCGGGCGACCGGCTCACCGTCGTCGGCCCCTCCGGCTCGGGCAAGAGCTCGCTGCTGCACCTGCTGGCCGGGCTCGAACAGCCCACCAGCGGCACGGTGCGGCGGGCCGCCTCCCTTGGCCCGTACGACATCGGCCTGGTCTTCCAGGGCGACAGCCTGATCCCGGCGCTCAACGTGGTCGAGAACACCGCACTCCCGCTGGTCCTCGCCGGTCGGCCGGAAGGCGAGGCCGGGCAGGCCGCGCTCGCGGCACTCGCGCTGGTCGGCGCGGCCGATCTGGCGGAGCGGCTGCCCGAGGAGATCTCCGGCGGGCAGGCCCAGCGGGTGGGCGCCGCCCGGGTCCTCGCCCTCTCGCCGCGCCTGATCCTCGCCGACGAGCCGACCGGCCGCCTCGACCACACCACCGGAACCCGCGTCCTGGACGCCCTGCTCACGGCCGCCGACCACACCGGCGCCGCCCTCGTCGTCACCACCCACGACCCGGCCGTCGCCGCCCGGCTCACCATCCGGCGCACCATGCGCGACGGGCGGCTGCTCGCACCGGAGGCAGTGTCATGATCACCTCGTGGGTGGCCGCTCTGGCCCGCCGCCGCACCGGACGCCTGCTGGCCGCGTCGGCGGGCATCGCCCTCGCGGTCGCCCTCGTCGCCGCGCTGGGCTCCTTCCTCACCGCGTCGAAAGCGACCATGACCCAGCGCGCGGTGCGCTCGGTCGCGGTCGACTGGCAGGTCCAGGTACAGCCCGGCGCCGACCCGAACAAGGTGCAGTCCCTCATCCGCACGACGCCGGACACGCGTGCCGCCCTGCCCGTCGGCTACGCCCGCACCACCGGCTTCACCACCCGCGTCCAGGGCAGCACCCAGACCACAGGACCCGGCATGGCCCTCGGCATGCCCGACGGCTACCGCCGTCTGTTCCCCGACACGATCCGCACCCTCTCCGGCTCCCCGAACGGGGTCCTGCTGGCCCAGCAGACCGCCGCCAACCTGCACGCCGCCCCCGGCGATACCATCGCCATCCAGCTCCCCGGCACCAGCAGGCCGAGGCAGGTAAGGGTGGACGGCGTCATCGACCTGCCCCAGGCCGACTCCCTGTTCCAGACCGTCGGCGCGCCCAGCCAGTCCCAGCCGACCGCGCCCCCGGACAACGTCGTCCTGCTGCCCGCCGCCCGCTTCGCCGCGCTCACCCGGGGCGCCACCGCCGTCACCACCCAGATCCACGCGGCCCGCGACGCCGCACGCCTGCCCTCCGACCCGGCCGCCGCCTTCACCGCCGTCACCCGCGCCGCACACAATCTGGAGGCCCGCTCCGCAGGCGGCGCCCTTGTCGGCGACAACGTCGGCTCCGCCCTCGACTCCGCCCGCCAGGACGCCTCGTACGCCCAGATCCTCTTCCTCTTCCTCGGCGTGCCCGGCGCCGTCCTTGCCGCCGCATTGACCGCGGCGGTCGCCTCCGCAGGCGGCGAGCGGCGCCGCCAGGAGCAGGGCCTGCTGCGGCTGCGCGGCCTGCGCCCCCGCCAGATCACCACGCTCGCGGGAGTGGAAGCAGCCCTCATCGGCCTCCTCGGCGGCCTGGCCGGACTGGGCATCGCCGCACTGACCGGCCGCCTCGCCTTCGGCGCCGCATCCTTCGGCGCGGGCGCGGGCACCTGGACCGCCAGGTACGGGATCGCCTTCGCGCTCGGCACCGCCGTCGCCGCCGCGGCCGTTCTCGTCCCCGCCCTGCGCGACCTGCGCACCGTGACCGTCACCGAGACCCGCAAGGAGCCCGGCGCCCGCGGCACCCGCAGCCCCTGGTGGATGCGGTACGGCCTGGACTTCGCCCTCCTGGTCGGCTCCTGGCTGGTCTTCCGCGCCTCCTCCGGCAACCAGTACGCCCTCGTCCTCGCCCCGGAGGGCGTGCCCAGCCTCTCCGTGTCGTACTGGGCCTTCCTCGGCCCCGCCCTCCTGTGGACCGGCGCCGCCCTGCTGCTGTGGCGCCTCACCCTCCTCGCCCTCACCCACGGCCGCCGCGCCTTGGCCCGCCTCGCCCGCCCGCTCGCCGCGACCCTCGCCACAACCACCGCCGCCACCCTCTCCCGGCGCCGCCGCCCGCTGGCCCGCTCGGTGGTGCTGCTCGCCCTCGCCGTGTCCTTCGCGCTCTCCACCGCCGTCTTCAACGCCACCTACAAGCAGCAGGCCGAGGTCGACGCCCGCCTGACCAACGGCGCCGACGTCACCGTCACCGAACCGCCCGGCGCCCGCGTACCCCCCGGTGCAGGGTCCGGGCTGAGGACCTCGGGCGTACGGCACGTCGAACCGCTCCAGCACCGCTTCGCCTACGTCGGCTCCGACCTCCAGGACCTGTACGGCGTCCGCCCCGCCACCATCGCGCAGGCCACCTCCCTCCAGGACGCCTACTTCGCCGGTGGCACCACCCACCAGCTCCTGCGCAAACTGGCCCAGCGCCAGGACAACCTGCTGGTCAGCGTCGAGACCGTCAACGACTTCCAGCTCACCCCCGGCGACAGGGTCGACCTGCGCATCCAGGACGCCCGCACCAAGGCCCTGCGCACGGTGCCCTTCCACTACGCCGGCATCGCCAAGGAGTTCCCCACCGCCCCCAAGGACAGCTTCTTCGTCGCCAACGCCTCCTACATCGCCAAGACCACCGGCAGCGACGCGGTGGGCGCCTTCCTCCTCGACACCGGCGGCACCCACCAGAAGCAGATCGCCGCCCGGCTGCACCGGCACCTGGGCACCAGCGCCGCCGTCACCGACCTCACCCAGACCCGCGGCACTATCGGCACCAGCCTGACCTCCGTCGACCTCGCCGGACTCACCCGCATCGAACTCGCCTTCGCCGTCCTGCTGGCCGCCGGAGCCGGTGGACTCGTCCTTGCCCTCGGGCTCGCCGAACGCCGCCGCACCTTCGCCATCGCCACCGTCCTCGGCGCGCGGGCCCGCCAGCTGCGGGGCATGGTCCTCACCGAGGCCCTCCTGCTGGCCGCGACCGGCCTGGCCGGAGGCTCAGCGATCGGCTGGGCCTTGTCGCAGATGCTGGTCAAGGTCCTGACAGGCGTCTTCGACCCACCGCCCGCGAACCTGTCCGTCCCCGGCATCTACCTGGCGCTCACGGCGACCGCCGCCCTGCTCGCCGTACTGGCCGCGGCCCTGAACGGCATCCGTGGGGCCCGACGCCCCGCCGTCGAGGAGCTCCGCGACCTGTGAGCCACGGAGCCACAGGGCCGTGAAGCCGTGTGCGCGCCCCGGACGTACGGGACGGAAGGCATGCCGATCACCCGCCCCCGCCTTACGCTGTCGCCCATGGGCACGCCCGCCGCACCCGACCGCAGCCGCCCGAGCGTCCTCGTCGTCGAGGACGACGACACCATCGGACGCCACTTGGAAACCGGCCTGCGCGGCAACGGCTACACCCCCACCTGGAGCCGCACCGGAACCTCGGCCCTGACCGAAGCGGCTCGTAGGGCCTACGACGCCGTGCTCCTCGACCTCGGCCTGCCCGACCTCGACGGCCTGGACCTCGCCCGCACCCTCCGCACCCGCTTCCCCGACCTGCTGATCGTCATCCTCACCGCACGCACCGACGACATCGACGTCATCGCCGGCCTGGACGCGGGCGCGGACGACTACCTGGTCAAACCCTTCAGCCTCACCGTCCTGCTGGCCCGTCTCCGCGCCCACCTTCGCCGCCAGACGATCGCATCCCCGCCGCAACGCCCGCTACGGCTCGGTGACTTGACCGTCGACATGACGGCCCGCCGCTGCACCCTCCACGGCACCGACATCCCCCTGCGCCCGAAAGAGTTCGACCTGCTCGCCCTCCTGGGGCGACACCCCGGTGAAGCGGTTCCGCGCGAAGCCCTGATGGCACAGGTGTGGGACGAGAACTGGTTCGGCCCCACCAAGACCCTGGACGTCACCATGGCAGGACTGCGACGCCGCCTCACCCAGGCCGCCGAGGCATCCGCCCACCCCTGCCGACTGCCTCGGATCACCACGCTCCGAGGACACGGCTACCGCCTGGAGCGCGGCGCTTAGAGGGAGTATCCGACAGGGGTGCCTCTGCACCCCCCATGTCTAACCCTACACACTGTAGGGTTAGACATGGGAGTGCAGTGAGACCGGGCAAGGGAGCGGCCCGGACCAACAGGCCGCGGCGTGCTCGCCGTACGGGAAGGTCGTAACGCAATGGCGATGCCGCCTCAGGCCCGGATGCGGGGGCACGAGGTTCGGTGGACTCGAGTGCGTGCGGCTGTGGTGCTCGCGGTCGTGGTGGTGGCAGCGGTTGTCGCGGTGCGGCAGCGGTCCACGGTCGGGGCGGGGTTTGCCGGCTCGCAGGTGCCGACCGGGGCTGGCTGCTGGTGGCGGGCGTGTGCGCGGTGCTGACGTGGGCGTGTTCGGCACTCGCCCTGCAGGGGGCGGTGCGCGAGACGCTGCCCGCGGGGCGGCTGCTGGCGGGGCAGTTCGCGGCGTCGGCGGCCAATCACGTGCTGCCGTGCGGACTCGGGGCGGGCGCGGTGAATGTGCGACTGCTGCAACGGTGCGGGCTCTCCTTGCCCCGTGCGGCGTCGGCACTCGCGGTGCGGGCGGGCACGGGCGGTACGGCGCGCGGCGTCCTGCTGGGCGCAGCGGCCGTCTCCTGCCCGGGGGTGCTGAGCATGCCGGAGTCGGTGCCGTGGCTGCCGCTCGCCGGGGTCTGCGTAGCGGGCGCCGTGACCGTGCCGTTTCGGGGCCGGGTGCGGGGCGCGGCGGCCCGCGTGCTCGCCGACGTACGGACCGTGCATCAACTCCCGTGCAGGGCAGCTGCGTTGTGGGGTGGATCCCTGGCCTTCACCCTGCTCCACACCTCGGCGCTTGTCGCGCTCGCCCAGGGCCTGGACCTGGCGCTGCCCGTCGAGCGGGTGGCGCTCGCGTATCTCGCGGCGAGCAGTGCCGCGGTGCTATTGCCGACGCCCGGTGGCCTCGGTTCGCTGGACGCCGCGCTCGTCTTCGCGCTCGTGGCCGCCGGGCGCCCGGCGCGGCGGCCGGTGCGGCGGTGATCGGCTACCGGCTGCTCACGGCGTGGCTGCCGTTGGTGCCGGGCCTTGTGGTTCTGGGTGTGCTGGTGCGCCGCAGGGACGTGTGACCGCGCACCGCCGGATGGTGTGGCCCTGCGAGGGCGGTGGTGTCATCTCCTCGAACCGCGCTTCCTGCAACCGTGCTCGTGATCAATACACCTAGAGCGGGAGCGTACGGGCAAGGAGTTGAACGAAGTCGCCCGTGGCGTCGGCGGCGCCGATGGCCGGGAGCAGGCCGAGGGCGAGGACGGCGGCGGCCAGGGGCAACAGGCGCGGGGGCGGTGCGGCCTGGAGGGCGGCCACGCGGCGGGTGACGGCGCGGTCGGTGAAGTTGAGTGCGCGGACGGGGCTGGCGTGCACCGCGATGAGGGCGGCACGGGCCAGGGCGCGCGCGGCGGTGGTCCGGTTGCCGACGGCGGTGGCGGCGCGTTCGTCCGCCCAGCGTTCGATGAGGAAGACGACGGTCGTGCGGACGGGCGCAAGGAGGGGGTTGGCCGCGACAGCCATCGTGACGGCGGCCGAGACGAGTGCGTGCCGGTGCGTCAGGTGGGCGCGCTCGTGGGCCAGCAGGACGCGGCGCTCGGCGGGTTCGAGGGCGCCGAGCATGGCGGCAGTGACCAGGATCCGGCCGGGCGCCCCGGATCCGGCGGGGATGGCGAAGGCCCGGGGCACAGGGGAGGCGGCGACGATCAGCTCGGTGTCCTGCGGGTGGCCCTCGCACAGGCCGCGCAGGGTGCGGCGGGTGGCGCACTCGGCGCGCAGGGCGCGGCAGACCCGGTACGCGATCACGCCGAGGGCCAGGACGGCGGCGAAGGCGATGACTCCGGGGACGGGGTCGGGCAGGCTGCGGCCGTCCTCGTGCGCTTCGGCGGCCACGGGCGGAGCCTCGCTGACGAGGGTGCCTGCGAGCAGGACGAGCGCCCAGGTGGTGGCGGCCGCGGTGACGACCGCGGCGGCGGTGAGCACACGAGCCGCCAGGGCAGGGGCCACCCGCCTGCCGACGACCGGGCTGACGGCGGCGAGCAGCAGGGAGAGGACGAGCGGGGTGTAGACGTCGATCCTCATGGGCCGCTCCCACCGAGGAGGTCACGCAGCGCGCGCTCCTCCTCGACGCTCAGACCGGTGACGAACTGCTGGAGCGTGGCGATCGGGTCGGGGCCGCGGTCGAGTGCCTGGTGCATGGCATCGGCGGTCATCTCGGCGGCGTTCTTCACCGGTCGGTACGCCCCGCGCCGCCCCTCCGCGTCCCGCAGGACCAGGCCCTTGTCGTGCAGCCTCTTGAGGATGGTGTGGACCGTGTTGTACGCGAGGTCGCCGCCGATCCCGGTCTGGATCTCGGCGGGAGTGAGAGCCTTGTCGGTGGCCCACAGGGCGGCGAGCACTTCGCTCTCCAGCTCTCCGGAGTTGCGCCGTTCCGCTCTGCCCGATCCGCCTGGGGAGTTGCTGCCTGCCATGCCGTCACCTTACAGCGCGTAGGGTCAACGGGAAGTGGGGCTGCCGGATGCGCCGGACCGGGCCGCGGTGAGCCCGCCGGGCCCACCGAGCTCGGCGAACAGGGCCTCCCACTGTTCGCGGATGCGTCCGGGTGCGTAGCGCCTGGCGGCGAGGGCCGCCGACTCCCCCAGCTTCTCGCGCAGTTCGGGGTGTTCGATCAGGAGGGCCAGGGCTTCGGCGAGAGCCACGGCATTGCCGGGGGCGATCAGCAGTCCGTCCTGGCCGCCGGTGATGATCTCGCGGGGGCCTTGCGGACAGTCGAAGCTGACCGGCGGGACGCCGTGACTCATCGCCTCGGCCAGCACCATGCCGAATCCCTCGTGGCGGGAGGCGAGGGCGAAGAGGGAGGCCTTGGCGAGTTCGGCCTCCAGGTACGGCGTACTGCCCATGAGGTAGACGTGGTTGTACAGGTGCCGTTCGTGGATGAGGGTGCGCAGGCGGTCACGTTCGGGGCCGGATCCGTAGATGCGCAACTGCCAGTCGGGGTGGGCCCGGGCGACCCGGGCGAAGGCCTCGATGAGGGTGTCGAAGCCCTTGGCCTTGACCAGGCGTCCGGCGCTGACGACGAGCGGCCGGTCGAGGGACGAGCGTGCGGGGGTGGCATCCGGCAGTGGGTTGGGGATGCGCTCGATGCGGACCTGGGCGCCGGGCAGACGCGCGGCGTAAGTCTGCCGGTCGGCCTCGGTCAGCACCGTCAGCGCGTCGAGCCGGGGGTACCAGAGGTCGATCTGCTGGGTCAGGGCGGGCTTGTGGCGCTCGTAGTGCAGGTGTTCCTGTCCGATGCGGAGCACAGTGGGCGGGGCGAAGCGGGCGGAGAGGATGTTGAGGCCGGGGCGGGTCGTGATGAGGACGCCGTCGTTCAGGGAACGCAGGTAGCGGGTGATGCGGTGATCGGTGAGGCGGCTGAAGCGTGTGAACTTGACTTCCGCACGCGGGATCAGCTCGCTGGGGCGACGCCGCTGCCACGCCTCGACGTGACGCCGCCCCCAGGGGCCGGTGACGGTGGTGTCGGTGAGGGCGTGCAGGCGGATGCCGTGGTGGAGCGGGAAGGCCGGAGCGGCGCGGTGCCGGTGGACGCTGGCGATCTCCACCTCGTGCCCGGCGGCGGCCAGCGCGTTCGCCTGGTTGACGACCGTGCGGACGGTGCCACCGACCGCGTACGCGTTCAGGAGCAGGAAGCGGATCTTCACTGCGCCTCCCGGCGGCAGGCGATCGAGAGGTTGTCCTTGACCGTGTAGTACGGCTCCACCCAGACACCGGCGCTGAGCTGCGCCGGGTACACGAAGATCTTCTTCTTGCCGACGACGTCATCCAAGTGCCGCCCCAGGCGCAGGAGTCCGCCGCCCGGGCCGACGTCGAGGTAGAGGTCCCAGACCTGCTCCGACACATCGCAGGAAGCGCCCAGGAGCTCCAGAGGGATGCGCGCACCGAACCAACCATCGCCGCTGCCGCTGCCACCGTCCACGGGCAACCGCACCTCTCCGCCGCCCTCGCCCCGCACCTTCAGAACGAGCACGGCCCGCGCACCCCCTCCGCCCACCACGGCCAGACACAGCCGGATCTGCCCGTCGCGCGGCCAGACCTCCTCGACCTCCACGCCGTGCACCCCGTCGGCGCCCCGCTCTTCGCGCATGTCCGACCACCCCTTCACCTGGACCCTACAGCTCGTAGGGTGGAATGAACCCTACAACCTGTAGGGGTGGTGGGGGTAGAAATGACGAGGACCACGCACACCTCGCTCGTCGCCGTCGCGGCGGCCTTCGCAGTGACCCAACTGGTCCTGGTGCACCCGGAGATGGGGCTCGGCTGGGACGAGACGGTGTACGTCAGCCAGGTCAGCTCGCACGCCCCGGCCGCGTTCTTCAGCGCGCCGCGCGCCCGGGGCGTCCCCCTGCTCGTGGCGCCGGTGGCGGCCTGGTCGTCGTCCACCGCACTGCTGCGGGTCTATCTGACGCTCCTCGCGGGCATCGGTCTCTACGTCGCGCTGCGCTGCTGGCGGGGGCTGCTGCCCGTGCGGGTTCTCGCGCTGGCCGGGGCCCTGTTCGGATCGTTGTGGGTGACGGTGTTCTACGGGCCGCAGGCGATGCCCAACTACTGGGTGGCGACAGGGGCGTTGGCGGCCGTGGGCTGTTTCCTGCGCGCCCAGGGGGACCGCCACGACCGGGGGGCCGTCCGGGGCCTCGCGGCGAGCGCGGCACTGATGGCGCTGATGCGGCCCACCGACGCGGCCTGGGTGGCACTGCCGTTGTGCGCCGCGCTGATCGGCGTGCGTCGGTGGCGGCAGCCGCGGTTGCTGGGGGCGGTCCTCCTCGGGCTTGCTGCCGGGGCCGCCGAGTGGGTCGTCGAGGCGTACGTCCGCTACGGCGGACTCGGCGCGCGGCTTGCCGAGGGCGCCCGAATACAGGGCGGTCTGGGCCGGCACCTCGCCGTCGGGGATCAGCTGCGCAGCCTGGGCGGTCGGACGCTGTGCCGACCGTGCACCGGGGCGATGCCGGACGCGGCCGTGACCGCATGGTGGTTCGCGCTGCCGGTGCTCGCGGCGGCGGGCCTGGTGGTCGCGGTGCGGGCGGGCCGAGCGGCGGGCACGCTGCTGGCCCTGGCCTGCGCGGTGTCAGCGGCCGTCCCGTACCTCTTCCTGATCGGCTACGCGGCGCCGCGCTTCCTGCTGCCCGCCTACGCGCTCCTCGCGATCCCGGCCGCCGACACCCTCACTCGTCTCGTCACCGCACCCAAGGGCCGGTGGCGGGCAGCGGCCACCACGCTGGTGGCAGCCGTACTCGCGGGTCACCTGGTCGTGCAGTACGCGGTGCTGGAGCACACCGTGCACCGCTCCACCGCGGCCCACCGCGACTACGCCCGAGCCGCCGCCGAGCTGCACCGCCTCGGCGTACGACCGCCCTGCCTGCTCACCGGCCGCCAGGCCATCCCCATCGCCTTCTACGCCGGGTGCGCCTCCGCCCACATCCACGGCCACAACGCCAACACCACCGCAACACGCATCATCGGGGCAGCCCGGCGGATACGGGTCGCCGCCCTGGAACCGCCCAAGAGCTCCCCACCGCCATACGCTCACGCCTGGCGCCCCTATTACCTGGAGGATCTGAGGGGGCACGACGACTATCGCGCCTACCTCGCTCCGGTACCGGACCGGACCACGTGAAGAACGGCCTCGGATGTCGAGAACGTGTCACCGGCTCCGTCCCAGGGGCATCAGCGGCCACCACCGGCCGCACCAGGAAGAATGAAGCAGAAGGAGAAACCAGCATGGCGATTCAGCGGATGGACAACGTCGGCATCGTCGTCGAGGACATGGACGCCGCCATCGCGTTCTTCGTGGAGCTCGGTATGGAGCTGGAGGGCAGGGCGGAGGTCGCGGGGCTCGTCGCCGACCAGTGCACCGGACTCGACGGCGTGCACTGCGACATCGCGATGGTCCGGACCCCTGACGGTCACAGTCGGCTCGAACTGTCGAAGTACCGCAGCCCCGCGGCGATCAGTGCCGGGCAGCCCAACCCGCCGCACAACATTCTGGGCACGCACCGCGTCATGTTCGCCGTCGACGACATCAAGGACACCGTGGCCCGTCTGCGCCCGCACGGCGCCGAGCTCCTCGGCGAGATCGCCCGGTTCGAGGACAGCTATCTGCTCTGCTACGTCCGCGGCCCGGAGGGCATCATCGTCGGCCTCGCCGAGCAACTGAACTGAGACACCCGCACCTGCACGCAGACGGTCAGTTCGGCGGGCCGTCCCGACGGGCTCACGTCATGGCGACGAGGATGCGGCGGTCGCCGGTGAACGGTTCGCGGCCGTGGGCCATCAGAAGGTTGTTGACGAGCATGATGTCGCCCGGCCGCCAGGGGATGACGAGGGAGGCGCGGTCGTAGGCGGCTCTGATCGCGGCGAGGTCGTCCTCGGGGATCGGGCTGCCGTCGGCGAGGTGCGCGTTGCGGGGCAGGCCGTGGTCTCCGTAGGTCTCGAGGAGCACCTCCCGCAGGTCGGGTTCCAGGCTGGAGAGGTGGAACAAGTGCGCCTGGTTGAACCAGACTTCGGTTCCGGTGGCCGGTTCGGTGATCGTCGCGGGCCGGTGGTGGCGGGTGTGCAGGACGTCCCCGTCCCAGGAGAACGCGTGGCCGTGGGCACGGCAGTGCCGCTCGACTTCGGCGCGGTCCTCGGTCTGGTACGCCTCCTGCCAGCTCAGGCCCATCTCGGCGCGGAACGTACGGGTGTAGAGGACGCCTTCGGCGAACCGGTTCCGGACGTCCGCCGGAATGAGGTCGAGCACGGTGCGGCTGTCCGCGATGGGGGTGGCGCCGCCCGTTCCGGGCGCTGTGTGGCAGAAGAAGTACACCGTCGTCGGCCAAGCCGCCGAGTAGGAACTCTCGTTGTGCAGCGGGATCGACTCGTCGGCCGGATATTCGGTCGAGGTGTAGATGTTTCCCTTGACCTCGCTGCGCGGCGTGGACCGCTCGGTGTAGGTCAGGAGCTCGCCGCCGACGGCGCGCACGACGTCGTCGAAGGCGCCGATGTCGACGGGCAGGCCGCGGAGCAGGATCAGTCCGTCGGTGCGCAGCCGGTCGCGCAGCGCCTCGCCGTGCGCCTGTGCCCAGCCGACGCCCGCGTCCCCCGCAGGTCCCAGGTCGTATGCAGCCCCGGCGGTGTGGCCGTTGTCCCGGGGCTGCGGCGTGATGCCGCCCAGCGGTTCGAGCGTGAGGGGCATGGTCACTTGGGCACTCCTTCCCCGGTGCGGGCGGCGGTGCGGCCGGGGTGGGCCGCGAGGATGCGCCGCACGGTGCGTTCGCGCAGGACGGTGGTGAGTTCGAGGCGCAGCCCGGTCCTGCGGGCGCGGGCGACGAGCTTGAGTGCGGTGATGCTGGTGCCGCCCGACGCCAGGAAGTCGGCCTCCGCTCCGATCTCCGGGATGCCGAGGGTCTCCGCGACGAGACCGCAGAGCAGTTCCTCGGCCTCGGACAGGGCGCTCGCTCCGGTCCGGTGCGGATGCGTCCGGTGCGGGTCCGGGGGCGGTTCGGGCAGTGCGCTCCGGTCGAGCTTGCCGTTGGGGGTGAGGGGCAGTTCGGGGATCGGCACGAACACCCCCGGAAGCATGTACTCCGGAAGCGCACCGGCCGCGTGACGCCGGAGTGCCACCGGGTCGACGGGGTGGCCGGGGCGCGGCACGAGGTAGGCGACGAGTCGGCGGGCGTCCGCGTCGCCCCGGGCCACGACGACGCAGTCCCTGACGGTGGGGTGGGCCGAAAGCACCGCCTCGACCTCGCCGGGTTCGATCCGGTAGCCGAAGACCTTGAGCTGCTCGTCGATGCGTCCCCGGTACTCCAGTGCGCCGTCCGGGCGCTCCCGGACCAGGTCGCCCGTGCGGTACATGCGCGAGCCGTCGTCGGCGAAGGGGTCGGGGACGAACCGCTCGTCGGTCAGGTCGGGGCGGCCGAGGTAGCCGCGGGCGAGCTGGTCGCCCGCGAGGTGGAGCTCGCCCTGCTCGCCGGTGGGGACCGGCTTCAGGTTCGCGTCGAGGACGTACAGGCGTGTTCCCCGGTTCGCGCGGCCGATGGGGACGGCGGTGGGGACATCCGTGGAGGCGGCTGTGGGGTCGGCCGCCGGTGTCAGGCCGTCTCCGGGACGTATGACGTGGGTGCAGCAGCCGACGGTGGCCTCGGTGGGTCCGTACTCGTTGACGACCGTGACGCCGGGGTGCGCGGCACGCCAACGTACGAGAGCGGCGTCGGTCAGCGCCTCGCCGCCGATCACGAGCTGGTCGGTGGGCAGGCAGGATTCCGGGAGCAGGTCCAGCATGCCCAGGTGGGACGGGGTGACTTTCAGGAAGGTGGGCCGTGCCGTGGCGGGCGGCGGCTCCTCGCCGGACGCGATGCGCCTGAGGTCGAGGACGTGGATCGCGCCGCCGCACACGAGCGGACCCCACAGGGTGGTCACCGCCATGTCGAACGACACGGAGGAGTGCAGCACCGTCCGCCCGGACAGGCCGCTGTAGTGCGTGCGGGCATGGGCGAGGTAGGCGCTCAGCGCCCCGTGCTCGACCAGCACACCTTTGGGCGTACCGCTGGACCCGGATGTGTAGATGACGTACGCCGGGTCGTCGGGGCGCATCGGGGGCGTCGGCGGAAGGGACTCGGCGTTCGGTGCGGCCATGGCGTCGGCGAGGGTGAGGGTCCGGCCGTCGGCGGCCCGCGCCGCGATCACGAGGGTGGCGCCGGAGTCGTCGAGGATGTGCCGGACGCGGTCGTCCGGATCGTCGGCGGCGACGGGTACGTAACCCGCTCCCGTCAGCATGACCGCGACGAGGGCCGCGACCAGTTCGGGGCCGCGCTCCAGCCGTACGGCCACCAGTGTGCCGGGACCGGCGCCCCTGTCGGCCAGCGACCGGGCGATGCGCGTGGCCCGCGACGCGAGCTCGCGGTAGCTCCACACGGTGTCGCCCCGGACCACGGCGTCCGCGTCGGGCGTCGTGTGGACCTGGGTGAGGAAGGCGTCGCGCAGAAGTCGGTTCATTGGTCCGCCCCGTGTCCGTACAGGAGCGGGCCCACCGTCGCGGCGACGTCGCGGGAGTTCAGCAGGTCCGCGCGGGCGACGTCGAAGCCGCGCTCGGAGTCGGTGAAGTCCGCTCCGCGGTGCTCGCGGGAGGTGATCGACGTGGCGCCGCGCCACGCGGGAGTCGGGGGCACGTCGAGGGCCGCCGTCAGGTAGGCCAGGTAGGAGTGCAGGACGGCGGCGAGTTCGTCGCCGAGCTCCGCGTCCACTTCGAGGCGCTGGCACAGCAGTTTGCAGCCCTTGCGGTAGAGGGCGGCGTACTGCTCGGCGACCGGGACCAGGGCGTCGGGCGCGTGCGCCTGCTGGATCTCCTCCATCTCTGCCAGCATGCCGGTGCGCTCCTCGTCGGTGAGCACGTCCATGCCCTCGACCAGGCCGCGGAAGTCGCGGGTGAGCGTGGCGACGCCCGGCGCGCCGGGATTGAACAGCACGACCGTCGGCCGGTCGCCCTGCCGCTCGGCCAGGCCGTCGGCAAGGGCCGAGGCGAAGACGCTCCCGGCGCAGTAGCCGACGACGGCACCGACCCGCCGCTCCCCGAACACCGCCGACAGCCCCTCGGCCCACCAGCGCAGATGACCGGCGCCGGTGGCCGCCGACCAGTCGCCGTCCACGGTCGGCGGAACCGCGTGCCAGACCTCAGGAGCGTCCGGGAGCAGTTCGCACAGATGACGGAAGGTGGCCTCCTGACGGCCCGTTCCGTAGAAGTCGACGGCGAGCACGACGTCGGTTCCGGCTCCGGCTCCGGCGTGGATGCGGGACCAGCTCGCCTCGTTGTTCAACACGATCGGTTCACTCCTCCGCTGCGGGATGGGTGGGGGCGGGCACCAGCGTGCGGCGGCGCAGCACGGTCACGGCGACGATCGCCGCGGAGACGAGGAAGGCGGCCGTGACGGTGAGGGCGGGCCCACGGAAACCGAGCAGGACACCGGCGACGGCGCTGCCCGCGGCATAGCCCCCGTTGTTGGCCGTGGAAACCCAGGTGTTGGCCTCGGTCGGAGCAGCCTTCGACGCGGCCACCAGGTCGTTGACCAGCAGGTAGGCGGTCGTGAACAGCGGCGCGAGGCTCAGCCCCACCACGAACACGAACGCACCCGCCCGGACGGGGCTTTCGATCACGCACAGCGGGAGCACCGTCAGCGTGAACACCACGACCAGCACCACGAACCGGTCGGTCGGGGAACTGCGCCACCTGATGCGGCCGTAGGCGAGGCCGCCGATGGCGCTGCCCGCCGAAAGCAGCGCCAGCAGGACGCCGCCCGCGCCCGGCGAACCGGCCTGATCCGCGAGGAACGGCAGCGCGATCTGGAGCGCCCCCACGACCACGCCGACCCCGCCGAAGGCCAGCACGATCGTCCGGATTCCCGGCAGCGCGAGGGGGCGCCCCCGGACGTGCTCCTCGTCGGACGCGTCCGGGCCGGGGTCGCCGGTGGCGGCGGACAGCACGAAGCAGACGGTGCCGAGCGCGATCAGCGCCATGACCGTGATCATCGCCGCCAGCGGCGCGGCGACCGCGATCAGGCCGCCTGCCACCAACGGGCCCACGGTGAACACCACTTCCTCGGTGACCGAGTCGAGGGCGTAGGCGGTGTGCAGCAGGGGTTGCCGTCGGCGGAGGATCTTCGCCCAGAGGACGCGCATCGTCGGCCCGAGGGGCGGTGCGAACGCTCCGGCGAGCGCGGCGGCGACGAGCAGCACCGGGGTGGCCGCGCCCGCCTCGGCCAGGCTGATCAGCACCGTAAGGCCCGACAGGTAGAGGCCGGTGAGCCAGGCGAGCCCGAACCGGGAGCCCTTGCGGTCGATCAGCCTCGCGCGGGCGGGGGCGAACAGCGTCAGGGTGGCCGACAGCGCTCCGGAGGCGAGACCGGCGACGGCGAACGAGCCGGTCGCCTCGCGGATCAGCAGAAGCAGCGCCAACGGCAGGACGGCGAAGGACATGCGTGCCAGGCAGCTGCCGAGGAACGGCCAGCGTGCCTCGCGCACGGCCAGCACCGCACGGTAGGTGGGACGGGTGTCGAGGCTTTCGCTCATGTCACCCACGAGGTCAGGTCCGAGGCGATCCGTCGCACCACATCGGTCCTGGCGGTCTCCACGAAGTAGTGGTCGCCGGGCAGGACGACGATCTCGAAGGTGTCCTCGGTGCAGCGCCGCCAGTTCAGGGCGGTGGGCCAGTCGGTCCCTTCGTCGTCGGCTCCGATGTAGACCTTCAGCGGACACGCGAGGGCGGTCGGCTCCGGCCGGTGGTAGCGGTCACCGGCCGCGATGTCGGCGATCAGGGTGGGCAGCACGGCCTCCATCAGGTCGTCGTCCAAGAGTGCGTCGTCCCAGGGACGTTCCCTCCGCAAGGTCGCGGCAAGCTCCGCCTCGGACTGCGGTCCGGACTCGCCGGGGTGTACGTGCGGAGGGCGGGCGCCGGTGGCGATGAGCAGGTCCGGGGCCCGGCCTTCGGTCTGGAGACGCAGGGCGGTTTCGTACGCGAGGAGCGCGCCCATGCTGTGGCCGAGGAGGACGGTGGGGACGTCGGCCGTCGGCAACGCGGCGCAGAGCTGTTCGGCCGTCTCCTCCAGCGTGGGCAGCGGCGGTTCGGCGAAGCGGTCGCCGCGGCCGGGCAGGTGCGCGGTGAGGACCTCCGTGCCGGGCGGCAGTGCGGAGGGCCAGTCCTTGAAGATCGCGCCGGTTCCTCCGGCGTACGGGAGACAGCACAGCCGGACGCGGGGGCTGCCGTCGCAGACCCCGCTGAACCAGGTGTTGAGGCGTTCGGGTCGGAGCATCGAGGACTCCTACACCAGCAGGGAGGTGGCCGACTGGCGGACGGCCCGGGACCGGCGGAGGTCGCGGGTGATGTTGACGCGTTTCAGCCAGCGGTCCCGGCCGTCGTAGGCGGCGGCGAACGGCTTGCGTCCGTGCACGGCCTGGTAGTTGTCGACCAGGAGGAGGCTGCAGGGGTCCAGGACGATCTGGTGCAGGCCCGCCTCGATGAGGGCGGTGATGTTGTCGTAGGCACGCCGGGCGGCGGCGTCACCGGCCGCCGGACTCATGTAGGCGGGGTCGATGCGCAGATAGGGGTCGTCGGGGGCGCCGAACAGCACCGCGACCCGCTCGGGGTCGCCGTCCATCGCGGCGATCGCCTCGAAGCGTTCGGCGGGCTGCCCGCCGCCGTTGTTCTGCTGCGGGGTGTGCGAGGTGTCGGGGCGGATCAGATACCGCGGTTCGAAGAGCGCCGCCCGGTCCTCGCCGTCGAGCAGGGACAGGTCGGGCCAGCCCAGTGTGGTGGCCACGTGCTGGTGGTTGCGCAGACAGAGCAGCCCGACGTAGTCGCAGCGCAGGGGGTGGAAGGCGTCCTCGGTGTGCCAGAGCAGCTCGGTCTCGCTGCTGGAGCCCATCTGCTCGGTCTCCTCGCCGGGGATGGGCAGGACGTCGTGGACGAGCTGTCCGTTCTGCTGGGTGGCCCAGCCGAAGGGCTCACCGAGCAGGGACGCGTGCAGGAGGAGCAGGAGCTCCTGGTCCAGCGTCCGCTCGGGCTCCGGCGCGGGTCGGGCGGACGGGGTGGCCCCGATCCGCTCGTCGTCGATCCGGAAGCCGGTGACGACCAGGGCTCGCGGGCTGTCGAAGAGCCGCATGGCGTTCAGTTCGGAGCGGATGCGGACGGGCAGCCGTTGCGCGGTGAGACAGACCTGGTGGAGGAGTTCCATGGTGGACCCGACCGGCACCCGGCGCACTTCGCCCACCAGCCGGTCGACGGCGACGTTCTCCTCCTCGGTGAGCTCAACGGTGCGGAGCTGGTGGTCAGTCATGAATCTCCTCGTCGAGTGCCGCCGCCAGCGAGGCGACGGTCTGCTTGCGCAGCAGCTGCCGGACGGTCAGGTGGACGCCCCCGCGTCGGCACCGGGCAACGGCTCGGGTGGCGAGGAGGGAGTCCCCGCCCAGCGTGAAGAAGTTGTCGTGCACGCCGACCTCCTGGAGGCCGAGGACCTGGGCCCATGCTTCGGCCACGGTCCGTTCCGTGGCGGTCCGGGGCGGCACCACGGCGCGCGCCGCCGACCGTGGGTCCCGGCGCTCGGCCACGAACTCCGGCAGCGCACCGCGGTCGAGCTTCCCGTGCGGCGTGCGCGGCAGCGCGTCCACCTCGATGATCTTCGCGGGCATCAAGTGGGCGGGCAGCCGGTCGGCGAGCCAGGAGCGCACTCCGTCGGCCACGGCGGAGTCCTGCTCCGTGGCGCGCCGGTGCCGGGTCGGCGTGCTGGTGAGGCGGGCGGTCGGCAGTGGGGCGGGCACCGGGACCTCCGGCCGGGCGGACGAGCCGGTCTCGGCATCCCGCCTGACCAAGAAGGCGTCCATCGCGCCGCGGGAGTCCGCGGCGGCCCAACTGACCGTCACTCGGTAGGGGGTGGTCTCCGCCAGCGCCCACAAGGCCTCCGGGTCGACGGCCGCCGTCGGGAGGGAACCGTCGAGCAGTTGGTTGTCGGAGGTCAGGCGGTCATTGGGGATTCCGCGTACGAGCAGGGCGGTGGGCTGTCGGCTGTCCAGGAGGCCGGACAACGATTGCAGGTCGTGGATGCGGTGCTGGTCATGGACGCGGCCCCCGTCGTGACCGTACTCGTACTCGTACTCGTACTCGTGCGTCTGAGCCTCGCCGCGAGTCCGCTCCCCCCACGTGGCGACCTCCGGTTTCAGGGCGGCAGGTCGGTCGCCCATGTGCAGCACGACGTCGTACCGGTACAGGCTCATCTCGTTGCGGAACCGCCCTCTGCGGGGCAGGATCTCGACGCCGCTGATGCGGGGCGAACGTGCTGCGAGCGCGGTGAAGTACGCCGGGGAGATCAGCAGTTCGCTGTCGCGCTCGGCTAGTTCGTCGGCGGCACGCCGCACCTCCTCGTCGGAGGCTCCGGGCCCGGCGTTGGCGAGGGCCTGCCGAGCGTAGAACTGGGGGGCCAGTGCGAGGTTGCGCACGTCGCCGATGAAGACCCGGCCCTGATCGGCCGTGGCGTCGACGGCGCGCTCCAGCACGGTGTCGAGGTAGCCGCGGTCGGGGAAGTACTGGACGACCGAGTTGATGACGACGAGGTCGGCCGCCTCGGCGGCGATGCCGGTGAAGTCGGTCGCTTCGCGGTGGTGCAGCCGCACCTGCTCCGGGGGGAGGCGGCGCAGCCCGGCACGGAGCCACTCCACGACGGGACGTGAGAAGTCGGTGCCGGTGTACTCGGCGACGTGGGGCAGCAGCCGCCACAGCAGCAGTCCCGTTCCGCAGCCGACCTCCAGGACCCGGCCGACCTGCCGGTCCAGCAGCCGTTCGACCGTGGTGTCGACCCATTCCGCCATGTGTTCCGCGGGAATCGGCTCACCGGTGAGGCTGTCGTTCCAGCCCTTGATGTTGAAGGTCAGTTCGCCGTCGGCCGCGTCGAGGTGCGTCTCCTCGAAGACGGTGTTCCAGTCCTCGACCTGGGCACGGTCGTCGTCCACGGCGTCGGTGGGCGCGCCGTCGGGGTTGCGGGCGACCAGTGCCAGCAGGCGGGGGCTCTCGTCGTCGGCGCTTACGGTGACGGCGGCTTCCTTGATGGCGGGGTGATGCGTGAGTACGGTCTCGATCTCACCGGGCTCGATGCGATAGCCGCGCAACTTGATCTGGTGGTCGACCCGGCCGATGTACTCGATGGTCCCGTCGGGACGCCACCGGCCCCGGTCGCCCGTCCGATACAGGCGGCTGCCGGGCGAATCACCGTACGGATCGGCGACGAAACGCTGCGCCGTCAGATCGGGACGCCCGTGATAGCCACGCGCCAGACCCGCTCCGCCCAGATAGATCTCCCCCGCGACACCGATCGGGACCGGCCTCATCCGCTCGTCAAGAACACGGACACACACATTGGGCAGAGGCGTCCCGATCACCGGCACCTCACCGGCTACCGACACCTCCTGACACGTGGCATCCACCGTCGCCTCGGTCGGACCGTACAGATTGAAACAACGCGTACGAATCTGCTCGCGAAGCACCCTCCAGAGCGCCGGGGACACCGCCTCACCGCCGACCAGAACCGTTCCCGGCACCTGCTCGCCCTCGAACAGCCCCGCCTCGATCAGCATGGTCAGGTGGGACGGGGTGACGTTGAGGACGTCGATCTCATCGCGTTGGAGCAGCTTCACCAGCGCTTCGGGATCGCGGCGCACATCGTCGGGAACGACGTGCAGCGTATGACCGGCCACCATCCACAGCAGCTGTTCGAGAGACGGGTCGAACGTCATGGCGGTGGTGTGCGCGACGGCCAGTCGGCGGTCGTCGTCTTCCCTGATGCGTCGGACGTGGTGCAGGAGGTGGTGGAGGGAGCGGTGCTGAACGGTGACGCCCTTGGGCGTGCCGGTGGAGCCGGAGGTGTAGATGATGTACGCGGCCTGATCAGGGCCGACCGCGACGCTCGACGGCAGCTCACCGGTCCCCGGCTCATTGGGGTCGAGGTGGACACGGCTCGGGCTCTCGGGCAGCACAGTGGTGATCACCACCGGAGCCGCCGTGTCGTCCAGCACGTATGCGAGCCGCTCGCTCGGCCACTCCGGATCCAGCGGTACGTAGACCCCGCCCGCCCGCAACACGGCAAGCAGCGCGACCACGCTCTCCACAGAACGCGGCAGACACACCCCGACCGGCACCTCCGCACCGACACCCGCATCCCGCAGCCGCCGCGCCAACACCGCCGTACGCGCATCCAACTCGGCGAACGTCAGCATGCTCTCCCCGCACACCACCGCCGACGCATCCGGTGTCGCCCTCACCTGCTCGGCGAGCACCGCCGGGATCGTCTCCGCGCCGGTCGCCTCTGCTGCCGTTGCTCCGTCGTGTCGCCCGAACTCGTCCAGCAGGCGCAGGCGCTCGGGCTCATCGGCGAGAGGAAGGTCGTCGAGGGCGAGATCGGGGTCCCGCACTGCCCCGGCGAGGAGGTTCAGGTAGTGGTCGACCAGCGCTTCCATCCGCGACCGGTCGTAGACGTCGGGGCAGTAGGTCAGTACGCCGCGCTTTCCCGCCCGGCCGTCGATGATGTCGAGGGACAGATCGAATCTGCTGGTCACACCGCCGAAGCCGAGTGATTCGCAGTCGGTGCCGTGCAGTACGAGCTTTTCGTCGGGAGCGTCGAGGAGTTGGAAGGTGACCTGGACCAGCGGGTTGTGCCCCAGATCCCGCTCGGGCGCCAGCGCCTCCACCAACATCTCGAACGGCAGATCCTGATGCGCAAAAGCCCCCAACGAAGCCTCACGCACCCGATCCAACAACCCCCGAAACGACAAACCCCCCTCACACCGCACCCGCACCGGCAACGTATTGACGAAGAAACCGATCAACGGCTCCACCTCAGCACGCGTCCGACCCGCCGCAGGCACCCCCACCACCACATCGTCATCACCGCAATATCGCGACAACAACACCTCAAACCCACCCAACAACGCCATGAACAAGGTCACCCCCTGCCCACGACCCACCCCCTCCAGACCCGCAACCAACTCCTCCGGCAAACCAAACTCCACCACCGCCCCACGCTGCGACTGCACCACCGGACGCGGACGATCCACCGGCAACCGCAACACCGACGGCGCCCCCTCCAACACCCCCCGCCAATACGCCAAATGACCCTCCAAAACCCCACCACTCATCCACGCCCGCTGCCACACCGCGAAATCGGCATACTGCAGGTCGATCGCCGACAGGTCGGCGGGGACGCCGGTGGCGGTTTCGCGGTAGAGCCTGCCCAGCTCGTCGATCAGCACCTCGACCGACCAGCCGTCGGAGACGATGTGGTGCATCGTGACGACCAGCACGTGATCGTCGTCCGCCAGCCGCCCCACCACCACGCGCAGCAGGGCGCCGTCCGACAGCCGGAAGGGCCTCTTCGCCTCGGCCGCCACCCAGTCGGGCACTTGGTCCTCGGTCACATCGATGCGCGCCACGTCGGCTGCGCGCAGCGCGGCCGGGTCGTCGGAGGGCGTGATGATCTGGAACGGGATGCCGTCGCTCTCGCCGAAGGCGGTACGCAGCGTTTCGTGCCGCCCGACCAACAACATCAGCGCCCGCTCCAACGCCTCCACGTCCAAGGCACCACGCACCCGAAACGCATCACACATGTTGTAGAACGCACTGTCCGGCACCAACTGATCCAAAAACCACAACCGCTGCTGCGCAAAAGACAACGGCAACGGCGACGGCCCACCACGCTCCACCGGCTCCAACGCCACATCCCCGCGCCCATGCCCCGGGCCACCCGCCTGCCCCGCCCGCACGAACCCCGCAAGCTCCCCGATCGTCGGAGCGTCGAACAGCACCCGCAACGGGATCTCGACATCCAGCAGCTTCCGCACCCGCGAGACCACCTGGATCGCCAGCAGCGAGTGCCCGCCGAGTTCGAAGAACTCGTCGTGGATGCCCACGCGGTCCAGGCCGAGCACCGAGCACCAGACCTGCGCCAGCGTCTGTTCCACCACATCACGCGGTCCCACGAACAGCACAGGCAGGTCCGGCCTGCCCACCTCCGGCACGGGCAGCTCGCGCCGGTCCAGCTTCCCGTTCGACGTCAGGGGCAGCGCCTCCATCACCACCACCGCGGACGGCACCATGTACTCGGGCAGCCGCCCCTGCACGAACCGACGGACGTCGGTCGTGTCGATCCGGTCGCCGGTTCGGAGCGTGACGTAGGCGACGAGCCGCGCGTGCTCGTCGTCGATGACGGCGGCTTCCTTGATGGCGGGGTGATGGGTGAGTACGGTCTCGATCTCACCGGGCTCGATGCGATAGCCGCGCAACTTGATCTGATGGTCGACCCGGCCGATGTACTCGATGGTCCCGTCGGGACACCACCGGCCCCGGTCGCCCGTCCGATACAGGCGGCTGCCGGGCGAATCACCGTACGGATCGGCGACGAAACGCTGCGCCGTCAGACCGGGACGCCCGTGATAGCCACGCGCCAACCCCAGACCGCCCAGATAGATCTCCCCCGCCACACCGATCGGCGCAGGCCTCATCCGCTCGTCAAGAACACGGACACACACACCGGGCAGAGGCGTCCCGATCACCGGCACCTCACCGGCAGCGGCCACCTCCTGACACGTGGCATCCACCGTCGCCTCGGTCGGACCGTACAGATTGAAACAACGCGTACGAGTCTGCTCGCGAAGGGCCTGCCAGAGCGCCGGGGACACCGCCTCACCGCCCACCATCACCATGCCCGGCGCCCACTCCCCCTCGAACAGCCCGGCATCGGTAAGGTGTTCGAGTTGTGAGGCGGTCGTGTCGATGACGTCGATGTGATGGTCGTTGACGAAGCCGACCAGGGCCGTGGGATCACGGCGCACGTCGTCGGAGACGATGTGCAGCTCGTGTCCGGCGAGCATCCAGCTCAACTGCTCCATGGAGGCGTCGAAGGTGAAGGACGCGGTGAGCGTGGCGCGGAGCCGCCTGGCTTCAAGGCCTTCGAAGGAGCGGTCGTGGCCGAGGAAGGTGGCCTGCAAGGCGCTGGTGAGGTGGTGGAGGGAGCCGTGCTGGACGGTGACGCCCTTGGGCGTGCCGGTGGAGCCGGAGGTGTAGATGATGTACGCGGCCTGGTCAGGGCTGACCGCGACGCTCGACGGCGGCTCACCGGTCCCCGGCTCATTGGGGTCGAGGCGAATGCGGCCCGGGCTCTCGGGCAGCACAGTGGTGATCACCACCGGAGCCGCCGTGTCGTCCAGCACGTATGCGAGCCGCTCGCTCGGCCATTCCGGATCCAGCGGTACGTAAACTCCGCCCGCCCGCATCACAGCCAGCAGCGCCACCACGCTCTCCACGGAACGCGGCAAACACACCCCGACCGGCACCTCCGCACCGACACCCGCATCCCGCAACCGCCGCGCCAACACCGCCGTACGCGCATCCAACTCGGCGAACGTCAACGCGCTCTCCCCGCACACCACCGCCGACGCATCGGGCGTCTTCCGTACGTGTTCGGCGAACATCTCGGGGACGGTCGCGGGAGCTGCGGGCGCCGCGTCGCGTTGCCCGAAGTCCGTGAGCAGCCGCCGTTGTTCGTCGGCACCGGCCAGGGACACCTCGCTGAGAGGCAGGTCGGGGTCGCGGACGACCTCGCCCAGGAGATTCAGGTAGTGGTCGACCAGCACGTCCATCCGCGAGCGGTCGAAGACATCGGGGCAGTAGTTCACGATGCCGAAGTACGAGCCGTCGTCCCTGCGCTTGATGTCCATGGAGAGGTCGAACTGCGAGACGGATTCCTTGATGGGGTACCGCTCGACCTGCGCGCCGGGCATGCGCGGCTTCGGTGCGGGAGCGTCGAGGAGTTGGAAGGTGACCTGGACCAGCGGGTTGTGCCCCAGATCCCGCTCCGGAGCCAACGCCTCCACCAACATCTCAAACGGCAGATCCTGATGCGCAAAAGCCCCCAACGAACCCTCACGCACCCAATCCAACAACCCCCGAAACGACAAACCCCCCTCACACCGCACCCGCACCGGCAACGTATTGACGAAAAAGCCGATCAACGGCTCCACCTCAGCACGCGTCCGACCCGCCGCAGGCACCCCCACCACCACATCGTCATCACCGCAATAACGCGACAACAACACCTCAAACCCACCCAACAACACCATGAACAAGGTCACCCCCTGCCCACGACCCACCCCCTCCAGACCAACAACCAACTCCTCCGGCAAACCAAACTCCACCACCGCCCCACGCTGCGACTGCACCACCGGACGCGGACGATCCACCGGCAACCGCAACACCGACGGCGCCCCCTCCAACACCCCCCGCCAATACGCCAAATGACCCTCCAAAACCCCACCACTCATCCACGCCCGCTGCCACACCGCAAAATCGGCATACTGGATCAAGAGTGGTTCGGAGTGGTCCGCCTCAGCCCCGCCCCCGTGGACCGTGCGCTCGTACAGATCCCCCAACTCGTCGATCAGTACGTCCATGGACCAGCCGTCGGAGATGACGTGGTGCATCGTGACGACCAGCACGTGATCGCCGTCCGCCAGTTGCGCCACCACCACCCGCAGCAGGACTCCGTCCGACAGCCGGAAGGGAATCTGTGCCTCGGCCGCGACCAGTCGGCGTGCCGACTCCTCACGTTCCTCAGGCGGCAGCAGGGTGAGGTCGACGCGCGAGACGCGGGCTGCGCGCAGCGCGTCGGGGCGGGTGGGGTCCGCGATGATCTGGAACGGGACGCCGTCGCTCTCGCCGAAGGCGGTACGCAACGTTTCGTGCCGCGCAACCAACAACATCAGCGCCCGCTCCAACGCCTCCACGTCCAAGGCACCACGCACCCGAAACGCATCACACATGTTGTAGAACGCACTGTCCGGCACCAACTGATCCAAAAACCACAACCGCTGCTGCGCAAAAGACAACGGCAACGGCCCACCACGCCCCACCGGCTCCAACGCCACATCCCCGCGCCCCAGCCCCGGCCCACGCGCCTGCCCCGCCCGCACGAACGCCGCAAGCTCTTCGATGGTCGGAGCGTCGAACAACGCCTTCAACGGAAGCTCCACGTTCAGCAGCTTCCGCACCCGCGCCACGACTTTGACCGCCAGCAGCGAGCGGCCGCCCAGGTCGAAGAAGCGGTCGCGGATGCCCACTCGGTCCAGATCGAGGACCGAGCACCACACCTGCGCCAGCACCTGTTCCACCACATCGCGCGGTTCCACGAACGGGACCGCTCGACTCGACGTGTCGTCCGATTCCAGAACAATGCGGTTTCCCGACACGAGGGGAAGGATCAGCTCCAGGAATTCCGCTCCAGCGGGAATCGAGCGGGATTCATCGATGTAATTAGCCAGCTCTGAGTAGGAAATAGTTTCCGCTTCAGAGAATCCACCCGGCCAGGCGCGGGTCACATAGGCGATGTCAGCCGGATCCGGTTCCTCCCGTGCAGGCACGGTATCCGTCGGCGCGCATGACAATGCGGCCGATGCGTCGCCGTCAAGAATGCAGGTATGCCCGGCGATCGTGGCTCCGGGATCGGTGGCACGGCTGGCGATGACGATGTCGGGGCCGACGTCGGCGATGATCCGGCGGGCTCGCTCGACCGGGACGTCCGGGTCCACCGGGAGGCAGGTCGCACCGACCTTGAGCACCGCGCACAGCGCGGCGACGAGGTCGTAGCCCCGGGGCAGGACCACGGCCACCAGGGCTTTCGGGCCTGCGCCGCAGGTGGCGAGGAGGTCGGCGATGCGGTCCGCACGGCGGTTCAATTCGCCGTGGCCGACCTCCGTCGGGGCTCCGGTCCCGGTGTCGTCGTGGCGGATCGCGCACTGTTCCGGCGCGTTCGCGGCGAGTCGTTCCAGCCTGCGCGCCATCAGATGTCGGCCTGTGGGTCCAGCGCCTTCCGCAACCACGGTCCCCCCTTGCGCCACCGGGATCCACACTGGCGACGACGGTCATCCGAGCGAAGCGGAGTGCATAAACACCACCCGCCAAGAATGACGCTCCGTCAATACCTCCTCAATGGAGCCGGATAACTTCGTTTCGGCTCAGCCTGGATCATTTCCGCAGCCATGCTCTCGACCGGCTGACACCGATGTCAATAGGTAGTTTCGAGGTTCAATCAGAAGAACTGTTCTTGGCCGGGCTGACCTGGGGTTCTCGCTATTGATTGACCGCCGGCGGAGCCGATCCGTGCCGAACGGGCCCAAATGCCACCCGCGCACGAACCGGCTCAGCCCAGCCGACGCACTGCCTCGTCGAGCGCCCGGCGCACCAGGAGCGCGTCCGGCGCGACGGCGGTGACCAGGACACCGGGGCCCGCGAGCGGGGTGAGTGCGGCCCACTCCCCCAGGAGCGCGGGCTGCGGTGCGGAGTCTTCGAACTCCGGTCGTACGACGACGAGTTGCCCGATCGCGCGATGCCCTGCCAGGACCGCGGGGCCGTCCCAGCCGCCGGGTGCCCCGGGGCCGCAGGCCAGTTCCTGGTCCAGGAGGAGACGGCCCGCGCGGCGCACGGTGAGGCGGCTGGTGAGGCGGCCCGGTTCCTCGCCCGTGCGGCCGAGCACCTGCTCCTCGCGCAGCACCAGGCGGGCCCCGGCCGCCAGCTCCGCGCGGGTGGTGACGCACAGATCGCTGCCGCGCACCGAGATCAGCTGCTCGGGCAGCCAGCGCAGTTCGGCGCCGTCGGCGACGGTGAGGCGTACGTCGTAGCGCGCCGCCGACTCGGTCTGGCCCGGCAGCGCGATGGTGGCCGCCGCCGAGTCCATGTGCAGCGACGCCCCCTGCCGGACGGCGGCCTCGACGGCGAGGTGGTCGCCGCCGAGGGGGCCGCTCATCGCCCCGACGAGCGTGACGCGCGCCGTGGGGCCGGTGGAGCGGGTGCGGCGCAGCGCGAGCGGGCCCTCTCCGTCGAG
Organism: Streptomyces sp. NPDC004732; assembly: GCF_040609235.1. NCBI lineage: Bacteria > Bacillati > Actinomycetota > Actinomycetes > Kitasatosporales > Streptomycetaceae > Streptomyces > Streptomyces sp. NPDC004732. Next base: position 132,361 of record NZ_JBEXJR010000021.1, read on the forward strand.
TACCGGCAGGGCGATGCCGCCGCGGCCGTCGGGGCGTGCCTCGACGCGGGCGGTGGCACGGACGCCCGCGCCACCGGTCCGTACGGCGCGAGCGTCGGTGTCCGCGGCCCGTGTGTCGCCGGTTCGCACCTCACCGACCGTGTCCGTGGCCACCCGCGACGCAAGGTCTGCCGTCACTCCGACGCGGTCCACGCCGCGTACTGCGCACGCACCCACGCGGCGACCGGTCCGACGCCCTCGGTGGAGCGCAGCGACTGGAAGGCGACGGGGAGTTCGGCGCGCTGCGCCTTCGCGTCGGCGGCCATCCGGGCCAGGTCGGAGCCGACGTGCGGGGCGAGGTCGGTCTTGTTCACGACGAGCAGGTCCGCCGTGGAGACGCCGGGGCCGCCCTTGCGCGGGATGTCGTC
>NZ_JBEXJR010000022.1:0-97397 GCF_040609235.1 Streptomyces sp. NPDC004732
GCCGGGGCCGGAGCCGGGGCCTCCTCCTTGGCCGGGGCGGCCGGGGCCGCCGGGGCCTGGGCCTGCGCCGGAGCGGCACCGGCCGCACCGATGACGGCGAGCTTGGCGCCGACCTCGGCGGTCTCGTCCTCACCGACGACGATCTCGAGCAGCACGCCCGCGACCGGCGAGGGGATCTCGGTGTCGACCTTGTCCGTCGAGACCTCGAGGAGGGGCTCGTCGGCCGCGACCTCCTCGCCGACCTCCTTCAGCCAGCGGGTGACGGTGCCCTCGGTGACGGACTCGCCGAGCGCGGGCAGGGTGACCTCGGTGCCCTCGGCGGAACCGCCGGAGGGAGCCGGGGCGGCGGGCGCCTCGGCCTGGGCGGGGGCCGCCTGCTGCGGGGCCTCCTCCTGGGCGGGGGCGGCGGGGGCCTCGGCCTGCGCCGGGGCGGCCGAGCCGCCCGCGTCGCCGGAGCCGTCGTCGATGACGGCCAGCTCGGCGCCGACCTCGACGGTCTCGTCCTCGGCGACCTTGATGGAGGCCAGGATGCCTGCGGCCGGGGAGGGGATCTCGGTGTCGACCTTGTCGGTCGACACCTCGAGCAGCGGCTCGTCGGCCTCGACGCGCTCGCCTTCGGCCTTCAGCCAACGGGTGACAGTGCCCTCGGTGACGCTCTCGCCGAGCGCCGGAAGGGATACGGAAACCGCCATGGTTTCGGTTGCTCCTTACGAAATTGCGGAAGTCTGGTCGTCGCGCCCGATGACTGAGGGTCAGTCGTGGGAGTGCAGCGGCTTGCCCGCCAGGGCGAGGTGCGCCTCGCCCAGCGCCTCGTTCTGCGTCGGGTGGGCGTGGATGAGCTGGGCGACCTCGGCCGGCAGCGCTTCCCAGTTGTAGATCAGCTGGGCTTCGCCGACCTGCTCGCCCATGCGGTCGCCGACCATGTGGACGCCGACGACGGCACCGTCCTTGACCTGGACGAGCTTGATCTCGCCCGCGGTCTTGAGGATCTTGCTCTTGCCGTTGCCCGCGAGGTTGTACTTGAGGGCGACGACCTTGTCCGCGCCGTAGATCTCCTTGGCCTTGGCCTCGGTGATGCCCACGGAGGCGACCTCGGGGTGGCAGTACGTCACCTTCGGCACGCCGTCGTAGTCGACCGGAACGGTCTTGAGACCGGCCAGGCGCTCCGCAACCAGCATGCCCTCGGCGAAGCCGACGTGCGCGAGCTGGAGGGTCGGCACCAGGTCGCCCACGGCCGAAACGGTCGGCACATTGGTCTGCATGTACTCGTCGACCAGGACGTAGCCGCGGTCCATGGCGACGCCCTGCTCCTCGTAGCCGAGGCCCTGCGAGACGGGGCCGCGGCCGATGGCGACCAGGAGGACCTCGGCCTCGAAGGTCTTGCCGTCGGCGAGGGTCACCCGCACGCCGTCCTGCGTGTACTCGGCCTTCTCGAAGAAGGTGCCCAGGTTGAACTTGATGCCGCGCTTGCGGAACGCGCGCTCAAGAAGCTTGGAGCTGTTCTCGTCCTCGACCGGCACGAGGTGCTTGAGGCCCTCGACGACCGTGACGTCGGCCCCGAAGGACTTCCACGCCGAGGCGAACTCGACGCCGATGACGCCGCCGCCCAGGATGATCGCGGACTTCGGCACGCGGTCCAGGGTCAGGCCGTGGTCCGAGGAGATGATGCGGTTGCCGTCGATCTCCAGGCCCGGCAGCGACTTCGGCACGGAGCCGGTCGCGAGGAGGACGTGGCGGCCCTGGACACGCTGGCCGTTCACGTCCACGGAGGTCGGCGACGAGAGCTTGCCCTCGCCCTCGATGTACGTCACCTTGCGGGAGGCGACGAGACCCTGCAGACCCTTGTAGAGGCCCGAGATCACGTCGTCCTTGTACTTGTGGACGGCCGCCATGTCGATGCCCTCGAAGGTGGCCTTCACGCCGAACTGGTCGGCCTCGCGCGCCTGGTCGGCGATCTCGCCGGCGTGCAGCAGCGCCTTCGTGGGGATGCAGCCGTTGTGCAGGCAGGTGCCGCCGAGCTTGTTCTTCTCGATCAGTGCGACGTCCAGGCCCAGCTGCGCTCCGCGCAGGGCCGCGGCGTAGCCGCCGCTACCGCCGCCGAGGATCACTAGGTCGAAAACGGTGCTGGCGTCGTTCGCCACGTCACGTCCTCCATGCATGTGCGCCGTACGCCGGACCCCTTTTCGCGGGGGACGACCGGTCGGTCGGCTGGTATTCGGCCGCTCTTGTTTCGGCCCTTTGGTGGGGGCCCTGTCCTGCCGAGAACCCATCTTCGCACTTGTCGGCCGGAGACGGGACGCCGGGCCAGGCTGTGAGACGTCGTATCGACCGTCTCCAGGGCTATCTCTTGCGTACGAACGTACGGATTTCGTCGAGGGCGAAACCCGGAGACCGCCGAGGGCCCCGGACACCAGTCGGGTCCGGGGCCCTCGGCACGTACGCGATCAGCCCAGGTCGCCCGAGGCGGTGTGCTCGGCGAGCCGGACCAGGGTGCGGACCGCGGAGCCGGTGCCGCCCTTGGGGGTGTAGCCGTACGGGGCGCCCTCGTGGAAGGCCGGGCCCGCGATGTCGAGGTGGGCCCAGGTGATGCCCTCGCCGACGAACTCCTTCAGGAAGAGACCGGCCACCAGGCCGCCGCCCATGCGCTCGCCCATGTTGGCGATGTCGGCGGTGGGGGAGTCCATGCCCTTGCGCAGGTCGGTGGGGAGCGGCATCGGCCAGGAGGGCTCGCCGACCTCCTCGGCGATCTCGTGGATCGAGGCCCGGAAGGCGTCGTCGTTGGCCATGATGCCGAAGGTGCGGTTGCCGAGGGCCATCATCATGGCGCCGGTCAGCGTCGCCACGTCGACGATCGCGTCGGGCTGGTCCTCGGAGGCCTTGGCGATGGCGTCGGCCAGGACCAGGCGGCCCTCGGCGTCGGTGTTGAGGACCTCGACGGTCTTGCCGCTGTACATCCGCAGGACGTCGCCGGGGCGGGTCGCGGAGCCGGACGGCATGTTCTCGGCGAGCGCCAGCCAGCCGGTGACGTTCACCTCGAGGCCGAGGCGCGCGGCGGCGACGACGGCGGCGAAGACCGCGGCGGCACCGGCCATGTCGCACTTCATGGTCTCGTTGTGACCGGCGGGCTTCAGCGAGATGCCGCCCGAGTCGTACGTGATGCCCTTGCCGACGAAGGCGAGGTGCTTCTTGGCCTTGGAGCTCGTGTACGAGAGCTTCACCAGGCGCGGCGGGGCCTCGGAGCCGACGCCGACGCCGAGGATGCCCCCGAAGCCGCCCTTGGTGAGGGCCTTCTCGTCGAGCACCTGGACCTTGATCCCGTGCTCCTTGGCCGCGGCCTGGGCGACGGCGGCGAAGGCCTCGGGGTTGAGGTCGTTCGGCGGGGTGTTCACCAGGTCGCGGGCGCGGTTGAGCTCCTCGGCGACGGCGACGGCACGGTCGACGGCGGCCTTGTACGCCTTGTCGCGGGGCTTGCCGCCGAGCAGGGCGACCTCGGCCAGCGGCGCCTTGGCACCCTTGCCGTTCTTCTTCGCGGACTTGGCGTCGGCCATGCCCTTGTACGCGTCGAAGGAGTAGGCGCCGAGCAGGGCGCCCTCGGCCAGGGCACCGGCGTCCTCGGCGTCCTCGACGGGCAGCGCGAACGCGGCCTTCTTCGAGCCGGTCAGGGCGCGGGCGGCGGCACCGGCGGCGCGGCGCAGGGCATCCGTGCCGTACGTCTCGTCCTTCTCCGGGACCTCGCCGAGACCGACCGCGACGACGACGGGGGCCTTGAAACCGGACGGCGCCGGAAGCTTCGTCACCTCACCCTCGCCGCCCGAGGCGCCGAGGGTCTCCAGGACGGACGCGAGCTTGCCGTCGTACGCCTTGTCCACGGCCTCGGCGCCGGGAGCGACGACCAGGCCCCCCTTGGATCCAGCGCCCTTAGCGACACCGACGACGATCGCGTCGGCACGCAGGCCGGTCGCGGCGGCGGTGCTGAGAGTCAGAGCAGTCACGGTGGTGAGGTCCTCTTTCAGTGAGTTTCGTCGGGCTGTGGGGTGGTGAGCCCGTCGCGAGCCTACGCCCGTGAGCGCTGCGGTGCGCCTCACTGTGTGTGTTGGGCGCGGTGTCAGCCCAGGGCGAGCACGACCAGGGCGCAGGTCGCCGCCGTCTCGGCGAGCCCGCCGAAGACGTCCCCGGTGACCCCGCCGAAGCGTCGGACGCAGTGCCGGAGCAGCAACTCGGCGGCGCCGAGCGCGAGGACGACGGCCGCCGCGCCCCGCACGACGCCGCCCACCCCGAACGGCAGGCCCGCGGCCGCGGCGGCGCACACGACGAGGACGGCGACGCCTGCCGCGCGGGCCCGCGGGACCACTCCGGCGACGGCGGCGCCGAGCCCCTCGGGGCGGGCCGGGGGCACCCCGTCGCGGGCGGCCAGGGTGAGGGCGAGGCGCGCGGCGGTCGCCGAGACGACGGCGGCGAAGGCGCCGCGGGCCCACGAGGTCTCGTACAGCTGGCAGAACACGGCCACCTGGGCGAACAGCACGAACAGCAGGGTGATGACGCCGAAGGGGCCGATGTCGGACTGCTTCATGATGCGCAGCGCGTCGTCGGCGGGCTTGGCGCTGCCGAGGCCGTCGGCGGTGTCGGCGAGGCCGTCGAGGTGCAGGCCGCGGGTGAGGGCGGCGGGGGTCGCCGCGGTCGCCGTGGCGGCGAGCAGGGGGCCCGCGCCGAGGACCGTCAGCACACCGCCGACGCCCGCCGCGCAGAGGCCGACGACCAGACCGGCGAGCGGGGCGCACTGCATGCCGTCGCGCGCGGCCTCGCGGTCCCAGCGGGTGACCCTGACGGGGAGTGCGGTGAGGGTGCCGAAGGCGAAACGTATGCCGTCGGCGGGGGAGGTTCTGGACACCGCGGAAGGCTACCCCGCGGGAACGTTCCGGCCTGCGGATCGCTCTTCCCGGACGGAGGATGGGCGCATGAACGACTGGTGGGCCGCATGAGCGACTGGTGGTACCGGAACATAGTCGAGCCGGGGAAGCTGCCGCTGCTGCTCGCGCTGCTCTCGTTCGTGGGGTCGTTCCTGGTCACCCGGACCATCACGCGGCTGATCAGGGCGGGCAAGGGGCCGTTCCGGAACATCAGCACGGGGGACGTGCACATCCACCACGTCGTGCCGGGGATCTTCCTGATGCTGGTCGGCGGGTTCTGGGGGGTGGCCGCGGGGCGGCACGGCGGCGGGCCGCTGTACGCCGCCGTCATCTTCGGCGTCGGCGCCGGTCTCGTGCTCGACGAGTTCGCGCTGATCCTCCACCTCGACGACGTGTACTGGAGCGAGCAGGGCCGCAAGAGCGTGGAGGTCGTGATGCTCACGGCCGCCCTTGTGGTGCTCGTGCTCACCGGCTTCACACCGTTCGGGGTGAACGACCTGACGCCGATGGAGCGGCACAACCGGGGGCTGTTCGCGCTGAACATCGGCATCAACTGCGCCTTCGCCCTGATCGCGCTCCTCAAGGGCAAGCTGCGCACCGCCCTGATCGGCATGGTGATCCCGTTCGTCGCGCTGGTCGGCGCGATCCGCCTGGCCCGGCCGGGATCGGCGTGGGCCCGGCGCTTCTACCGCAACCGGCACCGGGCACGCGCGCGTGCGGGGCTGCGGGCCTTCCGGCACGACCGCCGCTGGGCGGGCAAGCGCCGCAGGCTTCAGGACTGGATCGGCGGCTTCACGCCGGGACCCTCGTCTGTGTCTTCGACGTCGTCGTCATCATCGGCGTCGTCATCATCGTCATCGGATTCGTCGGACCGTGTGCCGCCGTCCCGGTGACGTGCCGCCGCCGAGAGCACGCACAGCACCAGCACGGCGGCGATCGCGGCGATGTGCTCCTTGCCCGCGAGGTTGTTCTTGACCAGTACCTCGACGACCATCAGGGCGCTGACCAGGGCCGCGGTGAAGTACGCGCGGTAGCGCCAGCACACGAAGACGGCGAGGCCGACGACGGCGGCCGACGGTCCTGTGTCGACGACCTGGGCGTCGGACGCGGGCAGCCCGAGGGGGTTCTCGGGGCCCAGCGAGATGGCCACGCGCGCGTAGAGCGTGCCTGCGAGGGTGACCGCGTATCCGATGACGAGCGTGCGCCACCGGCCCAGGCAGATCTCCGCGATACCGAAGACGAGCAGGATCTGCACCAGCGCGCCCCACACCGGCAGGTCGAGGGCGGGCACGAAGAGGGAGAGCGGGGTGCGGAGCAGGGAGAGCCAGAGCGGGTCCTCCGCCCGCACACAGCCGACGTTCTGGATGAACTGGTAGCCCCACGGCTGGTTCTGCACGTACTGGCAGAGCGCGGTGAGGCAGACCGCCGCCAGTGTCATGGGCACGGCCCGCCATCTTCGGGTGGCGAGCGCGCCGCGCACGGTGGAGAAGAGTGGCCCCCACTCGGCGCGGGCGTGGCGGGCCAGGGTGCTCATCGTCTCGACTCCAGATGTTTGCGGTGCAGCCACTTCGGCAGGCCCGGCGCTTCCAGGAAGCCCTCCGCGCGGCCGGAGGCGACACCGATGCGCAGCAGGTCGATGCTCTTCTCGAAGAGAAGGAAGCGGGGTTCCCAGATCGGCCGGTACTTGGCGTTGGCGCGGTAGAGGGACTCGATCTGCCACCACCGGGAGAAGAAGCTGAGCAGCGACCGCCACAGACGAAGGACCGGGCCCGCGCCGAGCCGCGAGCCACGTTCGAAGACCGACCTGAACATCGCGAAGTTGAGCGACACCTGAGTGATCTTGATCTCGGGGGCGTACTGCAGGAGTTCGATGACCATGAACTCCATCAGGCCGTTCTCGGAGTCGCGGTCACGCCGCATCAGATCGAGGGAGAGCCCGTGCGGCCCCCACGGGACGAAGGACAGCACGGCCCTCAACTCGCCGTTCTTGTCCGTGCATTCGAGCATCACGCACCGGCCGTCCGCCGGGTCGCCGAGTCGCCCGAGGGCCATGGAGAAGCCGCGTTCGGTGGCTCCGTCGCGCCAGTCGTCGGCGCGCTCCAGGAGGGTCGCCATCTCGTCGGCGGGGATGTCCTCGTGGCGGCGGATGCGGACCGTGTATCCGGCGCGCTTCACGCGGTTGTAGGCCTGCCGGACGGTGCGCATGGCTCGCCCCTCCAGCGTGAAGTGTTCTTTGGAGGCCTCGCCCTTGGCGGCGATCTCCACGATGGCCTCGTCGCCCAGCTCCAGGGCGTCCAGGCCGTGCCGGGCGTAGATGGTGCCCGCCTCCTCGCTGGCGCCCATCACGGCGGGGATCCAGCCGTGCTCACGGGCCTCGGCCAGCCAGGGCTCGATCGCGCCGGGCCAGGCCTCCGGGTCGCCGATGGGGTCGCCCGAGGCCAGCGAGACCCCGCCGACGACGCGGTACGCGACGGCCGCCTTGCCGGTCGGGGACCACACGACGCTCTTCTCGCGGCGCAGCGAGAAGTAGCCGAGCGAGTCGCGGTCGCCGTGCCGGTCGAGCAGCGCGCGCAGCTTCTCCTCGTCGTCCTCGGTGAGCGGGTCGACGGCCCGGCGGGAGCGGAACGCGGCGTACAGCACGGCGCAGAGCAGCAGCGCGCTCAGGACGTTGATGGCGACGTTGACCCAGCCGGGCGTGGCGATGCCCTCGAAGCGCTTGTCGTCGGCGGCCAGCGAGACCAGGCGCATGACGCCGTAGCGCCAGCGGTCGAGGAAGGTCGAGCGGTAGTCGTCGTGGGCGCTGTTGGTGACGGTGACGAGCAGCGTGGCGATCAGCGAGGTCACCAGGAGCCCGCCGACCGCGACGACCGAGGCCAGCTTCGGGTTGGCGCGGTCGCCCTTCGCGTAGAACTCGCGGCGGCCCACGAGGAGCGCCGCGACGAAGGCGGCGGTCAGGGCGAGGGAGATCCAGTTCTGCGCGTACGCACGGATCTCCGGGAAGATCATCGCGAAGGCGAAGAGCAGCAGGAAGAGCCCGCTGAGTACGAGGTTGAGGATCCAGGCGGCGCGTTTGCGGCGCCGCATGGTGATCGCCAGGAACAGCGTGAACGCCCCCGAGGCGAAGCCCGCGGTCAGCATGTACGGCGTGAAGTAGTTCGCCGTGTTGTGCTGCCGCAGGTCCTGCCCGAGGGAGACCCAGACCGCGCTCAGGAAGTTGATGAACGTAACGGCCCGGAGGTACCAGACGGCAAACCCCGCGGCGCGGCGCTGTATGACGGTGCGTGATTTCTGTCGCCCGGCGACGACCTGCTCATCTCCCATGAAAAGGGATCATATGGGCCGTGGCCCATTGCAGGTGATCTAGGGGTTCTGCCCGATTCGAATTCGGACTTGCCGGACAGACCCTAGCTCTCGGTGGGTGCCTGCGCCGCCTCCGAGGGCTTCCGCTCCGGCAGCTCCGCCGCCAGCGCGGCCGCGGCCTGCACCAGCGGCAGCGCAAGGAGTGCCCCCGCGCCCTCGCCGACCTTCACGCCGTGCGAGAGCAGCGGTTCGAGCGCCATCCGGTCGAGCGCCTTCGCCTGGGCGGGCTCCCCGCTGTCGTGCCCCGCGAGCCACCAGTCCGGCGCCCGGAAGGCGACCCGCTGGGCCACCAGCGCGGCCGCCGACGCGACGACGCCGTCCAGGATCACCGGGGTGCGCCGCACCGCGCACTGCAGCAGGAAGCCCGTCATCGCCGCCACATCGGCGCCGCCCACCGCGGCGAGCAGCTCCAACTGGTCGCCGAGCACGGGCCGGGCCCGCCGCAGCGCGTCCCGCACCACCGCGCACTTGCGCATCCACGCCAGGTCGTCGATGGGCTCGCCGCCCCGCCCGGTCACCACCGAGGCGTCGGTCCCGCACAGCGCCGCCACCAGTGTCGCGGCGGGCGTCGTGCCACCCACGCTGACATCGCCGAGCACCACCAGATCGGTGCCCGAGTCCGCCTCCTCGTCGGCGACGGCCATGCCCGCGCGCAGCGCCTGCTCCGCCTCCTCGACGGTCAGCGCGTCCTCGATGTCGATGCGTCCCGAGCCGCGCCGCACCCGGTGGCCCGCGACCTCGGCGGGCAGCTCCTCCGGGTCGCAGTCGAGCGCCATGTCGACGACGCGGACGGGCACTTCGAGGCGGCGCGCGAGAACGGCCGCGGGGGTCTCACCGGCCAGCACGGAACGTACGAGTTCGGCGGCGCTCCCCGCGGGCCGCACCGAGACACCGAGCTCGGAGACGCCGTGGTCGCCCGCGAAGAGGACCACGCGCGGCCGCGCGACCGGCCGCACCGGCACCGAGGACTGGGCCGCGGCGAGCCACTCGCCGAGTTCGTCGAGACGGCCGAGCGAGCCGGGTGGCACGGTCTGCCGCGCCCTGCGGTCCTCGGCGTCGCGGCGCACCCCGCCGTCGGGCCGCTCGATCAGGTCGGTGAAGTCGTCGAGATTCAGCGAGCTCATTCGGCGAACAGTACCGGGAGCGGTGCCGGTGTCGCTCGAACGGCCCTGCGAGCCGCGCCATGCATGGTGTCACCGCATATGCGGGAATGATCCTTTACGTTCCTGTTTGTCTCGGCTTCTTCCAGGAGTGCGACCATGACCACGGATGCCGCCCAGCGCGTCGCCGACCGGCGTCCCGCCTACCTCGCCGAACTCGCCCAGGGCACCGAGCGGTTCCACGAGCCCCGCCGCACCGACTGCCCCTGGTGCGGCTCCGCGCGCCTGCGGGCCAGGCTCCGCACCACCGACCTGGTCCAGCGCAAGCCGGGCAGCTTCACGCTCGACCGGTGCGGGGACTGTGGCCACTCCTTCCAGAACCCCCGGCTCACCCCCGACGGACTGGCCTTCTACCGCAGGGACGCGCGCGAGGGCACCGAGGAGCGCCGCCTCTCCGCCGCCCGCACCCGCAGCCGTGCCCACGCAAGGGCCCGCGCACTGCGCGTCCTCGACGAGCCCGAGTGCTGGCTGGACGTCGGCACCGGCGACGCGCACTTCCCGGCGCTGGCCAGGCAGGTCCTGCCGTACACCGCCTTCGACGGCCTCGACGAGGGCGCCGGTGTCCTGGAGGGGCTGCGGTGCGGCCGCATCGAGGAGGGCCACCGCGGCTCCCTCACCGCGCTCGCGGACTCCCTCGCGGGCCGCTACGACGCGCTGAGCATGTTCCACACCTTGCAGTGCGGCCCCGACCCCCGCGAGGAGCTCAGAGCCGCGCGAACCGTGCTGCGCCCCGGCGGGCACCTGATGATCGAGGCCCCCGATCCCGAGTGCCGCTACGCCGGGCTGCTCGGCAAGTGGTGGGCGTCGTACGGCCAGCCGCGGCACCTGCACCTCGTGCCGCTCGCCAACCTCCGCGCGGAGCTGACGGAGCTCGGCTTCACGGTCGTCGCCGTCGAGCGCCGTGCCGCGCACGTCCCGCTCGACCTGAGCACGGCCGTCGAGCTCTTCCTCGACCGCCGCATCCCCGGGCCCGACGTCCCGTGGCGCGCCAAGCCCGCGCCCCCGCTCCAGCTGAGGCTGCGCCGGGCCGCACAGGGGATGTCGGTGCCGCTGGTGGCGTCCGCCCGCGCCCTCGACACGCTCCTGCGGCCCCTGCTCACCCGCACCGGCTTCGCCAACACCTACCGGGTCATCGCCCGCAGGGGCGCGGACACCTGAGAGCCTTCCGGCGGATCCCCAGGCCTCCCGGGCCTCCCCAGACCTCCCCGGGCCCGCGCCGCAGCTCAGCCGCGCAGCGACAGGGCCTGCCCGGCCACCACGAGCAGCACGTGCTCGCACTCGGTGGCGAACACCGTGTTCAGGCGGCCCAGTTCGTCGCGGTAGCGGCGGCCCGACGCGGTCGCGGGGACGATCCCGGAGCCGACCTCGTTCGAGACGGCGACGACCGTGCGCCGGGTCGCCCGCACCGCGTCCGCGAGTTCGGCGACCCGCCGCCGCAGCTCACGCTCCCCACCGCCCGCCCACTCGTCGTCGTCCCACGCCTTCACCTCGTCCATCACGTGGGTCAGCCACAGCGACAGACAGTCGATGAGCAGCGCGGGGCCGTCCTGCGCGAGCAGCGGGACGAGGTCGCAGGTCTCCGTGGTGCGCCAGGAACCGGGGCGCCGCTCGCGGTGCACGCTCACCCGCTGCGCCCACTCGGTGTCGCCGCCCCTGGTCCCGCCGGTCGCCACGTACAGCACCTCGGGAAAGGCCTCAAGACGCCGCTCGGCCTCCACCGACTTGCCCGACCGCGCGCCGCCGAGGACCAGCGTCCGGCGCGGCACGTCCGGCACGTCCTCGTACGCGCCGATCACGAGCGTCGACCCGTCGGGCACGGCCCGCGCCCCCGCGGCGGCGAGACGGCGCGTCAGCTCCGCGCCGGGCGGCGCCTCGTGGCCGATGTGCACCGCGAGCACGTCGGTGGTGGGCCCGACGGCCCCGGCCGCACGCAGCCGGGCGAGCCCGTCGGGACGGCCGAGGACATCGGCGACGACCATCTCGTACGGGGCCCGCTCACCGCGCCCCTGCGCGCCGCCGTTCCCCTCGCTGAGCCCCGCGGGCGCCCCGCCCGGCGGCAGGTAGAGCAGCCGCTCCCCGTCCGGCCCGGTCACCTCGTACCCGGAACCCGGCGCGTCCAGCGCCACCGTGCGCACCCGGTGCCCGGTGAGCAGCGCGAGCTCCCGCCCGTCGGCCACCCGCCCCGGCTGCGGCAGCCCCGCGGGGACCTCGACGGCGGGTCCGTCGTGCGGGTGGGAGAGGAGGACCTGGCGCACTCCGCCGAGCGAGTGCCCGGCGCGGGCGGCCGCGAAGGCGGCGCCGGGGGTGAGGTCGAGCAGCAGGACGCCGTCCACGAGGAGCGCGGTGGGGGCGCGCGCCGCATCGCCGAGCGCGGTCGCGCAGACCGCGCAGGGGCAGTCGGGGAGGGGCAGCCCACCGGGGGCGCCGGTGCCGAGCAGAGTCAGTTCCACACGAAGATCCTCCCGCGCCGGGTCCAGCGCCGCGCGCCCGGCTAGGCTTCCAACGGATTCAGGCGGTTCTCATACCGCTACGGGACCTTCGGGAGGCTGACATGGCGGCATGGACGTGGCGGTTCGAGAAGGCGGACGGGACAGAGGTCCAGCCCGCGGTCCAGCCCGAGGAGTTCACCACACAGGGCGACGCCGAGTCCTGGGTCGGTGAGTGCTGGAAGGCGCTCGCCGACGGCGGCGCCGACCAGGTGACCCTCTTCGAGGACGCTAACGAGATCTACGGCCCGATGAGCCTGCACATGGAGGGCGCGGAGGACTCCGAGGACGCCTCCGCCTGACCTGCACGCGCGACACGGGAGGCGGCGGCCGGGCCACGGTCGCCGCCTCTTGCCCGTGCGCGACGGCTAGATCTCCCCGAGGGTGACCTCGGCGGTCTTCTCGGCACCGTCACGCGTGTACGTGACCTTCACCTGCTGGCCCGGCTTGTCCGAGGCGAGCGCCTCGGAGAGCGAGTTGATGGTGGTGATGGCGTCGTCGCCGAGCCCGGTGATGATGTCCCCGGCCGCCAGCCCCGCCTTCGCCGCCGCGCCGCCGTCCTGCGTCTCCACGACGGCCACGCCCGCGGGCTTGTAGTCGTCGCCGAGAACGGTGCGGCCCGTGATGCCGAGCGCGGCCCGGCCCGAGTCGGTCACCTTGCCGCTCTTGACGATCTGGTCGGCGACGGTCTTCACCATCGAGGACGGGATCGCGAAGCCGATGCCCGGGGCGGCGCTGTCGCCCATCTGCGGATCGCTCGCGGCGAGCGTGGGGATGCCGATGACCTTCCCGTCGAGGTCGACGAGCGCGCCGCCGCTGTTGCCCGGGTTGATCGCCGCCGAGGTCTGCACCATGTTGGCGATGGTGGCCCCGGTCCCACCGCCCGAGCGGCCCTCGCTGACGGTGCGCCCGGTGGCCGACACGATGCCCTGGGTGACGCTGGACGACAGACCGAGCGGGGAGCCCATGGCCAGCACGATCTGCCCGACCTCGGCCTTGGTGGAGTCGCCGAACTCCGCGGCCTTCAGACCGTCCGGCACGTCGCTCAGCTTGATGACCGCGAGGTCCTGCTCCGGGTAGGAGGCGACCAGATCGGCGGTCAGGGCCTGCTCGCCGGTTGCCGTCGTCACCTTGAACCGCTTCTCCTTGCCCACGACGTGGGCGTTGGTGACGATGTGCCCCTTGTCGTCGTAGACGACCCCGGAGCCCAGGCTGTCGGCGGCGTCGATCTGGACGACGGACGGCAGGACGTCCTTGATCACCTTCTGGTAGTCGTCCTGCAGGTCGCTCGCGGCGGCCGGGGCGGCCTGCGTGGTGGACCTGCCGGAGTCGCCGGAGTCCGAGGAGGCGCAGCCGCCGACGAGCGCGACGGCGGACAGGGCGGCGACCAGCGGAACGGAGACGGCACGGGCATGGACGCGGGTACGGGTACGTGAGGCAGTCATGCCCCGAGTGTCGGATTTGTCGGGCGGTATGGCCCTGTCTTAGGGGGCCGAACAGGCGTCACCGGCACCAGGTGCGCAGACCGCACGGCGGTGCCGGTGACGTGAAAACCCCTGGCCTTCTTAGTCCCGTTAGTCCCGTTAGTCCCGCACTCCGCAGAGATGCAGAAGGGCGGCGACCCGCCGGTACGGATCGGTACGGCCCGCCCGCTCCTCAGCGGCGAGCAGCGCCTCGAACTCCCACTCGGGAGGCATGACGGCACCGTCGGCCACGGTGTCGGTGAAGACCCGCACCCCGTACCAGACCTGCAGCGGCGCCGCGATCCCCGCCAGCGCGGAGGTCAGCCGGTCGAGCCGGTCCGCGCGGGCGTCGATGCCGAGCCGGTTGCGGTACGTGACGGAGTCGAAGGAGGCGAGCGCCCCCGCCCAGTCCCCGGCCAGGCCGGGCCGCATGGCCAGCGCCTCCGCGTTGCGCACGAGGAGTGAGAGCAGCCCGCCGGGCGCCAGCATCCGGGCGAGACCGGCGAGGAGCGCCTCGGGCTCCTCCACGTACATGAGAACGCCGTGGCAGAGCACGACGTCGAAGCTGCCGGGCAGGAAGTGCACCCCGGTCTGGTGCCCGTCGCCCTCGACGATCCGCACCCGTCCCTGGATGCCCTCGGGCTCGGCGGCGAGCGACGCGCGGGCCGCGGCGATCATGGCGGTGTCCTGCTCGACGCCCGTCACTTTGTGACCGGCGCGGGCGAGCCGCAGTGCCTGCGTGCCCTGGCCCATGCCGACGTCGAGCACCCGGAGCCGCTGTCCCACGGGGAAGCGTCCGGCTATCTGCTCGTCGAGCTGGCGCGCCACCAGCTCCTGGCGAACGGCGTTGCGCAGGCCGCCCAGCTTCTCCAGCCAGGCGCCGGCGCCGCCGGTGAATCCGCTCAGGGCCGCGCTCCGCGCTTGACCTGCGGCTTCGGCAGCCGCAGTCGGCGCATCTGGAGCGTGCGCATCAGGGCGTAGGCAACGGCGCCCTTCTTGCTCTCGCTCGGGAAGCGCTCGGCCAGGCGCTTCTTGAGGCGGAGCGCGGTGACGACCGAGTCGACGATGATCAGGACGATCACGAAGAGCCAGGCAAGCAGCGCGACGTTCTGCAGCTGGGGCACCTGGACGATGCTCAGCACGAGAATGATCACCGCGAGGGGCAGGAAGAACTCGGCGACGCAGAAGCGCGAGTCCACGAAATCGCGCGCGAACTTGCGCACAGGACCCTTGTCACGGGCGGGCAGGAACCGCTCGTCACCGCTGGCCATCGCCTCGCGCTGCTTCGCCATCTGCGTGCGGCGCTCGTCGCGCTGCCGCTTGGCGGCCTCCTTGCGCGTCGTCGGCGTGTTGGTCACGCTGCGGCGCTGGGACTGGGCCATGGCGCGCTTGGGGGTGGGGCGGCCCTTGGGGGCCTGCGGGTCACGGGGCTGGGTGGAGTCGGTCACCGGCGCCTGAACAGCCGGGGCCTTCTCATCCTTGGATCGGCTACGGAACACAAAATCCAAGGGTACGGGGTGCGGGGACATGGATGTCCGCCGGAGGGGAACGATCCGGCAACACCGCGCGTCTTGATTACGTGCCCAATGGGACGTAGCAGGCCGTATGCGCCCGGTTCGGCGGTGCGGTCCCGCCCCCTCGGGGTCGGCTCACAGGGGTGCACCTACTCCTTACGCCGGAGCGGTGCGCGATGCAGTCGTCCTTGGGGATGAGCGCATCCGCCCGCGAACAGTGCGGTAATGGATGCAGGGCCCGTACTGTGGGTTCTGAGCAGTACCTGGAGCTGGAAGTCCGTCAGAAGGGGGCGCGCGAAGCCCATGAGCGGTGTCATGAAGCGTATGGGGATGATCTTCCGCGCGAAGGCGAACAAGGCCCTTGACCGGGCCGAGGACCCGCGCGAGACCCTCGATTACTCGTACCAGAAGCAGCTGGAGCTGCTGCAGAAGGTGCGCCGCGGCGTTGCCGACGTGGCGACGTCCCGCAAGCGCCTCGAGCTGCAGCTGACGCAGCTCCAGAAGCAGTCCTCGACCCTTGAGGACCAGGGCCGCAAGGCGCTGGCGCTCGGCCGTGAGGACCTGGCCCGCGAGGCCCTGTCCCGCCGCGCGGCGCTCCAGCAGCAGGTGACGGACCTGGAGACGCAGCACCAGACGCTCCAGGGCGAGGAGGAGAAGCTCACCCTCGCGGCCCAGCGCCTCCAGGCCAAGGTCGACGCCTTCCGCACCAAGAAGGAGACGATCAAGGCCACGTACACCGCGGCGCAGGCGCAGACCCGCATCGGCGAGGCCTTCTCCGGCATCTCCGAGGAGATGGGCGACGTCGGCATGGCGATCCAGCGCGCCGAGGACAAGACCGCGCAGCTCCAGGCGCGGGCCGGTGCGATCGACGAACTGCTCGCCTCCGGAGCCCTCGACGACTCCTCCGGACTCGCCAAGGACGACATCCAGACCGAGCTGGACCGCCTCTCCGGTGGTACTGATGTAGAGCTGGAACTGCAGCGCATGAAGGCCGAGCTGGCCGGAGGTTCCAGCAGCGGGACGCAGGCGATCGAGGGCGGCAAGGGCCAGCCCCAGGCGCAGCAGCCCCAGGACACCCCGCGCTTCGACAAGCAGTAGCCCTACGCACGTCCTGAGGAGGACGACATGATCGTACGGATCATGGGGGAGGGGCAGGTGGAGCTGGCGGACAGCCACTTCGCCGAACTGAACAAGCTGGACGACGACCTGTTGGAGGAGATGGAGAGCGGCGACGAGCCTGGCTTCCGCCGCACGCTCCACGCGCTCCTGGACAAGGTCCGGGAGCTCGGCACTCCCCTCCCGGACGACGCCCTGGAACCCTCGGAACTGATCCTCCCCGCCCAGGACGCCACCCTGGACGAGGTCCGAGACATGCTGAGCGACGACGGCCTAATCCCAGGCTGACACCCTCGGACGCCCCGTAAGGGGCGCGGGGAACGGCGCGCTCAGCCACATCCGCCCCGCACCCGAAGGCGCAGCCAGGGGCGCGAGGAACTGCGCGCCAAGCCCCCACCGCCCCGCGGAAAACACACAACCGGGACCGCCCGGTAGGGGGCGCGAGGAACTGCGCGAACAACCCCCACCGCCCCGCGGAATCCGCACGACCGAGACCGCCCCGTAAGGGGCGCGGGGAACTGCGCAACAAGCCCCCACCGCCCCGAGGACGACGTACAACCCGGGATTCCGCCCAAGGCCCCCGGCCAGCCCCCGTAACGTTGAGCCAGTGACCACTCTCGTACGAGGCCGCGGCTGGGCCAGAACACACCCGCTGGCGGTGGACGCGCTGCTCGCCCTCGCCGTCCTCGTCTGCATGGTCGTCGGCTCCTTCGCGGAGCCGAACGGAGAGCACGGCCCCACCTGGGGCACCCGCACCCCCGACGTCCCGAGCCTGATCCTCATGACGCTCGGCGCGCTCGCCCTCGTCTTCCGCCGCCGCGCCCCCTGGTCCGTCCTTGCCGCGACCTGCGGCGCCTCCATCGTCGAGCTGCTCACCGGCGAGCCCCGCGCCCCCGTCGTGATGTGCGCGGTCATCGCGCTGTTCACCGTCGCCGCCCGCACGGACCGCTCCACGACCTGGCGGATCGGCCTCGTCACGATGACGGGCCTCACCGGCGTCGCGATGCTCTCGGGCGGCCCCCTGCCCTGGTACGCGCAGGAGAACCTCGGCATCTTCGCCTGGACCGGCATGGCCGCCGCCGCGGGCGACGCGGTGCGCAGCCGCCGCGCCTTCGTCGACGCCATAAGGGAGCGCGCCGAGCGGGCGGAACGCACGAGGGAGGAAGAGGCGCGGCGCCGCGTCGCAGAGGAGCGGCTGCGGATCGCCCGCGACCTGCACGACGTGGTCGCCCACCACATCGCCCTGGTCAACGTGCAGGCCGGAGTCGCGGCGCACGTCATGGACAAGCGCCCCGACCAGGCCAAGGAAGCCCTCTCGCACGTCAGGGACGCCAGCCGCTCCGCCCTCAACGAACTCCGCGCCACCGTGGGCCTGTTGCGGCAGACCGGCGACCCGGAGGCGCCCACCGAACCGGCCCCGGGACTGCACCGGCTCGACGAGCTCGTCGAGACGTTCCGCAACGCGGGCCTGCCGGTGGAAGTGGCCCTGGGCCAGGTGGGCCTGGACCTGGCGGCCGCCGTCGACCTCGCCGCGTTCCGGATCATCCAGGAGGCGCTGACCAATGTGCAGAAGCACGCGGGACCGGACGCCAAGGCCGAGGTGAGCGTCGTCCGCGTCGGCCCGAACGTGGAGGTCACCGTCATCGACGACGGCCCCGGCCCCGGAAAGGGCGCCGAGCGGGACGCCGAGCAGGACACCGGCGGCGGCCACGGCCTGATCGGCATGCGCGAACGCGTCTCCGCGCTCGGCGGCAGCTGCTCGGCGGGGCCCCGCTACGGAGGCGGCTTCCGCGTCCATGCGATCCTGCCCGTGACCACGGCAAAGGGAGGGACCGCGTGACGATCCGCGTACTGCTCGCCGACGACCAGGCGCTGCTGCGCAGCGCGTTCAAGGTGCTCGTCGACTCCGAATCCGACATGGAGGTGGTCGGTGAGGCGTCCGACGGGGCGGAGGCGGTCGCGCTCGCCAGGTCGGCACGGGCCGACGTGGTCCTGATGGACATCCGGATGCCCGGCACCGACGGCCTCGCCGCCACCCGCATGATCAGCGCGGACCCGTTGCTCGCGCATGTGCGCGTGGTGATGCTGACGACCTTCGAAGTCGACGAGTACGTGGTGCAGTCGCTGCGCGCGGGCGCCTCCGGGTTCCTCGGCAAGGGGGCGGAGCCCGACGAACTGCTCGGTGCCATCCGCATCGCGGCGGCCGGTGAGGCGCTGCTCTCCCCGGTGGCCACCAAGGGCCTGATCGCCAAGTTCCTTGCGCAGGGCGAGGGGATGGACGGCGACGGCCCGCGCGGTGAGCGGCTCGACGCGCTCACCGGACGCGAGCGCGAGGTCCTCGTCCAGGTCGCGGGCGGCCACTCGAACGACGAGATCGCCGACCGCCTCGAGGTCAGCCCGCTCACCGTGAAGACCCATGTGAACCGCGCGATGGCGAAGCTCGGCGCCCGCGACAGGGCTCAACTCGTGGTCATTGCGTACGAATCGGGCCTGGTGCGTCCACGGGTGGAGTGACGCGAGAGGCGGCGTACTGCGACCGCAGTATGCGTGGCATACGAAATGGTCCTCTGAGCGGGACGTCGGCCACCGGCCATGGCTGAGAGTGTGAGGGGCGGCCGAAGCTTGCCGCAGGCACCCACTTTCCGGGCCCTGGCCGTGGCCGTCTCCACGGCCCTGCCCGGCAGCCTGTCCGGCCTCGTCCGCCCCTGCCGCGCACGCCACAGAGAGAGACCACCATGTCCTGGCTGTCCAGGTTCAGCCTTGCCCAACGGGCACTCATAGGGCTGATGTCGATCATCGCGATCGTCTTCGGCGCCATCGCGATACCGCAGCTCAAGCAGCAGCTGCTGCCCTCCATCGAACTGCCCATGGTGTCCGTGCTCGCGCCGTACCAGGGCGCGTCCCCGGACGTGGTCGAGAAGCAGGTCGTCGAGCCGCTCGAGAACACCATCGACGCGGTCGACGGCATCACCGGCGTCACCTCCACGGCGAGCGAGGGCAACGCCGTGATCATGGCCTCGTTCGACTACGGCAGCGGCTCCAAGCAGCTCGTCGCCGATGTCCAGCAGGCCGTGAACCGCGCCCGCGCCGAACTGCCCGACGACGTCGACCCGCAGGTCGTCGCGGGCTCCACCGACGACATCCCGACCGTCGTCCTCTCCGTCACCTCCGACAAGGACCAGCAGGCCCTCGCCGACCAGCTGGACCGCACCGTCGTGCCGTCCCTCAAGGACATCGACGGCGTCGGCCAGGTCACCGTCGACGGCGTCCGCGACCTCCAGGTCGACGTCACCCCCGACGACCGGAAGCTGGCGAAGGCCGGGCTGACCCCGGCCGCGCTCGGCAAGGCGCTCCAGGCGGGCGGCGCCACGCTGCCCGCAGGCTCCTTCGACGAGGGCGGCAAGAACCGCACCGTGCAGGTCGGCGGCGGCTACACCTCGCTGCGGCAGATCGAGAACCTGCGGGTCACGCCCGAGGCCACGCCCGGCGAGCAGCCCGGCAAGCCGGTGCGCCTCGGCGACGTGGCCAAGGTCGAGCAGAAGCCGTCCACCGCCACGTCCATCACGCGCACCGACGGCGAGCCGAGCCTCGCGGTCGCGGTCACGATGGACCACGACGGCAGCGCCGTCGCCATCTCCGACGCGGTCCAGGACAAGCTCCCCGACCTGCGCAAGGACCTCGGCTCCGGCGCCACCCTGACGGTCGCGAGCGACCAGGGTCCGGCCGTCGCCAAGTCCATCAAGGGCCTCACCACCGAGGGCGCGCTCGGCCTGCTCTTCGCGGTCGTCATCATCCTGGTCTTCCTGGCGTCGATCCGCTCGACGCTGGTCACCGCGGTCTCCATCCCGCTCTCGGTCGTGCTCGCCCTGATCGTCCTGTGGACGCGCGACCTCTCCCTGAACATGCTCACGCTCGGCGCGCTGACCATCGCCATCGGCCGGGTCGTCGACGACTCGATCGTGGTCCTGGAGAACATCAAGCGCCACCTCGGCTACGGCGAGGAGCGCGAGCAGGCGATCCTGAAGGCGGTCCGCGAGGTGGCGGGCGCCGTCACGTCCTCCACCCTCACCACGGTCGCGGTGTTCCTCCCCATCGGTCTGGTCGGCGGCATGGTGGGCGAGCTCTTCGGCTCGTTCTCGCTGACGGTCACGGCGGCGCTCCTCGCCTCCCTGCTCGTCTCGCTGACGGTCGTGCCGGTCCTCTCGTACTGGTTCCTGCGCGCCCCGAAGTCGATCCAGGGCGTGGACCCGGAGGAGGCCCGCCGCAAGGCCGAGGAGAAGGAGAGCCGCAGCAGGCTCCAGCGGATGTACGTCCCCGTCCTGCGCTTCGCGACGCGCCGCCGCCTCACCAGCCTCGGCATCGCGCTCGTGATCCTGGTCGGCACGTTCGGCATGGCGCCGCTCCTGAAGACGAACTTCTTCGACCAGGGCGAGCAGGAAGTCCTCTCCATCAAGCAGGAGTTGAAGCCCGGCACGAGCCTCTCGGCGTCCGACGCCGCGGCGAAGAAGGTCGAGAAGATGCTGTCGGGCCTCGACGGGATCAAGGACTACCAGGTCACGGTCGGCTCCTCCGGCTTCATGGCCGCCTTCGGCGGCGGCACGGACACCAACCAGGCCTCGTACACCCTGACGCTCAAGGACAAGTCGTCGTACGACAAGACGCAGGACCTCGTCGAGAAGGAGCTCGGCAAGCTCTCCGGGATCGGCCGGACCACGGTCTCCGCGGGTGACGGCTTCGGCAGCCAGGACCTCAGCGTCGTGGTGAAGGCCGCCGACGGGAAGGTCCTGCGTGAGGCGTCCGACGACGTGCGGGACGAGGTCGCCAAGCTCGACGACGTCACCGACGTCCAGAGCGACCTGGCGCAGAGCGTCCCGCGCATCTCGGTCAAGGCCACCGCCAAGGCGGCCGCGGCAGGGTTCGACGACACCACCCTCGGCCAGGCCGTCGCCCAGTCGGTGCGCGGCACCACCAGCGGCAAGGCCATCCTCGACGACACCGAGCGCGACGTCGTGATCAAGTCGGCGAAGCCGGCGAAGACCCTCGACGAGCTGAAGAAGCTGGCGCTGCGCCCCGGGGTGAAGCTCGGTGACATCGCCGACGTCGAACTGGTCGACGGCCCGGTCTCGATGACCCGCATCGACGGCGCGCGGGCCGCGACGATCACCGCGAAGCCGACCGGTGACAACACCGGCGCGGTCAGCGCGGACCTGACCAAGAAGCTCGACGCGCTGAAGCTCCCCGACGGGGCCACGGCCTCGATCGGCGGTGTCTCCGAGGACCAGGACGAGGCGTTCGCCAAGCTGGGCCTCGCGATGCTGGCGGCCATCGCGATCGTCTTCATGCTCCTGGTCGCGACCTTCCGCTCGCTGGTCCAGCCGCTGATCCTGCTGGTCTCCATCCCGTTCGCGGCGACGGGCGCGATCGGCCTGCTCGTCCTCACGGACACCCCGATGGGCGTCCCCGCGATGATCGGCATGCTGATGCTCATCGGCATCGTGGTCACCAACGCGATCGTCCTGATCGACCTCATCAACCAGTACCGCAAGCAGGGGTACGGCACGGTCGATGCGGTCATCGAGGGCGGCCGCCACCGGCTGCGCCCGATCCTCATGACGGCCCTGGCGACGATCTTCGCCCTGCTCCCGATGGCCCTGGGGGTCACGGGCGAGGGCGGCTTCATCGCCCAGCCGCTCGCGGTGGTGGTGATCGGCGGCCTGATCACCTCGACGCTCCTCACCCTCCTCCTCGTGCCGACGCTGTACGCGATGGTGGAGCTCCGCAAGGAGCGCAGGCGTGCCAAGCGCGAGACGAAGCGGGCGAAGAAGGCGGGCACCGCCTCCGAGAAGGACGCGGCACCCGCACAGGTCTGATCGCCGGTGCCTCACCCGACGGGGCGCTCCTCGACCAGAGGAGCGCCCCGTCCCCGTATCCCCACCCCGGCCGCGGCCAGGGCCGTCGCACTGCACAGCGCCATCCCGCAGAACAGCGGCACGGCCGTGTGCTCGCCACCGAGGCCCACCAGCGGCGCCACCACCGCCCCCAGCGCGCTCTGGGCGGTGCCGAGGAGCGCCGAGCCCACGCCGGAGGCCCCCGGCACCCGGGCCAGCGCCAGCGCCGCCGAGTTGGCGACCACGAGCCCGAACCCGCCGCACACCACGGCCAGCAGCGGCAGGCAGACGGCGACCGGGAGCAGCCCGCCCACGGCGAGCACCAGCAGCGCGCACGACCCGGCGAGCATCGCCGTCAGCCCGCCCCGCAGCAACGCCTCAGGCCCGACCCGCCCCACCAGCCGGGCCCCCACCGCGCTGGACAGCGTCGCGACGACCGCCCCGCCGGAGAAGGCGACGGACGAGGCGCCCACCCCCATCCCGAGGACGTTCTGCAGCAGGAACGGCGACCCGGCGATGTAGCAGAAGAGCATCCCGAACCCGAAGGTGAAGGCGAGCGTGTAGCCGACGTACGCCCGGTCGGCGAGGACCTCCCGCACCGCGGCGGCGGTCCGCCGCACCCCGCCCGCGTGCCGCCGCTCCGCGGGCAGGCTCTCCGGCACGCCGACCACGACGGCGAGCGTCACCAGCGCGGACACCGCGGTGAGCACCCAGAACACGCCCCGCCACCCGGCGCCCCCGAGCACGGCACCGCCCGCGAGCGGCGCGAGGATCGGCGCGATCCCGGCGAGCGTCATCAGGACCCCGAGCATCCGCGCCGCGGCGGCCCCCCGGACCACGTCGGAGACCACGGCCCGGCTGATCACCACCCCCGCGGCCCCGCTGAACCCGGCCACGAACCGCAGCGCGACCAGCCACCCCAGCGAGGGCGCCACGGCACACAGTGCGGTCCCCACGGTGCACACGGCGGCGCCCGCGAGCAGCGGCCCACGCCTGCCGTACCGGTCGGAGAGCGGCCCGAAGACGAGGTGCCCGAGCGTCATCCCGACGAGGAACGCGGTCAGCGTGAGCTGCACCCCAGAGGCATCGGTGCCCAACTCCGCGGCCATGCGCGGAAAGGCGGGCAGATACATGTCGGTCGACAGCGGACCGATGAACGAGAGCAGCGCGAGCGCGGCGGTGAGCAAGGGCATGGCGGGGCGACCCTTCCGGGGCAGGAGGAGATGGAGATAGTTATATAACTATAAAGAGCGCTAGCATGGGGGAGTGACCGAGAAACGGAACGCGCGAACCGACGCCGGGCAAGAGGCCGACCGGCTGCTCAGCCGACAGGCCAGGGAGCTGACCCCGCCGCTCTACGCCCTCTCGCGCGTCCTGCGCTTCCAGGGCATGGACGAGGCAGGGCTGTGGCGACTGCCGCCCTCGGAGCTGGAGTTGCTGCGCTACGTCCACGCGGAGCCCGGCACGACCGTGAGCGTCCTGGCCCGCGAACTGGGCCTGCACGCGAGCAATGCGAGCGCCACGGTGCGCGGTCTGGTGAACCAGGGGCTGCTGGAGCGCGAGAAGGACCCGAACGACGGCCGGGTGGTGCGCCTGAAGCCGACCCTCAAGGCGGATCAGGGCATGGCCCTGATCGAGAACGCCTGGTCGGAGCTCTTCGCCGACGCGCTCGCCCAGCTCGGCGACGAGCAGCGGGCGGCGCTGGCCGCGTCCGTCCCCGCGCTGGAGGCGCTGGCCGCGGCGTTGAAGGAGCGTAGAACGCCGTAAGGGGCACCCGCAATAGCGGGTGCCCCTTACGGCATGGGGAAGAGCGGGCCTACGGAAGCGCCAGCATCCGCTCCAGCGCCAGCTTCGCGAACTGCTCGGTCTCCCGGTCCACCTCGATCTGGTTGACCAGCTTTCCCTCGGCGAGGGACTCCAGGGTCCAGACCAGGTGCGGCAGGTCGATCCGGTTCATGGTCGAGCAGAAGCAGACCGTCTTGTCGAGGAAGACGATCTCCTTGTCCTCGGCGGCGAAACGGTTCGCCAGTCGGCGCACGAGGTTCAGCTCGGTCCCGATGGCCCACTTGGAACCGGCGGGCGCCGCCTCCAGCATCTGGATGATGTGCTCGGTCGAACCCACGTGGTCGGCCGCGGCGACGACCTCGTGCTTGCACTCCGGGTGCACCAGGACGTTCACGCCCGGGATGCGCGCACGGACGTCCTCGACGCTCTCCAGCGAGAAGCGCCCGTGCACCGAGCAGTGCCCGCGCCACAGGATCATCTTCGCGTCGCGCAGCTGCTCGGCGGTCAGGCCGCCGTTCGGCTTGTGCGGGTTGTAGAGCACGCAGTCGTCGAGCGAGAGCCCCATGTCGCGCACGGCGGTGTTGCGGCCCAGGTGCTGGTCGGGCAGGAAGAGGATCTTCTCCCCCTGCTCGAAGGCCCACTCCAGCGCGCGCTTGGCGTTGGACGACGTGCAGATGGTGCCGCCGTGCTTGCCCGTGAACGCCTTGATGTCGGCCGAGGAGTTCATGTACGAGACGGGCACGACCTGCTCGGCGATCCCCGCCTCCGTCAGCACGTCCCAGCACTCGGCGACCTGCTCGGCGGTGGCCATGTCGGCCATCGAGCAGCCCGCGGCCAGGTCGGGGAGCACGACCTTCTGGTCGTCCGTCGTCAGGATGTCCGCGGACTCGGCCATGAAGTGCACACCGCAGAAGACGATGTACTCCGCGTCCGGCCGCGCGGCCGCGTCCCGCGCCAGCTTGAAGGAGTCGCCGGTGACGTCCGCGAACTGGATGACTTCGTCGCGCTGGTAGTGGTGGCCCAGCACGAAGACCTTGTCGCCGAGCTTCTCCTTGGCGGCGCGGGCGCGCTCGACCAGGTCCGGGTCGGACGGGGACGGCAGATCGCCGGGGCACTCCACACCGCGCTCGCTCCTGGGGTCGGCCTCGCGGCCGAGCAGCAGCAGAGCGAGGGGCGTGGGCTGAACATCGAGGTTCACGCTGTCCACGGGGGACTGGGCGGTGGTCACAACACGCACCCTTTCTAATCTGCAGACGATCCTTTTCGTCTAATTGACGTTATCTATCATAACTGCTTCGTGTCAGTTTGACGATGGCCATTGTGTCGATGTGACGCATTCCCCGTCCCGCGGCCCGCTGTTCCACCCGGCGCCATGTGCGAGCATGAAGGGGTAAGACGTAAGCGCTCGGCCCGGAATGAATCCGCGGCCCCGCCGGTTGCAACCGTCGGCAAGCAGTCTCCGTACAACCCGGGAGAGAAGCAGATGTCCGTATCGGACGAGACCACCACCGTGAGCGACGGCATCCTCCTGTCGGACGCCGCCGCGGCCAAGGTGAAGGGCCTGCTGGAGCAGGAGGGCCGGGACGACCTGGCGCTGCGCGTCGCCGTTCAGCCCGGCGGCTGCTCGGGCCTGCGCTACCAGCTGTTCTTCGACGAGCGCTCGCTCGACGGCGACGTCGTGAAGGACTTCGACGGCGTGAAGGTCGTCACGGACCGGATGAGCGCTCCCTACCTGGGCGGCGCCTCCATCGACTTCGTGGACACCATCGAGAAGCAGGGCTTCACGATCGACAACCCGAACGCCACCGGCTCCTGCGCCTGCGGCGACTCCTTCAGCTAAGGCTGCGGGCACCCACGTACGAAGGCGGCGGCCCCCTGGAATCCCAGGGGGCCGCCGCCTTCGTACGTGCTGCTGCGTGCTGCTACTTCTGCCGGACCGTGTCGCCCGCGGAGTCCACGACCTTGCGGTCGCCCAGCGGCTTGTCCAGGGTGACCTTCTTCTTGAGGTCCTTGGCCATCATGATGCAGACGTCGCCCTTCTTGCCGGTCTGCTCGATCCCGACCGTCACACGGTCGCCGTCCTCCCGCGCGGACGCGGAGTACTCGGCGCAGGCGCTGCCCCAGAAGTGCACGGTCAGCGACTTCCCGTCGGCGCTGTAGGACGTGAGGCGCGTCTTGTCCGCATCGCTCTTCCCGGTCCCTTCGCCCTTGTCGCCCGGCTTCTCGGTGGGCGTCGGCGTGCCCGGGGTGCTGGGCGACGTCAGGTACTCGGGCGCGACCGCCGGGTGCGTCACCGTGAAGGTGTCCTGCGCGCCCTTCGGCTTCACGTCGAACAGCCAGGACGGTACGAGGGTCTGCTTGCCGTCCACGAAGTGCGTCGCGAGGCCGAACGTGGCGCCGTTGACGGCGACCGGCTGCGGCTTCGGCGCCTCGGACGACGGCTTGCAGGGGGCCTGCTTCGGGCCGCTGCCGCCCTCGTTCTTCGTCTCGTCGTCGGCGTGCGGCACCGGGGTCGCACAGCCGCCGATGCCGACGTGCCCGTCGCCGCCCGACTTGTTCAGCCGGTCCAGGGTCTCCTGGGCGCCGATCACCGGATACGTGGCGCCCTTGACCGGCGCCTTCAACTGGCCGCTGCCGCCGACCACTTCGCCGCCCGCGCCGACCTGGATGCCGGTCGACCAGCCGTACGTCGGCAGGCCGTCCACCTTCGGGTCGGCGTTCACCACCCGTACCGCGCCCATCAGCTGGCTCGCGTCCAGCTTCGCGTCGTCCTGGCCGAGCGCCTTCAGGACGGGCGTGGCGGCGTCCTTGGCCGCCTGCTCGCTCACCGCGTCGCCCGTCTCGCCGTTCGGCGCGGTGGAGGTGCTGGAACAGGGCTTGAACCGGGGGCAGTTGTCGGTGCCGGCCGTGCCGTGTCCGGCGTAGGTCCAGGTGCCGGGCGCCTGCTTGTTCACCTGCAGCGAGGGCCCGGACCCGTCGTTACCAGCTCCCACCTTCCAGGCGCCGTCCTGCGACTTCGGCGTCCCGGTCACGCCCAGGGCCTTCGCCAGCTCGGTGACTTCGGCCCGGGTGACCTCGCCGCGGGCGTGGTAGACCGCAGCGGACTCGGGGCCGTCGGGCAGCTGGGTGGTCGCCCGGTACTTCGCGCCGTTCGGGTCGGGCTCGCCGGGCGCGATGCCGTTGGAGTCGCCGGTGCCACCCGTACCGCCGGTGCCGCTTCTGGCGTCGCCCGGCCCGTCGCCGGCCGGATAGCCGTCCAGGGCGAGGGGCGGCGGGTTGCCGCCGTCCCCCGCGGGTGCCCCGTCACTGCCGCCGTTGCCGCCACCGCCGGACGCGGACGCCGCGAAGTACGCCCCACCGCCGCCGACCAGCAGCACGGTGGCCGCGACCGAGGCGACGGCCAGGCGGGACCGCCGCCGTTGCGGCTCGGCCGCCTCATGATCGGATCGCTCGGTGCTCACCGCATCGCTCCTTCGACTGCACTGCTGTCCCGGAGATCCCACCGGTGATTGCCACCGGCAGGCTTCGTCGTATCTCAGTTCCCCTTTACGGGGGACGGCGATGGGACGCAGCGGGGGAGCGCACGGTTCCCTCGACGAGTGCGCCAGGGTCCCGGAATCAGTCTCCCTCAGTCTCCGTACTCGGACATTTCGCCGATCAGGCGTGCGGAGGAGGGCGGGACGGTGATGCCGTGGATCAGTGAGGGCGGCACGGGGGCGGTCGCGGCCAGGGCGGGCACCGCCCAGTGCGGCGCCATGCGGGCGCAGTCGCCGCGCAGCGACTCCATGCTCTCCGCGGCCTCCCCGACGGGTGCGGTGCGACGCTGCAGGACGACATCCTTCGGGATAACGGTCATAACGGCACCGTATGCATCCGGACGCTCATGAAAAAAGACCTACTATCGGGTAGTTTTGGCACTTCAGGAGGGGTGCCTCGACCCGGTAGCGTGAACTGTCAATCCCCGCCTCTCCTCCACAGGAGCATCCAGCCGTGCGTATTGCAGTCACCGGCTCCATCGCCACCGACCACCTGATGACCTTCCCCGGCCGCTTCGCCGACCAGCTGGTCGCCGATCAGTTGCACACGGTCTCCCTCTCCTTCCTCGTCGACGCCCTCGATGTCCGCAGGGGCGGCGTCGCCGCCAACATCACCTTCGGCATGGGACAGCTCGGCACCAACCCGATCCTCGTCGGGTCCGCAGGATCCGACTTCGGCGAGTACCGCGCCTGGCTCGACCGGCACGGCGTGGACACGGCCTCGGTGCGCATCTCCGAGACCCTGCACACCGCCCGCTTCGTCTGCACCACGGACGCCGACCACAACCAGATCGGCTCCTTCTACACGGGCGCGATGAGCGAGGCCCGCCTCATCGAGCTGAAGGCCGTCGCGGACCGCGTGGGCGGCCTCGACCTCGTCTCGATCGGTGCCGACGACCCCGAGGCGATGCTCCGGCACACCGAGGAGTGCCGCACCCGCGAGATCCCCTTCGCCGCGGACTTCTCGCAGCAGATCGCGCGCATGGAGGGCGAGGAGATCCGCACGCTCCTCGACGGGGCGACGTACCTCTTCTCCAACGAGTACGAGAAGGGGCTCATCGAGTCCAAGACGGGCTGGACCGACGCCGAGATCCTCTCGCGGGTCGGCCACCGCGTGACGACCCTCGGCGCGAACGGCGTCCGCATCGAGTCCGTCGGCAAGGACCCGATCGAGGTCGGCGTCCCGGAGGAGGAGGCGAAGGTCGAGCCGACCGGCGTCGGCGACGCGTTCCGCGCGGGCTTCCTCTCGGGCCTCGCCTGGGGCGTCTCCCACGAGCGCGCGGCGCAGGTCGGCTGCATGCTCGCCACCCTGGTCATCGAGACCGTCGGCACGCAGGAGTACGAGCTGCGCCGCAGCAACTTCATCGACCGCTTCACCAAGGCGTACGGCCACGAGGCCACCGCCGAGGTCCAGCCGCACCTGGCCTAGTCGTCACGAGCTCCGGCGGACCACGTACGCGACACCGTGGTCCGCCGGCCGCTCACCCACGTACTCCTGCCCCTGCGTCCAGCACCAGGCGGGAATGTCCACGGCCGCGACCTCGTCGTCGGCGAGGACGGTGACGGTGCCGCCCACCCGTACCCGCCCGATCGCCTTGGCCAGCTCGATGACCGGCAGCGGGCAGGCCATCCCGAGCGCATCGACGGTCACGGCCTCCGCCGCCCCGTCCCCGCCCGCGACCGGCGCCCCCAAGGTCTCCCGCACCCCGCGCACGACCCCGGGCAGCACATCGAGGAACCGCTCGACGTCCGCCTCCTCGGCCCCGAACGGCAGCGACACCCGTACGTTCCCCTCGCTGACCACCCCCATGGCGCGCAGCACATGGCTCGGCGTCAGCGTCGAACTGGTGCACGAGGATCCGGACGACACGGAGAACCCGGCCCGGTCGAGCTCGTGCAGCACGGTCTCCCCGTCGACATAGAGACAGGAGAAGGTGACGAGGTGCGGCAGGCGCCGTACCGGATCGCCCACCACCTCCACATCCGGCACGAGCCCGGGCACCCGCGCCCGGATCCGCTCCGTCAGCTCCCGCAGCCGCGCACCCTCCGCGGCGGCCTCGGCCCGCACCGCCCGCAGCGAGGCGGCCGCCGCCACGACCGCCGGAATGTTCTCGAAACCGGCGGCCCGCCCGGACTCCCGCTCGTCGACGGGCCCTTGCGCGGCGAACCGCACCCCTTTGCGTACGACGAGAAGACCGACTCCTGCCGGGCCGCCCCATTTATGGGCACTGCCTGTCAGCAGCGACCAGTCCCCGTCGACGCGCCCCCAGGCCAGCGACTGCGCGGCGTCCACCAGGAGCGGCACCCCGGCGGCCCGGCACACCTCGGCGACCCGGGCGACCGGCTGCTCCGTGCCGACCTCGTGGTTGGCGGACTGCAGACAGGCGAGCGCGGTGTCCTCCCGCAGCGCGGCGGCGTACGCCGCCGGGTCCACCGCCCCGCCCCGGTCCACCGCCACCTCGGTCACCGCCCCGCCGTCGGCTTCATGGGCCTCCGCCGAATGGAGCACCGACGAATGTTCGACGGCCGACACGATCAGGTGGCGTCCGACGCGCCGCCGCCCGGCGAGCGCTCCGGCGGTCCCGGAGTGCACGGCACGGGTGCCGGACGAGGTGAAGACGAGCTCGTCGGGACGGCAGCCCACCGCGTCGGCGGCCGCCTCGCGCGCGGCGTCAAGGAGCAGCCTGGCCCGCCGCCCCTCGCGGTAGAGCCGGGCGGGGTCGGCCCACCCTTCGTCCAGGGAGGCTTGGAGGGCCTGCCGGGCGACGGGATGGAGGGGAGCGGAGGAGGCGACGTCGAAGTAGGGCACGCGTCAACGCTAAGACGTCCGGCCAGGGGGGAGCGCCCCGCAGGGGCCGCTCCCCAGGGGCGCGGGGAACTGCGCGAGCAACCACACCACACCAGCACCCGCGGACCAGCGGATTCCACCGAGCTCGTGGGCGTTCCAAGGCTCCGTCAGAAACCGGTCGAGGGGCGGGCGTCCCACCCTTCGGAGTGACCCGCGGCGCGTTAGGCACCCTCCCCGCGCGACCCCAAATAGCGTCCAGTAGGGTTTGGTCCGCATAAACATCCAAACCCCTGCCCGCCGCAGGGCGGCGACCGACCAGCGTGGAGGCCGCAGCCGACCGCGCGGGCGAGACTCTCGGGAAGGCGCTACGTGAGTCCCAACGGCTCCGACCGCTCGTCGCGGCGCCCGATGCGGCGGAAGCTGCCGCAGGTGCTGACTGCGGGCCTGATCCTGGCGACCGCCACCGGTTGCACATACAAGGATTTCCCCCGCCTTGGAATGCCCACCCCGGTAACGGAAGAGGCTCCGCGGATTCTCTCCCTCTGGCAGGGCTCGTGGGCGGCAGCGCTCGCCACGGGCGTGCTGGTCTGGGGCCTGATCCTGTGGAGCGTCATCTTCCACCGGCGCAGCCGCACCAAGGTGGAAGTACCGGCGCAGACGCGTTACAACATGCCCATCGAGGCCCTGTACACGGTGGTTCCGCTCATCATCGTGTCGGTGCTCTTCTACTTCACGGCACGTGACGAGTCGAAGCTCCTCAAGCTCGACGCAAAGCCGGCCCACACGGTCAACGTGGTCGGCTATCAGTGGAGCTGGGGCTTCAACTACATCGAGGACGTACCGGGTTCCGACAAGGGCGACGCCAAGACGTCCAAGGACCTGGACGCCATTCCGGACCGCTTCCGCAAGGACTTCCCGGCCAACGCCGGCGGCGTCTACGAGGTCGGCACGCCCGGCGAGCGGAACCCCCAGAACGGCAACCCCGGACCGACCCTCTGGCTCCCCAAGGGCGAGAAGGTCCGTTTCGTTCTGACTTCGCGTGACGTCATCCACTCCTTCTGGGTGGTGCCGTTCCTCATGAAGCAGGACGTCATCCCGGGCCACACCAACGCCTTCGAGGTGACTCCCAACAGGGAGGGCACCTTCATGGGCAAGTGCGCCGAGCTCTGCGGCGTCGACCACTCCCGGATGCTCTTCAACGTCAAGGTCGTCTCTCCCGAGCGCTACAAGCAGCACCTCGAGGACCTCGCGAAGAAGAACCAGACCGGATACATCCCGGCCGGCATCGAGCAGACGGGCCATGAGAAGAACCGGGAGACGAACAACCTGTGAGCATCCTCAACGAACCTCAGGGTGCCGCGGCAGCAGACGACTCGTACGAGGACGAGCTGCCGGTCAGGCGCAAGCAGCCGGGAAACGTCGTGATCAAGTGGCTGACCACCACTGACCACAAGACGATCGGCACGCTCTATCTGGTCACGTCGTTCGCGTTCTTCTGCATCGGTGGCGCCATGGCGCTCCTCATGCGCGCCGAACTGGCCCGTCCCGGCACGCAGATCATGTCGAACGAGCAGTTCAACCAGGCGTTCACGATGCACGGCACGATCATGCTGCTGATGTTCGCGACGCCGCTGTTCGCCGGTTTCGCGAACTGGATCATGCCGCTGCAGATCGGTGCTCCCGATGTGGCGTTCCCGCGGCTGAACATGTTCGCCTACTGGCTGTACCTGTTCGGCTCGCTGATCGCGGTCGGCGGCTTCCTCACCCCGCAGGGTGCGGCCGACTTCGGCTGGTTCGCCTACAGCCCGCTGTCGGACGCGGTCCGCTCGCCGGGCATCGGCGCGGACATGTGGATCATGGGTCTGGCGTTCTCCGGCTTCGGTACGATCCTCGGCTCGGTCAACTTCATCACCACCATCATCTGCATGCGCGCTCCGGGCATGACGATGTTCCGCATGCCGATCTTCGTGTGGAACGTGCTGCTGACCGCGGTGCTCGTCCTGCTGGCCTTCCCGGTTCTGGCCGCCGCACTGTTCGCCCTGGAGGCGGACCGAAAATTCGGCGCCCATATCTTCGACGCCTCAAACGGCGGCGCGTTGCTATGGCAACACCTCTTCTGGTTCTTCGGCCATCCAGAGGTGTACATCATCGCCCTACCATTCTTCGGAATCATTTCCGAAGTCATCCCAGTGTTCTCGCGCAAGCCGATGTTCGGCTACATGGGCCTCATCGGCGCGACGATCGCCATCGCCGGTCTGTCCGTGACGGTGTGGGCGCACCACATGTACGTCACCGGCGGCGTGCTACTGCCGTTCTTCTCCTTCATGACGTTCCTCATCGCCGTGCCAACAGGCGTGAAGTTCTTCAACTGGATCGGCACGATGTGGAAGGGGTCACTGAGTTTCGAGACCCCGATGCTCTGGGCGGTCGGCTTCCTGATCACCTTCACCTTCGGTGGTCTGACGGGCGTCATCCTGGCCTCGCCGCCGATGGACTTCCACGTCTCGGACTCGTACTTCGTGGTGGCGCACTTCCACTACGTGGTGTTCGGCACCGTGGTGTTCGCGATGTTCTCCGGCTTCCACTTCTGGTGGCCGAAGTTCACCGGCAAGATGCTCGACGAGCGTCTGGGCAAGATCACCTTCTGGACGCTGTTCATCGGCTTCCACGGCACGTTCCTCGTCCAGCACTGGCTGGGTGCCGAGGGCATGCCGCGCCGGTACGCGGACTACCTGCACGCCGACGGCTTCACGGCGCTGAACACGATCTCGACGATCTCGTCGTTCCTGCTCGGCCTGTCGATCCTGCCGTTCTTCTACAACGTGTGGAAGACCGCCAAGTACGGCAAGAAGGTCGAGGTCGACGACCCGTGGGGTTACGGCCGCTCCCTGGAGTGGGCGACGTCCTGCCCGCCCCCGCGGCACAACTTCCTCACCCTGCCGCGCATCCGCTCGGAATCGCCGGCGTTCGACCTGCACCACCCTGAGATCGCGGCGCTCGGTCACATCGAGAACGACGGGCAGAAGGACACCGCGCTGCTCGGCGGCAACAAGGAGGCCGCGAAGTGAAGATCCAGGGCAAGATGTTCATCTGGCTGAGCGTCTTCGTCCTCGCCATGGCGATCGTCTATGGCGTGTGGTCGAAGGAGCCCGCCGGTACCACGGCGCTCTTCCTGGCCTTCGGCCTGTGCATCATGATCGGCTACTACCTGGCCTTCACGGCCCGGCGGGTCGACGCCTCCGCACAGGACAACAAGGAGGCCGACGTCGCGGACGAGGCCGGCGAAGTGGGCTTCTTCAGCCCGCACAGCTGGCAGCCGCTCTCCCTGGCCATCGGTGGCGCGCTCGCCTTCATGGGCGTCGTCTTCGGCTGGTGGCTGCTGTACTTCTCGGCCCCGATCCTCCTGATCGGCCTGTGGGGCTGGGTGTTCGAGTACTACCGCGGCGAGAACCAGACCCAGTGAGTCTGTAGTTCCCGACCCGCACGCGAAGGGCCCCGGCACTCCGAGAGGAGCGCCGGGGCCCTTCGGCGTAAGCGACACCCCCACGGACGGGTCACTCGCCGCGCCGGACCCGGTAGACCTTCATACCGTGTGTTTATGAGCCACTCACCGAGAATTCGCACGGTACTGAGCTGCACGATGCTGGTGGCCGCACTCGGTGCGGGGGCCACTGCCTGCGGCAGCTCCGACGGTCATCCGCTCTCGGCGAAGCCGTACGACGCGGCGGGCCAGATCGCCTTCAACGGCCCTGTGGGCAGCCAGAAGGCGGATCCTGACAAGCCGCTCGAAGTCACGGCCCAGGGCGACGACGGGCGCATCACCGACGTGCTGGCCACCGACGCGGTGGGGCGGTACGTGGCGGGCGAACTCTCGGCCGACGGCGCCCGGTGGCACAGCACCACGCCGCTGGCGGCAGGGGCCCACTACACCGTGCGGGTGAGCACGGAGGACGAAGAAGGGGCGCCGGGCCGCAAGGTCATGACCTTCGACACCGACATGCCCGCCAAGAAGAAGCAGCTGAAGGTCACCTTCGGCCCCGACGGGGGCAAGTACGGCGTCGGACAGCCCGTCACGGCCTCCCTCAGCGCCAAGGTGAAGGGCAAGGAGGCCAGATCGGTCGTCGAGCGCGCCCTGAAGGTCCGCTCGGTGCCCGCCACCGAGGGAGCCTGGTACTGGGTGGACAGCAAGACGCTGCACTACCGCCCGAAGGAGTACTGGCCCGCGGGCGCGACCGTGAACGTCTCCAGCAACCTCGAAGGCCTCAAGGTCAAGAAGAAGCTGTGGGGCGGCGAGTCCAAGCCGCTGAAGCTGACCATCGGCGACCGCGTCGAGGCCGTCACGGACGCCGGGTCGCACTACATGACGGTCTACCGCAACGGCGAGGAGATCAACTCCTTGCCGGTGACCACCGGCAAGCCCGGCTACTCGACGCGCAACGGCGTCAAGGTGGTGCTGGGCAAGGAGTACTCCGTACGCATGACCAGCGCCAGCATCGGCGCTTCGGACTTCTACGACAAGATGGTCTATTACGCGACGCGGGTGACCGACTCCGGCGAATACGTGCACGCCGCGCCCTGGTCGGTGGGCTCGCAGGGCGCCGCGAACACCAGCCACGGCTGCACCGGCATGAGCACCGGGGACGCCGCCTGGTTCTACGAGACCGTCCGGCAGGGCGACCTGGTGACGGTCGTCAACAGCTACGGCGAGGACATGCCGACGTTCGGCAACGGGCTCGGCGACTGGAACATGAGCTGGAAGAAGTGGCGCAAGGGCAGCGCGCTGCTCTCCGGCACCAAGGAGGGCCCCGCGGCGGTCGACGCGGCCAGGCTGCGGCCGCAGGTCTGACGGCCCGGCAGAGAGGCCGTCAGAGGCGCACGAGAGGGGCCCACGCCATGGCGTGGGCCCCTCTCGTGGAAGATCGGCGTGCTGCTCGTGTGTGACTGGAGGGCCGCTCAGGCCTCGACGGCCGTCTTGCTGCGCAGCAGACCGGCCAGGGCGCTCGCGAACTCCACCGGCTCGACCGGCAGGGTCACCGCGGCCTCCGCCCGGCTCCAGGTGGCCAGCCAGGCGTCCTGCGGGCGCCCCATGAGCAGGAGCACGGGCGGCGACTGGAAGACCTCGTCCTTGATCTGCCGGCAGACGCCCATGCCGCCGGGCGCCGACTCGCCGTCGAGGACGCAGACGTCGATGCCGCCCCGGTCCAGCTCCTTGATGACCGCGTGCGGTGTGGCGCACTCGATGAACTGGACCTGGGGAACGTCCGTGGCCGGCCTGCGGCCCGTGGCCAACCGGACTTGCTCGCGGGTGCTCGCGTTGTCGCTGTAGACCAGCACCGTGGCGGTCGGCTGCATTGTTCCTCCGATACGTCGAGCTGTTGCGTCGAGCTGTGCCGTCTTGGGATGCGGGAACCGATGCGCGGATGCTACTCCTCCCGACACCCCGTCAACACCGGTTCGGACAGGCCTCCGATGGGCCATCCGGGCAGGACACACCCCGTAGACACTCCGAACGGCACCCCCCGGGGTGAGGGCGGGATAAGCGACCGACATAATGTCGGTCGTGGCGACAGCAACGACAGTAGATACCGGGCACGCGCACCCGCCGGTCAATCGACCGAACCTCACCAGCGTCGGAACCATCATCTGGTTGAGTTCCGAGCTGATGTTCTTCGCGGCCCTCTTCGCGATGTACTTCACCCTGCGATCGGTGACGGGTCCTGATCACTGGAAGGAAATGGCCTCGGCCCTTAACTTCCCGTTCTCAGCGACGAACACCACGATCCTGGTGCTCTCCTCACTCACGTGTCAGCTGGGCGTTTTCGCAGCTGAACGCGGTGATGTGAAGAAGCTCCGGATGTGGTTCATCGTCACCTTCATCATGGGTTCGATCTTCATCGGCGGTCAGGTGTACGAATACACCGAGCTGGTCAAGCACGAGGGCCTCTCGCTCTCGTCCGACCCGTACGGCTCGGTCTTCTACCTGACCACCGGCTTCCACGGACTGCATGTGACGGGCGGCCTGATCGCCTTCCTGCTGGTCCTTGGTCGTACCTATGCGGCCAGGAGGTTCACCCACGAGCAGGCGACCGCAGCCATCGTCGTGTCCTACTACTGGCACTTCGTCGATGTGGTCTGGATCGGCCTCTTCGCCACGATCTACATGATCAAGTAAGCGGCAGGTCGCTCACGCGACACATCCGAAACATTCCAGAAGCATCGACGCAGAAGATCCTGACACCGGGGTAATCCGTGAAAAAGCTCTCCGCACGACGACGCCATCCGCTGGCGGCGGTCGTCGTCCTACTCCTCGCGCTGGCGGCCACCGGGGGGCTGTACGCCGCGTTCGCGCCGGCGGACAAGGCGCAGGCCGACGACACCGCCCAGTCCCTCGCCATCGACGAGGGCAAGAAGCTCTACGCCGTGGGCTGCTCCAGCTGCCACGGAACCGGCGGTCAGGGCTCCTCCGACGGTCCGAGCCTGGTGGGCGTGGGCGCTGCCGCAGTCGACTTCCAGGTCGGCAGTGGCCGTATGCCGCTCCAGCAGCCGGGTGCCCAGGCGCCCAAGAAGAAGGTCATCTACAACCAGGCCCAGATCGACCAGCTGGCGGCGTACATCTCGTCGCTGGGTGCCGGTCCCTCGGTGCCGACCGAGAAGCAGTACAGCCCGGACGGAGCGGACATCGCCAAGGGTGGCGAGCTGTTCCGCACCAACTGTGCCCAGTGCCACAACTTCACCGGTGAAGGTGGCGCGTTGACGCACGGCAAGTTCGCGCCTTCGCTGGAGGGTGTCTCCCCGAAGCACATCTACGAGGCCATGCAGACCGGCCCGCAGAACATGCCGTCCTTCCCCGACACGACGATGCCGGAGAAGAACAAGAAGGACATCATCGCGTACCTCGACGCGGTCAACGGTGAGAAGACCGAGAGCCCTGGCGGTCTCAAGCTGGGTGGTCTGGGTCCGGTCAGTGAAGGCCTCTTCGGCTGGATCTTCGGTCTCGGCTCGCTGATCGGTGTCGCCGTGTGGGTCGCCGCTCGGACCGCAAAGGCCAAGAAGTCATGAGTAGCCAAGAGATTCCAGAAGAGAACCTGCCCAGCAAGCAGGAGACCGAGCACGGCTCGGTGGCGGTGACGGAAGAGAACCCGTTCGCCGACCCGGGGCTGCCGCCCCACGAGCACCGCGTCCAGGACATCGACGAGCGGGCCGCCAGGCGGTCCGAGCGTGCCGTGGCCTTCATGTTCACGCTGTCGATGATCGCGACGGTCGGCTTCATCGCCTCGTACGTGGCGATCCCGGCCGACAAGAGCGTCTTCATCTGGCCGATCGGTCACATCAGCGGCCTCAACTTCGCCCTGGGCACCACCCTCGGCGTGGCGCTGTTCTGCATCGGCGCGGGCGCGGTCCACTGGGCCCGCACCCTGATGTCCGACGTGGAGATGACCGACGAGCGGCACGAGATCGCGGCTGAGCCCGAGGTCCGTGCCAAGGTCATGGCGGACTTCAAGCAGGGTGCCGAGGAGTCGGGCTTCGGTCGGCGCAAGCTGATCCGGAACACGATGTTCGGCGCGCTGGCCCTGGTCCCGCTCTCCGGTGTCGTCCTGCTGCGTGACCTCGGGCCGCTGCCCGAGGACAAGCTCCGGCACACCAAGTGGGCCAAGGGCAAGATGCTCGTGAACATGAACACCCACGAGCCGCTGCGTCCCGCGGACGTGCAGGTCGGTTCGCTGACCTTCGCGATGCCCGAGGGCATGTCGGAGCACGACCACGACTTCCAGACGCAGATCGCCAAGGCCGCCCTGATGATCGTCCGCATCCAGCCGGAGAACATCAAGGACAAGCGCGAGCTCGAGTGGTCGCACGAGGGCATCGTGGCGTACTCCAAGATCTGCACCCACGTGGGCTGCCCGATCTCCCTGTACGAGCAGCAGACGCACCACGTCCTCTGCCCGTGCCACCAGTCCACCTTCGATCTCGCCGACGGTGCCCGCGTGATCTTCGGCCCGGCCGGCCATGCCCTGCCGCAGCTGCGGATCGGCGTGAACGAAAAGGGCTACCTCGAGGCGCACGGCGACTTCGAAGAGCCCGTCGGTCCTGCTTTCTGGGAGCGTGGATGAGCACCACCACCACTACTTCGAACGACAAGCGCAAGCAGGCACCCGCCGGTGAGCGGGTCGCGGACTGGGCCGACGGTCGACTGGGGATCTACTCCCTGGCCAAGGCCAACATGCGCAAGATCTTCCCGGACCACTGGTCCTTCATGCTCGGCGAGATCTGCCTGTACAGCTTCATCATCATCATCCTCACGGGTGTGTACCTGACGCTGTTCTTCCACCCCTCGATGAACGAGGTGGAGTACAGCGGCAGCTACATCCCGATGCAGGGTCAGTTGATGTCGGAGGCGTTCAACTCGACCATGCACATCTCCTTCGATGTGCGCGGTGGTCTGCTGATCCGGCAGATCCACCACTGGGCGGCGCTGATCTTCCTCGCCGGCATGTTCGTGCACATGATGCGCGTGTTCTTCACGGGTGCGTTCCGCAAGCCCCGCGAGGTCAACTGGCTCTTCGGCTTCCTGCTGTTCGTCCTCGGCATGTTCACCGGCTTCACCGGTTACTCGCTCCCGGACGACCTGCTCTCAGGTACCGGTGTCCGCTTCATGCAGGGCGCCATCCTGTCGATGCCGATCGTCGGCACCTACCTGTCGATGTTCCTGTTCGGCGGGGAGTTCCCCGGCGGCGACTTCGTGGCCCGGTTCTACTCGGTCCACATCCTGCTGTTGCCGGGCATCATGCTCGGCCTCGTGGTGGCGCACCTGATCCTGGTCTTCTACCACAAGCACACGCAGTTCGCGGGTGCCGGCAAGAGCAACAAGAACGTCGTCGGCATGCCGCTCCTTCCGGTCTACATGGCCAAGGCCGGAGGCTTCTTCTTCCTGGTCTTCGGTGTCATCGCGGTCATTGCGGCGATCGCCTCGATCAACCCGATCTGGGCCATCGGCCCCTACCGGCCGGACCAGGTGTCCACGGGCGCCCAGCCCGACTGGTACATGGGCTTCGCCGAGGGTCTGATCCGTGTGATGCCGGGCTGGGAGATCAACCTCTGGGGCCACACGCTCGCCCTGGGCGTGTTCATCCCGCTGGTCGTGGTCTTCCCGCTGGTCCTCGTGGCCATCGCGGTCTACCCGTTCATCGAGTCCTGGGTCACCGGCGACAAGCGCGAGCACCACATCCTGGACCGCCCGCGCAACGCCCCGACCCGTACGGGCTTCGGTGTCGCGTGGCTCACGGCGTACATGATCATGCTGGTCGGTGGTGGCAACGACCTGTGGGCCACCCACTTCCACCTGTCGCTGAACGCGATCACCTGGTTCGTCAGGATCGGCTTCTTCGTCGGACCGGTCGTCGCCTTCATCGTCACCAAGCGGATCTGCCTGGGTCTGCAGCGGCGCGACAAGGACAAGGTGCTGCACGGCCGCGAGTCGGGTCTCATCAAGCGGCTTCCGCACGGTGAGTTCATCGAGGTCCACGAGCCGCTCAGCAAGGAGCAGCTGCACACGCTCACCGCGCACGAGCAGTACAAGCCGCTCGAGCTCGGTCCTTCGGTCGACGAGAACGGTGTCGAGCGCAAGCTGTCCGGTTCGCAGAAGCTCCGGGCGAAGCTCTCCAAGGGCTACTTCGGGGAAGAAGGACAGATCCCCAAGCCCACGGCTGACGAGTACAAGGAGATCACCAGCGGCCACGGCCATCACTGATCACTTGAAGCTCTGACCCAAGGTCGCCACGGCAAGAGCCCCGTCCATGCAATGGACGGGGCTCTTTGCCGTCCCGGAGGCTGGATAGGGTGGTCCCACCCCGACGTGTCGGGGTGTTTCCTACATACGCAGACGAAAAAACACCAGGAGCGGCCATGAACGCTGTGATCCCCGCAGGAGGCGACACCGCGGCGGCCCGTTCCTGGCCCGACGTACTGAACGGCCTGCTCGACGGGCGCGACCAGAGCGCCGACGACACGGCCTGGGCCATGGACCGCATCATGCGCGGCGAGGCCACCGACGCGCAGATCGCGGCCTTCGTGGTCGCCCTGCGGGCCAAGGGCGAGACGGTCGAGGAGATCTCCGGCCTGGTGCGCGCCATGTACGCGCACGCCAACGTCATCGACGTGCCGGGCCCGAGCGTCGACATCGTGGGCACGGGCGGCGACGGCGCCAAGACCGTCAACATCTCGACGATGTCCGCGATCGTCGTCGCGGGAGCGGGCGCGAAGGTCGTCAAGCACGGCAACCGCGCGGCCTCCAGCGCGTCCGGCGCCTCCGACGTCCTGGAGAAGCTCGGCGTCAACCTGGACCTCACCCCGCAGCGGGTGGTCGAGGTGGCGGAGGAGGCGGGCATCACCTTCTGCTTCGCCGTGAAGTTCCACCCCGCGCTGCGCCACGCGGGCGCGGCCCGCAGCCAGCTGGGCATCCGCACCGTCTTCAACCTCCTGGGCCCGCTCACCAACCCGGCCAAGGTGCGCGCCCAGGCGGTCGGGGTCGCCGACCCGCGGATGGCGCCGATCGTGGCGGGAGTCTTCGCCGAGCGGGGCCACTCGTCCCTGGTCTTCCGCGGGGACGACGGTCTTGACGAGCTGACGACGACGTCCACCTCGCGGATCTGGGCGGTGCGGGACGGCGCCGTGCGCGAGGAGGCCTTCGACCCGCGGGACGTCGGGATCGACCTGGTGCCCGTCGAGGCGCTGCGGGGCGCCGATGCCTCGTACAACGCGGAGGTGGCGCTGCGGCTGCTCGACGGGGAGACCGGTCCGGTGCGGGACGCGGTGGTGCTGAACTCGGCGGCGGCGCTGGCCGCCCTCGCGCCCACCGACGAGCCGCTCGTGGACCAGATCGCCGCCGGTATGGCGAAGGCGGCGCAGGCGATCGACTCGGGGGCCGCGAAGCGGGCCCTGGAGCGCTGGGTGTCCGCAAGCAACCGCTGAGAGGGCACTCTCCGGCGTGGCGATGTGACGCACGGCGCAGTCCGGATTCTGGACTGCGCCTTGCGCGCCGAAGATCGTGTGGCAGGATGCTGCACAGGTCATGAGTGACAGCGACTACGGCCCCGGCCCGCTGTCCGGCAACCCTCCGTCCGTGGCGGGGTGCCCCGGGTGAAGACCAGGCCGTACGCAGCGAGGCGTATGGCAAGCGCGGACCCCTGGACATCGGTGAATGTCACAGCCCTGGGGTCCTGGTCCTCAAGGGAGCAGTCTCGTGAGCAAGCGAATGTGCTAGGGCCTCCGGCCCCTTTCCGCGCACCTTTTTTCTCTTCATCACTGCACCGCCGCATGCCTCGGGCGCGGCCGTCGTCGCAGTGAACTCACTTGCCTCTTACGGGAGTTCGCCATGTCCGTTTCCGCTGTTGCCGCCGACTCGTCCGTCTGTGCCCCGCTCGCCGTCCTCGGCAGGGACGTCACCGTCCCGCTCGTCACCGGCGGCGAGGTGACCTACGCGGCGCTCGACTACGCGGCGAGTGCCCCGGCCCTGCAGCGGGTGTGGGACGACGTGGCCGCGTACGCCCCGTACTACGGCAGCGTGCACCGCGGCGCCGGGTACCTGTCGCAGCTGTCGACCGACCTCTTCGAGAACTCCCGCGAGACCGTCGCCGAGTTCCTCGGCTGCCGCGAGGGCGACCAGGTCGTCTTCACCCGGTCCACCACCGACTCGCTGAACCTGCTCGCCGCCGCGCTGCCCGCCGACTGCCAGGTCTTCGTCTTCGAGACCGAGCACCACGCCTCGCTGCTGCCGTGGCGGGACGCGCGGGTGACCTACCTGAACGCGCCGCGCACCCCCGACGAGGCCGTGCACACCCTGGAGCGCGCCCTCGCCGACCGCGACCCCTACGGGCCCGCCCTGGTCTGCGTGACCGGCGCCTCGAACGTCACCGGTGAGCTCTGGCCGGTCCGCGAGCTGGCCGCGGCCGCGCACGCGCACGGCGCCCGGATCGTCCTGGACGCCGCCCAGCTCGCGCCCCACCACCCCGTCTCCATCGACGAGTTGGACGTCGACTGGGTCGCGTTCTCCGGGCACAAGCTGTACGCGCCCTTCGGCTCCGGCGTCCTCGCGGGGCGCTCGGACTGGCTGCGCGCCGCCGAGCCCTACCTCGCGGGCGGCGGTGCCTCGCGGAAGGTGGCGCGGCGCACCGACGGTGGCGTGGACGTGGAGTGGCACGACACCGCCGCGCGGCACGAGGCCGGTTCGCCCAACGTCATCGGCGTCTACTCCATCGCCTCCGCCTGCAAGGCGCTCACCGAGGCGGGCTTCGACGACCTCGTCGCCCGCGAGCAGCAGCTGATCGGGACGGTCCGTGCGGGCCTCGCCGAGGTGCCGCAGGTGCGGATCCTCTCGCTCTTCGGCGACGACGCGCCGCGCGTGGGCGTCATCTCCTTCGTCGTGGACGGCTGGAACAGCTCGCACTTCGCCGCCGCGCTCTCCGCCGAGTACGGCATCGGCGTACGTGACGGCCTGTTCTGCGCCCACCCGCTGGTGCGCACTCTGCTCGGCAGCGAGCCCGACGAGCCCGGCGAGTGCGGCGCCCCCGAGGCCGCGCCCGGCGAGAAGTCGCTGAACGCGATCCGCGTGAGCTTCGGCGCGGGCACCCCCGACGAGCACGTCGAGCGCTTCGTGCGTGCCGTCAAGGAACTGGTGGCCGACGGTGCGCGCTGGAGCTACCGCACCGAGGACGGGCGTTGCGTGCCGGACACCGACACCGCCGCCGTCTGAGCGGGCAGCCGTGAGCCGAGCTGGATCATCCGCAGGGCCCGCTCCGTCGCGTCGGTGAGGAACTCGCCGCCCCTGCCGAGCGCCTCGGTCATCGAGACCGGGGCGGGCAGGATCGAGCTGTAGGCGTCGACCCCGATGGAGCGGACGGCGTGCGCGCCGTCCCCGATGGTGCCCGCGAGCACCAGGACGGGGCGGCCGGAGAGCTTGGCGCGGCGGGCCACCTCGGCGGGGACCTTGCCGCGCGGCGTCTGGTGGTCGAGGGCGCCCTCCGCGGTGATGACGAGGTCGGCGCGGGCGAGCCGGTGGTCCAGGTCGAGCCGTTCGAGCAGGACGTCGAAGCGGGGGAGCAGGGCGGCGCCGAGGGCGGCGAGCCCGGCGCCGAGGCCGCCCGACGCGCCCGTGCCCGGGCCCTCGAAGAGGTCGGCGCGCACCCGGAGGTCCCGGGTGAGGAGGTGCGCCCAGTGCTCCAGGGCGGCGGCGAGCTGCTCGACCTGGGTGGGCGTCGCGCCCTTCTGGGGTCCGAAGACGCGGGCGACGCCGCGCTCGCCGCACAGGACGTTGAAGGGGTTGCAGGCGACGCGGATCTCGGTGTCCGCCAGGCGCGGGTCGATGCCGCTCGGGTCGATGCGGCTGAGGCGCGTCAGCTCCCGTCCGCCGCGCGGCAGTTCCCAGCCGTCCAGGTCAAGGAGCCGGGCCCCGAGGGCCTGCAGGGCGCCCGCGCCGCCGTCCGAGGTGCCCGAGTCGCCGCAGCCGACCAGGATCCGGCGGGCGCCCGTGTCGAGCGCCGCGCGGATCAGCTCCCCGACGCCGTACGTGGTGGTGGCGCCCGGGTCGCGCAGATCGCGGGGGACCAGCGAGAGACCGGCCACGGCGGCCATCTCGACGACCGCGGTGCCGTCGGGCAGCAGGGCGAAGTGGGTGCCGATCGGCTGGCCGACGGGACCGGTCGCGGGCAGCGCGACG
This sequence comes from Streptomyces sp. NPDC004732, assembly GCF_040609235.1. NCBI lineage: Bacteria > Bacillati > Actinomycetota > Actinomycetes > Kitasatosporales > Streptomycetaceae > Streptomyces > Streptomyces sp. NPDC004732. Next base: position 43,715 of record NZ_JBEXJR010000022.1, read on the forward strand.
AGGCGCCCGCCGCCCGCCGCGGCCAGCGCGCGGGCCGTGCCCTCGCCGCCGTCCACCAGCGGGATCAGATCGGTCTCGGCGCGCGGGACGACACGGCGTACCCCCGCGGCGATGGCCTCGGCCGCGGAGCTCGCGGACAGCGACTCCTTGAAGCCGCTGGGGGCGATGGCGAAACGGGTCAGCACGGTGGTCTCCAGGGGGCGCAAGGGGGTTCAGCGGACGGGGACGCCGAGCAGCGGCCAGAGCGTGACGGCGAAGAGCAGGACGAGCGCGGCGGTCAGCGGCGCCAGGACCGCGGAGAGCCGCAGCAGGTCCCGCGGGGTGTAGGTGGGCGTGTCCGGGATGTCGGCGAAGAGGGTGACGGGCTTCGCGGAGGCGGGCAGGGTGTGGCAGAACCCGGCCGCGGCCGTCGAGGCGAGCGCCGCGGCGACCGGGTTGACGCCCGAGCCTGCGGCGGCCGCCACGACCAGCGGGACGAGGACCGAGGAGCGGGCCGAGCGGGACTGCAGGACCAGGTGCGCGGCCGTGCTGACCGCGACGACCACCGCGAGGAACAGCCACGGGGGCAGGTCCAGGGGCAGCCCGGACACCAGCCACTTCGCCGCCCCCGAGTCGGCGAGCGCGACGCCCATCGCCATCGTCGCCGCCATGAAGAGGAGCAGCGCCCAGGGGACCGTCCTGAGGGCGTCCTTGAGGCCGACGGTGCCGAGGGCGGGGGAGGCGGCCACCACCGCTCCGATCAGTGCGACGACGGCGGGCGGCACCTGGTGGAGCGGCTCGCTGCACCACAGGGCGACGACGGTGGCGAGCAGCAGGGCGCAGCGCGTCTCGGCCGGTTCCCAGGGGCCGGTGACGGGCTGTTCGCTGTGCTCCTGGAGCTGGGCGAGGGTGATGCGGACCGGGCCCTTGCGGTCCGCGCGCCGCGTGGTCGTCAACAGGACGGCCTCCGCCGCCAGATGGGAGGACGTTATGGCGAGCGGCAGGCCGAGCAGCAGCCACTGGGTGAACCCGATCCGCTCGCCGGCCGCCTCCCACAGGACCGACACCGTGATCAGATGTGCTCCCGCACCGATCAGGGTCGCGACCGCGGACAGAAGGATCACGGTCGGAAAGAGCAGCGCGAGCATCACGACCAGTCGCTTCCGGTCGGCGAGGGCCTTGGCGAGCGCGAGGAAGACGGGCAGCGCGAGCGCGGCGCGCCCCGAGGTCGCGGGGACCGCGAAGGCGGTCACCACCAGCGCCGCGGTCGTCAGATGCGTCAACTGCCGTACGGTGCCCGCCCCGCTGACCAGGAACGCCGCCGCCCGCCCCGAGAGCCCGCTGCGCGCCACGGCCGCCGCAAGGACGAAGGCGCAGATCAGCAGCCACACCGTCTCGTCGCCGAGGGTGCCGAACAGGGTGTCGCTGCTGATCACACCAGTCGTGGTGAGGGCGAGGCCCGCGCCGAGCGCGATGTACGTGTCGTCGACCGGTGTGCCGATCCAGGCGCAGGTCGCCAGCGCGAAGACGGCGAGGGTCAGCCGGGCGTCGCCGCTCAGGCCGGGGAAGTTCCCGGGAACCGCGAGCAGGGCGCAGCTGCTGAGCGCCACGCAGAGGGTCGCGGCTTGCCGCAGGTTCAGGGTCACGCGGTTCAGCGTGCCGCCGGGCCGTGAGCCCTCAATGAGGCGCAGATGAAGGAAACTTCACCGGCACCGGCCGGTGGTCACTCCGGCAGCCGGTACCCCATCCCGCGCACCGTCTCGACCTGCTCCGAACCCAGCTTCTTGCGCAGCGCGCGGACGTAGACGTCCACGATGTTCGACCCGGGGTCGAAGTCGTACCCCCACACGTGCGAAAGGATCTGCTCCCGCGAGAGCACCTGCCCGGGATGGCGCATGAACAGTTCGAGGAGTACGAACTCACGTGCCGTCAGATCTACTGTGCGCCCCGCCGAACGCGCCCTGCGGGTCCGCAGGTCCAGCGTGACCTCGCCGCTGCGCAACACCGTCACCTCGGGCGCCCTGGCCGCCGTGCGCAGCCGCAGCCGCACCCGGGCCAGCAGCTCCTCGAAGCGGAACGGCTTGGTCATCCAGTCGTCGGCGCCGCCCTCCAGACCCGCCACCGTGTCCCGCACCGAGTCCCGCGCGGTCAGCACGATGACGGGCGTGCTCACGCGGGCCTCGCGCAACTGGCGCAGGACCGTGAAGCCGTCCTTGCCCGGCAGCCCGATGTCCAGGACGATCAGGTCGAAGTTGCCGGTCAGGGCGTACTCGTGGGCGCTCTCGCCGTCGGCGACCACGGTGGTCGTGAAGCCGTTGGCGCGCAGGCCCTTCTCGACGAAGGACGCGATGCGCTCCTCGTCCTCGACGATCAGTATCCGGTTCACTGCTGCGCCGTCCCTTCCTGCTGTCCCGGTGGTAGTACGAGTACGAAGGTCGCGCCGCCGCCGTCCGTGGGGCGCAGCTCGACGCCGCCCCCGTGGCTCTCGGCGATGGCCTTGACGATGGCGAGGCCGAGGCCCGCCCCGGTGGCGCGGGAGCCGCGCCGTGCGGTGCCGCGGCGGAACCGCTCGAAGATGACCCCGGCGTCCTGCGGCTGCACGCCGGGCCCGCTGTCGGCGACGTACAGCTCGATGCGCCCCGCGCACAGCCGGGAGCCGATGCCGACCCGCTGCCCGGGAGCGGTGTGCTGGACGGCGTTCTGGGCCAGCTGCACCATCGCCTGGGTGATGCGCTGGGGGTCGAGCGCGGCCTCGGCGTCGGCGACCTCGACGAGCCGCCAGTCGCGCCCGCCGAGCGCCCGTGCCTTGACGAAGACGTCCGCGGTCAGCTCGGCGAGCTGCACGGGCTCCGGGGTGACGAAGTCGGGGCGCTCGGCCTTGGCGAGCAGCAGCAGGTCCTCGACGATGCGGCTCATCCGGTCCAGCTCCTCCGTCACGATGCGGACGGTCTCCTCGCGCTCGCCGGGACCGTCGCCCATCAGCTCCAGATGGCCGCGGACGATGGTGATGGGGGTGCGCAGCTCGTGGCCCGCGTCGTCGACGAACTCCCGCTGTGCGGCGAAGGCCCGCTCCAGGCGGTCGAGCATGCCGTTGAACGTCTCGGCGAGGGCCGCGACGTCGTCCCTGCCCTGGACCGGGATGCGCCGGGTCAGGTCCTGCTCGGTCAGCTGCGCGGCGGTCGTGCGCACCAGCCGCACCGGTCTGAGGATGCGCCCCGCGACCGCCCAGCCGATGCCCGTCGTCATCAGGAGCGCGACGCCGGAGATGGCGAGCAGCATGGTGAACACGTCGGCGGCTCTAGCTTGTTCGCCCGCGGGGTGGAAGGCCACGACGAATGCCGCGGCCGGATGCCCGCCGCCCGCCTTGACCTCCACCTTCGCCCAGCGGATCTCGCCCCGGTCGCGGTGCAGCGTGCCGGTCGCCTCGGGCGAATCGAAGACGGCCCGCAGCGCGGCGGGGTCCTCGGCCAGCGGATGGTCGATCCGGGCCTCCCGGGACTGCTCCTTCTTGGCGGGCACCTCGCCGGAGCGGCCGAGCAGGCCGAGGAGTTCCTCGTCGGGATCGGCGTACTGCCGGGAGAGGAAGAGCCGCAGGAGCGCGTCGGGTTCGGTGAACTTCTCGCCCGTGTGCGGGTCGACGCCCTCGCGGGCGAGGGTGGCGAACTCCGCGGTCTCCTGGGCGAGGAGCCGGTCGATGCGGTGGTCGACGTCGCGGAGCAGGACCGAGCGGGTGGTGGCCGAGACCGCGGTGAGCGCGGCGGTCATCACGACGAGCAGCCAGAGCAGGATGCGGACACGGGCCGATATCCACCGACGCGGGGGCTCAGCCGTCGTCGCCGTGGCCGTCATCGTCGCTGTCGCCCCGGCCGCTGCCGTCGTTGTTGTCGGCGTCGTCGGCAGCGTCGTCGTCGTTTGCGCTGTCATCGTTCGAGGGATTCTCGCTCACCGGCGGCGGTGACACTCTCTCGTCGCTGGGGGCGGGCCGGGGAGAGGCGGGCTCCGCGGACGGCGAGCCGCTCTCCAGCTCCACCTTGGGCGGCGCCTTGGGCTGCTCGGGGTTGTCCGTCAGGACGTAACTGGTCGCGGCGATGCCGAGCGGGATCGCGACGACGGCGGCCAGGACGGCCATGCGGTGGGAGAAGACCATGACTGCGAGGGTGCGCGACGCACCGCACCGTCAGGATGAGGCGCGGATGAAGAAACCCTCATGCGCGAGGCCCCCGGGGCTCCCGGGATCGAGCAGAGTCCTAGGAGTCGAGGCCGATCGCGAAGGCGGCTTCGAGGTCGTGCTGCGAGTACGTGCGGAACGCGACGTGCGTGTCGGTCCCCTCGACACCGGGGATCTTGCTGATCCGGCCGGGGATGACGTCCGCCAGGTCGTCGTGGCGCGGCACGCGCACCATCGCGATCAGGTCGTACGTACCCGTCACGGAGAAGACCTCGCTGACCGATTCGAGCGCGGCGATCGACTCGGCGATCTCCGGAATCCGGTCCACGCTGGTCTTGATGAGCACGATCGCGGTGATCACGGCTGGCTGTCTCCCTCGGTGGCCGGTGCGCTGCCTTTCACATGCACTCTAGTCCTCCGCATCCGCCACCCCCACGCGAAGAGGAACCCGAGCGAGAAGCCCACGAGGTGCGCCAGATAGGCCACTCCCGTGCCCTTGCCGCCCTGCCCCGCCGCCAGCCACTGCAGCGCCACCCAGAACGGCAGCACCACCCAGGCCGGAAAGCGCAGCGGAAGGAAGAAGAGGAAAGGGAAGAGGCTGGTGACGCGCGCCCCAGGGAAGAGATAGAGGAAAGCACCGAGGACGGCGGAGATCGCTCCGGACGCCCCCACGAGCGTCTGGTCGGAGCCCGCGTGCGCGGCCGCGTAGGCGAGCAGGGCGAAGTATCCGCAGCAGATGTAGAAGAGCGCGTACAGGAGGTGCCCCATGCGTTCCTCGACCATGGCCCCGAACACGTACAAAAACAGCATGTTCCCGAGCAGATGAAGCCAGCTTCCGTGCACGAACAGAGCGGTGAACGGTCCGAGAGCGGCACGCGGGACGCCCTTGAAGAGCTCGACGGGGACGACGCCCCACCGCTCGAAGTAGGCCTGCTGTGCGGCGAGCAGTTCATGGCCCTTGCCGTAGGCGGGATTGAACCCGGACACCGGAGAGATCACGAAAATCACGCAACAGACGGCGATCAGTCCGTACGTCACCGGGGCGGACTGCCCCCTGAGCAGTCGGCCCGCCTTCGTACCCCATGTGGCGATCATGAACAGAGCATGACGTAACGGGCGCTACCCGCACAGACCGCCATGCCGCTCCGGAGGCCGCCGCATGGCGCCCCTTACAGGCCTTAGGGTTACGGGCAATACGCACCACGGAAACCCGCGTAGGCATCCCGGTCGCCGAAGACGTCGCCGACAAGTCACCGAAGAAAGCGAACAGCCACGATGACGGTTCCCCTGCCGACGGCCACCACCCGGTGGCGCTGCACGCTGTGCGGCAATCTCACGCGATTCGATGTGACCCGCAGCTCGAAGGTGGTCGAGTATGTCCATCTCGACCTGGCCGGAGAGTCGAACGTCGAAGAACGCGAGGTGGTCAGTGAGACCATCGAGTCGGTGCGCTGCCGCTGGTGCAACGCCGTGGATCAGGTGGAACTCGTGGACAGGCCGGGCGCCGACTCCTGAGGGAGCGGGGCCCGCACAGCTAGTGGGGTGACGGATGGTGGAGAGCTCAGGCGGGGAGCCGGACGACGGCGCCGCTGAGGTGCTCGACCGTCCGCTGCCCGACGGGGTGCGGCGGCGGGTCGTCCAGCTCGTCTCGGACGGTTTCGGCGGCCTCACCCTGGCCGAATTGCCCGCCCAGCTGCGGCAGTACGCACGGTTCACGCCGACCAGGCGCGCCAAGTTCGCGGCCAACGCCATGGCGGCCGCGGTGGAGAGCGACACCCTCTTCCGCCAGCGCATCGGCGAACGCCTCAGAGAGGTCCAGCCCGAGCTCGCGGGCGCCCTGGACGCGGGCTCGCCGCCCCCCGCGGCCGACCCCCTGGACGTGGCGGCCGCGGCCTACGTGCTGCGGCCCACCGGATGGGTGAAGCTGGTCACCGCGGCGGGCGAGGAGGCGCAGCGCGCCGACGCCGAGCGCGTCGACGACGAGACCAGGGCGGAGCTCGACCGGCTGCGCGAGGAGCTCGTCGCGGCCCGCGGCCAGACCAAGGCGGAGACCGAGCGGCTGCGCACCGAGCTCGAAGCGGCGCGCAGGGAAGCCGAATCGATGCACCGCAAACTGCGCGGCGCACTCAGTGACGTCAAGCGCGGCGAGGCCGCGCTGCGCAAGGCCGCCGCCGAGATCGAGGCCGTGCGCGCCGAAGGACAGGCGCAGGTGTCCGCCGCCGAGAGCGAGACGCGGCGCATCAAGGCGCGGCTCGGCGAGACCGAGGCCGCCCTGGAGGCCAGCCGCAGGGCCGCGCGCGAGGGGCGCAGCGTCGAGGACATGCGGGTGCGCCTGCTGCTCGACACCGTCCTCGACGCGGCGCAGGGGCTGCGGCGCGAGCTGGCCCTGCCGCCGGTCTCCGTGCGGCCCGCGGAGACCGTGGACGCCGTCGAGCCGGGGCGGATGTCGCCCAAGGACATCGCCGCCCGCGCGCTCTCCGAGAACGACCCGGCGATCCTGGACCAGCTCCTCGCGCTGCCCCAGGCACACCTGGTGGTGGACGGCTACAACGTCACCAAGACCGGCTATCCGACCATGCCGCTGGAGAAGCAGCGGCTGCGGCTGCTCGGTTCGCTCTCGCAGCTCGCCCTGCAGTCGGGCGCCGAAGTCACCTGCGTCTTCGACGGCGCGGAGCTGGCGGCGCCGGTGCTGCTCGCGCCGCCGCGCGGGGTGCGGGTGCTGTTCTCCAAGCCCGGCGTCACCGCCGACGAGCTGATCCGTCAGCTGGTGCGCGCGGAGCCGCCGGGGCGGCCCGTGGTGGTCGTCTCGACCGACCGCGAGGTGGCCGACGGGATCGCGAAGGCGGGGGCGCGGCCGGTGGCTTCGGCGGTGCTCCTGAAGCGCCTTTCGCGCGGCTGAGGAAGCGGCTTTCGCTCGACTAAGGGGCACTCGGTAACTCCTGCGCACTATGCCCGAATTGGGGCCTCCCTCACGCGACGTAGTGTCAAAAGATCATTACCGACTGTGCGTTATCGGTAAAGAATGCCGCTCGCGGGCGTTTTTTTGCCGGTGTGATTTGAACTGATCACAAGAAGGTCACTAAGGTCTCGCCTCGAACCTCCGCACGGTTGATCACCCATCCGGGGTGACGGCGGCGGTACCCGCCCACCGGGTCTCGGTAGGCGGCTGGAGGAAGAAGGAGCCGCCTTCGTGGCGTCCCACCGTCGACCCAAGCAGCCGAGCCGCACCCGCGTGACCGTGCTCACCGCGACTGCCGCCGCTGCCGTGGCCCTCACTTCGCAGGGTGCCGCCCAGGCCGCTCCGAAGCCGAGCAAGGACGAGGTCAAGTCCAAGGTCGACAAGCTCTACGAAGACGCGGAGCGGGCCACCGACAAGTACAACGGGGCCAAGGAGAAGCAGGAGAAGCTCGAGAAGCAGATCGGCGATCTCCAGGACAAGGTCGCCCGCGGCCAGGAGGAGCTCAACGACCTGCGCGACGGCCTCGGTTCGATGGCCAGCGCCCAGTACCGCTCCGGCGGCATCGACCCCTCCCTGCAGCTCTTCCTCTCCTCCGACCCGGACAACTACCTCGACAAGGCGTCCACCCTGGACCAGCTGAGCAGCCAGCAGGTCGACGGGCTCAAGAAGGTCCAGAAGAAGCAGCGGGACCTCGCGCAGCAGCGCAAGGAGGCCGCGGGCAAGCTGGACGACCTCGCCGACACGCGCACGGAGCTCGGCAAGAAGAAGAAGGAAGTCCAGGCCAAGCTCGGCGAGGCGCAGCGGCTCCTCAACACGCTGACCGCCAAGGAGAAGGCGGCGCTGGACGCCAAGGAGCAGAAGCGCGCGAGCCGCGCCGCCGACGAGCGTGTGGACCTCGGCGACGAGGCCCCCGCCTCGGGCCGCGGCGCCGCCGCCATGGCCGCCGCCGCCACCCAGATAGGCAAGCCGTACGTCTCCGGCGGCACCGGCCCCAACTCCTACGACTGCTCCGGCCTCACCCAGTGGGGATTCGCGCAGGCCGGTGTCCACATCACCCGGACCACGTACACCCAGCAGAACGACGGCACGAGGATCGGCCGCGGCGACCTCAAGCCCGGTGACCTGGTGTTCTTCAACAACCTCGCGCACGTCGGCTTCTACGCAGGCAACGGCCAGGTGCTGCACGCCCCGCACCCCGGCGCCTCGGTGCGCTACGAGTCGATCTCGTACCTCGGCACCTTCCAGTTCGGCGTCCGCGTCTGACGAAGAGAACCGGCGGCCGACGGCTGCCGGCCACCGTCAACGCATTGCCGGGACCGCCCAAACGGGCGAATTCCGGCAACTCCCGCTGACCCCGCGCCCCGTTGATGACCTGCGTCAGAAGCGGGGCGTCGGGCTGTCCGCGCCCTTTCGCACCCGGACGGGTCTTTGGCCGTCGGTTGCCGCACGGCTACTGTCGGCGCGCATTCCCCCGGACAGCCGGGGGTTCGTCAGCGGAAGGGAGAGCGGCTTCCCGTGGGGTTCCATCGCCGTCCCGCACAGTCCGGCCTCGACCGGAGCACGCGCGTGACCGTCCTTTCAGCGGCAGCGGCCACCGCGGCGGCGGCCCTGGCTGCCGCGCCCGCAGGTGCCGCGCCGCAGGACAAGCCGTCCGACACGCGCGCCAAGGTGGACCGGCTCTACGAGCAGGCCGAGCAGGCGACCGAGTCGTACAACAAGGCCGACGAGCGCGCGGACAAGCTGCGCGCACAGGTCGACCGCGCCAAGGACAGCGTCGCGCGCGGCCAGGAGCGCATCAACCGGATGCGCGGCGCCCTCGGCGCGCTCGCCGGGGCGCAGTACCGCTCCGGTGGCATCGACCCCTCGCTGGCCCTGATGCTCTCCAGCGACCCGGACGGCTATCTGGAGCGGGCCTCGGTCCTCGACCGCGTCAGCGCCCGCCAGGCGGGCGAACTGGCCGATCTGCAGCGGGCGCAGCGCGGCCTCGCGCAGCAGCGCACCGAGGCGGGCCGCAAACTCGCCGAGCTGGAGAAGAGCCGCACCGCCGTCGCCCGCCACAAGCGCACCGTCGAGCACAAGCTCGCCAAGGCCAGGCGGCTGCTCAACTCGCTGCCCAGCGAGGAGCGCGCGGCGTACGACAGGTCCTCGCGGTCCGACGGGCGCGCCGACCTGCCGGAGCTCGGGGGCGCCCCGGCCTCCTCGCGGGCCGCCGCCGCGATCGCCGCCGCCAGGTCCGCGGTCGGCAAGCCCTATGTGTGGGGCGCCAACGGACCCTCCGGATTCGACTGTTCGGGCCTCATGCAGTGGTCGTACGGCCAGGCCGGTGTCGGCCTGCCGCGCACCTCGCAGGCCCAGCGGTACGCGGGGCGCCAGGTGTCCCTGTCCGAGGCGCAGCCCGGTGATCTGGTCGCCTACCGCGACGACGCCAGCCACATCGGGATGTACATGGGCAACGGCCAGGTGGTGCACGCCCCCTACCCCGGTGCGCCGGTCCGCTACGACCCCGTCGGCATGATGCCGGTGTCGTCCGTGACGCGGATCTGACCGGCCGTCCGCCGGTCGCGCCCCGTACGATCGGGAAGGTGGCAGGTCACAGACGTGGGTCGTGGGTGGTGGCGCTGTGCTGCGCGCTCTGTCTCGCCGTGCTGGCCGGATGCGGCGGCCGCGGCCCCGTCCCGGACGCGGCCGCGGGCGAGGTGCGCGGCCTCCTGGACCGGCGGGCGCAGGCCGTCCTCGACGGGAACGGGAAGGCGTTCGACAGGACCGAGCGGCCCGCGCGGGGCGCCGACGACCTCTTCGGACGCCTCCGCGCCGTCCCGCTGGACTCCTGGGACTACCGGCTGACCGGCCTCGACCGCGACGGCGCGCGGGCCACGGCACGCGCCGAACTCCACTACCGCATCAAGGGCTACGACCGCGCGCCGATCACCGCCGAGCGCACGCTCTCGCTGCGGCGCGACGACGGGAAGTGGTACGTCACCGCGGAGCGGCCCGCGAAGAAGTCCGGCGAACAGCTCTGGGACCAGGGGCGCGTGACGACCGAGCGCGGCGAGCGCAGCCTCGTCCTCGGCGTCGGGCAGAGCGCCGACGAGCTGCGCGCCCACCGCGAGCTCGCCGACCGGGCGGTGCCCGCGGTGCGGGACGCCTGGCCCGGGAAGTGGCCCGGGCGGATCGTCGTCCTCGTGCCCCGGTCCCTGGACGGCATGGCGGGGCTCCTCGGGGCGCCCGCCTCCGGCTACCGGGGGATCGCCGCGGTCACCACCGGCGAGACGGGCGGTTCGGGGCGGGCCCCGGCCGACCGGATCATCCTCAACCCCGAGGCATACGACGTCCTCGGCGACTTCGGCAAGCAGGTCGTCCTGACCCACGAGGCGACCCACGTCGCGACCCGCGAGGAGACCTCCGCGGCCACCCCGCTGTGGCTCTCCGAAGGCTTCGCCGACTGGGTGGGCTACCGCGGCACGGGCCGCACCGCGGCGCAGGCCGCACCCGAGCTGAGGCGCGCGGTGCAGCGCTCGCAGCTGCCCGCCGCGCTCCCCGAGGACGAGGACTTCGGCTTCGGCGGGGACGCCACGAAGCTCGCGGGGGCGTACGAAGGCGCCTGGCTCGCCTGCCGGATGATCGCCGAGCAGTGGGGCGAGCGGAAGCTCACGGACTTCTACGCGGCGGTGGGCGCCCACAAGGGGCGGGCGGGCGCGGTCGAGGGCGCGCTGCGGGACGTCCTGGACACGACGCCCGAGGACTTCACGGCGCGCTGGCGTACGTATCTGCGTGCGGAGCTTGGCTGAGCTGCTCCGGCACCGGCCGCGGCGCGGTCCCGCGCGGCACGGACACCGTTCCGCGCCACAGGTTCCGGCAGGCCAGCACGGTCGCCGCGACCAGCAGGCCGTTCCGTACGAGCAGCAGGGCAAGGCCGAGCGGGTCGCCGGTCACCACGTGCGAGAACCACACGGGGAACTCCAGGAACGTCACGAGCGTGGCCGCAAGGACCAGCCGTGCGGGCACCACCATGGGGCTCGCACGGAACGCCAGACACACGGCGGCGGTCCCGACCAGCCACAGCATGTACTGCGGGCTGATCACCCGGCTCGTGGTGGTGAAGAGCAGCACGGCCACGAAGGCCGCGTCCGCGGGGGTGCTCGCCGCGCGGGTCCTGGCGCGCAGCCGCCACACCAGGAGCCAGCAGAAGGCGGCCACCGAAAGGGCCTGGGCGACCGCGCTCACCAGCGGGACGTACGGACCGAGGAATTCCACCGAGCCGTAGTTGAGCCGCACTTCGCCCTGCCAGCCGAAGTGCCGTGCGATGTGGAAGGTGAGGGCGCCGAGCGACTCCACCTCGGTGCCGCGGTCGCGCTGGAAGGTGAGGAACGCCAGGGCGCCCGGCATCGTCACCAGGAACGCCAGCGCGAGGGCCAGGGCCGTACCGGCGGCCGCGGCCCACGACCGGCGCGTCGCCCGCCCGCGCGGGGTGCCGACCAGCAGCAGCACCGGCCACACCTTCAGCAGCGCCCCGAACCCCGCGAGCACCCCCATGGTGCGCGGGTGCCGCGCCCCGGCGAGCAGCGCGGCGACCGCGACGGCGGCCACCATCACGTCGTACCGCGCATACGCGGTGGGGCCGAGCAGGGCCACGCCCGCCACCCACACCCAGGCGCCCCGCAGCGACTTCCCCGGGCGCCGCCCCGCGTACAGGAGCAGCCCGCACACCGCCGCGTCGCACAGCAGGCACAGGACGAAGAAGGCCGTCGCATAGCCGAGGAAGGGCAGCAGGGCGGGGGAGAGGACCGCGAGGGCGGCGGCGGGCGGGTACTGCCACGTGACGTCGTCGAGCGGGAAGGTGCCGGTGCGCAGGACCTCGTACCAGCCCTGGTAGATGACGGAGACGTCGCTGGTCACGTCGGGGCCCGGGGCCGTGACCACATGCAGTACGCAGAGCAGCAGGAGGGCCCTGGTCAGACCCCAGACGGTCAGGATGCGCACCATGAGCGCCTCGCCCCGTTTCGTTGCTTTTCATTGCGATTCATTGCTTTTCATTGCGATTCGAGGAGTCATGATGCCGGGCGGGCCCCGGCGAGGGCGAAGAGGCTGGGCCGTTCGGTACTGTCGTGCGCGATGCACAAGACCCTGATCGTCACGAACGACTTCCCGCCCAGGCCCGGTGGCATCCAGGCGTTCCTGCACAACATGGCGCTGCGCCTGGACCCCGAGCGCCTGGTCGTCTACGCCTCCACCTGGAAGCGCGGCCGCGAGGGCGCGGAGGCGACCGCCGCCTTCGACGCCGAGCAGCCCTTCCAGGTCGTACGCGACTCCACGACGATGCTCCTGCCGACACCCCGCGTCACCCGCCGCGCGGCCTCGCTCCTGCGCGAACACGGCTGTACGTCGGTGTGGTTCGGGGCGGCGGCGCCGCTCGGGCTCATGGCGCCCGCGCTGCGCAGGGCGGGTGCCACGCGGCTGGTCGCCACGACCCACGGACACGAAGCGGGCTGGGCCCAGTTGCCCGCCTCGCGGCAACTCCTGCGGCGGATCGGCGAGTCGACGGACACGATCACCTATCTCGGCGAGTACACGCGCTCACGCATCGCCGCGGCGCTGACCCCCGACGCGGCCGCCCGGATGGTCCAACTCCCGCCCGGCGTCGACGAGAAGACCTTCCACCCGGGCTCCGGCGGCGACGCGGTACGGGCCAGGCTCGGCCTGACCGACCGCCCCGTCGTCGTCTGCGTCTCACGCCTGGTGCCGCGCAAGGGCCAGGACACGCTGATCCTCGCCATGCCGAGGATTCTCTCCGCGGAGCCGGACGCGGTGCTCCTGATCGTCGGGGGCGGCCCGTACGAGAAGGACCTCCGCAGGCTCGCGGCGGAGACGGGGGTCGCGGACTCCGTACGGTTCACGGGCGCCGTGCCCTGGTCCGAACTCCCCGCGCACTACGGCGCGGGCGACGTCTTCGCCATGCCCTGCCGGACCCGGCGCGGGGGCCTGGACGTCGAGGGCCTCGGCATCGTCTACCTGGAGGCGTCGGCGACGGGCCTGCCGGTCGTCGCGGGCGACTCCGGCGGGGCGCCGGACGCGGTGCTCGACGGCGAGACGGGCTGGGTCGTCCGGGGCGGCGTGCCCGAGGATGCGGCCGATCGCATCGTCGCCCTGCTCGGCGACGCGGAGCTTCGCTCCCGGATGGGGGAGCGGGGCCGTTCCTGGGTCGAGGAAAAGTGGCGCTGGGACCTCTTGGCAGAGAGGCTGAAGGAACTCCTGTAGCTGACCGCCGGTGGGGGCTGGTCGCGCAGTTCCCCGCGCCCCTGAAAGGCGGCTCCGCCGCCTCCAGGGGGCGGAGGAGGACGGGGAGGGGCAGGGGGGAGCTGGTGGGAGCTGGGCGCAGCCCACGCTCCCAGGGGCGCGGGGAACTGCGCGAGCGGCCACGACGCACCGGGAGCCGCCCACGAGGCAGCACCCCCACGGCGAGTGGGCGCCCCCGCCAACGCTACCCGCGGTAAATCGCCTCGATTTCGTCCGCGTAATCCTTCGCCACCACATTCCGCTTCAGCTTCAGCGAAGGCGTCAGATGCCCCGACTCCTCCGTGAACTGGGAGCCGAGGACCCGGAACTTGCGTACGGACTCCGCCTTGGAGACCGCCGCGTTGCCGTCGTCCACCGCGCTCTGGATCGCCGCAAGCAGATCCGCGTCGTCACGGAGGGAGGCCGCCGTGGAGTCGGCGGGCTTGCCGTGCTCGGTGGCCCAGCGGCCGAGGAACTCGTCGTCGACCGTGACGAGCGCGCCCACGAACGGGCGGCCGTCGCCGACGACCATGCACTCGGCGACCAGGGCGTGCGCGCGGATGCGGTCCTCGATCACGGCGGGAGCGACGTTCTTGCCGCCCGCCGTCACGATGATCTCCTTCTTGCGGCCGGTGATGCGCAGATAGCCGTCCTCGTCGAGGGTGCCGATGTCGCCGCTGTGGAACCAGCCGTCGGCGAGCGCCTCTTCGGTGGCGCCCTCGTTGTTCCAGTACCCCTTGAACAGGTGCTCGCCGTGGAGCAGGACCTCGCCGTCGTCGGCGATCCGCACCACGGAGCCCGGCAGCGGCTGGCCGACCGTGCCGATCTTCTGGCGGTCCCACGGGTTGAAGGCGGTGGCCGCACAGGACTCGGTCAGGCCGTAGCCCTCCAGGACGGTGAAGCCGATGCCGCGGAAGAAGTGGCCCAGGCGCTCGCCGAGCGGGGCGCCGCCGGAGATCGCGTACTCGCCGCGGCCGCCGAGGACCGCGCGCAGCTTGCTGAAGACCAGCTTGTCGAAGACCTTGTACTTGACCTTCAGACCGAGGGAGGGACCCGACGGGGTGTCGAGCGCGCGGCTGTACGCGATGGCCGTGTCCGCGGCCTTGTCGAAGATCTTGCCCTTGCCGTCGGCCTGCGCCTTCGCGCGCGCCGAGTTGTAGACCTTCTCGAAGACGCGCGGCACGCCCAGGATCATGGTCGGCCGGAAGGAGGCGAGCTCGTCCGTGAGGTTCTTGACGTCGGGTGCGTGGCCCAGCTTGATCGGCGCCATCAGCGCGGCGACCTCGACGAGCCGCCCGAAGACGTGCGCGACGGGCAGGAAGAGCAGGACCGAGCACTCGCCCGTACGGAAGAGGGGCTTGAGGCGCTCCACCACGTTGCCGCACTCCGCGAAGAAGCTGCGGTGGGTGAGGACGCAGCCCTTGGGGCGGCCCGTGGTGCCCGAGGTGTAGACGATGGTGGCCGGGTCGTCGGCCCCGGCGACCGCGCTGCGCTCGTCCACGGTCGTGTCCGGGACGTCGGCGCCGGTGCGGTGCAGCTCCTCGACGCCGCCCTTGTCGATCTGCCAGATGCTGTCCAGGGCGGGCAGCCGGTCGCGCACCGAATCGACGGCGGCGGCATGGGCATCCAGCTCGACGATGCAGGCCACGGCGCCGGAGTCGCCGAGGATCCACTGGATCTGCTCGGCGGAGCTCGTCTCGTACACGGGGACGGTGACCGCGCCCGCGCTCCAGATGGCGAAGTCGAGGAGCGTCCACTCGTACCGGGTGCGGGACATCAGGCCGACGCGGTCGCCCGGACTCACTCCGGCGGCGATCAGACCCTTGGCGGTGGCGCGCACGTCGGCGAGGAAGGCCTTGGCTGTGACGTCCTGCCAGCGGCCGTCGACCTTGCGGCCGATGACGGCGACGTCCGGGTGCTGCGCGGCATTTCTCCGGACGATGTCGGTCAGATTGCCGTCCGCAGGGACCTCGTACAGGGCCGGAAGGCTGAACTCGCGCAAGACTGCTGCTCCTACATAGGGCGCCGGCGCCACGACGTTGTGTGCTGCGACGGTGCGGTCCAAGATCGGGCAGGTGCTCAGTCGAGTGGGGGGCTGAGCACTACTGGACTGCCCGGACGTTACCCATCGGTATGGCTGGTTCGGTAGGGGGGCAGGCCCAGATGTTCGGTGCGTCACACGTCGTCGTGGTCTGAATCGCACAGTACGCCACCGTCTTCCCGACTCGGAAGTAACCGCAGGTCCGGCCGCTGTAATGGGCCTCTACCGTCCGCGAGGCGGCCGTCCTAGGGTGATCGGCATGCCAGCTTTCCGGGTCAATGTGGTCAGTGACGTGCACGGCAACACCGAAGCCCTCGCGCGGGCGGGGGACGGCGCGGACGCGCTGGTCTGCCTGGGCGACCTGGTCCTCTTCCTCGACTACGCCGACCACTCGCGCGGCATCTTCCCCGACCTCTTCGGCGCGGAGAACGCGTCCAGGCTGGTGGAACTCCGCACGGCACGCCGTTTCGACGAGGCCAGGGAGTTCGGCCGGAAACTGTGGGGGGCCATCGACAGCGAGCGGGGCGCGGCGATCGAGAGCGCCGTCCGCAAGCAGTACGCCGAAATGTTCGCGGCCTTCCCCACTCCGACCTACGCCACCTACGGCAACGTCGACATCCCCTCCCTGTGGCCCGAGTACGCCGGGGACGGCATCACCGTCCTCGACGGCGAGCGCGTCGAGATCGGCGGCCGTGTCTTCGGGTTCGTCGGCGGCGGGCTGCGCACCCCGATGCGTACGCCCTACGAGATCAGCGACGAGGAGTACGCGGCCAAGATCGAAGCGGTCGGCGAGGTCGACGTCCTGTGCACGCACATCCCGCCGGACGTACCCGAGCTCCTCTACGACACCGTGGCGCGCCGCTTCGAGCGGGGCAGCCGGGCGCTGCTCGAAGCGATCCGCAGGACCCGCCCCAAGTACGCCCTCTTCGGCCACGTCCACCAGCCGCTGGTCCGGCGCATGCGCATCGGGGCGACGGAGTGCGTGAACGTCGGGCACTTCGCCGGGACGTCAAGGCCGTGGGCCCTGGAGTGGTGACCACCTGGCGCGCGGTAGCCTTCACGCGTTGCACAACCCCCCTCATCCCGGACCGCATCTGGAGGAGCCACAGCGATGGCGGAACACACCAGCTCGAGCATCACGATCGAGGCGGCACCGGCCGAGGTCATGGGAGTGATCGCCGACTTCGCTCGCTACCCGGACTGGACCGGAGAGGTGAAGGAGGCCCAGGTGCTCGCCACCGATGAGCGGGGCCGTGCCGAACAGGTCCGTCTCGTCATGGACGCGGGCGCGATCAAGGACGACCAGACGCTCGGCTACACCTGGACCGGCGACGACGAGGTCAGCTGGACCCTCGTGAAGTCCCAGATGCTGCGCTCGCTGGACGGCTCCTACCTGCTGCGGCCCAAGGGCTCCGGCACCGAGGTCACCTACCGCCTCACCGTCGACGTCAAGATCCCGATGCTCGGCATGATCAAGCGCAAGGCGGAGAAGGTCATCATCGACCGAGCCCTGGCAGGCCTCAAGAAGCGGGTCGAGTCCAAGGAAGCCTGAGGGCACCGAGGGGGAAGCCGGGCGCAGCCCGGGCTTCAGGGGCGCGGGGAACTGCGCGAGCAACCCCGACGCACCGGGAGCCGCAAACGAAGCAGCCCCCCACGGCGAGTGGGCGCCCCCGCACCCGCCCCGCCGCCTGACGTACCGTTCACCACCATGCGCACCCTCCTCGTCACCGGCCCCGGCGGCTCCGGACGTACCACCGTCGCCGCCGCCACCGCGCTCGCCGCGGCGCGAGCGGGCCACCGGACCCTGGTGATCTCCGCCGACCGCGCCGACACCCTCGGCGCGGCGCTCGGCGCCCCGGACGCGCAGCCCGGGCCCACCGCCCTGCGCCTGGCCCCCGACGACCGCTTCCGCGACGACCTGCTCGCCCTGCAGGAACGTGCCGCCTCCGCCCTCGACCTGCTCGGCGCCGAGCGGCTCGACGGCGAGGAGCTGACACCGCTGCCCGGCGCCGAGGAGCTGGCCCTGCTGCGCGCCCTGCGCGACGCCGCCCGCGACGACGCGTACGACACCGTGGTCGTCGACCTCCCCGCCACCCCGAGGACCCTCGCGACCCTCGCCCTGCCCGAGCAGCTCCGCCGCTACCTGCGCAGGCTGCTCCCGCCCGAGCGGCAGGCGGCCCGCGCCCTGCGCCCCATGCTCGGCCGCCTCGCCGGTGTCCCGATGCCCGCCGCCTGGCTGTACGAGACCGCCGCCCGCAGGGCGGACGAACTCGCCGCCGTCCAGCGCGTGATCGAGGACCCCGCCACCACCGTCCGCCTGGTCGCCGAACCGGGCCCCGCGGGCGCCGACGCCATCCGCACCGCCGCCACCGGCCTGGCCCTGCAGGGCCTGCGCACCGACCTCGTCGTCGCCAACCGGATCCTGCCGGACGCGAGCCCCGACACCTGGCTCGCCGGACTCGCCGCCCAGCAGCACAAGACGCTGGACGAGTGGGAGTCGACGTACGACCACGTCCGCCGGGTCCCGCACCTCGGCCACGACCCCCGCGGCGCCGACGACCTCGCGGCCCTCGGCCTGACGGCGCCCGCCGCGGCCCCCGCGCCCGCTGCCTGGCCCGTCACCGAGGCCCCCGCCGACGACAGCGGCCACACCTACGTCTGGCACATCCCGCTCCCCGGCGTCACCCGCGAGCAGCTCGGCCTGATCCGGCGCGGCGACGAACTCGTCGTCACCGCGGGCCCCTACCGCCGCATCGTCACCCTGCCGTCCGCGCTGCGCCGCTGCACCGTCGCGGGGGCCGGGCTGCGCGAGGGCGAGCTGCGGGTGCGCTTCACGCCCGACCCGGATCTGTGGCCGCGCGAGCGGTGAACGCCGTACCTCCATTCGGGTAACGTCGAGTGGCATGAGCGATGGCACCGAGCGCGAAGCCCCGGAACCCCAGGAAAGTCACGCCGACGCCTGGGAGCAGGCGTGCGCCGAGGATCTCGCGGCGGAGAAGGCCCGCCGCCGCGCGCAGTACGGGCCCCCGCCCGGCTCCGCCGCCGAGGAGCTGCGCAAGCTCGTCGACGCCGTGTCGGAGAAGCTCTCCGGACTGCAGGCGCCGCTGCTCGGCGCGGTCGCGCAGGGCGCCGTCGAGCAGACCCTCAAGCAGGTCGCCAGAGAGGCGAAGGCCGTCGTCGAGCCGGTCATCGAGCGCAACCCCGACGTCTTCGACCACCTCGCCGCGGCCGGATCCGAGCTGCTCGCCGCCTACCGCTCGGCGGTCGAGGGCCAGGAGAACCGGTGGACCCGCGGCGGCGGTACGGGCGGCGCCACGGAGGACGGCGCACCGGCCCGGGATCCTCGCGACGGCGGCTCCTCGGCGGGCGAACACATCGATCTGGACTGACCCCCCTCGGGTACGGTGGGCCGTAGCGGGGCTCGATCGAACTGAGGGATTCATGGGACTCACCATCGGCGTCGACATCGGCGGCACCAAGATCGCGGCCGGAGTGGTCGACGAGGACGGCAACATCCTCTCGACCTTCAAGGTGCCGACCCCTGGTACTTCCGAGGCCATCGTCGACGCGATCGCCTCCGCCGTGGCGGGCGCACGGGCCGGGCACGACATCGTCGGCGTCGGCATCGGCGCCGCCGGGTACGTCAACCGGCAGCGCTCCACGGTGTACTTCGCGCCGAACATCGACTGGCGCCAGGAGCCGCTCAAGGAAGAGGTCGAGAAGCGCGTCGGGCTGCCCGTGGTCGTGGAGAACGACGCGAACGCGGCCGCGTGGGGCGAGTACCGCTTCGGCGGCGGCAAGGGCCACCGCAACGTCATCTGCATCACGCTCGGCACCGGCCTCGGCGGCGGCATCATCATCGGCAACAAGCTGCGCCGCGGCCACTTCGGCGTGGCCGCCGAGTTCGGCCACATCCGGATGGTCCCGGACGGCCTGCTCTGCGGCTGCGGCAGCCAGGGCTGCTGGGAGCAGTACGCGTCGGGCCGCGCCCTCGTGAGGTACGCGAAGCAGCGCGCCAACGCCACCCCCGAGAACGCGGAGTACCTGCTCTCGCTGGGCGACGGCACCCCCGAGGGCGTCGAGGGCAAGCACATCTCGATGGCGGCCCGGCAGGGCGACGCCGTCGCGATCGACTCCTACCGCGAGCTGGCCCGCTGGGCGGGCGCGGGCCTCGCCGACCTGGCGTCGCTCTTCGACCCGTCCGCCTTCATCGTCGGCGGCGGCCTCTCGGACGAGGGCGAACTGGTCCTCGACCCGATCCGCAAGTCCTTCAAGCGCTGGCTCGTCGGCGCCGCCTGGCGCCCCGAGGCCGAGGTCATCGCCGCCCAGCTGGGCAACAAGGCGGGCCTGGTCGGCGCGGCGGACCTGGCGCGGGAGCCCGACCCCGTCATGTGATTCCGCGCCGCTCGGCGCACCGGTGCCCGTCGCGTCCTCTCCGGGAGCGGCGGGCACTGTCGTATCTTGATCGCCATGGTCAGCGAACCGCTCCCCAACTCCCGCACCGAAGCCGACGGTTCGGCCGTCATCCGGGTGCTCAGCTACAACATCCGCTCGATGCGCGACGACACCGCGGCGCTCGCCCGGGTCATCGCCGCCTGCGCCCCCGACCTCGTCCTGGTCCAGGAGGCCCCGCGCTTCTTCCGCTGGCGCAAGAAGCTGGCCCGCCTGGCGCGCGCGGCCGACCTGGTGATCCTCTCCGGCGGCGGCTCCGCGGCCGGGCCCGCGCTGCTCTGCTCGCTGCGCGCCACGGTCGAGCGCACCGAGGACGTCCTGCTCCCGCTCACCCCCGGGCTGCACCGGCGCGGCTTCGCGACCGCCGTCGTCCGCTTCGGCGGCGCCAGGATCGGCGTCCTGAGCTGCCACTTGAGCCTGCAGAGCGACGAGCGGTACGCGCAGGGCGGGATGCTGCTCGACCGGCTCGCCGGGATGGGCGTGGCGCACGCGGTCGCGGGCGGCGACCTCAACGAGCGGCCGGGCGGCCGGACGTTCCGCAGGCTCGCCGCCGCGCTCCAGGACTGCTGGACGGCCAGGCCCTGGGGCAGCGAGAACACCTCGACGCCGGACGACCCGCACCAGCGCATCGACGCGGTCTTCGCGACCTCCGGCGTCGAAGTCCTCGGCTGCGGCGTGCCGTTGGACCTCCCCGGGGTGAGCAGGGCAGACCTGAGGGCGGCCACGGACCACCTTCCGGTCCTGGCCGCCCTCAGGGTCCCGGCCGCTACGGCCGCTGCTTGACCTTGTCGGTGATCGCCCAGCTGTCGAGGTACGAGAGCTGGGTGTACGTCTTCATGTTCTTGCCGTCACCCGAGGTGCGGGTGTCACGGAAGCCCAGGAACGCGTACGTCTCCGGGTCGAAGATGAAGTAGCCGCCGAACGACGAGCCCTGCCGCGTCGGGTCGTCGTAGGTGATCGCCACCCCCGTGCGGCCCTTTGCGTCCTGCTGGCCGGGGACCGCCTTCACCCCGGGGACCATGCCGAGCGCCTCGTACGCGGCCGGGCGCAGCCCCTTCGGCATCACCGGGACCAGCTTCAGCAGACCGGCGAGGCTGAAGTGGATGTCCGACCACTCCTGGTCGGTGATCTCGTCCAGGGAGTCGTTCTTGTCGTTCGGGCCGCTCTTGTGGAGCAGCGAGAGGATCAGCTTCTCCGGGTCGGTCGAGAGCTTCTTCAGGGTGCCCCAGTCCTGCGGGGGCCACATCCCCTCGTTCTCCTTGAGCGGCTCCGACCACCAGCCCTTGCCGATCTCCATGACCCAGGAGCGCTTCGAGCCGTCCACGGAACGCCAGTTCTCGTCGACGTGCCGCTCGACCTCTCCCGTGTCCTTCTCGGTCTCCTTGATGATCTCCTTCGTGTAGATGTACTGGTCGTCGCGCGGGGCCACGGTCTTCTCGTGCTTCCGTTCGTAGGCGGCCGCGCCGTTGAGCACGGCCCTGGCGCTGACGTTGCGCATCGACGGGGCGCTGTTCCCGGGCGGCTTGGCGCGGGCCTCCTCGTCGTCGCCACTGTTCACCGAGACCAGCACGGTGCCCGCCACGGCGGCCGCGACGGTCCCCGCGACGGCGATGCGCAGCACGGGGCGGCGCCAGAGGGGACGTACCGGGGCGGCCGGTTCGTTCATCGCGGCGAACAGGCGCACCCGCGCGCGGTGGCGGGTGTCGTCGTCGAGCGGGGGAGCGCCCGCGTCCCAGTCGCGCAGTTCATCGAGCTCATTCATGGGCGTGTGCCTCCTGGAAAGCTGTCGGATCGGATCCGCCCAGTGCTTCGCGCAATGTGCTGCGAGCCCGGTGCAGCCTCGATCTGACGGTGCCGACGGGCACCCCCAACGCCTGCGCCGCCTCTTCGTAGTTGAGGTCGGCCCAGGCCACCAGCAGGACCACGTCGCGGTGCCGGGCGGAGAGCCCGGCCAGGGCCGCGGCCAGGTCGCCGCGGAGCCCCTCGGCGCCCGCGCGGGCGACCGCGAGGTCGGCGACCGGCTCGTCGTGCGGCACCGGGGCGGGCACCTTGGCCAGCGCCTTGAAACGGCGGGCCTCGGCCCTGCGGTGCCTGCCGATGAGGTTGGTCGCGATGCCGAACAGCCAGGGGCGGGCGTCGGCCCGCGCCAGGTCGTAGCGGTGCCGCTGCTGGAAGGCGGTGGTGAAGGTGTCGGCCATCAGGTCTTCCGCCGCCTCGGGACCGAGCCGGCGTGCCGCGTACCGGTACACGGCGTCGGCATGCCGGTCGTAGAGGGCGGCGAACTGCTCGGGCTCATCCCGGGACCGCTCGATGGACCAGGCGTCGCTCTTGTCGCAAGTGCGCTGCCCCGTTCGAAGGGGGACGCCGGGGTCGACGGTCATCGGGGCTCCTTTCGTTCGTCTGAACGCCTCGAAGGCTTGGGCTCGTTCGGTGGTTCACCCCTTCTTCGCCGCTCGGCCCGATCGGGTTCCATCGGGGTGCGCGACATGCGCGGGGCCCGTCCGGAGAGGTTCCGGACGGGCCCCAGAGGCTGTGGGTGGCGGGGGTTGCGAGGGTGACGGGGGTTATGTGGGGGTGGGCCTCAGACGACCGCGCCGCGTCCCGGGTCCTCGTCCTCCTCGTCGTCCCCGCTGTTCATCCGCATCACGAGCGTGGCGAAACCGCCCAGGAAGCCGCCGATGCCGAGCGTCGTCAGCCACCACGTCATCTGCCAGCCGAAGAGCACGGCCAGCAGGATGAGCAGCGGGCCGCCGAGCACACCGAGCCAGGCGAACTTGGCCGTCACGTCGGCGTCGGGCAGCGGCGGCGGCTCGGGCGGCACGAAGTGCCCCTCGTCGTCCGCGTCGAAGTCCTTCTCGGAGGGCTCCGGCGTGGTGTAGTCGCGCGGGCCGCCGATGCCGGGCGCGAAGGAGACGGAGCTGCCGAGCGGTCTGTCGGGGCCGGGCTTGTCGCCGCCGGGCTTGTGGTCCGCGACGGGCTCGCCGGAGCCGCTCGCCGGGCCGTTCGTCTCCGTCTCCAGGAGCGCCAGGTCCTCGATGGACTTGAAGGGCTTGGCGCCCGGCGGGTCCACGGGCTCCTCGCCGTACCCCGCGACGATCGCCCGCCAGGCGGCATCCTCGTCCAGGGGCACCCCGTCCGCGGGAGCGCCCTCCCCGGGCACCCCGTCCTGGGGGACCTTGCTCTTCTCGGGCTCGCGACTGTCCTCGCGGTCCGCCTCGTGCTCAGCCACCGGTGGCCGTCCCTTCCTTACCGACGCTGGGGGCGAGCCGGCCGATGAACGCGTAACTCTCCTCGAAGATCCGGTCCGCGTCGTGGTCCAACGTCGCGACGTGGTAGCTCTGTTCCAGCAGGATCTCCTCGACGTCCGTGGAGGAGACGCGGCTGAGGATCCGGGCCGAGTCGGCGGGCGGCACGACGTGGTCGTGCGGGCTGTGCAGGACCACCAGCGGCTGGGTCACCTGCGGCAGCTCGGCGTCGACCACCTGGAAGAAGCGGCGCAGGGAGTGCGCGGCGTGCAGCGGCACCCGGCCGTACCCGATCTCTTCGGAGCCGGGCTTGGCGATGTCGCTGGCGATGCCCTTCGTGCTCGGCACGAGGTGGCGCACGACGGGCAGCGCGTGCGCCGCGAGGCCGTGCACCTTGTTCCCCGGGTTGACCAGGACGAGGCCGCTGATCGCGTCCCCGTGCTTCGCCGCGAGGCGCAGCGCGAGCGCCCCGCCCATGGAGAGCCCGAAGACGAAGACCCGCGCGCACCGGTCGAGCAGCGACCGCAGCTCGCGCTCCACCTCGGCATACCAGTCCTGCCAGCCGGTGACCTGCATGTCCTCCCAGCGTGTGCCGTGGCCGGGCAGCAGCGGCAGCGAGACGGTGAGGCCGCGCTCCGCCAGGTACTCGGCCCAGGGGCGCAGCGACTGCGGGGATCCGGTGAAGCCGTGGCAGAGGAGGACGCCGACCTCGCCGCCTTCGTGGCGGTACGGCTCGGCTCCGGGGAGGACCGGCACTTCGGTCTCCTTCGTGAGAGGTGGGAGTACTTCACCGTACGCGACCGGACTGACACCGACCAGGGTCGTCGGGCCCATTGGCCGTACCCCGGGTTAAGGTCTGATCCACAGAAACAGGAGGCACTCGGTTTGATCTACGGCGCAATGAAGGTTGCCATCGGAGGGCCGCTGAAGCTCGGCTTCAGGCCCTGGGTGGAGGGCCTTGAGAACGTCCCCGCCGAGGGTCCCGCCATTCTGGCGAGCAACCACCTCTCCTTCTCGGACTCCTTCTTCCTTCCCGCGGTCCTCGACCGCAAGGTCACCTTCATCGCCAAGGCGGAGTACTTCACCTCGCCCGGTGTGAAGGGCAGGCTCACCGCGGCCTTCTTCAAGGGCGTGGGCCAGCTCCCCGTGGACCGCTCCGGCGGGCGCGGCGCGGGCGAGGCGGCCATCAAGAGCGGCATCGAGGTCCTGGAGCGCGGCGAGCTCTTCGGCATCTACCCCGAGGGCACGCGGTCGCCCGACGGGCGTCTCTACCGCGGCAAGCCGGGCGGCCTCGCCCGCGTGGCACTGGCCACGGGCGCGCCCGTGCTCCCCGTCGCGATGATCGACACCGAGAAGATCCAGCCGCCCGGCAAGGTGATGCCCAAGCTGATGCGCCCCGGCATCCGCATCGGCAAGCCGCTCGACTTCACGCGCTACCAGGGCATGGAGCAGGACCGCTTCGTGCTGCGCGCGCTGACGGACGAGGTCATGTACGAGATCATGAAGCTCTCCGGCCAGGAGTACGTCGACATGTACGCGACGGCCGCGAAGCGTCAGATCACCGATGCGGCGAAGGCGGCCAAGGCGGCGGAGAAGGCCGAGGCGGCGGAGAAGGCCGATGACGGGCAGAAGGAACGGACCGGCTCCTAGCCGCGTCCGTTCAGGGGTGGGCACACGGGCGGCGGCGGGGGACATGGCCAAGCGCGAAAAAGTCATGAGGATGTCGGTCGAGCAGCCGCTGTGGCGTGCGCTCACCGCCTACCGCGTCCTGACGATGCTGTACGCGATCGGGCTCTTCGTGGCGGCACACGACAAGCTGGACCGCCCCTGGCTGGCCGTCGCCTACTACGCGGTGCTCGCCCCCTGGACCCTGGCCACCCTGCCCCGCGTCGCGAACGCGGCGAGCTGCACCCGGCGCTTCCTCGTCGCGGACCTGACGGTCGCCCTCGTGGGCATCCTGCTGACGCCGCTCGCCGACTCGCAGCAGCGCATCATCGACGGCGTCCCGACCCTGCCCTCCATATGGACCGCGGGCTCCGTGCTCGCGTTCGCCATCAAGGGCGGCTGGCGCTGGGCGGCCTCGGCGTCCCTGCTGGTGGGTGTCGCCAACGTGGTGCAGCGCGGCGCGTTCAGCCGCGACACCCTGCACAACGTGCTGCTGGTCTGCATCGCCTCCATCGCCATCGGCTACGTGGTGGAGCTGGCCCGCGCCTCCGAGCGCACCCTGGCCCGCGCCCTGGAGATAGAGGCCGCGACCCGCGAGCGCGAGCGGCTCGCCCGCGACATCCACGACAGCGTCCTCCAGGTCCTGGCCATGGTGCAGCGGCGCGGCACCGCCATCGGCGGCGAGGCCGCGGAGCTCGGGCGGCTCGCGGGCGAGCAGGAGGTCGCGCTGCGCACCCTGGTCGCCGGGGGCATGGTGCCCGCCTCGCACGCGTCCGAGGACATCTCGCAGGGCGCCGTCGTCCGCGCGGTAGAGGTCCCCGACAACGACCCGGCCGAGCCGGACGGCGCGGCGCCCTGCGATCTGCGCTCGCTCCTGGTCCCGCACGCGGGGGCGCTGGTCACCCTCTCCGAGCCCGGGGCGCCGGTGCTCCTGGCGCCGGGGGCCGCGCGGGAGCTGGCCGCCGCTGTCGGTGCCGCCCTGGACAATGTCCGCAGGCACGCGGGCGCCGACGCCCGCGCGTGGATCCTGGTCGAGGACGAGCCCGACGAGGTGATCGTGACGGTCAGGGACGACGGCCCCGGCATCCCGGAGGGGCGGCTCGCGGAGGCCGAGGGGGAGGGCCGCCTCGGCGTGGCCCTGTCGATCAGGGGGCGGCTGCGGGACATCGGGGGCACGGCCGAGCTGATCTCGGTGCCGGGCCAGGGGACGGAAGTGGAACTGAAAGTGCCGCGCGCAGCGGCGCGGGACGCACGGGGGAAGGCAGGAAAGGCGAGATGAACGAGCAGCAGCAGCGGCAGGAACCGGCCAATGGGGCCGCAGGGGTCACGGGTCCCACGGAGAACACAGCGACCGGCCCCGCGGCGGACGGGCGGACGGCCGCTCCGATCAAGGTCATGGTCGTCGACGACCACCCCATGTGGCGCGACGCCGTGGCCCGTGACCTCGCCGAGGCGGGCCTCGACGTGGTCGCCACCGCGGGCGACGGCGAGCAGGCGGTCCGCCGCGCGCAGGCCGCCGCCCCCGACGTGCTGGTCCTCGACCTGAACCTGCCGCTGAAGCCGGGCGTGCAGGTCTGCAAGGAGCTCGTCGGCGCCAACCCCGCGCTGCGCGTCCTGGTCCTCTCGGCGAGCGGTGAGCACGCCGACGTCCTGGAGGCGGTCAAGTCCGGCGCCACCGGCTATCTGCTGAAGTCGGCGTCCACCGAGGAGCTGATCGACGCGGTGCGCCGCACGGCCGTCGGCGACGCGGTCTTCACTCCGGGCCTCGCGGGCCTGGTCCTCGGCGAGTACCGCCGCCTGGCCACCGAGCCCGCGACCGGCACCCCCGACGACCCCAAGGCCCCGCAGCTCACCGACCGCGAGACGGAGGTCCTGCGCCTTGTCGCCAAGGGCCTGAGCTACAAGCAGATCGCCGAGCGCCTGGTCATCTCCCACCGCACCGTGCAGAACCACGTCCAGAACACCCTGGGCAAGCTCCAGCTGCACAACAGGGTGGAGCTCGTGCGGTACGCGATAGAGCGCGGCATCGACAAGCCCGACGACGCCTGACCCCTCGTACGAGTGAACGTGCATGATCAACTCCCCAGTGCGACAAGGGAATTGGCTGTTCATACCGTCCCTGAGTGACCTGGATCACCATTAGCGTGATGCGCATCAGGTCACTGAGGCGAAGGGACTTTTCCATGGGGTCCAAGAAAATCGGCGTACTGACCGGAGGCGGCGACTGCCCCGGGCTCAATGCCGTCATCCGGGGCGTCGTCCGCAAGGGCGTGCAGGAGTACGACTACGACTTCGTCGGCTTCCGGGACGGCTGGCGCGGTCCGCTGGAGGGCGACACCGTCCCGCTCGACATCCCCGCGGTCCGCGGCATCCTGCCACGCGGCGGCACCATCCTCGGCTCCTCGCGCACCAATCCGCTCAAGGTGGAGAACGGGGTGCGCCGCATCAAGGAGAACCTCGCCAAGTACGAGGTGGACGCCCTCATCGCGATCGGCGGCGAGGACACGCTCGGCGTCGCCGCGCGGCTCACCGACGAGTACGGCGTCCCGGTCGTCGGCGTCCCGAAGACCATCGACAACGACCTCTCCGCCACCGACTACACCTTCGGCTTCGACACCGCGGTCGGCATCGCGACCGAGGCGATCGACCGGCTGCACACCACCGCCGAGTCGCACATGCGCGTCCTCGTCGTCGAGGTCATGGGCCGCCACGCGGGCTGGATCGCCCTGCACTCCGGCCTCGCGGGCGGCGCGAACGTCATCCTCATCCCGGAGCAGCGCTTCGACGTCGACCAGGTCTGCGCCTGGGTGACCTCGCGCTTCAAGGCGTCGTACGCCCCCATCGTCGTCGTCGCGGAAGGCGCGATGCCCAAGGACGGCGAGATGGTCCTCAAGGACGGCACGCAGGACTCCTTCGGGCACGTCAGGCTCTCCGGGGTCGGCGAGTGGCTGGCCAAGGAGATCGAGGGGCGCACCGGCAAGGAGGCGCGCACCACGGTCCTCGGGCACGTCCAGCGCGGCGGCACCCCGAGCGCCTTCGACCGCTGGCTCGCCACGCGGTTCGGGCTGCACGCGATCGAGGCCGTGCGGGACGGCGACTTCGGGAAGATGGTGGCCCTCCAGGGCACGGACATCGTCCGCGTCCCGATCGCGCAGGCCACGGCGAAGCTGAAGACGGTGGACCCGGCGCTGTACCAGGAGGTCGGCGTCTTCTTCGGCTGACCGGCCCCGCAGCCGCAGCACGACGGGACGGCCCCGGCCCCGCTTCCGGGTGCCGTCCCCGGAGCCGGTACATAGACTCACGCCCATGGAGATCCTCGCGTTCGGCGTGCAGTCGGACGAGAAGCCGCTGATCGAGAAGGCCTTCCACGGCCACCACGACGTCCGCTGCCTGGACGTGTTCCTCAACGAGGACACCGCCCCCATCGCCGCCGGGTACGAGATCGTCTCCTCCAGCGTCAACGCCACGCTGAACAACCGCGTCCTGCAGACCCTCGCGGCGGGCGGGACGCAGATGATCGCCCAGCGGTCCACCGGGTTCAACAACATCGACCTGGAGGTCGCCGAGCGCCTCGGCCTGACCGTCGCCCGCGTCTCGTACTACTCGCCCTACTCCGTGGCCGAGTTCGCCTGGACCCTCGCGATGGCCGTCAACCGCCGCATCGTCCGCGCGAGCAACCGCACCCGCGACTTCGACTTCCGCCTCGACGGCCTGATGGGCCGCGACCTGCGGGGCCGCACGGCCGGGGTGCTCGGCACCGGCAAGATCGGCGAGGCGTTCACCCGTATCGCGCACGGCTTCGGCATGCGCCTGCTCGGCTGGGACGTCACCGAGAACCCCGCCTGCACCGAGCTCGGCATGGAGTACGTGGACAAGGCCGAACTCCTCGCCGAGGCCGACCTCATCAGCCTGCACGTGCCGCTGCTCCCGTCCACCCAGCACCTCATCGGCGCCGAGGCGCTGCGCACCATGAAGGACGACGCGATCCTGGTGAACTCCAGCCGCGGCGGCCTGATCGACACCGAGGCCCTGGTCGGAGAGTTGCGCGCGGGGCGCTTCACCGGGGTGGGCCTGGACGTCTACGAGGCGGAGGCGGGCCTCTTCTTCCTCGACAAGTCCCTGGAGGTCGTCGAGGACGACACCCTGGCCCGCCTCGTCACCTTCCCGAACGTCGTGGTCACCTCCCACCAGGCGTACTACACCGTGGACGCGGTCGGCCAGATCATCGACACCACGGTGCGCAACGTCCTGGACTATCAGGCGGGCCGCCGCTCCGAGAACGTCCTCGTCCCGGCCTCGGCCAGGAGCTGACCGAGCAGTTCCCGCACGATCCCGGCCCCGCGCAGCGTCAGCACCGACTCCGGGTGGAACTGCACGCCCGCGAAGGAGCTCCCGCGCACCGCGTGCACCTCGCCGCTCGCCGCGTCCCTGCTGACCTCGACGCCGTGCGCGGCCAGCTCCATCGCCGCCTCGTCGTCGCAGCGCGCCACGAAGCTGTTGTAGAACCCGACCGTCTCGGCCTGCCCGAACAGGTCGATGCCCGTCTGCGCGCCCTGGTACGGCACCTCCTTGCGCACGATCTCCAGGCCGAGCTCCGCCGCGATCAGCTCGTGCCCGAGGCAGACGCCGAGCACGCCGTGCTCATGGGAGCCGATCACCTCCGCCGCCAGGGCGCGCAGGAACCGCATCTTCGGGTCGGCGAGGTCGGACGGGTCGCCGGGACCGGGGCCGAGCACCACGGGCCCCTCGTGCGCGAGCACGGCCTCCCGCAGCCCCTCCTCGTCGTACCGCCGCACCGACACCCGAAGGCCGCAGGAGCGCAGGACGTGCGCGAGCATCGCCGTGAACGTGTCCTCGCCGTCCACGACGAGCGCGTGTCCGGTCAGCTCGCCCGTGCGCTCCTGCATCCGCAGCCAGAACGGCGCCAGGGCCGCGCGCCTGCCGTCCAGCGCCGCCCGCACCCGGGGATCGTCGGCGAGGGCGGGCCGCGCCTCCTCGTTGCGGGGGCGCCCTGGGCGCACGCCGAGGGCGGCCAGCACGCCCGCCGCCTTCGCGTGCGTCTCGGCGACCTCGCTCATCGGGTCGGAGCCGCGCACCAGGGTGGCGCCCACCGGCACCCGCAGCCGCCCGGTGGCGGAGATGTCGGCGGTCCGGATGAGGATGGGGGAGTCCAGCGTCTGCGCGCCGCCCGCGTCCCTGCCGATGAGCGCGAGGGCGCCCGCGTAGTAGCCCCGGCCCACACCGTCCCGCCCGAGGGGCTCGTAGCGTTCGATCACGCGGCAGGCGTTCTGCACCGGCGACCCGGTGACGGTCGCCGCGAACATCGTCTCCTTCAGGACGTCCCGCACGTCCAGCGACGACTTGCCCCGCAACTCGTACTCGGTGTGCGCCAGATGGGCCATCTCCTTCAGCCGCGGCCCGATCACCACACCGCCCATGTCGCCGACCGTGCACATCATCTTGAGCTCCTCGTCGACGACCATCGACAGCTCCTCGATCTCCTTGCCGTCGGCGAGGAAGGCGAGCAGGTCGTCGGGGGTGGGCCCGTCGGCCGGGTAGCGGTAGGTCCCGCTGATCGGGTTCATGACGACGGTCCCGCCGGACATCCGCACATGCACCTCGGGGCTGGCCCCGACGAGCGTCCGGTCCCCGGTGTGCACGACGTACGTCCAGTACGCGCCCCGCTCACCCACGAGCAGCCGCCGGAAGAGCGCGAGGGCGTCGGCCCTGCCGAACCCCGGGATCTCACCCTCGTACGTACGACGGATGACGAAGTTGGCGCCCTCGCCCCGGCCGATCTCCTCGCGCAGGACCCGCCCCACGATGTCCGCGTACGCCGCGTCGTCCACGTCGAAGGCCCCGCCCTCGACCCGCACGTCGTGCGCGGGCAGCGCCGCAAGGGCATCGGCGAGCGGCAGTTCGTACCGCTCCTCGGGGGTCAGCACGGTCAGCGGTGTGCCGTCGTCGCGGACGTCGAAGCCGCGCTCCCTGATCTGCCGGAAGGGCACCAGGGCGAGACCTTCGGGGATGTCCGCGAGCCGCTCGTACGTTCCGGTGGGGCCGGTCAGGACCTCGACCGTGTCGTGGTCGTGGCCCGGCGTGCGGCGGCGCAGCAGGGCGAACGGGCGATCGTCGGCCAGGAGCTCTGTCAGTTGCTGTGTCGGCTGCTGTGCTGGCTGCATGGGCTGTTCCTTCTCACTCGGAGAGGAACGGCCCGCTCCCGGCGAAGTCCGGAAAACACTGAAGGCCGCCCCTCGGGCGGCCTTCGCGAGTCTGTGTGCGCGCAGAGTCAGTGGGCCGCCGGAGAAGCGGGCCACCACCAGTTCTGGTTCGTCGTCTGCGTACGCATGACCCGCACCCTAGCGCATCGTCGGGACGCCCCACGGGACACCTCAAGGGGAAGCAATCACTCCATGGTGTCTCCTCCGTCTCACTTCGTGAGCGGGGGGATGGACGGGGCGCATCACCCCGTAGTGTTGACGAGGTGACCGTGAACGCTAAGACCACCGCTTCCAGTGGCAACACCTGGCGAAACCTGCCCGCGGCGCAGCAGCCCGAGTACCCCGATGCCGAGGCTCTGCGCGATGTGATCGCGGACCTCGAGTCGTATCCGCCGCTCGTCTTCGCGGGCGAGTGCGACCAGCTGCGCGCCCGACTGGCCTCTGTCGCCAAGGGAGAGGCGTTCCTCCTCCAGGGCGGCGACTGTGCCGAGGCCTTCGACGCCGTGTCCGCCGATCACATCCGGAACAAGCTGAAGACGCTGCTCCAGATGGGCGCCGTCCTCACGTACGCGGCCTCCGTGCCCGTCGTGAAGGTGGGCCGCATCGCGGGGCAGTACTCGAAGCCGCGTTCCAAGGGCACCGAGACCCGCGACGGCGTAACGCTCCCGACCTACCGGGGCGACTCCGTCAACGGCTTCGACTTCAACGAGAAGGCCCGGATCCCGGACCCCGAGCGCCTGAAGCGGATGTACAACGCGTCCGCCTCCACGCTCAACCTGGTGCGCGCCTTCACCACCGGTGGCTACGCCGACCTGCGCCAGGTGCACGCCTGGAACCAGGACTTCGTGAAGTCGTCCCCCTCCGGCCAGCGGTACGAGCAGCTGGCCCGCGAGATCGACAACGCGCTGAACTTCATGCGGGCCTGCGGCACCGACCCGGAGGAGTTCAAGACCGTCGAGTTCTACGCCTCGCACGAGGCGCTGCTCCTCGACTACGAATCGGCGCTGACCCGCACCGACTCCCGCACCGGCCGGCTGTACGACACCTCGGGCCACATGGTCTGGATCGGTGAGCGCACCCGTCAACTGGACCACGCGCACATCGAGTTCGCGGCCCAGGTGCGCAACCCCATCGGCGTCAAGCTCGGCCCGACCACGACGGCCGAGGAGGCGCTGCAGTACATCGAGCGTCTCGACCCCGACCGCGAGCCCGGCAGGCTGACCTTCATCGTCCGCATGGGCGCCGACAAGGTCCGCGACAAGCTGCCCGAGCTCGTCGAGAAGGTCACCGCGTCCGGCGCGACCGTCGCCTGGATCACCGACCCGATGCACGGCAACACCTACGAGGCGGCATCGGGCCACAAGACCCGCCGCTTCGACGACGTGCTCGACGAGGTCAAGGGCTTCTTCGAGGTCCACAAGGCCCTCGGCACCCACCCGGGCGGCATCCACGTCGAGCTCACCGGTGACGACGTCACCGAGTGCGTGGGCGGCGGCGACGAGATCTTCGTCGACGACCTGCACCAGCGCTACGAGACGGCCTGCGACCCGCGGCTCAACCGCAGCCAGTCGCTGGACCTGGCGTTCCTGGTGGCGGAGATGTACCGCGACCAGTAGTTCTCCTCCGTACGTAAGCGTGGGGCGCGGATCCGTGTGATCCGCGCCCCACCGGCGTATCCGGGGCTTTTGCGTGCAGGATGTCGCGGGTAAGGTTAGGTTAGCCTCACCGATTCATCGGGACGGCGCTACCGATGAGTCCTGACTGTTCCGTCTGCGAGGTGAACCGCGTGTACGTCTGCAACTGCTTCGGGGTCACCGAGGCGCAGGTGAAGAAGCACGCGGCGGACGGTGCCTGCACCCCCCGCCAGATAGCGTCGGCCTGCAAGGCGGGCACGGACTGTGGTTCGTGCGTGCGCCGCATCCAGGCGCTGCTCGGCCGGGGCGCATGCCCCCGCCGCGACCTCGTGGACCAGGGAGAACCGGCGCTCACCGGCCTGGAAGCCAGCCTGGCCCCCGGCCTGGACGAGGCCGCTTAGCCCTCCGGCTGCTCGATGAGCTGCGCGATGTAGAGCGCCTCACCCAGCTTCTCGACGAGCTCGAGCTGAGTGTCGAGATAGTCGATGTGGTGCTCCTCGTCCTCAAGGATCGACTCGAAGATATTCGCGGATGTGATGTCGCCCTTGGCGCGCATCACCTCGATCCCGCGCCGCAGGCGGTCGATCGCCTCCACCTCGACCTGGCGGTCGGCCTGGAACATCTCCGTGACCGTCTGGCCCACGCGCACATGGAAGAGCCGCTGATAATTGGGCAGGCCGTCGAGGAACAGGATCCGGTCGGTCAGCACCTCCGCGTGCTTCATCTCGTCGAACGACTCGGACCGGGTGTACTTCGCGAGCTTCGTCCAGCCGAAGTTTTCCTGCATCTTGGCGTGGAGAAAGTACTGGTTGATCGCCGTGAGTTCGGCGGTCAGCTGCTCGTTGAGAAATTCAATGACCTCGGGGTCGCCCTGCATCGCAGAGGCTCCTTCCACGCGGGTGACTGGGCAGGTAGCGCGCATCCTTGCACCGGTGTTCGGAGGGCGTCCAGTAAG
Source organism: Streptomyces sp. NPDC004732 (assembly GCF_040609235.1). NCBI lineage: Bacteria > Bacillati > Actinomycetota > Actinomycetes > Kitasatosporales > Streptomycetaceae > Streptomyces > Streptomyces sp. NPDC004732. The sequence continues at coordinate 77,307 of NZ_JBEXJR010000022.1, forward strand.
TGCACGCTTAGTAGGAGTTGCCCCGATCGGTGCTGCCCGCGCTCCGGCTGGTCACGTCCACCGCCCCGGGTCTGTCAGGATGGAGCCATGGGTCAGCCGGCGGAACGCGCATCTCGACAGGCAGCGGAGCCGGAGCTTCCGCCGGGTCAGCGGCTGCAGCGCGGCTGGCCGGTCACGCACTACGGCCCGGTGCCGAAGTTCCGGCCCGAGCGCTGGGAGTTCAGGGTTTTCGGGGCCACGGCGGACGGCGAGAAGCACTGCTGGTCGCACGACGAGTTCTCCGCCCTGCCGTACGACTCCGTGGTCGCCGATCTGCACTGCGTGACGAAGTTCAGCATGCTGGGCGCCGAGTGGGGCGGGCTCCCGGCCCGGACGCTCCTGGAGATCGTGCCGCCCGCGGCCAATGCCACGCATGTGATGGTCTGGGCCGAGTACGGCTTCAGCTCGAACATGCGGATGGCGGACTTCGCCTCCGACCGATCGATTCTCGCCACGCACAAGGGCGGCGAACTGCTCACCGCGGAGCACGGTTTCCCGCTGCGGCTCGTGGTCCCGCATCTGTACGCGTGGAAGGGCCCCAAGTGGGTCCGCGGCGTCGAGTACATGACCGCCGACCGCCGCGGCTTCTGGGAGGAGCGCGGCTACCACAACCTCGGCGACCCCTGGCGCGAGCAGCGCTACTCGTACCAGGAAGAGCCCGGGGACGGCCCCGAGCTCTAGTCCTGTACCTCTAGCCCTGCATCTCTGGTCCTGCGTAAGGCCGTCCCGGCACGTCAGTGGTGGTACTGGTGCACCACGGCGTGGCCCTTGCCGCGGCCGATCATCCACTTGTTCACCGGTGTGGTGATCACGAACGCGGCGGCCAGGGCGATGGCCAGGACCCACCAGAACATCGCGTCCGCCAGGTGCGCGTCCATGGCGCCCGGCCAGAGCGCGATCACGCCGTTGTCGATCAGCTCCATGACGGCGATGGACAGGGTGTCCGCGGCGAGCGCGACCCGGAACGCCGTCTTGAAATCGACCCCGGCCTTCAGGATGCCGCGCAGCGTCAGGGCGTAGCCGAAGGCGAAGGCGAGCACGATCGCGAGCACCATCGTCGGCATGTTCCCCCAGCCGAGCGCGGTGCCGATGATCATGCCGAGCACCTCGCCGATGGCGCAGCCGGTGAGGCAGTGGAGGGTGGCCTGCGCCGCCATGCGCCAGCTGACCTTGCCGTCGCCGCCGTGGCTGTGGCTGTGGCTGTGGTGCTGGTGGTGCGTGTGCCCGGCGTGCGCGTCGTGCTGCATGAGGTGCCCCCAACGTCGGATAGCGGTTCCTGCCGTCTGGCAAGAACCGTATACCCCCCGGGGGTATTCCTCAAGGAGCTTCGGGGGCGGCTAGACGCTCCTCAGCTCCTTCAGGCGTGCCACGTCCGCCGCATGTCCTTCCTTGCCGCCGGGCGTCTCGATGATGAGCGGCACACCCTCCGTGGCGGGGTGGAGCATCAGCTCGCGGAAGGGCTCCTCGCCGATGTGGCCGGTGCCGATGTTCTCGTGGCGGTCCTTGTGGGCGCCGACGACGTCCTTGGAGTCATTGGCGTGCACGAGCTTCAGGCGGCCCTCGCCGACCGTGTCCACGAGGAGGTCCAGGGTCTGCTTCATGCCGCTGGGGCCCGTCAGGTCGTGGCCCGCCGCGAAGATGTGGCAGGTGTCCAGGCAGATCCCGAGCTTGGGGTGGGAGTCCAGCGCCTCGAAGTACGGGCCGAAGTCCCAGGTGCGGGAGCAGAGCGAGGAGCCCTGGCCCGCCGTCGACTCCAGGAGCAGGAACGGGTCGTCGTCGTGCGTCAGCTCGTCGAGGAGCGGCAGCATGCGGTCGCGCACCTGCTCCAGGGCGACGGCGCGCTCCCGGCCGCCGGTCGCGGAGCCGGTGTGCACGACGACGCCGAGGGCGCCGATCTCGCGCGCCCGGCGCAGCGAGTGGCGCAGGGAGTCCACGGACTTGTCGACGGTCGCCTCGGTGTGCGAGCCGAAGTTGATGAGGTACGGCGCGTGGACGTACGCGGGGATCCGCTCGGCGGCGCAGGCCGCGCGGAACTCCTCGTCCTGCTTCGGGTTGCCGGGCGGGGTCGCCCAGCCGCGCGGGTTGGCGACGAAGACCTGGACGGTCTCCGCGCCGAGCTCACGGGCGTACGAGAGGCCGACGGAGGCGAGTCCGCCGGCCACCGGGACATGGCCGCCGACGGGGTTGCGGGACGTTGCGCTGGGGGACTTGTTGCTGCTCACGCCGTCAAGGGTGGCACGCGCCCGGGGAGGCCCCCGCAGGGGTCCCCGGGCGGGAGGCTCAGCGGATCGTGATGGTGATCGTCGAATTCTTGGGAGCGGTGTCGCCGCCGTCCACCGACTGCTTCTTGACGGTGTCCCCGAAGATGCCGAGCAGGCCGCGGTCCTCGTCGACCTCGAAGCCCGCTCCCTCCAGCTTCTCCGTGGCCTCGTCGACGCTCATGCCGGTGACGTCGGGGACCTCGATCATCGGCGGGCCCTTGGAGATCGTCAGCTCGACCGTGTCACCCTCGGCGATCGTCTTGTCCGCGACGGGCGACTGCGCGGCGACATCGCCCTTGTCCTCGTCGGAGTTGACCCGCGACGGCGCGATCTCGACCTTCAGGCCCGCGTCCTCGAGGTCGGCGGTGGCGTCCTCCTCGGACTCGCCCGTCACGTCGGGGACCTCGACCGGGCGGCCCTTGCTGACGACCAGGGCGACGGCCGAGCCCGCCTTGCGGGTGAAGCCCGCCCGCGGGTCCGTGCTGATCACGGAGCCCTTGTCGATGTCCTCGTTGAAGCTCTTGGTGACCATGCCCGGTTCGAGTCCGGAGTTCTCCAGCTCCTTCTTCGCCTTGGCCAGCGGGATGTTCTTGACGTCCGGGACCTTCACGGTCTCCGGGCCCAGCGAGATGGTCAGGGTCACCCCGTCGTTCTGCCGGATGCGGGCGCCCGGCGCGGGGTCCGTGTTCATCACCGTGCCGCGCTTGTCCGTGTCGCTGTAGGTGCGCTTGATGCCCTTCACGTCGAGCCCGGCGTCGTCCAGCCGCTGCTTCGCCTGCGCTTCGGTCTTCGCCAGGAGCGGCGGGACCTTCGTGAACTGGCCCGAGTTGATGTACCAGACGCCGGTGCCGATGCCGAGGGCGAGCAGGACGCCGGCTATGACCACGAGGGTGCGGCGGCGCGGGTCGAACCGCCTGCGGGAGGCGCGGGCGGGGGCGGGCGGAGCGGGCGGGCCGGGGGGCGGAGTCGCCAGGATGCTGGTGCGGTTCAGCGCGTCCTGGCCGCCCTGCTCGCCGTCGGTGGGCAGCGGGAGCTGGACGGGGCGCGCCGCGCGCGGGATCACGCTCGTGCGGTCCTCGGAGCCGTCCTGCGCCGCCGCGTGCGCCTGCGGCGGCACCGCGTCGAGCTGCGCCTCGGTCAGGGTGGCCCGCGCCTCCCTGAGCTGGGCGAGGAGCGCCACCGCGTCGTACGGACGGATGTCGGGGATGCGCGCCGTGGCGGAGGCGACCAGCTCGTCGAGGGCGAAGGCGAGCCCGGGGACGGCCGCCGACGGGGGCGGCACGTCCTCGTTGAGGTGCTGGTAGAGGACCTGGGCGGGGGAGTTCCCGGAGTGCGGCTTGGCGCCGGTCAGCATTTCGTAGAGCACGACCCCGCAGGCGTACACGTCCACGCGGGTGTCCGCCGTGCCGTGCTCGATCTGCTCGGGGGCGAGGTAGGAGACGGTGCCGAGGACGGTGCCCGTCGTGTTCGTGACGGTGTCCACCGCGCGGACGAGCCCGAAGTCGGCGACCTTCACCCGGCCGTCGTCCCCTATGAGGACGTTCTCCGGCTTCATGTCGCGGTGCACGAACCCGGCGCGGTGCGCGGCGCCGAGCGCGGCGAGGACCGGCTCCAGGATGTCGAGCGCGGCGCGCGGCTGCAGGGCCCCGCGATCGCGCAGGACGTCGCGCAGGGTGCAGCCCGCGATGTACTCCATCGCGAGGTAGACGTACGACCCGTCCGTGCCCTGGTCGAAGACGCCGACCACGTTCGGATGCGAGAGGCGGGCCACCGACTTGGCCTCGCGGATGAACCGGTCGACGAAGGAGGCGTCGGCCGCCAGCGTCGGGTGCATCACCTTGAGCGCGAGCACGCGGTCGAGGCGGGTGTCCACGGCCCGGTAGACCGTGGCCATCCCGCCGACCGCGATGCGCCCGTCGATGCGGTAACGGCTGTCGAGCAGCTGCCCGACGAGCGGGTCCTGAAGGGTCGTGTCCACGCAGGGGAGTCTACGAGCCGCCACGGACACCTCGTCCCGGGCGGGCGCCCCCACGCCCGGACTGCAGCCGAGCTGTAACAGGCGGAGCCCCCGGGGGGTACTCAGAACGCGGGGCGCTCCGGGTCGAGGCGCGGCATGCCCTCGGCGGGCGACGACGCCTCGGCGAAGTGCCGTCGCGGAATCCGCCCCGCCCGGTGCGCCAGGCGTCCGGCCTCGACCCCGTGCCGCATGGCCTCGGCCATCAGGACCGGCTCCTGCGCCCGCGTCACCGCGGAGGCGAGCATCACGCCCGCGCACCCCAGCTCCATCGCGATCGCCGCGTCGGATGCCGTGCCCGCGCCCGCGTCGAGGATCACCGGCACGCGCGCGTGCTCCACGATCAGCTGGAAGTTGTGCGGATTGCGGATACCGAGCCCGGAGCCGATGGGCGAGCCGAGCGGCATGATCGCCGCGCAGCCCACGTCCTCCAGCTTCCGCGCGAGCACCGGGTCGTCGTTCGTGTAGGGCAGGACCGTGAAGCCGTCGTCCACCAGGGTCTCGGCGGCGTCCAGGAGCTCGACCGGATCGGGCAGCAGGGTGCGCTCGTCGGCGATCACCTCCAGCTTCACCAGGTCGGTGCCGAGCGCCTCACGCGCGAGCCGGGCGGTGAGGACCGCCTCGCCCGCAGTGAAGCAGCCCGCGGTGTTGGGCAGGACGCGGATGCCGAGCCGGTCGAGCACGGAGAGCACCGAGCCCTGGACGCCCGGGTCGAGCCTGCGCATCGCGACGGTGGTCAGCTCCGTGCCGGACGCGACGAGGGACCGCTCCAGGATGTCGAGGCTCGGCGCCCCGCCCGTGCCCATGATCAGGCGCGAGGAGAGGGTGAGCCCGCCGATGACGAAGGGGTCGTCTGCCATGGTCGTTCAGCCTCCCTGGACGGCGGTGAGTACTTCGACGCGGTCGCCCGCGGAGAGCGCCGTGGTGGGCCACTGCGCGCGCGGGACGACGGTTTCGTTGAGGGCGGCGGCGACACCGGAGTGCGCCGAGGAGAGGGTGGCCACGAGGGCGTCGAGCGTGGTGCCCGAGGCCACATCGCGCTCTTCCCCATTGACGGAAACGGCGAAAGGCGTGCTCATGCGGGCTGCTCCGTGACGTGCTGGGTGCGGGGCGGGGCGAGGGTTTCGGGGGTGGCGCCGTCGAAGCGGCGCGGGGTGAACGGGAGTGCCTCTTCGGGGAGTTCACCCGTGGTCAGGGCATGCGCCATGACGTCACCCGTGACGGGCGTCAGCAGGACGCCGTTGCGGTGGTGCCCGGTGGCCAGGTGGAGTCCGGCGAGCCGCGTGGGGCCGAGCATCGGCGCGTTGTCGGGAGAGCCCGGGCGCAGTCCCGCGCAGGTCTCGGTCAGGGGCAGCTCGGTGATGCCGGGCACGAGTTCGTGCGCGTCCCGCAGGAGTTCGTACACGCCGCCCGCGGTGACCGTGGTGTCCCAGCCGAGCTCCTCGCTGGTCGCGCCCACGACGAGCTCGCCGTTCTCGCGCGGCACGAGGTAGACGTGGCTGCCGCGCACCACGGCCCGCACGGTGCGGCTCAGGAACGGCGCGTACGGCTTCGGCACCGTCAGCCGCAGCACCTGGCCCTTCACGGGCCGCACGGGCGGCAGGACGTCGTCGGGGACGCCCGCGAGGCGCCCGCTGAGGCTGCCCGCCGCCAGCACGGTCAGGTCCGCGCCCAGCTCGGTGCCGTCCGCGAGGACGACGCCGCGCGCCCGGTCCCGTACGACCGAGAGGCGCTCGGCCATGGCGCGGTGGAAGACCACACCGGCCCGCTCGCAGGCCACCACGAGCGCCCCCGCGAGCCGCCGCGGGTCGATCTGGTGGTCGCCGTCGACCCGCAGCCCGCCGCGTACGCCCGGCGCGAGCATCGGCTCAAGACGGCGGCACTCGCGGCCGGTCAGCCACTCGGACGCGAGGCCGGACCGGCGCTGCAGGTCGTGCAGTTCGCGCAGGTGGGCGCGGTCGTCGGAGTCCAGCGCGACGGCGAGCGTGCCGCACGCGCGGTAGCCGAGGTCGTGCCCGGTCGCCTCGGCCAGTTCGGCGGCGAAGGCGGGGTAGCGGCGGGCGGATTCGACGTTGAGGCCGAGCAGGGTCTGCTCGCCGTAGTGCAGTTCGGTGACGGCGGCCAGCATGCCCGCCGCGACCTGGGCGGCGCCGCCGCCGGGAGCGGGGTCCACGACCGCCACGGACAGTCCGCGCCCGGCGGCCCGCCAGGCCGTGACCAGGCCGATGATGCCGCCTCCGACGACCAGGACGTCAGAGGCGGCGGATGGTGGTGTCGTACGTGAATGCATGGGCGTCCAGCCCCTCCCTTCGCCGGCATGACCCGGATCAGGTTCGTACGGTCGGAGGCCGTCCCAGCCTCCCTCTCAGCCCGGTGCGTCCGGGCTCCCGCGAGTGCTCTGCACGGGCCACCCTAGCCCGTCGCTTCGTGCGGCAGTAGGGGAGCTGTCCGGGTATGGGCGGTGACGTTGTGTCAGAGATCTCCCCGACCACATCTGAGGGCGCCCTCGACAACCGCCCTAGAGTGATCGGGTGAGCGAGCAGCAGAGGCAGAGCGAGCAGCAGCAGCGCGGGAAGCCGCGACAGGCGGAGCGCCACGTCGTCATCGTCGGCGCGGGGATGGCCGGGGTGCAGACCGCGGTGGCCCTGCGCGAACAGGGTTTCGCGGGCTCGGTCACCCTCGTAGGGGCCGAGCCGCACCAGCCCTACGACAGGCCGCCGCTGTCCAAGGCGGTACTGCTCGGCAAGGCGGAGGGATCGGCCTTCGACATCGACTTCGAGGCGCTCGGCATCGAGCTGAGCCTGGGCCGCGACGTCACCGGGGTGCGCCCCGACGCCCATGAGTTGGACACCGCCGACGGCCCACTCCGGTACGACGTCCTGGTCCTGGCGACCGGCGCCGAACCGATTCGGCTGCCCGGCACCGAAGGCGTCCCCGGGGTCCACCTCCTGCGCACCCTGGACGACGCCGAGCGGCTGCGCCCGGTGCTCGCGGCGCAGCACGACGTGGTGGTCGTCGGGGCGGGCTGGATCGGCGCGGAGTTCGCGACGGCCGCGCGCGAGGCGGGCTGTTCCGTCACCGTCGTCGAGGCCGCGGGACGACCGCTCGCGGGGGCGCTGCCGGAGGAGGTCGCGGCCCCCATGGCGGGCTGGTACGCGGACTCCGGAGCGGTGCTGCGCACCCACGCGCGCGTGGAGAGCGTCGAACCCGGCGTCGTCGTCCTGTCCGACGGGACCAGGCTGCCCGCGGGCGCCGTCGTCGTCGGCATCGGGGCGCGGCCCGCGACGGGCTGGCTCGCGGGCTCCGGCATCGAGCTGGGCAGCAACCGCGAGGTCGTGGCCGACGAGGGCCTGCGCACCTCGGCGCCCGATGTGTACGCGGTCGGCGACTGCTCCTCCTTCCCCTCGGGCCGGTACGGCGAGCGGCTGCTCGTGCACCACTGGGACAACGCCCTCCAGGGGCCGCGCACGGTGGCGGCGAACATCATCGGCGAGACGCCCGCCGCGTACGACCCCGTGCCGTACTTCTGGTCGGAGCAGTTCGGCCGCTTCGTGCAGTACGCGGGTCACCATGCCGGGGCGGACGAGATGGTGTGGCGGGGCGACCCCGGCGGCATGGCCTGGTCGGTGTGCTGGCTGCGGGACGGCGCCCTGGTCGCGGTCCTCGCCGTGGGCCGCCCCAGGGACCTGGCCCAGGGCCGCAAGCTGATCGAGTCGGCCGCACGGCTGGATCCCACGCTGACGGCGGATCCGTCGGTGCCGCTCAAGAAGGCGGTTCTGTAGCGGGGCGGCAAGGCCGTTCTGTAGCAGGACGACAAGGCCGTTCCGTAGCGGGACGACGCCATCCGGTGCGGGCCGCCTGCCAGAGATACGCTGGACCCGTGACCGAGATTGACGCAAAGACTGATGCTCTCGTCCCCGACTGGCTGCACCTCCCCGACATCGCGGAGATGCTGGAGATCGAGGTGACCCGCGTGCGCCAGCTGGTCAAGGAGGGCCAGCTGATCGCTGTGCGCCGCGGTGAGAACCGTGCGCTCCAGGTGCCGGCCGCCTTCATCGACGGCGACAAGGTCGTCAAGGGCCTCGCAGGCACCCTGACGCTCCTGAGGGACGACGGCTTCTCCGACGAAGAGATGCTCGAGTGGCTCTTCACCCCCGACCCGACCCTGCCCGGCACCCCCGCGCAGGCGCTGAGCGAGAATCGCGGCACGGAGGTGAAGCGCCGCGCCCAGGCGCTCGCCGTCTGAGCAGGCGCAAGGCCGTTTGACCTGAACACATCGTCCGGCGTGCGGGCCGCGTGACACCACGCGGCCCGCACGCCACCGACAACGGGGGGACTTCTCCATGGCCGCCGACCACCGCGACCGGCTCGCCGACGCCCGGCTCTACCTGTGCACGGACGCCCGCAGGAGCCAGGGGGACCTCCCCGAGTTCCTCGACGCCGTCCTCGCGGGCGGCGTCGACATCGTGCAGCTGCGCGACAAGGGCATGGAGGCCGCTGAAGAGCTCGAGCACCTCCAGGTCTTCGCGGACGCCGCCCGGCGGCACGGCAAGCTCCTCGCGGTGAACGACCGCGCGGACGTCGCCCACGCCATCGGCGCCGACGTGCTGCACCTCGGCCAGGGCGACCTGCCGGTCCCCGCGGCCCGCGCCATCCTCGGCGGCCGCGACGACGTGCTGATCGGCCGCTCCACCCACGCCGAGTCGGAGGCCGCCGCGGCCGCCGTCCAGGAGGGTGTGGACTACTTCTGCACGGGCCCGTGCTGGCCCACGCCGACCAAGCCGGGCCGCCACGCCCCGGGCCTCGACCTGGTCCGTTACACGGCCTCGCTGGGCACGGACCGCCCCTGGTTCGCCATCGGCGGCATCGACGCGGACAACCTCGACGAGGTGCTCGAGGCAGGCGCACGGCGCGTCGTCGTCGTGCGGGCGATCACCGAGGCGGACGACCCGGGCGCGGCCGCGGCCGAGTTCGCGAAGCGGCTTCGTACGTCTGTGTGAGCAACAGCCCGGGAGTGTCCGATCCGTGGACAAGAAACCGGCAAACCGGCCAAAACTCCAGGGTCCGGTTGGGTGACCGCCACGGCCTGGCTAACCTGCCCATATGGCCCTAGGCACAGCTTCGACCAGGACTGACCGCGCACGCACCGTGCGCGACATGCTCGCGACCGGTAAGACGACGTTCTCGTTCGAGTTCTCCGCGCCGAAAACCCCGAAGGGGGAGCGGAACCTCTGGAACGCGCTGCGCAGGGTCGAGGCGGCCGCCCCGGACTTCGTCTCCGTGACCTACGGAGCGGGTGGTTCCACGCGCACCGGCACGGTCAAGGAGACCCAGCAGATCGTCGCCGACACGACGCTGACGCCCGTCGCGCACCTGACCGCGGTCGACCACTCCGTGGCCGAGCTGCGCAACATCATCGGGCAGTACGCGGACGCGGGCATCAGGAACATGCTCGCGGTCCGCGGCGACCCGCCCGGCGACCCGCTCGGCGACTGGATCGCGCACCCCGAGGGCCTCACCTACGCCGCCGAGCTGGTCGAACTCATCAAGGAGTCCGGCGACTTCTGCGTGGGCGTCGCCGCCTTCCCCGCGATGCACCCGCGCTCGCCCGACTGGGAGTCCGACACCCGGCACTTCATCGACAAGTGCCGGGCCGGCGCGGACTACGCGATCACGCAGATGTTCTTCGACCCCGAGGAGTACCTGCGGCTGCGCGACCGCGTCGAGGCGGCAGGCTGCGAGACGCCGATCATCCCCGAGATGATGCCGGTCACCAACGTCCGCCAGCTCGACCGGTTGCCCCAGCTCAGCAACGCCGTGTTCCCGCCCGAGCTGAAAGAGCGGATCCTCGCGGTCAAAGACGATCCAGCCGCTGTACGCTCCATTGGCATCGAGTTCGCGACGGAGTTCTGCGCGCGGTTGCTGGCCGAAGGTGTGCCGGGACTGCACTTCATCACGCTCAACAACTCCACGGCGACGCTGGAAATCTACGAAAATCTGGGCCTGCACCACCAGGCCTGAATCGGCCGTACCCGTACCCGTACCAGCGGGCGGCCGCAGGGGAGAGGGGCGTACATGGGCTGGACGGTCCTCTACATCGCGTTCGGATTCGTCGCGCTGTGGCTGCTCGGCGAGGTGCTGCTGCAGTACAAGGCCAGGCTGCGCTGGCGCCTGCTGGCCTTCGGCGGCTTCCTCGGTGTCGTCGTCGGGGTGCTGATCCCGTCGGTGTGGATCATCGGGCTCGGCGCCATCGCCTTCGCCACGGGCCAGACGTACGTGACGCTGTCGTTCCGCAAGGGCTTCTCCACCGGCTGGGCGCTCGGCGGGCAGCCGGGCCTGAGCAAGCGCCGCAGGGCGCCGCGGCGGGGCGCCGCGAAGGAGCCGACGCTGCAGGTCTCCGACCTGGAATACGAAGAGGTCCCGCCGCCGCCCGCGCACGGCCCTGACGTCCCCGCGCACGACCCGGACCTCCCCGCGGGCGGGGTGTACGCGCCCGAACCCATGCCCGACGACACCGGCCAGTACGGCGTGTACAGCGACGCGCCTTACGCCCCGCCCACCGCGGGCGACGCCCACCAGAGCGAGGGCTACGGCTACGACGCGGCGGCCTACGCGGGCTACGACCAGCAGAACTACGGATACGACGAGACCGGCCAGCAGCAGTACGCCGCGTACTCCGACCCGTACATCGGCACGCAGACCTACGGCGCCCGGCAGAGCTACGACACCTACGGCGACCAGCAGCAGTACGCCCCCTACGGAGGCGACACCTACGGCGGCGGGCTCGGCGGGACGTACCAGGACACCCCGCCCGGCGGCGTCTGGGTGCCCCAGCAGCGCACCACCGACGAGCCGTACAGCGGTGAACTCCCGCCGGAGCAGCCCTACCCCTACCAGGGCGGCCACGCGGGGGACTACGACGGCTCGGGCTACAACGAGCAGCAGTACCGCTACTGAGCCACGTACCGCCACTGAGCCATCGCGGGGCCCGGCGGGGCGGTCACCGGGAGCCGCGGAACTCCGGGCCCTCGACGATCAGCCCCGCGACCAGCGTGCCCGACATGCCCGCGTGGGGCAGGCCGCCGCCGGGGTGGGCCCAGCCGCCGACCGCGAACAGTCCCGGCAGCCGGGTGCTGTTGGACGGCTGCAGGAGCTTCCCGTCGGCCGCGGCGAGCGCCGGGGCGGGGACGGCGCCGCCGTCGGCTCCGGTGGCCTCCGCGACGTCGGCCGGGGTGCGGACCTCGTGCCACAGCAGACGGCTCCGCAGCTCCGGGACCACGGCCTCGGCGCGGGCGATCACCCGCTCCACGTCCTCCGCCGTGACCTCCAGGTGCGCGGGCACCGTCGCCGTGAGCGTCACCGCCTCGTGCGCGGCGTCCGGCGTCAGCTCCGGGTCGTCGGGGCGGAGCACCGCGAGCGTGGGGGAGAGGGGCAGTCCGGGCCGCTCGCCGAAGAGGCGGTCGAGCTCGTCCTGGCGGTCGGCGGAGTGCAGCACCGTGCGCAGGGGGGCGCCTTCGGGGCGCGCGCCGGACAGGGCCAGGAGGACCGTCAGGCGGCTGGGCAGGCCGGAACGCGCCGGGACGTCACCCTCCGCCCGTATGTTCACACCGGGCAGCATGGCGTCCAGGGCTGTGGGCGCGACGCCCGCGACCACGAAGTCCGCCTCCGCGGTGGTGCCGTCCGCGAGCTCCACGCCCGCCGCCCGGCCGTCCTTCTCGACGATCCGCGTCACCGCAGCGCCGAACACGAATTCGACCCGCCGGGCCACGCACCGCTCGTGCACCGCGCGGGCCAGGGCGTGCATGCCGCCCCGCGCCGACCAGGTGCCGAACGTCTGCTCCAGGTAGGGCAGGACCGCGGCGCTCGCCGGGGCCGTGCGGGGATCCAGGCCGTGTGCGAGCGCGAACTGCTCCAGGAGCGCTATCAGGCGCGCGTCACCGCCCAGCTCCAGCTCGCCGACCTCGCTGAGCGTGGCCGCGCGGCGCTCGCGGCGCAGCAGGCGCTTGAGCGGCACCGAGGGATAGGGCTCGCGGTCGGCGAGCACCTCCCAGTTCGGCCAGAGGGGCTCTTCCAGGAGGGGGCGGCGGGTGCGGTCCCAGGCCTCCCTCGCACGGTTCATGAACGCCGACCAGCGGGCGCCCGCGCCCGCGCCGAGGGCCGTGTCCAGGGCCTCGCCCACGCCCGCACGCGAGGCGTTCGGCAGGTCAGCCGTGGTGCCGTCCGCGAAGACATGGCGCACGGCGGGCTCCACCTGGGACAGCTCGACGCACTTCTCCAGGGGCTCCTTGCCCGTCTTGACGAACAAGTCGCGATAGACCGCGGGGAGGAGGAGCAGCCCCGGTCCGGTGTCGAAGGCGAAGCCGTCCCGCTCGACGCGGCCCACCGCGCCGCCGAACGTCTGCCCGCGCTCGTACACCACCACCCGGTGTCCCGCGACGGCCAGCCGGGCCGCCGCCGACATCGCGCCGAGACCTGCGCCGATCACCACAATCCGTGCCATGCCAGGGACTTTATCGGCAGCCACTGACAGTCACGCCGCGACCCCGGTCCGGGCGGGGCACGCTCAGGGCGGCGGCGCCCCCGTGCGGCCCGCGAGCTGCTTCTCCTCGCGCCGCTGGGCCCTGCGCCGCAGGAACCGGCGGATCCGCGAGACGAGGAAGAACATCAGGAACAGGCCGATCACCAGCAGCACGGCCGCGATCACCGCCGCGGCCTCCGGATAGAACATCGCGAAGCTGATGAGGCCGCCGACCCCGAGGTCCTCGGCCGTGCTCATCACGAAGTTGCTGAACGGCTCGGGCGAGGTGTTGATCGCCATCCGCGTGCCGGACTTCACCGCATGGCTGGCCAGCGCGGTCGACCCGCCCACGGCGCCCGCCGCCAGGTCGGAGAGAGACCCGCTCTGGCCCGCGAGCAGCGCCCCCACCACGGCGCCGGACACCGGCCGGATCACGGTGTGCACCGTGTCCCAGACCGAGTCGACGTACGGGATCTTGTCGGCGACGGCCTCGCAGAGGAAGAGCACTCCGGCCGCGATCAGCACATCGGGCCGCTGGAGCGCCTCGGGCACCTCGTCGCTGACACCGGTCGCTCCGAAGATGCCGAGCAGCAGGACAACGGCGTACGCGTTGATCCCGCTCGCCCAGCCGCTGGTGAACACCAGGGGGAGCACCGACACTATGCCTCCCACCTGCGACTTCGCAGTCTGTTAGCTCGGGTGCTGAGGTGGCGTCATGCAGCCATGGCCACATCCAACACCGAAACGGCGGTGTCCACAGTGCCAGGAGTCAGATGGCCGTACGTGTCCGCCCTCAGAAGCACTGGGCACCAAAGCCTGCGGCCAGAACCATCTGCCTGTTCATGGCGCGGAGTAAAGCACCAAGGACCTATGGCCCCACCCCACCAGGCCCAAGGGCCCCGCTTGTTCCCGCACGTGAGCAGGCACGGCACAGCGAATGACCGGATCGGCCTGGGGATGAGCACGGGTGTCTGAGTATCCGTACCTAGTGAGTGAGATGAGTACGCGCGCGGATGGGCCCCCACCTGCGGAGACGGAAGAGTGTGGGGCACGGAGAAGGGCGCAGCGCCGGTACCGCCGACACGGGGCGGCGGAACGGCGCCGCGCCCTTGGCCGCTCGCCCCCGCCACACGGCGGGAGCGAGGTACGGGGGTGACTCGGGGGGACGACCATACGGGGGTTGCACGGGGGTTACGGGGGGACGAAGAAAGCGCCGGTGCGGTGCCGCCTGGGAACAGGGGGCACCGCACCGGCGCCTTTTGCCGTGCCGCGGAAACCGGAAACGCAGGGCTACGCGCGCGTGCCGCTGACCCGGCCCTGCAGCAGCCGCGACAGCGCCGCATGGACGTCGTCGAGCGAGCGCTCCGGCTGGAAGGCCTGCCAGTCGAGCGCGGCGACCAGCACCATGCCGACGAGTGCGGCGGCCGTCAGCGGGATGTCGATCTCCTCGCTGAGCTCGCCGCTCTCCACCCCGGCCCGCAGCACGTCCTCGACCACCGCGACGGCCTGCTGCCTGACCACCAGCAGGGTGGACTGCCAGGCCCGGTTGGTCCGCCACAGCTCGGCGACGTAGAGCTGGGTGAAGGCCGGGTAGCGGTTGATGAAGACCAGGCCCGCCCGGATCATCGCGTCGAGGGCGTCGACCTTGCGGCCGCCGCTCCTCGCCGCCTCCTCGGAGGCCTCCTTCAGGGAGGCGGTGAGCAGGCCGACGCCGTGCCGCAGCAGCTCTTCGAAGAGGACCGATTTGCTCGCGAAGTTGTAGTAGACGGTGCCCTTCGCGACTCCGGCCCGCTCGGCGATCTCGTCGACCGTCGTGGCCGAGAAGCCCTGTTCCGCGATGAGGGTGACGGCGGCTTCGTAGAGCTTCTGCCGGGTCGCCTCGCGGCGGGTGCTGCCTGCACTGCTGTCCATGGGCCTGATTCTCACAGGTTCCGCAGGCCGTCCCCGCTCCGCCGTGCTCACAGGCTCAGCTCCGGGTGCAGCCGGTCGAGGGTCCACACCTGCTTGCGGTGCGCGGAGAGCGCCGTGAGCGCGAGGGCGCCCACGGTGAACGCCGTCAGCACCGCGCAGCCCTGCCAGACGGGACCGAGGCCGCCGCCCGTGATCAGTCTCCGGAGCGCCTCGACGACGTAACTCATCGGCAGGAAGGGGTGGATCGCACTGAAGAAGCCGGGGCTGGTCTGAACGGGGTAGGTGCCGCCCGCCGACGTCAGCTGCAGCATCAGCACGGCGAGGACGAGGATCCGTCCGGCCGCTCCGAAGCGGGCGTTGAGCCACTGCACGATCGCCGCGAAGCACGCCGTCACCAGGCAGAGGAAGCCCACCGTCCCCGCCGCCCGCGCCATCTGCAGGCCGAGGCCCCAGTGCAGGACGGAGAGCAGGGCCGCGGTCTGGAGGACCCCCAGGGCGGCCACCGGGAGCCAGCCCGCCAGCGCGATGCGCCATGCGGAGGCGCCCGCGGCGAGCGCGCGCCGGTTGAGCGGCTGGATCAGCATGTACGCCACCATCGCGCCGACCCACAGGGACAGCGGGATGAAGTACGGGGCGAATCCCGTGCCGTAGTTGGGCGCCTTGTGCATCGACTGGGAGGCGAGCTGCACGGGGTCGGCCATGACGCCGGTGCGCTCGTCGCGGTCCTTCTTGTCGTAGTCCGGGATCTTCTTGACGCCGTCGTGCAGCCCGCCGGACAGCTTCCCGGAGCCGTCGGCCAGCTTGAACATGCCGCCCTTGAGGTCGTTCGCGCCCGTCTCCAGCTTGCCGATGCCCTCGTCGAGGTCCCCGGCGCCGGTCTTGGCGGTGCCGAGGCCCGTGTGGATCTTCGTGGCGCCCTTGGCGACCTTGCCCGCGCCCTTGTTGAGGTCGTTGATCTGCGTGACGGCGCTGTTCAGGTCCTCGTCGAGGTGCGGGGCGCGGTCGGCGAGCGCCTGCGACTTCTTCTCCAGCGTGGCCAGGTGCTTGTCGAGCTGCTTGACGTCGCTGTTCTGGTCCTTGACCACGGTGTTCATGTCGTCCGCGATGGCCGACACGTTCTCCGCGGACTTCTTGGCGTCCTTGAACTTCGCGCAGTGCGGGTCCGGGACCGGGGCCTTCTCGCACTGCTGGGTGTAGAACTCGCCGATGATCCGGGAGGCGTCCTTGGCGCCCTCGGCCGCCCCGGGGGCCAGCTTCACCCAGGTGGACAGGTGGTGGCGCATCGCCTTGGAGGAGTCGGCGACGAGCTGTGCCGTGTCCCCGATCGTCTTGCCGTTGTCCTTCAGGAAGGGCCGCACCTGGTCCGCCGTGCCGTTGACCTTGTCGGCCAGCTGCTGCGTACCGTCCGCGACCTTCTTCGAGCCGACCTCCAGGTCGCCCGCACCCTTGTGGAGCTTCTTGATGCCCCCGGCCAGGTCGCCGCTGCCGTCCTTGGCGTCCCCCAGGCCGTTCGCGAGGTCCTTGGAGCCCTTCTCGGCCTTGCCGATGCCGCTGTCCAGCCGGTCGGCGCCGTCGGCGGCCTTCTTCGTCGCCCCGTGGATGTCGGAGAACGAGATGAAGATCTTGTCGAGGAAGGAGCGCGAGGCCTTCGTGGACGCGGCGGAGCGCACCTCGGAGAAGACCGTCCGCGAGATCTGCCCGACGATGTAGTTGTTGGCGTCGTTCGTGCGGACCTTCAGGGCGCCCGTCTCCGGAGAGTCCCCCGAACTCGACGCGATGCGCTTGCTGAAGTCCGTGGGCATCGTCAGGGACAGGTAGTACGTGCCGTCCTCGACGCCCTTGCGCGCCTCGGCGTCACTCACCTCGTGCCACTCGAAGGTGTTGCTGTCGCGCAGCCCTTCGACGATGTTGTCGCCCGCCGCGAGCTTCTTGCCCTGCGCGGAGGCCCCCTTGTCGTCGTTGACGAGCGCCACGGGGATGCGGTCGAGGCGGCCGTAGGGATCCCAGAAGGACCACAGGTACAGGGCGCCGTACAGCAGGGGCAGCAGCAGGAGCGCGACGAGCGCGGCACGCGGCAGCTTCCCCCTGCCGAAGCGCCTGAGCTCAAGCGCGGCGAGCTTCGGCGAGCGCATCCGCCGTCTCCTTGTCCTCGTCGGTGCGTTCGTCGGTGCCTTCGTTGGTGTGTGCTTCGTCGGTGTGCGCTTCGGGGCGGGGGCCGGTGCGGACCACGACCGCGCCCTGGGGCGCCTCGCTGCACACCGCCACGACGGTCGTCCCGCCGTCCGTGAGGGACTTCAACATGCCCCAGGCCTCGGCCCGTTCGACGTCGGAGAGCTTCAGGTCGGTGTCGTCGACGCCGAGCACGCGCGGTCGTCCGACCAGGGCAAGCGCCACGGAGAGCCGCAGCGCCTCGAGCCTCTCCAGGTCGCGCACGGCGGTCCGCCGCCCCTTGGGCAGCGTCTCCATGTCGAGCCCGACGGCGGCCAGCGCGGTGTCGATGCGCAGCCGCGTCTCGTTCACCCGCTCGCTGCGGGGCCGCAGGAGCCCGCGCAGCGAACCGCCGAACCGCCGCTCCAGGAGCGCCCGTTCCCGCAGGTGCTCGGCGACGGTCAGGGCCGGGTCGAGATCGGTGACGCCGGGCACCGGCCCGAGTCCGCTGATCCTGCGCACCGCGGCCAGCTGCTTGGGCAGGCGGAAGCGGCCCACGGACGCGTGGCCCTCGGTGGCGCGCATCCGCCCCGTGAGCGCCAGCAGCAGACAGGTCCTGCCCGACCCCGAAGGGCCCTCCAGCGCGATCAGCGCCCCGGGCTCCGCCTTGATCCCGATGCCGCGGAACGCCCAGCCCCGCGGCCCCTTGAGCCCGAAGTCCTCGGCGGTGACGGCGGCTCCGCGCGCGCCGTCGGTCGGACCGTCCACAGTCCCCCCTGCCCCTTCTTTTGAACTGACTGGTCAGTTCAAAAGTAAGCCCGAACCCTCGATCGAGGCAAAGTCCCAGGTCAGAGCCGATTGTCAGTGGCGTACTCCACGATGAGCACATACGGCCACTGCGCCGTCACACGACGACAGGAGGTTCGTCATGGCCAGCACTTCCGCAGCAGCCGCCCACCGGCACCGCGCCGTCGGCCCTGCTCCCTCACTGACCGGCCCGGCGAGCGATGTCCACCCCGTCCTGCGCCGCGCGACCGCCCCGCCCGCCGCTCTCGAACTGCTCGCCCAGGCCCGCGCCGGAATCGACGAAGCCGCGCACCTGGAAGCACCGCACGAGCGCTATGCCACCGCCCACCTCGCCGCCCTGCGCACCGCGGCCGCCGTGCTGGCCGCGCGGGGCTGCCCGGAGACGAGCCCGCGCCGCAGGCAGCGCATCCGCAGCGCCTGGGAAGTCCTCCCCGAGATAGCCCCCGAACTGACCGAGTGGAGCGCCCTGTTCGCCTCCGGCGCCGCCCGCAGGGCCCGAGCCGAGGCGGGCATAGCGGCGGCCGCCACCACCCGCGACGCCGACGACCTCCTTCGCGACGTGGCGATGTTCCTGCGCATCGTCGAGCGGATGCTCGTGCTCCAGCCCGTGCTGCCCCAGCCCCGGCAGGAGTCGCAGGACGCGGGAAGGGAGCCGCCGGACGCGGGCTGACCGGCGCGTCCGCACGGTGGGACACATGGCCTTGGCACCACGGCGCAGGCAATAGGGTGGAGGTATCCGCACCCCCGCGCCGAGGAGTCAACTGCCGTGTCGGACCCGATGCGCCCCCGCGCTTCTCTTCGTACCGCCGTGGTCTGGGACGTCCTGAAAGACGCCCTCGACCGCCGGGTCAAGGTCACCGGCCGGGAGTCGCGCACCGAACTGGACGTGCTCGACACCGGCGGCGGCAGCGGCAACTTCGCGGTGCCGGTCGCCCGTCTCGGCCACCGCGTCACGGTCGTCGACCCGAGTCCGAACGCGCTGTTCGCGCTGGAGCGCCGGGCCGCCGAGGCCGGCGTCGCCGACCGGGTGCGCGGCGTCCAGGGCGACGTGCTCGGGCTCTTCGACGTCGTCGAGCGAGGCGGCTTCGACGCGGTCCTGTGCCACGGCGTCCTGGAGTACGTGGACGACCCGGCCGAGGGCGTGCGCCTGGCCGTCGACGCGCTGCGTCCCGCCGGTGTCCTCAGCCTGCTCGGGGCGGGCCTCGGCGGCGCCGTGCTCGCCCGGGCCCTCGCCGGGCACTTCAAGGAGGCGCAGACCGCGCTCACCGACCCGGCGGGCCGCTGGGGCACGGGTGACCCCGTGCCGCGGCGCTTCACCGCCGAGCAGCTCACCGAGCTGGTCGAGGCCGCGGGCGTGCGCGTCGACGCGGTGCACGGCGTCCGGGTCTTCGCCGACCTGGTCCCCGGCGTCCTCGTGGACACCGAGCCGGGCGCCCTGGAGGCCCTTCTCCAGCTGGAGGCCGCGGCCGCGGAGCTGCCCGCTTTCCATGCCGTGGCCACGCAGCTGCACGTGCTCGGTGAGGCGCGAGAGGCGTCCGAGGCCTGAGGTGCTCCCGCGGTTCACCGGCTGATCAGGGACGCAGCCGCACATGGAGTACGCCACAGGCCCCCCGAACGGGCTACGGGCGCCGTATGATCGAGGGACACCGTTCTGCATGACGGTTCGGCCGCTGGGGAATGCACGCTTCAGCGAGCCGGAGCGGAGTGCAGGTCCGGTTTGGCGAAGTTGGCGCAGAGGGGCGGGTTTCACGGGGGCGATTCCCTGCCTATCCTGAAGGGGACCCCCGGTCGCCCCGGCGACTGCACGATGAGGAGGACTCCGTGCCGCTCTCGGAGCACGAGCAGCGCATGCTCGAGCAAATGGAGCGAGCGCTGTACGCCGAAGATCCCAAGTTCGCGACAGCGCTTGAGGGAAGCGGGCTGCGCACGTACACCCGGAAGCGGGTCTACCAAGCGGTCGTGGGCTTCCTTGTGGGCATCGCCCTTCTCATGGCCGGAATGGTCGCCCAGCAGATCTGGATCAGCGTGGTGGGGTTCCTCGTCATGCTGGGCTGCGCGGTGCTCGCCGTCACCGGTTGGCGCAAGGCGCCGAAGCCGGGCGAACAGCCTTCGGGCGCGGCCGCCGCACCAGGCGGACAGGCGTCCCCACGGCAGGCGAGGCAGCGCCGCTCCGTCATGAACCGCATCGAGCAGCGGTGGCAGCGTCGCCGCGACGAACAACAGGGCGGCCAGTGAACCGAGCGGTTCGCTGCTGACCCGAACAGACGAATGCATGTGTGAGGGGTGGCCGCCCGATCGGGCGGCCACCCCCCACCGCCGCATCGCCCCGGCGCCCCCAACCCCGCGCGGGGGGAGATGCGAGACGCGGACGAACGGCCCGGGCCCCGCCCCCC
>NZ_JBEXJR010000023.1:0-19492 GCF_040609235.1 Streptomyces sp. NPDC004732
CCACAGGGCGAGCGCGTCGCGCAGGGTGCGGGCGGCCGGGGCCGGGTCGCCGCGGTCCAGCTCCGCCCTGCCCTCGCGCGCGAGGCGCTCGAAACGGTGCAGGTCGACGTCGTCCGGGGCGACGGCGAGGCGGTATCCGCCGGGGGCCGACACGACGGCGTCCTTGCCGACGGCCCGGCGCAGGCGGCCCACCAGGGCCTGCAGGGCAGCGGGGGCGTCGGCGGGCGGGTCGCCTGCCCAGACCTCTTCGATGAGCGCGCCGACGGTGGCCGTACGGTTCGCGTGGAGCGCGAGGGCGGCGAGCAGGGCACGCAGCCGCTGGCCCCCTACGGGCAGAGGGGCGCCTTGGTCGTCGTACGCCTCGGTGGCGCCCAGGATTCGGTACCGCACCCCGTCATTCTCCCCGCCCTGGTGCGCCGGGGCGCGTGCTTTCTTTCCGGGGGCGCGTTGCCGGGCCCGGCATCCGGCTCCGGAGACTGCCCCGTCCTGCCGCTACCGCCCCGCTCCTAGTGCCCCTCTCTGCGGGACCACACTTCCAGTGGGAACAGCTCGTTGCCGTGCTGGAGTCCCCGTCCAGCACGTTCCTCTTCGCGACAGGAGCCGCCGCAGCCACAGCTCGGTGGAGACCAGGTCGGCCAGGCCGTCCAGCGGAAGCGGTTCCCCCTCGGCGGCCGAGCGGAGGGCCTTGCGGACCACGCGGGCTTCGACGAGGCCCGCCTGGGCGAGCAGCGGGGTGTCGAAGAGGGCGATGAGGTCGTCCACCGCGACGCGGAGCCCGGTGCGGGCGGCCGCCGCGTTCGAGGCGTGGGACGGGGCGCCCCAGCCGGGGGGCAGTTCGGCGACCCCGGCGCCTTCCAGGACGGTGCGCAGGATCGCGGCCCGCGCCCCGGGCTGCACGCGCAGGGCTTCGGGGAGCGCCCGGCAGGCGCGGACGACCTGGTTGTCCAGGAAGGGTGCGTGCAGGCGCTGGAAGCGCACCTCGGCGGCCTGTTCCAGGAGGCGCAGGTCCGCGGCGTGCCGGGCGAGGGCCGCCCGCGCGCGGAACTCGCCGGGGCGCTGTCCTGGCCCGCCGGGACGCATGGTGGTGTCCTGGAGGCGAACCGATACTTCAGCGAGGGCCTCGCCGGTGAGCCAGCGCGCCGCGGGTCCTGGCCTGGCCCACGCGAGGGCGGCGAGCGACGCCCCCACGGCTCCGCCGGGTTCGTCGAAGCGGCGCTGCAGCAGGCGCTCGGCGAGCGATTCGACCCCCGCCCGGTGCGGTGTGCGGGCGAGCTTGCGGGCCGCGCCGTACACGCGCGCGGGGACCATCACCGAGCCGTCGGCCTTCGCCAGTGCCGCCACGGGGCGCACCATGTGGCGTCGTTTGCGGTCCATCAGGAGGTCGGCGAGGCGGGCCGGGTGGGCGTCGAGGACCTGCCGGGCGCCGTGGCCCGTGAAGTGGTCGGCGCTGCCCGAGGAGAGCCGGGCGCGGTGGCGCTGGGCGGCCACCAGGACGGCGCTCGGCTCGTCCGTCAGCGGGCCGTCGAGGTCGGCGTAGGGCAGGGCGTCCTCGCCCGCCGCGACGACCACGTGGTGCAGGCGCGGGTTGGCCGCGATGGCACCGGCCCGCTCCAGTTCGGCCTCCCTGCCGTTCACGGCAAGGTCGTTGAAGGTGACGGCGAGGAGCCGCTCGCCCGCGCCGGTGCCGTGGCCGAGCACCGTGCCGGGCATCCCGGGCAGACCGGCCGCAAGGAGAGCGAGGGTTCCCGAAGCGGGTCCTCCGGAGAGGTCGGCTCCGATGCCGGGCACCGGCATGCCGCGGGCCGCGCGCCGTTCGGCGGGCCCCATGCCGGGCACCGGGCCGGGGTCGACGTCCGTGCCGGGCACGTGGCGGGGTGCGGTGAGGCGGGCGCGTACCGCGTCGATGAGGGCTTCCCGGACGCCGTCCACCGCGCTGTCGGCGTCGGTGGGGGCCGCCGCGACCGCCAGCGAGGCCACCGGTTCGTACCCGGCGATCTCCCGCGCGCCCGCGCGCAGGATCAGCGCATGCCCCGGGGGCACGCGACGCACGCCCTGGTACGGGGTCGAGTCGTGCAGCGCTTCGGGGACGTCCGGCGCGGCGAGCAGCGCCGCGAGGTGGCCGATGTCCAGGTGGGCCTCGATGAGGTCGGCCAGCGGCAGCGCGGCCGTCGCGTAGGCCGTGCCACCGGACCAGGGGGTGTAGAAGACCGGGCGGGCTCCGGCGAGGTCACCGGCGATCATGACGCGGCGGCCGACCTGGACGACCGCCGTGTAACTGCCGGACCAGGCGGTCAGATGGCGCAGGGCGCCGCCGCGGGCGGCGAGGAGGCCGACCCTGAGCTCCTCGTCGGAGGCACCGCAGGTGCCGAGGACCGCGATGCGGGTCTGCTCGTCGGCCGTCACTGTCCGTACTTCGTCGGCCCGCCAGTCGCCGACCGCCCAGAGGGGGTTCGGGTCGCCCCACAGGAGCTGGGAGCCCACGGGGTGGACGGT
This sequence comes from Streptomyces sp. NPDC004732, assembly GCF_040609235.1. Lineage (NCBI taxonomy): Bacteria > Bacillati > Actinomycetota > Actinomycetes > Kitasatosporales > Streptomycetaceae > Streptomyces > Streptomyces sp. NPDC004732. The sequence continues at coordinate 2,494 of NZ_JBEXJR010000023.1, forward strand.
CTCGCCGTCCTCACCGGTGGCCCCGGCCGAGCCCACCGCCGAGGATCTCGCGGTGGTACTGCTCCACCCCACCAACCACCGCATCGCTGCCTCCACAGGCTGTGGACGGGCCGTCGGCATAGCGCCGCCGGGCACGGCCGATCAGTGCACCGAAGAACTGGGGTCCCATGCTGCCACGAAGGAGGCGTGCGGGAAGGACTACGGGGCCGCTTGCGCCTCGGGAATGCGCCCCAGGTGAGCGGTAGTTGAGAGCAGAACGTCACCCTTCTCCTTGGGGAGGCTCCGGGGAAGCCCCGTAGAGGGATCAGAGAGGGGTCGGAGACGGCCCGGAGTGGGGTCGGAGACGGCCCGGAGCGGGCCCGGGGAGGTGTCGGAGGCGCCCTGTGCCGACCTTCACAGGCGCACGTATACGCCGCACGGGGCGCACGCGCAGACCGCACTCGGGGCGCGCGCGCAACCGCCGTTGTGCGCAGGCGCACACCACCGGCTTGGGCGGTATGCCGGTTTCTGTACACGGGCGCTTTTCGGCCAAATCGGCCTGCCGCGGTCCCGGAACGGAACCGTTCGAAGGCAACACACAGCCCGGGAGGCGGTGTTCGCCTCCCGGACCGGTCCGCCGCCCGCGGGGATGGAGGCGGCGGTGTCCCCCAGCCCACTGACTCCAGCGCAGCGGGCCGACCCACGCATCGCCAATGGAACCGTTCTCGTCATGGCCGGAGAAGAGCGCACGCACGGGCGCACGGCCACACGGCGGGGGCACGCATCGCCGTCGAAGTACCTACGCACGGACAACAATCTCGCCATCCGGAACTGGGCCTCTTAACGCTTGGGATGCGGCGAACTACGCTGTGTGTGCTGTTGTTTTCGCGGAGGCATATACCTGGAGGATCGGCCAAACGCTCTTGCGGCCGCCATTCCGGCCACCGCCCCCGGGGGAACGCAGCACGAATGCCGCGAGCGGTCCAGCCACTGCCCGGCAGCCGTCTGTGTCGAGGGGTGGCGCATGTCCAGGGAGCAACGCGGGCCGAACGAAAAGCTCGGCACCGTTCTCGCCCTCGCGGGAATCAGCAATGCGGGACTCGCCCGCCGGGTCAACGACCTCGGCGCACAACGCGGGTTGACGCTCCGTTACGACAAGACATCAGTGGCGCGCTGGGTGTCCAAGGGCATGGTGCCGCAGGGCGCCGCCCCGCACCTGATCGCGGCGGCGATCGGACAGAAACTCGGCCGCCCGGTGCCGCTGCACGAGATCGGCCTCGCGGACGCCGACCCCGCGCCTGAGGTGGGCCTCGCCTTCCCGCGCGACGTGGGGGCGGCGGTGAAGTCCGCGACCGAGCTGTACCGCCTCGATCTGGCGGGCCGCCGCGCGGGCAGCGGCGGGATCTGGCAGTCGCTTGCCGGGTCCTTCGCCGTCAGTGCCTATGCGACGCCCGCCTCGCGCTGGCTGATAACCCCCGCCGACAGCTCCGTCGCACGTGACGTCACGCGCGAAGCACCGCGCGACACCGTGCACGCCGACGACGGCGGCGCGCCGATGAAGGTGGGCCACAGCGACGTACTGAAGCTGCGGGAGGCCGCCGAGGACGCGCGCCGCTGGGACTCCAAGTACGGCGGCGGGGACTGGCGTTCCTCGATGGTCCCGGAGTGCCTGCGCGTCGAGGCGGCCCCGCTGCTGCTCGGCTCCTACTCCGACGAGGTGGGACGCGCCCTCTTCGGAGCGTCGGCCGAACTGACCCGCCTCGCCGGGTGGATGGCCTTCGACACGGGCCAGCAGGAAGCCGCCCAGCGCTACTACATCCAGGCACTGCGGCTCGCGCGTGCGGCCGCGGACGTCCCCCTTGGGGGGTACGTTCTCGCGTCCATGTCCCTCCAGGCCACCTACCGCGGCTTCGGGGACGAGGGAGTCGACCTCGCACAGGCCGCCCTCGAGCGGAACAGGGGCCTGGCCACCGCGCGCACGATGAGCTTCTTCCGCCTCGTCGAGGCACGGGCACACGCGCGTGCCAACGACGCGCAGGCGGCGGGCGCGGCGCTGCGGGCCGCCGAGGGCTGGCTGGAGCGGGCCCGTGACGGCGACCACGACCCCACCTGGCTCGGCTTCTACTCCTACGACCGCTTCGCCGCCGACGCCGCCGAGTGCTACCGCGACCTGAAGGCACCCCGGCAGGTGCGGCGCTTCACGGAGCAGGCGCTGTCCCGTCCCACGGAGGAGTTCGTGCGGTCGCACGGCCTGCGGCTCGTGGTGTCGGCGGTCGCCGAGCTGGAGTCCGGGAACCTCGACGCGGCGTGCGAGCAGGGGACGCGTGCCCTTGAGGTCGCCGGGCGGATCTCGTCCGCGAGGACCACGGAGTACGTGAAGGATCTGCTGCACCGACTGGAGCCTTACGGGGACGAGCCCCGGGTGGTCGAGCTGCGCGAGCGGGCCCGGCCCCTGCTGATGGCTCCGGCGTAGGGGGCCGAGGCCCGTCCTCCGGCCCGCTCGTGCGCCCGCCCGTCCGTCCGGACCCGCGACGTGGTGAACGCACGGGTGGGCGCGAGTTAAGGGGCGGAAAGGATCCGGCGCCCGAGGTTTGGCGGCGTTGTCAGTGGCGCAGGGCAGTATCTGAGGGTGGGAGGTGAGGCGCGGTGAAGAAGGTCGCGTACGACTGCGACGTGCTGGTGATCGGCGGCGGGATCGTCGGGCTCGCGACGGCTTATGCCCTCACGCGCGCCACCCCCGGCACCCGGGTCACCGTCCTGGAGAAGGAGCCGGGCCCGGCCCGCCACCAGACGGGCCGCAACAGCGGCGTGATCCACAGCGGGATCTACTACCGCCCGGGCTCCCTCAAGGCGAGGTACGCGGTCCGTGGCGCCGCCGAGATGGTCAAGTTCTGCGCGGAGTACGGGGTGGCACACGAAGTCACCGGCAAGCTGATCGTCGCCACCGAGCGGGCGGAGCTCCCGCGTCTGCACTCCCTGGTCCAGCGCGGCAGGGAGAACGGCATTCCGGTGCGCGAGCTCGGCCCCGCCCAGATCACGGAGTACGAGCCGGAGGTCCGCGGCCTCGCCGCCATCCACGTGGGCACCACCGGGGTGTGCGACTACAGCGCGGTGGCGGAGCGCCTCGCCGACGCCTCCGGGGCCGAGATCCGGTACGGGGCGGGGGGCGAGGTCGTCCAGATCGACCGCCGCGCGGACCGTGGCGTCGCCGTCCGCACCGCCGACGGCTCCGTGGTGCGCGGCAGGGTCCTGGTGAACTGCGCGGGGCTGCACTGCGACGGGATCGCGCGGCTCACGGGGGACGACCCGGGGATGCGGATCGTGCCGTTCCGGGGTGAGTACTTCGAGCTGGCCCGTCCCGAGCTGGTGCGCGGCCTCGTCTATCCCGTGCCCGACCCGGCCTTCCCGTTCCTCGGCGTCCACCTCACCCGGGGCATCGACGGCGGCGTCCACGTGGGGCCGAACGCGGTCCCCGCGCTGGCCCGCGAGGGGTACGACTGGTCGGTCGTCCGGCCCCGCGAGCTCGCCGGGACCATCGGCTGGCCCGGCTCCTGGCACATGGCGCGCCGGCACTGGCGGTACGGGGCGGGGGAGCTGCGCCGGTCCGCGTCCAAGTCCGCCTTCACGGACGCGGTGCGCAGGCTGCTGCCCGCGGTCCGGCCCGACGACCTGGTCCCCGCGCCTGCGGGGGTGCGGGCGCAGGCGGTCCTGCGGGACGGCACGCTGGTCGACGACTTCCTCATACGGGAGGGGGCGCGGGCGGTCCACGTCCTGAACGCGCCCTCGCCCGCCGCGACTGCGTCCCTGCCTATTGGCAGGGAGGTTGCTCGGCGGGCCTTCGAGGCGTTGCGCTTGGCGCGTGGCGGGGCGGGGTGAGTGGCTGAGGTGCCGGTTCCTGGGCTCGGCGCGGGGCCCTGCGGGCGGCGACGTGGTCCTCGTCTGCGGGCCGTGCTGGGCTGGTCGCGCAGTTCCCCGCGCCCCTGACAACCACCACCTGCACCCGGCCGCCCGGCCCCGTCGCCCTCACGGGACAGCTGCTCTCGCCTCGTCTGCGGGCCCGATTGGGCTGAGCGCGCAGTTCCCCGCGCCCCTGACAACCACCACCTGCCCCCAGCCGCCCAGCGCCGTCGCCCCCACGGGACAACTGCTCTCGCGCTCGGCTGCGGGCCCGACTCGGCTGGTCGCGCAGTTCCCCGCGCCCCTGACAACCACCACCTGCCCCCAGCCGCTCAGCGCCGTCGCCCCCACAGGGCGCACATCCCACCCGCCGTCGCCCCGTAAAATTGCCGCACTGTGTCTGACTCATCCCGTAACGCCGATGCTCCCGACGCCCCCGCCTCCCGGTCGGGTGGGCGTTCGCAGGGTTTGCCCAGGTTTCCTGGGGGGCCCACGCCCGATCCCGCCGGGTCGCATCACGAGCGGCGGATCCGTAGCTTCCAGCCCCGGCGCAGCCGGGTCACCACCAGTCAGGGTGACGCCCTGCTGCGGCTCTGGCCCCAGTGGGGGCTGGACATCGACGGGCTGCACACCCTCGACCTCGCCGAGCTGTTCGGCGACGAGCAGGGCCCGCGCCCCGGTCTGCCCGTCGTCCTGGAGATCGGCTTCGGCATGGGCGAGGCCACCGCGAAGATGGCCGCCGCCGACCCGGACACCGGCATCCTCGCCGTCGACGTGCACACGCCCGGCCAGGGCAACCTCCTCGGCCTCGCCGAGCGCGCCGGTCTGACCAACGTCCGCGTGGCCAACGGGGACGCGATCATCCTGCTCCGGGAGATGCTGCCCGCCGAGTCGCTCGACGGGCTGCGCGTCTACTTCCCCGACCCCTGGCCCAAGGCCCGGCACCACAAGCGCCGTCTCATCCAGCCCGAGTTCCTGACGCTGGCCGCGCCCTCCCTCAAGCCCGGCGCGATCCTGCACTGCGCGACGGACTGGGAGGAGTACGCCGAGCAGATGCTCGAGGTGCTCACCGCGCACCCCGACTTCGAGAACACCCGGCCCGACGGCGGGTACGCCCCGCGCCCCGACTTCCGCCCCCGCACCCGCTTCGAGGGCCAGGGCCTGGACAAGGGCCACGTCGTCCACGACCTGCTGTTCCGCCGCGTTCCCGGCGAAGCCGCCCCCGCGCAGGACTGAGGCACCGTCGCGGCCACCCCCATCCCTCGTTAGGGTCGACGACGTGGCCACCGGTTCTCCGTATCCGATACCCCCCGAGGCACCCGCCCCGAGGGAGCTCCGCCGTGTCCGCTGGTGGCAGCGGCGCGCGATACGCGTGGCCGCGCTCGTCACGCTGCTCGCCCTCTCCGGCCTGGTGATCCTCGCCCTGGTGCGGGAGCAGACCGGCACCGAGGGCTTCCTCGTCGGGCTCGGCCTCGCGACCGTGCCCGTGCCGCTGCTCGTCGCCGCGTTCCGCTGGCTGGACCGGGTGGCACCGGGCCCCTGGCGGAACCTGCTCTTCTCCTTCTCCTGGGGAGCCTGCGCCGCCGCACTCGTCGCGATCGTGGCGAACAGCTTCGCGATCCGCTGGATAGCCACCGCCACCGCCGACCCCGGCAGCGCGGACACCCTCGGCGCCACCGTCATCGCCCCGATCGTCGAGGAGAGCGCGAAGGCCGCGGCCGTGCTCCTCGTCTTCCTCTTCCGCAGACGCGACTTCACGGGAATCGTCGACGGCGTCGTCATAGCGGGGGTGACCGCGACCGGGTTCGCGTTCACCGAGAACATCCTCTATCTGGGCAACGCCTTCGTCACCGACCAGCTCAGCCGCGAGAGCGGCCTCGCCTCCGTGACGGCCGCGACCTTCTTCGTACGCGTCGTCATGTCGCCCTTCGCGCATCCGCTGTTCACGGTCCTGACCGGCATCGGCTTCGGCATCGCCGCGCTCTCCGCCGAGCGGCAGCTCCTGCGCCGTGTGCTGCTCCCGCTCGGCGGGCTGCTGCTCGCGATGGGCATGCACGCGCTGTGGAACGGCTCCGCGGTCTTCGGTCAGTTCGGCTTCTTCACCGTGTACGCCCTCTTCATGCTCCCGGCGTTCGGCCTGCTGACCTGGCTGGCCATCTGGACCCGGCAGCGCGAGCTGCGCACGATCCGCGAAGAGCTGCCCGTGTATGCGGCGGCGGGCTGGCTCACCCCGGCCGAGCCGTTCGCGCTCGGCTCGATGCGCGCCCGCTCACTGGCCCGCGACTACGCCTCGTACACCTGGGGCAAGCCCGCGGCCCGCACGGTCGCGGAGTACCAGACGTACGCGACGTCGCTCGCGTTCCTGCGCCACCGGGGCCGCCGCGGCCGGGCCGGGGCCGACTTCGTCGTACGCGAACGGGAGCTCCTCGAAAAGCTCTGGGAGCGCCGCGAACCGGCCCGCCCCGCCCTCGCGTACGCGGCGCAGGCGACAGCGCCGGTGCCGGTCGCGCTCCCGATGCCGTACGGAGCGTATGGCGGCTATGGGGGGTATGGGAGCTATGGGGGGTACGGCCATCCGGCGCCGCCCCTCCCCTACGGGCAGCCGCAGGCCTACCCGGCCTACGGCTACCCGACGGCGTACCACAACCCCTACCGCCCCTAGGGCCTAGGCAGAGGCCGTGTTCAGCGCCGAGAGGTCGGCGTCCGTCAGCTCCAGGTCGGCCACCGCGAGCAGCGCGGGCAGCTGCTCCACCGTGCGCGCGGAAGCGATCGGCGCGGCCACGGTGGGCTGGGCCGCGAGCCAGGCCAGTGCCACGGTCGGCACCTGTGCGCCGTGGGCCTGCGCGATCTCGTCGAGAGCGGTGAGGACGCGGTCGCCCCGCTCGGTCCCCACGTACGCCTCGACGCGCGAGTACCGCGCGCTCTCGACGTGTGCGCCCGCGCGGTACTTGCCGGTGAGGAAACCGGCGGCGAGCCCGAAGTAGGGGACGGCCGCGAGGCCGGAGCGCGAGGCGACCTCCTGGAGGGGGCCCTCGTAGGTGTCGCGGGAGACGAGGTTGTAGTGCGGCTGCAGCGCGACGTAGCGCGCGAGGCCCTCGCGGTCGGAGAGGTCGAGGGACTCCTGGAGCCGCTCGGGGGAGATGTTGGAGGCGGCGATGGCGCGCACCTTGCCCGCCTGCACCAGCTCGTCGAGCGCGCCGATGATCTCCTCCACGGGCACCGACGTGTCGTCGAAGTGCGTGTAGTAGAGGTCGATGTAGTCGGTGCCGAGGCGTTGCAGGGACGCGTCGGCGGCCCTCTTGATGGTGTCGGCGGACAGGCCCTTGTATGCGGGGTGCGCGCCGACCTTGGTGGCCACGACGACGTCCGAGCGGTTGCCGCGCTCGGCCAGCCACTCGCCGATGAGGGTCTCGGACTCGCCGCCCTTGTTGCCGTCGATCCAGGCCGTGTACGCGTCGGCGGTGTCGATGAAGTTGCCGCCCGCCGCGGTGTAGGCGTCGAGGACGGCGAAGGACGCCGCCCGGTCCGCGGTCCAGCCGAAGACGTTGCCGCCCAGGGAGAGCGGGAAGACTTCGAGGTCGGATGAGCCGAGTGGGCGAAGAGGAGTCATACGCTCCTCAACGCCCCCGCCCCGGACGGAATTCCGTGCAGGGCACACCGGAATCAGGGCTGAGGAATCAGGGGTTGAGGAATCAGGGGTTGAGAAATCAGGGGTTGAGGCCCTTGCCCTGCAGCCAGCCGAGCGGGTCGATCCCGGTGCCGTCGGCCGTGTGGACCTCCATGTGGAGGTGCGGGCCCGTGACGTTGCCGGTCGCGCCGACGCGGCCGATGACGTCGCCCGTGGAGACCTTCTGCCCGGCGCTGACGTTGAGCGAGGACTGGTGGCAGTACCAGATCTCCGTGCCGTCCTCGAGTTCGAGCACGGTGCGGTAGCCGTACGCACCCGCCCAGCCGGCCTCCTTGACGGTGCCGGTGTGCACGGCCTTGAGCGGGGTGCCCGTGGGCGCCGCGAAGTCCAGGCCGGTGTGGTGGCCGGAGGACCACATGGATCCGGCGTCACCGAAGTGCGAGGTGAGGGTGTACGAGGAGGTGGGGATGACGTAGCTCTTGGCGAGCTTGGCCAGGCGCGCGGCCTCGGCCTTGGCCTTCCTTGCCTCCTCCTCCTTCTTCTTCTTGGCGGCCGCCTTGGCGTCCGCCTCCTTCTCGGCGGCCTTGCGCTGCGCGTCCGCCTCTTCGCCCGCCTTCTTGGCGGCGGCGTCCTCGGCAGCGGCCCGCACGGCGGTGTCCGCCTGGTCCTGCTGGTTCTCGGCCTGCTGCATGATGCGGGCGCGCAGGGCCTCGCCCGCATGGGTGTTGCCCTGCTCGGCGTCGGCGGCGCTGACGCCGGCGGCGGTGAGCGGGGCCGCGGCGGCCGCGGTGGTCGTGGTGTCCGACGTGTCGTCGCCGGATATCAGGGAACCCACGCCCGGCAGGGACTTGGCCTCGGGCAGCGAGTCCGTGACGACGCCGAGGTCGGGCATCGATATGGAGACCGGCGGCTTGCCGTCCTGCGCGGTGGCGATGCCGCCCGCGCCGACGGCGGCGATGACGCCCACGCCGAGCACGGTGGAGCTGCGGGCGAGCCCGCCGCCGCTCTTCTTGTGCACACGGTGCCTGCCGCGGACGGGACGGACGGACTCCTCGGTGGGGTTCCACTCTTCGAAGGAGCCCTCGTCGTACGAGCCGAAGTCGTCGTCATTCGGTACGTACACGGCTTGGGGGGCAGGCCGGTTGGACGCCACTGGGGCGCACTCCTTTCCTTCCTTCTCGCCTACCGGGTTAGCTGACGGGTTCGGAGCAGGAAGGTCTCCTACGAACAGCTGGCACGGATGCACAGCTGCCCGATTCACCCCATGTTGGTGGTTCCCCGGCTCCCTTTCGGGATTAGGCGCGTGCGCGCGGAGCCGACTCGAGTGACGGCTGGGACGACCGCGCTGCGTTATCGAACGTTAATAGACAGCGGGTCGGTATTCCAAGCCGTTCCGGTTGATCGTTAACGCTCTTCGGCCGTACGTACCGGGACACGAGGGTGTGGAACGGGGCGAGTTGACCCCATCTCTTTAAACACCGGAGCTTCACATTCCCTTGACAGTGCGTCAGATGTTATGCGGAGCGGTGTACTTCAGTTACCGGCCGTAACGTCGGTCGTGACGTCCGGATCCCCGGCGGCGGGACGCCGCACCGCGAGCAGCGCCATGTCGTCCGTCATCCCGCCCCCGGTGTGCCGCCGCACCTCCCCCGCGAGCGCGGCGAGGAGCGCGTGCGGACCGCCGCGGCCCGGGAAGATCCGCCCGCCGAGCCGGGTCGCGGGATCGTAGAACTCCCCCGTCACGTCACGCGCCTCCGAGAGGCCGTCCGTGTAGAAGAGCAGCAGCGCGCCGGGCGGCAGCTCCGCCTCGTCCGCACGGTCCGGCCAGGCCCCCAGATCGCCCATGCCGAGCGGCAGCGCGGGTTCGGTCGCCGACAGGACGCAGAGCCGCCCGTCGCCGCGCAGCAGCAGCGGCGGCGGGTGCCCGCGGTTGATGAGCCGCACGGAGCCCTCGCCGTGCCGGATCTCGGCGAGGACGGCGGTGGTGAACCCCTCGAACGCGTCGAGCCCCTCGCGCCGGGTGCCCTCGCGCGCGAGCGCCCGCTCCAGGCGCTGCGCGACCGCCTCCAGGGTGGCCTCCTGCTCGGCGGCCTCCCGGAAGGCTCCGATGACGACGGCGACGGCCGCGACCGCGCCCATGCCCTTGCCCCGTACGTCGCCGACGATGAGCCGTACGCCGTGCGGGGTGTCCTGCACCGCGTACAGATCGCCCCCGATGAACGCGTCGGCCTGCGCGGCCTCGTACCGCGCCGCGATGTCGAGCCCCCCGATGCGCGGGTCCGGCGTGGGCAGCACGGCGCGCTGGGTGGCCTCCGAGATGGAGCGGGCGATGGCCAGCCGGTCGTTGCTGCGGCGCACGACGCGGTTGATGACGATCGCGAGGGCGGCGACGGTCACCACGGTGACCACCTCGGTGACGGCCTCGACATGGCTGTTGACGGTGCTGCCGTAGTGCAGGAGGAGGACGGCACAGGTGGCTGCCGCGCCGGTCAGGACGGTGTTGAGCCGCGAGTAGAAGGGGGCGGCGATCAGCGGGGCGGCCGTGAAGAGGGGGGCCGCGGTGAACTCCGACGGGGTCGCCGAGTCGTACACGACGCCGACGACGAGGAGCAGGAGCGGCAGGGCGCGGACGAAGGCCCGCTCGGGCCCGGTGGCCCCACTGGCCCCGCTCTCATCGGGTCCTCCTCGCTGCCCCACCGCTTGTCTCCCGCCGAGTCCGCACCCATCACCGCGCTGCATTCAGGGTTCCCGCAGCGGCGGGCGGGTGCGACCTGGTGTGGGCCGACCGGGTGAGCGGCGAGCGGTCCGCGCGGGAGGATCCGGGCGGAAAACACCGATGGCCCGGAACCATGATTCATGGTTCCGGGCCATCGGCCTTCAGTAGCGGGGACAGGATTTGAACCTGCGACCTCTGGGTTATGAGCCCAGCGAGCTACCGAGCTGCTCCACCCCGCGTCGGTGAACACAACTCTACGCCATCCGAAGGGGTGCGTCGAACCACTTAGGCGTTGCCCGCGTGCGTGAGGGTCTCCCAGGCCACGAAGAGGCCGTCGGTCCCTTCGGGCCGCCGCTGCTCCGTGTACTTCTCGGTCTGCGGCATGTCCAGCTTCAGCCGCCCCCGCAGATGGTTCAGGCCGACCTCCGTGTCGGGCCCCATGTCGCGCTCCACCTTGCCGCCGCACAGCCACTCCGGCGCCTTCGCGCCCAGCTGGTACTTGGAGTGGAACTCGAAGGCGGCCCGCAGCCGGTCCTTGACCTCGCCGTACAGGTCGACGCCCTGGTGCCAGGCGGTCTCCGCCATGTGCGAGGTGGCGGCGAGCGAGTAGCTGGCGTGCTTGAAGTTGCGGCAGGTCTCCTGGGAGAGCCCGTCGGCGTACGTGCCCTGCCCGAACCAGTACTTCTTGAGCTCGGCGGCGGTGTTGATGTCGCTGCCCGCCGGGGAGACGGGCAGCTTCCCGTCCGACTTCAGATAGAAGTACGCGGGCACCCGCGTCCTGAAGTGCTGCACCGCCTTCTCGAACGTGGCGTGGTCGTCGAGGAAGACGGCCATGCTCATGGTGGCGTCGGCCATCACCAGGTCCCAGTTGCCGTTGCGCTCGACGGACCCTTCCTTGACCTGGGGCAGGTAGGCGTTGCGCAGCATCCGTTCGAAGCGCAGGAGCTGCCCGTCGGGCCAGCCGTCGTACGTGTAGCGCACGGCCTCGGCGGCCCGCGCCCAGGACGAGGCGGCCCAGCCGGTCTGCAGCCCGGCGTTCTCCTCGGTGTGCCCGGTGATCACCTTCGACCAGGCGTCCATGATCTGCACGGCCTTCTCGGCGTGCGCGCGCTCGCCGGTGACGTTCCAGAGCAGGGCGTGCGTGTACGCGGCCAGCGCGTCCTCACGCTCCTCCACGCACCCCCGGCCGGGGCGGGTGTCGGGCGGACACTCCACGACGGCGTACGGCCTCGCCGTGTAGTCGTCGGCCGCGTACTTGCTGGCCCGCATCTGCTCGTACGCCGCGAACCACGGCTGCTCCCGCGCCCTGACGTGCGCGCGGACCCGGTCGAGCTGCTCCTTGCCGACCAGGACGCCGGGGTGCTCGAAGGCCCGGTCGAGGGGGCGGGCCGCGGCCGTACGCGTGCCGTCCCCACCGGAACCACCACCTCCGCAGGCCGCGGCGAGGCCGACGAGAAGCGGTGCGACGAGCAGCACGAGTACGCGCTGCCGCCGCCGACGGACCGTTGCTGCCATCACCGCACCTCCCGCTGCGCCGTCGGCCTCCCGACGGCAACTGGCAGTCCAGCGTGACCCGCGGCCCCGGCCCGCGCGCGACCTGAGTGAGCCGTTCGGGTCAGATCACCGGGGGCCTGCCGAGCCGCGTCAGCCGCCACACGGTGCGCCACCGCATGGGCTTGCGCCCGCCGCACGGCGTCCGCACCCCCTCGACGAATCCCGCGGCCCAGGCCCGCAGCCCCGGCAGCGAGCGGGTGCGCAGGAGGGTGAGGAGGGTCCAGATGCCCAGGTGCACCGGGATCAGCGGGAGGGGGAGGTGGCGGCGGACCAGCCAGACGCGGTTGCGGGCGGTGTTGCGGTAGTAGACGGCGTGCCGGGCCGGGGAGGTCTTGGGGTGCTGGAGCAGCAGGGCGGGTTCGTAGAGGATCGTCCAGCCGTCGTCGACGGCCCGCCAGGCCAGGTCGGTCTCCTCGTGCCCGAAGAAGAACTGGGCGGGCCAAGTGCCGGTGCGGGCCAGCATCGCCGTGGACAGGGCGTGGCCGCCGCCGAGGAAGGCGGTCACCGGGCCCCGGCGCATCGGGTCGGTGGCGCGCAGCCGCGGGATGTGGCGGCGCTGGGTCTCGCCGTGCTCGTCGGCGATGCGGAAACCGGCGATGCCGAGGCGCGGGTCGGCGGCGAACAGGTCGCGGATCCGGCGGAAGACGTCGGTGTCGACGAGCAGGCCGTCGTCGTCGAGTTCGATGACGACGTCCACGTCGCCGAAGTCCATGAGCCGCTCGATGGCGACGTTGCGGCCGCCCGGGCAGCCGAGGTTCTCGTCGAGCTCGACGGCCGTCACCTCGCCGGGCAGGGCGGGGAGTTCGGGCAGCGGCGAGCCGTTGCCGACGAGGACGACGCGGTCCGCGGGCACGTCCTGCATGGCCACGGACGCGAGCAGGGCGTCGAGTTCTCGGGGGCGGTTGCCCATCGTGATGATGGCGACGCCCAGGCGCGGCGGCTGCGGCACGGTGGGACTCCTGACGTGCGGGGTGCGGGGTGCGGGGTGCGGGAAGCGGGAAACGGAGTGCGGGAAGCGGAACAGTCAACACCACTGCGCCCCGCCGGGCCGAAGCCGGGCGGGGCGCGGGGGTCAGGAGGTCCGGGGGCAGGAGGTCCGGGGGGCAGGAGCTCAGGCCGCCGTGGTCAGCTCACCGGTGTGGGGGACCTCGTCGCCCGACTCGTGGCGGTCGCCCGTCGGGGACTTGCGGTCCCTGATGAGGAGGACGGCCAGGGCCGCCGCGGCCAGGACACCCGCCGCACCGGCCCAGAAGCTGGCCGACATCGCCTCGGTGAAGGCCTCACGGGCGGCCGTGGCGAGGGCGCTGTCGCCCGTGGCAGCGGCCAGGGCGAGCGCGTCCGAGACGGAGTGACCGGCCTGCCCGGGGGCGGAGTCGGGCATCGCGTCGGTGTAGGTGCGGGAGAGGACCGTGCCGAGGACAGCGACGCCGAGGGCCGCACCGGCCTGCTGGACCGTGTCGTTGAGGGCGGACCCGACCCCGGCGTGCTCGGCGGGCACCGCGCTCATCAGGGCGGCGGTCGCCGCGGGCATCGCCAGGCCGCCGCCGATGCCGATCAGGACCATGGCCGCGGCGAGCATCCCGAACCCGGCGTCGGAGGGCAGCGAGGCGAGGGCGCCGAAGCCCGCGGCGATGACGGCGAGGCCGACGGCGGTCATGGGGCGGTTGCCGATCTTGTTGCCGAGGGTGGCGCCGATGCCGTTGAAGACGAGCGTGGCGACGGCCATCGGGGCGAAGGCGATGCCGGTCTTGGCGGGCGAGTAGCCGAGCACGAACTGCAGGTACTGGGTGAGGACGAGCATCAGCCCGCCGTTGGCGAAGGTCAGCAGGACGAGGGAGAAGCTGGCGCCGGTGAAGACGCGGTTGCGGAAGAGCGAGAGGGGCACCATCGGCGAGTCGGTGCGGAGTTGCCAGGCGCCGAAGGCGACCAGCGAGACGACCGCGACACCGAGCGAGAGCTGCGTGCTCAGGTGGCCGAGACCGGCCTCGGCGGACTCGATGATCGTCCAGACCAGCGCGGTCATGCCGACCACCGAAAGGACCATGCCCAGCGGATCGGCCTTGCGGGCGGGCCCCTTGGACTCCGGCATCAGGACGAGCGCGGCGACGATGGCGAGACCGGCGATCGGCACGTTCATCAGGAAGACCGAGCCCCACCAGAAGTGGGCGATGAGCACGCCGCCGAGCACGGGCCCGCCGACCAGACCGACCGCGGCCACCGCGCTCCAGGCGCCGATCGCCTTGCGGCGCTCCTCGTCGTCGAAGACGGTGATCAGGATCGACAGCGTGCTCGGCATGATGAGTGCGCCGCCGATGCCCATCAACACCCGCCCGGCGATGAGCTGTTCGGGGTTCTGCGCGACGGTGGCCAGCAAGGAAGCGGCCCCGAAGAGGGCGAGCCCCACGATCATCACCCGCCGCCGCCCGAACCGGTCGGAGAGGCTGCCCGCGGTGAGCAGCAGACCGGCGAAGACCAGGATGTACGAGTCGATGATCCACTGGATGTCCTGGGCGTCCGCACCCAGGTCCGCGGCGATCGGCGGGACCGAGACGGTCAGGACCATGTTGTCCACGACCAGGACCAGCGTGCTCAGGCAGAGCACGATCAGGATCAGCCAGCGGCGCGGGTGACGGCCCTCTCCCGACGTCGCCGGACGCTCTTCCCTCGGGTGCTTCTCCATCGTGGGACCCCCAGACCTTGGACGGCACATCCGCTGCGTACGGCGTGCTCTCGTTGCGCACACTGTACGCACTGCGCACGGTGTGCGCAACAAGCGAACACCGAACCCGCAACCGGAAGGCCACCTGCAACACAACTTGATTCGGGCTGGGTTGGCGCTTGAGCAGCCCGAACACACATGGCCTGCGGCGGTATCGTCGGGAAACCCACGACGCCATCCAGTGACCGGTTGCGCCGAACGCTCACTGCCTCTTTCTCTCCGGGAGTGACCACGCAATGTCAGCCATCACCGAGCTCAGCGAACTGAGCGGCGAGTACGTCCTCGACACCGCCCGCACCCGGATCGGCTTCGTCGCCCGCCACGCGGTGGGCCCCCATGTCCACGGCCTCTTCGAGGAGTTCGACGGAAGCGCACGGCTGGACGGCGACAACCCCGAGAAGTCCGGCATCCAGCTCACGATCAAGTCGGAGAGCATCCAGAGCCGCAACAAGTTCCGCGACAACCCGGTGCGCGCCAAGTTCCTGGACATCAAGAACCACCCGGACATCACCTTCGCCTCGACCGAGGTGCGGCAGGTCGACGACACCCACTTCGAGGTCACCGGCGACCTGACCATGCGCGGCACGACGAAGGCGCTCACCCTGCCCGTCGAGTCGACGGGCGGCGAGAGCGACCCGCAGGGCGACGTCAGGGTCGGCTTCAAGGGCAGCGTCCTGATCAACCGCAAGGACTGGGGCGTGAAGGCGAACCCGGTGGACACGCTCTTCGTCAGCTCGCAGGTGACGGTGGAGTTCGAGATCGCCGCGGTCCGCCGCCCGTGACGGCCGCCCTGGCCTCTTCCGGTTGCCGCCCGGCGTCTGCCTTGAAAGTGCGGGGTTCGGGCAGCATCCCCCCATGGCGGTAGACGCGAATGTTCTGCTGAAACAGGTCGATTCCACCCGAGAATGCGCCATTCTTCTCATGCTGCGGGCCCATCAGGCCTTCGACGTGAGTCACCAGCTGGCCGCCGATTACCGACGGCGCACCAGCCGGGCACAGACGGAGGTCGAGGCGCTGCGCCGTGAGAACGCGCAGCTGCTCAAGGCGCTCGCCGGGCGCCCCGTGGTGGACCAGGCCCGTGGCGTGCTGATGGCCGCGGGCGCCCATGGGGCCCAGGACGCCTGGGAAGTGCTGGTGGACACCTCCCAGCGCACCAACATCCGGCTGCGTCTCGTCGCGGAGATGGTGGTGGCCGGTGCCGTCGCCGGGCCGGTCTCCCCGCGCATCGCCGCGCAACTGCGGCGGTCGCTCACCCGACACGCCGCGGAACGATGACCCGCCCCCGGGCCGCGGGAGAACTCGCATACGGTCGCGACGTGACCACACGCTTGCCGGACCCCGGCGAACGAGCCGACGTCGTGCTGATCGCCGCGTCCGCCGGCGGCATCCGGGGCCTCGGCACTCTCCTGGCCGGACTGCGGGCCCCGTGCCCCGTGCCCGTGCTGGTGGCCCAGCACCTCCGCCGCGAGCGGGAGACGCAGATCGTCCGCATCCTGACCCGGACGTCCACGCTCCGAGTGAAGCTGGCCGCCGACGGCGAGAGCCCCGAGGCAGGCACCGTCTACGTCGCCCCGCCGGACCACCACCTGTGCGTGGAGAAGGACGGGGAGCTCTCCCTGAGCAACGCGGGGCGGATCAACCACGCCCGGCCTGCCGCCGACCCGCTCTTCGAATCGGCGGCGCGGGTCTACGGACCACGGATCATCGCCTGCGTCCTCACCGGCGCCGACGGCGACGGGGCCCGGGGCGTCGAAGCGGTCAAGGCGCACGGCGGCACCGTGATCGTGCAGGACCCCGCAAGCGCGGAGTTCTACGGCATGCCCGAGGCGGCCGTGAACACGGGCAAGGCGGACGCCGTCCTGCCCCTGGAGGACATCGCGGCGGCCCTCAACCGTCTCCTGCTGCCGCGCTGATCGCAGGCGGACAGCGGGCGGGCAGCGAAGAGCCCCGGCCAGCCTGTGGCTGACCGGGGCTTTTGCGGTAGACCGTGTGGGACTCGAACCCACAACCAATGGATTAAAAGTCCACTGCTCTGCCAATTGAGCTAACGGTCCTCGTCGGTGCACCCCCGAGCATAGCGGGACGGGCCGCGCCATCCGATCGGGTATCGCCGTTTCACGGCGAAGGGCCCGCCCGACAGGAGTGTCGGACGGGCCCTTCGCTCACGCAGGCCTGGCTACAGGTCAGCCGTTGCGCTTCCAGCGCGGCTTGTCGTCACGGCGCCCGAAGGAGCCCGTGCCGGAGCCGGAGCGGTCGTCGCGGCGGTTGTACGACGGACGGTCGTGGCCACCGGAGCGGAAGCCGCCCGAGGGGCGGTCGTCGCGGCGGTCACGGTTGAACGGGCGGTCGCTGCCACGGTGGCCGCCGGAGGGGCGGTCGTCGCGGCGGAAGCTGCTGCCGCCCGAGGGACGCTCGTCGCGACGGAAGCCGCCACCACGGTTGTCGTCACGGCGGTCGCGGTTGAAGCCGCCACCGCGGTTGTCGTCGCGGCGCTCGAAGGAACGGC
>NZ_JBEXJR010000023.1:19589-96799 GCF_040609235.1 Streptomyces sp. NPDC004732
GGCCGCCACCACGGTTGTCATCGCGACGGTCACGGTTGAAGCCACCGCCACGGTTGTCGTCACGACGCTCGAAGGAACGGCCGCCACCACGGTTGTCATCGCGACGGTCACGGTTGAAGCCACCGCCACGGTTGTCGTCACGACGCTCGAAGGAACGGCCGCCACCACGGTTGTCGTCACGGCGGTCACGGTTGAAGCCGCCACCGCGGTTGTCGTCGCGACGGTCACGGTTGAAGCCGCCACCGCGGTTGTCACGGCGCTCACGCTCGTAGTTGCCGCGCTCGTCGCGCTGCGGACGACGGTTGTCGTACGAGGAGGAGCGGTCCTCGCGGACCGGGCGCTCGTCGACGGGCTGCTCGGGGACCGACACGGCGGCCTCGACGACCGCCTCGGCGGCGGCGGTGGCCTCGGCGACCGCCACCTCCGGGTCGTCACCGCGCTCGCGGGCGGCACGCGCAGTGAGGCGGTCGGCCTCCTCGCGCAGCTCGGCGGCGCGGCGCGTGGCGCGCTCCAGGTCCTTGGTGAGGTCCTTGACCTCACGCTCGGCCTGGGTCGCGGCGTTGCCCGCGGAGTCGGCCTGCACCTCGGTCATCGAGCGGGCGCCGGTGATCTCGGCGACCTCCGGGTCGAAGGTGCCGCCGCCGTTGATGATGTGGCGCGAGGCGTCGACGCCCGCGTCCTCCATGAGGCGGAAGATCTGGCGGCGCTGGTGCGGCAGGGACAGCGAGACGACCGTGCCGGAGCGGCCCGCGCGGGCGGTACGGCCCGAGCGGTGCAGGTAGTCCTTGTGGTCGCCGGCCGGGTCCACGTTCAGGACCAGGTCGATGCCGTCGACGTGGATGCCGCGGGCGGCGACGTCGGTGGCGACGAGGGCGTTGACGTAGCCCTTCTTGAAGTCCTCGAGCACGCGGGTGCGGGCACCCTGCGTCATGCCGCCGTGCAGCGCGTCGGCCTTCACACCGGAGTCGCAGAGCTGCTCGGCGATGCGGTCGGCGCCCAGCTGGGTGCGGACGAAGATGATCGTGCGGCCCTTGCGCGCGGCGATGGCGGCCGTGACCGGCGCCTTGTCGCGGGGCTTCACGATGAGGATGTGGTGCGTCATGGTCGTGACGTTGCCCTGGGCGCTGTCGACCTCGTGCGTCACCGGGTTGTTCAGGTAGCGCTTGACCAGCGTGGAGATCTCGTTCTCCATCGTGGCCGAGAACAGCATGCGCTGGCCGCCGCCGGGAACCTGGTCGAGCAGCTCGGTGACCTCGGGCAGGAAGCCCAGGTCGGACATCTGGTCGGCCTCGTCGAGCACCGCGATCTGGGTGTTCTCGAGCGAGCAGGCGCCGCGGTTGATGAGGTCGCGCAGACGGCCCGGGGTGGCGACGAGGATGTCGACGCCGCGCTCCAGGGCGTAGATCTGGTTGCCCATCGACGTACCGCCGCAGACGACCTTCATCTTCAGGCCGAGCACGTCGCCGTACGGCTGGAGGGCGTCCGCGACCTGCATCGCGAGCTCGCGGGTCGGGGTCAGGATGACGCCGCGGGGCTTCTTCTTCTCGGTGCGGCCGTCGGAGGCCAGCGTCGCCAGCATCGGCAGACCGAAGGAGAGGGTCTTGCCGGAGCCGGTGCGGCCACGGCCGAGGATGTCCTTGCCGGCCAGGGCGTCCGGGATGGTCGCGGCCTGGATCGGGAAGGGCGTGGTGACGCCGTTCTGCGCGAGCTTGCGGACGATGCCCTCGGGCAGGCCGAGGTCGCCGAAGGTGAGCTCGGGCTCGGCGTCGGCGTCGGCCTCAGGGGCGTCGACGTCGGCGTCGGTGGTGACCTCGGTGACGTCCGTGCCCTCGACGGTCTCGGCGGACTCGACGATCTCGACAGCGTCGGCGACAACCTCTACGGCGTCGTTCTCGACGGTCTCGACGGCCTCGACCGACTCGTTCTCGGGCAGGACGGCGTGGTCAGAACTGAAAATGGACATGCGAAATGCGAAACCTTCCGGAGTCTCGGCACGCGCCCGTCAACTCCGTGATTTCGCAATGGACCGCCTCTATGCGGTCAGCCACGGCAAGGGAGAGTACGCGCCACGCGGCGCTCTTCTGTGTCGGCGCCGGGCAAATGGGATCAAACGATCTACCACCATACGCACCCCCCACCCCGGATGGCAAACCGACCCCCTCTCAGGGGTCCGTCCGGGTGCGCTCAGGGGCCCATAAGTGGCCTCCGTCACCTACCGGGGGCCCGCCTGGGGCGAGGGCTCGCGCACCGCGGTCTTCTCGTCCCGCCGCTGCAACTGGGCGTCCTGCCCTGACCCCTCGTGGGCCGAGGACGACGGCTCCGGAGTGGTCGGATCGGGCGTCGGGGTCGGGGTGGGCTTCGGCGGGGTGGGCGTCGCGCTCGTCCGCGTCGGAGTGGGCTTCGGCCGTGTCGGGGTCGGCTTCCCCGGGCCGTCGGGCTTCGGCGGCTTCTTCGAGGCCGTCGCGGAGGAGGACTCCGAGGGCTCGGCGGCGCCCTGCCCGGACCCGCCCGCACGGGCCGACCCGCCCTTGCCCTTCTTCTTGCCCTTGCCCCGGCCGCCGCTCTGCGCGCGCTCGTCCCCGGAATCCACGTCGCCGCCCTGCGTCACGGGGCCGCCGTCGGGGGCGGCCGCACCGCTGCGCCGCCCCGCGGAGCGGTCGGGCGCCGGAGCGTTCCCGTCGTCACTGATGCTCATGCAGCCCGCGGTCGCCGCTACGGCCACCGCGACCGCGGCCCAACGGACGGGAACGTACAACTGGCGCACGGCCGAGCACCTCCTGAGGCGCTGAGAATCGAGACGCCCTGCCCAACTCCCGCGGCCCGCAAGAGGACACGGACGGCAACCCCCTGGGGGCGCGCCCCGCGCCGCCCCGCACACCAGGCCGGATGCCCTCGCTCACACGTCCCCGGAACTCATCCGCGGCCACGCCCCGCCCGCCCGCGGCACACGGCTCACACGTGACTCACGCCTCCCGCACGACCCACGGACCACGAACCCACGGACCACGAACCACGGACACGGCCCACGCCTCACCCGTACCCGAGCGCGTGCAGCCGCTCGTCGTCGATCCCGAAGTGGTGGGCGACCTCGTGCACCACCGTGATCTCCGTCTCGGCGACGACGTCATCGCGCGACTCGCACATGCGCAGCGTCGGCCCCCGGTAGATCGTGATGCGGTCCGGCAGCACCCCGGCGTACCACTCGCCCCGGTCGGTCAGCGGGGTCCCCTCGTAGAGCCCGAGCAGCTCGGGATCCTCGGCCGGTGGCTCGTCCTCGACAAAAACGGCCACGTTGTCCATCAGCCGCGTCAACTCCGGCGGAATCCGGTCGAGAGCCTCGCCGACCAGTTCCTCGAACTCCTCGCGCGTCATCTCCAGCACACCCCCATTGTCAGCCACGCCCCTCGTCCCGTCCCGGCATCCCCCTCGCTCCGGCATACCGGCCGCCGCAACTGGGCATAAGGGACCAATGGCCCGCGACTTCACCGTCGTTTTCCACAGCGTGCGCAGGGCCGGTCGCGCCCTCGCAGGCCACTACAGCGCTCGCCGCACCCACCCCGTCAACGAACTGGTCAGCCCGCCCCACCCGTACGCCCGCGCCCTCGGCCTGATCACCGTCGTCCTGCTCGGCGCCTGGCTCGGCCTCCTCATCGTCGGCAGCGTGCGCGCGCCGGTCGGCCCGATGGACACCCGCATGACCCTGCGCCCGTCCCTCTCCGGCGGCACGAAGATCGACGTCTCCCCGCTCGGCGCCCTGGAGCTCCGCTCCCACACGGCCCCCATCCGCCTGGACGTCGACGTGAACCGCCTGGACCCGGTGCGCTCGCAGGCCCTGGTCGACCACCCCGAGCGGCTCGCGGGCCTCCAGGACGAGGTCGCGCGCGACGTCGGCCACGGCACGCTCGACCTCGCGGTGCGCTCCTGCGTCGCCGTCGTCTCCGGCGCGACCGCACTGGGCCTGGCCGTCTACCGCCGCCCGCGCCGCGCCCTGGCCGCGGGCGGCCTCGCGCTCACCCTCCTCGCGGCGTCCGGCACGGCCGCGTACGCCACCTGGAACCCGAAGTCCGTCCTGGAACCGAAGTTCTCCGGCCTGCTCAGCAGCGCCCCCTCCGTCGTCGGCAACGCCCGCAGCATCGTCAGCGAATTCGACGTCTACCAGCAGGAGTTGGCGCGCCTGGTCACCAACGTCACCAAGCTCTACGACGTGACGTCCACGCTCCCCGCGTACCAGCCGGACCCCACCACGATGCGCGTCCTGCACGTCTCGGACATCCATCTGAACCCGGCGAGCTGGAAGATCATTTCTTCCCTGGTCGACCAGTACGACATCGACGTCATCGTCGACTCCGGCGACACCATGGACCACGGCTCCGCCACCGAGAACGGCTTCCTGGACCCGGTCGCGGACCTCGGGGCGCCCTATGTGTGGGTGCGCGGCAACCACGACTCGCACACCACCCAGCGCTATCTGGAGCGCAAGCGCTTCAAGAACGTCCACGTCCTCGACGAGGGCAGGGCCGAGACCGTCGCGGGCCTGCGCCTCGCCGGGATCGGCGACCCGCAGTACACCCCCGACCGCTCGGAGAAGGCCGGGGGCGACTCGGTCGAGCGCATGGCCGGCATCCGTCTCGCGTCCGCCCTGCGCGCCGAACGCGCGGCAGGCACCCCGGTCGACGTGGCCGTCGCCCACAACCCGACGGCGGCCCGCGAGACGGACGGCGAGGTGCCCCTCGTCCTCGCGGGCCACATCCACCACCAGGAGATGGAGGTCATGGACGAGGGCACGCGGCTGCGCATCGAGGGCTCGACGGGCGGCAGCGGGCTGCGCGCGGTCGACGACAAGTACCCCGACCCCGTCCAGGCGTCGATCCTCTATCTGGACCGCACGACCAAGCGGCTGCAGGCCTGGGACGAGATCAGGCTGGGCGGCCTCGGCCTCACGAAGGCGGAGGTCAGCCGCCATCTCCCCAAGGAGAACCGCCCCGGCGCACCCCTCGCTCCGCCCTCTCCCACCCCCTCCTCCTAAACCGTTTTGGCGATAGCTCCCCGCATCCCATATGCTTCTCACGTCCCCGACGCGCTGCAAAGCGCCCAGGTGGGCCCTTAGCCCTCATCGTCTAGTGGCCCAGGACGCCGCCCTTTCAAGGCGGTAGCACGGGTTCGAATCCCGTTGGGGGCACAGAGCTACAGACCCCCTGACCTGCGGAAACGCCGGTCAGGGGGTCTTTTTTACTGTTCTGGTGGGCACGAAGTGGGCACGAGACCTCATTTACAGTCCTGAGCATGGCGTACATCGAGGTCAAGCAAAGGCGTGACGGACAGTCCAGCTACGTCGTTCGCTGGCGCACGGGAGGCACCCGCAGCGGCAGCAGAGCGTCAGAGTCCTTCGACGACGAGCCGTCGGCAGAGAAGTTCAAGAACCTCGTGGACGGCCACGGACAGCAATGGCCCCCTGGCTGGATACGCGGTCAAGGGTTCGTGGAGAACGTCCGCACGCCGGAGGAGATGTTCGAACCGTTCGCCCTCCGCCACATAGACCAGCTCACCGGGGTACAGGGCGATACGAAGGCCGAGTATCGGAAGCTCGTCCGACAGAAGCTCTCTCCGTGGTTCCGCGACTACTCCATGCGCGATGGAGAGGGCGGACTTGCTGCGGACGCGATACGGACTTGGGTCAACGATCTAGAGGCGGGTCGCCCTGCCCCACACGACCCGGAGGGGACCAAGCGCCGCAAGCTCAGCCCCAAGACCATCCGTAACGTCCACGGTCTGTTGTCTGGCATCTGCCAGAGCGCTGTGGAGCACGACCCCCCTCTGCGCACGAAGAACCCGTGCGCTGGCACCCGACTCCCCCGCAAGGACGATGGCGTCGAAGACGAGATGGTCTTCCTCGAACGGGACGAGTGGGCGCTGCTGCGCTCTCACCTGGTGGACCAAGACGCCCGCGAACTGGCCGATGCCCTTGCCGAGACCGGCGCCCGGTGGGGCGAAATCACAGCACTCCAGCCTCGCGACCTCGTACGGCGAAACGGCCGGCCAGCTATCCGCATCCAGCGTGCCTGGAAGCGCGACGAGGACGGCGCTGCGTACCTGGGTGCCCCGAAGACCAAGAAGGCACGCCGGACACTGGTGATCACCACCAACCTGGATCAGATGCTCCGCAGGCGGGCGAAGGGGATCACCCCCAACGATCTCCTCTTCCAGGGCCCCAAGGGTGGTCGCTGGGACACATGGACCTTCCGTAGCCTGCGCTGGCATCCGGCGATCGAGGGTGCCCGTGCCGAAGGTCTCACCAAGGCCCCGCGGGTACACGACCTTCGCCACTCCCACGCTTCCTGGCTGATCGCCGCGAAGGTCCCCCTGCCGGCCATTCAGGGCCGCCTCGGACACGAGTCCATCACCACGACCGTCGACCGCTATGGCCACCTGCTCGACGCCTTGGACGACGAAGTCGTTGCGGCCGTCGACTGGGCCATGAACCCCAACGCACCTATGCCGGTGTCGGCCCTGGCTGCTTGATGGCGGTGGCTCCCTCCCGCAGCTCTGTGGAGCGGTGCGGGAGGGAGCCACGCAGAGCGGAGCCGCACCGGCGAGCGCAAAGTACTCATTTCAGCCCGCCGGTCTCCGTCGGGTATAGTCAGCCTTCGGTTCAGGCGCCAGCGCCAAGGCCGATCCCCCAACATTTCGCACCATCACTTTGTTGTGGGATGCGCAAGGTCCTGTGGAGCAGTTTGGAGTGCTCGCCACCCTGTCAAGGTGGAGGCCGCGGGTTCAAATCCCGTCAGGACCGCTTGCAGATCACTTCGGTGAACTGCGTGGCTGGGTAGCTCAGTTGGTACGAGCGATCGCCTGAAAAGCGATAGGTCGCCGGTTCGATCCCGGCCCCAGCCACAGCTAAGGCTCCAATCCTCGGATTGGGGCCTTCTTGCTTTCCTCAGCTCGGACGTCGGCGCTCCTACCCGAGACACCGGGGCCCTGGAGACGAATCAAGCAGCGGCGGCCGGACGGGCGCGCGGAGGAAGCACCTGCCCCATGCTGCGCTCAATCGCGATCTCGATGACTACGCGCTCCGGGTCCGGGGCCGGCGTGCGTCCGTATCGCTCTCCGTATCGGACAACGGCATCCCGCACGGCCGCTTCATCGGTGCACACCTCCGCCACGCCTTCGAGCGTGGCCCAGCGCCCTCCGTCGACCTGGCACACGGCCACGCGAGCTTCCCCACCCCACGCAAGAACGTTGGCCACTTTGCGGCTGGATTTGCGGGTAATAACCCTAGCCACGCCAGCGGAGCCGTCCACGGTCACGCCGACGGGCACCACATGAGGCCGGCCATCCGGGCGCACCGTGGTTAGGGTGCACAGATGGTACTCATTCCAGAACTCTAGGTAGCTGTCCGCCTGGTCGGATATTGCGTTTGGCATGGCTGAAAGCGTAAACGCGCCAGTTGCCCGAACTGCCCCGAAGTGACTGGCACCACAACACGCCTGAGCTGCCCTTTTGCGCGATTCGCGTGCATTCGCGAAGGAGATCCCTCCCGCGATGATCACGGATTCATAACGGAGTCACCGTTCGCCCGGCAAAGGTTGATCCGTTCACGCCAGAAAGTAAACAAGCAGCTCAGAGCGTCGTACAACGTTGAATTTGGTCGATTTTGGCGAGTTTCTTCCCCTGCGATTACCTGCGGTCTACACGAATCGATCATGATTTTTAGGCCATGTCTTGTCGGAAGCCTCACGTACTGTCCGAAGAGGTTCCCGGAGCTTCACGGGGTGGCCTCCGCTCGGAGACTCGACGCGCGTTCGCGTAAGCGATATCCGAGCAGGTGAGTAGCCCTTTGGATGCCACCGGCGTCCCATCGCTCTGCGGGGTGATGGACGAGGGGCGCGGGCTACCGGCTGTGGCCGTGCAGCACCGGGGACCGGACGTCATCGACTTGGGCGCGGGGTCGCCCGGCTCGGGGGAGCCATCACCTGCCGGTTGGAGGGATTACTCAATGTGGTCGGATAAGAGTGGTCGAAACGCGGCGGAGTCCGAGATACCCGCTCAGGGCGGAGGCAGCCGCCGACGCCTCGGGCGCTGGCGCTCAGCCGCGACCCGCACGGTGGAGAAGGACCTGCATCGCCTGATCCGCAGGGAGCTGCAAGACCTCGGGGTCACTCCCCCGCTCGACGTTCACGATCTTTGCAAGAGGCTGAGCCGACGGCGCGGGCGTCCGCTGTTCCTCCGTGCAGCTCCGCTGCCCAAGCCCGGACCCTCGGGTATGTGGGCGGAGTACGACACCTACGACGTGATCCTGTATCAGCAGGAGACGACCGAGCTGCACCAGGACGGGATCATCCTGCACGAGGTCGGACACATCCTCGTGGCGGAGAAGGAGCGGGCGGCCGAGCAGTCCGCCCGCGAGGCCGTGACGGCGGAGAGCACCCCTGATGGGGATGCGGAGTGCATCGACGTCGAGGGGTGGGCCGCCATGATGCCGGTCTTCGGCACCGAGGCGGTCAAGCGCATCGCTCAGCGCTGCTCGTACGACGACGGCGAGGAGTGCGCCGTCGAACTCGTGGCCACGATCATCCTGGAGTGGTCGGCCCTGCTCGCATCCTCCACTCCTCCGGCCGATGACCCCGCTCTGCGACGGGTTGAGGCGGCTCTCGGCGACCGGCGAGGATGGTTGTAGCTCGTGGAAATCCTGCTCCTGGGTCTCCTGGCCGCGCTGGTCTGGAAGCTCTATCAGTGGAAGCGAAGCCCGCACGACGCACCTCTTCGCTCCGTCACCCTCTGCCTGCTCTGCGCTGCGCTCTCGTACCCCGTAGCGATGCCCGGCGGCGCGTCGGGTGTCGACACCGTCGCCGGTCACGGGACGGCGAAGCTGATTCAGAACGTGCTGCTGCTGCTCGCGGTGTACTTCTTGATGTGCTTCTACCTCTACTCCGCCGCGGACGAGGAATCCGGTCGGCGTAGGGCCCGCAAGGAGGGTGTCCTTGTCGCGGTCGTCGCGGTGGCGATCACCGTGGCGGCCGAATCGGTGCCGCACGAGACGTTCGCCGGCTCCTTCAGCACGGCCGACATGACCACGCCGCAGATCGCGTTCTTCTACGGCGGCGCGGGCCTCTACCTCATGTACGCGCTCGGCATGGCATGCCGGTGGACTCGCCGCTTCGCGCGCATGTCCCGGCGTCCGCACTCCACCGGCCTCTGGATGGCCGCTGTGGGTCTGGGGGCGATGGCGGTGGCGTGCGCGATCCGCGCTGTGATCGTCGCCCTCCGCGCGGCCGACGTGAAGGTGTCCGAGCCGCTGATGGCTGCCGTCGCCTTCCTCCTGGTGGCGTCCATCCTGCTCTTCGCGGCGGGCATCACGTACTCCGGAGCCCGAGCCCGTATCTCCTCACTTCGCCTATGGTTCGAGCACCGCCGTGATCACCGTCGACTCGCGCCGCTGTGGGAGCTGCTGGCGGAGACGTACCCGGACAACGTGCTGCGGCCGGCGTCCGCGGCGGCCCTGGACCGGCGGCGGGCCCGCGGGGTGCACCGGCGCTACCACCGCCGCATCGTGGAGTGCCGCGACGGCCTGGTGGACATCAGCCCCTACCTGCTCGATGAGGGCGACGACGGCACGGTCCTCAACATCGACTCCGCTGAGCTTGCCGCTCGGCTCCGCCGGGCATCCGCCCGGATCGAGAAGGGCGCTCCCGCGCCCCGCCGCGCGGTTCCTCTCGCGATGGCGCTGGGCAGCGACCGCGAGTCCGATGTGAAACAACTGATTGCGGTATCCGACGAACTGCGCGCAGCCGCATGACCTCGCACGATCAAGGAGTCACGATGCTGATTACCGGTGGACGAGTGCTCGTCGACTCGGGGACCTACCTGGAAGACGGCGCCATCCTCATCGAGGGCGAGTCGATCGCCGCCGTCGGGCCGCGCAACGAGGTCGAGGAACGGGCCGGGGCGGACGTGCCCCGGTACGAGTTCGGCGGAACTGTCCTGCCCGGCCTCATCGACGCCCATGTGCACCTGGCTTTCGACGGCGGCGCCGACCCCGTCGCGACCCTCCAGGGCTCCACGGACGACGTCCTGTTCGAGGACATGCGTCGCCGCGCGGAACAGCTTCTTCGCAGCGGCGTCACCACGGCCCGGGACCTCGGGGACCGAGGCGGACTCGCCCTTCGCCTGGCGTCCGAGATCCACGACCGCCGCACGGCAGGACCCCGGATCGTGTCCGCGGGTACCCCGGCCACCACCCTCGGCGGCCACTGCCACTTCCTGGGCGGCGAGGTCTCCGGTGAAGCCGAGATCCGCGACCTCGTACGGCGCAACCTCGCGGCCGGGGCCGGCGTCATCAAGGCGATGGTCACCGGCGGGGGCCTGACGAAGGACGGCCCCAAGAGCCACCAGAGCCAGTTCTCGGCTGAAGAACTCGCCGCCCTGGTGGAGGAGGCTCACGCCGCAGGTGTCCCCGTCGCGGCCCACGCGCACGGCGCCGACGGCATCGCCGCCGCCGTTGAGGCGGGCGTCGACACCATCGAGCACTGCACCTGGATGTCGAGCGATGGCCTCGACTTCCGGCCCGACGTGGTCCAGCAGATCATCGCGAAGGGCATCACCGTGTGTCCGGCCGTGAGCCCGCACTGGCAGATGCTCCCGCGCTTCTTCGGTGAGGAGCGCGCCGCCGCCATGTTCGATCTGGTGCGGCAGATGGCCGACTCCGGTGTCCGCCTGATCGCCGGAACCGACGCTGGAGTTCAGCGGGCGGGCTTCGACGGGTTGGTTCCGGCGCTCGGGTTCTACTCGCACCTGGGTCTGCCGAACGCCTCGATCATCGACATGGCGACGTCACGGGCGGCGGAGGCGCTGGGCCTGGGGGACGTGACCGGCAAGGTCGCTCCGGGCTTCCGCGCGGATCTCCTCCTGGTCGACGGTGACCCGCTCGCGGATCTCTCCGCGCTGAGCGGGGTGCGGGCCGTATTCACCTCGGGCCTGCGTCACGAGCCGACCGGCGCGGACCAGTAGGGTAGATGACCATCCTGGCCGCGCGGCGCGTGGCGCAGCCGGACTTGATCATTCCTGTGAAGGCCTCGGGCACCGCGCGTGAGGTAGGCGGTGCCCGAGGCGTTGCCTCCGGAGGAGCGTCGTTCCTTGGAGTAGCGGATACGGGAGAGGCTCAGGCCAGCCGAAGCTGCCTTCGAAAATCATGGCCTCTTCCTCGCTCCTCAGCGGTGTGGCAGCGTTCGGGCACCACGGTATGCCTGCCAGCTAGCCCACCAGGTGACGGGCCGGCGCCAGTCGATGAGGTGCCTTAACCGCACTTCGGTCCGCATTCGCTCCGGCCGACTGTGGTCCGTTCGTACCCACAGCACGCCGCGGCCATCGCGGAACTGGATGGTAACGCTCGTGTCGAACAACGCCTCCGGCTGCTGCGGAGCCGGGGCATCGGACGGTGCACCGCTCGGACGCCACTCCAAGTTGAACGTCGCAGACTCGCCGGGCGGGACCAACGGAACCGCTGCTGCGGACTCGACAAGCCCTTCATCCAACGGCACGACAATTGTGTCCGATTGCCGCCCGCGCCAGAACTCCACAGTCATGGCCTTCGCGTCGTGAACTCGCGCGCCGTTGGCGTGGATTACTTCGACGTCGGTGAGGTGGAGGTTGGTGTGGTTTTCGACCCGCACTTGGTCTCGGGAGCCAACAAGGGCATCGCCCGAACTATTTTGGACGTGCACGATGACCTGTCGGGCCTCGGCCTCCTCCTGTAGTTGCTGCTTCTTCCGCTCCCGGCGCCCCGTCACCCAGATCGAGCCAACGGCGGTAAACGAAGCGATGTAGCTGGAGATTACAAGGAGTGTCTGCGGCGTCACACTCCGGATCATCGCAGGCCCCCGCGCGTGGAGGCGCGTTTGAACCAAGCCCACTGTTCAAGGCCTCTCGGAGGCCCGGCAGGCGACCCACTAACCCTTTCTGCCCGGATCGGTCCGTTCAACGACTTCGCCGGCGATGTCGTTCAGAATCGACAGAACATCGGCCGGCAACCCCTCGGCGGTCATCCCGCGAGCCCGGACCCGGCCCACCTTCCCCTGCTTGGCCGCGTACATGAAGCGCAGTGCCTCATAAGCCTGCGCCGCGACGGCGTCGTTCTCCTCGAAGTACAGCTTTGAGACGTCGAAGAACTTGGCCAGACCTTCGAGGACCACGGGCAGCGGGTCGACCTTCGCCCCCGTCCGTAGTCCCTCGATGTCAGCCGCCGAGACGACCGCGGAACCCGCATACGCGTTGACCGCGTCCGCGATCTCCTGGTCCTCCGGTGACGGGCGGCCGGGGTAGGAGTGCTCCAGGAGCATGGTGATCTTCTCGGCCAGCGTCTCAGGGGCCTTCTCCGGCTGGGCCTCTCCGAAGGATCGCTCCTGCGCGCGTCGCAGCTCGTCCTCCGTCACGCCGTACGCCTCCGCCAGGGCGGGGACGTACTTGTCCTTCAGACGTCGGATGCCCTGCTCGGCACCCGACAAGGGGCCGTCGCTCTTCGTCCCGATGATCGCCCGGGTCTCGTACCGGTAGAGGCCGGCGTCGCATCGCAGGTCCATCAGATCGGGCAAGCCGTCACGCGGGAACAGATCGTCCAGGTCCCGGTTCAGCGCCCTGGCGAGAGCAGGCAACTTCTCCTGGTCGGGTTTCGCCGCTCCCGACTCCCACCCCGCCACGGTCGATTCCGCAGCACCGACAGAAGACGCCACATCGGCCTGCGGCACGTCGGCAGCCCGACGTACCGCGCGCACACGCTCTTTGTCGAAACGGCGAGCTGGCATCGGACCTCGTCTTTTGGGGTGAACCGAGGAAACCTCGGACTGTTGACTTTTGATGCGAACCAAGATAGCTTCATCTTAGCGAAAAACGAGGGGGTTCGCACCTCTCTCAGCTTTCGCCCACCTGCGGTTCCCATCGTGGACCGGTCCGGTGGAGAGGGGTTGCCGCACATCACTCGGGCGCGGCCCTTCCCCTCAAAACGCCATCGGCGTCCGAGAGTTCGCACCTCTCGGACGCCAGACAGCTCGTGATCCGCGGCCCCTGACAGGGGCGCTGGTCACTCGCACAGCCACTCCGTGTCCTTTCGCACGGCACGACGGAGCGGCGTACCACACAGAGGAGTGTCGCATGTCCCCTACTACGGACTGCAACCCGAAGGTGGAGATCCCTTCGGGCCCGGCTGAACGGCTGGCTGCGCAACTGGCGTCCATGCTGCCGGAGGCCGCCGTCGTGCAGGTTCGCCTTCAGGGGCCCCGGACCCTGTGGCCTCACCTCGGCCTGACGGCCCTGACCGACCGAGGTCGTCACCTTCGCGTCCCTCGGGCGAAGGCGCTCACCATCGCCCGGTGGATCATCCGTTCGTTCCCCCACGCGGGATGGGCGGCCTCGGGCCACGCCTTCGACCTGCGGACGGCTGAGCTGCGCGGGTTGGAAGCGTGATGGCGGCCGTGGCACCGGCGAGTGCCGGACCGGCCCTGGACGTGCAGGGACTCGTGGCCGTTGTCGACCTCTTGGCCCAGGCCGGCGGCCTGGATGCCCTGCTGGGCAGTCGGGCGGCGGATTCCCGCGACAAGCGTCTGCACATCGGATATAGCGAGGCTGCCGAACGTCTGAACATTCCGGAGAAGTGGTTGCGTGAGCGCATATCGACGCTCCCGCACCGGAAGTTCGGGAAGTTCGTTCAGTTCACGGAGGATGATCTCCACGCGATTTCCGATATGCACTTCGTCAGCCCTGGCGCAAAGTCCCAGAGGGACGACGAGTCGGCACTGATGGCGCTTCAGCCGTCAAAGCGCTCTCGTAAGCGTTCCTGATCTCCTCTCGCGCCCGACTGTCACCATTCGCGGCGCTGCGAACATCGCGAGATATCAATGAGCACTGACATATATGGCCTCATCGAGGCTGCGCATCAGGGAAATTGGCTGCCTCTCATAGAGGAGTCTAAGAAGGCTCCGGGGAAACACTGGGCCGAATCCGCTCGGTGCACGAACCAGGACATCGACATGTTCGTGCCTCTCGCAGACGGACCACGAGAGGACCCCGACGTGGTGAAAACCAAGCTGGGAATCTCTCTCAACCGTCCGCGTAATCTCTGCGGGTCATGCCCGGTGGCCGTCGCTGCCCGATGCCTGGTGGAATCCCTTAAGGATGACGACGAGTACGGAATCCGGGGCGGGCTTTTGGCCTCCGAGCGCGCAGAGTTGCGGCGCGCGTGGCAGGACCGGGACACCGAGAAAGCCGTAGAAGGCGCGCTTCGGGGATGCACCGCCCCCCTGACCAAGCCTGCCAGGGACACCGTGATCGCCCGCTTCGCCACCGATCCCACCTTGGACGCCGCCGCCGTCGCGCGCGGGCTCGGAGTGACGCACAAGTATCTGTTGAAGCTCGCACGTCGCTACCGAAAGTCGCAGGCCGGACAGGGCGCTCCCTCGCTCCGAGTCGTCGCCGCCTGAGAACGCTCCCGAAGAAACGATCCTTCCGCACGGCGGACCCTGCGTCCACGGGAGTTCTCCCCATGCTTCAGAAATACCCCTCCGGAATTCGGCCCACGGATATGTGTGCCGCGATCCGCGAGATTGCACCTACGGCCGCGCTCGTGCGGGTTTACCCCCGGCGTCGGTCTGTTACCCACCTCTTCGAATCGGACTTCTACCGTATGCTCATCGACCGCAGGACCGAAGAAGAAGTGGCCCGCGTGATCAGGCGCGGATTCGGAAAGCTCGCAGACTGGCGCCTTGCCCACGATTTCTACCTTCCGACGGCAACGCTGTACCTCACTCCGGAGCCGCACCAGAATGGCT
Source organism: Streptomyces sp. NPDC004732 (assembly GCF_040609235.1). Lineage (NCBI taxonomy): Bacteria > Bacillati > Actinomycetota > Actinomycetes > Kitasatosporales > Streptomycetaceae > Streptomyces > Streptomyces sp. NPDC004732. The sequence continues at coordinate 34,403 of NZ_JBEXJR010000023.1, forward strand.
ACATCCCGGAGGACGACAATTCTTTCGGGCTTGCCCGCCACCGTCGAATAGCGATAGCTGGCGGTGAGCGCTGATGAGCGACAGAGTCACCGAACTGATCTGGTCGCAATCAGAATCGCGCCGGGGCTCGCGTCTCGTCATGCTGGCGCTGGCCCGTGAGGCGGACGACAACGGCAAGGCCACGCTGACCCTGGACGACATAGCCGGAATCACCCGTCTGACGCCGCGTTCGATCACGAAGTGCCTGGGGGAGCTGGCAAACCTCGGGGAACTCCGCCACGAGCGGGGAGGCGGAGCCTCCAACCCCAACACGTACTCGATACTGCTGCGCCCTTCGGGCGACCGTACCGGTTCAGAGAAGGAACTTCCCACTCTCGCCCCTGAAGGCCCGGGGGAGGGTACTAAGTTCCAGGAAGTTGTTTCCCAGAACTCCCCCCCAGCGGCCGGAAGTGGGAAGTTTCAGCGCACAGATTCGGAAGTTTCTTCCTCGCGCGTACGTGGTGGTAATACTCCCTACGGGAGTATTACCACCACCAAAGAGCAAGCTAGCTTGCTGGGACCGCGCCGAGAGAACTCAACCGACAAGCAGGACTCGGTGAAGGTTCCCGACGGAGCGAAGGACCTGGTAACAGCCATCACCGGAGCTGGAATGCTCGTCGGCTGGCGGCTCACCGAATCCGAATGGGACCGGGTAACAGCTCTCGCAGCGCGCTGGGGAAATGAACGTCTGGTCGAGATGGTGGCGCGTCGGTGGAACGCCGACCGGCCGCCACAGTCCGCCCGCTATCTGCTGCGCATCTGGGCGGATCTCCCGTCGCACGCTTCCGCCGCAGCCTCCCAAGGAAACGTCGTGCCGCTGCGCCGACAGCCCGCGGGCTGGATTCCCTTTCAGAACACTGCCGCCCCCAGCGCCTACCAGAACGGATTTTGATCATGGCTGAGCCGGAACGCGCGGGCAGCGCCAGGTCAATGCGCGCCATGGAACGAATACTCGCTGCAAAGGGACTTCAGGTCGTGCCGGACTCCGACCCTGCCGATGAGAAACCGGAAGAAAACCCCGGAGACCTCGAATGGCACAGCCGGGCTCGGGCCGACTACGCCCTGACCCGCTGGCGGCGCGCGACCCCTCCCCGGTTCCGTGACGCGGAGGCCACGCTGCCGGAGGTCGTCCAGTGGGCCGACCGTGCCCTTGCGGACAACGCCGCCGCAGGTGCTCTGCTCCTCACCGGCCTCACGGGCACGGGCAAGACGCACCAGGCGTACGGGGCCCTGCGAAGGATTGCGGCCGGCGCACCGGACCGCTTCGAGCTGATCGCCGTGAACTCGGCGGACATGTACGGCAACCTGCGGCCTTCACAGGTCATGGGGGCCTCGGAACACGAGCTGCAACGGCTCAGCCGGGTCCAGTACCTGTTCCTCGATGACCTCGGAACGGCGAAGACGTCGGAATGGACCGAGGAGGTGACGTACCGGCTGATCAACTACAGGTACAACCACTGCCTGCCGACGATCATCACGTCCAACCTTCCGGCTCGCGACGAGAACGGGCCGGACCTGAGCGACTTCGTCGGGGCGCGCGTGGCGAGCCGCCTGGCGGAGATGGTCACGACCCTCGTGCCGATGATCGGCGCCGACCGGCGTCGTGGCGGGAGGGCGGCCTGATACCCGTCCGCCTTCGCGGAGCCTCCCGCGATGCCGCCGCACTGTCCACAGCCTGTGCATACGTCGGCCCGCGTAGCCAGTACGCGAACCCCTTCACGGCCGGAGCGCGCTCGCCGCTCGGTCCCCCGATGGACGGTGCGGAAGCAGTCGATCTCTTCGCCACCACGCTCCGGGGCCCGGTCGGCCGCCACTACGCCGCTCGCTTCGCCCGAGCGCTGCACGGGCTCGACCTGATGTGCACATGCGCTCTTGACGCTCCGTGCCACGCGGACGTCCTTCTCCGTCTCGCCAACGAGTCCGGCGACGGAACCGCACTTCGCACCACCGATCTCCTGGAAGGCCCCCGATGAGCCACCCGATCATGTTCGCTGCGGCCAAGCACCTCACCACCGCGGAGGAGAGGCGCAAGACCGCTCGGGAGGCGGCGTTCCGCACCTGGGGTCCACGGTCGATCACGGCCGCCTCGAAGTACGCCCGCACCCTCCTGGGGGACGCCGCAGTCACGCTCGAATGGGAGGTGCTGGGCCTGCTGAGCTTTGAAGAGCACCTGCAAGCCGTCGCCTCGCTCGACACGACCGGCGGCCAGCACCTGGAGCTCTACTACACCGACCAAGGCGGTACCGAACGGATCTCGCTGCGGGTCTCGTGCGTGAGCTGCCCGAGTCAGCACGTGCACCAGGTGACGTCTCTGGAGCAGTTCGGACAGCTCCTCTCACAGACCCCGGCCTGGTCGGACATCGCGCCCCGCGAAGGGGGCAACCTCTGATGTCGCACACGCACATAGACACGGCGGCGGGAACCGAACGGCAGGGCTACAACCTGCGCGGCATGACGGCCTGGGACCGCAGCGCGATCATTCTGCTCGGCGCGGCCGGCTTCGCCTTCTCGTACGACGCACTGCGTCAGATCGCCCTCGCCATCCACGCCAGGGAGACGCTGAGCTTCTTGTTCCCAGTGTTCATCGACGGGTTCATTGCCTACGGAGTGCGGGCCATCGTTCTCCTGCGTCACGAGCGGTTCGCCGCACGGTTCTACGCGTGGGTTCTGTTCCTCTCGGCGACCGGGGCGAGTCTCGGCGCGAACGCTCTGCACGCGATCACGCTGAACGGCTCACCAGAGGCCGGACGGTCCGCGCTGCACCTGACGGACGGCGTCGTGGGGGTCCTGTCGATGCTCGCGCCGCTCGCGCTGGCGGGATCGGTCCACCTCTACATCCTGATGGCGCGGACGGCTGAGCGGGCGGTCCCGGACGGGACGGAGACCGGTCCCGGACCGGTCCGGGAGGCGACTCCGACGCTTGAACGCGTCGCGGTCGAGCCGGGGCCTCGCCCGCTGGAATCTCCCGTGCAGACGGCACCCCGACCGCTGCCAGGCAGTCCGTCCGCACCGGCAGGACCCCCCGCACCCACCGTTGACCTGCGGAAAGTCGCGGCTCGGCCCGAGGGCCCTGCGGGCTCGGCCGGTGCGGCGTTCTCCCCGTCCGCGGAGGCGGACGGCGGGGAGACGGACGGCGGGACTGCGGACGGACCGGGCCCCGACTCGCCGGGCCAGGGGCCGACCACCGGTCCTTCGTCGGCAGTCGATCCGTCCGCTCCGGCGGCGGTCCGCGACGCTGCGGACGGGGAAGAGCCGTCCGTCCCGGACGGCCCGGAGGGCTCGCAGGACCGGGAGGCGGACGACGATTGGCTGACGGAGCTGCTGCCCATCGCACAGGCCGCCTGCGACCGGGCCGGACGGATCAGTCGTGAGGTTGTCGGCGACGCCGTCCGCAAGCGCCAGGCGATCAGCAACGACCGCCTTGGGGTGCTGCTGACCCGGCTGAAGGAAGCGGACGCCGAGGGGGCCAAGACACCCGCCGCTGCCTCCAGTGCCCTGTGGTGATTGCATCTCATGACGGGCCCGGGACCTGGGCGGCTCGCGCCGCGCAGGCCCCGGCCCGGCCCGCTTGATTAGGAAGGAACGACGATGTGGTCTCGCCGACGCGACCGGGCGGAGGACACCGTCCGCGCCGATGCCGCACAGTCAGCGTCCGCGCTCGCGCAGCACCTCCACGACGGAGGCGGTCTTGTGCCCGTCCAGGTGAGCGGCCTTGCCCTTGCGGCCGGTGAGGTCGCCTTCGCCGACGTGCCGTGTGCCGCCGCCCGCTTCTACGGAACGGACGTCGACTACCCGACCTCGAACGGGTACTTCGAGCACCACCCGACCTTCGGCCGGCGGTGGGTGAGCAACCGCCGCCTCGACGCCCGTCGGCGCCAGGAAGCGGAGGACGCCGCCCTTCCCCAGTGGCGCGATCACACCGCGGCCCGCGTGGTGCTCACCTCGGCCGGGGTGCGGCTCCTGCCGCGAGGCGCCCGCGAGTGGATGCCGTTCGACCACGCCCTCCTGACCGGCGTCACCGCCGAACCGGCCACCGTCTTGCTCTCGTACAGCGCGTGCGCGCCCCTGCTCCTGTCCGGGCCCGCCGCGCCGTGGCTCGGCGTAGCGATCGAGCACCTGCGCCACGGGTCCGCATAGGGCTCAAATCCTCCCTCGGGACGAAAGCCGGAACTTAATTCCAGGAATTAAGTTCCGGCTTTTTTCGTGATTCGAGTTGTCCGCGAACCCCTGCAAGGATTCAGGCACGGCCAACGCCACAAGGCACTTTCCGGCCGTAGAGGTCACTCATGATCTCGCCCGAATCACGGAAGGGGCTGATGGCCTTGATATGAGTAACGCGCCCGACAGCTCAACCGTCTCGCCAATGCGAAACGCGATTGAACCCTCCCGCAATTGAAACAGGCAGATAGAGCTAGACGCTCCGGCCTGCTTTGCGATTGCCCCGGCCTTCGCCGGTAAAGCCCGCAGGGAGAATCCCCCTTCCTCCTGCGAAGGAGTGGTGCGGCCCTCCGCCCCCGCAGGGCCGCACCGCTCGCTCTTCCGAAATCCCATGCACCAAGGTTGTGGTCCCCGCATGCCTCGATCCACCCGTTTCATACCTATATCAGCCGCAATAGGAGTGGCTGGTTCTCTGGTCTTCCTGTCGACCGGCTGCTCCAGCGCGGCCAACGACACCTCCGCGGCCCCGACTGCGTCGGCACAGCCGCGATCCGTCTCGGCGGGCGTCCCCGGCACCGCGACGCCGCACAGCGGCGCTACCGCATCCGCCTCAACTGCCGCTCTCCCGAACGACGTCGAGAGGACCGCGCGGGCCTTCGCCGTGGCCTACGCGGAGCACGACGCCCGCGACGGTGCAGACCACTCGTACGCGGATGCCGGCGCTCGGGCCGCCCGGCTCGCCTCGGGGGAACTCGCGGGCGTGCTTGCCCAGAAGCGTCCGGGTCAGGATGCCGCCTGGGCCGCCCTGCGGGCCGAGAAGGCTCGCCAGTCGGCCAAGGTCACGGCGGCCGTGGTTCCGGACGGCGCTCCCGCGGTGACGGCCTCCTCCGCTCTCGTCCGCGTGAGCTACACCCTCACGATCACCCCCAAGTCCGGGCACCCGCGCAGCAGTAGCGAACAGCTCGCGCTCCGCCTGGAGCACACCTCCGAGGGCTGGCGGGTCACCGCCTTGCCCTGGGCGTGACGGGCCGCGATGAACAAGACGCAAGCGGGCCTGGGGCTCGTCACGGCCGGGCTCATCACCGGTGTCGCCATGCTGACCACGTTCGGAGGGGCTGACAGCGCCTCCGCGCAGGAGGCCGGTCCGGGTGGCGGCATCACGACGGACGCCCCCGTACCGGGCTGGGTCCGTGAGCTGATCAATAAGCACGCGGGCGAGTGCCCGCAGGTAACAGCCTCGCTCCTGGCGGCTCAGCTCTACACGGAGAGCCATTTCAACTCGGGCGCGACCTCGCCCGTCGGCGCCCTCGGTATCGCTCAGTTCATGCCGGGGACCTGGGCCGAGCACGGCAAGGACGGCGACGGCGACGGGGTCAAGGACGTCCGCAACCCCGCGGACGCCATCGCCGCTCAGGCGGCCTACGACTGCACCTTGGCCGCCGAGGTCAAGAAGGTGCCGGGCGACTCGACGGACAACATGTTGGCCGCGTACAACGCGGGCGGCGGTGCGGTGATCAAGTACGGCGGCATCCCGCCGTATCCCGAGACCCGCGACTACGTCCGCAACATCCGCTCGCTGGCCTCGAAGTGGGCCGACGCCGTCCGTCCGGACGCTCCGGCCGGCAAGGGCGCCGCCCGCGCGATCACGGCCGCGAAGACCGCCCTGGGGACTTGGTACCAGTGGGGCGGCAGCTGCGTCATGCCGTACAAGGGCATGGGCGGCTGCGACTGCTCCTCACTCACCAAGATGGCCTGGTCAGCGGCGGGCGTGAACCTGCCGCGCACCACGTACGACCAGGTCCACGCAGGAACCGCCGTCAAGGCCGTCTCCCAACTCGCGCCGGGCGACCTGCTGTTCTCCGTCCCCGGCTCCGCCGGACCTGAGCACGTCGGCATGTACATCGGCGGTGGCCAGGTCATCGACGCCCCGCACACCGGCGCTCAGGTGCGGATCAAGCCGCTCAGCTACTGGAAACCGCAGATCATCGCGATGCGGCACGTCGGCTAATCACGCCAAAACATCCCAAACCATTCCTTACAGCACCAAGGGGCTGACAATGCACAACCTCCTTTCTGCCGCTGCCGATCCCTCCCTGCACACGACCCTCGCCGCCGGTGCCGATGTCGTCAGCGGTGTGAAGCCGGACTGGGGCCCGTTCGGCAAGCTCGGCGGGACGGCGAAGGTGATCCTCGGCGTCATCGCGGCCGTCGTCCTCGTCGTCGGCGCCGGTGCCTTCCTCGCCGGTGTCGGCAAGTCGAAGGGCTGGTTCGGTGAGGGCCACTCCACGATGGACAGCTCGCGCGGCAAGGGGATGATGGTCGGCGGTCTGACCTGCGTCTTTCTCGTGGCCAGCTTCGGCACCATCTTCGCCATCACGTACGGCATGGGTGTGTGACCTATGGCTCCCCGATCCCGGAGGAACGTTTCCTCCTCGAAGACCAGCGGAGCACGCCGCCCGTCGGCGAAGCTCTGGGGCATCGCGGCCGCCGGTGCTGCGGTGGTCACCGCGGCCGGGGTGGTCGTCAGCATGGCGACCGGCACCCCTCCGGCTGCGGCCCCCTCCGCGTCCGCACCTGCACACTCGGCTCCTCAGCAGAGCGGCGAAGGTGTGCGCGAGCTGCGCGGCGTGCCCGTCGGCTACCCGCACACCCGCTCCGGCGCGAAGGCGGCGGCAGCCAACTACACAACTGTTGCCGGAAGTTCGCGCTTCCTCACGGACAAGGAAGCCCGGCACGCGGCGGTAGCCGTCATGGCGGCCAAGGGCACGGCCGAAGCGGCGGTGAAGAAGGCCGACCACGCGGCCGGTGACGCGGCCGGCTCGCTGCGGGGGGACACCTCCAAGTTCTCCGCCAAGAAGGCGGTCGCCCGTACCGGCGTCCTCTCCGCTCACGTGCTCAGCTCGGATGCCCACGGCGCGATGGTGCGGTTGTGGACGACTACCGTGCGCGGCAGCGCGGCCGGGCACGCGACGCCGAAGGCGGGTTTCCAGTCGGTGACGGTCACGCTCACCTGGGAGTCGAACGACTGGAAGCTGAAGGACAGTTCGACCTCTTCGGGGCTGGTCGCCCCGATCGACTCACGGCAAGCGTCCAACGTGCCGGGCGACTTCTCGCACTACGTTGCCGCCGCTGCAGAAAGCCCCGTGCTCAGCGGCGCCGAGGACCAGACCGGATTCCCGGCCCCCTACGGACACGATGAGCGCGGCGCGCGCGCCGCCGCCGTCAGCGCCACCATGCTCTACGGCGACCCGCGGTTCTTCACCGATGAGGACTGGCGGCACCGGATGCTGACGGCCACCGCCGCGTCGAGCGTGCTGCACTCGGTCACCTCGGACAGCGACTCGACGGCTCGATTGGTCACGGAGAACAGGGGGGTCGGCCAGGACGGCACGACTGCCGACGGCAGCGAACTGATCACGCGAACTGCGGCGCTCGCCACCCGCTCGATCTCCTACTCCGACCAGGCCGCGAGCATCGAGCTGTGGACGGCGTCGGTGGGCGGCGTCGCCGGGAAGGACGAGACGCAGCGTCCGCAGGTCGCCTTCCTGCGGATGACCGTGGATCTGGTCTGGGAGCACGGCACCTGGAAGACGACGGCCGTCACCCCCTCCGAACCGCTCGTACCGTCACCGCCGGCCATGCAGGAAGCGGACTCCGCCGAGTCGTTCGCGGACGTGGGGGGTGCCAGCAATGCGCCTGCGACTGCGTGATGACGCCCCCGGCCTGCTGACCGTCGAACGGGGAACGCCGGGCCGCTGGCGCCGCCGCCTCCAGGCGGTGGCGATGGTCAACATCGTTATCGGGTTCGTGTTCGTGCCCTCGGCGGTCGCGAATCCCTTCTGCTACATCCCGATGGTGTGCGAGGCGAAAGCTGCCATCGACTTCGTCAAGGACCCGTTGGGGTTCCTGCTCCAGAAGCTCACCGAGGCCAACATCTGGTTCCTGCGCAAGATGCTGGAATTGATCCAGAACACCACGAAGATCGACCTCACGAGCAGCGGCTTCCTGAAGCAGTACGCGATCATCTTCGCGGCCTCCAGCCTGCTCACCGTGGCCCTGTGGCTGATCGCCGTGGCCAAGAGGGCGGTGCGCGGAGTCGCCGTGACCACGGCGGTCTCCGAGGCGATCGGTTTCCTGCTCCTCCAGTTCGTGGTCAACGCCATGACGCCGGGTGCGATCGCACTGCTCATGAAGGCGATTGACGAGGTCACGGCCATCTTCGAGCCGTACGCGACCTCGAACTTCAAGCCGTTCCTGGAGAACATCCTCAAGGTCATGGCCTCGAACCCCAGCGAGGGCGTGGGGCAGCTGCTGGTCGTCAACCTGATCATGATGTGCGGCGCGCTGCTGATGTGGATCGAGCTTCTGATCCGCAGCGCGGCCATCTACGTGGCCGTCGCGCTCGGGCCCATCGTCAACGCGGGCCTGGTCGACCGCGACCTGTGGAACAAGAGCAAGAAGTGGTTCGGCGCCATCTTCGCCATCGGCCTGAGCAAGCCAGTGCTTTTCGCCCTGCTCGGCCTCGGCGGCGCGATCCTCAGCGACACCTCGGGAAGCATGTCGGATACGGTCTCCAAGACCCTGGTCGGCGCGCTGATCCTCCTGCTCGCCGTCTTCGCGTCCGCCACCCTCTACAAGTGGGTTCCCGCGTTCGGGGACGAGATGGCCAGCCTCCACCACGACCGGAAGAACGCCCAGTCCTCCGGCCCGGCCGCCGCGATCGACGGTCCCGGCCAGCACGCCAACCGGGCGATGGGCGCACGGGTGCAGGACTCCTTGGTCGGTGGCTCCAAGTCCGCCGGTGCCAAGACCGCGGGAGCCAAGAGCGCTGGCGCGAAGATGGGCGGCGGCACGGCAGTGGCCGGACCGGTCGCGGCCGGGGCCGCCGTCGCCAAGGCCGGTATGGACGTGGCGAAGAACAAGGCCACCACTTCCCCGGGCGCGCAGGGCACCGACGCCGCTGGCGGCGGCAAGCCCGAGCAGTCCGAAGGACAGCAGGGCGGCGACACCGCCGGTACGTCCGGTGCACCGGCCGCTGCACGTCCGCAAGGAGCGACCTCCGACCCGGTCGTCAGCTCGCCTGCGGACCGGTCCTCGGCCGGTGGCGACGCCTCGGCCGGACGCCCGCCGAGTGCCAACAGCACCCCGAGCACCGTTCGGCCGCCCTCGCCGCCGGCACCCGGTCCGGGCACTTCGGGCCCGACGCCGCCCGCCTCTCCCTCCTCCGCATCAGGAACCACCTCGGGCTCCGGGCCCTCCGTCACGCCCCCGCCGCCGTCGCGGCCCTCGGGCGGACAGGCACCCGGACGACCGAACCCCAGCAAGGATCAGTGACACCTCATGTCGACTCGTACGTATCAGTTCGGAAAGCACCGCCCCACGGGATTGGTGGGCCGCCGCGACCTCGGCGAACAGGTCGTCCTCGGCAGCGGAGCCGTCACCGGCATCCTGTTCGGCTACCTCTTCAACGGCGTCACGGCCGTCGCTGCGACATGCCTGGTCCTGCCGATCCTGCTCGCCCTGGTCATCGTGTACGCCCCGTACCGGCCCAAGGGCACGTCCCAGCGGCGCACGCTGTACCGCTGGTGGCGGATCAACCGGTACCACCGCAAGGCTCTCCGCCGCACGGGCGGCGTGTGGGTGTCCCCGGCTGTCGAGGCCGGCGTGCGCGCGAATGGCACGCCGCCGGACGCGGCCCTCGTGGAGCCGGAGGGCGTCACGGGCATGACGTGGGTGCCGGTCACGGTCCGCGGGCAGCAGGCCGTCGTGGTCCTCCAGCCGGAGGCCGGTTGCGTCACGGCCACGCTGGAGATCGCCTCGCCCGGCCTCGGCGGCAAGGAGGTCGGTGAGCAGGTCGTCGCCCTGGAGCGCTGGGGCGAACTCCTCGACGCGTTCGGCAACGTCGAAGAGCACCCGGTGAAGCGGATTCAGGTCCTCGCCCGGCAGATGAAGAGCGATCCCTACGCACACCAGCGGTTCATCGCGCAGCGCGACGAGTCGGCCGCGACGGCGGACGCGCCACAGTGGCTGAAGGACTCCTATGACGTGCTCGCAGACGCCGTGTCGACCAGCGCGGAGGAGCACCGCTACTACATCACCATCCACGCCCGGTTCACCCGCGATCTGGCCGCCGAGGGTGCCGCCCGCGGAACCGGTGACGAGGGGATCGCCGCCGCGATGGCCGCTTACCTCGATGAGCTGTGGTCCCGCGCGGAGGACGCCGACCTCTCCGTGATCGCTCCGTTGGACGCGGGCAGGATGACGGCGTTCATCCGGAACTCCTACGACCCGGACCATGCCATCTGGGACACCGACCTTCGGCAGGCGCACGCCTTCCCCCGCAACGTCGACGTCCGCGACGGCGCCCACCTCTCCACCCGCGCGGCGGGCTCCACCGAGAGCTGGTACCACGCCACGGCCGCCGTCGTCGGATGGCCCACCACCCCCGTCGGCCCCGACTTCCTCTCGCCCCTGCTGATCGGGATGCCCGACGTCATCCGCACCATCTCGATCACGCAGCAGCTCGAACCCAACGACAAGGCCGTGGAACGGATGCTCGCGGAGGACACGAACAACCAGGCCGAGATGGATCGCGACCGAAAGCGCGGCAAGAACATCGACCCGCGCGACCAGATCGCCGCCACCGCCACCGGATCACGCGGCATGACCCTGGCGTCCTCCGGCGCGGCCGGCTCCGCCGTCGTCGGCTACATCACCATCTCCTCGCGCAGCGCCGAAGAGCTGGAACGCACCAAGCGCACCACCGCCTCCCGCGCCCGCAACGCACACCTGCGGATCGAATGGCTCGACCTCGAACACGCCCGCGCCTTCGCCACGACCCTTCCCCTCGCCGGAGGCATCAAGTGACGGACCTCCTCGCCCCGCTGTCGCCGATGCACGAGACGGTGCGCCGTCCCCTCTACACCGAGACGACCACCAGCCAGGCCCTGTACCTGCCCATCGCCCCGCCCACCCTCGGCACGGCGGGCGCGATCATCGGCCGCGAGCTGTACAGCGGCAAGGCGTTCATCTACTGCCCCTTCTCGGCCTTCGGGGACGGCCTGCCCGGCGGCAACATGATCGTCATGGGCGATACCGGCCGGGGAAAGTCGGCCCTGACCAAGACCTACGCCGCCCGGCAGATCCGCCTCGGCCGTCAGGTCGTCGTCCTGGACACCAAGGAGCAGAAGGAGCGCGAGGAAGGCGAGTGGGCCGCACTCGGTCGCTCGCTGACCGGCAAGGCCCCCGTGAAGTTCGCCCCCGGCGGCGGCCGGGATGCCTCATGCATCAACCCGATGGACCCCGCCATCGCGGGCAAGCGGCAAGTCGAGCTGGTGCGCACGATCGTGGAACTCGGCCTGGGCAAGACCCTGGACGAGTTCGCCGGCTCCGCGCTCCGCATCGCGATCCGCCGGGCCCATCAGCGGGCCGGAGACCTCGGCCGGACCCCGGTCCTGGCCGACGTCGCCGCCGCGCTGCGCTCCCCGGAGGCATCCGACGCGACGGCCAAACAGCGTACGCGGGACGAACTGCTGGGTGACGGGCTGGAGGCGTCCTATGTCCTGGATCGCCTCTGCGGCAGTGAGCAGGACGCGACCGGCGACCTGACCGGGATGCTCGACGGCCCGACCAGCCTCGGCGTGGACCTCGACGCCGACATGATCGTCTTCGACCTGACCAAGGTCCCGTCCGGCGGCGTCGCCATGACCATCCTGGTCGCCGTCATCAGCGTGTTCCTCGAAGAGGTCTGGCTTCGGCCGCTGTGCGAGTGCGGCACGGAGCCGGGAGCCCACGACCGGATCGTGGTCGACGCGAACAGCGGGGCCTGGGAGCTGGGGCCGAACCGCAACACCGGCTGCCGCCGGTACACCCAGCGCAAGCGGATCTTGGTCTGCGAGGAGGCGTGGCACATCCTCGGAACGCCCCAACTCGCCTCGCTGCTGGAGAAGTTCCTCAAGTTCGCGCGGGGATACGGCCTGTCCTGCATCTTCATCGTCCATCACCTCTCCGACATCGACGACAGCCCGGAGACCCAAGCGGCGCTGAAGATGGCCGACACCATCGTGATCTACAGCCAGAAGAAGGCCGAAGCGGAAGCGACGGTGGCCCGACTGGGCCTGCCGTCCTGGACGGCCGAACACATCATGCGCCTGCGCCGCGGGATCGCGCTGTGGAAGGTCGGCGAAGTGATCTATCCCGGCGTCCAACACCTTTTGGTCGCAGCAGAGCAGCACCTGTGCTTCTCCTCCGGCTCGATGACCGACCTGACCAGCACCTCCCCGGACACCGAATGAGCGGCAACAGCCACCTCGCCACCGCCCCCGTCACCGCAAATTCGGAACGAGCCCTCTCCATGACCGTCACCACCGACCACTCAACGACCCGTGCCGATGACCGCACGGCGCGGCAGGACATCGACCAGCTGCACGCCGAAGCTCTCGACCTCGCCCGGCGCACGAAGGAACTGGCCCTCGTCCTGGACCACGGCGACTACTCCGCCGCCGGCGGGCGCGTGCGTTCGGCCATCGCCCACATCTGGCGGGCCGCTGAGGACCTGCACGGCGCCTTCCACACCGCGCCTCCGCGCTGTGCCGGGCCCGACGCATCGGTGTCGCGGCTGTGCGGCCGGCGGATGCGCTACCTGGCGGCCCGCGTCGCCCGGAGGGCCGAGTAGTGGACCTCATGCCCGGCGGCATCTCGCTCGCCCTGTACGCCGTGACGGCGGTGCTCGCCCTGGCCCTGGTGACGCTCTGGTTCCTGCTCAACCGCGGACGGCGCAACGCCGGATTCGCGAGCAAGGGACAGCTCAAGCGCCAGATGTCGGCCAAGGCAGTCCTGAAGGCCACCGAGATCAGGCCCTCCCTCACCAGCGACGACGGCCACAGCAGCCGCACAGCCGGGGTGAGCTTCGCGAAGAAGCGCTCCGCAGCCCGCTGACCCTCCCCTCCTCGTCGCCCACCTCGCTCCGGAGTACGTCATGCACCACCCCCTCGATCCTCACGATTTCGGCTACTCGCTGGGCGTCTCGCAGCGTCCCAAGGGGGTCGATCTCTGGTCCCGCGCCGACAAGGCGTGCCGGGTCATCGGCCCGATGGGCAGCGGAAAGACGTTGCGCTTCTTCGCCCCGCTGGTCCGTCGTTGGGCCGGTCCGGTCCTGGCCACCTCGACTAAGCCCGATCTGGTCGAACTGACCCTCGACGCCCGGCAGCGGGAGGGCCGCCCGGTCGCGGTCTTCGACCCGCAGAACATCGCGCCGAGCCTCCCGCGCTTCCGGTGGACGCCGATCAACGGCGCGGCCGACACGGAGGTGGCGATGATGCGGGGGAAGGCGTTCGTCGCGGGCTCGCGCACCCCCAACAGCGCGGCGCAGTCGAGTGAAGGCAGTGCCTTCTACAAGGGGCAGGCGTCCAAGATCCTCGCCGCCTTCTTCCACGCCGCCGCCCTCGACGGCGCGTCCCTCGAATGGGTGCTGCGGTGGGCCCGCAAGCTGACCGACCCGGCACCCCTCGGCATCCTCGATGCGCACCCCGGCGCCGGTCCCGGCTGGGCGGACATGCTCCGCACGGCGACCTCCGGTGACAGCCGCACCGTGGGCAATACGGCCTCGACGCTGGACGCGGCTCTCGAACCGTTCATGCACCAGTCGGTGATCAACGCCCTCCAGGGAGACGGCGAGGAGCCCACGGACTTCGGTTCGTTCCTCGACGCCGGCGGCACCCTCTACCTCCTCGGGAAAGACTCGGAGGTCAACTCCGTCGCGCCGCTCACCACCGCGATCGCTGAAGACCTTCTGGACCTTGCGGAGGCGCACGCCCTCGCCTCCCCGGCCGGGCGGCTCGACCCCGCTCTCCTCGCGGCCCTGGACGAGGCGCCGAACATCGCGCCCATTCCCAGCCTCCGCCAACGAGTGGCCGACGGCCGGGGCCGTGGAATCACGGTCGTCTACGGCCTCCAGGCGTGGGCGTCCGCCCGTGCCCGCTTCGGCGAGGACACCGCCAAGGAGCTGGCGGCCTTCACCAACAACGTCATCGTCCTGCCCGGGGACAAGGACCCCGACTTCCTCAAGGACATGTCCGACCTGTGTGGTCAGGTCGAGCGGGAGCGCACGACCAAGACCACCTCCGGCGGGGACCGCGGCGGCCATTCCACGGCCACCCACATGGCGCTCGAACCCGTCCTTCGAGGGGACGAGATCCGGGGCCTGCCCGAGGGCCACGCCCTGGTCCTCGCGGACAACCTCCCGCCCATCGTCACCCGGCTCGACGGTATGTGGACCTGGGAGTCCTGGCCCGAGATCGAGGGACACGTACAGGGCCTGCGGAGTGCCAACGAGGCCGAGCGGAACCGGCGCGCCACCGAGAAGAGGAAGCAGGCCAAGGCACACGCGGCGGCGTGGGCCGGCCGTGAAGGAGCTGCTGCCGCATGACCGAGACCCTGAAGCACTTCGAGCCGTTCCCCGAGCCGCCCGCGCTGATCCTGGAGTACATCGCCGAGCGGAGCACCGACGAGTCCGTGGCCGCCGACGGTCCCGCCCCGTGGGACCTCGGTGCCCTGTCCGCCGAGCTGATCGCGCCGATGCCCGCCTGGCTCGACTCCGTATGCCGCTGGCTGAACCGGACGTACGCCTGGCAGCCGCAGGACGTCATCCCGCCCTGCTGGGCGAAGCACGAGGGCCTGACGTACGAGATCGCGGCCCTGGCCTTCGCCAGGGCGGACGCGTACGCGGAGGCGGGCTCGTCCGTGATCTGGCACGAGCAGTACGACCGCTTCCTCACCCGCATGAACAAGGCGCTGGGCAAAGCGGGCGACGAATGCCGAGTCGGCAAGCACGACGACCGTCCTGCCCGATTCCAGCTCGCGGCCTGGCCCACGGCCAAGAGCGAAGAGACGGGAACTGCCGGACGGGTCAAGGAGATGGCCGGATGATGACGAACCCGAACATGGTCTTCTCGACCGACCCGCGCCACGGACTTGTGGCACGAAGCGGCTGGGAGCAAGAGGAGGCCCGGACCGTGCTGCGTGATCTCGGATGGGAGTGGGCCGAGGAGCTGCACGCCCTCGTCCCACCGGACGACGTGCCGGAGGTCGACGCAGGACTTCAGGCGGTGTCGGAACTGCACCTGCACGGCCACCGGACCGGTTACGCCGTGGGGCCGTACGGCACGATGCGGTTGACCCTGGATCGCGCGGAGCAGGTGTTCACGAAGGCCGTCGCACGGGAGTCTGGTGACGCCGTCACCACTGGCACGAAGAATGATCAGCTTTGCCCGCGGCCTGCATACGGCGGCGTGACCGCTGTAGAGGGACCGGCTGAAGTCGTCGAGCCTGAGTCCCCAATGATCTAGACCGGCCTACAGCCGGGGCCGACCGGTCTTTCGAGAAGCCCTAGAAGTTCCTCGAATGCTGGCGGCGCCCTCGGGCATCAGCGCGGCAAGGCCGTGTCGAGATGCCGCCAGCTCCCCTGGGAGCGGATCTACCGTTTGCTGGCGGACGTCTCCAGCCGGAGGCGGACGACGGCTCTGCGCCGACTACTCCCGAGTCCCGCGCGCCGCACTCAGCCACCTTCAGCCCAATAGTCGGCCAGCATCTCTGAAGGCCAAGCCGGCTCCCGGACGACGCCACGGGGCCCCATGGTGGTGAAGAACGGCGACACGTCGTAGACCTTCGTGCCCACGACCGCGTCAAAGTCCACGACGTGCAGGCTGAGGCCGTGAACCCGCAGCAGGCGCGGAAAGCTCTGCGCAAGCTGGTTCGGACGGCGATGGTTGCGGTGCGCGAAGGTGCCGGTCGCCGGCCACTGCGTGTTTCCCCGCGGACTGCGCGCGTGGTACTCGACGTCGTCGGTTGATGCCTGATCGAAGTGCCACACGACGACCAGGTGGGAGAACTCCTCCAGCCCCTGGACCGAGTCGGCGGGGAACTCCTTCTCGTCGAGTTGGATCACCGACTCGATGCCGCCCCAGTAGTCATCGGCCACCTCTACACGGCCTGCGACTACTTCCCCGATCGGGTTGATCTGCAAGGCCATACCGTGCCCCCCTGGACTCGTCGTCTCGCCTTCCGGGCTCAATCTACTTGGGCCAAGTACGCGGCAGCGCGGGCGTCGAGTTGGCGCAGCGCGGGAATACCGCGTCGACGGTACGGCGACATGAGCCGACGCATGTCAACGACGGTCTGCCGCGCTCGGCCGGAGTAGATGCCGTCCTCCATGGAGTCCAGGACATTGCTCCACGTAGAGCATGCCTCCTCCACCCCGCCCTGAGCGATCTGCACCGCGCCGAGATAACCGAGGGTGACGGCGTGGGTCCGTCGGAAAGCGCTGCCGCGGGTTCGAACCGAGCGCCGAAACTCCTTCACCGCTTGCTGGGCGTCGCCGAGGTCTCGGAGCGTGCAGGCCGTCTCGTGGGCAAGTGACGCCTCACCGAAGAAGAAGGTCCTGTCCGGTTCCACGATCCCGTCGTGGGCATTCGCAAGGTCGTCCTCGGCGCGGAGCAGGGCTCGTGAAGCCGCGCTTCGCTGGTGGTTCGCTGCGAGGGTCCGGGCGTGCACGACGCCGAGGAGCGCTCTCTCGCGCGGGGTGGCGTCCGTGTACCGGGCTCCGCGAATGGAGGCATCGGAGATGCGGAGGGCGTCAGCTCGAAAGCCCAGGTCGAGGGCTTGGTGTGCCATCGCGCGCAAGATGTGACCGCTCAGGGGGGCGTCACCGGCGCGGGCGGCGAGCTTGACGGCGGTGTTGAAGCGAGAGAGGGCGACGGCGTGCTCACTGTTGTCAAAGGCCATCCAGCCGCTGACGTAGGCGAGTTCGGCGGAGGCAGCGAGCATGGCGCGTCGAGTGATGTCGTCGATGAACTGGCCGCGGAGGAAGGTGCGCACCTCGTGCCCCAGGTACTGATCCACCGCGCGCCGGCCGTGACCGCCCCCTCGGCGCTGATCCATGCGGGAGAAGGCGACGGTCAACTCCTTCACGGTCTCGACGTCGCCACGACCAACGCGTTTCCCTGTGGTGAGCGTCGCGGCGGGAGTGCGCGCCGTGCTGTCCCACCAGGGCTCATCCGGAAGCGCGAGGGCTGCCGCGGAGAAAACGCCGTTCGCCAGGAATCGGCGCCGTTCCGAATCCACGCTTCTCCCCAGGTCGCTCAGCGCAGTCAGAGGATCGGCGGACCAGTCGAGCGCCCCCTGCGCCGATGGGGTCTCCTCGGTGAACCCCGCCTCCTGAGGAGTGATTTCACGTCTCAGGCGGCGGGTGAATGCCTGGCACAAGATACTCGGCGCGACCCCCTGCGGCTTGGTTCCGCCCACCCACATGCTCACATGCGAGCGCCCGATCTGGGAGTTCTCCGCGATCGATCCGCTCATGGTCTCCGCGGCGACGCGGTTGTACGCGGCGGCTGCCTCTGCCCGCGACCAGCGCGCTTCCAGGAGCAGCGCTACTAAGTGCTCGTTCCTCTCGCGCGGCATCCCCGCCCCCAAACGATCTTTGATCACGTTGACCAACTCGCCCCCGGAGGCTCCTCCGAAGCGAGCGGACCCACAACCTAGTTCTCAACTCGCTTTCGTACAGCAGCCTTCGGCCGCAATCACCCCGTCGAGCGCGAGCCTCGGGGTGGCTGACGTCACGGCAAGGCCCCCTGACCGCTGGTCAGTCGGTGGACCGGATCATGACCGTGAGACGGGGTGAGGCGGGCGACGGCTGACTGAACCCGATGTCCTCATATCCCCAGCTCCGGTACAAAGCATGGACCTTGCCATCGCCAACGGCCTTGTTGACCATGAGAGTCACATAGGGTTCGGGACGTCCTGCGAGTAGGGCGTCGTGCATACGGCGCGCGATGCCCGTGCCGCGCCAGTCGGGGCGGACGCCGACCTCCTTCAGCGCCAAGGCCGGGCCCGCGGTGTACGCCTCATCGGGCGCGGGGCTCGTGCGCTGCCAGTAGCGGTCACCGTCCTCGATCTTGTTGCCGTAGGCGTAGCCCACGGGATGCTCCTCCTCGTAGGCGAGAACCGCCTCGAAGCCGGGTTCAGAGCCGTGCCGATCCAGCCGCTCCCCGAACGAGGAGATCGCGTAGTTGGGCAGGTGCAGGAGCGGGGCGCGCACCTCGGCGTAGACGTCGAGCAGATCACCCCGCGCGGTGTCGAGGTCGGTGAACGCGCGGAGTTCCAGGGCGCTCGACGGTCCCGTGAGCTGTAGTCCGGTCATTCGGCGGCGTGAACGCTGCTGCGGTCGCTGCGAAGGTCGCGGACCATGACCGCGTACACCGGAGAGTCGGCAAAGGGCTGTTGCTCGCCGGTCTTCGCGTAGCCCCAGCTCTCGTACAGGCTCTGCACCTTCGGATGGGTCACGTCGACCAAGAGCACGGCAAGGTCCTCGTCGCGACCGTGCAGGAGCGCTTCGTGCAGTTGATCGGCTATCCCCTGCTTGCGCCACTGCGGGCGCACCATCACTTCCGAGACGGCGTACGTCGCGGTGTAGCCGTTGTTCGGCGTGAAGGAGGTCGAGCGCCACCATTCGCGCCCCGGCGGAAGGGGCGCGCCGTAGGCGAAGCCGGCGGGCTCCTGGCCGTCAAAGGCGACGACACCGTTGAAGCCGTCCATGGCGGACCAGTGATCGACGAACCATGGGAACCGCTGGTTGAACTCGTTGTCCATGGCGTCCGCGTACGAATCAGCGTGTACGTCGATGAGCATCTGCTTGAAGTCCTGGGGAAGACTTCCGTGCTTGTAGTGGCGCAGATCGATCAGGTCAGGCACCTTGACTCCATTCGTCTCGCATACGGTCGGCCCAGTCGCGTGCATACGTCGTGGTCGGCGCAAGCCGCAGCAGGTCTCGGTGGAAGTCCCCGATCAAGGTGCGCATACGCCCGGGGAGGGGAGCCCCGTTCATGATCTGGAAGATGGTGGTGGCCGTTCCCGTGGCCTGTTCGGGCTCGCCTTGCCGAAGCTGCGCGAGGGCGAGTTGGCACGTCGCCAACGCCCGGTTGCGCTGGAAGTCAGGCGGGATCGCGGCGAGGGCCCGGTGTGCCATCGCCTCGGCCTCGGCGGACTCGCCGCTGTGGTTGAGGATGATGGCCGCGAGGTGGTTCAGTTCGGCTGGCCCATAGAAGGCTGTCCAGCGGGGGCGGTCAACATCGGGGGCCTTGCTGAAGGTGTTCTGCGCCGCATCCAGGGCTCGTTGGGCAGCTTGCGGGTCACCCAGGGAGGAGTGGGCAAGCGCGAGTCGGACCCGTCCCATGGAGTTGAAGAAGGCGTCCGTCCGCGCGGCCTTCGACGCCGAGGCGGCCTGGGCGGCTGCCAGCTGCTCGGGCCAGTTGCGGCGCTGGTAGGCGAGCATCGCCACGTTGATCCAGACGCGCATCCCCGTCGCGGCGTCCTGGGACAGCCCGGCGAAGGTGGTGGACTCGTGAAGGTGGTGCTGCGCGGTGTCCAGGTCGCGTAGGTCGATACAGGCCCAGGCGGCGATCGTGGTGTACTCGGCGGCGAGGCCGTAGAGCGCGCGACGGACGCTTTCGCTGGCGTTGCGCTGCTGTAGTTCGAGGATCTTGGCGCGACCTCCGATGGCGGTGGCTGCGAGGCCGCGATGCCCGCCTAGCCGATCGTCCGCCTCGACGAGTTTGTTCATGCCGGCCGAAGCTCGCTGGACGTCCGTCATCCCGACGGAGCGACGCTGCCTGCCGATGGGTACTGCCGTTGCCACCGCTGTTCCTGTGGTGGCAGCGATGAAGTCACGACGCCGCAACGGGTCCTCCGGAGCCTTCATGGTGCTGGGGGCGCTGAACCCCAGGTCCGCCACCGGGCAGCCGAACACACGCTCAAGTGCCGCGCAAGTTCGCCCGATCGGACGCCGAGTGGCTCCGCTCAGTAGATTCCGGATCGTGCGTGACGACATGTCTCCAGGGCGCCCGGTGATCTCTAACAACGCTTGGTTGCAGAGATCCGCTAACTCGTCCTGTGTCACTCCCAGTTCGCCCATGCGTTCCTGAAGGATGGCGTTCGCTCCCATGTGCCGAAAGTAGTGCCGCCGTCACGAGGCTGCCCACGAAGTAGGTCACGGCCAAGCAAAGTCTTCCGGATGCCCGCAGCGTCAACGCGGCGAACTTTTCCTGTTGTTCGGTCACCTACCGTCGTTGACTGAACATCAAGCGTCACGGCCCGTTGGCTGGGAGCCGGACGCGAACGCCCCCCTTGGTGATCTTTGACCACCTTGACCACCTTGAGGGCGATAACCCCATACCGATCGCAGCAGTCAGGCGGTTCGCTCATCTAGGACGGCTACTCGACGAGCGGGAGCACCCATGAACGCCTCTATCGGCACTTCGAGCGCTGCACCGCTCGCACCCTCGGTCGGCCGCCTGCACGGCCGTAACGCCGTCGTCGAGCGGAGGCAGGCGTGACCGCCCTTCCCCTGGCCGCGAGGCTGACCGAATACCTCGACCGAGCCGCGCACGTCTACGGACACCCGCTGCACATCCCGCGGCAGGCGGACGGCATGCAGCTTCCGGGGACGGCACCGAGCCCGGCTCAGGTCCGTCCGCGTACCTCACCGGCCTGGATGGACGCAGAGGCTCGGGCTGCCGCCCGGTGGCGCTCGGGCCGCACGCCGGCGATCCGCGCCGACCAGCTCACGGGACTGGGACACATCCGCCGCGAGGTCATGAGCCAGCGTCTCCAGCAGCTCGACGCGCACGGCCGCGTTCCCCGCGTGTGCCTGTACGGCGTCGGCATGAACCGGGAGCTGTCGACGGGGCGCGTGTCCCTCGATGCGGCCTTCGAGTACGCCGGGTCCCAGGGGTGGCGGGTCCGTACGGAGCACGCCGTCGCGGACCTGCTGCACCACACCGCCCCGGCCCAACGCCCCTGGTGGCGGTGGGTTCTCCGCCAGGTCCGCGCCGGCCACGCGGACGGCGTCGTGGTCCTGGCTTACGAGCACATCAGCCCGCACCTCGACGAGTACGAGCAACAGCTCGACCTCATGGCCGAGAGCGGCGGCTTCGTCGCACTGGTCTCGGCGGAGAACTCGACGGGAGGCCAGCGATGACGACCATGGCTCACCTGCTTCGCCCGGTTGACGACGCCTGCCCCGGCGACCTGGGAGGCCCGTTCATGCGGCACGCCGACGCTGCGCCTGCTGGCGTAACGCGCGCATTCGTCGTCGCGATGGAGCCGGACCTCACCCGCGCGGCCCAGGCTCGGCGGATCACCAGCGCTCACCTGCGTCTGTGGGGCCTGCCCAGCGCCGTACGTGACAACGCACTGCTCATCGTCTCGGAGCTGGTCACCAACGCGGTCGTGCACGGTAGGGGTGACGTGTGCTTGCAGGTCAAGGGCAGTCACGACCGGTTGTTCGTCGAGGTTGTCGACGAGAGCACCACTTCCGCCCGCAGGCGCGTCGCCGCCTTGGAGGACGACGGCGGCCGGGGCCTGTTCCTCGTGGACGCCCTCAGCGAGGTGTGGGGGGTGAGCGAGGACGGCCGCACGACCTGGTCCGTCATCGACGCTTCGGCCGGGAGGGCGTGATGATCCCCGCGACCTCCCTCTCCAGGCGCACTCCGTCATTGGACCGCGACGTCGAGCGGGCTCGGCCCGGCGATCGGGAAGTTCTGGAGCGGCTGGTGGCCGGGCTGCGGCGATCGGCGACGATCGACCTGGTCGCGCTGGCCCACCTTGACGACGACGTCGAAGCCGCGCTCGGCGAGCGCGCGCCGTCCGCCGAGAGGGTCATCCCGCTGTGCCTCCGCCTGCGCAGCGCGGTCGCGCAGCTCGTGGACCTCGTGATGCAGGAGACGAGCCAGCGGCCGACGGGTGCGGTCGCAGATGCGGTCCTCCGCGCCTGCGAGGTGCTGGCGGAGTCGCTGCCGGCCGGAGAGGACGACGGTCTCGGGCATCTGCGCCGTGTCGCCTTGGCCGGTCAGGGCATTCTCGACCAGGAGGTGATCGCCGACGAGGTCCTGGACCTCGCGGCCACCCATACGGCAGGTGACGGGTGGTGAGGCTTCACCTCGCGCCCTTGGCGCACGACGACGCGGCCACCGTCCCCCTCTCCGGCGTCGGGCCGCGCCCCCTGGCCGTGCGCGGGGAGGGCGCAGATCCGCGCCCCACAACCGGATCACTCACCCGCGGGGAGTGGGCCGGTGCCGGGCGAAGTCCCTGCCGGGCCTTCCTCGCCGTGGCGACGTTGACGCGCCTGAGCCGAGCGCGGCGTCGGCACAGGCCGATTCCGCCCATGGCTTGTCTGGTCGAGGCCGAGATCGACCGGTTCAACCTCCTGTGCCACCTGGCCAGTAACCGTGAAGGGGCACAGCCGTGACCGTCTCCTCGTACGCCCTTGCACCCCGTGAGCGGCAGATCCTTGCGGGTCTGGCCGACGGTGACACCCTCGTCGAGGTCGCGGCCCGGCTCCAGATCAGCTACGGCACCGCCCAGACGTACCGGCGGCACGCCAAGGCGAAGTTGCACGGGGTCAGCGAGTCGACCGCCGCCCTGGCCGTGGCCTACGCGAACGAAGCCATCGCGGCGCCGGAGCAGCTGGACCCGGAAGCGATCGTCGTTCCGCCCGAACAGCGTGACCTCATCGCCCTCCTGGCCCGAGGGTTCACACCCTCGCAGATGGCCACCGAGCTGCGCCGGCCGATCTCCGTGGTCCGCGCAGACGGGCGGTCGTTGCTCGTGACCCTGCGGGCTAAGAACAACTGCCAGGCGATCAAGAGGGCCTGGCAGTACGGGCTTCTGACCCGGGACGAGGTGATGGCGTGGCTGCCGTGACCCCAGGCGTCCCCCCGGCGACGTCGCCGCATAGAGCCGGGGCCTCCGCCGGCGATCGGCCCGCGGGCAGTGCCCGTGACCCGAGTCGAACGGAGGAGGCGGCGCGATCGAGCGCCCCGGCTGCGATCCGTGGGGGAAACGCAGCCGGCCCACCGACGCCCGCCCGCCCTCGGCGGCGGACGGGTGCAGGACCCGGTGCCCGAGCCTGAAGGAAGGCCCGGGGCCGGAGGACGCGGGTGGGGAGAGGCCACCCCCTGAACCTCTCCCCACAGCGCGCACCGCTAGGAATGCTCGGCGCGGGACGCAGACCACGCGGACCCGCGCACCGACAGGAAGTAAGGAACCCTCCGTGACCGACGAGACGACCGTGGACCCCGACGAGGCCACCACCCTGCGCCACCAGACCATCGAGCTGCTGCGGGAAGAGGGGTGGATCTCCTCCCCGGCCGTCGAGGCGGCCATGAAGCGGGTGCCCCGCGACCGGTTCACCCCGCCGGGCACGCCTCTGGAGGAGGTGTACGACCCGTACTCGGCCGTGATCACCAAGATCGACGCGTTCGGGGTCCACAGCAGCAGCGTCTCCGCCCCGCAGATCCAGGCGATCCAGCTCGAACAGGCCGAGGCCGAGCCGGGCATGACGGTGCTGGAGATCGGCTCCGGTGGCCTCAACGCCGCCTATCTCGCCGAACTCGTCGGGCCGTCGGGGTCGGTGACCACCGTGGACATCGACCCCGAGGTCACCGAGCGCGCCGCCCGTCTCCTCGCCGAGAACGGCTTCGACGACGTCCGCGTGGTCACCGCGGACGCCGCCCAGCCGATCCCGGACCTCGGTGACGTCGACGTCGTCCTCGTCACCGTCGGGGCCTGGGACATCCCGCCCGCCTGGACCGACCAGCTCACGCCGGGCGGCCGTCTCGTCGTCCCGCTGCGCATGCGCGGCCTGACCCGCTCCGTCGCCTTCACCCGCGTCGGCGGTCACCTGGAGTCGGACTCCACGCGGGTCTGCGGCTTCGTGCCCATGCAGGGGACGAGCCACCACGACGAACAGCTCCTGCTCGTCGCCGGCACCCAGGAGATCGCCCTCCGGTTCGACGACGGCCTGCCCGCCGACCCCGGCCGACTCGACAACGCCATCACCACCCCGCGCCACGAGCTGTGGACGGGAGTCGTCATCCCGCTGCGGGAACTCCTCGACACCCTCCAGATGCACCTGGCGATCAGCCTGCCGGGCTTCTGCACCATGGCCGTCGACACAGACCTCGACACGGGCCGGGTGGCGCCGGTGAAGCCGACGTACTCCCTCGCGGCCGTCGAGGACGACACCTTCGCCTATCTCGTCACCCGGCGCACCGACGACATGCACTACGAGTACGGCGTCCACGCCCTCGGTCCGCAGGCGGAGAAGTTCGCGGCGAAGATCGCCGACGTCCTGCGTGACTGGGAGGCGCACCGCCGCGGCGGCCCCAGCCCCGTCATCCGGGTCTACCCGGCCGGCACCCCCGATGACCAGATCCCCGCGGACCGGGTCATCGACAAGGTCCACCGCCGGGTCTCGCTCTCCTGGCCCGTCGCGTAACGCGACGGCAGGCCAGGCCCCATCAGGCACCACCCCCAACAAGGAGGACCGACATGAGCCCCACCGCACTGCTCGACGCGCCCCCGACCGCCACCGGTCTGGAGGACGACTTCGCGCCGCTCGACGTCACGGTGGTCGTCGCCGCCCACCCCATCGGCAAGCTGATGTGCTCCACGAGCGACGGCTGCGGCAACACCTGCGCCGGCTCGGCCTCGTCGTGCGGCAGCTTCATCGAGGACCCGGCCTGACCTGACCCGCACCGGGTCGAGCGGGGGTGCCGAGCACCGCTCGGCGCCCCCGCGCCCCTCCCCCATCCCGCAACCACCGGAAGGACCGAGCGCACATGACCCAGGCCGTCAACTACCGGTGGACGGGTGCCGCCGTGGTCCGCGCGACGACCGACCCGAACCCGGCCGACATCCCCCAGGGCCTGAACCTCGACGACCCGGCGGGCACCCGCGCCTACCTGGTGCGGATCTGGCAGCGCCCCGAGATACGCAACGCCCTCACCACCGCGAGCCCCGTCCTGTCCGCGACGGTGGAGAGCATCGTCCGCGGCACGCCCCCGCCGCCGCGACAGGTCCGCCGGGCCGCGCTGTCCGTCATCTCCTACCTCCTGCGATGGCGCCAACGCCCAACGCCGTTCGGGCTGTTCGCGGGCGTGACGACCCTGACCGTCGGCGCGATACCCGGCGTGCGCTGGGGACGCGACCACGAAGTGCGGCTACGGGCGGACGGCGAGTGGATCAGTGACGTCATCGAGCGCCTGGAGAGCCACGGCGGACTGCTCGAACGCCTCCAGGTCGTCGCTAACAACGCCGCTCACCTCCGCGGTAACCGCCTCGTCGCACCCGGCCCTCCGGCCGACGGCCACGACCGGCTCATGGCCCCGGTCGAGATATCCCTGCGGCTGACCCGCCCGGTGAAGACCGCCCTGCACAGCGCGCAGGAACCGATCGGCTTCGAGACGTTACGGGACCGCCTGACGACGATGTTCCCCGCCGGGGCCGGAGGGGGGATCGACGGAGTCCTGCGGGAACTCCTCGCCCTCAACGTCCTGATCACCAGCCTGCGTCCACCGATGACCACCCTCGACGCCCTCGACCACGTATGCGCCGAGCTGAAGCGGATCGACGCACACTGCCTGCCGGACGTCGGGCCCTTGGTGCGCAGCCTCTACGACCTCCGCGACGACCTGAGCGCACACCACGCTCCCGCCGCGGCCTCGAACCTCCAGGCGCTGACCACCCGCATGACGGCCCACTCCGCCATCGCGCCCGTACCCGTCCTCGTCGACACCGTCCTGAACGGCACGGTCAACCTGCCCCCCGAAGTCGTCGCCGAAGCCGAGCGCGCCGCAGTGGTACTGCACCGCATCAGCCCCATGCCCTACGGGTATCCGCACTGGCGGGACTTCCACCGCCGCTTCCGCGCCGGATACGGCGTCGGGGCGACCGTTCCGGTCCTCGACCTGGTCGCCGACAGCGGTCTCGGCCTGCCCGCCGGGTTCGTCGGCGCGGAGCGCCGCAAGGCTCCGACGCTGCTCACCGAACGGGACACCACGCTCCTGAAGCTCCTCCAGGAGGCCGGGCCCGGGGACCTCGTCCTCGATGACGCGGCGCTGGCGGAACTCATCGAGGCCGGCGGCGTCGACGAGCCCCAGTACGCCGACCGCTGCGAAGTCGGCTTCGAGGTCCACTCCCCCTCCTCCCGCGCGCTGGCCAACGGGGACTTCCGCATCGAGATCACCGGCGTCCCCCGACCCGGCAGCAGCATGCTCGGTCGCTTCGCCCACCTCCTTCCCGCCTCCGAGCAACGCCGGGTGAGCGAGTCGTTCACCACCCACCCCGACGTGCTCACCGCGCAGGTCTCGTTCACCCCGCGCCGCCGCCGCAACGAGAACGTCGCCCGCCTCCCCCTGCTCCTGCCGCACGTCATCCCCCTCGGCGAGCACCCGAGCGACGGCACCACCAACATCGCCCTAGACGACATCGGCGTGACCGCCGACGCCCGCCGCCTGCAAATCGTGCAGCTCTCCACCGGCCGACCGATCGACGCGCGCGTCCCCCACGCCCTGGAGGCCGGCGTCCAGACGCCGCCCCTGGCCCGCTTCCTGGCCGAGGTCAGCGGCGCCCGGAACGCCGTCTACAAGCCGTTCGACTTCGGCGCCGCATCCCGGCTGCCCTTCCTGCCCCGCGTCCGCCACGGCCGCGTCACCCTGGCCCCGGCCCGTTGGCTCCTCTCCCCGAAGGGCATGCCCGGCCGCAACGCCCCGCACGGCGCGTGGGAGAAGGCGTTCACCGGGTGGCGCGAGCGTGCGAACGTCGCGCGCTACGTCTGCCTGATGGAGTACGACCAGCGGCTTCCGCTCGACCTCGACCACCCCGTGCACCGCCGCCTGATCCGCAGCCGCATGCACGACGGCCCCGACCTCGAACTCCGCCAGGGCGCCGACCCGGACGCGCACGGCTGGATCGGCCGCGCCCACGACATCGTCCTCCCGCTCCACCGCACGCCCCCCACCCGGCCGGCGCTGCCCTCCCTGCGTTCCCATGCCGGCTCGCGCGCGCCCCTGCACCTGCCCGGCGCGGGGTCCGTCCTCCGCCTGCACCTGCACGGTCACCCCGAGCGGTTCGACGAGATCCTTGACCGCCACCTCCCCCAGCTCCTGGCCCAGCTCGAACCCGTACCCCGTTGGTGGTTCACCCGGCACCGGGAACTCGCCCGCCCCGACAGCGGCCAACACCTCGCCCTGCACCTGCACATCGCACCAGGGCAGCACGGCGACATCGCGGCCGCGGCAGGCCGGTGGGTCACCGAGCTGCACTACCTACGTCTCCTTTCCCATCTCACGATGGAGCCCTACCAGCCGCAGACCGGGCGGTACGGCGCCGGACCGGCGATGGACGCCGCCCACGTCTTCTTCGCCGCCGACTCCGCCGCCGCCCTCGCGCAGATCCGCCTCGCCTCCCACTCCGCGCAGGCGGTGACCGCAGCCAGCCTCGCCGACCTCGCCGCCCACTTCCTCCCTTCCGCCGAGGACGGCTGGCGGTGGCTGATCGAGAACACCCCCGCCCGCAGCACCGGGCCCGCCGACCGCGCCGGCCGCACGGACGCGCTCCAGCTCTACGCGGCCCGCACCTCCTCGGACCTCTCCGACGCGTGGGAGCGGCGCGGACGCGCTCTGGCCGCCTACCGGGCTGCCCTCATCGCGCAGCAGCACGAGCCGAGCGCCGTCCTGCGCTCGCTGCTGCACCACCACCATGTGCGGGCCGTCGGCGTCGGCCCGACGGTCGAGGCAGCCACCCTGCACCTGGCCCGCACCGTGGCCCTGCGCCACCGGCCCGTCAGGACCGGCCGATGAACACCGTCACCGACCACGCGCGGGCAGTCGCCGAGGAGTTCGCCACCGTTCTCACCCACCCCGAGCCGCCGCCCCGAGACGAGCCGTGGGTTGGGCAGTCCCTCGCCTCCGGGGCCGCGGGCATCGCCCTGTTCCACATCGAACGCGGCTCCTCCGGCCTCTCGACCTGGCACCCCGCACACCGCTGGATCGGACAGGCCGCCGCCGGGAAGATCACCGCGACCAACAGCACCGGGCTCTACCTCGGTGCACCGGCCCTGGCCTTCGTCCTGCACACCGCACCCCACCACAGGCAGCACCTCTACCGCGAGGCCCGCGCCGCCCTGCACCGCCACGTCATCAGGCTGGCGCACCGCCGCGTGGACAGCGCCCTCGCCCGGATGTACCGCGGCGAGAACACCACCTTCGCCGAGTACGACACCTTCTACGGTCTGACCGGCATCGGGGCCTACCTCCTGCGCACCGCGCCCGGCGGCAGCGCGACGGAGAAGGTCCTGCGCTACCTCGTCTCGCTCACGCATCCCCTGAGCGGTGACCAGCGCAGCACCCCCGGATGGTGGGTCGGCCACGACACCCGGCGCACGCACACCCTTCGCGGCGGACATGGAAACCTGGGCGTCGCGCACGGCATCAGCGGACCCCTCCTCGTCCTCGCTCAAGCACACCGTCGAGGCATCGAGGTCGAGGGCCACACCGAGGCCATCCGCACCATCTGCGACCACCTCGACGCCTGGCGGCAGGAGAGCACGGCGGGTCCGTGGTGGCCCGAACACCTCACGCTTGCGGACCTGGCGGCAGGCCGCCCGCACCACCCCGGCCCCGCCCGACCGTCCTGGTGCTACGGCACGCCCGGCATCGCCCGCGCCGGGCAGCTCGCCGCCATCGCGCTCGGCGACCTCCCCCTTCAGCACGCGTACGAAGACGCCCTCCACCACTGCCTGAACGACCCCGTGCAGCTCTCCCGCGTCATCGACACGAGCCTCTGCCACGGCTGGTCCGGGCTCTACCAGACTGTCTTCCGCGCCGCGCAGGACGCCCACACCCCCCGCCTCTCCGCGCACCTTCCGCATCTGGCCAAGACCCTGTTGCAACAGGCCGTTCCCGCCCGGTCCGGGGCTGGCCTTCTGGAAGGCGCGGCCGGGTGCGCCCTCGCCCTCACCACGATCGCCGCCGACGGTAGCCCGATCACGGAATGGGACTCATGCCTACTCCTCAGTTGACCCCCGCCACCCACCCGACCCACGAAGAGGTCATCCCGGCGGTACGCGCCGTCCTCGCCGGAGAGCCGGTGGAGCGCGCCGCCCGCCGCATCCGCATGCGTCCCACCGCCCTGCTCGATGCCGTCGACGTCTTCACCCAGGCCGGCGCTCGCGCCCTCGCCCGCCAAGACCTAAGCGCCCACTGGTCGCAGTTCTACGTCGAGTTCACTGACTGGGCCACCGCCGAGCAGACCGCCCGCGACCACCTCGTGCCGATGATCCGAAGACTCGACAACCGGGACGACACCCCCCTGTGGTGGTTCACCCGCAAGCACCCCTGCTGGCGACTGCGCTTCTACGCCGGCCCAGAGGACGTCATCCACTCCGAACTCGACGCGCTCACCAAGGCTGGCTTACTTCGTCACTGGTGGCCGGGCATCTACGAACCGGAGACCCCCGCCTTCGGTGGCGTCATGGGCATGCTCTCCGCGCACCGCCTGTTCACCGCCGACAGCCACCACATCCTCCACCACCCCCGCGCTCCCCTCGGGCGCCGAGAGCTGTCCGTCCTCCTGTGCACGACCCTGATGCGCGCCGCGGGGCTGGAGTGGTACGAGCAGGGCGACGTATGGGACCGCGTGATCACCGAGGAGCAGCGCTCCGACACCAGTCAAGTGCCCGCGAAACGCGTCGATGAAGTGACGGAGCAGATCCGCAAGCTGCTCCTGAGCAATATCGACCCCAAGGGGCCGCTCCTGATGCCCAACGGCCCATTGAACCCCGTCACTCAATGGTTCGATTCGTTTCGCGTTACCGGCGAATCACTTCACCGAAGCGTGCAGAGCGGAGATCTCGACCGAGGACTCCGTCGCGTTCTCGCCTACCACATCATTTTCCACTGGAACCGCATGGGGTTCTCAATCAGTACGCAAAGCGCCCTTGCGCTCGGGGCTCGCACCGCCATCCTCGACCCGCCATCCAACCGCGGCTAAGCGCCGTCACACCGCACCGATGGCTCGGGAGCTGATGCGTCGTTCGGCTCGGCATGAGGAGTTGACCGTGTACCGAACAGCTCGGAGAAACGGCCAATCACAGCCACATTTCGCGTCCCAAAACCCCGAAAGCAATGCGGCAGGAAACATACGAGAGGGCATGCCATGACCACCCCTTCACAAAGACGTTGGGTAAGCCTGGGGTTGGTGTTCGGGGGTCACACCCCGGTCTACTCGATTCCACAGCCTGCTTCCGAGCCCCCGTGCGTCGTGCCGCCTGCCGCTCGATCTGTTGACGAGGATGCGGAGGCGGCCGAGGAACTGATGCGCCGAGCACGCTACCGGCCGAAGGTGCCGTTTCCCGGCGCTCGCTCGATGCCATGGGACAGCGAGTGCATGGATTGCGGCGCACCTCGCAGACCGTCGCTTCAGGATGTCGAGCGCGGCATTCGGTGCAAGCACTACCGGCGTAGGTCCAACCCGTGAGGCGGGCCCCCGCGAAGCCGCGGGAAGTGGTGTTCGAGTGCAAGTTGTGCCCGAACAACGGGACGGACCGGCATATCCGAGGTGTCGGTGCGCGGATGGCCGCGTATCGAGTGTGCTACTCGTGTGACTTCTGGCTGACGTGCCTGGGGTACGCGATGCTCGGCGACCAAGACCCGGACGGCCGGCGTGCCCTCCGGATCGACGGCGTCCATTACTTGTCGTGGACCGAGGAGCAGGGGTTTCCCCCGGAGATCGGCTACGTCGGGGACGAGGAGTCCCGCTACGTGCTGCTCGACGACCAGGCGGGCACCGTGCACGTGACACGGCGCCTCTGGCTCATGGGCACCATCCCGGATGCGATCCGCGACCGGATGCCGGACAACGCGGTCTTCGCCCCGCCGTCCTAGGACGGGTACAGGACCCTCCTACACAGGCGGCGCGTCGTGAGCGCTGTCCGGCGGTACGGGCTGCGTGTGGTCCACCGTGGTTCGGTTGGCGTACGGGGACTCCGGTTTCGGGGACGAGGGCACCTCGGACTCATCGGCATCGACGTGCTGACGCCCGTGCTGGGCTCGTAGCCTCGTCTCCTTCTGGAGGCCGGACACGCGGTGGTCTGCGCCGCGAGCCGTGCTGCGAGCCTTGATGGCCTCGGCCCGGAGCTGCTTGGCTGCTTCGTCGTCCTTGGCCTTGGCCCGCCGAAGCAGCGTGGCCCTCTCCTGCTGCGACAGGTCAGCTTCCGTCAGCACGGCGTCGTACTCGTTGACGGGCCCGGCCTGCCGGGTGACGTCCAACAGCCGCGCGTCCATCTGCTCCAGCTCCTGGACGGTCTCCTCACGGGTACGCAGAAGAGCGTCGCGGTCCTCCTCGACCGAAGCGCGCTCGTCGCCGCGGAGGACCGCCCGTCCGAATCGACCTATCGCGGCCAGCTGCTGGTCAAGCCCCTCGATGCGGGCCTCGGTGTTGTTCAGTCGGGTGGTGTGTTCCGCAATCGTGCCGTCCAGTGACCGGACTTCTTGGATGGCCACGGCCCGTTCGGCAACGTCCTGATGACGGCGTTGGAGCGCGAGCGACCTGGGGCCTGCACCGGCAGCAGCCTCCTGTTCGGCACGGTCGGCGGCGGCTTCCGCCTTGCCGGCCTCCTCCGTTGTGGCGCGGGCGGCGACGGCCGCCTTGCGCACGGCGTCACGCAGTGCTGCGTTACCGAGGTGAGCGTATGGGCGGTCAGCCGACGGCGCGGGTTCCGAAGGTGTGACCGGCGCCGGGTTGAGTGCGGCGTTCACCGTTACGGGGCGGTCCTCGTGTTCCGGAGCTTCTTCGGGAGTATCTTCGTCATCGACCTCATCCACGCCGGGAGCGCGCGGCTTCGGGAGTTCAGGGACAAGGTCACGGACGTGGGCGGGGACCGCGTTCTTGGGGAGTTCGGTGACGATCATGCGTTCCTCGGTGCCGGTCTCGATCTCGCGGATGAGGCCCGCGACGGCGCGGTCAAGCTGTTCCTGGTCGGTGAGTGCGTCGCCGTGGCGGGCGCGGTCGGCGTCGGTCTCGTAGACGGAGAGCGGCAGGAACAGGTGGGACTCAGCCTTGTCTCTCGACATCATGGTGTAGAGGGCGTTCGCCTGAGCGCCGGGTCCG
This sequence comes from Streptomyces sp. NPDC004732, assembly GCF_040609235.1. Lineage (NCBI taxonomy): Bacteria > Bacillati > Actinomycetota > Actinomycetes > Kitasatosporales > Streptomycetaceae > Streptomyces > Streptomyces sp. NPDC004732. Next base: position 66,605 of record NZ_JBEXJR010000023.1, read on the forward strand.
TAGACCAGAGCCTCTTGGACGGTGAGGCCCTGCGACTTGTGGCCGGTGATCGCGTATCCGAGGCTGAGCCCGCCCTGTGCGATGTAGTCGGCGTCCACCCATTCGGCAACGTCGCGGTGGCCGTCGGCGGTCTTCTCCCGCCACTCGACCAGAACGCGGCGTTCTTCGTCCACGGCGCGCACAATTCCGCGGTAGCCGTTCAGGACGTCTTCGTTCGCGCCTCGGCTCTTCTTGCCTCGGTAGTCGTTGACCCGAAGGAGGACCTGGTCGCCGACCGACAGGGTCAGCTCACCGCCACCGGGCAGCGCATAGGCGTGCTCGGGACCGGTGAGGTCGCCGTTCTCCTTCCGCAGTGCGCGGGCCCCGGTGTTCAGCTCCTCCACGATCTCGTTGGTGGCGGCGAGCATGAGGAGCTGCTGCACGGCGGTGTGGTCGTCGGTGTGCACGGCCCGCTTGTCGGCCCAGACGGTGAGCATCGCGGCGAGGGCAGTGTCCTTGTCCGCGAGAGCGTGCACGCGCCCAGTTCCGGCGAAGGTACGGAGCGAGTCCACGCGGTTGTCGTCGCGCCACAGCTCCAGGGCCCGGCGCTCGATCATGTCCTTCTGGCGGTAGTTCTGGCTGAGGGTGAGTCCGCCCACAAGGTGGTGCACGGCGGCGAAGCTGCCGCCGATGCCCGGGGAATGGAGCTGCTTGGGGTCGCCGATGCCGACGACCTTCGTGCCGGTTTCCGCGGCGTGGGTGAGAAGTTCGGCGATGTCGCGGTCATCGCACATCGCGGCTTCGTCCACGACCAGCACGTCCACGCCGGTGAGGCCGGGGCCACCGGCGCGGATGCCGGTGAGCCACGACGCCAGGGTGCGGGACTCGATGCCTGCTTCGGCCTTCAGGTTCGCGGCGGCGACGGCGGCCGTGCTCGCGCCGGCGATGACGAGGCCGTGCGCCTCCCATGCCTGGCGCGCGGTGTCCATGATGGTGGTCTTGCCCGCTCCGGCGATGCCCACGACGGCGTCGATTCCGTGCCCTGCCGTGAGCAGCCGTTCGAGGACGGCACGCTGTTCGTCGGAGAACGTGAAGCTGCCGCCGTGCTGGGCTTCGACGGTGGACAACGTCATGTCGACCGTGTCGTTGCTGACGACGGCGGCCTGAGTGCTGAGCCGATTCGTGGCCTCGGAGACGATCAGTGCTTCGGCCGCCACGACATCCGCCGTGGTGTACCGGTCGGCGTGCGCGAAGTGCTGAGCGCCCTTCGGGTTGAGCTGGACCGCGTACCCGGCGTGCCGAAGTACGGAGTTGGTGAGCTGTTCGGCCTCGGCGGCGTCCGCGACGCCGTACGGGAGGGCGTCCAGCACGGCGGAGATGGCAGCGGTGTGGGTGAACTCCTTGGAGTGGCTGGTCAACCCGGTCCTGGGGTCGAAGACCTGGGCGCACAGGTCGTCCAGAGAGGGGTTCTGGTCCGCTCGGTCCCGTTCCATCGCGCTGGCTGCGATGGCGTCGGGGTCGTCTCCAGCCGCACGGCCCTCGGCCTGCCAGTAGGCGCGGAGAACATCGTCCCCGACCCCGGCGGCCTCGCCGTTCTTCGCGGCCTTGGACGCGGTGGAAGCGGCGGTGCGCTCGCGGGTCGTGGCGCTGTCGTAGTCGATGCCGAGTTTCGTCAGCAGGTCCCGGACCTGGCTGTCGCGCTTGCTGAACAGCCGGATCGTGGCCTCGGGGATCGCTACGATCTCCCACGCGCCGGTCCGCTCCTCGCGGCGGAAGCTGATGCCGAACTCGTTGGTCAGCTCGCGGCGGATGCGGGCGTTCATGAGGGACTGGGTCGCGCGGGTGTGCCGGTGGAGGTCGCGGCCTCCGCTGGCCATCGTGGACCACTTGCCGTCGGTGCCCTTGACCATGTTGGCGAGGGTGAAGTGCAGGTGGAAGTGGGGGTCTCCGTACGGGGCACCGTCGACGGGGCGGGCGGCGCGGTGGACCATCATCCAGCCGGAGAACCCGCTCGTCTTCACGGTCTCGGCTTCTTCGCCGTCGCCGTGGTGGCCGCGCATGGCGTACGCGGTCCACCGCTCCAGGGCGCCGATGGACTCGCGGCCGGCTGCCGTGTAGATCCCCTCGACCTGGGCGGCGATCTTCTCGGGCGCGTACGCGAGGAATGCGGACTTCGACTTCGACAAGTCCAGGGTCACGTCCGCGCCGCGGTTGCCGACTTGCACGCGGCCTTCGAGGAGCGCGGCCTTGATCTCCTCGGCGTCCCACACGTCCTCGGGCGTGAGCCCTGCGGCCTTGGCCATCGCGACGGCTTCGCGGACGTCCATCGGCAGGTCCCGAAGACGGCGTGCACCCTCGCCTTCGGTCTGGGCGTACCGGCGCTTCATGGACGCGGCGTCGAACAGGTCGGCGGGCTGCTGGCCGGTCGCGGCGGCGCGGGCCTCGACCGCACGCAGGAGTGCACGGGCGTCCAGGTGGCCGCCCGCCTCGGCGGCGACGGCCTTCTCCACCACGTCTTCGCCGTAGAGGTTGACGGCGTCGATGCCGACGGCGTCGGCGAGCTTGAGCACCGTCGAGACGGGGACACGGTGTGACTCCCCGAACCGCTTGAGCTGGCTCTCCATCCGGCGGAAGGCGTCCTGCTTGCGCTGGGAGTCGAGCAGGGAGGCCGGGGTCACGCCGCGTTCGGCGGCGGCGCGGCGGAGGGCGCGGGCCAGCGGAGCGGCGGGGAGCTTGGCGGCCGGCGCGATGGCCAGCTTGGGTTCCACGAGGGTCTGCCCGGTCCGGGGGTCTTCCCCGAGCATGAGGCGCCGGGCGGCAGGGAACTGCTCGGGGGCGAGCACGCTGCCGGGCGAGATGTCGAACTCGGTGAGTCCTCCGCCGATCCAGACCAGGGGCCGTTCGCTGGCGTCCAGGTGGTAATCCACCTGTCCGTCCGCGCTCCGGGCGGGGAGGGCGTGTTCGCCGTAGAGGTCGCGGGCGTCGAGCCCGGCTGCTGCGGCGACTTCGACGGCGTCGAACCCGGTGAACCGCGCAGCGCCCTTGCTGCGGAGGAGTCCGCGGGCGCGGAAGAAGGCACGCTTGGCCTCGCGGTTCGCGAGGAGGGAGGCGACGGGAGCGCCTGCGGCTTCGGCCTTTGCCTCGATGGCGGCAATGAGGGGCGCGGCGTCGACCGCGACGGACTTGCCACATCCGTGGCCGCCGGTAAGGCGGTACTCAACCTGCTCGTCGGAGGGGCCAATCATGGTCACCCATCCCATCGGCCCGCTCACCCCCCGCTCTCATTCGGTCAGTTTCGGTCGTCTTGGCCGATTGTATCGTCACGAAGTGACGATACCTTGGTCCTTTCAAATCAAGATCATGATCGACGAGAGGCAGCCTCGGGCACTCGAAGGGGCCTGGTAGCTCCTGCGGATCAGGCTTCTGGGGCCTGATCCGCGTTGGACTGTTACCTCGGCTTCATGGGGTCAGTGACCGGAGGATCTGCGAGCAGCGCTGGTCAGACCGGCGGGGAAATGAAGGCGCCCAGCATCGCGGGGCCCTGGGCCTGGCCTGCTAAGACCTGGCCCGTAAGGTGCCTGGACCGATTGGGGTTCAGAACGCGCACGTACGGGGGTGCCTAGTGACGGAGACGGCCATACCGCTTCAACCTGAGTGGCTGCGGAAGAGGACGATGCCCGTTGAGCGGTGGGTGCGCGGCCACTCCTCCAGCTGGCAAGCTGCGGCCGGAACTCTGGTGGCGTTCCCGATGCCGATCGTGGTCGTCGCAATGGTGATGCTCGACCGCCCCACGGGCGGGATGATCGCCACCTTGCTGTGTGGGCCGACCGCGTTGCTCGCCGGCTGGCTGCTCTTCCCCTACTTCCAGGAGCTTCCACGGAAGTCCCAGAGCCGGATCGTTCTCGCGCCTGTGCTGGGCTACATCGGCCTCGTTGTGCTCTTCACCGCGTGTTCCCTCTTGCTTGGGGCGGCGGATCGCGGTCAGGCAGCGATGCTGCTGTTCCTCGTCTGGATCTATCACGCGCTCACCGGGACTCGGCTCGAACCGTCTCGATTCCCCTACGAGCACCTTCGCTTCCGTCTGCTCCGTGCCGCCCCGATGAGGGTGTTCACCATGTGGTGCGCGCTCATCGGCCTGCTATGGCTGATTCAGTACGCACGGGGTCAAGAGCTGTACAAGGTTGCCCTGTTCGGCGCCACGGTCACCCTGGGCGGGACTGGCGTCGCTGCCACGTTTCGGCTGTTGGCGCGCGCTCGGCGGCTGCGGACGGACCTCGACAAGCATTCGGCGGAGTTGATGACCGCCTTGGAGGAGCTTCGCACCCTGCCGGATGAGGACAAGGTGAAGCAGAAGTTCGTGGTGCAGAGGGCCTGGAAAACGCTCCAGCAGACGCTTGCGAACCGCGTCGATACGGGAGTCAGTGTCTCGGGGGTCTTCGTGTTGCCGGACGCGGCACTGTTGGAGCTGGAAAAGCTCGTGTTGGAGCTCCAGCGGTCACAGGGAGCGAACGATCAGGCGTACCACGCGGCTATGGCACGGCTGCGCATGATCTGTAGGGCGTGCAAAGGCAAGACGGACACCCTGGCGTAGAAGTGATCGTGGGTGCGACGGACGGCGTCCGTCGCACCCACGATCTGCCCTAAGTGGGCCAGTCCCCGAACGGGACCGGCGGCTTCCCGGTGGCTTCGCGTACGGCTTCGTCGGTGCCGCACGTCGTGCAGATGAGGACTTCCCGGTCGGTGGTCAGCCGGGAGCGTGCGGGTCGTTCACCGAGCGGGCCGCCGCAGCGCGGACAGCGGGTGTCGGGCACGGGGTCACTCCTCGGGGTGCTCGCGGGCGGATTTGAGGATGAGGTTCCAGGTCGGGCGGGAGTAGGTCTTCTCTGTCTGGCCCTGGAGCTGGGGGATGAGGTCGGCGTTCTTCGCGCCGGGGTTCGCCGCGATGGCCTGCCGGGCGAGGGTCAGCCGCTCGTCTCCCTGGTAGGGGTAGGCCAGGCCCTTGCGGCCTGCTGTGCGTCCGCCGGCGTGCCCGCGGCCCTTGCGTTCCGCGAGGTACTGCCACAGCCTCCACCGCTTCCACTTCGGCCGCCGCCTGGTCGGAAGCTCGTCCCACTCGTCGGGCTCGGGCCACCCCTCGGGCGGGTTCTTGACGTAGTGGGAGACGGTGGCGGAGTCGGCGAACCCGCAGACCTTCGCGGCTTCGGCGGGGCCCACCATCTCTTCGGGGTCGCCGTCGAGCTTCGGCGGATTGGTAGTGGCGGCGGCGGCACGCTTCCGCTGAAGCTCGTGGTGCCACGTCGCCCATGCGTCGCCGTCCCAGTGCATGACGCCGTCGATGGTGTCCGCGACGGGCGGGTGCCCGTTGTTCTCCCGGTCGGTCCAGAGGTTCTGAAGGGTCGGCTCGCTGATGCCGTGGACCTGGCGCAGGTCTGCGCGCGAGTAGAGCGTGCGGCCGGTCTTCGGGGACACGGTCGCCTCCTGTTCTTGGTCGGGGTGGTGGCCGCTCGGCGCGGTCACTGGATGTCGTCCGGGTCCGGGGCCGGCGTCCACGTACGGCTGCCCGCCGGTTCGAGCCGGGTGAGGGTGGCGATGTCGGCCACGGGGACAGCGGCGGCCCAGTCGGCGCGGCCGGGATGGTCGACGGGGAGGTTGAGGACGAGGTGCCGGCCGGTCGGGGGGAAGTCCTCGACGATGACGAAGGTGTCGTTCGGATCGGCGCCGATGCTGTTACCCCTGGTGAGCTGGGCGATGTCGCCGGGCTGGGGAGTGTCGGGGTGTCGGTCGCATAGCATGGTGGGGTTCTTTCTGGTGAGAGAACACCGACGGCCAGCGCCTTGTTGCCCTTGTGCGCTGGCCGTCGTCTGTTGTCTGGGGTGCGTCGTGCCCCGTGGGGCACGCGGCCGGTCGGAGGTTGCCCGCTCCGCCGTCAGCGGAGTAATTAAACCACCTTTGGATTGGGTGGGGGTGGGGCCCTGATCCGGACGACGGCGGTCATCAGAAGAGGGCCCCCTGATCTGCGGGGCGTCGGCCCCGGCCGACGGGTGGCCGGGGGACGCGGAGTTCGTAGCGGGGGCGTCCCGCGTGCGGAGGGGCGTGGGCCTCGCGACGGTACCGGCTCCACGCCACGACGGGGGCACCCTGCTTGATCCAGCCGGCCGGGTAGCTGGCGGTGAGCTGAGCCCATCGGCTCCGGCTCCGTGGCACTGCCCATCGGTCCTCAACGGTGGTGATCGACGGCAGCGTCCTCCAGCCGGGGAACGCATGGTCGTGCGCGTCCTCCACCGCCTCGTTGTCACCGTCCCCGAACCCCTCCCCGCAGTGCACGGGGCCTTCCCAGGGGCACGCGAGACACCCGCCACGGAACTCCTGCTTCTCCCCCCGGCGGCCGGTAGGCCGGCTCCGGGAGAGCAGGGTCGGGGCGTGGTGCGCGGGCGGGTCCAGTTCGTGGCCGAGATCGCTGTACGCGCCGCCGGGGTGTCCGGGCTGGATGTGCCATGCCTGGTGAGCGTGCTCGGGTCGGTGGCGTGTGCGTGCGTTGCGCACGCGCCAGTAGTACGTCTGCCGTGCTCGTGCTCCGGTCGGCTCGGCGACGGTAGCGGTCACGATGGCCTGCTTCCGGTGGCGAGCACTTCGCGGAGTGGGTCCGCGAGCACGGCCTGTTCATCGGGGGCATCGAGGAACCGGGGCCCGTACGCACGGCGTACGGCCCGGCGGGCGTCCTGGTGGCGGTCGAGCTCCGGGTAGTACGGCGAGCGGTCGAGCACGTCATAGCCGTGCTGGGTGAGCACGTCGGCGATGAGCGATCGGACCTGTATGGGGTCGAGGTCGGAGAGGTCGGTTTCCCCGGGGGCGGCGAGGAGTACGCGGATCAGCTCGGTCGCGCTGAGCCGGGGGTGGAGGGGGACGGTGAGTCGGTGGACGCCGTCCCGGCTGGGGGTGGCGGCTCCCCGGCGGCTCGGTGTCCTGGTGGTGCTGCGGTCTTGTGTCGTCTCGTCCATCGCGGGGCCTTCGGTGACTTGGGATGCTGGCGGGCGTCGGGGTCAGAACAGGGCGTGCTGGGCGCGGGTGGCGGCGGTCCGGAAAGCGCGGGCGGCGTCGGCGGCGGTACGGCCGGGCTCGGCGCTCCACCTGTCGATGACGTCGTGGTGCAGGGCCTTGGCGTCGGTGGGGTCGTCGGCGTCGGCGGGGTGACCGGCGAGGGTTTCCGCGAGGAGGGCGAACGCCTGGTCGCGTGCGCGGTCGATGCGGTCCCAGTCGTACGTCCGTCCTGCGGCTCCCCGCCCGTGGCCGGCGGCGACTTGGAGCGCACCGCGCGGCCAGCACGGCAACGTGGCCGTACGGCCGGGACCGTCGAACAGGTGCGGGCCCTGGTGGATGCCGACGTGTTCGATGTGGCGGGCGGCCCATTCCAGGATGGCGGCGGGGGTGTCGGCGATGACGATGCTCTCGGGCGTGTGGCGGTTCGGCACGGCGCTGTCCTTCGAGGAAGGGCGGGGCGGCGGCGCGTGGCCGCCGCCCCTCGGTCGGGCTGCTAGTGGTAGGCGGGGATCAGTCGGCGGACCTCGTCCTCGCCGATGCATCCGCCCTTGTGGCGGCGCGCGCTCGGCGGCTCCCCGTTCCTTCCGCGCAGGTGGCTCCAGAACTTCGGGCCCTCCCAGCCGCACAGTTCGCAGGTGAGGTACCAGTGGTTATCGCTCCCGGGGAACCCGGTGAGGACGGCCCGCCAGTGATGGGCCGCGAGTCCGGCGAACGCGATCTCGGCGCCTTCGGTGTTGCGATCGTTGACCGGCATCCGCGGGTGCAGGAGGGGCACCGGGCCGACCAGCGGCGTGGGGGCCTCGGCGAGCACCTGTTCCAGGGGCACGGCGCCGATCCGACCGGCGGCGTACTCGGCGGCGAGATGGGCGGCGGCCATGTCGGTGCCGGGGGTGCCCTTGGGCGGGCGGCGGAGGTTGCGTTCGCCTGCGGTGGTGAGGACGAGCCAGTCGCGGTGCCACCGGTAGGCGCGGCCGATGACCTGGTCTTCGCCGACGATCACGGGGTATCGGCACTGGATGTCGGGGGTGCCGACGCGGTACGTCGGGACGGTGCTGCTGCCCCCGGTTGCGGGGACGGTGAGCCTGCCCGCTTCGGTGTCGGGGACGGTGATGGTCGCGGGTCGTTCGAGGAGTTGCGTGGTCATGGTGGTGCCCTTGTCTGGTGAGAGAGGGGCCCGCCCCGGCGCGCTCGGCCGCCGGGGCGGGCGGGGGCGCGGTTACGCGGCCGGGGCCTGCGGCGCGGTGGTCCACTCGCGGCGCGGGGTGATACCCAGTTCGGTGAGGACGGGGGCGTGGCTGCCGTTGTCCTTGATCCATTCCCAGTCGGCGCCCTCGGTGCCGGGCTGGTCGGTCCAGGTGAGCATGTAGCTGCGGCCGGAGGTGCGGGGGTCGCTGCACAGTGCCTGTGCTTCACGGCGGGTCATCGCCCACAGGGCACGCCGCTTGCGGGAGCGGCTGGAGCCCTTCGAGGCGATCAGGACCAGCGCCATGCCGTCCGGCCAGTTCGCCCACGCGGCCGGGGTCGCTGCGGCGGTCGGCTTCCCGACGGGCACCGGTTCCTTGACCGCCGTGGACTGCTCGGCCGGTTCCTGCGTTTCGGCGGCCGGGGTCTGGGGCGGCTGCTGCATCTCGGCGGCGCTCTTGCGCCCGGACACGCCGTCGTAGGGGGCGGTCCATGTCCAGTCGTCGTGCTGGTTGCCGGTGGCGCGGACGATGCGCTTGCCGACGCCGTTGTGGATGTGCGGGATGGTCACGGTCTTGACGTTGACCCGCAGGACCTCGTACCAGGTTCCGCGGTAGAGAACGAAGTCACCGCGCTTGAAGTCGGCGCGCGACCACACCTTGAAGCCTTCGGCTTCGGCGTCCTTGATGACCTTCTCCCAGTGGGCGATCTCCTCGGACAGCTCCTGGTGCTCGATCTTCAGCTCCGGGTCTGCCGGGTTCCGGGAGAACCCTTTGGCGGACTGGCCGCGCTGCCACTTCTCGACTGCGCGGAGGTCGGCCCGCAGCGTGTCGAGACGGCGGAGCGTGCGGCCGGGGTCCTTCTTGAACTGCTGGTAGTTCGCGGCGGCCTGCGCCCGGCCGCTCCAGCGGGCGGCGCGGTCGTGCTCGCTGATGCTCTTGCGCATCGCGTCGTCCATGCGCGCGTGGTCGCGGCGGGCGCGGCCCTCGGAGTGGTGCCCGACGAGGATCGGCTGACCGAAGGCGAACCGCTCGGATATGTCGTGGCTCTTCCGGTGCGCGGCCTCGGAGGACTGGGCGGCGCTGGCGGCGTACCCGCCGAATCGTTCCGCCCTGTTCTCGGCCTTCTCTTCGCGCTCCTCCTCGGCCTCGCTGAAGCTGCGGCGGTCGGCGTTGTCGATGGTCAGCGTGACCTCGAACCCCTTCTCCCGGAGCCGCTGGGCGAGGCGTTCGAGCGAGGGGGTGTAGGTGGCGTGGTCGCGGCTGTGCGGGAGGTACCAGCAGTCAAGGTTCCTGCTCCAGCGGAAGGGCTGGCGCTGGGTGCGACCGTACTCACGGAGTCGCAGGATCTCGGCCGATCCGTCGCCCCGGCTGGTCCCCTCGATCAGGGTTCCCTCTCGGCGGGTATGGGTGATCTCGATAGTCACTGAACTGGTCTTTTCTGGTGAGAGTTTGTGGTCCGGCCGCAGGGCGGACCGTGCGTTGGCAGCGGCGCTGCACCACCGGCGCGGGCCGTGAGGGACGATCGGCTCGCGGGTCGTCGCGCCTGCGCGACGACAGGGGCAGTCGCGCCCCCGCGGGGCGCGTCCGCTGCGGTCCGGTGCCCGTCGTCGGTCGGCGGAGCCGCCTGCGGCGGAGTCGGCCGGCGGCGGTGAACGCACCGGACCTGTCCTGCCGCCCCGAAGGGGTGTCCGCTGGGGTGCTGGGGGCCTGCCGGTCCGGAGGGTTGCCCTCCCCCGGACCGGCGGGCCTCGGTGTCAGCTGCGGTGGAGCGTGTGGCGGGCGGCCGGGTCGGCGTCGGCAAGGCCGGTCCGCTCGCGCCATGCCTGGCGCACGGCGGTGCGGAGCGCGTCCCCGTCGTCGTAGGCGAACCGGCCCCGGCGCAGACCGCACACGATGTCGCGGAAGACGTCCGGGTTCATCGTGGTGAGCGTGTCGTCCAGCGGCGTCAGCTCGTGCGGGAACATCGCCTGGACGCTGTCGCCGGGCTCCGGAGCACCGAGGGTGAAGAACCAGACCACGGACATGGTCGCGTCGCCCGCGAACTCCGGCCCGCCGAACGGGCCGACGACGACGGCCGGGCGGGTGTCCTGCTGGTGACCCCGGTGCCAGGGCCCGGCGATCACGAGCGTGGCGGTGGGGAAGTCCTGGACGGTGGGCTTCTGGTCGGTGGTGAGCATGTCGTATCCCTGTCTGGTGAGAGGTTCCGCCGGGGCCGGTCGGCCCCGGCGGGGGTGTCGGTCGGGGGGTTGCCCTCCCCCTTCCGACACCATTAATTAAACCATGTTCTCGGGTTCGGGTCAACCGGTCACGGCAAGTTCGCGGCGGCGCTCGGCGGCGGTCCGAACCGCGCTCGCGATGGCGCGGCCGGTCTCGATGGCCCGCACGGCGGACTCGTGAACCGGGGGCCGCTTGCCGTCGGTGATGATGCCCGCGAGCGGCGGCATGGCGGCGGGTCCGGGAGCGATTCCGAGGATGAGCGCGGCGACGTGGGCGGCGGACGCAACTTCCGCTTCGCGCTGGCCGTACACGGGTGCGTCAAGTTCGCTGATGCGCTGAAGCGCGGAGTTGTAGAGGTGGAGGCGGACGGCGTAGTCGCACTCCCCGGCGGCGTCGGGCACGCCGTCGGCTCCGGAGATGGCGGCCCAGACCTCTTCGACGGTGAACCGCGCGGGCGTGGGCGGCTCGTAGGCGTCGCCGTCGGTCTGGCTGATGTCGAAAACCGGTCCCGCCTTGAAGCCGGACACCTTGCGCGCCTCACCCCCGGCGGCCTCGTCGGCGGCCTCCCGCTGCCCGCCGTCGGCGGCTGCGGCCGTGGCCTCCTGGCCGCTCTCGGGCCGTCGCTTGATCGGCGTCCAGATACGGAGCGAGGTGGAGCCCTTGGCCGGGAAGCGTCCGACCTTCCGCCAGTCGCCGGAGCTGAGTATGTGGGTGGCGGTGGGGAGCTGGGCGGCGACGGCAATGCAGTTGGTGGGGCTGCGGTCGTCGCGGTCCGTGTGGGTGAGGTTCGCAGCCGTGCGCATGACGGCGGCCCAGAAGTCCTCGCTGCTGACCATCGCCCCGTACGCACGATCCATGACGGCTTCGAGTTCACCGCGCATCTTGGCGGAGTAGGCCCGGCGCTCTTCGTCGGTCATCTTCGGCTTACGGGGCATGTCGCGGTCCTCCTGGTGTGAGATGAGCATCCGGGGCCGGCTGGCCCTCGGGGCGTCGGTCGGGGGGTTACCCTCCCCCTTCCGACACCACTAATTAAACCATGTTCTGGGGTGATCGGCAACCACCCCTAAATCCAGTGCAACCCTGCTTCATTGCTCACGGCGCGGTATGCGGCTATGACCTCGTCCTCTATCCGTGTCCAGCGGTCGAGGATATCGGGGGCAGTCTCCTTGTCGCTGGCCGCGCGCGTGGCCCTGCGCCATTCAATGGCGATTTTGAGCGTGCGGATTTGGGAGCGGGTGAGTTCCCATCGGCCGGAATCCGGAAGTTCGTTGCCGTAGGCCATCCCAACGGCGTTGTTGATGTGCTCGGTGCCGGACCACACATTGTGTGTGGACTGGAGCGCAAGGGCGCGCTTGAGGGTGCACCGGAGGTGCGGGGCCTGCACGATCCATTGCGGTTCGATGACGAATATGTCGGCGCTCATCCTGGGCCTTTCTGGGGAGGGCGGCGCGCCGGGGCGTGCGCCGCCGTAACGCGCGGGGAGTTAGAGGGTGTATCCGTCGACGTATTCGCCGCGCTCCCCCTCGGGGGTCTGGACGTGGGGAAGGAATCGGCTCACTGCGAATACGACGGCGTCGGCGATGATTCGGGGTGCGTCGTTGAGTGCAAGACTCACGGTGTCGCCGTCGAGTCCGATACGGACTTCGCCCGGTTCAAGATTCATGTAGACATGGGCGGTTGTGCCGTCGATTCGGGTTCGCGCTCCGGGGAGTCGGGCGGAGAGATCGCGGGCGGCTTCCTCGACGTCCCGACGCATTGCGGCCTGCGCGCGGTTGTGTTCCTTCACGCGCTCGTGAACGTCACGGTGTACGGGGATGAGATCGGCGGCGATCTGGGCCGCGATGTCCGCCGGGTCCTCGGTCATGGACACTCGGACCGTGTCGCGCTCGCCCCTGCGGAATCCGTAGTCGGTGGCGGGGAACGCGCCCCGGATGTGCAGGTGTCCGGGGTCATCGAACCGCTCGGAGAGGTGGAGCTGTCGACCGTCCAGGTGCGTGAACGTAGCGGCGTGGTCCAGCTCCTGGAGGCCATGGCGCGCGGGCTGCGGTCGCCAGTTCCCGCCGAGTTCGAGGGCGATCGGGTGGGACAGCTCTGCGACGGTGAGAGGCGTGTTCATCGTCCGTCTCCTGGTGAGAGTGGGCGTCGGCGGCCGGTCGGCCCGCCGTTCGCCGGTTGGGGGTTGCCCTCCCCTTCCGACATCACTAATTAAACCACGTTCTAGAGGGCGACGCAACCCGGATAAGGGCCCTGACCTGGTACTTTCCTGCCAGCATCGGCCCGCACTCGCTCGGCCGGGCCGCGCCCACCACGGGCCTGGGCGGGGTTCCCTCCTCGGTCGGACAGCTCCGCCGTATCAGGGTTCCGGGCGCGGTGTCCTGGCTCGCGTAGCGACCGCGTAGCGGCTTGGCCTGGACGCCGCGTCCGGGTTCCTGGTACGCCCCTTGGGGTGTCCGGCCGAGGAGGGAACCCCGCCTTCACCACCCGCACCACGACGGCGCGGCACCCGACCGACGAGCCCCCACCCCCTCCGAGGAGGACCCGCCGGAGGCTGCCTTTCGCCCTGGCCGGCACCCAACCACCCGGTTCGCTCACCGGTTCATGGGGGTCGGTGGCGGATCGGGCTCGCTTGCGATGCGCTGCAAGACGAATCCGCCCTTCCTTCGTAATCCGGATGCGATGGCGTGCAATTCTCGGCAATTTCCCTGCCGTTGGGGCCGGGAGTTGCGCAAGTATCGGCAATCCCCTTACGCGGCATTGGTGTTGCTGAACAGACTGTTTCCACCTGTCGGTACGAGAAGGGGTGGACAGTGCAGGGTGCGTTCAGCAGCGGCTATGTGGAGTCGGATCTCGCAGTGGCGGATACGCCGCCGACCTGGGAGGAGCTACGGGAGGAGATCGCGAAGCTCGCGGCGGTGAATCCGGAGACCTGCCTCGTGCGCACGGTGGGGTCGTCGCGGGCGGGTGAGCCGTTGGAGCTGCTGACGTTCCGCGGCGGTCCGCTGCCCATGCTGGTGGTGGCCGGGCCGCATCCGAACGAGCCGGTGGGGGCGGCGACGGTGCTGGCCCTGGCTCGGTACCTGCTCGCTCGGCCGGAGACGCGGAACGGGATCACCTGGCACCTGTTGCTGTCGAGCGACCCTGACGGTGGCCGGTTGAACGAGGACTGGTCGACGGCATGGCCGGTGTCGCTGGAGACGTACCACCGGCACTTCTACCGGCCCCCGGTAGACGCCCAACCGGAGTGCTGTTTCCCCGTCGAGGGCTTCGCGGGGCAGTTGCCGGAGACACGAGCGCTTATGGCGGTGGTGGAGGAGCTGCGCCCGGCACTCTCGGTGTCCCTGCACAACTCGGATACGGGTGGGGCGTTCCTCATGGCGTCCCGCGCGGACGTTGGCCTGGTGGAGGTGCTGGCGGCTGCCGCCGACCGGCACGGAATCCCGTTGGAGGCGATGCCCTCGGACTGTGTCGGGCTCCTGTCGCCGGGCGACGGGGTGTTCGTGATGCCTGAGCCGCTGGCAGTGGCTGATCGGCCGACTCCCCTGCCGGGCGAGTGGGTGCCCGCAGGCGGGAGCAGCATGCACTACGTGGCGCGGCACGGCGGGCTGGGTGTTTCGCCGGAGGTGCCGATGTGGCGGACGGCGACCATCACGCTGTCGGCGGAGGCCGGCGCGGCGTACCGGAGTGACGCGGTGCGGGTCCTGGCGGGCGTCCTGGAACGGGTGCCGTCGCGCCCGTCGGTGTTCCTTCCGGCGGTGGAGGAGCAGATTGCGATTATGCGGTTGATGACGCGGATCGCTCGGGAGAATCCGCGGGACTGCGCGGATCAGGACCTGGCTCTTCTGGTTCCGCTGAGGGGCGCCGGGATGCTGTTGCGGCACCTGGACGTCCTCTTGGACGAGACGCCGGTCCACCCTGGAGTTCTGCACGAACGGGCTGCTTTGGAGGTGGAGTTCGGCAAGTGGGTTGCGGCGGCGGAGCAGGCGCTCCGGCCGGTTCCGTTCACGCTGTCGCAGACGGTCGGCTACCAGATGGACGTGATCCTGGGCGCAGCGCGGATGGTCCAGACGGCGGACGGCCCGCCAATTCAGTGAAGAGCACACCGGGCGGGGTCCGGTCGCGCGCAGCGCGACGAACAGGGGTGTCGCGCCCGAAGGGCACGTCCATGTGACGCGGTGACCGTGCCTTGGACCGGTCCCTACCCGGTCACCACAAGGCTGGCTGCACGGCGGTGTGCCGGTGCAGGGGCAGGATGATCCGGACGGGAGGGCTCGTGACGGAGTTCACCGCGGGGCTCGGCGTGTGCGTGCCGGGGCAGTGGCCGCCCTCGTCCTCCCATCGGTTGGCGGCATCGCGCTCGGCGCGGGCCCGCTGTTCGGTGAGCGTGACCGGCTTTCGGTACAGGTTCCGGGCGCTGGAGTCGAGCGGCGGGAGCACGCGGGCTGCTGCCTTCTGGTCGTCACGGCGCTTGTGGCGCCGCCGGACCCGGGCGAACCGTGCCTCGTAGGCGTCGCGGTCGTTGTCGTGGAGTCCGGCGGGGTGGAGCCGCGCCAGTTCAAGGGCGACTTGCCCCATCGGGCTGGGGGTCAGTACGCGGGTGCCGTCGTCGTGGCGGACGGCGGTGAGGAACCGTGCGGCGAACAGGGCCTCGGTCCGGTCGCGGCTGACCCGCCGGCCACCGGACCACAGACCGCGCCGGGCCGCCTGCCGGGCCGCCCCCTCTCGCCAGTACAGGCGCCCGGACTCGGCGGCCTCCAGCACACGGACGTGTCCCGCCGTCCAACCGAGTTCGGCAACGTGGCCTTCGGCGAGATACCGGTTCATCGTCGCCCGGTCCCGGTTGTCCGCGTCCATGTTGGTGGCCGCGCGCTCCTCGGCCTCCCGCTCGACCTCTTCCCGGCGCCGTTCGGTCTCCCGCTCGGCGTGCTCGGCCGCCGTCAGCTTCCGTTCCAGCTCGGCCCGCAGATCCTCGGCCGTCGTCTCGGCTCCGGCGGCCGACTGCGCCTGAACGGCGTGGCCGACGGCTTCACGGGCGCAGTACGAGGGGGCACTGCTGGGCATGGTGGGGTCGTCGGCGTACTGCTCGGCGCGGTCGGCCCACTTCTCGGCTTCGACGGCTTCCTTGTGGGCCGCGTGCATGGCCGCCTCCAGCCGGGCGGCGGCTCCGGATCGGCTGCGGCACATGGCGGTCATGGCGTCGTCGGCTGCGGTGACGGCGAGGATCGCGGCCTGCCGGGCGACCTGGATGCAGGTCTGCGGAGTCGGGTCTCCGGGGTGGGCGGCCTGATGTTGGACGACGGGTGCGTTCGCGGGCATGGGGGTGTTCCTCGGGATCGGTGGTGCGGTCGGCGGCGGGCCGTACCGGTGTCGGGGAGGTGCCGCCCGTCATCGTGCGGAGCGCGATGGACAGTGCCGTCGTGCCCGAAGGGCACGCCCTTGGGCCCGGCGTCCGGACGGGACGGGAGGGCCGCCCGCGGCCCGGACGTTCCGGCCGGCTGCGAGCCGGGCCGGGCTGAGCCGTCCCGGAGGGACGCCCTTACGTACGGGGCCCGGTGTCCGGGGCTGGCCGCCGACGCGGGCGGTTGCGGACGGCGGTGGGCGCTGCGTGGGGTGGGCGGCTCGATGCCGCCCGACCCACGGCCCGGCGGCCGGGGTCCGGCCGGGCGGTGGCTCCCGCCCGGCCGGGCTCCTGTTACGCGGCGACCGGTTCGCGGGCGGCGACCCGGCACCGGGTGAGAACGGTCTGTGCGGTCTCGCCGTAGATGCTGTGGTCCTTGACCGTGCCGGTCAGCTCGACCTCGTCGCCCTGGTCGGGGACGTCGGCGGCGGAGCTGAACCAGACGAACACGTTGCCGTCGCCGTCCTGGAACTTCACCAGTCGGCGGCGCTGGGTGTGGTAGCCGTACGTCCGGCCCTCCAGCTCGATCACGGTGGTGACGGTGGCGGTGGTGGTGATCCGCTCGCCCACCGTGCCCTGCGGCTTGCTGTTCTGGGCGGCCCGCTCGGCGGCTTCCTTCTCCTGGTCGCGGTACCACCCCGCGATGGCGGACACGAGCGTCGGCAGGTGGCGCGGGTCGACGGTCTCACCCTTGGCGAGCTGGCCCACCTTGTGGCGGTAGTCGGAGAGGCTGCCGTATCCCTGGACGGCCCATGCCCGGACGGCGGCGGCGGTGGTCGGCGCGTCGGCGTCGGCGTCGATGGCGTCCTTCCACTCCTGCGGGGCCTTGCGGTCGAAGAAGTACGCTTCGACGCCGTCGGCGGTCGGCATCGTGTTCTTCCACTGCTCGGACCGGCTGTAGAACCGGCCCTCCGTCTTCACGATGGCGGCGGTCACCCGCAGGACCTCGATCACCGGGACGCGGAGATCGGCCGGGATGCCGCCCCCCTCGCAGTCCCAATCGGAGTCCTTCAGCGTGCCGAACCGCCACAGGGCCTCAAGTCCCTTGATCGGCAGGCCGGTGTACGGCTCGACGCACGTCGTGCCCAACTGCCGCATCTCGCCGTTCTCGTGGCGGGCAAGGTAGGTGGCGGTGCGGTGCCGGGCGACGGCGCACCCGTGGCAGAAGTTCTCGATGGCGCGGTACTGGCGCGCGGCCTCGGCGTCCTGCTCGGGCAGACCGGGGAACAGGCTGGTGATCGTCTCGCCCTCCTCGTCGTGGTCCAGGCGGGCGATGACGGTCCAGCCGTGGTGACGGGGGATGTCGCCGGAGATCGTCACGGTGACGGTGGGGCGCTTGCCGATCACGCGGCCGTCAAGGTCGCGGTAGTCGGCAAGGAACGGCTCGGAGATGTCGAGCGCGTACGCGCTGAGGTGGTGGACGGCGGCGCGGGCGTTGGTGGCCTCGACAAGCTGACGGACGCGGGACTGAGCGGTCGCGGGGATGGAAAACCGCATGGCTGCGCTGGTCATCGTGGGTACTCCTGCTGGTGAGAGAGGAATCGCGGACCCGGCCGGGCGGGTTGCCCTCCGCGTACGGCCGGTCTCGGGCCGGCTGGCGGCCCGTCGTGTCGGAGGGGGGTTGCCCTCCCCCTCCGACACCATTAATTAAACCATGTTTTGGGGTGTGGGGCAAGCATCCCGGCCGGGGATGTCCAGTGCGGCGCGGTCGCGCAGGAACGCGGCGAACAGGGCGGCGGTGTAGCTGTCGGCGGTGCCGTACGTGCGGCGGCAGTCCAGTGCGCCGATGCGCTCGCCCCGGTGGTGGACGGGGAACGCTGCGCCGGGGGCGGGGATGGCGAGCGCGTACAGCCCGCGCGAGGTGTCCACGCGCAGGACGACGGCGGCGGCCTGGTGGTCGTAGGCGGCGGACCAGCGGCGGGGCCCGATGCCGAACTCTGCGAGTCCGCCCGCGATGGCGCGGGCCTGCATGATGTCGGCGGTGGTGCCGGGGTCGGGCTCGGCGGGGGCGGGAACGCATCCGCAACCGTGGTCGTCGGCGTGGGTCTCGGACAGAGCTGTACGGGTCACTGTGGGGCTCCTGGGGTGGCCGGGGGCGGGAGGGTTCCCGCCCCCGGCGTCGGGCGGCTGAGGTGGTCAGGCGGCGGCTTCGTCGTCGCTGGCGGGGTCGTCGGCCTCCTCGGCGTCCGGCTCGCCCTCCTCCTCGTCGGTGCCGGTCTCCTGCTCGGCCTCCGGCTCACTGCCCGTCGTGATGGCGCGGGGCTTCTTCTTCGACGGGTCGTAAGGCTCGTCGTCCACGACCGACTGCTCAATGGGCGTGAGCGGGTACCCGAGCGCCGCGAGCACCTGGAACCAGCGGCCGGTGGGCGTCCGCGTCCACGGGGCGCGCTGGCTGTCCGTCCTCCACGCGGAGCGGTTCGCGCACTTCTCCCGTACGGCGGCGATGGCGGCGAACTGGAGCTGCGGGGCCCTGCGGGGGTCCTTGGCGACGTGACCGGCGAAGCTGCCCCGGTCCTTGGCCTGCTCGGTGCTCAGCCCCAGGAAGGCGGCCAGGATCTCCGTCGTCGGCTCCTTGACCAGTTCGTCAAGGCCCCAACTGGCGTTCAACAGAGCGTTGTTCACATGCCCGATGAGGTGGTTGGTCGTGGCCTTGGGGAGGTTGCGCCGCTTGATCAGGTCGGTGATCCACTTCCGGCGCAGGGCCTCGGCCGCGTCCCAGTCGATGTTCCCCTTCTTGACGGCGGCGCGGGCGGCGCGCTCGGCCTCCACCTCGGCGGCGGTCTTCGTGCCGCCGCCGCTACCGCTTCCGCCCTCGGGGACCGTGTGCCCGTACAGGCCGGGGGCGGAGCAGTAGGGCTCGTACCGGTCCGCCCGCCGCTCGTCGAACACCCACACCAGACCCTTGCACTCGGCGTGCTCCTCGGCGCTGATGCCGCGCAGTCGCCATACGGGCATGGCTCGCTCGGACAGCTCCTCGGCGTCCCTGATCTTCTGCCCGGCCGCCTCCAGCTCCGCGCGGTGGGCCTCGGCCTTGGTCCGCTTGTCGCGCTTGGTCCGCTCGACCGCGATGGCCCAGTCAACGTCTCCCTCGTCGGCGTCGTCGTCGGCGGCGGCCTCGGTGATCGCGGCGAGCGCTTCGGCGTCGTCCGCGAACTCCGACAGCGCGGCCAGGTGCTCGAACGTCCACTCGTAGCTGCTCGCGCCACTGACGGCGGCCGACAGCTTCTCGTCGGACCGGACCTTGACCAGCGTCTTGACGTCCTTCTGCCGCACGCCTGCGGCCTTGGCGATGCGGCCCACCTGCGCGCCCGCCTCGGCCGCGCTGAACATGGCCTGGTTCACCTCGGTCTTGGTGAGGCTCTTACGGTGCTGAGCGGTCGTGATCATGTCGAGGAACTGTCCGGCCGCGTCGCGGTCGTCGTCCTCCCACTCGTACGGCAGGTGGGTAAGACCCGCGTCCGTCGCGGCGTGGTAGCGGCGGTTTCCGTCGTTGACCTGGAGGACTCCGCCGTCGAGTCGCTGGATCTTGACGGGGATGCGGCACCCCTCGGCGCGGAGGGATTCCACGAACGGCGCGTTCAGGTCCAGGTCTTCGCGGGCGTTCTTCGGGTGCGGGGTGAGCGCGTCGAGCCGGATGACGGGGCGCGGGGTGACCGGCACGGTCTCCAGCCCTGCGGCGACGGCGGCGGCCAGCCGCTGGAACCCGTCGATGACCTGCGGCACGTCGCCGTTGGTGCGCACGACGTACAGCGGCTCCACGACGCCGCTGTCCTTCACGTCGGCCAGCAGATCGGCCGGGGCCTCGATGTCACGGACGTTGCCGGGGTGCGCGGCCAGCTCGGCGACCGTGAGGGTCGGCCACGGGGCAGGGGAGGTCTGGACGCCGGCCTGGGTCTTGGTGTTCGTCATCGGTCCTTGTCTTTCTGGTGAGAGTGGGTCGGGCCCTTCGGCCCGGTGGGGTGCCGGTCGGGGGGTTGCCCTCCCCCTTCCGACACCATTAATTAAACCATATTCTTGAGGGTGGGGCAACCGGGGATATTGTGATCGCCGTCACTCTGGTGCAGAGCTGCGGCGGTGCGGATCATGGCGGCGGCCTCGGCGGTGGTCCGCTCGGGCCCGTCCCCCCAGCACCACAGGAGAGTGCGCCGGTAGGCGTCCTCCGTGAGCTTCAGCTTCCGCCACCGGACGCCGGACACGGGACGGCCGTTGACCTGGTTGCTGAGCACCACAAGGGAGTCGAACAGGGCGCGTTGGAAGATGTCCCACGGTTCGCCGCGCACGGACCAGCGCGGCCGGGCGGAGCGCACGCCGCGCTCCCACGCGTGCAGCACGGTGCACGGGGCACTGTCGCCCATCCGGCCGGGCTGCCAGAGGTGGTCACCCTGGTAAAGCCCGACGCGTTCGATGTGGTCGGCGGCGGCGGCGAGGATGCGGGCGGGGCTGGCGGGTGGCTTCCGGGACGGCATCGCGTTCTCCTGGGGGTGGTCGGTTGTGGTCAAGTGGTGGCGTGCTGGGCGGACTTGGCCGTGATGGTGCACTCGACGCAGTGACACGGCGTCTGCCACTGCCACCCGGCCACGCAGATGATCGAGTAGGCAAGGGCGGCGGCTTCGCTGATCCGGCCGGTGCCGGGCTCCTTCGGCGTCGCGGCGGCCCACGTATAGGGGAAGCTGTAGATCTGGAAGTAGTGGCGGCCGTTCTCGTCGGTCTTGTGGAATCGGGCCCATTCCATGTACATGCGTGACTCCTCGTCGCTTCGAGCGGGGGCCGGGGCGGCGGGCTGCCGCCCCGGCGAGACGGGCGGGTCAGGCTGCAATGGCTCCGGCGGTCTGAGCACCGATGCGGCGGCTGCCTCCGATGTCGGCGCGGTTGCCTGCGGCGGCTCCGTCGCCGTACCCGCTGCCGCTGTACGAGCCGCGCGTGTGCCGGACGTGCGGGTGCTCCTCGCGGTAGAGCGCCTCCACCTTCGCGTCACGGTCGGCCAGCACGAGTTCACCGCTGCGGCCGGTGACCGACGTTTCCTCGCTGGCGGTGGCGCGGGCTGCCTGCTCGATCGCCTCAAGCCGTGCAATGACACGCTCGATGAACCCGAGGGTCCACGAGTTCCGCCATGCCCGCGCGCTGCGGACGCCGTACGGGACAACCTGCGCACTGAGCCCGCCGAGCATCTGAAGGTGGAGCGAGGAGTAAAGAACCTCGGCACGCTGGATGTCGGACTCATGGCCCACGATGTGAACGCGGCGCACCTTGCCCCGCACCCCCATGTGCACGGCCTTGCACCCGACGCTCTGAGCGATGAAGCAGATCAGCCGGACACGGGACATGGCCCACGGGTTGGGGAGGTCGACGTACTTAGCGGTGACCGCGTCCCGCGACGGCTGCCCGTCGCTCAGCATGGCCTCTTCGACGCCGTACTTCGCCATCATCTCGAACGCCCGCTTCCGGGCCAACTCCGCCTCCGACTCCGGCGTACGGGGGTCCTCCGCCGTGGCGAGCAGAGCGCGGATGGTGTCGAGCTTTCCGGGGGCCTTCGTGGTGCTCACGTGCGTTCTCCTGGTGAGAGAGGTTGTCGGCGGCCGGTCGGTCCGCCGCTCGCCGGTCGGGGGTTGCCCTCCCCTTCCGACACCACTAATTAAACCATATTACTGGCTTCGGGGCAAGCCTGCTCCGCATCAAACCCGCAGGTGGCAACGCTCCTCCCGCACCACTCACCCGCTTCCATCCCGTACGCCGTCGACCCACACGCAGTGGAGCGGACGCGGTGCCGGGCGTCCAGGTGGAGCGCGCCACTGCACGAACGACCTGGACGCCCGGTGCCGTGTCTGCTCGCCTTGGCTGGGTCGACGGTGTGCGGGATGGAAGCACCCTCACCCCCACGAACCCGCAGCCGGGCACGAAGCCCCCTCCGCCCCGGTGCCGGCCGATCCCCCGCCGGAGGCACTGATCACTGACCTGACCCCACCGAACCCGTGGTTCGAGATGTCCGCGGACCTGTGCCTACGGTGCGCGCGACGAGCCACGATTTCGAACAGGACTGGGGGCACGAGTGAGCACCAATTCGGCAGGGCCGGTCAGCACGTCGGAGCTGAGGCGGCGGGTTCGCGCTGCTGAAGCACTGAAGGCGAAGACGCGCGAGATAGCCGCCGCGAACACGCTGACCGCGCGAGAGGCCGCGGCGAAGGCGGCCACGGCGAAGGAGGAGGCCGACGTCACCGCGCGGGAAGCCGCTGCTGTCGTCCTGCGGCTGTTCGACAACGACGCCGAGTTGGTCTCGGAACTGCTGGGCGTCCCAGCAGAGGAGCTAGAACGGGAGGCCAAGCCTGTTACCGCCGCTCGGGCGAAGGAGATCATCGAGGAACTGCGGGCCCGCGCCGAGCGGCCCCGCTCGACTCGCACCCGTAAGCCTCGACCCGATGCGGCCGGCGCGGCTTCCTCGCCCCCGGACACCCCGCCCCCGGCGGCCACGACGGATGACGGCCGGGCTGATGCCGCCTGAGCACGACTCCGGGCCCGGCCTCTTCCCGCTCTCGGCGGTGAATGGGGCCGGGCCCGTTCACGTGGACGAGCAGCTTTCACTCATCGGGGAGCCAACGCCCGTCCGTATACCGGCCGTTGAGTGGATGCGCTGGCTGGCCGACGAGTCCGTACAGGCCCGGTACTGGGCGAAGGTCTACCGGACCCCGTCAACCGAGGACTGCTGGTTCTTCCTCGGCGGGATCTCCAGCACCGGCCACGCCAGCTTCAGGGCCGCGTCGCGGCCGGGCAGGACGCGCACGGGCACGGTGCCGGGCCACCTGTACGGGTACCAGCTCGCGCACGGCGTGATCCCCCGACTCGGTTGGGGAACCGACAGCCCGACCGTCTGCCACACCTGCGACAACCACTCCTGCCAGCAGCCGACGCACCTACGCCTCGGCACGGCGGCGGAGAACCGGGCCGAATGGCTGGCCCGCCGCCGCGACCCGAGCAGTCCGCTCGCTGACGTCCGCGGCCCGGCCGGACGGTCCCGCGCCATCGGCGCCGCCATCGAGGCCGGCCGGAAGGGCGGGGAGTCCGCGGAGTCGATCAGAGCTCGCATCCGTGCAGCGGTCGCGGCAGGGCGCCCCCTCAGCCTGTGGTGAGCCTCGCCGCCCTCCGCCCCCGAAGGACAGACGGGCCCCGACAGACACGATGAGGTCTGTCGGGGCCCGTCGTCGCACACGTCAGAAGACCTTCTCCGTCTCCGCGCCGGTCTACCTCTATGCCGTCGCAGTTCGGAACATGAGACTCAAGACACAAATCCCTGGGATCATGACGATGCACGCCTCCTCGCGCCTCCAATATTTGCAGTCACAACGAGGCGCCATCCCCGTGCCCACCAGTGGGCACGGCACCCGGATCAGGGAGGGAGGAGGAGGGACGAGAAGGATGGAAACAGGGCCCTACGCTGGGCTCTCCGGTATAGTCCCAGGTCAGAAAGGTAAAGCTTTCGGGTTCGAATCCCGTTGGGGGCACGCAACACCTTGTGCGAGACTAGTGCTCGCACAACGCTTGGTCCTGTGGAGCAGTTTGGAGTGCTCGCCACCCTGTCAAGGTGGAGGCCGCGGGTTCAAATCCCGTCAGGACCGCTTGCGATTCTCTGAATCGCGTGGCTGGGTAGCTCAGTTGGTACGAGCGATCGCCTGAAAAGCGATAGGTCGCCGGTTCGATCCCGGCCCCAGCCACCTCTTCCAGAAGCCCCGCCTCGGCGGGGCTTCTGTCGTTTCCGGGGCCCTCAGGCCCCGACGGCCACCGCGTGGGCCGGTGCCGAGACGCGGCCCCCCGGATGGCGGTGGCGCCAGACCCAGAACACCGCCGAGGACAGCAGCGCCCAGCCGCCGAGCACCAGGAACGGGAACGCGTGCTGGTGCCCGCCGAAGTACACCGCCGTGTGCTGCGCGTTCACCGAAGCCCCCGGCGGCAGCCACCGCCCGATGTGCCCGAGCACCGAAGGCAGCAGCGGCCACGACACCGCGCCCCCGGACGACGGATTCCCGAGGAGCACCATCAGCCCCCACGTCGGGATCATCGCCCAGCGCCCGAACAACGTGTTGAACATCGTGAAGACCATCCCCGACGCGAACATCGTCAGCGCCAGGATCAGCCAGGACTCCACGAAGGGCAGGTCCACCGCCCCCAGCCACCAGTCCACGACCGCCGAGATGACGAAGGCGCCGAGCAGTGCGTACAGCGCGGTGAAGCCGATCCGTTCCGCCGGATTCAGCCCGCGCGCATGCACGCTCAGCTGGATCGCACCCACGAAGCCGATGATCACGGCCGCCAGCGAGATGTAGAAGATGGCGAGCCCGCGCGGGTCGCCCTCCTGCAGCGGCTTGATGTCCTGCACCGTGACCGGGACGCCGACCTTCTCCCCCACCTTCGGCGCGGTCTCGGCGAGGACCTGGGCGACGGAGGCGCCGGACGCCCCGGAGACGTCCAGCGTCACCTTGTCCCCGCCCCGGGCCACGTCGAGGATCGCGAAGACCTTCTGCTCCTCCACGTCCAGCCGTGCCGCGGCCCGGTTGTCGTAGCGGTGCACCTCCAGGGAGGCGTTCAGCGCCTGCTCCATGCCGTCGAGGAACGCCTTGCCGCGGGCCGAGTCGCCCTTGTCCCGCGCGTCGACCACCGCGGTGGGGATGTGGTGCGGGGTGGGCTTCGCCATGGAGAACGTGTACGAACCGGCGAAGAGCCCGGCGGCGGCCGCCAGGATGAACACCAGCACGATCGCGGGCAGGAAGGGCGACTGCTTGAACGCGTCCCACCGCTCGCTCCGGGTGGGAACGCGCCCGTGCGCGCCGTGCTGGTGCGGCTCCGGCTCATGATCAGGCATACGAATACGCTAAACCATCTATAAGCGCACTTCTCAGTCGGTAACGGACGTACTCCGTCCCCGCCGACGCCACCCCCGCACCCCCAGCACGGCCCCCACCAACACCACGACCCCCACCAGCAGCACCGAATCCGGCACCGCCCGGCCGACGCCGCCCGCCCACTGCTCCACCGCGAACGAGTCGTCCACGCCCAGCAGGCCGGGCAGCGCCGTCGTCCCGTCGTACGCGAGGAACAGCGCTCCCAGCGCGATGAAGAAGAGGCCCGAAAGCAGCGACGTCGTGTGCAGTTCGAACCGGCCGAGCCGGAACGTCCGGCCCCGCAGCCACCTGCGCCGCCCCAGGTCGAACCGCTCCCAGAGCAGGGCGAGCACGAAGAGCGGCACGGCCATGCCCAGCGCGTACACGGCGAGCAGCAGCCCCCCGTAGACCGGGCTGCCGCTCACGGCGGCCACCGTCAGCACGCTGCCGAGGATCGGGCCCGCGCAGAACCCGGCGAGCCCGTACACCGCCCCCAGCGCGTACACGGAGAACGCGGTCGTCGGCCGGATCCGGCCCGAGAGCTCCGCCATCTTCCGCGAGGCGAACCCCATGCCGAGGATCTGCAGCACGCCGAGCCCGATGATCAGCCACCCGGCGACGAGCACCAGCTGGTCGCGGTGGCCGAAGAAGAACCGCCCGGCGTAGGACCCGGCCGCGCCGAGCGGCACCAGGGTGGTCGCGAGTCCCGCGTAGAAGATGCCGGTGCGCGCGACCAGGCGCGAGGTGGAGTCGATCGAGTAGGCGAAGAAGGCCGGGAGCAGCAGCGCGCTGCAGGGGCTCACCAGCGCGAGCAGTCCGCCCAGGAAGGCGGCGAAGTACCCCACGTCGGCGGTCACTCGGAACCCCCGCCCTTACCGGCCGCCTTCGCGCTCTTCGCCGCCGTCTCGATGGCCTGGTGGAAGACCTGGTCGGGCTGGGCGCCCGAGACGGGGCGCCCGTTGATCACGAAGGAGGGCGTGGCGGCGGCCCCGAGGCCGTACGCCTCCTCCTGGTCCTTCTTCACGGCGCTCTTGGCCGCGTCGCTCCCCGCATCGGTGACGAACCGGTCGACGTCCTTGACCCCGGCGTCCCGCGCGAGCTCCTTCAGCCGTCCTTCGCCGAAGCCCTTCTCCTTGGACCCCTCGGCGTACGCGGCCTCGTGGAACTGCCAGAAGCGCCCCTGCCTGCCCGCCGCCCAGGCGGCCCGCGCGGCCCGCTCGGAGTCCTCGCCGAAGATCGGGAAGTTGCGCCATTCGATGCGCAGGGTGCCGTCGTCGACGTACTTCTTCACGAGGCCGGGCTCGGTGTCGCGGGCGAACTTGCCGCAGAAGCCGCACTTGAAGTCGGCGTACTCGATCATCACGACGGGGGCGTCCGCGCGCCCCTGTGCGAGCGGGTCCTTGGCGTCGCGCCGGGCGAGCTTCTCCAGCTCGGGGTAGACACCGGCCTGCGATCCGGTGGAGGGCGCGGCGCCCGCGGCCTCCTCCTTCACGGTGCCGTTGCCGGAGTCCTCCGGCTTGGTCGCGGTGTACGAGGCGACGCCGAGCAGCACCGCGGCGACGACGACACCCGCGCCGATGGCGATGTTGCGGCGCTTCTTGTTCTCGTTCTTGGGCATCAGAGCGATCTCTCTTGTCCTGTTGCGCAGATTGCGCGTTTTGTACGTCGATGAAGGGACCCCTGTGGACAGACAGGGGTCTCCTACACGCGCAGGACGGAGAGATCCATCGGTGACGGCGGGTCGAACGCGGGCGGCGCGCGGCCGGGGGCGGCCGACGGGACGAGCTGGTCGGCGCCCCACGCACCGGTCGCGGCGTGGGCGTCGTACAGCGCGGGCAGCACCTCGTACGAAGTGCCGGAGCGCGCGGGAGTGCCCGGCACGTGGTCCGCGTCCTCGGGGCTGCCCTTGCCGCAGCCGGGCCGACCGGCCGACGCGTCGGCCGGAGCTTCCGCCGACACCTGCGCCGTCACCGCGCTGTCAGGACCCGGCACGGACGCCGTCGCGGCCGCCGCGGACCCGCCGCACAGCGCCCCGAGCGCCCCGAACACGACGAGCAGCACCGCCACCAAGGGGCACCACGGCGTACGCGCACGGGACAACATGCCCGGAATCGTACGTGCCGGGGCGCCCCGCCGGAGAAATCGGTTCGCCACTGCCGAGTCGCGGGTGAGATCCTGGACGCCGTATGTCTACGCAGCCCGCCCTTGCCCTCGACGCCCTCGCCCCCCGCCTCTCCGAGCTCTCGCTGCGCGACGAGCACCGGATCGGCCGGCGGCTGGAGGGTGCCCGCCGGATCCGTAAGCCCGAGGCCCGCGCCGCCGTCCTCGCCGAGATCGCGGCGGACGTGGAGAAGGCGTCGGCGCGGATGGCCGAGCGCGGCTCCCGCCTGCCCGCGATCACGTATCCGGAGCAGCTGCCGGTCAGCCAGAAGAAGGACGAGATCGCCGAGGCCATCCGCGACCACCAGGTCGTGATCGTCGCGGGCGAGACGGGCTCGGGCAAGACCACACAGATCCCCAAGATCTGCATGGAGCTCGGCCGGGGCGTGCGCGGCATGATCGGCCACACGCAGCCCCGCCGCATCGCGGCCCGTACGGTCGCCGAGCGGGTCGCCGACGAGCTGAACACCCCGCTGGGCGAGGCCGTCGGCTGGAAGGTCCGCTTCACCGACCAGGTCGGCGCCGACACGTTCGTGAAGCTGATGACGGACGGCATCCTGCTGGCCGAGATCCAGACGGACCGCGAGCTGCGCGCGTACGACACGATCATCATCGACGAGGCCCACGAGCGTTCGCTCAACATCGACTTCCTGCTCGGCTATCTCGCCCAGCTGCTCCCGAAGCGCCCGGACCTGAAGGTCGTGATCACCTCCGCGACCATCGATCCCGAGCGCTTCTCGCGGCACTTCGGTCAGGCCCCGATCGTCGAGGTCAGCGGACGCACGTATCCGGTGGAGGTCCGTTATCGGCCGCTCCTCGAAGAGGACTCCGAAGACACCGACCGCGACCAGATCACCGCGATCACGGATGCCGTCGAGGAGCTCCAGGCCGAGGGCAAGGGCGACATCCTCGTCTTCCTCTCCGGAGAGCGCGAGATCCGCGACACGGCGGACGCGCTGAACAAGAAGAACTACCGGTTCACCGAGGTCCTCCCGCTCTACGCCCGCCTGTCGCACGCCGAGCAGCACCGCGTCTTCCAGCAGCACACGGGCCGCCGCATCGTCCTCGCGACGAACGTCGCGGAGACCTCCCTGACCGTCCCCGGCATCAAGTACGTGATCGACCCGGGCACGGCCCGCATCTCCCGCTACAGCCACCGCACGAAGGTGCAGCGCCTGCCCATCGAGGCGGTCAGCCAGGCCAGCGCCAACCAGCGCAAGGGCCGCTGCGGGCGTACGTCGGACGGCATCTGCATCCGGCTGTACAGCGAGGACGACTTCCTCTCCCGGCCCGAGTTCACGGACGCGGAGATCCTCCGTACGAACCTCGCTTCGGTCATCCTGCAGATGACGGCGGCAGGGCTCGGCGAGATCGAGCGGTTCCCCTTCATCGACCCGCCGGACCACCGCAACATCCGCGACGGCGTCCAGCTCCTCCAGGAACTGGGCGCGCTCGACCCGACGCAGAAGGACCCGAAGAAGCGGCTCACCGAGCAGGGCCGCAAGCTCAGCCAGCTCCCCGTGGACCCGCGCCTGGCCCGGATGGTCCTGGAGGCCGACAAGAACGGCTGCGTGCGCGAGGTCATGGTGATCGCGGCCGCGCTCTCCATCCAGGACCCGCGCGAGCGCCCGTCGGAGAAGCAGGCCCAGGCCGACCAGCAGCACGCCCGCTTCAAGGACGAGACGAGCGACTTCCTCGCCTTCCTCAACCTGTGGCGGTACGTCCGCGAGCAGCAGAAGGAGCGCGGCTCGTCGTCCTTCCGGCGGATGTGCAAGGCGGAGTACCTGAACTTCCTGCGGATCCGCGAGTGGCAGGACATCTACACGCAGCTGCGCACGGTCGCCAAGCAGATGGGCATCCATCTGAACGAGGACGACGCTCCCGAGCAGCACGTCCACATCTCGCTCCTGTCCGGCCTGCTCTCCCACATCGGGATGAAGGACGTGAAGGAGTCCAAGGAGAGCAAGGAGAAGGACCCGAAGCAGCGGGGCGGCGGACGGGGCGAGTACCTGGGCGCGCGCAACGCCAAGTTCGCGGTCTTCCCCGGCTCGGCGCTCTTCAAGAAGCCCCCGCGCTTCATCATGTCGGCGGAGCTCGTGGAGACCTCGCGCCTGTGGGCCCGGGTGAACGCCCGCATCGAGCCCGAGTGGGTCGAGCCGCTCGCCCAGCACCTCCTGAAGCGCACGTACAGCGAACCGCACTGGGAGAAGGACCAGGCGGCGGTGATGGCGATAGAGAAGGTGACGCTGTACGGCGTCCCGATCGTCACCGACCGCAAGGTCAACTACGGCCGCATCGATCCCGAGGTCTCCCGCGACCTGTTCATCCGCAACGCGCTGGTCGAGGGCGACTGGCGCACGCACCACAAGTTCTTCGCCGCGAACCGCAGGCTCCTCACCGAGGTCGAGGAGCTGGAGCACCGCGCGCGGCGCCGCGACATCCTCGTGGACGACGAGACGCTCTTCGACTTCTACGACCAGCGGGTGCCCCAGGACGTCGTCTCCGGCGCGCACTTCGACTCCTGGTGGAAGAAGAAGCAGCGTGAGGAGCCCGAGCTGCTCGACTTCGAGCGCTCGATGCTCATCAACGAGCGCGCGGGCGACGTGTCGAAGGACGACTACCCCGACACGTGGCGTCAGGGGCCGCTCAAGTTCAAGGTGACGTACCAGTTCGAGCCGGGCGCGGACGCGGACGGCGTGACCGTCCACGTCCCGCTCCAGGTCCTGAACCAGGTCACGGCGGACGGCTTCGACTGGCAGATCCCGGGTCTTCGCGAGGAGGTCGTGATCGAGCTGATCCGCTCCCTGCCGAAGCCGGTCCGGCGGCACTACGTCCCCGCGCCGAACTACGCGAAGGCGTTCCTGGAGCGTGCCGTGCCCCTCCAGGAGCCGCTGCACGTGACACTCGCCCGCGAGCTGCAGCGGATGGTCGGCGTCCCCGTCTCGCCGGACGACTTCGACCTCACCCGCGTACCGGACCACCTGAAGATCACCTTCCGGATCACCGACGAGCGGCGCAAGAAGCTCTCCGAGGACAAGGACCTGGAGGCGCTGAAGCTCCAGCTCCGCCCGAAGGCCCGCAAGGCCCTCTCCCAGGCCGCCGCCGCGACCGCCGAGCGCACGGGCGGCTCCGCGATCGAGCGGGCGGGCCTCACCGACTGGTCCATCGGCACCCTCAGCCGCGTCTTCGAGACGCGTCGCGCGGGCCAGCCCGTGAAGGCGTACCCGGCGCTGGTGGACGACGGCTCCGCAGCGAACACAGTCTCCGTACGCCTCTTCGACACGGAGGCCGAGCAGCAGCAGGCGATGTGGAAGGGCACGCGCCGCCTCATCCTGCGCAACATCCCCGTGAATCC
>NZ_JBEXJR010000024.1:0-38319 GCF_040609235.1 Streptomyces sp. NPDC004732
CGCGAGATCAGTGACGTGGGTGGCGGCGCGCGGGGTGTGGGAAGGGGGCGTGCGTGGGGACGGTTCGCAACTTTCCCAAAGTAGGTGCCGGGGTGAGGCGAGGGCCGTGTGCCCCGAGGGCGCTTCGGCCGTGGCGGGCGCGTGCACGTCGAGGCGGCTGGGCCCGCCCGCCCCGACCGTGAGGGCGACTCACGATGGACCGGTCCGCACCCGGCGATGAGAGTGGCTGACCCGAGCGGCGAGGCCGCACGCCTACGGTAAGGGCGGGTCACGTTGGGCCGGTCCGCACTCGGCCGCGAGAGCTGATGACCCGAGCGTCGAAGCCGCGCGTCTACGGTGAGGGTGACTCACGTTGGGCCGGTCTGCACCCGGCAGTGAAAGGGGATGGCCCGAGCAGAGAAGTCCGCCGCCTGACCCCTGGCCGTCCGGGTCATGGTCAACGTGCGGTGGAGGGACGGGAGTCAAGGGTGGAGCGCAGCGGAATCGGCGTAGCCGACGCGACCGTAGGGAGCGCCCTTTACTTCCGGCCCGGAGCCGCCACACTCCGCAAAACCCCGGGCGGCCCCGGTGACTTTCAAAGACGCAGGCCCACCGAAGCCCCCGGCGGCGTTCAGTGGTCAGCCCCGCTTGAGGTCCGACACGAACGCGGACCAGCTCGCGGCGCGGAACGTGAGGTGGGGGCCGGTGGGGTTCTTGGAGTCCCGGACGGGGACGGTGTCCGGATCGCCGTCGGATACTTCGAGGCAGTCGCCGCCGTCTCCGGCGCTGTGGGTGGACTTGCGCCAAGCGGTCGCGCTCGCGGCGTACTCAGGGTTGTTCCTCATGGGCGTAATCGTGCGCCATCGACTCGATTACGGCCAGGGAACGTTGGGGGGTATGGCCCAACGCCTGGAGGAGGCTGAACGTCATGTTGTGGCGGGCAACCGTCGCCGGGTCGTCGGTCAGCCGTCCTGTGTCCAGCCCTTCGAGGAAGCAGAGGGGCGGGGCATCGGCGAACTCCATGATCTTGAGGGACCCGCCCATCCCGGCATGCGCTCCGGCGCTGAACGGCAACACCTGCAGGATGACTCGGCGTCGGCGTGCCAGGTCGGCAACGTGGCGCAGAGCCTCTGCCATGGTCGCCGGGCCACCGACCGGGCGCTGGAGCGCGGCCTCGTCCAGTACCACCCACAACACCGGGGTTGTCGGATGGTCGATGAGGCAGGCGCGATCCATGCGGGTCGCCACCAGTTCCTTGATCTCGTCGTCCGTGGCCATCGGACGGTAGGTCCGGAACAACTCGGCGGCGTACGCCGGTGTCTGGAGCAGGCCCGGGATCAGTAGGGGCAGGTAATGCCTGATCGCCGTTGCGGACGCCTCTGCCTCCGCTGCCTCGGCGAAATGGTCGGGGTACTTGGACTTCGCGAGGGCCCCACAGTTGCGCGTAAAGAAGCCCTCCGTGCCGAGCTTCTCGTCGAAGTACACCGCGTACTCCATGTGCATCCGCCGCGTGCCCGACTCCAACTGCCCGATGAACGAACCGCTCACGAAGAGCGGCGCGCCCAGTGCCTCCTGGCTGAGGCCCGCCCGCTCGCGCGCATGGCGGAGTTCGCAGCCCAGCAGGGCCCGGGGGTTCGATGAGGGGTCGAGGTCTTTGGGGCGGGTCATGGGCGGCTCCTCCGTGACGCGCGGCGCCCGGACACGGAGGGGTGTTGGGTCGCCAGGGCTTTTAAGGCTACGCAGGGGCGGACACTCTGGGTGATGAAACGGCAACACTCGGTGTGAGAGGTAGTGGTCATGGCGCTGACGGCGGAGGAAAGGGTGCGGGCGGCCGAGGAGGCCGTACGGCAGTTGAAAGCGGGCCTCGCAGGGGCCGGGGTCACGTTGCCGTCGCTGCGGGTGGACCCGCTGAGCGTGTCCGGCGAGGGGCTGCCGCTCGTGGAGTTGGGGCGCTGCAACCTCGACACGGCGTTGCGGCTGGCCGCGGTGCTGGAGGGGGAGCGGTGAAGGAGGAGGACCCGAGGGTGCCGGAGACGGGGACGTACGCCGTCGACTACCGGGACGGGAGCGTGGGGCAGGTCATGGGGTGCGAGGGCGGACTCGTGCAGTTGCGGCCGCTGAAAGGGGGGCGTGAGTGGGACTGCCCACCGGACGCCGTGGGCGCGGCGCAGCCGGGGGAGGTGCTGCGGGAACGGGTGCGGGAGCTGAACCGGCAGTCCCAGAACGAGGCGTACGCGCAGGCCGGGCGGGTGCCGTTCGGGGAGCCCGGCAAGCCGCCCGCTCCGTTCGCGGCGACGGTCGACACCGGCGACTTTCCCGGCTGAGTCAGGCCGCTGGGTGTCCGATAAATCTGACCTCTTCGTGGTCGGCGTCGAGGGCGATATTCAGGGAGGCGTTCATGGCGGTGGCGACGCGGCGCAGGAGGGGCAGGGTCGGCACTGCATCCGCGCCCTCGATGCGGGAGATCTTGGCCTGGGTCAGACCGGCACGCTCGGCGACTTCCGCCTGGGTCAGGCCGAGTTCGGTGCGGCGGTCGTAGACGGCTTTGGCGAAGGTCATCGCGAGGCGGATCTCGGCACGCTCGGCCTCGATCTCGGGCGCTTCCACGATCCCCTCGCGGAGCTTCTGCTCGCGGGCCAGCTTCCACCGGGTGTGGCTCACTTCGAGTCTCCGTCCTCGGCTCGGTCGTACGTCAGATGGGCTGGACCGTGCTCGCTCTCGCACACTTTACGAGCCCGTACCGCACGGTCGACCTGCTCCTTTTCCCGTATCCGGGTTTTGTGGAAAACCGTGAGCAACACGATGCGGCGGTCGGCCGTGAACCAATAGGTGACCCGTGCGTCCTGCCCGTCCAGCGTCGGCCGGAGCTCGTACACCCCCTCGCGCAAGGGGCGCGCGAAAGGCATGGGGGTGGCCGTGCCCAGGCTCGCGAGCAAGTCCGCGTACTCCTCGACCTTTCGGTAGTGCCGATCGGTGAGGAGTTCGAGCCAGGTGCGGACTTCCGGCTCCAGTTCCACGTGGTAGGGGATGTCCATGCGGGAACCGTAATATGTCGTTGACGACATGCTAGCGGTTGCCGCCCCGCTTCGCTGGATCGGGTGACGGGCCGTGGTGCCGTCAGACCGCCGCCGGCGCCTTCGCCGGGTCCGTGGTCGTCGGCGGCGGTGTCGGCTCCGCTTCCGCTCGGGCCGAAGGCGACTCGCCCGCGTCGACGTCCGCGTTCAGCTCGACCAGCATCTGCTTGCTGAAGCCGAAGAAGTACGTGGCGACGAAGCCGACCAGATAGCCGACGAGGAGGCCGCCGCCGTAGATCGCGATCGTCAGGCCGAGGCCCTTGTTGCCGTCGAGGAGGGGGAAGAGCGCCCAGCCGGACGGGCCGATCGCCGTGGAGCCGACCTTGTCGCCGATCATCGAGAAGAAGCCGATGAACGCGCCGCCCGCGGCCCCGCCCACGCACGCCGTGATGAAGGGGCGGCCGAGGGGGAGGGAGACTCCGTAGATGAGCGGTTCGCCGACGCCGAGGAAGCCTGCGGGGAGCGCGGACTTGATCGTCGTACGGATCGACTTGTTGTGCTTGAGGCGCTTGTAGACCGCGATCGCGCAACCCACCTGGCCCGCGCCCGCCATCGCCAGGACGGGCAGCAGGACGGTGAAGCCCTGCTGCTCGATGAGCGTGGTGTGGATGGGGATCAGGGCCTGGTGCAGGCCCAGCATGACCAGGGGGAGGAAGAGGCCGCCGAGGACCAGGCCCGCGAACGCGCCCGTGTTGTCCAGGAGCCAGTTCGCCGCCGTGCCGATGCCGGTCGACACCTCGCCCGCGAGGAACATCAGGCCGAAGATCGTGACGAGGCCGGAGATGAGGACGGTCAGGGTGGGGGTGACGAGGACGTCCACCGCCTCCGGGACCCACTTCCTGCACCATTTCTCGACGTACGTGGCGAGGACCGCGGCGCCCAGCGCACCCAGCACGCCGCCCTGGCCGGGGGAGAGCTTCTGGCCGAACGCCTCGACGTTCGCCACGCCCGCGTACACGATGATCGCCGCGACCGCGCCGCCCAGGATCGGCGTACCGCCGAACTCCTTCGCCGTGTTGAAGCCGACGAACACCGCGATCAGCGCCATGAAGCCGGAGGCGATGGCGGCGAGCGCGGGGGTGATCGACGGCAGCCATTCCAGGTTGATCAGGAGGCCGTTGATGCCCGCGATGATGCCGCAGCCGATCAGGGCGGGGATCAGCGGCACGAAGATGTTCGCGATGCGGCGCAGGAAGAGCTTGAACGGCGTGGCGTTCTTCGCCTTGCGGGCTTCCTTGATGGCGGCGCCCTGGGATGCCAACTCGGCTGCGGTGAGGGTGTGTTCGCCGGTCCCGGCGGGGGCTTCGGCAGATGCTGCGGCGGGAGCTTCGGTGCGGCCCTCCGTCACCATGGCCTCGAACTCCGGGGTGACCCGGGCGACCGTGCCCGGGCCGAGCACGATCTGGTAGGTGTCGTCCTCGACCACGCCCATGACGGCGGGCAGCGCCTTCAGCGCCTCGTCCTGGACCAGGGAACGGTCGGCGAGGCCCAGGCGGAGCCGGGTCATGCAGTGGACTACGGACGTGACGTTCTGGGCGCCGCCGACGAGGGGGAGGATCGCGGCGGCGGTGGCGCGGTTCTTGTCATCAGGTGCCATGGTGCGGTGCCTTGCTGTGCTGGTGGCGCGGTGGCGCTGTGCCGGAGGGGGCTAGTCGGTCTTCGTGGTGCGGGAGTTGTCGAGGGCCGCGCGGAGGTGGCCGTCGGACGTGGCGAGGAGTTCGGCGGCGGTGGGGCCGTCGACCTGGCCGAGGATGGTGAGGATGGCGTTCTTCACCTCCCCGTCGGTGGCGGCGAGGGCGGCCTCGATCTCCTCGTCGGAGGCGCCGGTGGCGAGGGCGACGATCCGGCGGGAGCGGGCCCGCAGCTTCTCGTTCGACGCGCGCACGTCCACCATCAGGTTTCCGTACGTCTTGCCGAGGCGGATCATCGTGATCGTCGACAGCATGTTGAGGACGAGCTTCTGGGCCGTGCCCGCCTTCAACCGGGTCGAGCCGGTGAGGAGTTCGGGGCCGACGACGACCTCGATGCCGTGCTCGGCGGCGGCCGCGAGGGCGCTGTCCGCGTTGCAGGAGAGGCCGATGGTCAGCGCGCCGTAGCGGGCGCGGGCGTGCTCGACGGCGCCGATCGCGTACGGGGTGCGGCCCGATGCGGAGATCCCGACGACGACGTCGTCCTCGGTGAGGTTCAGGTCCTCCAGGTCCCCGGCGGCGAGCTCCTTGCTGTCCTCCGCGCCCTCGACCGCCTTGACCATGGCGCTCGGCCCGCCCGCGATGAGCCCGACGACCTCGCTCGGGTCGGTGTTGAAGGTGGGCGGGCACTCGGAGGCGTCGAGCACCCCGAGCCGTCCCGCGGTGCCCGCGCCCGCGTAGATCAGCCGGCCGCCGCGGGCCATGCGCTCGGCGGTGCCGTCGATGGCGGCGGCGATGGCGGGCAGTTGCTCGGCGACGGCGGCGGGCACGGAGGCGTCCTCGCCGTTCATGATCCGCGCGATCTCCAGGGTGGGCAGCCGGTCGATCTCGGAGAGCTCGGGCCGGAACGCCTCGGTGGTGAGGGTGGCGAGCTGGGCGCGGAGCTCCCCGTAGTTGTCGTTGGCGTCGTTCGTGCCGGTCGCGTCGGTGGTGGAGGTCATGAGGTCTGCGGCTCTTTCGTGTCCGGTGAGGAGGCTCGGTGGCGGGCTAGCGGCTGGTGCCGCGCGGGTGGTGGCGGTGGGCGAGCGCTTCGTAGGAGGCGGCGAGCGCGGGTGCCGCCGTCTCGTACGTCCGCTGCGCCACGCCCACGAACAGGCAGTCCACGACCAGGAGCTGGCTCGTACGGGACGACATCGCGGCGGGCCTCAGCTCGCTCTCGCGGGCCGTGGAGGTGGTCAGTATGTGATCGGCGTACTGCGAGACGGCCGCGCCGGGCCGTCCGGTGATCGCGATCGTGGTGGCGCCGTGCTCGAAGGCGACGCGGAGGGGTTCGATCACGTCGCCGGTCGAACCGGAGTGGGTGATCGCGATGGCCACGTCCTTGGCGCGCAGCGTCACGGCGTTGGTGACGGCGAGGTGCGGGTCGGAGTGGGCGTGCGCGATGTGCCCGATGCGGAGGAGCTTCTGCGCGAGGTCCTGGGCGACGAGGCCCGAGGCCGCGACGCCGTAGATCTCCACCCGGCGGGCGGTGGCGAGCGCGGCGACGGCGGCGCCGAGCTGCACGGTGTCGAGCCCGGCTGCGGTGTCGGCGAGGGTCTGCTGCTCGTCGTACGCCAGCTTCGCCACGACGTCCGCGATCGGGTCGTCGACGGCGATGTCCGCGGTGACGGCGGGGGCGCGGCCCGACTGCTGCTGGGCGGCGAGTCCGGCGAGGGCGAGGCGCAGGTCGCGGTAGCCGGGGTAGCCGAGGAGGCGGGCGGTGCGCACGACGGTCGCCTCGCTGGTGCCGGTGAGCTCGGCGAGGCCGGTGACCGTGAGGGCGGCGCATCCCGCGGGGTCGCCCGCGACGGCCTCGGCGACCCGCTGCATGGAGCGGGTCATCGACGGCGCGAGGGTCCGCACCTTGGCCGCGAGGGCGGCGGGGGCGGGGGGCGCGGCGTCCGCGAAAATTTCCTTCACATCATGGGTCACATTTGAAAGATATTTTCAGACCGGTGGCCGGGTCAAGACCCCGGAGGTCCCGAGCTCACCCGGGACCTTGGGCCCTCCGCTCACCCGGTCTTCTCTGCCGGGTTGCGTACGGGGCGACAATGGCTGCATGGACACGATCGACCCCTTGGAGCAGGCGTTGCACGCCGCTCGCGCCCTTGTACTCGCCGACCTGGTGGCCCGCGAGGTCGCCCAGTCCGAGGTCGTCTCGCTCGTCGAGGAGTCGGTGGCGCACCGCCGCTGGTGGGTCGAGCAGTGGCCGGAAGGCGTGGAGTACGTCGCCGGTCTCGTCGCCCAGGACGTCCAGGACGCGCTCCTGGAGCGGTTCGGGCGGTGGCCGCTGTGTCCGGTGTGCGGCGACGGCGACCCCCACGCGCTGGACGTGGAACCGGAGCTGGGCCCCGACCCGCACTGGGTCTGCGGCAAGGCGGGCGTGGTCGTCGCCCCGGTGGGCGGCCTGACGTGACCGTCTACATAGACCCGCCCACCTGGCCGGGTCACGGCCGCATGTGGTCCCACCTGGTCAGCGACGTCTCCTTCGAGGAGCTCCACGCGTTCGCGGCTGCGGTCGGCTGCCCGCCGCGCGCCTTCGAGCGCGATCACTACGACGTGCCCGCGGAGCGGTACGGGGACGCGGTGCGGGCGGGGGCGGTGGAGATCGGGTCCAAGGAGCTGGTGCGGAGGCTTACGGGGGCGGGGTTGCGGAGGCCTAAGGGGCGGCCTGCGTAGCGGGGTAGCGGGGTTGGGGTGGCCCCGGTCAGTTCCAGGAGGGGCTTTTGGTGATGTCCTCGGCAGGGTTGGGGGACACCGCCGGAGACGTGGTGATCACGCGGCTCGGGGTGGCCCTGCGGTGCAGGCGGAGGGAGACCGTCACCGCGATGATCGCCGTCGCCGTCATCGCCGCTCCCGCCCACGCCGTCGCCTCGTAGCCGAGCTTCAGGTCGATCACTGTGCCGCCCAGCCACGGGCCGCCCGTGTTGCCGAGGTTGAACGCGGCGGTCGTGGTCGCGCCCGCGAGGGTGGGGGCGGCTCCCGCGACGTTGAACATGCGGGCGTTGAGCGCCGGGGCCGTGTAGAACGCGGAGACGCCGAGCAGGAACGAGAGCGTGATCGCGGCGGCGGGGGTGGCGGCGAACAGGGCCAGGGAGATCAGGAAGACCGTTGATGCGGCGATGCCGCTCAGGAGGACGCCGAAGAGGTGGGCGTCGGCCACGCGGCCGCCGATCGTCGTGCCGACCAGGGCGCCCGCGCCGAAGAGCCCGAGGATGGTCGGGACCCAGCTCTCGGAGAGGCCCGCCACGTCCGTGAGGAGCGGCGAGAGGTACGAGAACGCGCAGAAGACGCCGCCCGCGGCGAGCGCGGTGACGGCGATCGACAGCCACACCTGGCGGTCCCCGTAGATCGACAGCTCCTTCTTCAGCTGGGGCTTCTCGGCGGGGAGCGGGATGCGGGGGATCAGGGTGAGGACGCCGACGAGCGCGATGGCGGAGGCCGCGCCGACGGCCCAGAAGGCCGAGCGCCAGCCCAGGTTCTCGCCGAGGAAGGCGCCCGCGGGGACGCCGAGCACGTTGGCGATGGACAGGCCGCCGATCATGACCGCCATGGCGCGGGCCCGCTGGTTGAAGTCGACCATCGCGATGGCGACCGCCGCGCCGACCGCCCAGAAGCCCGCGCAGGCGAGGGCGCTGACGACGCGGGACGCGAAGAGGATCTCGTAGGTCGGGGCGAGGGCACCGGCGACCTGGCCCAGGCCGAAGACCGTGATGAGGGCGATGAGGGTGGTGCGGCGGGGGAGGCGGAGGGTCGCCACGGCGAGGAGCGGGGCGCCGATGACCATGCCGATGGCGAAGGCCGAGATGAGGAGCCCGGCGCGGGGGATGGAGACGTTCATGTCGTCGGCGATGGGCGGGAGGAGCCCGGAGAGCATGAACTCACTGGTGCCGAGCGCGAAGACGGCGAGGCCGAGCATGTAGACGGCTATGGGCATGCGGGTGGCCGCGCCGGGCTTGGGCGAGGGGACGGAGTTCGGCATAACAGGAGTGAACGTTGGGGTGGCTGCTGTCATTCCCGGGGGCGGCCGCACTGCCGCCGCGAAGCGGCGGGCTTGAGGCTCAGGCCCGGTGCAGTCCGTACGCGTAGTGCGGCGTGCGGTCCGGGAGGCGGGTGTAGCCCGCGCCCGTGGCCACCTTCTGGGACGCCGTGTTCTCGGGGGTGGTGAGGGCCAGGAGGGACTGGACCTCGGGGTGGGTGAGGGCCCAGGCGGAGAGGGCGCGGAGGGCCGGTGCCGCGTAGCCGTGGCCGCGAGCCTGCTCCACCAGGTCGTAGCCGACCTCGACGCACCCGTCGTCGTCCGGGGCACCGTGGAAGCCCATGCCGCCGACGGCCAGCTCGTCCGCGGTGCGGACCAGGGCGTACAGGCCCCACCCGGGCCGGTGCACCCCGGCGACGTACGCCTTGAACACCGTCCCCGCGGCCGCCCGCGTACCGCCGAAGGGGGCGCCGCCCAGCCAGGTGAGTCCGCCCGTGCCGCCCTCCGCGAGGTCCGCCGCGGCGGCGGGGGTGACCTCGCGCAGCGAGAGGTCGCCCGCGGGCAGGGCGTGGGGGTTGTGCCAGCGCCAGTGGGTGGGGCGGGCGCGGCCCGGCAGGTCGCCGCGGCCCGTGGCCCAGAGCAGGGTCGTCCAGGGCGTGCCGCCCACGGGGGTCGGCGGGACGTGCGGGAAGAGGTGGGAAAGGACCGCCTCGCAGAGTGCGGCGGGCGGCTCCGTGGCCACGCCGAGCGCGCTCGCGATGTCGTACGAGTGGAGCAGGGCCTCCGTGACGCCCATCGCCGCGAAGCCCGACGCGTTCGCGGCGCCGGACGGGTAGGAGTGGTAGGCGCGGATGCCGGGCGGCGTCGTGCGGACCACCGCGGACAGGATGCCGCCGGACGCCTCGATCGCGTGGATCGCTCCCTCGGGGCCCGTGCCCTCGTCGAACGCGGAATCGATCGGGAGCCATCCGTCGGTGGCGCGGCCCGTCAGCTGGCCCGCGTACGCGGTGAGGACCCCCGCGATGTGTTCCGCCGTCTTCAGGCAGCTCCAGTCGAGCCCGCCCGCCTCGACGCTCCAGTCGCGGTCGGCCCCCGCACGCAGCACCCCGGCCGCGTACGCCACGGCCTCGTCGATCTGGTCCCCACCCATGTGAATCATGGGGGTGAGCGTACGTAAGGCCGGTTCAGGGGGACAGGAGTTTTAGTTCCGTCGCCAGGTTCTCGCGGGCCGGGGTCTCCCAGTTCGATGTCCCGTACGGGGTGCGGAACAGCCGGGGGAGTGCCATGAGCTGGCGCAGGACCTCCGCCCTGCCCTGGCGGAACGCCTCGTCCGGCACGAACGCGTACTCCTCGCGGATCGCCGCCGCATACGCCGCGTACGCGTCCGAGGGCGCCGCGAGGATCGCCAGGTCGGCGTCGCACAGCGCCTCGCCGTTGGTGTCGCCCTCGTCGGGGTCGTGCGTGACGGTGAGGCGGACCAGGCGTGCGACCTCCGTCGTCTGCTCCTCCGTCAGGCCCGCCTCGGGCAGCGCCCGTTCGGCAAGGCGGGCCGAGCGCTCCTCGTTCTCGGAGCGGTCGGGTGCGTACACCGCGTCGTGGAACCAGGCGGCCAGGCGGACGAGTTCGGGGTCATCGGCGTGCTCTTCCAGTACGTCGATGTGGTCCAGGACCGCCGCCAGGTGATCGGTGGTGTGGTAGCGGCGCTGCGGCTCGGCCCAGCGGGCGAGGAGCCGCTCCGCGAACGGCGCGGGGTCGGGGCCGGGCGTGCCGGGGGTGCCCGTGCCGGATGCGGCGGGCGTGCCGGGCGTGCCTCCGCTCGCGCGGAGCAGAGTCGCGGCCCAGCGGGCGTGGAGGTCCTTGTCGTCGGCCATGCGTCGACCCTAGCCCGCGGGCCCCGGGGGCACGGGTGGCCGTTGCCATGCGCCGCCGGACACGGTTGGCTGCCGCCATGACCGTCATCGACGAGAAGACTTACGAACCGGAGCGCGCCGGACGCCTCCTCCGCGCCGAACGCGACGCCCTCGTACCGCTGTTGCGGGCCGCTCCCGACGATGCGTACGAGATCCGCAGCTGCTGTCCGGGCTGGACCGTGCGCCATGTGCTCGCGCACTGCAGCTCGGCGCTGATGCGGGTGGTGGAGGGCCGCTTCGAGGAGGGCGTGTACTCGCCCGAGTGCAACGAACGCGACATCGCCGAGCGCGCCGACTGGCCCAACTCCCGTGTCGTGGACGAGCTGGAGCACGCCATGACGGAGGCCGGGCCCGTCATAGCCGCGGCCAAGGGGCACCTCGACGGGGTCGCGCTGGGCGAGTGGGTGCACGCCGGAGACGTCCGCGAGGCCTGGGGGAAGCCGGGCGCGTACGGGGGCGACGGGCTCGTGGACGCGCTGGCCCTGCTGGCGCAGTTCAGCAGGTCGGCGCATGCCGCCGCGCCGCTGCCGCTGCACGCGGACATCGACGGCAGGGACGAGCCGCTGATCCTGGGCGTCGCCGACGGCAAGCGGCCGCCCGCCCGCTACATCGGGGACGCCCCGACGCTGATCCGGCTCTGCACCGGGCGGCCGCTGGCCGGTACGCGGTACGAGCTGGCGGGCGCCACGGAAAAGGAGTTGCCGCTGTTCGACTGACGGGGATCATGGGACGGACCGTCCGATGACAAGGATCATGGGACGGTCCGTCCGACGAGTCTGCCGAGGAGTTCCCGCGCGATGCCTACCGGACCTGCCGTTCCCGCCGACCCGACCGTGGTGCATCCGATGCCGGAGCAGCCCCGCGTGGTGCTGCTCAAGCCGCTCGTGACCTCGCCGCTCATCGAGGTCGGGGACTTCTCGTACTACGACGATCCCGATGACCCGACCGCCTTCGAGACCCGCAACGTGCTCTATCACTACGGTCCGGAGCGGCTGGTCATCGGGAAGTTCTGTGCGCTGGGGGAGGGCGTGCGGTTCATCATGAACGGCGCCAACCACCGGATGGACGGGCCCTCGACCTTTCCGTTCCCGATCATGGGCGGGTCGTGGAGCGAGCACTTCGACCTGATCAGCGGGTTGCCGGGGCGGGGCGACACGGTCATCGGCAACGACGTCTGGTTCGGCTACCGGTCGACCGTCATGCCGGGCGTCCGGATCGGGCACGGCGCGGTCATCGCCTCGGGCGCCGTGGTCGTCGACGACGTGCCCGACTACGGAATCGTCGGCGGCAATCCGGCCAAGCTGATCCGGCGCCGCTTCGGCGACGACGACATCGCCCGGCTGCTCGAACTCGCCTGGTGGGACTGGCCCGTCGAGCATCTGACCGAGCACGTCCGGGCCGTCATGTCGGGCAGTGTCGAGGAGCTGGCGGCGGTGGCGCCGGGCAAGTAGTCAGTGCTGGTGGCCGCCGCCGTCCTGCTCGGGCTTCGCGGGCTGCTCCGGCTCCGCGGACTTCTCGGGCTGCGCCGCCCCGCCCGCGTGCACCGTGAACGCCGCCGTGCGGACCTTGCCCTCGTGCTTGAAGTCCAGGAACAGGCGGTACGCGCCCTTGCTCGGCGCCGCCGTGCCGAACGAGATGCCGGGGCCCGCCTTC
Source organism: Streptomyces sp. NPDC004732 (assembly GCF_040609235.1). NCBI lineage: Bacteria > Bacillati > Actinomycetota > Actinomycetes > Kitasatosporales > Streptomycetaceae > Streptomyces > Streptomyces sp. NPDC004732. The sequence goes on from NZ_JBEXJR010000024.1 coordinate 12,263, forward strand.
GTCCTGCTGTCGCCGGGCGTGCCGTTCGGGTGGACGTGGAGGTAGGCCAGATCACCCGACCGCAGGGCCACCAAGTGGCCGTACGCCCCCAGGTAGGGCTGCAGGTCGGTCACCGGCCTGCCGTTCTTCGCCACGCTCAGGGTGAGGTCGCCGCCCGCGCCCGTCTTCAGCTCGCCCTTCAGCGTGACGTCGTAGCCGTCGACCTTCGCGGTGGTGCTGTGCGCGGGCAGCACCTTCGGCTCGTACGCTCCCGCCACGCCGAGGTCCGCGCCCAGCGTCAGGCCCTCCTTCGCGCGCTCGGGGCGGAAGTCGGCGAAAACGCGGTAGCCGCCCGCCTCGGGCAGCCGGACCGGGGTCGACCAGGTGCCGTCCGCCGCGCGCGTCGGGTGCAGGTGGCGGTAGGTCGTCAGGTCGCGTGAGGCGACGATGAGGTGCAGTTCCTTGTCGTGCTCCTTGGCGTACGAGGTGACGTTCCGGCCCGTCGCGTCCTCGACGACGGTGAAGCGGAGCTGCTGCTTCTTGTCCGCCTCGATGCGGGTGCTCGCCAGGTTCAGCGTGTAGCCGCCGTCGGAGATCTGCAGGCCGCCGGGCGCCTTCTTCGCCGGTTCCGGTGTGTGCCGCGCCATGGAGTCCTCGTTCTTGTCCCTGTCCGTGACGGGGTCGATGCCCGTGCCCACGCCGTACGCGGTGCCGAAGGTCGCGGCGACGGCCGCGGCGAATGCGGTGATCTTCAGGCCGGTGTTCATGACGGCTCCCCATGCAGGTCGAAGTAGTGTCTCGAAGATACCCCCCTGGGGTATGAAGTCAAGCGGTCGTTCACCCTTGCGTTGAGTACCCCCCAGGGGTATACATGGATCTCGTCAGCGATACCCGGGCCGGGTATCGGAGTCCCATCCGTACAGGAGACCCAGACATGGCCACCACCACACCCGGTGCCGCCGAGGCGGCCGCGTCCGCCGCGTCCGCCGCAGAGGTCGAACTCGCCATCGGTGGCATGACCTGCGCCTCCTGCGCCGCCCGGATCGAGAAGAAGCTCAACCGCATGGACGGCGTCGAGGCGACCGTCAACTACGCCACCGAGAAGGCGAAGGTCACCTACCGCGGCGACGACGTCTCCGTGCGGGACCTGATCGCCACCGTCGAGGCAACCGGCTACACCGCACAGGAACCCGCCCCCGTGCGCACCGGGAGCGACGGGGGCGGCGGCGACGGCGGCGACGGCGGCGACGAGGAGCGGGCCGCCGCCGAGGAGCTGCGGCCGCTGCGGCAGCGGCTCACCGCCGCCGTCCTGCTCTCCGTGCCGGTCATCGCGATGGCGATGGCCCCCGCGCTGCAGTTCGAGTACTGGCAGTGGCTGTCGCTCACGCTGGCCGCGCCCGTCGTGACGTACGCGGCCTGGCCCTTCCACAAGGCGGCGTTCACCAACGCCCGGCACGGCGCGGCCACCATGGACACGCTGATCTCCGTCGGCACGTCGGCGGCGTTCCTCTGGTCCCTGTGGGCGCTTTTCTTCGGCACCGCGGGCACGCCCGGGATGACGCACCCCTTCGAGCTGACCATCGCCAGGAGCGACGGCGCAGGGAACATCTATCTGGAGGCCGCGGCCGGTGTCACCGCGTTCATCCTCGCCGGGCGCTACTTCGAGGCCCGGTCGAAGCGGAAGGCCGGGGCCGCGCTCAAGGCGCTGCTCCAGCTCGGGGCCAAGGACGTCACTGTGGTGCGGGACGGCGGGCGCGAAGAGACTGTTCCCGTAAGCGAGTTGAAGGTCGGTGACCGCTTCCTCGTCCGGCCCGGCGAGAAGATCGCCACGGACGGCAAGGTCGTCGAGGGTTCGTCGGCCGTGGACGCCTCCATGCTCACCGGCGAGTCCGTGCCCGTCGAGGTCGGCGCGGACGACGCGGTCACCGGAGCCACCCTCAACGTCGGCGGACGGCTCGTCGTCGAGGCCACCCGGGTCGGCGCCGACACCCAGCTCGCCCGCATGGCCAAGCTCGTCGAGGACGCGCAGAACGGCAAGGCGGCCGCCCAGCGCCTGGCCGACCGGATCTCCGCGGTGTTCGTGCCGGTCGTCATCGGCCTGGCGCTCGCCACCCTCGGCTTCTGGCTCGGCAACGGGGCCGGTCTCACCGCCGCGTTCACCGCCGCGGTCGCCGTACTGATCATCGCCTGCCCGTGCGCCCTGGGCCTCGCCACGCCGACCGCCCTCATGGTCGGCACCGGCCGCGGCGCCCAGCTCGGCATCCTCATCAAGGGCCCGGAGGTCCTGGAGTCCACCCGCAAGGTCGACACCATCGTCCTGGACAAGACGGGGACGGTGACGACGGGCCGGATGACCCTCCTCGCCACCCACACCGCCCCCGGCACCCCGGCCGTCGACGTCCTGCGCCTGGCCGGTGCGCTGGAGCACTCCTCGGAGCACCCCATCGCCCGCGCCGTCGCCGCCGGTGCCGCCGCCGAGGTGGGCGAGCTGCCCGTGCCCGAGGACTTCGCCAACGTCGCGGGGCTCGGCGTGCAGGGCATCGTCGAGGGGCATGCGGTCCTGGTCGGCAGGACGCAGCTGCTCGGGGAGTGGGAGATCCGGCTGCCCGTCGAGCTGGAGCGCGCCAAGGCCGAGGCCGAGGCCGCGGGACGTACCGCCATCGCGGTCGCCTGGGACGGCGAGGCGCGGGCGGTCCTGGAGGTCGCCGACGCGGTCAAGGACACCAGTGCCGAGGCCATCGAGCGGCTGCGTGCGCTCGGGCTGACCCCGATCCTGCTGACCGGCGACAACAAGGCGGTCGCCGCGTCGGTCGCCGCGGAGGTCGGCATCGCCCCGGACGACGTGATCGCCGAGGTCATGCCGCAGGACAAGGTCGACGTGGTGAAGCGGCTGCAGGCCGAGGGGCGCAGCGTGGCCATGGTCGGCGACGGCGTCAACGACGCGGCCGCCCTGGCCCAGGCCGACCTGGGGCTCGCGGTGGGCACGGGCACGGACGCCGCGATCGAGGCCGGTGACCTGACGCTCGTACGGGGCGACCTGCGGGCGGCGGCCGACGCGATCAGGCTCTCGCGCCGCACCCTCGGCACCATCAGGTCGAACCTGTTCTGGGCCTTCGCCTACAACGTCGGCGCGCTGCCGCTGGCCGCCGCAGGTCTGCTCAACCCGATGATCGCGGGCGCGGCCATGGCGTTCTCGTCCGTCTTCGTGGTCGGGAACAGCTTGAGGCTGCGGGGATTCAAGCCGCTGTCCTGACGGGGTTTCCCGCGGATTCTCCGCATGTTTCCCTCACCCCGGTGCGAGCGACTCGCCTCGCGCCGGGGTGTTCTGCGCGTAGGCTGGTAATTGGACTAGACCTATGTGCCCGGGATCGCGACCAGTGAGCAGAAGGAAGAGACATCCATGAGCAAGCGTGCAGTCCTGGAGGTGATCGCCCTCGACGTCGAGGACGCGGTCGCCGCCCAGGCCGGCGGAGCGGACCGCCTCGAGCTGGTGACCGACATGGCCGCGGACGGCCTCACCCCGTCCCGCGAGACCTTCGCCGCCATCCGCTCCTCCGTCGACATCTCGCTGCGCGTCATGCTCAGGCTGGCCGACGGGTTCGCCGCGGGCGATGTCGGTGAAGTCGATGACCTGCTCCGCCGCGCCCGTGAGCTCAGGAGCGAGGGCGCCGACGAGTTCGTGCTCGGCTTCCTCGACGAGGCGGGCGGCGCCGACCTGCCCGCCGTGGAAGCCCTGGTGGACGCCCTCGACGGCTGCCGCTGGACCTTCCACCGGGCGATCGACCGCGCCGCCGACCGCGACGCCCTGCGCAAGCAGCTCGCCGACCTGCCAGGACTGGACACCTACCTCACCGCGGGCTCCGCGGCCGGTGTCGACGAGGGCCTGCCGACCCTGCTCGCCGAGGCGGCCCGGCGCGGCGAGCCCGGCTACGAACCGCAGCTCCTCATCGGCGGCGGCCTGCGCCTCGACCATCTGCCGGGGCTGCTGGCCGCCGGTGTCGACGCGTTCCACATCGGCGGGGCCGCCCGCCCCGACGGCTGGTCGGCGCCCGTCTCCGCCCCGGCGGTCGCCCAGTGGCGGGCCGCGCTCGACGGCTGATCCACCTCATCGTTCCACCGCGTGATCGTTCCTCGTGATCGTTCCTCCGCGGGACGCGATAGAACTGGGTCGACACTGAGGGGACTTCATGCCGACACCAGAACACCCGCGTCCCGCGGAGCGCATGCTCGCGGCCGGAACACTGCCCGTGGCCGCGACGCTGCTCACCGGAACGATCGCGCTCTACATCGCACTCGTCGCGTTCGGGAACATCACCGACTTCGAGACCAACCAGCAGTTCGTACGCCATGTCCTCGCGATGGACACCACCTTCAAGGACAACGGCCTGCGGTGGCGCGCGGTGGATTCCACCGCGCTGCAGGACACCGCGTACGTCGCCATCATCGCCTGGGAGACCCTGGCCGCACTGATCCTCGGCACGTCGACGGTCCTGTGGGCCCGCGCCCTGCGGCGGCCCCAGGGGCTGCGCCGGGCCCAACTGACGGGCAGCATAGGCCTGATGATGATCCTCCTCCTCTTCGGAGTGGGCTTCATCGGGATCGGCGGCGAATGGTTCGCCATGTGGCAGTCGGAGGCCTGGAACGGCCTGGACGCGGCCATCCGCATGGTCACGTTCGCTGGCATCGTGCTCATCGCCACGCATCTGCCTGCCGCCTCGGAGCCGGGCCGCGCGACGTCCGCCGCGCCGTCCGCCGCGTCGGCGGACGGCCTCGAAGACGGCCTCAAGGACGGTCTCAAGGAGGGCAGACCCTAAGCCAGTTGCCCGGGCAGCTCGGCCGCGTGCACGACGATCAGGCCCGACACGGCACGGGTCAGCGCCACGTACAGACGGCGCAGGCCCGTCCGCTCGTCGGGCTCACCGGCCACGACGGCGGAGGGCTCGTCGAGCACCACGTAGTCGTACTCCAGGCCCTTGGCGAGGGACGCGGGCACGAGCGTGAGCCGGGTGTCGGGCGTCGTCTCCTGGCCGGGGTCGAGGTAGGTGAACCCGGCCGCCGTCAGCGCCGCCGCCAGCGCGGGAATCCGGTCGTCCGCCGCGATCAGGCCGACGGAACCCTCCTGCCGCAGCGACTCCGCGCACGCGTCTAGGCAGGCGGCGTCCAGGGGTGCGTCCAGGGCTGCGTTGTCTTCGGTGGCTCCGGTGGCTCCGGCCTCCGTCACCCGGCGCACCGCGAGCGAACCCGGTGACTCACGCACCGAGTCGACCGCCGCGAGGCCCGGCGCGATGTCCGGCAGCAGCCGCGAGGCGTACGCGATGACCTCCCGCGGCACGCGGAAACCTGCCGTCAGCTCCTCCACCACCGCGCTCCCCTTGCCGAGGTGCGCGAGGGCCTCGTCCCAACTCCGCGTCGCCCAGGGCGTGGTGCCCTGCGCGAGATCGCCCAGCACCGTCGCCGAGCCGGTCGTGCAGCGGCGGCCCACCGCCCGGTACTGCATGGGTGACAGGTCCTGCGCCTCGTCGAGCACCACATGGCCCAGGGAGTGGGTGCGCGCGACCAGGTCGGTGGCCTCGTCGATCAGGACGGCGTCCGCGGCGGACCACTTGGCGCTCTTCACGCTCCGGGCGGGCTTCGCCCACAGCACGGCCTGCTGCTCGTCCTCGCTCAGGACCCCCTGTGCGTGCGCGGCCAGGAAATCGGCGTCGGACAGCAGTCGCAGCACGAGCTTCGCGGGCTCGACGGGCGGCCAGACGGCCTTGACCGCTGCTTTCACGGCGGCGTTGCGGGCCACCGCGTCCTGCACCCGGTCGTCCGGTGCCTCGCCCGCCTGCTCCATGCGGACCAGCACGGCGTGCGCGATGCGCTGCGGCAGGGCGTCCCGCGCGGCGCCGTACCTGATATCCCGGGCCAGCAACTCCTTGACGATCTCCTCCAGTTCGTACGCCGGGACGCGCCATCTGCGCGATCCGCGCACGACCATGACGGGCTCGGTGGGCAGGGTGACGTGCGACCGCACGGCGTTGCGCAGCACCTGGGCCATGCGGGCGTCGCCCTTGACCAGGGCGGCCGCTGAATCGTCCGTGCCGCGCACCTCCACGTGGGCGACGAGGTCGTCGACGGTGGCCTGCTTGACCTCCAGCTCGCCGAGCGCGGGCAGGACCTGCTCGATGTAGTGCAGGAAGGAGGCGTTCGGGCCGATGACGAGGGTGCCCGTGCGGGCCAGGCGCTCCCGGTGCGCGTACAGCAGGTAGGCGACCCTGTGCAGGCCTACGGCGGTCTTTCCCGTTCCGGGGCCGCCCTGTACGCACACGCTGCCGCTCAGGCCGCTGCGGACGATCTCGTCCTGTTCGGGCTGGATGGTGGCGACGATGTCCCGCATCGGGCCCACGCGCGGCCGCTCGATCTCCTGCTGGAGGAGCTTGCTCGTCTGCTCGGCCTCCGTGGCGTCGCTGAGGTGCTCGTCCTCGTACGCGGTGAGGTCCCCGGACGTGTAGCCGAAGCGGCGGCGCAGCGCGATGTCCATCGGGTCCTTCTTCGAGGCCCGGTAGAACGGCTGGGAGACCGGTGCGCGCCAGTCGATCACCATCGGGTCCCCGTCGGCGTCGTGCACGTGCCGCCGGCCGATGTAGAACTGCTCGCCCTCCGCGCCCTCGGCCTGCTCGGCGCCGGGCGCGTGCAGGTAGTCCAGGCGGCCGAAGAACAGCGGGGTGTGCGCGAGGTCGGCGAGGGACTTGATGCGCTCGTCGATCTGCCGTTCCAGGACGGCGGCGTTCACCCAGTTCGCGGTGACGTCACGGATGTCGAGGGCCTCGGCGTCCTCACGCATGGCGCGCAGGGCGGAACGGGACGCGGCCAGGTGGCCGCGCTCCCGGGCGAGCGGGTCGGACTCGGACTGGGCGTGCGCGTGCACGGGGGGCCTCCGGCGGTTCAGCGGTGTCGTGTGCGAGGTGACCGGCCGGTTTCCGTCCGGGCGGCGGCGCTCCGCGGGGGGAGGCGGGGAAGGAGGCATCCTAGGACGGGGTGGCTGTGGGGGCCAATGGGTTTTTCCGTACGCGGGTCGGGCGCCCGGGGATTGTCTGTGGGTGCGGGGCCGCGGGGGGATGTACGTACTCGCCATCCCTGCGCCGCGTTGGATGTTTCTGGGTGTCAGGGTTTGCTCGGTGCTCCGTGCGCACATCCCCCCGCGGCCCCTCCGGTGCGCTCGCGGGTGACCGGGAGTCCGTGGTGGCGGCGTTAGTCGTCTGCCAGTTCCGCTACGCCTGTTACGCGGTGCAGGGGGTACGTGCGGACCTCGTCCGCCGTGTGGTCGTACGCCGTGACGAAGCCGCCCTCCACCCGGACCGGGGCGATGACGCGCTGGCTCGCTGTGCCCTCCGCGTTCACGTAGCCGATCCAGACCGCCTCGCCGGTCAGCACCGCCGCCTGCATCGTGGCCAGGGTCTCGGCGGCCGTGGTGCGGGGCAGGCGGCCGTCCGACGCCGATGCCGGGGCCTCCTTGCGGGGTGTTGTCGACGCCAGGTCGCCTGCGCGGATCGCCCGCACCGCCGCGCCGATGAGCGTGTCGCCGGGCAGCGGCGGGCCGTCCGGCACCGGCTCGGGGGCCGAGCGGGGCGGGGTGCGGTGGGCGTGCGCGCGGGTGATCAGGACGTCGCCCTCCGCGCTCTCCGCGGCGGGTGCGAAGCCCATGGAGCGCAGGCCGTCCAGGAGCGTGCCGGGGTCCGCCTGGGCGGCTAGCACGGTCGGTGCGAGACGGCGCAGCCGCAGGCCCTGGGCGCGCTTGTCGGCGAGGATCTCGTTGAGCAGGGCCTCGTCGTCGCAGCGCACGTACGCGGCGGCGGCACCGATCCGCAGGTGGCCGTGTTTGCGGGCCACGTCGTCGATCAGATAGGCGAGGGGCTGCGGGACGGGGGTGCGTGAGTGCGCCGTCAGGAATGCGTGCAGGTCGGATGCCGACTGTCCGGCGTCCAGGGCGCGGCGCACGGAACCCGGCGTGAAGCGGTAGACGGTGGCGCCGCCCTTCGACTCGACGTCTGCGAGCACGGCCAGGGCGTCGCCGAGCGGCCGCTCCAGCGGTCCCGGCGCCACGGCGGTGAGGTCGGCCTGGAGCAGGACGTGGTCGAGGGGCTCGGGGAGGAGGGGGGCCAGGAGCCGGGCGGCGTGGGCGGCCGTGACGCCCTGCGCGGCGGGGGAGGCTGTGTTCTCGGCTGCGGGCAGTAGTGCTCGGGCGTGTGACGCCAGCGCGCCTCGGCCCGTGATGCCCAGCAACTCGGCCTCGTTCAGCGTCCATTGGGCGATGCGGGAGCGCAGGTCCTGCGGGGTCGGCGAGTCGGCGCCGTCCTGGGCGGGGCGGCCGCGGGAGGCCGACGGGCGCTCCCAGCGGAGCCGGTCCCTGAGCGAGTCCGGGGCGGGCGCCGTGCCCTCGGGGAGCGTGCCGAGGAGGGCGAGGACCCGGTGGCGCACCTCGGGGGACGCCGAGCGGTCCAGGTGCGGGCCGAGCGCGGAGAGCGTGCGGTCCTTGCCGTCGCGGCCGCCCACGAGACCCGCCGTGCGCGTGGCCGCGAGCCAGGCCGTGGCAAGCGCCGACCAGCGCTCGGGCGCGGGCAGCTCCTGCCACTCGTCGTACGCGGGCGTCGCGGCGTACCGCTCGTCGGCGTCGCCGTCGGACGCCAGCAGGCCCGCCGCATAGGCCAGTTCGACCCAGAACGCGGCCAGCGGCTCGGACGTGTCGAGCGCCACCGCCGTCCGCTTGAGGTCGCGCACGCTCAGCCCGCCCGCGCGCAGCACGGCGGGACCGCCCTCGTCCCAGTCCTTCAGCAGCTCCTCGACGGTGGCGAGCGCGGTGTACGCCTGCCCGGCGGCGGCCGCGTCCACAACCTGTGGACGGTATTCGCGCGCGGCCTCGACCGGCGGCGGCGTCGGCTCGGGCGTGCGGTGCGCGCGGCCCGCCCGCAGGTGCAGGGCCGCCTCCCGGGGCAGCACGACCGTGCCGGGCGCGGTGGGCAGCAGCAGGCCCCGGTCCAGGAGCCAGCGCAGGTGCCGGGCCGGGTCCGCGGTGACCTGGCCGTAGGGCGGCCCCCAGACCAGCCGGGACAGCACCTCCACGGACTCGGCGGGCGCCTCGTCGAGCAGCGCCGACATCCGGCGGCGGTCGGTGAACAGGGCGGTCAGCGACCGCACGGCCGACACCGGGTCGTGGGTGGTCGGCAGCCCGGCCGCCGCGACGATGTCCTGCACCCGGGTCGGCGACATCCCGGCCGTGGCCTCGGCGACGGTGGGGCCCAGGCCGGTCGGGGACGGGTGCTGCGGGGTCGGGGCGAGGAGCTCGCGGGCGGTGCGCACCAGCCGGAGCCGGTCGTCGGGCCCCCACACCAGGGCCTGCTCGTGCAGGGTGCCGAGCGCCCGGGGCAGGGCCTGCGCGACGGCCGGGGCGCCCTCGTCACCGGCCAGCAGGGCGAGCACCTCCTCGTACGAGGCGGGGTCGGGGGCCACGGCGAGGGCCTCCGCGACCTGCTGTGCGAACCGGTCGAGCCGCTCCAGGGCGCGCACCACCGAGGCACGGGTCCCCGCACGGGTGGCGAGCTGCGTGAGGTCGTTCGGCACCGGGTTCAGGAGATCGGGCCTGGCCCGCAGCAGATCGGCGAGCGCGGCGTCCTCCCGCGACCGGAGCGCTTCGGCGAGGGAACGGGGCGTGTCCGCGGCACGCGGCGGTGCGGGGTCGCTCGCGCTGTCCGTGGGCTGCGTCTCGTCGGTGCTCATCCGGCTCACGGTAGCGGGTCGGACCGGCTCCCCACCGCGCCGACGCCCGTCCCGGGAGCCGTCGGGGACGGCTTCGAGGGCGCGTACCGGCGCCGGTGCGGCACACTGGACGTTTGGCCTATGGAAAGGGCGCTCGCGTGAACGGACCCCTCATCGTCCAGTCGGACAAGACCCTCCTGCTCGAGGTCGACCACGAGCAGGCGGACGCCTGCCGCCGTGCCATCGCGCCCTTCGCGGAGCTGGAGCGGGCGCCCGAGCACATCCACACCTACCGGGTCACCCCGCTCGGGCTGTGGAACGCACGGGCCGCCGGGCACGACGCCGAGCAGGTCGTGGACGCGCTCGTGGAGTTCTCGCGGTACCCCGTGCCGCACGCGCTGCTCGTCGACGTCGCCGAGACGATGGCGCGGTACGGACGCCTCACGCTCTCCAAGCACCCCACCCACGGACTGGTGCTCACCACCACCGACCGGCCGGTCCTCGAGGAGATCCTGCGGTCGAAGAAGGTGCAGCCGCTCGTCGGCGCGCGCCTCGACCCGGACACCGTCGTCGTGCACCCCTCCGAGCGCGGGCAGGTCAAGCAGACGCTGCTGAAGCTGGGCTGGCCCGCCGAGGACCTCGCCGGGTACGTCGACGGCGAGGCGCACGCCATCGACCTCGACGAGAGCAACTGGTCGCTGCGGCCCTACCAGCAGCAGGCCGTCGAGGGGTTCTGGCACGGCGGGAGCGGTGTCGTCGTGCTGCCCTGCGGGGCTGGCAAGACGCTCGTCGGCGCCGGGGCCATGGCGCAGGCCAAGGCCACCACCCTCATCCTCGTCACCAACACCGTCTCCGCCCGGCAGTGGAAGCACGAGCTGGTGAAGCGGACCTCGCTCACCGAGGACGAGATCGGCGAGTACAGCGGGACCAGGAAAGAGATCCGGCCCGTCACGATCGCCACGTACCAGGTGCTCACGACCAAGCGGAAGGGCATCTACCCGCACCTTGAGCTCTTCGACTCGCGCGACTGGGGGCTCGTGATCTACGACGAGGTGCACCTGCTGCCCGCGCCCGTCTTCAAGTTCACCGCCGACCTTCAGGCCCGTCGCCGCCTCGGGCTCACCGCGACCCTCGTGCGCGAGGACGGGCGCGAGTCCGACGTCTTCTCGCTGATCGGGCCCAAGCGGTTCGACGCCCCGTGGAAGGAGATCGAGGCGCAGGGCTACATCGCGCCCGCCGACTGCGTCGAGGTGCGCGTCAACCTCACCGACAGCGAGCGGCTCGCGTACGCCACCGCCGAGGCCGAGGAGAAGTACCGGTTCTGCGCCACGACCGCCACCAAGCGGAAGGTGACCGAGGCGCTGGTCAAGAAGCACGCCGGGGAGCAGACCCTCGTCATCGGGCAGTACATCGACCAGCTCGACGAGCTCGGCGAGCACCTGGACGCGCCCGTCATCAAGGGCGAGACGACCAACGCGCAGCGCGAGAAGCTCTTCGACGCCTTCCGGCAGGGCGAGATCTCCGTCCTCGTCGTCTCCAAGGTCGCCAACTTCTCCATCGACCTGCCCGAGGCGACCGTCGCCATCCAGGTGTCCGGCACGTTCGGTTCGCGGCAGGAGGAGGCGCAGCGGCTCGGGCGCGTCCTTCGGCCCAAGGCCGACGGGCATGAGGCGCGCTTCTACTCCGTCGTCGCGCGCGACACCATCGACCAGGACTTCGCCGCCCACCGGCAGCGGTTCCTCGCCGAGCAGGGGTACGCGTACCGGATCGTCGACGCGGACGACCTGCTGACCGGGGGCTGACGGGCCTTTCCCGGTCGCCTCCCCGGGCCCGCCGCAGATCGGTACCCTGGGGAGGCGACCGGGCGCCGACGCAACCGGCCACGTCAAGGGCAAGGAGGGCGCCATGCCGCACCATGAAATCTACGAGGTGCTCTACACCGAGCCCGCGGCTCGTGACCGCGACCGCCTGGACCCCGCTCGCAGGGCGTCCTTCGACAAGGCCATCGAGATCCTCGCGCGCGATCCGTACACGGAGCACTCACGGTCGATCGGCGTCGGCGAGCAGGACCGTGAGATCCGCCTGACCTCACAGATCGTGGCCGAGTACATGGTGTCGCGCGGCCGCCTGCTCCTTGTCGTCCTCCGGGTGTTCGACGACGCGGACATTCTGCTGGCCGAGGACTGACGCCCGTAGTGCCAGTGCGCCCGGCAGCACCAGCGCGCACAGCGCATACGGCGACGCCAACGGCTGCTGCCACCACGGCAGGTGGAGGTCCAGGTCGCCCTCGTGCGGGAGCAGCCAGAACGTGCGGGCGGTGAACAGCACGGCCACGGCTGCCGCCAGGCGCGGCCTGCCCTCGGCGACCAGGACGGCGATGAGCGGCACGCACCACACCCAGTGGTGCGACCAGCTGATGGGCGAGACCAGCAGCGCCGTGAACGCGGCCAGGAGCAGCGCGCGGGGCTCGCCGGGCGTGCGGCGGGCCGCCCAGAGGCCGACGGCGGCGGTCACGGCGGCCGGGACCGCCCAGGCCGCGCCGGGAGCCGCGTCGTGCAGCAGCCGGGCGATCAGCCCCTGCAGCGACTGGTTGTCGACGATCCACGCCTTGCCGACCCGGCCCGTCTCGAAGATCCGCCGCGTCCAGAACTCGACGCTCGCGGCGGGCAGCACCAGCGCGCCGAGCAGCACGGTGCCCGCGAACCCGGCGAGCGCGACGACCGCCTCGCGGACGCGCCCGCGCAGCAGGAGGTACGCGATGAAGAAGGCGGGCGTCAGCTTGATCCCGGCCGCGACGCCGAGCGCGAACCCCTTGCCGGGGGCGCCCTGCGGACGGGTGAGGTCCCACAGGACCAGACAGCCGAGCGCGAGGTTGATCTGGCCGAACAGGACGGTCTGGAAGACGGGTTCGAGCCACAGGGCGAGGGCGGTGGCGGCGCAGAGGAAGGGCGCGCGGACGGCGAGACCGGCCAGGTCGCAGGAGAGGCGGACCAGCAGGGCGAGGAGGGCGACGTTGCCGACGAGGAAGACCGCCTTCAGCGCACCCAGGGAGAGCCAGGTCGTCGGGACGAAGAGGATCGCGGCGAACGGCGGGTAGGTGGCGGGCAGTTCCCACTCGGTGACGGTGAACCCGTACAGATCACTGCCGTCGGCGACGGCGGCGCCCTCGGCCCGGTAGACCAGGGTGTCGGCCATCGGGATGTGCTGGACGGCGCAGAGGACGGCCAGGGCGGTGAGGGAGACCGCGAGCAGCACACCGGCTGCGGTGGGTGAACATCTCGTCACGGTCCGTGGTGTCACGGCGTGACTTTACGTGACGGGCGTCAGCGGGTGCGCACGCCTGCTTCTTCGGCGTACTCACCGAGCACGACGACGCCGAACGCGGCGCTCACGAGGACCTTGGCGGCGCGCAGGGCGCCACCGAGGCGGTGCGGGTGCGGGGCGCCGTGCGGCACGGCGCCGGGGTCTGCGGAGGACTGCACGGACGCGGGGGTGAAGGTGGTTGCGCTCATGTCTCCATGATGGTTTTCCCGCACCCCGCGCACATCGGCCTGCGGTGCAACCCGCCCCGGACCCGCCGTGCAACCTGCGGTGGAGCCCGTAGGCCTTGAGGAGGACGCCACCCCCTAGGGTCCCCGGAGAAGGTACCGTCGAGAGCGCTGGGAACAACCGCGGCGCGTCAACGCAGCCGCCCCGGAGGGGACTTCGTGGGGATCGAGAGCGATCAGCTGGTCTACGACTATCTGAGCAGGGTCGGAGACCTGGCCCAGCAGCGGCAGTTGCCGTCCGGCGACCGGATGCGGCTGGTCTCCGAGCTGCGGAGCCGGATCGACCGCGGCCGCGACAAGGCCGTCGGCGACAACCCCGCGGCCGTCCGCCGCATCCTCGCCCGCCTCGGCACCCCGGAAGAGGTCGTGGAGGCGGCGGGCGGCAGCCCCGGAGACGTCACGGGGGCCCTGCCGGAGGACGCGGGGACGGAGGCGCCGGGTGAGGGGCCCGCGAAGCCGCGCACCCTCCGCGTGCCGAAGCCCCGCCGCGTCGCCCGTACCAAGGAGGGCAAGGGGGACAAGGGGGACAAGGCGGGCAAGGGGGCCCCGGAGGCCGCGCAGATTCCGGAGCCGCGCCATCCGCCCGACCTCTTCGAGGGCGCGTCGCCGCCGCACCTCGCGGGCACCGACGAGCTGGGGCCCAGCGACTCCCAGCCCGACTGGTGGCGCGTGGACAGCAGCCCGTTCGGCCTCGCCGACAGCGTCCCCGGCTTCGTCGGCGGCGTGGAGATCCCCGAGCTGTTGAAGCCCCCGCCCAAGGCGGGCGGCAAGGCGAGGGCCGAAGAGGAAGAGGCCGAAGAAGGGGCCGACGACGAGGAGGAAGAGGCCGAGGAGGAGGCGGCGGAGCCGTCCGGGCGGCGCCGGTGTCGGCTGCCCCGGGCACGGGCCGCCGACACCGGGCCGACGTTCAGCAACCCGCTGCTCCTGCTCGCCGCCGCGCTCCTCACCGTCGGCGCGGTCCTCGGCAACCTGGTGGTCCTCGGCGTCGGCTGGCTCATCGCCTACGCATCGCGCAGGCTCTCCCGCGCCGAGGTGAAGTTCGCCGTCCTGGTGCTGCCGGGCCTCGCGGTGGCCGCCGGGATCACCTGGCTGTGGGGGCGCAGCGAGGGGCGCTGGGGCGAGGCGATCGAGGAAGGGCACATGAGCGACGCCATGGCCGACACCTGGCCGTGGGTGGTGCGGGGGGCGGCCGTCGCCTCCGCGCTCTTCCTGCTGTGGAGGTCGCAGCGGCAACGGCCGTGAGGAGCGGGCCCGGCAGGGCTCAGTGGGCCTACTTCTTCGTGAGGTCGGCCTGCATCTCGTCCAGGATCTCGTCCGCCGCGGTGTAGCCGATGCCCTGGATCCACAGCTCGTCGTCGACGGTGTGGACGTTGCCGGACTTCACCGCCTTCATGTTCTTCCACAGGCCGCTGCCCACGGTCTGCGTCTCCTTGGACTTCTTCGGATCGCCGTACGTGGAGCGGAAGATGACGTCCGTGTCCGCGAGGTCGATCTTCTCGGGGGACAGGTCGTAGGAGAAGCCGTCCTTGGCCTTCGCGGAGATCGGCGCGCGGCCGAGGCCGACGTCCTTGAGCAGCGTGGCGATGTAGCTCTGGTCGCCGTAGAGGCGGATGTCGGCGCCCTCGATGAAGCGCAGGACGTTGACCTGGGTCTGCTCGGCCTTCGCGGGGCCGCCGATGGCGGTGGTGACCTTTTTGGTGTGCGCCTTGTAGTCGGCGACGGTCTTCTTCGCCTCGGCGCGCTTGCCCAGCGCGTCGGCGTGCACCTGGAAGTTCTCCTTCCAGGGGTAGCCGGTCGTCTCCGTCATGACGGTCGGCGCGATCTGCTTGAGCTGGTCGTACTTGGCGGCGTGCCGGATCTTCGACGTCAGGATGAGGTCCGGCTTCAGCGCCGCGATGGCCTCCATGTTCGGCGTCATCATCTCGCCGACGTCCTTGATGCCGCTGACCTTGTCCTTGGGCAGATAGCCCAGGAAGCCCGACGACGCCTCGACGTGCGTGGCGCCGACCGGCTTCACACCGAGCGTGATCGCGGAGTCCAGCTCGGCGGTGTCGAGGACGACGACGCGCTGCGGGTGCACGGGCACCTTCACGTCGCCCATGGCCGTCTTCACCGTGTGGGTCCCGCCCGAGGCCGCGGTGTCGTCGCCGGAGTCCGAGGAGCCGCAGGCGGTCAGCGCCAGCGCGCCGGTCAGGGCCAGCGAGCCGGTGAGGAGCGCGGGGCGGTGCAGGGGGGAGCGGAGGAAGGTCATGGGGGACGCCTTTCGTGCGGTCGGACGGTGCGATGCGGTCAGGCGGTGCTGTGCTGTGCTGTGCTGCGTTGCGCGGTGCCGTGCGGTGCGGTCAGGCGGACGTGCCGCTGTGGGCGGGGGCGGTCGTGGACGCGGACCACGGGGGGCCGGGGACGACCAGGGGGGAGCCGGTCACGGGGTCCGGCACGACCACGCACTCCAGGCCGAAGACCTCGCGTACGAGTTCCTCGGTGACGACCTCCGCGGGGGTGCCCTCGGCGACGACCTCGCCCGTCTTCATGGCGACGAGGTGGTCGGCGTAGCGCGCGGCCTGGTTGAGGTCGTGCAGGACCACGACGACCGTGCGGCCCCGGTCGTGGTTGAGCTCGCGCACCAGGTCGAGGACCTCGACCTGGTGCGAGATGTCCAGGTAGGTCGTGGGCTCGTCCAGGAGGAGCAGCCCGGTGTCCTGGGCGAGGGCCATCGCGATCCACACGCGCTGGCGCTGGCCGCCCGACAGCTCGTCGACGGAGCGCTCGGCGAGCGCGGCGACGTCGGTGCGCTCCATCGCCTCCGTCACCGCCTTCTCGTCATCGTCGGACCACTGCTGCCACCAGTGCTGGTGCGGCTGGCGGCCGCGTGCCACGAGGTCGGCCACGGTGATCGCCTCGGGCGCGACGGGCGTCTGCGGGAGCAGCCCGATCTGCTGGGCGATCTTCTTGGTGGGGAGCTTGGCGAGGGACTCGCCGTCGAGGAGGACGGCGCCGCTCTTCGGCTTGAGGAGGCGGCCGAGGGCCCGCAGCGTCGTCGACTTGCCGCAGGCGTTGGGGCCGACGATCACCGTGACCTTGCCGTCGGGGATCGTGAGGTCGAGGCTGTCGACGACCGTGCGGTCCTCGTAGGCGAGGGTCAGCTCGCGGGCCGAAAGGCGGGCGGCGGTCACGACGTGCCTCCATTGCGGACGGAGCGGCTGCGGATGATGAGCCAGATCAGATAGGGCGCCCCGATGGCCGCGGTGAGCACGCCGACGGGCAGCTCGGTCGGCGAGAAGAGCCGCCGGGCCAGCAGGTCGGCGAGGACCACGATGAGCGCGCCGAGCAGCGCCGAGCACAGCAGCGGGATCTGCGCGGTGCGGGTCAGCCTGCGGGCGATCTGCGGGGCGAGGAGCGCCACGAAGTCGACGGGCCCGGCGGCGCCGGTCGCCACCGACGCGAGGACGACGCCGAGCAGCACGAGCCCCAGGCGTACGTGCCCGAGGCGCGTCCCCAGGGCCGTCGCCGTGTCGTCGTCCATGCTGACCGCGCGCTGGGCGCGGGCCGCCCACAGGACGAAGGGGAGCAGTACGAGCAGGGTCAGGCCGAGCGGGTTCGCCTCGGCCCAGCCGCGGCCGTTCAGGGAGCCCGTCATCCAGATCTGGGCCTGCTGGGCGACGAGGTAGTCGCCCTTGGTCATGAAGAGCGTCGTCACCGAGCGCAGGGCGATGGCGAAGCCGATGCCGATGAGGACGAAGCGGGTGGCGTGCAGGCCGCCGCGCCACGCGAAGACGTAGACGAGGGCGGCCGCGGCGACGCCGCCGAGCACCGACAGATAGGGCAGGACGGTGTACGAGGTGATGCCGAAGGTCATCGCGCCGACCGTCAGCGCGCTCGCGCCCTGGCTGATGCCGATGATGTCGGGGCTGGCCAGGGGGTTGCGGGCGACGGTCTGGATGAGCGCGCCCGCGACCCCGAACGCGGCGCCGACCAGCAGGCCCACCACCATGCGGGGTTCGCGCAGCGTGCCCACGACCAGCTCGTCTGCGGAGGGCCGCCCGAAGACGACCTTCAGGGCCTCGCCGGGCGGGACGAAGGACTCGCCGACACAGAGGTACGCGAGACAGCTCGCGGCGAGCAGCACGGTGAGGGCCGCAGCGACGGCGGCGCCCCTGCGGTGCACGAGGAACGCGGCCCGGTGCACGCGGAGCACCGCGTAACCGGCGGGGCGGATCCGGGGTCGGGCCGGTGCGGGCGCCGTGGTCATGCCGCCACCGCCTTCCGTCGTACGAGGGTGACGAGGAACGGCACACCGATGAGCGCGGTCATCACTCCGGCGGGCACCTCGCTGGGCGGGAAGACGATCCGCCCGACGGTGTCGGAGACCAGCAGCATCACGGGCCCGAGGACGGCGGCCAGCGGCAGCACCCAACGGTGGTCGCTGCCGATGAGCGCGCGGGCGATGTGCGGGACGGCCAGGCCGATGAAGGCGATGGGGCCCGCGGCGGCCACGCCCGCGCCGGTGAGGACGGTCGCGCCGAGCCCGCCGACGATCCGTACCGCCGCGACGTTCTGGCCGAGGCCCTTCGCGACGTCCTCGCCGAGCGCGAGCGCGTCCAGGCCGCGCGCCACCGCGAGGACGAGCACGAGGCCGACGACGAGGAACGGCCAGATCTGGCCGACGATCTCGGAGTCGCGCCCGGCGAGCGAACCCACCTGCCAGAACCGGAACTCGTCGAGCGCGGAGGCCTTCGTGGTGAGGATGCCCGTCGTCACGGAGACGAGCAGCGCGTTGACCGCGGCGCCGCCCAGCGCGAGTTTCACGGGTGTCGCGCCGCCCCGGCCACCGGCCGCGATGGCGTAGACGACGACGGACGCGATCCCGGCGCCGACGAACGCCCACCAGACGTATCCGGTGAGGGTGTGGACACCGGCGTAGGCGATGGCGAGGACGACACCGACCGAGGCGCCCTGGCTGATGCCGAGGATGCCGGGGTCGGCGATCGGATTGCGGGTCACGCCCTGGAGGACCGTCCCGGCCAGCGCCAGCGAGGCGCCGACCAGCACGCCGATCACGGTGCGGGGCACCCGCATCTCGCGGATCACCTCGGCGGAGTCGCTGTGCCCGCCGTGCAGCAGCGCGTCGAACACGGCGGACGGCGCGATGGCGCGGGCACCGACGGCGAGGCTGAGCAGGACGGCCAGCAGCAGGGCCACGACGGCCGCCGTCAGCACGGCGGCGCGTCGTACGGGCACACGCATCGACTGGGCTCGTTTCACAGGGTGGTAAGGGTGGGCTAAGTCTACGTGCGGCCGGGGTGCCCGCCCTCGGCACAATGGGCGCATGAGCTCTCACACGCTGACCGTCGGCTTCGACCTCGACATGACCCTGATCGACTCCCGGCCCGGTATCAAGGCCGCCTATCAGGCGCTTTCCGCGAGGACGGGGACGTACATCGACGCCGACCTGGCGGTCACCCGGCTCGGCCCGCCGCTGGAGGAGGAGCTGCGGAACTGGTTCCCGGAGGAGGAGATCGCGGAGACGGCCGACCTCTACCGCGAGATCTACACCACACACGCCATCGAGCCGACGCTCGCGATGCCCGGTGCCCGCGAGGCCATAGCGGCGGTGCACGCGCACGGCGGCCGCGCGATCGTGGTGACCGCCAAGCACGAGCCCAACGCGAAGCTGCACCTGTCGCACCTCGGCATCGAGGCCGACGCCGTCATCGGCTGGCTGTGGGCCGAGGCGAAGGCCGAGGCGCTGCGCGAGTACGACGCGACGGTGTACGTCGGGGACCACACCGGTGATGTACGCGGCGCGCGTACGGCGGGCGCGCTGTCCGTCGCGGTGGCGACCGGACCGTGCGACGCAGCGGAACTGCGCGCGGCGGGCGCCGACGTCGTCCTCGGCGGCCTCGCGGAGTTCCCGGCCTGGCTCGCCGCGCACGCGGCGCGGCGGACCGCCTAGGGCCTGTCGTCAAACTCCTGTCGTCGCCCGGAGGGCGGCTTCGCGGCGTCTGGTGCGTGCTCTCGGCGTGCCGGGTGGACGCCCTTGTACTGGACCGTACTTGGGCGTTCACCCGGTGCGGCGAGAGTGCGTGCCGGACGTCGCGGAGCAGGCAGGAGTTTGAAGACAGGCCCTAGGTAGTGCCGGACCTGGCCTGTCGTCGCTGGAAGGCGATGCCGCGCAGGACACCGGCCATCGCGATGAGGAACCCGACGCCCATCAGCATGCACACCGCGTAGGCGATGGATGGAAAGGGATCGGTGCCCAGGAAGAGCGGGGCCACCGTGACCAGTGTGGCCACGGCTCCGACGAAGAAGACGATTGCTCCGGTCCGGACCATTCCATCGCCCGGCCCGGCGGAATTCGCTTGGGTTTTGTCACGCACCCGACCAGGGTAGTTCCCAGCGCGAAGGAAGAATCCGGGGACGTCTTGTCACCGGCCCCCGGACCCATAGTCTTGTGTCCTGGCGGGTCGGGCGACCCGCTGTAGTGCTATCCAGAGCCGTTTTCGCCCCGTCGTTCCTGACGGGGCGGACCCGGCACAGACGAGTACGACGAGTACGAGGACGAGGACTTCACGTGCCTACCGGCAAGGTCAAGTGGTTCAACAGCGAGAAGGGCTTCGGCTTTCTCTCCCGCGACGACGGCGGCGACGTCTTCGTGCATTCCTCAGTACTGCCTGACGGCGTCGACACACTCAAGCCCGGCCAGCGCGTGGAATTCGGCGTGGTCGCGGGACAACGCGGTGACCAGGCCCTTTCGGTGGCGATTCTCGATCCCACGCCGTCGGTGGCGGCCGCACAGCGTCGTAAGCCGGATGAACTCGCGTCGATCGTCCAGGATTTGACGACCCTGCTCGAGAACATCACACCCATGCTGGAAAAGGGCCGCTATCCCGACAAGGCGTCCGGCGCGAAGATCGCGGGCCTGCTGCGGGCGGTCGCCGACCAACTCGACGTGTAGCGCGGGCGTGCGGCGCGGGCGGAGACGGATTTCCGCCTCAAGTCCCGCTGCCGCATCAAATCCCGCCGCCGCCTCAAGAGTCGCTAGGGAAACGACAGAGCGTTCGGGCCGAGGGGCGGCACGAGTCCCTCGGCCGCGGCGCGCGTCAGCAGTCCGCGGACCGCCGCGTAGCCGTTCTCGCCGAGGTCGGCAGTGAACTCGTTGACGTACAGGCCGATGTGCTGGTCCGCCACCGCCGGATCCATCTCCTGGGCATGCTCGAGGACGTACGGACGCGAGGCCTCCGGGTCGTCCCACGCCATGCGCACCGACGTACGGGCCGCCTCGGCGATCCGCTCGAGCGCCGCCGTCCCGAGGCTCCGCCGCGCGATGATCGCGCCCAGCGGGATCGGCAGCCCCGTCGTGGCCTCCCAGTGCTCGCCCATGTCGGCGAGGCAGTGCAGGCCGTAGTTCTGGTACGTGAAGCGCGCCTCGTGGATGACCAGGCCCGCGTCGACCTTGCCGTCGCGCACCGCGGGCATGATCTGGTCGAACGGCAGCACCACGATCTCCCCGACGCCACCGCCCGCCAGCGTGTCCGCCGCCCAGAGGCGGAAGAGCAGATACGCCGTCGACTTCTCGCTGGGCACGGCGACCGTCTTGCCGGTCAGGTCGACGCCCGGCTCACGGGTCAGGACGAGCGGCCCGCAGCCACGGCCGAGCGCGCCGCCGCAGGGCAGCAGCGCGTACTCGTCCAGGACGTACGGCAGCACGGCGTACGACACCTTCAGGACGTCCAGGTCGGAGGTCCCCGAGGAGGACGCGGCGCGCTCCGCGATGCCGTTGGTGATGTCGATGTCCGCGAACGTGACGTCGAGGGCGGGCGCGCCCGGCACCCGGCCGTGCGCCCAGGCGTCGAAGACGAACGTGTCGTTGGGGCAGGGCGAGTACGCGATGCGCAGCGGGCGGTCGAGGAAGGCCGCCTGGGGCTGCGGGGTTTCCGGGGTTTCCGGGGACTCAGTCATGTGTGTTCCAACTCCTCAGTACCGGCGCGAACTTCCCGAACGCGTCGCTCAGCGCGGCCAGCGCGTCGCCGATCCGCCAGGCCGCACGGTCGCGCGGGCCGACGGGGTTGGAGATCGCGCGGACCTCGAGGACGGGCAGGCCGTGCAGCGCGGCGGCCTCGGCGACACCGAAGCCCTCCATGGCCTCGGCCAGGGCGTGCGGATGGCGCAGCCGCAGCCCGGCGGCGCGCTCGGCGGAGCCGGTCACGGTGGAGACGGTGAGGACGGTGCCGGTCGCGGCACCGCAGGCGTCGGCCACCTCCCGTACGAGGGAAGGCGGCGGACGGTGGGTGACCGCGCCGAAACCCAGCTCGGTGACGGGCGCGAAACCGTCGGGGGTCTCGGCGCCCAGATCGGCGACGGTGATCTCGTCGGCGACGACGAGCGAGCCGACGGGCGCGCCGGGCGGCAGGTCGGCCGGGAAACCGCCGCCGATACCGGCCGACACGACGAGGCCGAAGGGCCGGTCCTCGGCGGCGGCACGGGCGAGTGCGGTCGCCGTGCCCGCCGCGGCGGCCGCGGGGCCCACGCCGACGGCGAGGACGTCATGGGCGGGCACGTCACGGGCGGGGGCCTCGGCCAGCGCCCTGGCCACCGCGTCCCGTTCGGCGGGGACGGCGGTGGCGACGAGGACGCGCAGGGCCCCTTGCGAGATCAGGTCAGGAGTCCTTCTCGAACTTGAACGACCACAGGCCCGTCGCCTTGGACTCCGAGCCCTTGCCGCCCTCGAGGAGGCTGACGGTCGACTTCTTGCCGCCGCCGCCGTACTGCTGGTTGAAGAAGACGCTGCCCGGGATGACGACGTACGTCTTCTTGCTGGCCTCGGTCAGCGGCTGACCGTTCATCAGCAGCGTCCAGCCCTTTTCGGCCATCTCCGGGTCGACGCCGAAGCGGACCTTCTCGTCCGGATCGATCTTGATGGACTTGACGTCCTTGTCCTGCAGGCAGGACTTCAGCTGCGACTCCTCCAGCTCCTTGCCGTCGTTGTAGCAGGAGGCGTCCGTGTGCACCGACTTGCTGCCGACCGTCACGGTGGCGAGCGGCGTCGGCTTGTCGCAGGCCGAGAGGACGAGGAGTCCGGCGGAGACGGCGCCAAGTGCGGCCGCGGTGCGGCGGCGGCGCGCGCTGTTCACATTCGCGGCTCCGCCGCGGAGCAGGGAGGTCATGGGCGAAGGCTATCGGGCGCGCCGGGGGGTGCTGTTACGCGGGGGGCATGGGCGTGCCGTGCCGGGGCGGGGGAGCGCGGGGCAGGTCAGACCACCCGGGCCCGGCGGGGGCTGCCGCGGCGGGCCGAGGCGAGCAGGCCACGGACGGTCGACAGCCAGCCCACCGCCACGATCGCGGCCGCCACCGAGAGCCCGAGCGTGCCGACCAGCGGCAGGGCGATGCCGATGCCGCCGCCGACCACCCAGGCCATCTGGAGCAGCGTCTCGGAACGGGCGAACGCGGACGTGCGGACCTGCTCGGGGACGTCCCGCTGCAGCAGCGCGTCCAGGGACAGCTTGGACAGCGCCTGCGCGAAGCCCGCGCACGCGCCGAGACAGGCGACGCCGACCGCCCCGAAGAACAGCGCGGACGTGACCGCCACGCCCAGCACCACCGCGACCACGGTCACGATGATCACCTCCGGCGCCCGCGATTTCAGCCAGGCACCGACGGCCGTGCCCAGCGCGTTGCCCACGCCCGCCGACACCCCCACGATGCCGAGCGACACCGCCGCGCTCTGCCCCGCGAGCGGATGCTCCCGCAGCAGGAACGCCAGGAAGAAGATGAGGAAGCCGGACAGACAGCGCAGCGCCGCGTTCGCGCCCAGGGCGTGGGTGACGGCAGGTCCGACCGTACGCAGCCCCATGCGCCGTCTGCGGGACGTGTCGGAGTCCGCCTCGGCGCGGGCGTGCAGATGCAGATGCTCCTCGTCCGCGGCGAGCAGCGCCTTGCTCTCGCCCTTCGACGAGTCCACCTTGTGCGGCAGCGAGAACGACAGGAACATCCCCGAGACGAAGATCACGAAGGCGCCGAACAGGGGCCACCGCGGCCCGAGCGCCTGCAGCCCGGCCCCGGCGGGCGCCGCCACGGCAGTCGCGAGCAGGCCGCCCAGGGTCACCCGTGAATTGGCCTTCACCAGGGAGAACCCCGGTGGCAGGAGCCGTGGCACGACAGCGCTTCTGACCACCCCGTACGCCTTGGACGCGACCAGCACGCCCAGCGCGGCGGGATACAGCTCCACGCTCCCCGACACCACCGCCCCCGACAGCACCAGCGCGAGCAGCGCGCGCGCCAGCATCGCCCCCGCCATCGCGGCCCGGCGGCCGTGCGGCAGGCGGTCGAGGAGCGGGCCGATGACCGGGGCGAGGAGCGTGAACGGCGCCATCGTGATCGCCAGATAGAGCGCCACCCGGCCGCGCGCCTCGTCCGTCGGCACCGAGAAGAAGACGGTCGAGGCGAGCGCGATGGTGATCATGACGTCGCCTGCGCCGTTGACCGCGTGCAGCTCGATCAGCTTCCCGAGCCCCGACTCGCCCGCTCCATGGGCGTGGGTGGCCTTGCGGATGCCCCGGGCGGTGCCGGTGAAGGGCAGGTGCAGGGCGCGGCCCAGCGCACGGGCGGTCCGCCTCGCCGGGCCCGGCGAGACGGTTCCTACGGACATCGACCTGGTGGGGGCCACCCCGTCATAGTGCCCCCTCGGGGGCCCTACTAGTGCGGATACCGGCTGTGAGCCGCGGCGCCCCCGCTCCGCGGCGGGGTGGGGGCGGTCGTGCTCCGCCGCTCCGCGGCGGGTTTCCCACCCACCCGTTTGCGCCACGCGGTGGGGAGGGCTCGGCGGTTTGCCGGGGGAAAATTTTGGGTGTCCGTTCCTTCGCTTCATGCCGTCCGGCACGGCGTGGAGAGGCGTGCCGGGCAGGGGCGCGGGGGCGGATCGGGGCGCGGTGGCGTACGTCGGTGTAGGCCCAGGGGCCAGGAGAAGGTAGCGTGCGTAGCGCGCCTGCGGCGGTTGTTCTTGGCCGCGCGCCTCTCGGTCATCCCGCAGAATGGGTGACGTAGGCGCGCCCCGGAACGTCGGGCGCGGACGTTGACGCGGCCCTCTGGTCCGCTCCGTCCGCACCCCCGCGAAAAGGTGGCGCACTCGTGAGACGGCGTAGGAGAGAAGCGATACTTGTGAGCGCAGCGACAACGCGAAGCCGTACCCCGCGCACCCCGCGTACCCCCGACCGCCTCTGCGCCGAGGCGGTGGGCCTGGCACGTGCCGCGGCCGAGGAGGCCGCCGCGCCCGGTGTGGTCGGTGAGCATGTCGAGGTCGTCGTGGAAGGCGACCGCGTCGTCACACACCTCTTCGAATGCAAGGAGTTCGGCTACCGCGGCTGGCGCTGGGCGGTGACGGTCGCCCGTGCCTCGCGGGCCAAGGTCGTCACCCTCGACGAGACGGTGCTGCTGCCGGGCCCCGACGCGCTCCTCGCCCCCGAGTGGGTGCCGTGGAGCGAGCGGCTCCGGCCGGGCGACATGGGACCGGGCGACCTGCTGCCGACGGACGCCGAGGACCTGCGCCTGGAGCCCGGCTACTCCGGCGAGGAGGAGCCGCCGCCGAACTCCGTGGTGTCGGACGAGATGGCCGAGCTCGTCGAGGCGGAGGACGCCGAGGTGACGGCGGTCCCGCCCGCCGAGCTGCCGGTCGCGCCCGCCCGCGGTTCCATCACGGCGGTCGCCGACGAACTGGGCATGCGGCGGGCGAGGGTCCTGTCCCGTTACGGGCTGCACGTCGCCGCGGACCGCTGGGACGAGGCGTACGGAGCGAAGACCCCGATGGCGCAGGCGGCGCCCGCGGCGTGCGTCAGCTGTGGATTCCTCGTACGGATCGGCGGCTCGCTCGGGCAGGCGTTCGGTGTCTGCGGCAATGAGTTCGGGCCCGCGGACGGGCGGGTCGTCTCCCTCTCGTACGGCTGCGGAGGCCACTCGGAGGCCGCGGTCATGCCGAAGCCGCCGCGGCCTGCGGAGCCGGTGCTCGATGAGACGCGGGTGGATGTGCTGCCGCTGCGGCCTGCGGCGGACTCGGGGTCCGTGAGCGTGGAGGGCCCGGGCGAGGACCTGGGCCACTCCTGACCCCCCGGGAGCCGGGGGCCACACTCCTACACCTCCCCGGGAGCCGGGGCCCCCACCTGCCGACAGCCCCTCCCGGTACTGAAGCCACCCGACCTCACGAGGCCTCTCCGGAGCCGGAACCCCGGCGTCGGACCCCGCCCTGTGAGCCGGACCCACCCGGTCCTCCGGCGCCCCACTCTCTGAGCCGGAGCCACATGGGCCCATTGGCCCCGGCCCCCTCTGAGCCGGAGTCGCATGGGTGGGCCTGCGAGGCTCCCTGCACCACCGGTACGGCCCACGCTCTCTGAGCCGGAGCCGTACCGGCCCACGAGGCTCCCTGCACCGTCTTGTCCCGCGTCGCCGCTGCGCGGCGTTTTCCCCACCCACCCGCCCTCATCACTGCTCGGGTGCTCCGCCCTGCGGCGCAGTACGTCGCCCTCCGCGAGCGGAGAGACCACTCCCACCCACCCGCCTCTTCACGGGGCGGGGCAAACGGGTGGGCGGTTGGGAATCTCGCCGCGAAGCGGCGAAGCGACGCAGCGGTGCGGGTCCCACCCCCCTTGCCGCGGAGCGGCGGAGCACACGGCCACGCGGCGGTGCGGGGCAAACGGGTGGGCGGGTGGGAAACCCGCCGCGGAGCGGCGGAGTGCTGCACGTTCACTCGGTGGTGCGGGGTGAACGGGCGGGTGGGTGGGGGAATCGCCGCGGAGCGGCGTAGCAGGG
>NZ_JBEXJR010000024.1:38416-96046 GCF_040609235.1 Streptomyces sp. NPDC004732
GCCCCGCCGCGGAGCGGCGGAGTGCTGCACGTTCACTCGGTGGTGCGGGGTGAACGGGCGGGTGGGTGGGGGAATCGCCGCGGAGCGGCGTAGCAGGGGGACTTGGCGGTGCTGGTGGAGGGAAGTCCCGTCCAAGCCGCGGAGCGGCGTAGCGCCCCGACTGCCTTGGTGCGGGGAGTCCACTCTCGCCCCGCCGCGGAGCGGCGGAGTGCTGCACGTTCACCTGACGGTGCGGGGTAAACGGGCGGGTGGGTGGGGGAATCGCCGCGGAGCGGCGTAGCAGGGGGACTTGGCGGTGCTGGTGGAGGGAAGTCCCGTCCAAGCCGCGGAGCGGCGTAGCGCCCCGACTGCCTAGGTGCGGGGAGTCCACTCTGGCCCCGCCGCGGAGCGGCGAAGCAGGGCGCCGCACCCCCGCCCCCGCCGCGGAGCGGAGACGATGGCCTCCCTCAAGGAGAGGGCGCGATACCGTTCGCCCGCAAGGCACAAGGCACGTCGCCACCTGCCCACCCCCAGAGGAGACAGTCGACCGTGAGCAAGACCGTGCGGCCGGCGGCCGAGGGTACGGATCCCTTCGGCACCGCCCGCCTCCGCCGCGGAGTACTCGACGCATGGGCGGCGGCCCCGTCCCGTTTCCGCGAGGACGCCAACGCCGAGGAAGACCTCGCCCTCGGCGGCTACCGCGACCGCCTCGTCGTGGAGCTCGCCCAGAACGCCTCGGACGCCGCCGCCCGCGCGGGCGTTCCGGGCCGACTGGCGTTGACGCTGCACGGCGGAGTCCTCGCCGCGGCCAACAGCGGTGCTCCGCTCGACGCCACCGGGGTCGAGTCCCTCTCCACCCTCCGCGCCTCCGCGAAGCGGGAGCCGAGCAGCACGGCCACGGCCACCGACGCCGTGGGCCGCTTCGGCGTCGGCTTCGCCGCCGTGCTCGCCGTCTCCGACGAGCCCGCGGTCGTCGGCCGCACCGGCGGCGTCCGCTGGTCGCTGTCCGAGGCGCGGGAACTGGCCGCGGAGACCGCCAGGTTCAGCCCGGGCCTCGGGGACGAGGTACGGCGGCGGGACGGCCACGTGCCGCTGCTCCGCCTCCCCTTCGCCGCCGAGGGCACCGCCCCCGACGGCTACGACACGGTCGTCATCCTGCCGCTGCGCGACGCCGCCGCGGAGGACCTGGTCGCCCGGCTGCTCGACGGGGTCGACGACGCGCTGCTCCTCGCCCTGCCGGGGCTTGCGGAGGTCAGCATCCGGACCCCGGACGGGACCACGCGCACGCTGCGTCGCCGTACCGAGGCCCCGTACACCGTGATCGAGGACAGCCGCGACGGCACCACCCGCTGGCGTACCGTCAGCAGGCAGGGACCGCTCGCTGCCGACCTCCTGAAGGACCGGCCCGTCGAGGAGCGGCTGCGCCCGCACTGGTCGGTCACCTGGGCCGTGCCCACGGGCCGCGACGGCGCTCCGGAGCGGCCGCGCACCAGCCCCGTCGTGCACGCGCCGACGCCGAGCGACGAGCCGCTGGGCGTACCGGCGTTGCTCATCGCCTCGTTCCCGCTGGACACCGCGCGGCGGCATGCCGCCCCGGGGCCGTTGACCGACTTCCTGGTGGAGCGGGCCGCGGACGCGTACGTCGAACTGCTCGCCGACTGGCGGCCGGTCACCGAGGGGATCATCTCCCTCGTGCCGGGGCCGCTCGGCAAGAGCGAGCTGGACGGCGCGCTGCGGCAGGGCATCCTGGACCGGCTGCCCCGTACCGCCTTCCTGCCGCCCGCGCTGCCCCGCGCCAAGGACGACGAGGACGAACTGCCGGAGGCGCTGCGGCCCCGCGACGCGGAGGTCGTGGAGGGCGCGGGTGCCGACACGGTCCGTGTCCTCGCCGAGGTGCTGCCCTGTCTGCTGCCCGCGGGCCTGGAGCGCCGCGCCGAGCTGCGCACGCTGGGCGTGGCGCGGATCGCGCTGACGGAGGCGGTGGACCGGCTCGCGGGTCTGGAGCGGATGCCCGGCTGGTGGCGGCGGCTGTACGACACGCTGGCCGGGGTCGACCCGGACCGCCTCTCGGGGCTGCCGGTGCCGCTGGCGGGCGGGCCGACGCCTTCGCCGGGTTATGAGGACATGGTTCGTGAAGACCCGGGCCAAGAGGGCTTGGGCCAAGAGGGCTTGGGTCATGAGGGTCCGGACCGCGAGAGCGGGGTAGGTTCCGGCGGGCGCGCCGCGCGCACCACCATCGGCCCCCGCCAGGTCCTGCTCCCCACCCCCGCCGACGGGCCCGGCCGCGCCGTCGACCCCGCCTCCCTCGCCCGCCTCGGGCTGAAGATCGCCCACCCGGATGCCGCCCACCCGCTGCTGGAGAAGCTCGGCGCGCTGCCCGCCACGCCCCGCGCCGTCCTCACCACGCCGCAGGTCCGTGCCGCCGTCGCCGCGTCGCTCGACGACGACACGTGGGACGAGGATGCGCTGGACGCCGAGGAGTTGGCGGACGTCGTGCTCGCTCTCGTACGGGACGCGAACCTCGCGCCGGGCGACGAGCCGTGGCTGGCCGCGCTCGCGCTGCCCGACGAGGACGGCGAGCTCGCCCCGGCCGGTGAGCTCGTGCTGCCCGGCAGCGACTTCGCGCAGGTCATGCGGGACGACGAACTCGCGCTCACGGACCAGGAGCTGGCCGACCGCTGGGGTGAGCAGCCGCTCGCCGCATGCGGTGTGCTCGCCACCTTCGCTCTCGTACGCACCACCGACGTCGTTCTCGACCCCGATGAACTGGAGCCCCGCGAGGGCGACTTCCCCGAGCCGGACGACGCGGGTCTGCTCGATGCCGTGGACGTGTGGTGCGAGGACGTGCTCGACCGGCTGCCCGACACCCCGGTGCCGCCGGTGGCGACCGAGATCGTCGCCGTGCGGGATCTCGACCTGGTCGACGACGACTGCTGGCCGCAGGCGCTGGCGATGCTGTCGCGTCCGCCGTTGCGGGACGCGCTGACGCAGCCGTTGCGGGTGCTGCTGCCGGACGGGACGACGGAGACGGTCCGTTCGTACACGGCGTGGTGGCTGCGCGGGCACCCGGTGCTCGACGGCCGCCGTCCCGCCGGGCTGCGGGCGGAGGGCGGTGATCCGCTCCTTGTCGGTCTGTACGACGCGGCGGACGCGTCCGGTTTTGGGGACGAGCAGGTACTGCGGGCGCTGGGGGTGCGGACCTCCCTCGGCGCACTGCTGGAGGAGCCGGGCGGCGCGGCCGAGCTGCTCGACCGCCTCGCGGACCCGGAGAGGACCGTTTCCGCGGCGCAGTTGCATGCGCTGTACGGGGCGCTGGCCGATCTCGACCCGGATCAGGTGACGCTCCCGGACGAGCTGCGCGCGGTGGTGGACGGTGAGGTCGTGGTGGTCGACGCGGCGGACGCGGTGGTCGCGGACGCCCCCGATCTGCTGCCGCTGGCCGGTGGTGTGGCGCTGCTGCCGGTGCAGCCGCGCAGGGCGGCGGATCTGGCGGAGCTGTTCCAGGTGCGGCGGCTGAGCGAGACGGCGGCCGTGGAGCCCGCGGGGGAGGGCGTCGAGCACGCGGTGCCGGAGTCGGTGCGGATCCTGCTCGGGTCGGCGACCCCGGAGACGTACGTCGAGTACGACGAACTGGTCGCGGGCGGCGTGGAGCTGGACTGGCGCCGTACGCCGGACGGCACGGTGCACGCGGCGACCCTGGAGGGCGTCGCGGCCGGGCTCGCCTGGGCGGCGGGGCAGTGGCCGCGGCGCTTCGAGGTGGCGGCGCTCCTGGAGGACCCGTCGCGGACCGAGGAGCTGGCGCGGGACCGCTGGTTCGACTGAGGGGTGGCCCTCCTTCCGGGGGAGGGAGCGGGGTTGGCTGATGTGCCGTGGTCATATGTTCTTCACATCGCGTACAACCAGCCACCCCTGTCGAATGTCTGATCTTCCGAGTCAACAGACTCCTAGATCACTTGGGACCCGCGTGACCGCGTCACGCTCCGCGGGTCCCCTTCTCCACCTGGGGAAACACATGCGCATCCGTGCCACCGTGGCCGCACTGTCCGGCACCCTGGCCCTTTCCGCACTCGCCGTCCCGGCC
This sequence comes from Streptomyces sp. NPDC004732, assembly GCF_040609235.1. Taxonomy (NCBI): domain Bacteria; kingdom Bacillati; phylum Actinomycetota; class Actinomycetes; order Kitasatosporales; family Streptomycetaceae; genus Streptomyces; species Streptomyces sp. NPDC004732. The sequence continues at coordinate 42,477 of NZ_JBEXJR010000024.1, forward strand.
GCCCAGGCCGCTGACGCCCCGGCTGACATCAAGATCACGAAGGCGAGCGTCAACGGCGGCAAGGACGTCGTGATCGGCACCACCGCGAGGAAGGAGTTCAAGCTCTCCATCACCGCCACCGACCCGGCGGGCGTGCGAGGCATCAGCGGCTTCCTGTGGTTCGGCCCGGACTTCAACACGTCCACCGAGGTCATCAAGCCCATCGTCTTCGACCCCAAGTGCGTGGAAGTGAACGCCACCACGACGACCTGCACCGACACGGTCATCGCCTACCCGCAGGACCTCCGCAACGCCCACGCCACCAAGTGGAACGTGTTCGCCACCGCGGTGAACAACAACGGCGACAAGCACCGCGAGGAGTACCTCAAGGCGGACGCCCGCATCCAGCGCGCCGCCCGCCTCACCACCAACGCCTCCCCGGAGCCCATCAAGAAGGGCAAGACCCTCACGGTCACCGGCGCCCTCACCCGCGCCAACTGGGACACCCTGAAGTACGCGGGCTACACCAAGCAGTCCGTGCAGCTGCAGTACAAGAAGAAGGGCGCCAGCAGCTACACGACGCTCAAGACGGTCAAGTCCGACACCAAGGGCAACCTGAAGACCACGGTGAAGGCCTCCGCCGACGGCTACTTCCGTTACGTCTTCGCCGGTACGTCCACGACCCCGGCCGTGACGTCGACGAGCGACTTCGTCGACGTCCGCTAGGACCGCGGCAGCCCCGGACCGACCCCTACGCCGGGAAGCGGCGGTCCACCCACCGGTAGATGACCTCGATCACGAGTGAGGCCACCGCCGCGATGGCGACCGCCGCCCACGGCATCGTCGTGCCCACCAGCTTCAGCTGGAAGAAGTCCTGGAGCCAGGGCACGGTCAGCACGAACAGGAAGCCGAGACCCATCGCGCCGATGAGGCCGATCCGCCACCACGTGTAGGGGCGGGCGATGATGGCGAGGACCCACATGGCGATCAGGAACAGCGCCAGGGTCGCCGCGCTGGTCTCGGCTTCCCGCGCGCCCGCGCCGTCGTAGTGGTGCCGGGCCAGGAGGTACGTCACGAACGTGGCGACACCCGCGACGACGCCGCCCGGGATCGCGTACCGCATGACCCTGCGGACGAAGTGCGGTTTCGCGCGCTCCTTGTTGGGGGCGAGCGCGAGGAAGAAGGCGGGGACGCCGATGGTGAGCGTGGAGAGCAGCGTCAGGTGGCGGGGCAGGAAGATGTACTCGACCTGCGAGCAGACGACGAGCAGCGCGATGATCACCGAGTAGACGGTCTTCACCAGGAACAGCGTGGCGACGCGCGTGATGTTGCCGATGACGCGGCGGCCCTCGGCGACGACGGAGGGCAGCGTCGCGAAGCTGTTGTTGAGGAGCACGATCTGGGCGACCGCCCGGGTCGCCTCGGAGCCGGAGCCCATCGAGACGCCGATGTCGGCGTCCTTGAGGGCCAGTACGTCGTTCACGCCGTCGCCCGTCATCGCGACCGTGTGGCCGCGTGACTGGAGGGCGCCCACCATGTCGCGCTTCTGCTGCGGGGTGACGCGGCCGAAGACGGAGTTGTCGTCGAGGGCCTGCGCCATCTCGTCCTGCTCGGTGGGCAGTCGGCGCGCGTCCACGGTGTTCTCCGCGCCCGGCAGGCCGAGTTTGCCCGCGACGGCGCTCACCGAGACGGCGTTGTCGCCGGAGATGACCTTGGCGGCGACGTCCTGCTCCTCGAAGTAGCGCAGGGTGTCGGCGGCGTCGGGCCGCAGTCGCTGTTCCAGGACGACCAGGGCGGTGGCCTTCGCCCCGGACGCCACGGCGGGGTCGTCGAGGTCGACGGCCGCGCGGGCGAGGAGCAGGACGCGCAGGCCCTGCCGGTTGAGGTCCTCGATCTCGGCGAGCGACGGATCGCCGTCGGGCAGGAGCACGTCGGGGGCGCCGAGCAGCCACGTCGACGTGGCGCCGTCACCCTCGCCGAAGGAGGCGCCGCTGTACTTGCGGGCGGAGGAGAAGGGCAGCGACTCCGTGCAGCGCCACTCCTCGCTGTCGGGGTAGGCGTCGATGATCGCCTGGAGCGAGGCGTTCGGCCGGGGGTCGGACTCGCCGAGGGCGCCGAGGACCTTGCGCACGTACGTCTCGTCGGCGCCGCCAAGCGGGCGCAGCTCGGTGACGTCCATGCCGCCCTCGGTGAGGGTGCCGGTCTTGTCGAGGCAGACCGTGTCGACGCGGGCGAGGCCCTCGATGGCGGGGAGTTCCTGGACGAGGCACTGTTTGCGGCCGAGCCGGATCACGCCGATCGCGAAGGCCACGGAGGTGAGGAGGACGAGCCCCTCCGGGATCATGGGGACGATCCCGCCCACCGTGTACGCGATGGACTCCTTGAAGTTGTCGTCCTTGACGACGAGCTGGGAGATGACCAGACCGATGGAGGTCGGGATCATCAGCCACGTCACGTACTTGAGGATCGTGGAGATGCCGGTGCGCAGCTCGGAGTGGACGAGGGTGAAGCGGCTGGCCTCCTCGGCGAGCTGCGCGGCATACGCCTCGCGGCCGACCTTGGTGGCGGTGAAGGCGCCGCCGCCCGCGACCACGAACGAGCCCGACATCATCGCGTCGCCGGGCTTCTTGATGACGGGGTCGGCCTCACCGGTCAGGAGCGACTCGTCGACCTCCAGGCTGTCGGTCTCGACGGCCTCGCCGTCCACCGGGATCTTGTCGCCGGGGCCCACTTCGACGAGGTCGCCGAGGACGATCTCGGAGGTGGAGATCTCGGCGGCCTGCCCGTCGCGCCGCACGGTGGGTTTGGCCTCGCCGATGACGGCGAGGCTGTCCAGCGTCTTCTTGGCGCGCCACTCCTGGATGATGCCGATGCCGGTGTTGGCGACGATGACGAAGCCGAAGAGGCTGTCCTGTATCGGCGCGACGAACAGCATGATCACCCAGAGCACGCCGATGATCGCGTTGAAGCGCGTGAAGACGTTGGCCCGGACGATCTCGCTCAGGGAGCGTGAGCTGCGGACCGGTACGTCGTTGACCTCGCCGCGTGCGACTCGCTCGGCCACCTCGGCGGTGGTCAGGCCGGTGGCCCGCCCGTTGGGGGGTGGCACCGGGTGGACCGGGTCGAGCTCGGCGCCCGCGTCGATATGCGTCATGCATTCGACGGTAAGGGCGGTCCTGCGGCTTCACCCCTTGAATGCCCCAAAGATCCGACCAGGGTAGGACGTGCACCGTCCCGTGGTTGTACGGACTACTGCGGCTGGGGATCCCCGGAAGTGACCTTCGACCTCTTGATCGCGGCGTCGCGCTTGCGTACGTACCAGATCCCGATGAGGCCGAGACCCGCACCGGCCAGGCAGGTCCACACCCACCAGGTCGCGTCGCGGTCGTCGAACCAGCCGTAGAACGGCAGCTGGACCAGGAAGAGGACGAACCAGAGGATCGTGCCACCTGTGATGGTGGAGACCACGGGGCCCTCCAGGGGCTCCGGCGCCTCGTGCTTGGGGGTCCACTTCGCCATGGGTACAGCTTACGAGGCGGGGTCGGCGGCTCGTACACCCGTTGCCCGGCGCCCGTACGCCCGTTGCTCCGCAGGGGTCTACGCGCGGAGATAGCGATTTCTGCTTCATGTATTCATACTGAAACCGCTCGTTAATGGCCGATTGCTTTCGTATGAAGGTACAAGTTCGCGAAACTCGGCTCGTCACCTTCTTCATTCACAGGTCATGAGGTTTTCCATGTCTTCCTCGGCCAGCGCCCCGGTCGATGCCCGTAAAGAGCCGCCGAAAGCCCCGCTGAACGGCCTCGACGCGTTCTTCAAGATCTCGGAGCGCGGCTCGACCCTGGCCAGGGAAGTCCGCGGCGGTTTCGCCACCTTCTTCGCGATGGCCTACATCGTCGTGCTGAACCCGATCATCCTGGGCAGCGCGAAGGACATGTACGGGCACCAGCTCGACAACAAGCAGCTGGTCACCGCGACCGTGCTGACCGCGGCCTTCACCACGCTCCTCATGGGCGTCATCGGCAACGTCCCGATCGCGCTCGCCGCGGGGCTCGGCGTGAACACCGTCGTCGCCCTCCAGCTCGCGCCCCGGATGTCCTGGCCCGACGCGATGGGCATGGTCGTCCTCGCGGGCTTCGTGGTGATGCTGCTGGTCGCGACCGGACTGCGGGAGCGCGTGATGAGCGCCGTGCCGCTGGGCCTGCGCAAGGGCATCGCGATCGGCATCGGCCTCTTCATCATGCTGATCGGCCTCGTCGACGCCGGTTTCGTCTCGCGCATCCCGGACGCCGCGCACACCACCGTCCCGCTGCAGCTCGGCGGCGACGGCCACCTCAACGGCTGGCCCGTCCTCGTCTTCGTGCTCGGCGTGCTGCTCACCCTCGCGCTCCTCGTACGCAAGGTGCCGGGCGCGATCCTGCTCAGCATCGTCGTCATGACGGTCGTCGCGATGATCATCCACGCCGCCGCCGGGCTCGACAGCGCCTCCTGGGGCCTGACCAGCCCCGAGTGGCCCGGCAACCCCGTCTCGACGCCGGACTTCGGGCTCGTCGGCGAGATCAGCCTGTTCGGCGGCTTCGAGAAGGTCGGCGTACTGACCGGCGTCCTCTTCGTCTTCACCGTGCTGCTCTCGTGCTTCTTCGACGCGATGGGCACGATCATGGGCATCGGCGACGAGGCGAAGCTGACGGACGCCAACGGCAACATGCCCGGCATCAACAAGGTGCTCTTCGTCGACGGCATCGCCGTCGCCGCCGGTGGCGCCTCGTCCGCCTCCGCCACCACCTGCTTCGTGGAGTCCACGGCGGGCGTCGGCGAGGGCGCCCGCACGGGCTTCGCGAACGTCGTCACCGGCGGGCTCTTCGCCGTCGCGCTCTTCCTCACGCCGATCGCCACGATGGTCCCGTCCCAGGCCGCCACGCCCGCGCTGCTCGCGGTCGGCTTCCTGATCCTGTCCGGGTCCATCGGGCAGATCGACTGGGCGGACTACACGATCGCGATCCCCGCGTTCGTCACGATGCTGATGATGCCGTTCACGTACTCGATCACGAACGGCATCGGCATGGGCTTCATCACCTTCACGGTGCTGCGGCTCGCGGCGGGGCGCGGGCGCGAGGTGCCGGTCGCGATGTACGCGGTGTCGGCGGTGTTCGCCTTCTACTACCTGATGCCTGCGCTGAACCTCACCTGAGGCTCCGCCGCGGTTCAGCCGCCGACGGGGCGCTCAAGCCGCCCCGTAGAACTTCTCTGTCTCCTCGACGGACGCCTTGAAGCGCTCGTCGAAGTCGTCCCGAATGAGCGTCCGGACCACATAGTCCTGGACGCTCATTCCTCTTTTGGCCGCGTGCTGTCGGAGCCGGTCGAGCAGCTCACCGTCTATGCGCAGGCTGAGCACTGGCGATCCCATGCCTGACAGGGTCCACGGCCCCCCGCGGCCGGTGCGTCACTTTCCGGAGTCACCTCACTCATTCGGGTGACGAAATGGTTCGGTGTCGCCCATCAGGGAATCCGAGTGGTCCTTAGCTTGGGTAATGAGTTACGCTAACAAACATGCCGGACCTCTCCCATGGTGACGATGCCGTCGCCGTGAACGCCCTGCGCTCCGCTGTGATGCGCCTGTCCCGTCGACTCAAGCACCAGCGTGTCGACGAGTCGCTGAGCCCCACCGAAATGTCGGTGCTCGGCACCCTCGCCCGCTGCGGCTCCGCCACCCCGGGCGAGCTCGCCCGCAAGGAGCACGTGCAGCCGCCGTCGATGACCCGCATCGTGGCCCTGCTCGAAGCCAAGGGTCTTGTCCGGCTCGAGCCGCACCCCGAGGACCGCCGCCAGAAGGTGGTGACCCAGACCGAGACCGCCGAGGCCATGCTCGAAGAGAGCCGCCGCAAGCGGAACGCCTGGCTCGCCGGTCTGGCCCAGGACCTCGACGAGGACGAGTGGGCGCGGCTCCGCGCCGCCGCTCCCGTGCTGGAAAAGCTCGCGCACCTGTAGTCCCGCGGCACCCCGCGGGCACTCCCGCCGCCCGGCGGCGGGAGCCGTACGTACGCCAAGGAGGCGAACCCACTTTGAGTACGGGATCCGGAGCAGACTCCGCCCCCGCACCAACCGCCCTCGACTCAACCGTCCGCCCCCACAAGACCTCGATGTTCAGCTCGCTGAAGATCCGCAACTACCGGCTCTTCGCGACCGGCGCGGTCGTCTCGAACACCGGCACCTGGATGGCCCGCATCACCCAGGACTGGCTGGTGCTGAGCCTCACCGGATCCTCCGCGGCCGTCGGTATCACCACGGCCATGCAGTTCCTGCCGATGCTGCTCTTCGGCCTGTACGGCGGCGTGATCGCCGACCGGTTCGCCAAGCGCAACCTGCTCTTCCTCACCCAGGGCGCGATGAGCCTCAGCGGGCTCTTCCTCGCGGCACTGACGCTCAGCGGGCACGTCCAGGTCTGGCACGTCTACTTCGCAGCCTTCTTCACCGGCCTCGTCACCGTCGTCGACAACCCGACGCGGCAGTCGTTCGTGTCCGAGATGGTGGGACCCGACCAGGTCCGCAACGCCGTCTCGCTGAACTCCGCCAACTTCCAGTCCGCGCGCCTCATCGGCCCCGCCGTGGCGAGCGCGCTGACCGCCGCCGTCGGACCCGGCTGGGCGTTCCTCGCCAACGGCCTGTCCTTCCTCGCGCCGCTCACCGGCCTCATGCTGATGCGCACCGCCGAGCTGCACCACACCCCGCGCAAGCCGCGCGGCAAGGGGCAGCTGAGGGAGGGCCTCACCTATGTGTCGAAGAACCCCGAGCTGATCTGGCCGATCGTCCTCGTCGGCTTCATCGGCACCTTCGGCTTCAACTTCCCGATCTGGCTGAGCGCCTTCGCGGACGACATCTTCCACGGCGGCGTGGGGATGTACGGGCTGTTCAACACCCTGATGGCGATCGGCTCACTGGCCGGTGCGCTGCTTGCGGCCCGCCGCGGCACCTCGCGCCTGCGGCTCCTCGCCGGGGCGGCCATCGCCTTCGGCGTGCTGCAGGTCGTGGCGGCGTTCGCGCCCGAGCTGTGGATGTTCGTCGCGCTGATCGTGCCGATCGGCATCCTCGGCCTGACGGTGAACGTCACCGCCAACTCCTCGGTCCAGATGGCCACGGACCCGGAGATGCGGGGCCGTGTCATGTCGCTGTTCATGATGGTCTTCACCGGCGGCACGCCGCTCGGCGGCCCGCTCTTCGGCTGGCTCGCCGATGCCTACGGCGTCCGGATCAGCATGGCCGTCGGCGGTCTGGTCTGCGCACTCGCCGCGGCCGGTGTCGGCCTGATGCTGGCACGTGCGGCGAACCTGCGGCTGAAGGTGGATCTCCGCCGCGGCCGTCAGCACGTGCAGTTCGTGCCGCGGGAGCGGGAGCTGGCCGCCGCGGCGTGAGGCCGCGCGGTGTGCTGCCGCGCCCTGTGCCCTGCGCCCTGTGCCCGGCCCGGTCAGACTCGCTGTGCGAGTACCTGGCCGGGCCAGCTGCCGTCCGGGCCCGTGAAGGGCTCCGTGGCGGTGAAGCCGTTGCTCTCGTAGTACGCGACGAGCGCCCGGTCCTCGCTCCGGTAGCAGTCGACCCGCAGCAGCCCGACACCCTGTCTGCGGGTCTCCTCGACGGCGTGCGCGAGGAGGGTGCGGCCCACGCCGCGGCCCGCGTGGCGGCGGTGGTCGGCGGCGAGCAGGTGGACGTACCGCTCGGGTTCGTCGGCCGCCGGGATGATGTCGCCGCCGGGCCCGTCCGTCAGCGTCAGGGTCCCCGCGACCTCGCCGCCGATCTCCGCGATCCACGGCTGGCCCGTCGTCAGGTACTTCTCGACCATCGCGACGGCCTTCGGGTTGGCCGACCAGGGCTTGGTGCCCCACTGCCCGGTGCGGCCGCGGGCGACGAGCCACTCCACGGCCCCGTCGAAGAGCGCGATGACCGCGGGGATGTCGTCGGCCCCGCCCGGCCTGATGTCTATGGGCTCAGTGGTCCTCATGGGTTCGGAGTGATTCATGCAGGGAGGCTAGCGTCACCCCCATGAGACTCTTCGCCGCGGTCCTCCCGCCGGACTCCGCGACCTCCGAACTGGCCGCCGCGGCAGGTGCGTTGCAGGCCCTGCCCGGCGCCGACGCGCTCCGCTGGACGGCCCGCGACAGCTGGCACTTCACCCTCGCCTTCATGGCCGAGGTCGACGAGGCGACGGTGCCGGACCTCGCCGCACGCCTGGAGCGCGCCGCGCACCGCACGCCGCCGTTCTCCCTCGCCCTGCGCGGCGGCGGACACTTCGGGGAGCGGGCGCTGTGGGCGGGCGCCACGGGCGACGTCCAGGCACTGCGGCTCCTCGCGCAGCGGGCGGACGCGGCGGCGCGCAAGGCGGGCGTGACGATGGAGGAGCACCGGCACTACCGCCCCCACCTGACGCTGGCGCGCGGTGGCGGCGAGACGGGTCTCGGCCCGTACGTCGACGCGCTCGCCGCCTTCGAGGGCACCGCGTGGACGGTGGGCGAGCTGACGCTCGTACGCAGCAATCTGCCGCGCAGCGGGGTGCCGGGGGAGCGGCCGCGGTACGAGGCGGTCGGGCGCTGGGTACTGGGAGGCGGCGTCCGGGTGCCGGGCGGCGCCGGTTAACCTCGACGGTGTGGACCCGAAGACCAGAAACCGGATCATGGCCGGTGTGCTCGTGCTGATGTTCGTCGTGGTGGCGCTGGCGGCCGCGTTCGGCAATTAGCCGACGCGGACCGCCCCGCACACCTCCCTCAGGGGATCACCAGGCGAAGGACTCCGGCGACGGGCCGGGGCCGGGGAAGATCTCGTCCAGGGCGTCGAGGACCTCTCCGGACAGTTCGAGCTCGACCGCGCGCAGTGCGGATTCGAGCTGCCCCGCCGTGCGCGGGCCGACGATCGGCCCGGTGATGCCGGGCCGGGACAGCAGCCAGGCCAGCGCGACCTCGCCGGGCTCCAGACCGTGCTTGTCGAGCAGGTCCTCGTACGCCTGGACCTGCGCGCGGACCTCCGGCTTCGCGAGCTCCACGGCGGCGCGGCCGCCGGTGCGGCGCGAGCCCTCGCCCTCCTTCTTCAGCACACCGCCGAGCAGGCCGCCGTGCAGCGGCGACCACGGGATGACGCCGAGGCCGTAGTCCTGCGCGGCCGGGATGACCTCCATCTCGGCGTCGCGGGCGGCGAGGTTGTAGAGGCACTGCTCGCTGACGAGGCCGTAGCTGCCGAGGCGCCGCGCGGTCTCGTTGGCCTGGGCGATCTTGTAGCCGGGGAAGTTGGACGACCCCGCGTAGAGGATCTTGCCCTGCTGCACCAGGACGTCGACGGCCTGCCAGATCTCCTCGAACGGCGTCTGCCGGTCGATGTGGTGGAACTGGTAGAGGTCGATGTGGTCGGTCTGCAGCCGCTTGAGGCTCGCCTCGACGGCACGGCGGATGCTGAGCGCGGAGAGCCGGTCGTGGTTGGGCCAGGCCTCCTCCCCGTGTGGGGCCATGCTCCCGTACACCTTGGTGGCGAGCACCACCTTGTCGCGGCGGCCGCCGCCCTGCGTGAACCAGGTGCCGAGGATCTCCTCGGTGCGGCCCCTGCCCACGCTCTGCCCGTACGTGTTGGCGGTGTCGAAGAAGTTGAGGCCCGCGTCGAGCGCGGCGTCCATGAGCGTGTGGCTGTCGGGTTCGTTGGTGAGCGGCCCGAAGTTCATGGTGCCGAGCGTGAGCCGGCTGACCTTGAGCCCTGTGCGTCCCAGCTGCGTGTACTTCATGGGGATCAAGCCAAGGGGGTGAAGTGGACTCTAGGCAAGGGGGTTTCTGTGGGCCGGGGCCGTCACGAGCCGCCCAGCCAGCCCGCCGCGTCCAGCCGGAACGCCTCCTGCGGGACGACCGCGCGCAGGTCGTCCTCCATGGCCGTCAGCTGTCGTACGCCGATCCGCCGCGCCCACTCCGCCCGCAGCTCGTCGAAGATCGCCGCCGAGCGGCGGAGCGCGTCGATGCCGTGCGGGGTGAGGCGGACGAGTTTGCGGCGGGCGTCGGCGGGGTCGTCGGTGCGGGCCGCGTAGCCGAGGGCGATCAGGCGGTCGACCGTCTTGCCCGCGGCCTGCTTGGAGACGCCGAGGCGGCGCCCGACCTCGCTTGCGGTGGCGCCGTTCGACCCGATGGCCTGCATGGCGAACCCGTGGGCGGGGCGGACGTCGGGGTGGCCTTGGCGGGCGAGTTCGGCGTGCAGGCGGTCGATGAGGGTGCGGAAACCGGCGAAGAGGAGCAGGGGGAGCTCGTATCCCTTGCCAGTATCGTCAACCTGGTTTACCTTTTTGTCGTCAACCATGTTGTCCATTTTAGGGCCGGAGTGCGCCGCCGCACGACGGCGCGGGTCCGCAGGGGGTACCGATGTTTGCCGAGCACACACTGGACACCGCACCGCCCGCCTCGCGCGCCGCGATGGAGCGCACCGCCGCCGCCTTCGGGCAGGTGCCGGACGCGGTGGCGCGGCTCGCCGAGTCGCCCGAACTCCTCAACGGCTTCCTGGAGATGACCGCCGCCTTCGACCGGACGACCCTCGACCCCGTCGCCCGCGAGGTCGTCGTCATGACCGTCGCCGTCCGCAACGACTGCCACCTCTGCGTCACCCTGCACACCGGCAAGCTGCGCAAGCTGGGCGCGGGGACGGAGCTGGTGAGCGCCCTGCGCGAGCAGCGCCCGCTGGACGACGAACGCCTGGAAGCGGTCCGCCGCTTCACCCTCGCCGTCCTCGCGACGGCGGGCGGCGTGCCCGACGACGACATCAAGGACTTCCTCGCCCACGGCCACACCGAACGCAACGCCCTCGAAGTCGTCCTGGGCATCGGCACGTACACGATGTCGACGCTCGCGAACCGCCTGACCAGGGCGGCGTGAGGCCACCCTCCGACACCTCACTTCCCGTACATCACGCGCCGCAGCACCACCTCGACCGGCCCCCGCCGCCCCGCCCGCTCCAGCGCGTACGCCCCCGCCACCGTCACCAGCCACACCGCGGCCGCGACGAGTGCCATCGTCGCGCTGGTCAGGTGCGCGCCGAGGCCGAGGCCCCAGGCGGCGAGGATCGGGGCGAAGAGGAGGGAGTGGGTGAGGTAGCAGGAGAGGGAGCGCTTGCCGACGGCGGAGAGTGCGGTGACCGCCCGCGTGCCGCGCCGGGCCGGGCGCCGCACCCACCAGTGCGCGAACAGCGCGATCGCGGCGACGTAGCCGAGGCCGGCGGCGTTCCCGGTGATGTCGCGCAGCAGGCCGAGCGCCCCGGACTCGCTCTGCGCGTCGTCCGGTACGTCGAGGGCGCCGATGTGCGCGAGGGCCGCGGGCAGCGCCCCGAGCCAGCCGATCGCGATGCCGATGACGGCCGTGCGGCGCAGCAGCGGGAGGTGGCGGCCCGGCTCCTCCAGGATCCGGCGGCGCGCGGCCCAGAACCCGAGCAGGAAGATGGTGAACCCGCCGCCGACGAGGGAGAGCGGTGCGGCGAGGAAGGTGACGAAGAGCCCGCTCTCGGCACGCGTGCCCGCGGAGCTCAGCCAGCTCGGGTCGTCCGCCGCATAGGCGTCCGCGCCGGGCTCGGCCCCGGCGTCCCCGAGCGACCCCAGCTCGCCGTTCAGCCAGGCGGACACGACGGGCTGGAGGGCCCCGAAGAGCAGCAGCGCGGCACCGATCCCGATCCACCACTTCAGCGCCCGGTCGCCGCGCCGCAGGAAGAGCCAGCCGAGGGCGAGGCTCAGCAGCCCGTAGTAGCCGACGATGTCGCCCGCCATGAGGAGGGTGGCGTGCGCGAGCCCGATGACGACCAGGCAGAGGCTGCGTCGCCGCAGGACGGCGACGGTGTCGCGCGCGGAGGCTCCCGCGGCGGTGCGGCGCAGGAAGAGCTGCGTCATCCCGTACCCGAAGAGGAACGCGAAGAGCGGGTACACCCGCATGTCGAGGGTGGTGATCATCGTGAACTGCACGGCGTGGTCGAGCGCTCCGCCGTCCACGGGCTGCCATCCGGAGGGCCCGTGCTCCGCCTTCCAGAGGTGGAAGGCGGTGTTGGACAGCACGATGAGCAGCAGCATCAGGCCCCGGGCCAGGTCCGGGGCGAGGGCCCGGGCGCCGGGGGGCGGGGCGGGCGTCGCCGGGTTGTGCGCAGTGATCTCGACCGTCATGTCTGGACGGTATGGAGCCGGGGGTGGGGCGGGCGTCCGTCTTCCGGCTAGGGGGCGCCGACGAAAGTGTGCTTGTCGGGGGAGGCGGTCCGGTACCGGCCCGGTGTCGTGCCGAACGTGCGGGTGAAGGCGTGGGAGAGGGCGTAGGGGGAGCTGTAACCGACCTGGCGGGCCACCGTGTCCAGGGACGCCGTCGAGTCGCGCAGCAGTGTGGCCGCGCGGGACATGCGCCACCAGGTCAGATACGCCATGGGGGCGCGGCCCACCAGTGAGGTGAAGCGGCGGGCGAGGGTGGCGCGGGAGACGCCGGTGCGGGACGCCAGCTCCTCGTTGCTCCACGGCGCTTCGGGCGCCTCGTGCAGGAAGCGCAGGGCCTTGGCGACCACCGGGTCGCCGAGCGCGGTGGGCCAGCGGGCCGTGCAGTGGTCGTCGGCCAGGGACTCCGCGAGCCAGGCGCGCACCATGTAGACCAGGAGCAGGTCCAGGAGGCTGGGCACGGCGACGTCCGCGCCGCAGCGTGCCGCGCCCGCCTCCCTGCCGAGCAGGTCGATCGCGGCCTGTAGCTCGGGGTGGCGGCCCGCCCGGCGGGGCAGGTGGACGATGTCGGGGATCTCGTCGAGCAGTGGGTGGGCGTGGCCGCGGTCCAGGTGGTACTTGCCGCAGAGCATCTCGACGGCGGAACCGGGGGAGTTGGGGGAGTCGGGGGAATCGGGGAGTGCCGGGGCGAGTGTGGTCGGTCCGTCGTGCGTCACCGGCAGGGCGTGCGAGTCCAGCCAGAGGTCGAAGGGGACCGCGCGCTCCACGGTGGGGCCGTCCGCGGGGGAGTCCGCGAGGATGTGCCCGGTGCCGCGCGGCAGCAGCACCACGTCGCCCGCCGCGAGCATGAACGGTGCGCTGCCGTCGTCGGGCAGCAGCCAGCAACTCCCCTCCAGGAGCACGCGGAAGCCCATTCCGTCGTACGAGGGGATCCTGCTGCACCAGGAGCCGGACACCCTGACCCGGTTGGAGGCGGGCTGTCCGACCCGCGCCGCCGAGATCGCATCACTGACCACATCCATGGCGGGAGTCTACTGCGTGAGACGTATGCGTATCTGATTGAGGTGAGCGGGCATTGAGGCACTCGTTTCATCCTCCCTACGGTGAACCCATGAGCGAATTCAGCGGTCAGAAGATTGTGTTGGGTGACGTCGAGGTCAGCCGCGTCGTCGAAGTCGAGAGGTTCCCGCTCGCGGCGCAGATGGTCGTGCCCGAGGTGCCCGACGAGGTGTGGCGCGACAACGAGGAGTGGCTCGTGCCCGACCACTGGGACCCGGGCAGCGGCGACGCCATCGCGCTCATGCAGACCTGGGTGCTCAGGAGCGAGGGCAGGACCGTCCTCGTCGACACGGGCATAGGCAACGGCAGGGAGCGGCCCGGTGTGCCCCCCTTCGAGCACCTCGACACCGACTACCTCGACCGGCTCGCCGCCGCAGGGGTGCGGCCCGAGGACGTCGACGTCGTCGTCAACACCCACCTGCACGGCGACCACATCGGGTGGAACACACACAACGTGGGCGGCAGTTGGGTCCCCACCTTCCCCAACGCCACCTACCTCATCCCCGCCGCCGACCACGCCTTCTTCGGCCCCGACCGCGGCGACGCCGTCCGCGTGGACAACCGCTACGGCTTCGCGGACAGCATCGCGCCCGTCGTACAGGCAGGTCAGGCCGTGCTGTGGGAGGGCACGCACCGCATCGACTCCCACCTCACCCTGGAGTCCGCGCCAGGACACACCCCCGGCTCGTCCGTGCTGCGGCTGCACTCCGGCACCGACCGCGCCGTCTTCGTCGGTGATCTGCTGCACCTCCCGGTGCAGATCCTCGAACCGTGCTGCAGCAGTGAGTTCTGCGAGGACCCGAAGGAGGCCGCCGCGTCGCGCGTCCGGGTGCTCGGGCGGGCCGCCGACGAGGGGGAGCTGGTCGTCCCGGCGCACTTCGCCGGTACCGGCGCGGTGGAAGTGCGGCGCGAGGGAGGGAAGTTCGGGATCAGCCGGTGGGCGTCATGAGCGTCCCCGCGTAGGGGCCGCCGATGCCCCACGCCTGGGACAGGGCGTCCGCGAAGGCCGACGCCAGTTTGTGCTCGCCGCTCGCGTTCGGGTGCGTGCCGTCGTACGTGTCGAGGTGGATGTCGTACGACGGCGGGCGCGAGGCAAGCAGGAGCGGGGAGCGGGGCGTGTCCAGGTCCGCCACCGCCTTCGCCAGGAGCACGTTGAAGCGGTCGACCTCCGCGGCGAACGGGGCGTCGGACTCGGCCCGGACGTTCGGGATGACGGGCAGCAGCACCATCCGGACGTGCGGGTTCGCCGTGCGGGCCGCCGTGACGAAGGCGCGGACGTTCTCCGCGGTCTGCTCCGCGTTCGTGTAGAAGCCGAGGTCGATGAGGCCGAGGGAGACGAGCAGGACGTCGGCGGGATCGCGGGTCAGCGCGCCGGAGATCTGCGGGGCCAGGTGCAGCCAGCCCTCGCCCCAGCCCGCGAGGTGGTTGCGGGGGAAGTCCGGGGACGCGTCGGCGTACGCGTGGGAGAGGGGTTCTCCCGCCGCCTTGTCGTGGAGGGCGGTGCGCGGGCCGACCACGGCGACGCCCTCGGGGCCGAGGGTGTCGCACAGGTGTCGCCACATGCGGTGGCGCCAGGTGTGTTCACCGGCGCTCCCGATCGTCATGGAGTCGCCGACGAACATGAACCTGAGCATCCGGTCATCATCCCGGATCCGGGCCCCGGCCTGCGATGTGAGGCTGAGCACGCTCCGTGCCCCGGCGGTCGGTGCGCGGGGGCAGGTGGCACGCTTGGCCCCATGCGTTCGCTTCGGGCTGTTCCGTCTGTCCTTGCCGGTGCCGTGCTGGCCTTCGCCTTCGCCGTGGCCGTGCCCGCCGCCCCCGCGGCGGCCGACGATCACGACGGGTTCACGATCAAGGACCCGCGGATCGTCGAGTCCAGCGGCCTCGCCGCGTCCCGCGCCCACCCCGGCATCTACTGGACGCACAACGACCAGGACAAGGGCGCCTACCTGTACGCGGTCGACTCGAAGACGGGCGAGACCGTCGCCACCGTCACGATGACCGGCGTGGGCGCGCCGCGCGACGTCGAGGCGATCTCGGTCGGCAGCGACGGGAACATCTACGTCGGCGACATCGGCGACAACCTCAACGGCACCTGGCCGAACGTCTGGGTCTACAAGCTGCCCGAGCCCAAGACCCTGAAGGACCAGACGGTCCGCGCCACGCAGTACGTGGTCAAGTACGCGGACGGGGCGCGGGACGCGGAGGCGCTGATGGTGCATCCGAAGACCGGCCGGATCTACATCGTCAGCAAGAACGAGGACGGCGGCGGGCTGTACGAGAGCCCGGAGCGGATGTCCGCGTCGGGGACGAACGTCTTCAAGCGGATCTCCGAGGTCGACCTGTGGGTGACCGACGGCGCCTTCTCGCCCGACGGCAGACAGCTCGCGCTGCGCGGGTACTTCGGCGGCATCTGGTACGCGTGGCAGGGCGAGGGCAAGAAGCCGCAGCGCAAGGGGCGGCTGAGCGTGCCGCTGCAGCGGCAGGGGGAGTCCGTGACGTACACGCTCGACGGGACCACGCTGATGTACGGCACCGAGGGCGCGCAGAGCGAGGTCAAGCCGGTGGAGGCGCCGGGCGGGGCCGGGGGCGGCTCCGGCTCCTCGGCGGGCGGTGCGGGGTCCGGTGACGGCGGCGGGGACGCCGGGGCCGAGGGGGGCCTCAAGACAGGGGCGATCGTCGTGGGGGCGGTGCTGCTCGCCGTGTTCGGCTTCAGGCGGCTGGGGAGGCGCGGCGGCGGCAAGTAGCCGCGCGCGCCCGGGATCTCAGCCCTGGGCGGCGCGTTGGGCGGCGCGCTGGGCGACCAGGACGTCCAGGCCGTCGAGGAGGCGCTGCAGGCCGAACTCGAAGTGGTCGAAGTCCCAGCCGAACGCGTCCTCGGAGAGGCCCGCGAGGGTCGGGTAGCGGCCGCTCGTCATGATCCTGTCCAGGGTCGGCGCCTGGGCCTCCCAGAACGCCTCCTCCGACAGACCGCTCTTGGTCACCGCCTCCGCCTCGTGCGCCTGGGTGCGGGCGACCCCGGTGACGTACCCCTCCGTCATCACGATCACGCCGACCAGCTCGGGGTCGGTCAGGCCCATCGTTCTGATCCGGGACAGCGTGCGGTCCAGGCTGCCGACGGTGCCGGGGCCGAGCACCGGGCGGGCCTGGTTGACGTGGAGCAGCCACGGGTGGCGGCGGTGGAGCACGAGGGTCTGGCGCGCGTGCTCCTCGACGCCCTCGCGCCAGCCGCCGGTCCAGGGCTCGTCCTCCTCCGGCGGCGCGAAGACGCGGTCCAGCATCAGGTCGACCAGGTCGCCCTTGCCGGGGACGTACCGGTACAGGGACATCGTGCCGGTGCCGAGCTCCGTGGACAGGCGCCGCATGGAGACGGCCGCGAGGCCCTCGGCGTCCGCGAGCCGCACGGCCTCGGTGACGATCCGGTCCAGCGTGAGCCCCGGCTTGGGGCCCCGGGCCGGGCGCCCGCCCTCGCCCCAGAGCAGTTCCAGGCTGCGGGTGATGTCGCTGCCGGTGCGCCGGTCGTCGCTGCCGTTCGTGCTCGTCATGGCGCTCAGCCTAATCGCAGGCCACGAAATTGAGTACGGCGTACTCGTAGAACTGGGTACGGTGTACTCTCAATTGGGTACGGCGTACCCAGATGGCGCGAGAAGGGACAGTCGATGCATCCGACCAACGGGAACGGTCCGGCGGTGCGGGCCGAAGGACTGACGAAGCGGTACGGGGAGAAGTACGCCCTGGACGGCTTCGACCTGCACGTCGAGCAAGGCACGGTGCACGGACTCCTCGGGCCCAACGGTGCGGGCAAGACCACGGCCGTGCGGATCCTCGCCACGCTCGTCCGGCTCGACGGCGGCCGTGCCGAGGTCGCGGGCGCCGACGTGGCGCGCGAGCCCGAGCTGGTCCGCGGCCGCATCGGCCTCACCGGTCAGGAGGCGGCGGTCGACGAGATCCTCACCGGTCGGCAGAACCTGGAGATGTTCGGCCGCCTCTTCCACCTGGGCGCCAGGCGCGCGGAGCGGCGCGCGCGGGAACTCCTGGAGCAGTTCCACCTGGAGGACGCGGCGGAGAAGAGTGCGGGACAGTACAGCGGCGGCATGCGGCGCAGGCTCGACCTCGCCGCCTCGATGATCCTCGCGCCCGCCGTCCTCTTCCTGGACGAGCCGACCACCGGCCTGGACCCGCGCAGCCGCTTCGAAGTGTGGGACACGATAAGGGAGTTGGTGGCGGGCGGCACGACCGTGCTGCTCACCACCCAGTACATGGAGGAGGCCGACCGGCTCGCCTCCCGCATCACCGTCATCGACCGCGGCCGTGCCATCGCCGACGACACCCCCGAGGGCCTGAAGAGCACGGTGGGCGGCAGCCACCTGGACGTCGTGGTGCGCGACCACGCCGACCTGCCCGCGGCCGTCGAGGCCGTGTCCCGCGTCTGCGACGGCGAACCGCTGACCGTGGACCTGGAGCGCCGCGTGCAGGGCGCCGTGACGGATCGCGTGGGCGCGCTGACGGACGTGGCGAGGACGCTGCGGGACAGGGGCGTCGCGGTCGAGGACATCGGGCTGCGCAGGCCGAGCCTGGACGACGTGTTCCTCAGACTCACGGGCGAGACACCGGAGCCCGCCGGGACCACTCAGGGCGCGAAGCAGGAGGCGGCGGCATGAGCACAGGCACGGTCACCCCCCGCTCCACCAGCACCGGCACCGGCACCGACATCGGGCAGGAGTCCCGGGGCCGCCTCTTCTGGGCCCTCGCCGACGGCTGGAACGTCACCCGCCGCTACCTGACGCACTTCCTGTGCCAGCCCATCACCATCGCCTGGCAGCTGGGCTTCCCCATCATCAGCGTGCTGCTGTACGGCTTCGTCTTCGGCGAGGCGATGAAGGTGCCCGGCGGCGGCGAGGACGGCGACTACAAGCAGTTCCTGATGCCCGGCATGTTCGTGATGACCATGGCCTTCGGTTTCATGAACACGGCGATGGGCGTCGTCACCGACTCCACGAAGGGCGTCATCGACCGCTTCCGCTCGATGCCCATGGCCCCCTCCGCCGTCGCATCGGGCCGCGGCCTCGCCGACCTCGTCGTGGCCTGCGCCGAACTGACGATCCTCGCACTCACGGCCCTCGCCATCGGCTGGCGCTCCAGCGCGGGCCTCCCCGACACCCTGCTCGCCTTCGGCCTGCTGCTGCTCCTGCGCTTCAGCCTGATCTGGGTGGGCGTGTACCTGGGCCTGGTCGTACCGACCCCGGAGGCGGCGGGCGGCCTCTACGCGATCGCGTTCCCGTTCACGATGATCTCCAGCGTCTTCGTGGCACCGTCCCTGATGCCGGACTGGCTGGCCCCGGTCGCCGCATGGAACCCCGTCTCGTCGACGGGCACGGCCACCCGCGAACTCTTCGGCAACCCCGGCGCGGGCGGCGCCACCTGGGTGGAGCAGAACGCGGTGCTGATGGCGGTGGTGTGGCCGGTGGTGCTTTCGCTGGTCTTCCTGCCGCTTGCGGTACGGAGGTTCAAGCAGCTGAGCCGCTGAGGCTCGGGGCGCCCCATAAGGGGCGCGGGGAACTGCGCGACCAGCCACGACGAACCCGCGGCCGGTCGCACAGCGAGGCATCAGAGGCGTTCGATCACGTAGTCGATGCACTGGGTCAACGCCTCGATGTCCGCCGGGTCGATCGCCGGGAACATGGCCACGCGCAGCTGGTTGCGGCCCAGTTTGCGGTACGGCTCCGTGTCCACGATGCCGTTGGCGCGCAGTGCCTTGGCGATCGCGGCGGCGTCGATCTCGTCCGTGAAGTCGATCGTGCCGATGACCTGCGAGCGCTTGGCCGGGTCCGTGACGAACGGGGTCGCGTACTTGGACTCCTCGGCCCAGCCGTACAGCGTGCGCGAGGACGCGGCCGTGCGGCCCGTCGTGAACTCCAGGCCGCCCTGGGAGTTCATCCAGTCCAGCTGCTCGGCGAGCAGGAAGAGTGTGGAGAGCGCGGGGGTGTTGTACGTCTGGTTCTTGCGGGAGTTGTCGATCGCCGTGGGGAGCGAGAAGAACTCCGGGACGTGGCGGCCGGACGCGTGGATCCGCTCGGCGCGCTCGATCGCCGCCGGGGAGAACGCCGCGAGCCACAGGCCGCCGTCGGAGGCGAAGGACTTCTGCGGGGCGAAGTAGTAGACGTCCGTCTCGGCGATGTCGACGGGCAGGCCGCCCGCGCCGGACGTCGCGTCCACCAGGACGAGGGAGCCGGAGTCGGCGCCCGCGACGCGCTTGATCGGGGCCGCGACGCCGGTCGAGGTCTCGTTGTGCGTGTAGGCGTAGACGTCGACGCCCGCCTCCGCCTTCGGGTCCGGGTGCGTGCCCGGGTCCGAGGAGATCACGGTCGGCTCGGCCAGCCACGGGGCGAGCTTCGCCGCCTTCGCGAACTTCGAGGAGAACTCGCCGAACGTGAGGTGCTGCGACCTGTTCTCGATCAGGCCGTGCGTCGCCACGTCCCAGAACGCGGTGGAGCCGCCGTTGCCGAGGATCACCTCGTACCCCTCGGGGAGGGAGAAGAGGGAGTTGATGCCCTCGCGCACGCGGCCGACCAGGTTCTTGACCGGGGCCTGGCGGTGGGACGTACCGAGCAGGGAAGTGCCGGTGGCGGCCAGGGCGTCCAGCGCCTCCGTACGCACCTTGGAGGGGCCCGCGCCGAAACGGCCGTCGGCGGGCTTCATGTCAGCGGGAATCTGGATCTCAGCCACGGGGTGAGCCTAGCGGCTTCTGGCCCCGGGGCCTTGACCAGTCCGGCGACTGAGACCAGGCCGCGGGGCTCCGCCCCGGACCCCGCTCCTCAATCGCCGGAGGGGCTGGAAACTTCGCCGGAGGGCTGGAACTTCGCGGCGCTAGCCGCGGAGCCGCACCGGCAGCTCGAACAAGTCGTTCTGCGTTACCACCGGCTTGTTGCGGAGTTCCGAGTGCGGGACCGCCAGGGTCAGGGCGGGGAAGCGGGCGTACAGCGCCGGGAGGGCGACGCCCGCCTCCAGGCGGGAGAGCGCCGCGCCGGGGCACACGTGCGGGCCGTGGCCGAACGAGATGTGGCGGGTCGGCGACGTGCGCGTGATGTCGAACGCGTCCGCCGTGGGGCCGTGCGCCTGCTCGTCGCGGCCTATCGCGCCGTACGACACGATCAGCGCGTCACCCTTGGGGATCACCTTGTCCCCGACGGGGACGTCCTCCGCGGCGAAGCGGATCAGGACGTGCGAAGTGGGGGTGGAGTGGCGCAGGGTCTCCTCGATCACCGCGTCCCAGCCGACCTGCCCGGAGCGGACGAGCGCGAGCTGCTCGGGGTGGGCGGAGAGGTTCACGACCGCGTTGACGATGAGGGAGATCGTCGTCTCGTGGCCCGCCGCGACCATCAGCTGGAGCGTGGAGACGATCTCCTCGTCCGTGAGGTGGTCGCCGTCCTCGGACGCCTGGATCAGCGCGCTCGTCAGGTCGTCGCCGGGCTCCGTGCGACGGGCCGCGACGACCTTGCCCATCATCCCGGCGAGCTCGCCGAGCGTCGCCACGACCTCCTCCGGGGGCGTCTGCGTGGAGAAGAACTTGTCGAAGAGGACCTTCAGGCGCGGGTGGTCCGCCTCGTCGATGCCCATCAGGTCACTGATGACGTACATGGGGAGGGGGTAGGCGAACTCCGCCTTCAGGTCGACGACCGAGGAGTCGACGGCTGCGGAGTCGTCGGCTGCGGAGTCGTCGGGGAGTTTGTTCAGGAGGCCTTCCGTCAGTTCCGCTATGCGCTCCCGCATCCGCTCCACCCGCCGCGGCGTCAGCGCCTGCGCGACCAGGGTGCGCATCCTGCGGTGCTCCTCGCCGTCGACCGTCAGCATGGAGCGGCCGGGGTTGGCCAGGCCGATCAGCGGCCAGTCCGCGGGGATCTCACCGCGCTGCCATGCGCCCCAGACGTTGATGTCCTTCACCAGGCGCTTGTCGGTGAGGAGTTGCCGGGCCTCGGCGTGGTGCGTGACCGCCCACACCGGCACGCCGCCCGGCAGCTCCGCCTCGGCGAGCGGGCCCGCCGCGCGCAGCCGTGCGCTCTCGCCGTCGAGGTCGGTGACGAACGGATCCAGGGCGATGCGCGTCATCTGAGTTCTCCAAAGGCTGAGGTCGGGGTCGGGGTGAAGCTCACCGGCAGGTCGGTCAGGCCGCGCAGCCACGGCGAAGGGCGGCGCGTCAGGGCGTCGGCCGGTACCGCGAGGTCGAGGTCGGGCAGCCGGTCGAGGAGGACCTCGATGCCGGTCCGTGCGATGACCTCGGCGACCTCCTGCGCGGGGAAGGGACAGCGGTGCTCGCCGTGGCCGAAGGAGAAGTGGGCGCTGTTGCCGCCGGTCAGGGCGGAGCCGTCGGTGCGGACCTGCGGGTCGGCGTTGGCGGCGGCGAGACCGAGGAGGAGCAGGTCACCGGAGTTGATGCGGCGCCCGCCGAGCTGGGTGTCGCGCGAGGCCCAGCGGCCCGCGACGTTCTGGGTGGGGGTGTCCTCCCACAGGACCTCGTTCATGGCCTCCGCGACGCTGTGCCTGCCGCCGAACAGGGACGCGGCGAAGCGGTCGTCGGTGAGCATCAGGCGCAGCGAGTTGCCGATCCAGTCGGCGCTCGGCTGGTGGCCCGCGGCCATCATCACCATGAGGTCCTGGGCGATCTCCTCGTCGGTGAAGTCGGAGCCCTCTTCGGTGAGTTGGGCCTCCAGCATGTACGAGGCGACGTCCTGGCCCGGCTCCGCGTGCTTGTCGGCGATGAGCCGCATCATCGAACCGCCCAGGTGCTGCTGGCCCGCGAGGGCCCGCTCGCGGCCGTCGATCATGTCGTTCATGGCGGTGACGAGGCCGGGGCCCTCCTCGTCGGAGAAGCCGTAGATGCGGGCGAGGACGCGGACCGGGAGCAGCATCGCGTACTCGGCGACGATCTCCGTGGTCCCCTTGCCGCAGAAGCGGTCGATCAGCTCGTCCGCGAACTTCTCGGCATGCGCCCTGAGTTCGAAGGGGTCGATCGCCTCGAGGGCGTGCGCGATCATCGCGGCGCGCCGGGTGTGCCGCTCGCCGACCGTGTAGAGGATCGACGGCTGCTTGTGGCCGATCATCGGGAGCAGCGGCCAGTCGGCGGGGATGTCCGGCCACTGGTTCCACAGCTCGGAGTCGCGGCTGTAGAGGACCGGGTCGCCGGTGACCTGGTGCAGTTCGCGGTAGCCGAGCACCAGCCAGGCCGGTATGCCGCCATCGAGCAGGACGGGGGCGACGGGGCCGTGGTCGCGGCGCATCTCCCGGTACAGCTGGGTGGGTTCGGCGGCGAACCGCGGTCCGGAGAGCGGTACGGGCGCGCCGGCGCCGGTCACGGGGCAGGTCACTGGGCGTTCTCCTGAGGGGCGGCTTGGCGCGGGGCGGCGTGGCGCTGCGCGGCGTACAGCGACTGGAGGTGTTCGACGAGCGTGATCAGCACGTCCTTGCTGGACTCCCGCGAGCGGGCGTCGCAGTCGACGAGCGGCACGCCGGGGTCGAGGTCGAGCGCCTCGCGCAGCTGCTCGGGGGTGTGCCCGGAGCCGCCGAAGTCGTTGCGGGCCACGATGAACGGCGTGCCGTGGTGCTCCAGGCGGTCGATCGCGTACCAGGAGTCCTCCAGGCGGCGGGTGTCGACGAGGACGACCGCGCCGAGCGTGCCGGAGAAGAGGCGGTCCCACAGGAACCAGAAGCGTTCCTGGCCGGGCGCGCCGAACAGATAGAGGATGTTGTGCGCGTCGAGCGTGATGCGGCCGAAGTCGAAGGCGACGGTCGTGGACGTCTTGCCGCCCAGGCCTTCGAGGCCGCCCGTCTCGTCGATGCCCTGCCCGGCCTGCGTCATCGTCTCCTCGGTGTTGAGGGGACGGATCTCGCTGACCGAGCGGACCAGTGTCGTCTTGCCGACCCCGAAGCCGCCGACCACGACGATCTTCAGGCCGTTGTCGGCGGTGGCGGTCAGTTCCCTTCGGGTGGCCCCGGTAGCGCTGCGTTCAGAGATTGCGGAGTCCAACGAGCACCTGCTCCAGGATGTCGGGGTCGGGAAGGCTGTGGCCTGCCGCCGCGCGCGGGTGGCGGGCGCTGATCCGGCCCGCGTCCAGCAGGTCGGACAGCATGATGCGGGTGATGCTCACCGGCAGGCCGAGTTCGGCGGCGATCTCCACCATGGCGGTCGGCAGGTGGCACAGACGCAGGATCGCGGCGTGCTCCGACTGCATGCCGGGGACCGGGCCGGACTCGGCGACGATCAGGGTCACCAGGTCGAAGGGTGCGTCGGGCGCCGACCGGCTGCGTCCACCGGTGAGGGTGTACAGCCGGTCGGGGGAGTCGTCCCGGCCGGGGCGGCTCATGAGGCGGGCAGGGTGCGGGGGCCGTCGTCGGCGCGGGGCTCGGCGCGCAGGTGCTCGCCGAGCTGCTCGACCAGCTCGCTCATGGTGTGGCCGACGAGGCCCGCGTCGGCGTCCTCGGCGGCGATGACCGCGAGGTGCGCGCCCTCGCCCGCCTCGACGATGAAGAGGATGCCGCCGTAGAACTCCGCCATCGCCGAGCGGACCCCGCCGCTGCCGTCGCCGAACTCGGCGGACGCGCCGTGCGACAGGGACTGGATGCCCGCGGCTATCGCGGCGAGCTGGTCGGCCTGGTCGACGGAGAGCTCGGGGGTGCGGCACAGCTTCAGGCCGTCACGGGAGAGCACGAGGGCGTGCCGGGCGCCGGGGGTGCGCTCCAGGAGGCCTTCCAGCAGCCAGGTGAGCTTGGCGTCGGTGGTGGTGCCGGGGGTGGTGCCGGTGGTCATCGGGGGGTTTCGCCTTCCGGGTGCGGGGGTGTTGCGGGGGCGGCCGCGTCCTTGGAGTGCTCGGGGTCCTCGGAGGGCGTGGCGCGGACGGCCTGGCGGAAGCTGCTGAAGCGGGCCGCGGTGCTTGCGGCGGTGGCGGGGCGGGGGCGCCTGGTCTCTCCCGTGTCGCTGTCTGCGCGGGACCGTTCGGCTGCGGCGAGGGTGCGGCCTCGGGGGCGCTTGGGGAGGGGGGTCTCGGCTGGGGCGTCTTCGGTGGCTTGGGCTTCTTGGGCTGCGTGGGCTGCGTGGGCGGCTTGGGTGCCCTGACCGGTTGTTTGTGGGTGCGGGGCCGCGGGGGGATGTACGTACTCGCCATCCCTGCGCCGCGTCGGAAGTTCCTGGGCGTCAGGGTTGGCTCGGTGCTCCGTGCGCACATCCCCCCGCGGCCCCTCCGGTGCGCTCGCGGGTGACGGCGAGTCGGGGGGCGCGGTGACGGTGGCCTTGGTGGTGGTCTTTTCGGGGGGCCTCGGAGTCGTTTCCGAAGGGCGCGAGAGTAGTTCCTGGGGTATCAGGAGGAGTACGCCCGTGCCGCCTCGTGCCGACGGGCGGAACGACACCGTCAGGCCGTGCTTGCGGGCCAGCCTGCCGACCACCGCTAGTCCGAGCCGCGTGCCGGACAGGCCGCTGAGGCCCTTGGTCTCGCCGGACACGGCCTGCTCGGCGCGGCGCTGCTGCACGGCGCCCATCACCAGGCCGCTGTCCTCGACGGAGACGATGACGCCCGCCGCGACCTCCTCGATGTACACGTGTACTTCGGAGGTGGGCGGCGAGAAGTTGGCAGCGTTGTCGAGGAGTTCCGCGAGGGCGTGCATGACGCCCTCGGCGGCGTGGCCCGCCACGGCGACCTCGCTGGCCGAGTGGACGCGCACGCGCTGGTAGCCGCCGATGCGGCCCATCGCGCCGCGCAGGATCGACTCCATGACGATGGGCCTGGCCCAGCGGCGGCCCGAGCGGGCGCCGGTGAGCACCGCGACGGAGTCGGCGATGCGGCCCGCCTGTGCGGTGCGGTGGTCGAGGTGGAGGAGGTCGGTGAGGACGTCCTCGTCCGCGTGCCTGCCCTCCATCTCGCGCAGGTCGGCGAGCATGCCGGTGGCCAGGGCCTGCATGCGGCCCGCGGCGTTGGCGCTGGCGGCGAGGGCGGCGGCCCGTTCGGACTCGGCGGCGCGGGCGCGCATGGTCAGTTCGTTCCGCTCACGGACGAAGTGTTCGGTGAGGGCCGAACGCTCTCGGGTGAACTCCTGGGTGCGTGCTGCCTGTTCCTGTACGAGCCGTCCGGCGTCCTGCTGGACGGCCTCGACGCGGCGGCGCAGCAGGGCGTTGGCACGTATGGAGTGGAACGTGAGTGTTACGGCGGCGGTCAGTGCGAGGGACGCGGCGCCGGATCCCCAGGCCAGGGGGGTCCGTACGGAGCCGGGCGCGAGGGCGACGGCGGCTCCGGTGAGTGCCGCGGTGACCAGGGCACTGGCCAGCAGGACGAGCGCGGTCGGGCGCAGCGGAGGTTGCTCCGTCCCGGGGCGCGCTAGGGGGGTTGGCGCGGTCATCAATCGGGGTCCTAGATCGGAAGCGACACACTCTGCTCAAGTCGGGATCACTATAGGAGAGTTAGTGACCGAGTTGGGAATCTTCCCGTCCGGATCGTGAAAAAACGGGTGAGGCGGGGTGGCAGGGAGGGGTGTCTGCGGAGGCATCCTGGGCTGTATGAGCGATCTCGACGACGGTCACGGCGGCCCGACGCGGAACCGGGGAGACCAGGCATGGGCGGGGCGGGGGCCGTCCGATCCGGATGCGTTCGCGCGCGGTCTGCGCGCCGGTGTGCGCGGTGACGTGGACTTCTCCGTCACCGCACGCGCCCTGCACACCATGGACGCCTCCAACTACCGTCGCGTGCCCGCCGCGGTGGTCGCCCCGCGCGACGCCGACGACGTGGCCGCGGCCCTCGCGGTCTGCCGCGAGCACGACGTGCCGGTGGTGCCCCGCGGCGCGGGCACCTCGATCGCCGGACAGGCCACGGGAGTCGGCGTCGTCCTCGACTTCACCCGCCACATGAACCGCATCGTCTCCCTCGACCCCGGGGAACGGACCGCCGTCGTCCAGCCGGGCGTCGTCCTGGACGACCTGCGCTCCGCCGCCGCCCCGCACGGCCTCACCTTCGGCCCCGACCCCTCCACCCACAGCCGCTGCACCCTCGGCGGCATGATCGGCAACAACTCCTGCGGCTCGCACTCGGTCGCCTGGGGCACCACCGCCGACAACGTCGCCGCCCTGTCGGTCGTCGACGGCACGGGTGCACTCCGGCGTCTGGTACCGGGGGGCTGGGGCGTCGCCCCGGCGGGCCTGCGCGCCCTGGTCGACGGCGACCTGGCACTTCTGCGCACCGGCTTCCCCGACCTGCCACGCCGCATCTCCGGATACGCCCTGGACGCGCTGCTCCCCGAGAACGGCGCGGACCTCGCACGCGCCTTCTGCGGCTCGGAAGGCACGCTCGGCGTCCTCACCGAAGCCGATGTACGCCTCGTCGAAGCGCCCCGCGCGCGGGCGCTCGCCGTGCTCGGCTACAGCGACGAGAGCGCGGCCGCCGAAGCCGCGGCCGGACTGCTCCCGCACGGCCCGCTGACCGTCGAGGGCATGGCCGCCGACCTCGTGCGCGAGCCCTCGCAGAAGAGCGGCCTGCCCAAGGGCGGTGCCTGGCTCTTCGTGGAGACGGGCGGCGCGAGCCAGGCCGAGGCACGCGCGCGTGCGGAGGCGATCGTGCGGGCGGCCGACGTCCTCGACGCCGTGGTCGTCGACGACCCGGCGGGGCAGCGGGCGCTGTGGCGCGTACGGGAGGACGCCAGCGGCACGGCGACGCGCATGGCGGACGGCAGCGAGGCCTGGCCGGGCTGGGAGGACTGCGCGGTGCCGCCCGCCCGGCTCGGCGGCTATCTCAGGGACTTCAGGGCGCTGCTCACGGACCACGACCTGCGCGGCACTCCGTACGGGCACTTCGGGGACGGCTGCATCCACGTGCGCATCGACTTCGACCTCCTCACCCGTGAGGGCGTCGCCCGCTTCCGCGGCTTCTCCGAGGAGCTCGCGGAGCTCGTCGTCGCGCACGGCGGCTCGCTCTCCGGCGAACACGGTGACGGGCAGGCCCGCGCGGAGCTCCTGCCGAAGATGTACGGTCCCGAACTCGTCGGCCTCTTCGAGCGCGTGAAGGACGTCTGGGACCCGGCAGACCTGCTCAACCCCGGCATGCTCGTGCGGCCCGCGCCCCTCGACGCCGACCTGCGCTTCGCGCCCCTGCCCCGCGAACCGGTCGACGTGGTCTTCGGTTATCCGCACGACGGCGGCGACTTCTCGGCGGCGGTCAGGCGGTGCGTGGGCGTCGCCAAGTGCCGTACGTCGTCGCCGGGCTCACCGACCGGCGTGATGTGTCCGTCCTTCCGCGTCACGGGCGAGGAGGAGCACTCCACGCGCGGCCGCGCCCGGCTGCTGCACGAGATGCTCGCCGGTGAGGTGGTGACCGACGGCTGGCGCTCGACCGAGGTCAAGGACGCGCTCGACCTCTGCCTCTCCTGCAAGGGCTGCCGCTCGGACTGCCCGGTGGGCGTCGACATGGCCACGTACAAGGCGGAGTTCCTGCACCACCACTACGAAGGGCGGCGCAGGCCCGCCGCCCACTACACGATGGGCTGGCTGCCGCGCTGGCTGCGGGCGGTGGCGGCGACCCGCACGGCCGGCCTCGTCAACGCCCTGGCTCGCGTCCGCCCGCTGGCCGCGCTCGGCAAGCGGGTCGGCGGGATCGCTGCGGAGCGGGCGGTGCCGGAGGTGGCGCCGCGGACGTTCCGGCAGTGGTGGCGGAGGCGGCCGAGGGGCACGGGGCGCCCTGATCTCGTGCTCTGGCCCGACACCTTCACCGACCACCTCTCGCCCGGGGTGGGGCGAGCCGCGGTAGCGGTACTTGAGGACGCCGGACTCACCGTCGCGGTGCCGCCGCGTGGGGTTTGCTGCGGACTGACGTACGTGTCGACGGGGCAACTCGACCACGCCCGCGCGGTGCTGCGCGCCACCCTGGACCGGATGGAGCCGCTCCTGGACGCCGGAACACCGGTCGTCGTCCTGGAGCCGAGCTGCGCCGCGGCGCTCCGGACCGACCTGGCCGAACTGCTCGGCGACGACCCGCGCGCGGCCCGGCTCGCCGCGTCGGTCCGCACGTTCGCGCAGGCGGTCGAGGAGCTGGCTCCGCAGTGGCGGCCCCCGCACGTCGACCGCCCCGCCGTCGGCCAGACCCACTGCCACCAGCACGCGGTCCTCGGCGACGCGGCGGAGCGGCGCCTGCGGGCGAAGGCGGGCCTGACCGGCGAGTTGAGCGGGGGCTGCTGCGGGCTCGCCGGGAACTTCGGTTTCGAGCGGGGCCACTACGACGTCTCGAAGGCCTGCGCCGAGGAGCAGTTGCTGCCCGCGGTGGCGCAGGCCGACACGGACGCGGTGGTGCTGGCCGACGGCTTCTCCTGCCGGACCCAGCTGACGCAACTGGCCGGGGTGCGGGGCCGCCACCTGGCGGAGGTCCTCGCGGAGGGCATCGCGAGCCGCCGCGGCCGGGACCAAAGTCCCGGTGACAGGTGACCTTTGCGGCGGCGGAACGGTGTCCGGTTGAGGCAGGATCGGCATGGTTCATGATCATCTGTTGAGGCGTCAGCTCTGCTGCGCCCGCGAGAAGTCTGGTGTGCCGCCGTGCCGGAAGAGCCGAAGGAACCCGCAGCGCCGGAGGGGGCTGGGGCACTGGAGGAGCTCGGCGCACCGGCGGAGCCCAGCGCGTCGAAGAAGCCCGCCGGACTCGACCGGCCCGCCGTGCGGGACGGGGACGACCTGCTCCGGGAACTCGTCGTGCGCAACCGGCGCGACTCCATACCGATGGATCTGCTCTTCCGGGGCGATACCGCCGAACTGCCGAAGGTGCAGCAGCAGAAGAAGAAGGTGGCGGCGGACGTTTCCGTCGCCGAGGGCGGCGCGGCGAAGAGTGCGCGACTGGTGTCCGGGGCGGTGCCCCGGCCCGACCGGGAGCTCGTCGAGCGGCGCGGGCCCGCGTGCTCCGGCTGGTGGGCGCTGCTCGTGACGCTCCTCGCCGTCGGCGGCGCGGGCTGGATCGTGTGGTCCGGCGGGCTGCTGCCCACCCGCGTCACGGAGTTGCTGCGGCTGCCCGAGCGGACCGGGCACGGGCTCGGCGCGGCCCGGTGGGCGGCCGTCGACGGCTGCGGTGTCGTCGTCCTCCTCGCGCTCGGCGGGCTCACCCGCGGGCGGGTCGGCAGCGCCTGGATCCTCTCGCTCTTCGGGCGGTACCGGGGCGTCGTGCGCCGCACCGGGCTGATGTGGATCAGCCCGCTGATGCTGCGCAGGCGCGTCGACGTACGGCTGCGGCACTGGCGGAGCGAGCCGATCACGGCGGTCGACGCGCACGGCGTGGAACTCCGCGTGGTCGTCCTGGTGGTGTGGCAGGTCAAGGACGCGGCGCGGGCCCTCCTCACCGTCGACGACCACCTCGCCTACCTGCGCGAGCAGGTGGAGGCGGGGACCGTGCGCGTCGCGTCGCGGCTGCCCGCGGACTCCTTCCGCGAGCCCGCCGACGACGCGCCGACCCTGCGGGACGCCGAGGCCGTCGGCTCCGCGCTCACCGCCGCCCTCGCCGCGGAGTGCAGGGCCGTCGGCATCGAGGTGTTCTCCGCCCGGCCCACCCGCGTGGAGTACGCACCGGACGTGGCCGCGGCGATGCAGCGCCGCCGGATCGCCGCCATCGACGCCAGGCACCGGGACAGCGTGCTGACGTCGGTGCTCGACGCCGTGGACGACACGGTCCGCAGACTCACCGAACGGGGACTCGTCGAACTCGACGACTACGAACGGAAGGCCCTGGTCAAGGACTTGACCGTGGCCTTCTACACGGCGCGGGGGAACGCCGTCGACACCCACTGAGCCGTACGGAACGAGAGGGCCCCAAGTGCAGACTCCCCGATTCACCGAAGAGATACCCGCCGACTGCGGGTGCGGACACTGCACCGGGGCGCCGCAGGCCCCGGGCCGCGCCGGGCAGCAGCACTGCGGCAGCGTGCGCGGAGCCGTCGTGGCCGCGGTCGGCGCGGCCGTGCTGGTGGGCGCCGCCGCCGGGACGGCCTCGGCCGAACCCGCGCCGAGCCACGCGGGCTGGGACGGCTCCAAGTACTGGTACAAGGACGCGACCGGCTGGTGGCGGTGGACGTCGCACTACGACAAGTACGTGGCGCGCGGCGGCAAGGGCACCGCGGCCTCGAAGGGCAAGGGCGCGTCCACCGGTCCGCGCAGGTCCACGTCGGCCGAGCCCGTCTTCCGCGGCCGCCAGGGCTGGGACGCCACCGACCGCGTCTACTGGTACCGGAAGGCCGGGCACTGGTACTGGACCAGCCATCAGGACAAGTACGAGCGCTACACGGGCCGTTCGGGATCCGGCGCCGCGGGGACCTCGGCACGGCCCTCGACCCGTCCCTCCACCAAGCCCTCCACCGGCTCCGGCACTCCCAGCCGCCACGGCACCGAGGCCGCCATCTCGTACGCCATGAGGCACCTCGGCGACCCCTACGTCTGGGGCGGCAACGGCCCGCACGGGTGGGACTGTTCGGGTCTGGTGCTGGCGGCCTACCGGCAGGCGGGCGTCGCCCTGCCCCGCGTCGCCGACGCCCAGTACCGCGCCACGCAGCCCATCTCGCGGGGCCAGCTGCGCCGTGGTGACCTGGTGTTCTGGAGCAGCAACGGCAGCTCGTCCGGCATCCACCACGTGGCGATCTACCTGGGCGGCGGCCAGTACCTGGAGGCGCCGCGCCCCGGCAAGAACGTCCGGGTCTCGTCCTTCAGCTGGTACAACCCGAACATGTACGGGCGGGTCCGCTAGGCAGGGTCCCGGGGCTACTGGTCCTGGCCCGTGACCGCGCGCACGAGAGCGCACAGGTCGTCCAGGGCGGGGTGGCTCGGCGGGCCGTGGCGGCGGGCCAGGAGCACGGGGACGCGGGGAGCGTCGGGCAGGGGGACGTAGGCGACCCCGGGGTGCGGGTGCAGGTCCGCCGTCGCGGTGGTGGTCACGCCGACCGCGCGGGACGCGGCGATCGCGGCCAGCCAGTCGTCCGTGTTGGCGACGGTGATCATCGCGGTGGGGCGCGCGTCGGCGGGCCACAGGTCCGCGGTGGTGGTGCCGGACACCGTGTTGAGGGCGATCGTGCGGTCCCTCAGGTCCGCGAGGTCCAGCCGGGCGCGGGAGGCCAGCGCGCTGTCGGCGGGGACGGCGGCCACCCGCGCCTCCGTGTGGAGGAGCTCCGTGACCAGGCCCGGGGTACCGACGGGCCCCCGGAGCAGCGCCGCGTCGACCGCGCCCCGGGCGAGGCCCGCCGTGCGGTCGTCGATGCGGAGCAGTTCCAGGGGGACGTCGGGGTGCGTCTCGCGCCAGCGGCGCAGCAGGGGCGTCGTGTACGGGCCCGCCGCCGACCAGGCGTGCCCGAGCCGCAGCGGACGGTGCACCGATCGGCCCGCGTCCAGCGCGTCCTCGAAGGCGGCGACGGCGACCGCCGCCTTGTCGCGGAAGGCGCGGCCCACCGCGGTGAGCCGCAGGTGATGGGTGGAGCGGTCCACCAGGCGCGAGCCGAGCTCGTCCTCCAGGGCGGCGAGCGTGCGGGACACGGCGGGCTGGGTGATGCGGAGGCGGGCGGCGGCGCGGGTGACGCTGCCCTCCTCGGCGACGGCGAGGAAACAGCGCAGGTGGCGCAGCTCGACGGAGTTCCTGGTCGGCCTGGTCGGATCGGTCATGTCCGCGGAGCATAACGGGAGCGCAATCGGCATTTCACAAGCCGTGCCGGGCGCCGTAGCTTCGATATGTGGACGTGGGTTGCGTACAGCAGTAAAAGGGCCCCACAATCCTGTCCTAGTGCATTACCTTGGACGAGTGAGTCCAGCACCTTGAACTCCGGAGTAAGGGGAAGGCTCGCCCGTGGACGTCTCCCGCAGCGACCAGGCAACACCCGCGGCGACCCCTGGGGGGACGGCGGGCATCCGCGGCCGCATCGGCGCACTCGGCCCCGTCGGACTCGTCCTCGCGGGCGGGATCTCCGTGCAGTTCGGCGGCGCGGTCGCCGTGAGCGTGATGCCGAGGGTCGGCGCCGTCGGCATCGTGGCGCTGCGGCTCGCCTTCGCCGCGCTCGTGCTGCTCGTCGTGTGCCGGCCGAAGGTGCGGGGGTATTCGCGCGCCGACTGGGGCACGGTCGTGGCGTTCGGCGTGGCGATGGCGGGCATGAACGGGCTCTTCTACCAGTCCGTCGCCCGTATCCCCATGGGTCCCGCCGTGACCCTCGAAGTGCTCGGACCGCTCGCGCTCTCCGTGCTCGCCTCGCGCCGCGCCGTGAACCTGATCTGGGCCGGGCTCGCCCTGTGCGGCGTCTTCCTGCTCGGCGGCGGAGGCGGCTTCGACGGCCTCGACCCGGTCGGTGTCGCCTACGCCCTCGGCGCGGGCGCCATGTGGGCGACGTACATCCTCTTCAGCGCGCGCACCGGGCGGCGCTTCCCGCAGGCCGACGGCCTGGCCCTCGCGATGGTGGTCGCGGCGGTGCTGTTCATGCCGCTCGGGATCGCCGTGGCCGGGTCGAAGCTGATCGAGCCGGGCACGCTGGCGCTGGGCGCGGCCGTCGCGGTGATGTCGTCCGTGCTGCCGTACACCCTCGAACTCCTCGCGCTGCGGCGGCTGCCCGCGCACACCTTCGCGATCCTGATGAGCCTGGAACCGGCCATCGCGTCCATCGCCGGGTTCCTCATCCTGAGCCAGGCCCTGTCCGTCGTCGAGGCGCTGGCGATCGCGCTGGTCATCGCGGCGAGCATGGGGGCGGTGCGGACGCAGGTGGGGCGGCGGGCGAAGGCGGATCCGGCTGCGGGGGCGGTTGCGGGTTCTGCTGGTCAGGCGGCCGATGAGGAAGTTGATGGGGCGGCTTCGGAGACGGGTCCCGTCGCGGAGGCGGGTGTGAATCCGATCGTGGAGATGGGCGCGGGGCCCGCCGCGGGCGCCGATGTCGAGGCGCTCACGGAGTCTTCGGCGCGCTCCGGAAAGTAATGCAAGCACGCTTGCTTGTTTCTGCGAGCGCTGCCATGCTCCCAGGCACTGTCGTGCCCCCGAGGGGAGCGTTCCGTGTCCGATGCCCTGCCCGTGCTCGACGACCTGCGCAGCGAGAGCGAGGAACTCGACGGCCTTGTCGCGGAGTTGAGCCGGGAGAGGTGGTCCCTTGCGACACCCGCGCCCGGCTGGACCGTCGCCCACCAGATCGCGCACCTGACCTGGACGGACCGGGCCGCGCTGCTCGCCGCCACCGACCCGGACGCGTTCGCCGCCGAGGTCGAGAAGGCGGTGGCGGCACCCGGCTCGTTCGTCGACGAGGGCGCGGCGGAGGGCGCCGCGCTGCCGCCCGGCGAGCTGCTCGCCCGCTGGCGGACCGGCCGTGACGAGCTGTGGCGGGCCCTGCGCGAGGCCCCGGCCGGTGCGCGCCTGCCCTGGTACGGGCCGCCCATGGCCGTCCCGTCCATGGCGACGGCACGGCTCATGGAGACCTGGGCGCACGGCCAGGACGTGGCCGACGCGCTCGGTGTGGCGCGGGGCGCGACCGACCGGTTGCGGCACGTGGCACGGATCGGGGTGCGGGCGCGTGACTTCGCCTTTGCGGTACGTGGACTGAGCGCTCCGGGCGAGGAGTTCCGGGTCGAGCTGACCTCGCCGGTCACGGGGGATGTGTGGGCGTACGGCCCCGAGGACGCCGCCCAGCGCGTGACGGGGCCCGGCCTCGACTTCTGCCTGCTCGTCACCCAGCGCGCGCACCGGGCCGACCTCGCCGTACGCGCCGAGGGCCCCGACGCCGACCGCTGGCTCGACATCGCCCAGGCCTTCGCGGGACCGCCCGGCGCGGGGCGGGCGGCCCAGGGGGGTCACCGGTGACCTGCGACTTCCTGACGGCGGGAGGCGGAAAGTGACCGTACGCCCCCTGCGCATCGGCAACGCCTCCGGCTTCTACGGCGACCGCTTCGACGCGATGCGCGAGATGCTCACCGGCGGCCCCCTCGACGTCCTCACCGGTGACTACCTCGCCGAGCTCACCCTGCTCATCCTCGGCCGCGACCGGCTCAAGGACCCCTCGCGCGGCTACGCCAAGACCTTCCTGCGGCAGCTGGAGGAGTGCCTGGGGCTCGCCCAGGAGCGGGGCGTCCGCATCGTCGCCAACGCGGGCGGGCTCAACCCGGCCGGGCTCGCGGGCGCCGTGCGGGAGCTGGCGGACCGGCTCGGGCTCGGCGGGCTGCGCATCGCGCACGTCGAGGGCGACGACCTCGGCGCCCGCTTCCCCGGCGCCCTCACCGCCAACGCCTACCTCGGCGGCGCCGGGATCGCCGCGTGCCTGGACGCGGGCGCCGACATCGTCGTCACCGGACGCGTCACCGACGCGGCCCTGGTCACCGGGCCCGCCGCGGCCCACTTCGGCTGGGCCCCCGACGCGTACGACAGGCTCGCGGGAGCCGTCGTCGCCGGGCACGTGCTGGAGTGCGGCTCCCAGGCGACCGGCGGCAACTACGCCTTCTTCGCCGAGCACGGGCGGGGGCCCGACGCCCTGCGGCACCCGGGCTACCCCCTCGCCGAGATCCACGAGGACGGCTCGTCCGTCATCACCAAGCACGACGGCACCGGCGGCTTCGTCGACGTCGGCACGGTGACCGCGCAGCTCCTGTACGAGACGCAGGGCGCCCGGTACGCGGGCCCGGACGTCACCGCCCGCCTCGACACGGTCGTCCTCACCCAGGAAGGACCCGACCGCGTCCGCATCGACGGGGTGCGCGGCGAGGCGCCGCCCCCGACCCTCAAGGTGGGCCTCAACCGCCTCGGCGGCTTCCGCAACGAAGTCGTCTTCGTCCTCACCGGACTCGACATCGAGGCGAAGGCGGCCCTCGCCCGCGCCCAGATCGAGGACGCCCTCGACCGCGCCAAGTCCCGCCCCGCCGACGTCCGCTGGGAGCTGGCCCGCACCGACCGCGCCGACGCCCCCACGGAGGAGAGCGCCAGCGCCCTGCTCCGGCTCGTCGTACGGGACACCGACGCGGACACGGTGGGCCGCACCCTCAGCGGCGCCGCGATCGAGCTCGCCCTCGCCAGCTACCCCGGCTTCCACGTGACGGCCCCGCCCGGAAAGGGTTCGCCGTACGGGGTCTTCGAGGCGGCGTACGTCGAGCGCGGGACCGTCGAGCACGTGGCCGTGCTGCCCGACGGGGAGCGCAGAGCCGTCGCTCACGGCGCCGACACCCGCGTACTCGAAGACCCGCACCCCGCACCCCTGCCCCCGCCCCTCCCGCCCGGCCCCACCCGCCGCGCCCCCCTCGGCCTCATTGCCGGGGCCCGCAGCGGCGACAAGGGCGGCGACGCCAACGTCGGCGTATGGGTGCGGTCCGACGACGCCTGGCGGTGGCTCGCCCACGAGCTCACCGTCGAGCGGCTGCGCGAACTCCTGCCGGAGGCCGCCCACCTGCGCGTCGCACGCCACGACCTGCCCAACCTGCGCGCCCTGAACTTCGTCGTCGAGGGGCTGCTCGGCGAGGGCGTGGCCGCGCAGGCCCGCTTCGACCCGCAGGCCAAGGGCCTCGGGGAGTGGCTGCGCGCCCGCCACCTGGACATACCGGAGGTACTCCTGTGACCGTCCTCGCCTCCGCGCTCGACCCATCGGGCGCCGAGTACGCCGAGCACCGACAGGCCATGCTGGACCGGCTCGCAGAGCTCGGCACCGAGCAGGGCAAGGCGCTCGCGGGCGGCGGCGAGAAGTACGTCGCCCGGCACCGCAAGCGCGGCAAACTCCTCGCCAGGGAGCGCATCGAGCTGCTCCTCGACCCGGACACGCCGTTCCTCGAACTGTCGCCGCTCGCCGCCTGGGGCAGCGACTACCCCGTCGGCGCCTCCATGGTCACCGGCATCGGCGTCGTCGAGGGCGTGGAGTGCCTGATCACCGCCAATGACCCGACCGTCAGGGGCGGTGCCTCCAACCCCTGGACGCTGAAGAAGGCCTTCCGGGCGCACGAGATCGGGCACGCCAACCGGCTGCCGTCCATCCACCTCGTGGAGTCAGGGGGCGCCGACCTGCCCTCCCAGAAGGAGATCTTCATCCCGGGCGGCGCCCTCTTCAAACACCTCACGCAGTCCTCGGCGGCCGGGATCCCGACCATCGCCGTCGTCTTCGGGAACTCCACCGCGGGCGGCGCCTACGTGCCCGGCATGAGCGACCACGTGATCATGGTCAAGGAGCGCGCGAAGGTCTTCCTCGGCGGCCCGCCCCTGGTGAAGATGGCGACCGGCGAGGAGAGCGACGACGAGTCGCTGGGCGGCGCCGAGATGCACGCCCGCACCTCCGGCCTCGCCGACTACCTAGCCGAGGACGAGCGGGACGCGCTGCGCCAGGCCCGCCGCGTCGTCTCCCGCCTCAACTGGCGCAAGGAGTACGCCGATCCGGACCCGGTGTCCGTGGCGGAGCCCAAGTACGACGAGGACGAGCTCCTCGGCATCGTCCCCGGCGATCTGAAGAAGCCCTTCGATCCGCGCGAGGTCATCGCCCGCATCGTCGACGGCTCCGACTTCGACGAGTTCAAGCCGCTGTACGGGAGCTCGCTCGTCACCGGGTGGGCCACCCTGCACGGCTACCCCGTCGGCGTCCTCGCCAACGCGCAGGGCGTTCTCTTCAGCGAGGAGTCGCAGAAGGCCGCCCAGTTCATCCAGCTGGCGAACCAGCGCGACATCCCGCTGCTCTTCCTGCACAACACCACCGGCTACATGGTCGGCAAGGAGTACGAGCAGGGCGGCATCATCAAGCACGGCGCGATGATGATCAACGCGGTCAGCAACTCGCGGGTGCCGCACCTCTCCGTGCTCATGGGGGCCAGCTACGGCGCCGGGCACTACGGCATGTGCGGGCGCGCCTACGACCCCCGCTTCCTCTTCGCCTGGCCCAGCGCCAAGTCCGCGGTCATGGGACCGCAGCAGCTCGCGGGCGTCCTGTCGATCGTCGCCCGCGCGTCCGCCGCCGCCAAGGGGCAGCCCTACGACGACGAGGCGGACGCCGGGCTGCGCGCCATGGTGGAGCAGCAGATCGAGGCGGAGTCGCTGCCGATGTTCCTGTCCGGGCGGCTCTACGACGACGGGGTCATCGACCCGCGCGACACCCGCACGGTCCTCGGTCTCTGCCTCTCCGCGATCCACACCGCCCCCTACGAGGGCGCGCGCGGCGGCTTCGGCGTCTTCCGGATGTGAGGGCTCCCATGACTCTTGAGGAACTCCCCATGATTACTTCCCTGTTGGTGGCCAACCGGGGCGAGATCGCCTGCCGCGTCTTCCGCACCTGCCGCGAGCTCGGCATCGCCACCGTCGCCGTGTACTCCGACGCCGACGCGGACGCCCTGCACGTGCGCGAGGCCGACACGGCGGTCCGGCTGCCGGGGTCCGCGCCCTCGGACACGTACCTGCGCGGCGACCTCGTCGTGAAGGCCGCCCAGGCCGCGGGCGCCGACGCGATCCACCCCGGCTACGGCTTCCTCTCCGAGAACGCGGGCTTCGCACGCGCCGTCCTGGACGCGGGCCTCGGCTGGATCGGGCCGCCCCCCGAGGCGATCGAGGCGATGGCGTCCAAGACGCGCGCCAAGGAGCTGATGGGCGTCGAGCCGCTCGGGGACGTCACCGAGGCCGACCTGCCCGTCCTCGTGAAGGCGGCGGCGGGCGGCGGCGGGCGCGGCATGCGTGTCGTACGTGAACTGGCGCTGCTGGAAGAGGAGTTGGCGGCCGCCCGTGCGGAGGCCGCCAGTGCCTTCGGGGACGGTGAGGTGTTCGTCGAGCCGTACGTCGAGGGCGGGCGGCACGTCGAGGTGCAGATCATGGCCGACGCGCACGGCACGGTCTGGCCGCTCGGCACCCGCGACTGCAGCCTCCAGCGCAGACACCAGAAGGTCATCGAGGAGTCACCGGCCCCGGGCCTCGCGCCGGAACTCGTCGACGAACTGCACGCGCAGGCCGTGCGCGCCGCGCGCGTCACCGACTACCGCGGCGCGGGCACCGTCGAGTTCCTGGTGGCGGGAGGGCGGGCGCACTTCCTGGAGATGAACACCCGGCTGCAGGTCGAACACCCGGTCACCGAGGCCGTGTTCGGGCTCGACCTCGTGGCGCTGCAGATTCGGATCGCCGAAGGACTCGCCCTGGAGAAGGATCCTCCGGCCGCCCACGGACACGCCGTCGAGGCCCGCCTCTACGCCGAGGACCCCGCCGCCGACTGGGCCCCGCAGACCGGCACCCTGCACCGCATCGACGTACCCGGCGCGGTGCGCCTGGACACCGGATACGCCGCGGGCGACACCATCGGCGTGCACTACGACGCGATGCTCGCCAAGGCCGTCGCGTACGCCCCGACGCGCGCCGAGGCGCTCCGCAAGCTGGCGGGCGCCCTGGAACGCGCCGCCGTGCACGGCCCCGTCACCAACCGCGATCTGCTCGTACGCTCCCTGCGGCACCCGGAGTTCACCGCGGCCCGCATGGACACCGGCTTCTACGACCGGCACACCGCCTCGCTCACGGCCGCCGCGCCCGACCCGCACGCACCGCTGGCCGCGGCCCTCGCCGACGCGCACGGCCGCTCCCGGTTCGGCGGCTGGCGCAACCTCCGCTCGCAGCCCCACCTCAAGCGCTACCGCACCGAGCCCGACGGCACCGAGCACGAGGTCCGCTACCACCACACCCGGCAGGGCCCGGCCGCCGACGGGGTGACCGTGATCAGTGTGAGCGCCGGACTCGTCGTCCTCGAAGTGGACGGCGTACGACGGCAGTTCACCGTCTCCCGGTACGGGGAGCGCGTGCACGTCGGCACGCCCGAGGGGGACACCTCCCTCACCCCGCTGCCCCTGCTCCCCGAGCCCACCACCCGCCGCGCGCCCGGCTCCCTGCTCGCCCCGATGCCCGGCACCGTCGTGCGCGTCGCCGCGGGGATCGCCGAGGGGCAGCAGGTCACGGCCGGGCAGCCGCTCGTCTGGCTGGAGGCGATGAAGATGGAGCACCGCATCTGCGCCCCCGCCTCCGGAACGCTCACCGCCCTGCACGCCGTGCCCGGCCGCCAGGTCGAGGTCGGCGCGCTGCTCGCCGTCGTCCAGGCCGATGCCCCGGCCGCCGCCCCAGAGGAAGAAGCCTCATGAGCACTGTTCGCAGCACCGCTCGCAGCACCGTCCTCGAAACCGAAGAGCACCAGGCCCTGCGGGCCGCCGTCGCCGCGCTCGGACGCCGGTACGGCCGCGACTACCTCGCCAAGGTCGCGGGCAGCGGCGGCCACCCCGACGAGCTGTGGGCGGACGCCGCCAAGCTCGGCTATCTGGGCGTGAACCTGCCCGAGGAGTACGGGGGAGGGGGCGGCGGCATCGCGGAACTCTCCATAGTCCTCGAGGAGTTGGGGGCAGCCGGGTGTCCGCTGCTCATGATGGTCGTCTCGCCCGCGATCTGCGGCACCGTCATCGCCCGCTTCGGCACCGAGGAGCAGAAGCGCACCTGGCTGCCGGGCCTCGCCGACGGCACCCGCACCATGGCGTTCGGGATCACCGAGCCCGACGCGGGCTCCAACTCGCACCGCATCACCACCACGGCCCGCCGCGACCCGGACTCCGGCGACTGGCTGCTGACCGGCCGCAAGGTCTTCATCTCAGGCGTCGACATCGCCGACGCGACGCTCATCGTGGGTCGCACGTCGGACGCCCGCACCGGCAGCCTCAAGCCGTGCCTGTTCATCGTCCCGCGCGACGCCCCCGGCTTCGAGCGCCGTCAGATCGAGATGGAACTCCAGGCCGCGGAGAAGCAGTTCGAGCTCGTCCTCGACGACGTGCGGCTGCCCGCGGACGCGCTCGTCGGCGACGAGGACGCGGGGCTGCTCCAGCTCTTCGCGGGGCTCAACCCCGAGCGCATCATGACGGCCGCGTTCGCGCTCGGCATGGGCCGGTACGCGCTGTCCCGCGCCGTCGAGTACGCCAAGGAACGCAGCGTGTGGAAGGCCCCGATCGGCGCCCACCAGGCCATCGCGCACCCCCTCGCCCAGTCCCACGTCGAGCTCGAACTGGCCCGCCTGATGATGCAGAAGGCCGCCAGGCTCTACGACGAGGGCGACGACGTCGGCGCGGGCGAGGCCGCCAACATGGCCAAGCTCGCCGCCGCCGACGCCTGTGTGAAGGCCGTCGACCAGTCCGTGCACACGCTGGGCGGCAACGGCCTGACCAAGGAGTTCGGCCTCGCCTCGATGATCGTCGCGTCACGCGTGGCGCGGATCGCCCCGGTGAGCCGGGAAATGATCCTCAACTACGTCTCGCACCAGACCCTGGGCCTGCCCAAGTCCTACTGAGGAGCCCCCATGAGCCTCTCCGTCTCCTCACCGTCCCGCGGCATCACCACCGTCACTTTGTCCACGCCCGAGCGGCGGAACGCGCTCTCGGCGGACCTGGTGAAGGCCCTCGCCGAGGCGCTGGCCGACCTCGGTGAGGACGGCGACACCCGCGCCGTCCTGCTCACCCACACCGGCACGACGTTCTGCTCGGGCGCCGACCTGAAGGCGCCGCCCGACCCCGCCGCGTTCGTCGCGCTGCTCCGGCAGCTCGTGGCGCTGCCCAAGCCGGTCGTCGCGCGGGTGGACGGCCATGTGCGGGCGGGCGGGCTCGGGCTGCTCGGCGCCTGCGACCTGGCGGCCGCAGGTCCTGCCTCGTCCTTCGCGTTCACGGAGGTGCACATAGGCGTGGCCCCCGCCGTGATCTCCCTCCCCCTCCTGCCCCGCCTCGATCCGGGCGCGGCCTCCCGCTACTACCTCACGGGGGAGCGCTTCGACGCGGCGGAGGCGGCGCGGATCGGCCTGGTCACGGTGTCCGGTACGGACGTCGACGCGGCTCTGTCACCTCTCCTCGACGGGCTCCGCGCGGCGGCGCCGGGCGCCCTGGCCGAGACGAAGAAGCTGCTCACGGCTAGGGTGCTCGACGCATTCGACGACCAATCGGACGCCCTCACGGCCCTGTCCGCGCGGCTCTTCGGCTCCGCCGAGGCGCGCGAGGGGATGACGGCGTTCCTCGAACGACGGGAGCGCCCATGGGTGCTGTGACCGCCGCCGACCGGGCACCCAAGCAGGACCGCAGCCGCGCGACCCGGCAGAAACTCCTGGAGGCCGCCGTGTCCTGCCTTGCCGAACACGGCTGGGCGGGCTCGACGGTCTCGGTGGTCGCCGAGCGGGCGGGTGTCTCGCGGGGCGCGGCGCAGCACCACTTCCCCACCCGGGAGGACCTGTTCACGGCGGCCGTGGAGTACGTCGCCGAGCAGCGCTCGACCGCGTTGCGCGCCCTGCCCGCGCAGGACCGGGCCTCCGTGGTCGCCGCCCTCGTCGACCTCTACACGGGCCCGCTCTTCCGTGCGGCGCTCCACCTGTGGGTGGCCGCGTCGAACGAGCCCGCGCTGGGCTCCCGGGTCACGGAACTGGAATCCCGCGTGGGCCGCGAGACGCACCGCATCGCGGTGGAACTGTTGGACGCCGACGAGTCCGTCCCCGGAGTCCGCGAAACCATCCAGGGCCTCCTGGACATGGC
Organism: Streptomyces sp. NPDC004732; assembly: GCF_040609235.1. Taxonomy (NCBI): domain Bacteria; kingdom Bacillati; phylum Actinomycetota; class Actinomycetes; order Kitasatosporales; family Streptomycetaceae; genus Streptomyces; species Streptomyces sp. NPDC004732. The sequence goes on from NZ_JBEXJR010000024.1 coordinate 84,179, forward strand.
CCGCGGCCTGGGCCTGGCGAACCTGCTGACGGACGACGGGGCGCGGCGGGAGCGGGTGGTGGCCCAGTGGACGGCACTGGTGGAGTCGTCGCTGGAGGCCTGAGTCTTCCCCGATCCCGCCCCTTCCCGAAGCTGGGGCTCCGCCCCAGACCCCGCTCCTCAAACGCCGGAGGGGCTGGATTTTCCAGCCCGTCCGGCGTTTGAGGACGAGCGCGGAGCGCGATCGACCGAGCCCCGGGCGGCGGAGCCGCAATATTCGGGAAGGGGCGGGGTTGGGGAGATGACCGCCGGAGGCCAGGCCTCAGCGGGCGATCTCGTCGAAGCCCTCGATCGCCTGCGGAGACCGGCTGCCGGGGCCGGTGTAGCGGGCCGAGGGCCGGACGAGGCGGCCCGTCCGCTTCTGCTCGAGGATGTGCGCCGACCACCCCGCGGTCCGCGCACACGTGAACATCGACGTGAACATGTGCGCCGGTACCTCCGCGAAGTCGAGCACGATCGCCGCCCAGAACTCCACATTCGTGGCGAGGACGCGGTCGGGCCGACGGGCGTGCAGCTCGTCGAGGGCCGCCTTCTCCAGCGCCTCCGCGACCTCGAAGCGCGGCGCCCCCAGCTCACGGGCGGTACGGCGGAGCACCCGGGCCCGCGGGTCCTCGGCCCGGTACACCCGGTGCCCGAAGCCCATCAGCCGCTCGCCCTTGTCCAGCGCCTGCTTCACGTACGCCACCGCGTCACCCGTGCGCTCGATCTCCTCGATCATGCCGAGGACCCGGGACGGGGCGCCGCCGTGCAGCGGGCCGGACATCGCGCCCACGGCCCCGCTCAGCGCCGCCGCCACGTCCGCGCCGGTGGAGGCGATGACACGGGCGGTGAACGTGGAGGCGTTCATGCCGTGCTCGGCGGCCGACGTCCAGTACGCGTCGACGGCCTGCACGTGCTTGGGGTCGGGCTCCCCGCGCCACCGCTTCATGAACCGCTCGACGACCGTCCCCGCCTTGTCGATCTCCCGCTGCGGGACCATCGGCAGGCCCTGTCCGCGGGCCGACTGGGCAACGTAGGAGAGCGCCATGACGGCGGCCCGCGCCAGGTCCTCGCGGGCGCGCTCCTCGCTGATGTCGAGCAGCGGCCGCAGGCCCCAGACGGGCGCGAGCATGGCGAGGGCGGACTGGACGTCGACGCGGATGTCGCCGGAGTGCACCGGGATCGGGAACGGCTCGGCGGGCGGCAGACCGGGGTTGAAGGCGCCGTCGACGAGCAGGCCCCACACGTTTCCGAAGGAGACGTGGCCGACCAGGTCCTCGATGTCGACGCCGCGGTAGCGGAGCGCGCCGCCTTCCTTGTCCGGTTCGGCGATCTCCGTCTCGAACGCGACGACTCCTTCAAGGCCAGGTACGAAGTCGGACATCAGGCGGCTCCTCAAGATGGGTTCGACATGATGGTTGCGAGAGACGGGGTTGCGATCAGCTCATGACCATGTGTCAAAAGTGGGCGTTTCCGGTCCGGTTCCACGGTCGTGTCCGCCGATGTGCGGCGAATCCGGCGACTCGCGGTCCGGAACGGTCTTCCCGGTGATGCCCCGTGAGGCTGGTGGTCACCCAACCGATGCGGCAGCAGGACGATATCTGTTGGTGCCACCTTTGGCGATGGAATGCGGCACTCAGTGCCACACGTCACCTCTCCGGGGGCCGGTGCGCCCCTTCGGAAGCCCCTGTGGCCGTGGCAAATACGGCAAGATGACCGCGTGACCGACTCCAGTGCCCCTCTTCCGGAACCGGCTGAGATGCGTGAGCAGTACGCCACCGGCGGGCTGTCCGAAACCGAGCTGCCGGCCGCGCCCATGGACCAGTTCGCGCTCTGGTTCAAGGAGGCGGCGCGCGACGGGGACGCCGTCCACGAGCCGAACGCCATGGTCGTCTCCACGGCCGACGCGGCGGGCCGCCCCAGCTCCCGCACGGTGCTCCTGAAGGGCTTCGACGAGCGGGGCTTCGTCTTCTTCACCAACTACGAGTCCCGCAAGGCCCGTGAGCTCGACACCAACCCGTACGTCTCGCTGCTCTTCCCGTGGCACGCGGTGGCCCGCCAGGTGATCGTCTCGGGCACGGCGGAGCGCGTCGGCCGCGAGGAGACGGTCGCCTACTTCCGCACCCGCCCGCACGGCTCCCAACTGGGCGCCTGGGCCAGCGCCCAGTCCTCCGTGCTCACCTCACGCGCGGAACTCGACCGCGCGTACGCCGACCTGGCGGCGCGCTACCCCGAGGGCGAACAGGTCCCGGTCCCCCCGCACTGGGGCGGCTTCCGGGTCCGCCCGCAATCGGTCGAATTCTGGCAGGGCAGAGCGGACCGCTTGCACGACCGCTTGAGGTACGTGCGTGAGGAGGCGGGCCAGGGCTGGCGGGTGGAACGCCTGAGCCCTTAGATCCTGTTCCGGCGCAGACGGGACCTTTTGATTCTGTCCGGCGCGGGCAGGACCGTTTGAGCCCGTCCGGCTCAGGCAGGACCGTTTGAGCCCGTCCGGCGATTGAGGACGAGTAGGCCGAAGGCCACGATTCGACGCCGCCCGAGCAAGGCGCAGCTACCCCGTAAGGACCCCGTCCAGAAACGGTTCGACGGCGGCCCGCCACGCCGCCGGCTGGTCATAGTGCACAAGGTGCCCCGCGTCGGCCACCTCCGCGTACTCCCCGCGGGGCAGGACGCGGACCATCTCCTGGGACTCGGCCCGGCCGAGCTCGCCGTCCTGGCCGCGCACGACGAGCGCGGGGCAGCGGACCTGGATCAGCTCCTCCCAGTGCGCGTCGTGCACCCACGTCTCGCGGGAACGGAGCATCTGGTCGCGGTCGAAGACGGGCCGCCAGCCGTCGGGGCCCTCCGCCATCACCTCCGCGAAGAACTCCCCGCGCGCGGGGTTGGGGCGCTCCACCCAGGGGTCGTCCTCGCCGAACCACTTGCGCACGTCGGCAAGTGTCGCGAACGGCACGGGCCAGGACTTGAACCAGTCCTCCCACTCGCGCTGGGAGGCGGCGCCGAGCGCGGAGGCCCGCATGTCGCAGATGATCAGGCCGCGGACGAGATCGGGGCGGCGCGCGGCGAGCTGCCAGGCGGTGAGCGCGCCCATGGAGTGGCCGATGAGGACGGCGGGCGCGAGGTCGAGCTGGACGAGGGCGGCCTCGGCGTCGTCCACGTAGGCATCGCGGCTGTAGGGGCCGTCGGCGGGCTTCTCGCTCCTGCCGTGGCCGCGCTGGTCGAGGGCGACCGCGCGGTGCCGCTCGGACAGCCAGCGGGCGGTGCCCGTCCAGTGGGAGGCGCGGCCCATCAGGCCGTGCAGTAACAGCACCCCTCCGGAGGATCCCTCGGCCTCCCTGAGCTTGGGAGGGTCGGCGTACTCCCAGGCGGCGAGGCGTACGCCGCCCGCGCCCGTCACGTCGATGCGCCGCACCATGATTCCTGGCACCCCCCTTGGTTCCGCCCGGGTTTCACGCCTGGTCCTGCTCCACACCCCCGCACGCTATCGAACCTGTTTTCGAAAGCGGCCGGTTCGCCGGTAACACCCCTCGTTCGGGTGACCACGCTCAAGGATTGACCGCCGCGGCCGAGGGGAGATCTTCATCGGGAGGCGGGCCGCTCGGGGAAACCGGCCCGTGGGGAATGACCCTGGGAGCTCGGGGCTCCGGGTCAGCACAGGGGAGGACAGGCCCCGGCGCTCTTGAGCGCCGGGGCCCTCGCCTTGTCCGGCGCCTTGTCCGGCGCCTTGTCCGGCGCCTTGTCCGGCGCCTTGTCCGGCGCCTCGTCCGGCCCGGCAGCGGGGCGCGCTCAGGCGCTCGCCGGGCGGGCGTTCGCGCTCACCGGACGGGCACATCCTCCAGCCCCCTCCCCGGCCGTCGGGCCAGACCTGGCGCCGACATGATCGAGAGTCCTCAGGTCATATGCCTCTCGCGACAGCCTGGCACGCAAAACGCTCGGCCGCTGCGATTCCGCACACTGAATCTTGGACTCCGCAAGAACTCACAGAGATCGCGAAGACCCGTCAACTTCCCCTCCAGCAACGGGAGTTGACCTCAGTACGCCGAACGCGCCCGGTGGCGCGCCGAACCGCCCCGGTTCAGCGCTTGGCGACGAAGACGTGCGACGCGACGTCGGCGGTCAGCTCGGCGGCCTCGCCGCTGCTCCCCACCAGGACGCCGCCCGCGGACTCCGTCACGCTCACCACGGAGCCCGGCTGCACACCGGCCCGCCGCAGTGTGTACATCAGCTGGGCGTCCGTCTGGATCGGCTCGCCGATGCGGCGCACCACGACCGTCTTGCCCTCGGAGCCCGGGTCGAGCTCCGTCAGGGAGACCATGCCCTCGTCCAGGAACGGGTCCGCGCCGTCCTTCTCGCCCAGCTCCTCCAGGCCCGGGATCGGGTTGCCGTACGGAGACTCGGTGGGATGGCGCAGGAGCTCCAGGACGCGGCGCTCCACCGCCTCGCTCATCACGTGCTCCCAGCGGCACGCCTCGGCGTGCACCTGCTCCCACTCCAGCCCGATCACGTCGACGAGCAGGCACTCCGCCAGGCGGTGCTTGCGCATCACGCGCGTGGCCAGGCGGCGGCCCTCCTCGGTGAGCTCCAGGTGACGGTCGCTCGCGACCGCCACCAGGCCGTCGCGCTCCATGCGCGCCACGGTCTGGCTCACGGTCGGTCCGCTCTGGTCGAGCCGCTCCGCGATCCGGGCGCGCATGGGGACCACACCTTCCTCCTCCAGCTCGAGGATGGTGCGCAAATACATCTCAGTGGTGTCAATCAGCCCCGACATGGGTGCCCCTCAGAATTCGCTCGTGCGCTGGCCCTGCCCTCAATTCTGACGCATACCACTGACAACCGTGCCGCGCCGGTGGAATTCCCGCCCAGTACCGGCCTGAGACGGTGTTGACAGGGCGCTGGTCCAGACCGCAACGTGATGCGAATGAGCTCGAAGAGCGAGAGCAAAACAGCAGGTCGGTACTTCGACGCCGCGATCGGACTGCTCCAGAAGGTCCGCGACGAGGAATCCGGGAGCGTGGCCGACGCGGGCACGCTGCTCGCCGACGCCGTCGAGTCCGGCGGGCGGCTCTTCGCCTTCGGCGCCGGGCACTCCTCCCTCGCCGCGCAGGATGTCGTCTACCGCGCGGGCGGCCTCGCCCTCGTCAACCTCCTCGCCGTGCCCGGAGTGGTCGGCGTGGACGTGATGCCCGCCACGCTGGGCTCCGCCCTGGAGCGGGTCGACGGCCTCGCGGGCGCCGTCCTCGACTCCTCGCCCGCCCGCCCCGGCGACGTACTGGTGATCATCTCGCTCTCCGGGCGGAACTCGCTGCCGGTGGAGATGGCCATGAACGCCCGCGCCCTCGGCCTGAAGGTCATCGGCGTGACATCGGTGGCGTACGCGACGGAGACGCGCTCCCGGCACGTCTCGGGCACCTTCCTGAAGGACCACTGCGACGTGGTGGTCGACTCCAAGATCGCGGTCGGTGACGCGGAGCTCTCCCTCGACGGCGTCGATGCTCCGTTCGGGCCCGCGTCGAGCGTCGTCACCAATGCGCTGATGCAGGCGATGACGGCCGCGGCGATCGAGAAGCTCGCCGAGCGCGGCATCCAGCCGCCCCTCCTGCGGTCGGGGAACGTGGACGGCGGGCACGACTGGAACGGGCGGGTCTTCCAGGAGTACGGGGACCGGATCTTCTACCGGCACTGATCTTCCGACGGCTACCGGCACTGAGTGCCTCACGCGGCCGGTTCCCGTCTCACGCGGCCGGTTCCCGGGCGAAGGCGACGCGGACCGTAAGTCCCCCGCCTGCCCCGTTCGCCTCCGCCGTCACCTCCGCCCCGTGCGCCCGCGCGATCGCCGACACGATCGACAGGCCCAGGCCCGCCCCCTCGCCCTTCGCATGCGTACGCTCCTGCAGCCGCCGGAAGGGCTCGAAGAGCTGCGGGACCGTGTCTGCGGGGACCTCGGGGCCGGTGTTCGCCACCTCCAGGAAGCCGTCCGACGAGGTGCGCACGGCCACCCGGCCGTCCTCGACGTTGTAGCGCACCGCGTTCGCCACCAGGTTGTGCACCAGCCGGTCGAGCAGTACGCCGTCGCCCTCCACGGTCAGCGGTTCGGCCCGCACGGACACGGCGACCCCGCGACCGGCCGCCTCCTCCGCGAGGCCTTCCGCGACGGCGTGCGCCAGGACGTCCACCGCGACGGGCTCGCGCCGCTCCAGGCCCTGCTCCGAGTCGGCGAGCAGCAGCAGCCCCTCGACGAGGTGCTCGCTGTCGTCGGCGACGGCGATCAGCTTCGTACGGATCATCGCCACCCGGTCCGCGTCCGGGCTCCCCGCGAGCCCGATCTCGGCGGCCGCCCGCTGCACGGCCAGCGGCGTGCGCAGCTCGTGCGCCGCGTTGGCCGCGAACCGCTGCTGCGCGCCGACCAGCCGCTCTATCCGGTCCAGCATCTCGTCGAAGGTGTCCGCGAGGTGCTTCAGCTCGCCCGGCGGCGCGTCCAGCGCGATCCGCTCGTGCAGATTGGCCCCCGAGAGCCGTCGCGCCATGCCGGTGATCACCGCGACCGGGCGCAGCACCCGGCCCGCCATCCACCAGGCGAGGGCGATCGACAGGACGGCGTACACGGTGAAGACGATCACCGAGACGGTCAGCAGGCGGTTGAGCGCGGCCTCGCCCGCCAGATCGCTGATCTTCGTGACGGCGAGGCCCTCGTCGAGGTTCAGCGGCACGCCCTCGATCCGCCGGGCGGGCACCGCCGACGCGGCCGGAGTCGGCACGGACCGCCACGGCGGGCGCGGATCCCGGGGCACCGCGGTGGTCACCGCCGAGCTGATCGACGTATACAGCCCCTGCTGCACGAGCAGGTACACGAGCCCGGTGAGCAGCGCCCCCGCCAGCACCAGCAGCCCGCCGTACAGCGAGGTCAGCCGGGCCCGCTCGCTGCTCATCCGCATGCGCAGAGGTGCCCGCCCGCTCACAGGGACCGCCCCGCGATCCGGTATCCGGCCCCCGGCACCGTCTCCACCACCGGCGGCTCGCCCAGCTTCGCGCGGAGCTTGGAGAGGGTGACGCGGACCGCGTTGGTGCGGTAGCTGGTGTCCTCCTCCCAGACCTGTTCGATCAGATCCTCGCCGCTGACCACCGCGCCGTCCGCCCGCAGCAGGGCCTCCAGGACCGCGAACTCCTTGCGGGACAGCGCCAGATGCCGCCCGTCCCTGCTGGCCTGGCGGCGTGCGGTGTCCAGGACGAGACCGGCCCGTTCGATCACCGGCGGCAGCGCGGGCCGGGCACGGCGGCCGAGGGCGAGGACGCGGGCCAGCAACTCGTCGTACGCGAACGGCTTGGTCAGATAGTCGTCCGCGCCGAGCCCCAGACCCGCCACGCGGTCACGCACCGTGCCCGACGCGGTCAGCATCAGGACCCGGGTCAGCAGGCGCTGCTCGACGACCCTGCGGCACACCTCGTCGCCGTGCACGCCCGGCAGATCGCGGTCGAGGATCAGCACGTCGTACTCGCCGAGCTGCAGTTTCCGCAGCGCGGTGAGGCCGTCGGCGGCGACGTCGACGGCGAGCGCGGCACGGCGCAGCCCGTCGGCGATCATCTCGGCCAGGAATTCCTCGTCCTCCACCAGCAGTACGCGCATGCCGCCCTGTGTACCCGAGAGTGACCTTTCGCCGGTGTAAGCGTCTCCGTTGAGAGAAACGAAACCCCGCTCCCCGCCAGCCTGAGCGCGTCACGCACGCCACAGCGTCACGCACGCCGCATGTGAAGGGGAAGCCGAATGAGTACCGCCCGTCCGACCCGCACGACCCGTCCTACCCGCCCGACCGCCCGTACCCGCTCAGTGGCCTTCGCGTCGGCCTTCGCCGCACTCGCCCTGTTCGCCGGAGCCTGCTCGTCCGGCTCGGACTCGGACTCCGGGTCCGGCTCGTCGGACAGCGCCGACGGCGGCAAGGGCGCGGACGCCGACAAGGCGTTCAAGGAGCGCGAGTGCCTGCGCAAGAACGGCCTCGACGTGCCCGAGCCGAAGTCCGGCGAGGACAGCCGCGGCCTCACCATCGGCGGCGACATGAGCAAGGAGAAGATGGAGGCCGCCATGAAGAAGTGCGGCATGGGCGGCGGTGCCAAGGGCGGCGGCGTCTCGCAGGCCGACAAGGACAAGATGCTCAAGTACGCCCAGTGCATGCGCAAGAACGGCTTCAACATGCCGGACCCGAAGTTCGACGGCGGCGCCATGCAGGCCCAGCCCATGCCCAAGGGTGCCGAGGCCAAGAAGATGGAGAAGGCCGCCGAGGCGTGCAAGGGCATCGTCAAGTGAGGCGCCGCACCGCCGTCGTCGCCACGGTCGTCGCCCTGCTCGCCGTCACCGGCGGCGGGATAGCCGTCAGCGCCCTCGCCGACGCGGGCGGCGAGCAGGACTCCCACCGGCGCGACGCGGGCCTGCCGCCCGCCACCGCGTCCGTCGAGCGCGGCGAACTCAGCAGCGGCACCCAGGTCGACGGCACCCTCGGCTACGCCAAGGAACGCAAGGTCAACGCCGGTACGACCGGCACGCTCACCTGGTCCGCGGAGTCCGGCTCCACCATCGGGCGCGACGGGCGGCTCTACGAGGTCAACGGCACCCCCGTCCGCCTCATGTACGGCACCGAGCCCATGTACCGCACGCTGAAGACGGGCGACAAGGGCAACGACGTACGCCAGCTCGAAGAGAACCTCGTCGCCCTCGGCTACGGCGCCGGGCTCGCCGTCGACAACACCTACACCGACGGCACCGCGGCCGCGGTCAAGCAGTGGCAGAAGGCCCACGACCGCAAGCAGACCGGCCGCGTCGGCCCCGACCAGATCTCCTTCCAGCCGTCCGCGGTCCGCGTGAAGTCCGCGGGCTCGACGGTCGGCGACCAGGTCGCGCCGGGCAAGCCCGTCCTCTCGACGACCGGGTCCGAACGGGTCGTACGCATCCAACTCGACGTCGCGGAGGGCGGCTCGGCGAAGAAGGGCACCAAGGTCACCGTCACGCTCCCGGACGGTGCGACCGTGGACGGCAAGGTCGCCTCCGTCGGCAAGACCGCCAAGCCCGGCGACGACCCCAACGACAAGACCCCCAAGATCCCCGTCACCGTCACCTTCGACGACCCCGGCAAGGTCGAAGGCTTCGACCAGTCGCCGGTCACCGTGAACCTCACCGGCCAGACCCGCGAGAACGTCCTCTCCGTCCCCGTCAACGCGCTCCTCGCGCTGCCCGGCGGCGGCTTCGGCGTCCAGGTCGTCGAGGGCGGCCGCACCCGTGACGTCAAGGTCGAGCTCGGCATGTTCGGGCAGGGCAGGGTCGAGGTGAGCGGCGGGGGGCTGCGGGAGGGTGCGAAGGTCGGGGTGCCGAAGGCATGAACGACTCTTCTACGCCGATCAGCGCGGTTCCCACCGTCGTCGAACTGTCCGGCGTCACCAAGGAGTACCCGGGCGGGGTCGCCGCCCTCCGCGGTGTCGACCTGATCGTCGGCTCCGGTGAACTCCTCGCCATCGTCGGGCCCTCCGGCTCCGGCAAGTCGACCCTCCTGCACATCGTCGGCACCCTCGACCGGCCCACCGCGGGCTCCGTCGCCATCGCCGGGCACGACATCGCCGCGCTCGGCGACCGCAGCCTCTCCGCGCTGCGCGCCCGGCACATCGGCTTCGTCTTCCAGGCGTTCCACCTCGTCCCCGGCATCAGCGCCCGCGACAACGTCGCCGAGGGCCTGCTGTACTCCGGCCTCTCGCGCGCCGAGCGGCGCCGCAGAGCCGCGTACGCCCTGGAGCGCGTCGGCCTCGCCGACCGCATGAAACACCGTCCGCACGAACTCTCCGGCGGCCAGAAACAGCGCGTCGCCATCGCCCGCGCGGTCGTCGGCGAACCCGACCTGCTCCTGGCCGACGAACCGACCGGCGCGCTCGACTCCGAATCCGGCGAGGCCGTCATGGCCCTGCTTCACGAACTCAACGCGGAGGGCTCGACCATCGCCGTCATCACCCACGACACGGAAATCGCCGAGCGGTTGCCTCGGCAGGTGCGGATCAGGGACGGGCAGGTCGTCGCGGACACGCGGGCGGCGGGGGTCGCGGCGTGACGGCGGGGGAGCGTACGAAGGCGCGGCGGCGGCTCGGGCGGCGCGGAGTCCTCAAGGCGGCGCGGCTCGGGCCGCGCGACGTCCTGCACGTCGGCTCCGCGGGGCTGCGGAGCCGACCGGTGCGGGTGGTCCTGTCCGCGCTCGGCATCGCCATAGGCATCGCGACGATGGTCGCGGTGGTGGGCATCTCGTCCTCCAGCAAGGCCCAACTCATGCGTGAACTGGACGCCTTGGGTACGAACATGCTGGTGGCGTCGCCGGGGGAGGCGATGTTCTCCGGCGAGGAGGTGAAGCTGCCACGCGATGCGGCGGGGCGGGTCGGGCGGGTCGACGGGGTCGAGAACGTCGGCGCGACCGGTGACCTCGAACGGTCCGTGCGGCGCAGCGAGAAGATTCCCGAGGACGAGACCGGCGGCATCTCGGTGAAAGCCTCCACGGAGGGGCTGTTGAAGGTGCTGCGGGGCGGGATGGCGCACGGCAGCTGGTTCAACGCGGCGAACAGCCGCTATCCGTCGGTGGTCCTGGGCCACGTGGCAGCGAAACGCCTCGGCATTGCATCCCCCGGCCAGCAGGTCTGGATCGACGACCGCTACTTCACCGTCATCGGCATTCTCGACCCGCTGCCGCTCGCGCCCGACATCGAGCGGTCGGCGCTGACCGGCTGGGACGCGTCGAAGGACCTCCTGGGCTTCGACGGGCACCCGACATCGGTGTACGAACGCTCCACCGACGCCTCCGTCAACAGCGTCCGCAAGCTCCTCGCCGCGTCGATCGACCCGGAGAACCCGCGCAACGTCCAGGTCACGGACCCGTCGTCGGCGCTCCAGGCGAAGGCGGCGACGGAAGGCGCGTTCTCCACGCTCCTGCTCGGCCTGGGCGGGATCGCGCTGCTCGTGGGCGGGGTCGGGGTCGCCAACACCATGATCATCTCAGTCCTTGAGCGCCGCTACGAGATCGGCCTGCGCCGTTCGCTGGGCGCGACCCGCGGCCAGATCCGCATCCAGTTCGTGACGGAGTCCTTGATGCTGTCGGGCCTGGGCGGCGCGGCGGGCGTAGCACTGGGCGCGGCCGCGACAGCGGCGTACGCACTCTCCGGCGACCTCCCGTGGGTGGTCCCGCCATGGGCCATGGCGGGCGGCTTCGGAGCAACGCTGGCGATCGGCACGGTGGCGGGCCTGTACCCCGCGGTACGGGCGGCCCGCTTGTCCCCAACCCTGGCACTCCACGCGACGTAGCCTGGCGGGTCGCCTTGGGCCCGTGGGTGGGTGCGGGGCCGCGGGGGTATGTACGTACTCGCTATCCCTACGCCACGCCTGAAGACCATCTGGCCGTCAGGGTCGGCTCGGTGCTCCGTGCGCACATACCCCCACGTCCCCTCCGGCGCGCTCGCGACTGCGGCCCGGCGGGGGATGCCCGCGGCGCCTGCAGTCTCACGTACGCCTGCGGCCCGGTCAGGGGCCATGGCACCGCTACCGCGCCCCCTGCCCACAGATCACTGGCCGGTCTGTACGAGGCGGCGCGGCTCGCGGAGCACATCGGCTCGCCGGACGTGCCGCCTCCACCGCCCACTGCAGGGCAGGGCCCCTACCCCACCCCATGGCCCGCTACCGGGCAATAGCCCACCCCCAACCCTCACCCGCTACCGGGCAATAGCCCACCCCCCCCACCCCCGCCCTGCCCCTGGCGTGAGGGGGCAGCCCCGGCCCCTACCCCCGCTGGACGTCGCGGGGCAAACGGGTGGGTGGGTGGGAGACCAGCCCCGCGGGGCGGC
>NZ_JBEXJR010000025.1:0-69701 GCF_040609235.1 Streptomyces sp. NPDC004732
CGGGCACCGAGGAACACCCGGTGGCCCTGCCCGGCCAGCAGCCGGGCGGTAGCCAGACCGATACCACTGGTCGCACCGGTGACGAGTGCGACGCGGGGGGTGGGCTGTGTCATGTCGGATGTCCTTTCAGGCCACGTGGGCGGCGGCCAGCCGCTCGTTGACGGTGTGGATCAGTTCCCGGGGGGTCAGGGCGTCGGTCAGCGTGTCGTCGTCCAGCGAGATGCCGTACTCGCGCTCGATGCAGCCGCCGGTCTCCAGCAGCGCCAGCGACTCGTAGCCCAGCAGGCCGAACGTGGTGTCCAGGATGTCGCCGTCCAGGGCGGCGGCCTCATCCGCGCCCGCGGCCTCGATGAGGATGCGCCGCAGGTCGGCGAGGGTGAAACGGTGCTCCGTGAGGTCGGCCGTATCAGTCATGTCGGTCTGCTTCCTTCGTCTCGGGCGTCTCGGGCTCGGTCGGCGCTGCGGTGCGGCGCGGGCGGTTCACTGCCCGGCGCGCACGACCAGCGCGGAGTTGAACCCGCCGTGGCCCCGGGCCAGCACCAGCGCGCTGCGCAGCGTGGCCGGGCGCACCTGGTAGAGCACCAGGTCCAGGTCGTACTCGGGGCAGGGGTCGATGTGGACGGTGGGCGGGATGACGCCGGCCCGCATCGACAGCAGCGCGCAGGCCACGTCCAGCGGTGCGGCGCCGGAGTGCAGGCGGCCGGTCATCGTCTTGGGCACGGTCACCGGGACCCGGCCGGAACCGAAGACCTCACTGATCGCCTCGGCCTCGGCGCGGTCCAGTTCGGGCACGCCCGCGCCGTCGGCGAAGACCACGTCGATGTCGCCGGGGGCGGCGCCCGCGTCGTCCAGAGCGATGCGGATGGCGGTGCGCAGGGTGGAGCCGCGGCCGCTGGCGGGCGGCGGGTCGAACGTCGCCCCGTACCCGGCCAGTTCGCCGTAGACCGTGGCGCCGCGGGCGCGGGCCGCATCCGCGGACTCCATGATGAAGATCGCCCCGCCCTCGCCGGGCACATAGCCGCGGGCGTCGCGGTCGAAGGGCAGGTAGGCGCGGGCCGGTTCGTCGCTGTCGCTCATCCGGCCGCCCGCGAGCTGGGCCACCCAGCCCCACGGGCAGACCGAGGCGTCCACCGCGCCGCCCACGATCAGCGGCGTGCCCTTGCGCACCAGCCGCCTGGCCTGCGCCAGCGCGTCCAGGCCGCCGGCCTGGTCGCTGACGACGACACCGCTGGGCCCCTTCATGCCGTGCCGGATGGAGATCTGGCCGCTGTTGACCGCGTAGAACCAGGCGAAGGACTGGTAGGCGGAGACGAACTGGCTGCCCTTGGCCCACAGTTTCTGCAGCTCGTCCTGGCCGAACTCGAAGCCGCCCGCGTGGCTGGCGGTGACGACGCCCATGTCCAGCGGGTCGAACGTCTGCGGGTCCACACCGGCGTCCGCGAGCGCCCAGTCCGCCGCGGCCAGCGACAGCCGGGTGACCCGGTCCGTCTGCGGCAGCAGCCGCCCGGGCAGGTGCTCCGCGGCCTCGAAGCCGGGGATCTCCCCCGCCAGTTGGGCCGGGTAGCCGGAGGGGTCGAAGCGGGTGATGCGGCCGATGCCGCTCTTGGCGCCGAGGGTCGCCGCCCAGTAGTCGGCCGTGCCCAGGCCGTTCGGGGCGGCGATGCCCATGCCGGTGACCGCGACCGGGGTCATACGGTGCTCCTTTGCGCGCAGGTGAGCACCATGGCGCTCTGGAATCCGCCGAAGCCGCTGCCGACCGTCAGCACGGAGTCGACCCGCTGGTCACGGGCCGTCAGCGGGACGTAGTCCAGGTCGCATTCGGGGTCCGGCGTGTGGAGGTTGGCGGTGGGCGGCACGACGTCGTACTCCATCGCCAGGGCGGAGGCGGCGATCTCGATGGAGCCGATGGCGCCCAGCGAGTGCCCCACCATCGACTTGATCGAGCTGACCGGGGTGCGGTAGGCGTGCTCGCCCAGCGCCCGTTTGAACGCGGCCGTCTCGTGCCGGTCGTTCTGCTTGGTGCCCGAGCCGTGGGCGTTGATGTAGTCGATCGCCTCGGGGTTCAGCCGGGCCTCGTCCAGGGCCAGCCGGATGGCCTCGGCCATCTCCGCGCCGTCCCGGCGCAGTCCGGTCATGTGGTAGGCGTTGGAGCGGGTGGCGTAGCCGGCGATCTCGGCGTAGATGTGCGCGCCCCGGCGCCGGGCGCTCTCCAGTTCCTCCAGGACGAAGAAGGCGGCGCCCTCGCCGAGCACGAAGCCGTTGCGGGTGCTGTCGAAGGGCCGTGAGGCCTGCTCGGGCGCGTCGTGGCGCGGCGTGGTCGCCTTGATCGCGTCGAAGCACGCCATGGTGATCGGTGAGATCGGCGCGTCCGACGCCCCGGCGACCATGACGTCGACGGAGCCCTCCCGCACCAGCTCGACGGCGTAGCCGACCGCGTCGATGCCGGAGGTGCAGCCGGTGGAGACGACCGTGGCGGGTCCCTCGGCGCCGACCGCCCAGGCCACCTCCGCCGCGAACGAGCTGGGCACCAGGTAGTTGTACAGGTGCGGCACGGCGTAGCGGTGGTCGACCAGGTCGAGGCGGCCGCCGTCGCTGACGACGCGGTACTCGTTGTCCAGGCCCATGGTGGCGCCCACCGCGCTGCCGACGACCACACCGATCCGGTGGCGCTCGTAGGCGTCCAGTTCGGCGCCGCTGTCCTGGACCGCGCTGCGCGCCGTGACCACGGCGAACTGCGCGGCCCGGTCCATGCGCCGCACCTCCTGCGGGCTGAGCCCGTGCTCCAGGCCGCAGAAGTCGGCCTCGGCCGCCACCTTGGAGCGGAACGGAGCGGGGTCGAAGAAGGTGATGCCCCGGGTCGCGGTGCGGCCCTCGCTGATGAGCTGCCAGAACTCCTTGCGGCCCAGGCCGCCGGGGGCGAGGACCTCCAGGCCGGTGATGGCGACGCGGCGCTGCGTCATGCGCCGGCCTCCCAGGAGTAGAAGCGCTTGGCCATGGCGTCGGCCGGGGAGCGCCAGGTCGCCGGGTCGTAGGCCTCGATGTGCGGCTTGAGGTCCTCGCTGATCCGGACGAAGCGCGGGTCGTCCTTGGCCAGCTCGATCCGGGCGCCTCCGTCGTCGGAGTCGAAGTCCTGGAGGTGGAAGTACAGGCCGCGGTAGGCGAAGAGTTGACGGCGCCGGGTGCCCATCCGGTGGGGCATGTCGGTGGCGTCGAAGTCGGTGAACAGGTCGGCGACGCTGGCGCTGGAGTCGATCGCCATCCGGGCCACGATCAGCGTGCTGTGCATACCTCGCTCCTTGCGGTGGGCGCCGGGTGCTGGGCACGACGGGGTCGGGACCGGCGGGCCGGTGTCGGGCGTGCCGGGGCCGGGCGGGGCGCCCGGCCCCGGCAGAAGTCCGGGCGCTGTGGGTGCCCGGCGGGGTGCGTGCGGCCGGGCAGGGATCACACAGCGGCGGCGCGGCTGTGGATCACCCGGTAGGAGTTCCAGTCGCTCTCGGTCTTCAGGGCGTTGATGCGCGCCTCGGACTTCTGGCGGGTCTCGGACTGCTGCGCGGCGGGCTGGTTGCGGTGGGCGTCGTACTGCTCCTTGCTCGCCCACTGCGAGTAGACGACGGCGAAGGGGCCGTCCAGGAAGCGGGCGCGCAGTCCCTTGAAGACGCTGTGCGAGCGGTAGCCGGGCACGTCCACGAGCCAGGACTGGCCCTCGCCCAGCTCCGCGATCAGTTCGTCCTGGTTGCTTTCGGAGACCTTGAAGATCTCGATGACGGTGTGGTCGTCGCGGTCGGGCGAGACCTCGGTCGACTCGCCCTGGGAGGGGTGGCGCTGGGTGTGGACGATCTCGCTCTGCAGCAGCCGGATCGAGGTGGTGATGTCCTGGAAGACCGGCAGCGTGCGGTGCTTGAACTCCTCGCCCGCATACCGCTTCTCCAGGTCCTCGCCGCTGCGCCACTGGATGAAGTTGGCGGTGCCGGGGCTGTCCTGGCCGGCGTGCACGGTGGAGGAGATCCAGCCGTCGAAGGCCGCGGTGTCGACGATCTTCCGCATCTCCTGGATCAGCTGGTCCTGCTTCTCCGGCCGGTCGGTGGTGAACAGGTTGAGGACGGTCAGGTGCTTGTCCTGGGTGGAGATGTAGGGCATGGCGTGGTTTCACTTCCTGTCAGGAGTGGATGCGCGGCGTGCGGTGCGGGTTCAGGCGGCGGGGCCGAACCAGCGCTCCAGGGCCCGGGGCAGGGTGCCGGCGCCCGGGTCGGGCGAGATCCAGGCGATGTAGCCGTCGGGGCGCAGCAGGATCGCGTCGGCGTCGGGCAGGTCCTGGCCGCGCTGTGCCTCGACGATGTCGACGCGGTCCGACCAGGCCTTGGCGGTCTCCAGCAGCGGGTGTTCGCCGCCGAAGTCGAGCAGGACGCCCCGGCCGCCGGCCAGCAGGGTGTAGAGGGTGGTGGGCTGCCCGTCGCGGGTCAGCGGGCCGTCCTCAAGGCGGCGGCCGAGCAGGGGGTGCTCCCCCGGTCCGACGTCGTGGCGGATGTCGAGTCCGGTGACCATGCCGACGAGGTGGCGCTGCACCGGCTCGTACTGCGTGAGCTCGGTGAAGACGTCGAGCAGCGGGGTGATCTCGTCGCCGCCGAGGTAGAGGATGCGCTGGGCCAGGGTGTTGGTGAGGATGCGGGCGCCGACCGGGTGCCGCTCGGCGTGGTAGGTGTCGAGCAGCCCGTCGGGGGCCAGTCCTTGCAGGGTGAGGGCCAGTTTCCAGCCGAGGTTGACCGCGTCCTGCACGCCGGCGCTCATGCCCTGGGCGCCGATGGGCAGGTGGATGTGGGCGGCGTCGCCCGCCAGGAACACCCGGCCGTGCCGGTACTGGGCGGCCTGCCGGCTCACATCGGTGGTGGAGCTCACCCACAGCGGGGTGGCCGCGTGGATGTCCTCGCCCGACAGCTTCTGGAAGGTGTCGGCGACCTCGTCGAAGGTGATCGGGTCGGTGCTCTCGCGCAGCGGCTCGGTGCGGTCGTAGTAGATGATGCGGCAGCGGTCCGGGCCCAGCGGCAGCACCATGATCATGCCGTCGGGCACCCGTTCCCCGGCGAACCGGGGCCGCAGCCGCACCCCGGCGATGTCGGCGAAGCGCAGCTCGATGGCCGGGTCGGTGCCGGGGAAGTCGATCCCGGCGGCGGAGCGCACCGCGCTGCGGGCGCCGTCGCACCCGATGACGTAGCGCCCGCGCAGCTGTTCGCCGCCGTCCGGCCCCGCGACCTGCAGCGTCACCCCGTCCGCGGCCTGGACCAGGCCGGTGACCTCGACGGGGCGGCGGATGCGGGCGCCCTGTTCGGCGGCCCAGCCGGCCAGCATCGCCTCGGTGCGGGACTGGGGGATGCCGCGGGCGCCGTAGGAACCGCCGCTGAGCACCCGGTAGTCCAGCGGCACCCCGCCGAAGTGCCCGGCGGGGATGACGTCGACCTCGCCGAGGCGGGACAGCAGGCCGCGCTGCCCGAATTCCTCGATGGTGCGCGCGGAGAATCCAAGAGCGCGTGACTGCTGCATCGGCTCGGCAAGCCGGTCGACCACGAGAACGGAAATTCCGTGCAGGCCCAACTCCCCGGCCAGCATGAGTCCTGTGGGGCCCGCACCTACGATGATCACGTCCGCGTCATAATTGTCCATCGTCGCCCATCCGCCCTCTTCTGGTTGATGTTTTACGAGTATGGACAGCGCCGGACCGGGCGGTAAAGAGACATCGGTACAGGGCTTCTACAGCCCACTACAGAAACGTGCGGAGAACGTCAGATCTTCTACAGGCGGGGTTGGTCGGGGCGTCTTTGTGGGCGCATTCTCAAGCATGACCTCGACTGAAGCTGAATCCTTCACTCCGGACACGGCCATGGCGGACGCCTTTACCGTGCGCGGGCTACTGGACCGCTATCTCCTGGCGTTGGACACCGAAAAGCTGGACGACGTGTGGGCGCGCAGTCTCTTCACCCGGGACGCCGTCGTCGCGTTCCCGCTGAGCCGGTACGAGGGAATACACGGGCTCGCGGAATGGCACCGCAACGCGCTGGAGAATTTCGCCCGCACCCAGCATCTGAATTCGCCCGCGGTGGTGGACTGCGCGGGCGACGAGGCGACGCTGCGCGCCAACCTCGTCTCCACCCACGTGCATCATCCCGGCGGTGCGGGGCCCGAGTTGTTCACCACCGGCACCTCGGTGAGCGGTGCGGCGCGCCGCACTCCGGACGGCTGGCGCCTCACCCGGCTCTCGTTCGGGCTGATCTGGGTGGACGGGGTGCCGCCCGGCGCCCGCGGCTGATGCCCGCCAGGCCCGCGGCCTCAGCAGTTGAGGCTCAGCACCCGGTCGACCGTGATCTCCACGACCACGCGGCCCGGCGGGTTCGGCGGCCCGGAGAAGTAGCGCTCGGTGTAGCGGCGGACCCCTTCGGCGACGCGTTCGGGGCTCTCGAAGACGCGGGCGGTGCCCTCCAGGACGACCCAGGAGAAGCCGTCCACCTGGCAGAGCGCGACGCGTGCCTGCGGCGCGGCCAGCACGTTCTTGACCTTGCGTGTGGTGTTCACGGTCAGGACGCGGGCGAGGTGTGCCTGGGCGTCCCAGGTGAACCGCACCGGTGTCAGGTGGGGCGAGCCGTCGGGTCTGAGCGTGGTCAGCACGGCGGTGAAGGGCGCTTGCAGGAACTTGCCGGCCGAGGGGGACAGCGCCGTCGTGCCGGCGCGCTGCGGGGAGAGCGTCATCTCTTGGATTCCTCTTTCGGTCACCGGCGCAACGCGCCCTGGCACCCCACCGTCGCGGCTCGCGGGCCGAAAGGGCAGGGGTGCTCGGTCAGTCGGTCCCGCTCGGTCAGTCGATCCCACGGACCACGTTCGGCTCGCCGGGGTCGTCCTCGTCGTCGTCCACCCCGGCGAGATGGAGCACCGGCGCGGCTCCTTCGGCGCCGCGTGCCTGCCGCTCACGTTCGGCCTCGTCCATGGGCCTGTCCTCCCGTGACCGTGCGCCCCGCGGGGCTGCGGAGCCCGGTTGCTCCACCCGGACACGTTGGCAAGGCGTTCTTGAGGCCGGGCGGAGGGGCGGCTCGAGTCCGCCTCGACACCGCGTCGACCGCGTCGGCGGGAGGTTCCCGTGCCGCTTGAGTCAGTTTCGAATCCGGTTCGACCAGTGGCCCGCACAGTGACGGCTTCCGGCGCACCCGCAGCCACCGCAGCCCCCGCGGCCACGCCATCGGAGGGATCCCCATGGCCAGCTTGATCAGGCGTTTCTGGCGCGAGGTGTACGCAGCCCTGCAGGCCTACGGCGCCATCTACGTGTCGGGGGCCTGGGTGCCCCCGGGTGCCCCGCCGCAGGCCCCGCCCCGCGCCAGCACGCCGCCGGGGCTGGCGGGTCCGCCCACGGCCCATCCGGAGCGGCTGTGCCCGGAGGTCGCCCTGACCCCGGTGGAGCGCGCGCTCAACCGGCAGCTGAAGGCCGGGTCCTGACGGCCCGGCCCGGCGGCCTCACACCGCTTCCTGGCGGCTGCGGAGCCGCTCGGCGAACAGGCTCCATTCCTTGCTGACGCTCTCCGCGATGGGGGCGATGACGCCCAGCCAGTGCGCCGGGACGGCGCCGACGAGGTCCTGCCAGCCGTCCGGGTCGCTCGCGTGCAGCGCCATCCACTGCAGGAACTCCTTGCCGCCCGCGGTGTAGCGCACGCACGGGTCGTTGGCGACCTTGGCGGCGACCGTCTCCCAGGCGGGCGGCGTCTCGGCCGGGCCGGTGCGCCGCAGGGGCGTGCCCTCGGCCTCCGGCGCCGGGGGGTGGCCGGTGTCCTGCGGGGCGTCCGCGGGCCGCTCGGCGGGGTGCAGGGCCAGCCGGGCGCCGGGCCCGCGCAGCCCGTTGCGCTCGGGGCTGACACCGCGGCGCAGCCGGGCGCTGACGTCGTGGACCGTGCCCAGGGACACCTCGGTCTCCCGGGCGACTTCCCGCAGCGTGGCGTCGGGGTGGGCGGTGAGGTAGGCGGCGGCGCGGCGGCGGCCCTCGCCCGCGCCGACCGTGCGCAGTTTGCCGTCCAGGCCCAGGCGTTGGCCGCCGGGCGGGGTGGTGCACGCGGAGCGGTCGCGCAGGGACGCGATCGTCTTGGCGCTCAGTCCGGTGACGCTCGCGATGGCGCGGTCGGACCATTCGGGATGGGCCACCAGCACGCGTTCGGCGCCGCCCATGCGGTCGGCCCTCGACAGCGGCAGGCCGTGCGAACTGTTGGCCTTCATCGCGATGACGAGAGCTTCGGCGTCCGTGCAGTCGATGAGGCGCGCTTTTATGCTGTGGTCGCCGCAGAGCTTTGCGGCCTCCAGTCTGTGCAGCCCGTCGATAATCCGCCAGCCGTCTTTCTGGACGAGTACGGGCGGCAATTGTGAACGGCCCGAGGCGTCGATGAGCAGTTGGAGGTACGCGGCGTTGATGCCGCCCTGGCGCAGATGCAGTCCGGGCGACAGTGCATGCACCGGGAGTTCCTGCGCCGGTGTCTTCTCGATGTTTTCGGGACCGATTCCGGGACCGATTCCGGGACCAATTCCTGGGCCGGTTCCCGGGCCGCTCGGGTCACCGGCCGCTGATTCTTTGCACGTTGTTTTGGCGGAGCTCAAACCGTCTGCGATCACCGTAGCCCGCCCGTCATTGAAAGCCATCCGGTGTGCCCTTTCTGCTGCCATTCCGGATGAGCGTCGCAGCGGTGTCTCTAGCCGCAGTCGAGGGTGAGTTGACGGTCATCGGACCGCGGATGTGCGGGGTTTCAGTGCTTGATCAGCAGGCCGCGGCTGCGCAGGACCCAGCGCTCCAGGGGGCTGAAGATGAGCAGGTCGATGGCGATGCCGACCAGGAGGATGAGCAGGATGGCCTCGAAGACCATGGCCATGTCGCTGGCGTTGCGGCCGTTCTCCAGGAGCTGGCCCAGGCCCAGGCCGAGGTCGGGGAAGGACGCGATGATCTCGGCGGCCATCAGCGAGCGCCAGGAGAACGCCCAGCCCTGTTTGAGGCCGGCGACGTAGCCGGGCAGGGCGGCGGGGAGCACGATGTGCCAGGTGTGCCGCAGGCCCGTTGCGCCGAGCGTGCGGCCCGCGCGCAGGAACAGCGGCGGCACCTGGTCGACGCCGGAGACCAGGCCGTTGGCGATGGAGGGCACGGCGCCGAGCAGGATCACCGCGTACATCATCTGGTTGTTCAGGCCCAGCCAGATCACCGCGGGCGGCACCCAGGCCACCGAGGGCAGCGACTGCAGGCCGGACAGGATCGGGCCGATCGCCGCGCGCAGGAACTTCAGCCGGGCCACGAGCAGGCCCAGCGGGGTGCCGATGAGCAGCGCCAGGCAGAAGCCGAGCAGGCCGCGCGAGGCGGACGTCCAGATGTAGCCGAGGAGTTCGCCCTCCAGCCACGCCTGGTGCGCCACGTCCCACACCGCGCCCGGGGAGGGCAGTTTGCTGGGGTCGTCGACGATCTCGAAGGAGACCAGTGCCTGCCACACCGCCAGGACGAGCGCGATGGCGGTGACGGGCGGCAGGACCTTCTCCCGCAGGGTCAGCGTGAGCGGCTTGCGGATGTGCTGCGGTGTCTCCAGGGCGTCGAGGCCCGCGAGGTCGTTGCCGTCCTTGGCGGCGGGCGTCTCAGTACTGGCCATGCCGGCGGATCTCCCCCCGTAGTTGTTCGGTGATCTCGATGGACAGTTCCGCCACGGCGGTGTCCTCGATGCGGCGCGGCTGCGGGATGTCCACGGCCCACTCGCGGGCGATGCGCCCGGGGCGGGAGGACAGCAGGATGACGCGCTGGGCCAGGCGCGCGGCCTCGCGCACGTTGTGGGTGACGAACAGCACCGACAGCTGGGTCTCGCGCCAGATGCGGGTCAGCTCGTCGTGCAGCACGTCCCGGGTGATGGCGTCCAGGGCGGCGAAGGGCTCGTCCATCAGCAGCAGGCGGCTCTCCTGGGCCAGGGCGCGGGCCAGGGCGACCCGCTGGCGCATGCCGCCGGACAGCTCGTGCACCCGTTTGCCGTGGGCGCCTTTGAGGCGGACGAGTTCCAGGAGTTCCTCGGCGCGTTCGCGGCGCCCCTGGGGGGCGATGCCGCGGAGCCTGAGGGCGAGTTCGATGTTCTTGCCCGCGGTCAGCCAGGGGAACAGGGCGTGTTCCTGGAACATCAGCGCGGGCCGGCCGTCGGTGGTGATGTCGCCGCCGGTGGGCTCGTCGAGTCCGGCGACGAGGTTGAGCAGGGTGGATTTGCCGCAGCCCGAGGCCCCCAGGAGGGTGACGAACTCGCCGGGTGCGACGTCGAGGCTGATGTCGTCCAGGACGAGCTGGGGACCGGCGGGGCCCGGGAACGACTTGGAGACGTGCTCGATGCGCACGGCGTGGCGGGCCGTCGCGGTGCCCTCACCGCTCTGGGCGCGGGTCGTGGTCATGGTCGTCACCTCCGGGGAACGCAGCGGGGAACGCAGCGGGGCGGGTCACCTGACACCGAGCTTCGCGTCGTCGGCCGGCGGGCGCCCTGCCGCTTTGAGGACCTTGTTGAGCAGGGTCAGGTCGTAGATGCCGCTCAGGTCGGGCGCATCGAGCAGCCCGGCCTTGACGGCGTGCGTCGCCTCGGCGCGCAGGGTGGCGGCCAGCGGGTCGTCGGTGAAGTCGATCGACCGCCATGCCGGGTCCAGCACCTGCTCGGGCAGGGCCTTGCCCGCGTCGGCCGCCAGCTGCTGGTTGGCGGCCGCCTTGGCGCGGGCGGGGTGGGCGCGGATCCACCCGTTGGTGTCCACCGATGCCTTCAGCACGGCCTGGACGACCTGGGGGTGGGCGGTCAGGAACTTCTGCGACACGATGATGTTCGTGATGACGAAGGTGCCGCCGGGCCACAGCGTCTTCTCGTCCAGCAGGACCCTGCCGCCCTCGGCGACGATCTTGGAGGCGGTCGGCTCGGGCACCCAGGCGCCGTCGAGGGAACCGGCCTTGTAGGCGTCCGGGGTGACCTTGTTGTCGCTGCGCACCACCGAGACGTCACCCTTGCCGCTCTGCGCGTCGACCTTCCAGCCCTGCTCGGCGATCCAGTTGAGGAAGGCCACGTCCTGGGTGTTGCCGAGCTGCGGGGTCGCGATCTTCTTGCCCTTGACGTCCTTCAGGGACTTGATCTTCTCCGGGTTCACCACGAGCTTCACGCCGCCGGAGGCCGAACCGCCGATGATCCGCAGGTTCTTGCCCCGGGACTTGGTGAACCCGTTGATCGCCGGTGACGGGCCGATCCAGCCGATGTCGAGGGAGCCGGAGTTCAGCGCCTCGATCTCGGAGGGGCCCGCGTTGAACGTCGCGTACGTCGCCTTGGTGGCGCCCAGCGCCTTCTGGAAGAACGCCTGGTGGCGGCCCACCAGCGCGGTGGCGTGGGTCAGGTTGGCGAAGTAGCCGATCCGCACGGAGTCCAGGCCCTCGATCTTCTGTGCGCCGGGCGCGACCCGCGCGGTGTCCGCATCCTTGGCGGCCTTGGCCTGGGAGCCGTAGCCGCAGGCGGCGGGGGCCAGCAGGCACAGTGCCGCCAGCGCCAGGGCCGGTGCGCGGCGGCGCGGGCTCAAAAGTCCCACCCCTCGTCCTTGGCCCCGGTCCCGGCCGGGTCCGGGGAGGCGAACGACTCGCCGACCATGCCCGCGGTGAGCGTGGTGCCGTCCGCCGGGTCGATGAGGATGAACGAGCCGGTGCGCCGGGAGTCGGCGTAGGAGTCGATGGGCAGCGGCTCGGCGGTGCGGATCCGCACCCGGCCGATGTCGTTGGCGACGAGGCGGCCGGGGTGCGGGTACGGGGAGAGGTCCTCGAGCGTGAGGCGGGAGGGGATGTCCGTGACGATCGCCTTGACCGTGCGGGTGCCGTGCTTGAGCAGCACCCGGTGTCCGGCGGTCAGCGGCTGGTCGGCGACGTGGCACACGGTCGCCTCCACCTCCCGGGTGGCGGCCGGGGCGTCCTTGCTCGGCACGATCAGGTCGCCGCGCGCGATGTCGATGTCGTCGGCCAGCAGCACGGTCACCGACTGCAGGGCCCAGGCCGTGTCCACGGGGCGGCCCAGCCGTTCGATCCCGGTGATCGTGGAGGTGCGGCCGGAGGGCAGCACGCGTACCTGCTGTCCGGTGCGGAAGGTGCCCTCCGCGATGCGGCCCGCGTAGCCGCGGTAGTCGGGCTGTTCGGGGGTCTGCGGGCGGATCACGTACTGCACGGGCAGCCGGGCGGAGCAGGGCGCCAGGTGGTGGCTGACCGGCACGGTCTCCAGGTGTTCCAGGACGGTCGGGCCGCCGTACCAGCCCATGTGCGCGGAGGGCTCCACGACGTTGTCCCCGGCGAGCGCGGAGATCGGGATGACGGTGACCTCCGGGCCGCCCAACTCCTTGACGTAGGCGGTGTATTCCTCGGCGACGGCGGCGAAGACGGACTCCTCGTAGCCGACGAGGTCCATCTTGTTGACCGCCAGGACGACGTGCGGGACGCGCAGCAGCGCGGCGATGGCGGTGTGGCGGCGGGTCTGCTCGACGACGCCGTTGCGGGCGTCGACCAGGATCACCGTCAGCTCGGCGGTGGAGGCACCCGTCACCATGTTGCGGGTGTACTGCACATGGCCCGGGGTGTCGGCCAGGATGAACCGGCGCCGGGGCGTGGCGAAGTAGCGGTAGGCGACGTCGATGGTGATGCCCTGCTCGCGTTCGGCCCGCAGGCCGTCGGTGAGCAGCGCCAGGTCGGGGGTGGCCTGGCCGCGGTTGCGGGAGGCCTGTGCGACGGCCTCCAGCTGGTCGGCGAGGACCGACTTGGAGTCGTGCAGCAGGCGGCCCACCAGGGTGGACTTGCCGTCGTCCACGGAACCGGCGGTGGCGAAGCGCAGTGTGCCCACGGTGCTGTCGCTCAGAACGGTCATCAGAAGTACCCCTCGCGCTTGCGGTCTTCCATGGCGGCCTCGGAGAGCTTGTCGTCGGCCCGGGTCGCGCCGCGTTCGGTCAGCCGGGACGCGGCGATCTCCGTGATGACCCGCTCGATGGTGTCGGCGTCGGAGTCCACGGCGCCGGTGCAGGACATGTCGCCGACGGTGCGGTAGCGCACCCGGCGCTTCTCGGTTCGCTCGCCGCCCCCCGGGCCGCCCCACTGGCCGGCGGTCAGCCACATGTGGTTGCGGCGGAACACCTCGCGTTCGTGGGCGTAGTAGATCTCGGGCAGTTCGATGCCCTCGCGGGCGATGTACAGCCACACGTCCAGCTCGGTCCAGTTGGACAGCGGGAAGACACGGACGTGCTCGCGGGGCAGGTGGCGGCCGTTGTACAGGTTCCACAGCTCGGGGCGCTGGCGGCGCGGGTCCCACTGGGAGAACTCGTCGCGCAGCGAGAAGACGCGTTCCTTGGCACGCGCCTTCTCCTCGTCCCGGCGCCCGCCGCCGAACACGGCGTCGAAGCGCTGCTGCTGGATGGTGTCGGTCAGCGGCCGGGTCTGCAGCGGGTTGCGGGTGCCGTCCGGGCGTTCCTTGAGAATGCCGCGGTCGATGTAGTCCTGCACCGAGGCGACGTGCAGGCGCAGCCCGTGCCGGGCCACCGTGCGGTCCCGGAACTCCAGGACCTCGGGGAAGTTGTGCCCGGTGTCCACGTGCAGCAGTGCGAAGGGCACCGGCGCGGGCGCGAACGCCTTGAGCGCCAGGTGCAGCATGACGATGGAGTCCTTGCCGCCGGAGAAGAGCACCACCGGGTTGTCGAACTCGCCCGCCACCTCGCGGAAGATGTGCACCGCCTCCGACTCCAGCGCGTCGGGGTGCGAGAGGGCGTACGGGGTGTCCCTGCCCCCGTCGCCCCCCGTCACCGGGTCGGCGGTCGGCGTCATAACAGGCCCCTTTCGGTGAGCACGGCGTACACCGCGGCGGCGGACTCCTGGACGGTCTGGTGCTGCGACTCGATGCGCAGGTCCGGTGCGGCGGGCGCCTGGTAGGGGTCGTCGACCCCGGTGAGGCCGGTCAGCTCTCCGGCGGCCTGCTTGGCGTAGAGGCCCTTGACGTCGCGGGCGCTGCACACCTCGAGGGGGGTGGCGACGTGCACCTCGAGGTAGGGGGTGTGGTTGCTGTCGTGGCGTTTGCGCACCGCCTCCCGGCTGTCGGTGTACGGCGCGATCACCGGGACCAGCGCCAGCATGCCGTTGCGGGCCAGGAGTTCGGCGACGAAGCCGATGCGCTGCACGTTGGTGTCGCGGTCGGTGCGGGAGAAGCCGAGGCCGGCCGAGAGCGCCTCGCGGATCTCGTCGCCGTCCAGGACTTCCACGCGGTGGCCGTCCGCGCGGAGCCGGGCGGCCAGCTCATAGGCGATGGTGGTCTTCCCGGCGCTCGGCAGGCCGGTGAGCCAGACGGTGACTCCGGTCCTCACGTGTGTCTCCTGGGGGTTGGTGGTCGTCGTCCGGGCGGCGGCGGGTGCGCGTCAGACGGTCCGGGCGGTGGCGTGGCCGGTGGCCTGGGGGGTGCCGAACCAGTGGCCCAGGACGTCGGTCAGGTCGCTGTCGCTGCCCGGGGAGGTCCAGGCCACGTAGCCGTCGGGGCGGATGAGGACCGCCTCGAGGCCGTCGTCCGGGCCGTCCGTCCAGGTGCCGGTGACGATGTCGATGCGGTCGGCCCAGTCCTCGGCGAGCCGGGCGGCCTTGGCCGCGCCGTCGGTGGCGTCGGTGGCTTCGGTGGCGATGAGCACGCCGCGGGCGGGGTGCAGCAGGTCGGCGACGCGGGTGCGGCCGCCGCCGGGCAGATCCAGCTGGCGGGCGGGCGGCATGCGGCGGCCCAGCAGGGGGTGCTCCCCCGGCCCCAGGTCGTAGCGGATACCCAGGCCGCTGAGGACGCCCGCCAGGTGTTCGGCGGCGTCCTTGTGTGTCAGGAGTTCGCCCAGGACCGCGCGCAGCGGGGCCATCTCCTGGCCGGTGAGGCGCAGTTCGATGGCGGCGCGGGCGTTGCGCGCCAGTTGCTGTCCGATCGGGTGGCGTTCGGCGTGGTAGGTGTCGAGCAGGCGCTCGGGGGCCCGCCCGGCCAGCACGGCGGCGAGCTTCCAGCCGAGGTTGACCGCGTCCTGCACGCCCACGCTCAGGCCCTGTGCCATCGCCGGGGGCTGGACGTGGGTGGCATCGCCCGCCAGGAACACCCGGCCGCGCCGGTATTCGGCGGCCACCCGGGAGGCGTCGGTGAAGCAGCTGATCCAGCGGCACTGTCCGTGGTGGATGGACTCGCCGGTCAGGCGCTGCCAGGCGTCGGCGAGTTCGGCGTACGACAGGGCGTCGCGGTCCTTGGGCCGCATGCCCCGCTCGTAGGCGACGACGCGGGTGACGCCGTTCTCCAGGTCCATCGCCATGACCATGCTGCCGTCGGGGAGGTTCTCGCCGATGCGCCGGCGGCGGGTCTCGATGCCGGTCACGTCCGCCGTGTAGAAGCCGCGGGTGGGCTCGGGGCCGGGGAAGTCGATGCCGACCAGCTTGCGGACGGTGCTGCGGCCGCCGTCGCAGCCGATGAGGTAGCGGGCGCGTTCGCGGCCGGGTCCCTGGGGCCCGGTGAAGTCCACGGCGACGCCGTCGGGTTCCTCGCGCACGCCGGTGACCTCGTATCCGCGGCGCACCGGCACCCCGAGTTCGCCCGCCCAGTCCTCCAGCATCCGTTCGGTGCGGAACTGGGAGACGCCCCGGGCGCCGCTGTGGTCCTGCGCCAGCGGGCCGAGGTCGATCGGTACGCCGCCGAAGTGGCTGTCGGCGGGTTCGGTCGGGCCGAGCCGGCCCAGCAGGCCCCGCTGGTCGAAGCTTTCGGCCGCGCGCCGGGTGAGGCTGGCGCCGCGGGATTCCCGTGCCGGGGCGGGCAGCTTCTCGTAGACGACGACGTCGACGCCGCCCAGGCGCAGTTCGCCGGCCATCATCAGCCCGACGGGACCGGCGCCGACGACTATCACGTCCCTGGTCATGCTCACGCTCCTGTTCGGTGGGTGGCGCCGCGTGCGGGCGGGGCGGTGGTGCGGGGGGCGCCGAACCAGTCGCCCAGGACGTCGGTCAGGTCGCTGTCGCTGCCCGGCAAGGTCCAGGCCACGTAGCCGTCGGGGCGGATCAGGACCGCCTCGGGGCCGTCGTCCGGGCCGTCCGTCCAGGTGCCGGTGACGATGTCGATGCGGTCCGTCCACGCCTCGGCGAGCCGGGCCGCCTTGTCAGCGCCGTCGGTGGCGTCGGTGGCGATGAGCACGCCGCGGGCGGGGTGCAGCAGGTCGGCGACGCGGGTGCGGCCGCCGCCGGGCAGGGCAAGGCGGCGGTCCAGCGGCATGCGGCGGCCCAGCAGGGGGTGCTCCCCCGGGCCCAGGTCGTAGCGGATGCCCAGGCCGCTGACGATGCCCGCCAGGTGTCCGGCGGCGTCCTTGTGCTCCATCAGCTCGCCCAGCACGCCGCGCAGCGGGTCCATGTCGGCGTCGCCGAGGTAGAGCATCGACGCCGCCTGGGCGTTGCGGATCAACTGCTGTCCGACCGGGTGGCGTTCGCCGTGGTAGGTGTCGAGCAGGTGCGCGGGCGCCCAGCCGGCCAGGACCGCGGCGAGCTTCCAGCCGAGGTTGGCGGCGTCCTGTAGGCCTGCGCTGAGGCCCCAGGCGGCCAGCGGCGGCATGGCGTGTGCGGCGTCGCCCGCAAGGAGCACCCGGCCGCGCCGGTACTCCTGGGCCAGGCCTGCCGCGTTGCCGCAGGCCCACATCCACTGGGCCTCGGCCTGGTGGATGGACTCGCCGGTGAGCCGCTGCCAGGCGTCGGCGATCTGCGGGAACGTCAGTGCACCGGGGTCCTGTTGCGGGGGCAGGCCCTTGTCGTGGACGACGATGCGGAAGCGGCCCTCGCCCAGCGGGGTGCACACCACCATGTGGCCGCCGGGCAGGCGTTCGCCGATGGGCCGCGGGCGCAGCTTCACCCCGGTGATCTCCGCGGTGTACATGCCGCGGGTGGCCTCCCACTGCCGGGCGGGGATGCCGGCCGCGGTGCGGACGGTGCTCTGCGGGCCGTCGCAGCCGACCACGTACCGGGCGCGTTCCTCGCCGGGGCCCTGAGGCCCGGCGAAGTGCACGACGACGCCGTCGGGTTCCTCGCGCACGCCGGTGACCTCGTATCCGCGGCGCACCGGCACCCCGAGTTCGGCCAGTCGGGCGCCCAGCATGTCCTCGGTGCGGGCCTGGGACAGTCCCAGGACGCCGCTGTGGTCCTCGTCCAGCATGCCGAGGTCGAAACGGACCCCGCCGAAGTGCCCCATCGGGCCCCACCGGAATTCACCGAGCCGGGGCAGCAGTCCGCGCTGGTCCAGTGATTCGGCGGCCCGCCGGTTGAAGCCGAGTGCGCGGGATTCTCCGGACGGGGCGGGGAGCTTGTCGAAGACGGTGACATTCACACCGCCCAAGTGGAGTTCGCCGGCCAGCATCAATCCGACCGGCCCGGCACCGACAATTATTACGTCAGTTTCCATTGTTGACCTTCCACGCGGGACGGCTGAGGAATTGTCGATGTCAAACTACACATCGCCATGTTCGGCTGCAATGACGGTCCTGAATTCATAAGTCGGGCCGCTCGCCCGGGCGTTCAACCGCGGATTTCATGCGGTTGAACGCGGCGGGCAACGGCATAAATCCGGCGGCTGCTACGGGGTGGGCACCGGCGCCGGGTTGGCGTCGCAGGCGGCGTCGGCGCCCTTGCCCGCGGCCGGGCGGCTGCCGTCCTTGAGGTAGGCGCCGACATGGCCGTTGATGCACGTGTTGGCGTTGCGGGACAGCGACGTCTCGTGCTCGTAGCCGTTCCGCTCCACCAGCAGCCGGGAGTTGGGGAAGCGCCGGTGGATGTCGTAGGCGCCCGCCAGCGGGGAGCCGGCGACGTGCTCGCCCTGCACCACCAGGACGTTCACGTTCTTGGCGCCGACCTTCTGCGGGCTGCCCGCGGGGGCCGGCCAGAACGCGCACGGCGCGTTATACCAGGCGTTGTACCAGGTCAGGAAGGTGTTGCCGGTGCGGTACTGGCGGGTGTAGTCGTCGTGCCAGCGCTGCCAGTTGCGCGGCCAGGGCGCGTCGGTGCACTGGACCGCGTTGTACATGGCCTGCTTGTTCTGCGTCGGGTAGCCCGGGTCGTTGAAGTTGGCCTTCAGGCCCGCGGGGTCCCCCCGCAGCACCCAGTCGGCCAGCGCCTTGCTGTGGCCCACCCAGGAGGAGCGGCGGTAGAGGTTGACCAGGAACACCTCGGTGTATTCGGCCGGTCCGATGCGGCCCTCGACCGGCGCCTTGCGGAGCATCTCCATGCCTTCGTAGTACTTGGCCTCGACCGCGGCCCGGGTGGTGCCCAGGTGGTAGGTCGCATCGTTGCGGGCGATCCAGGCGAAGTAGTTCTCGGCGCTCTTCTCGAAGGTCACGTTCTGTTCGAGGACGTCCTTGTACCAGCCGTCGGCGGGGTGCACCACGGTGTCCAGGACCATCCGGCGCACCCGGTGCGGGTACATCGAGGCGTAGACGGAGCCGAGGTAGGTGCCGTAGTCCCAGCCGAAGTAGGTGAGCTGCTCCTGGCCGAGGGCCTGGCGGATGCGGTCCAGGTCGCGGGCGGTGTCCTTGGTGCTCAGGTGGTTGAGGGTGTCGCCGTGGGTGCGGCCGCAGCTGTCGGCGAAGGTGCGGGCCCTGTCGCGCCAGGCGCGTTCCTCGGTGGCGGTGGCGGGCACCAGGTCGGCGCGGGCCTTGCCGGGCCAGACGTAGGTGGGCTCGCAGGTGATCCGGGGTTCGCTGGCGCCGGTGCCGCGCGGGTCGAAGCCGATCCAGTCGTAGGTGGCGCCGACGGCCGGGGAGAGCCCGGAGGTGCCCTTGGCGAACCGGGTGGGCAGGTCGCGGCCGAACTGGCCGGGCCACTGGCCGCGGTTGAGCAGCACGATGCCCTGGTACTGCTCGTCGGGTGCGGTGTGTCTGGCGCGGGTGAGCGCCAGTTCTATCGTCCGGCCGTCGGGCCGGGCGTGGTCGAGCGGGACGTCGAGCGTGCCGCACTCCAGCCCTTTCAGCAGGCCCCCGACGACGGGGTCGTTGTCCGGGCAGGGCGACCAGGCGATGCCGGTTGCCGGCCGGTCGGCCGAGGCCTTCGCCGGTACCGCGGCGATCGTTCCCGCCAGGGCGGTGGCGGCCGCCGCCGTAATTGCCAGAAACTTCCTCACGTATTCCCCTTCTTGAGGCAGGTCCGCCGCCGGGCCGGTATTTCGGGCAGGCCGGCGAAGCCGATTTTCACGGGCAGGTCCAGGGGGCGGCGCGAGACTATCGGGTGAGGGAAGTGGCGTGAAAACAACTACGGTTGAACAATGACCGCCGGTGGAGCGGGCCTTGAATTGCGGTATCGGGGTACGGCATCGGGCCGGTTCCGTAAACGCAAAAACCCCCGCGGAGCAGCCGTCAATTCGGCTGTCCGCGGGGGGAAATGAAGGAAAAAGAGCGGGCGGTGTTACTGCGCCCCGCCGGGGGCCCCGCCGGGCGCTGCGCCGGGTGCGCCGCCGGGTCCGGGCGGGCCGCCGGCGGCCATCTGCTGCATCCGCTCGCGCATGTTCGCGGTGGTGTTGGCGTGCGGGAATGCGGTGGTCGGCGCGTCGGCGCCCAGGAACGCGCACAGCGGTTCCCAGCCCTGCTGCACGTCGTAGACCAGGAGGTTGTCCGCGGGAACGGCGTCGATGATCTCCTGGTTGCGGCGGCGGTAGACCTCGATGGCGTGGTCCTTGTCGGAGAACCGCCCCTTGAACAGCCCCTCCCAGGTCATGACGTTGGTCATGCGGTAGACCCGGGCCTGCCTGGTCCCCTCCTCGGGCGGGGTCTCCTTGTTCTTCAGGACGAACTGGTACAGCGTGTTGTACGTGCTCTCGTACCAGCCGTCGGCGTCGCGCACCGTGAGGACGACCTTGGCGTCGGGGAACGCCTGCAGGATCCGGTCGTAGTAGAAGGAGGGCGGGCCGTCCACCGCGGAGTTGTACCCCTCGAACACCGCCTTCCAGTCGGGCTGCCGGCCCTCGCAGACGATGCGTTCCCACTGCTCCAGACGCTTCTCATCGCCGACGATGTCGAACATGTGGTAGCAGGGGCCGTAACCCAGCTGTTCCAGCGCCACCTGCAGTGACGTGGTCCCGGTCCTGCCTAAACCGGCGTTGATGAGCTTCAACACAGTGCGGTTCCTTCCCTGCGGCTGGGTGTGGTCCCGGTCGTCACTGCTATGACGCCCGGCGGCGCAAAGATGTGACAGGCGCTCAGCGCCAGGCCGCCGGGACCTGCCGGGTGGCGACGTTGATGCGGTTCCAGAGGTTGACCAGGCCGATGTGGATGACCAGCGAGGCGAGTTCCTCCTCGGTGTAGAGCCCGGCCGCCTCCTGCCAGACCTCGTCGGGCACCGCGTCCTCCCGGCCGGTGAGCTCGGTGGCGTCCTCGGCCAGCGCCAGGGCGGCGCGCTCGGCGGGGCTGAAGCAGGTCGCCTCGCGCCACTCGGCCACCTGGGGCAGGCGCTGGTCCGCCTCGGCGGCCTGCCCCAGGTCGTCGGGGATCGTGTAGATGCGGCCGTTGATCTGGCTCACCCGCAGCCGGATGAGGTCGAGTGTCTGCTGCGGGACGCCGACCTTGCCGATGACCTTGGTCAGGTCGAGCAGCGGCTGCAGGGCGTCGGGCACGACCAGCGAGGGGTTGTTCATCCGGGGTGGCATCGGGGCGTCTCCTGTGAGTCGGGCCCGCACCGACGTCGCTCGGCGCCGCCCGGCACGGAGCACGGGGGCGGGCGGGAGCGCGGGGGCGGGCAGCGGCGATTGCCGGTGCACCAGGCTGCCGTCGCGCTGTCCGCCGTGCAAGTGAGGTGCCGAACGGCGCGGTGCGCCACCGGTGTTCGACCGCGAAGTTCCCGCGGTTGAACAGCTCGGGCGTTCACGGCGGCCCCGGGTGCGCCGCCCGAACTGTGTGAGTCTTCGGTGGGTTCCGACGCGCGAGACCCACCCCCCTTAATCCCCCCTCTTACGAAGGGACCACCGACGTGCCGGTCGAGAAGATCGCGCTCATCACGGGCGCCAACAAGGGCATCGGGCAGGAGACAGCACGGCAGTTGGGCGAGCGGGGAGCCGTCGTCCTGATCGGTGCCCGGGACGAGGTGCGCGGCAAGCAGGCGAGCGCCGTGCTCGCGGACCGCGGCATCACGGCGGTGCCGCTGCGCATCGACGTGCGGGACGCGGCCGGTGTGGCTGACGCCGCGGCCCTCATCGAGAAGCGGTACGGCCGCCTGGACATCCTGGTCAACAACGCGGGCATCGCCGGAGGGTTCGCCGGGGCGCCCAGCGAGGCGGCCGCGGGCGACCTGCGGGAGGTGTACGAGACCAATGTCTTCGGCGTGGTCACCGTGACCAACGCGATGCTGCCGCTGCTGCGCCGCTCGGCGGCCGGGCGCATCGTCAACATGTCCAGCCACCTGGGCTCACTGGCCCTCAACGCCGATCCGGCCTCCCCCATGGCGCACGTCAACATGCTCGCCTACCAGTCCTCCAAGACCGCGCTCAACGCGCTCACCGTCGCCTACGCCAAGGAGCTGCGGGGCACCCCGATCAAGGTGAACGCGGCCCATCCCGGCGTGGTGGCCACCGACATCAACGGCCACCGGGGGCAGCGCACCCCCGCCGAGGGCGCCGTGATCGCGGTCCGGCTGGCGCTGCTGGATGCCGCCGGGCCCTCGGGGGCCTCGCTGTCGGAGGACGGCCCGGTGCCCTGGTAGCGGGCTCCGATGAACCTCGTCTTCTGCTCGGCTCATCCTCAAGAGCCCGGGCGGAGCGTGACTCCCGGCGCGTGAGATCCGGGAGATGCCGGACCCGATGCAGGAGGAGAGCTGGAGCGATGAGCTTCGTCAGAGTTTGCCCGGTGGACAAGATCCCGGCCGAGGGCGCGATCGCGGTGGAGGTCGAGGACGCACCGGTCGCCCTGGTGCGCAGGGACGACACCGTGTACGCGGTCAGCGACCTGTGCTCGCACGCCGAGGTCTCCCTCGCCGAGGGGGAGGTCTACGGCACGACGATCGAGTGCTGGCTGCACGGGTCGTGTTTCGACCTGCGCACCGGCCAGCCCGTCAACCCGCCGGCCACCCGGCCGATCGCCACCTACCGGGTGAAGGTCGAGGACGGCTTCGTCTATGTGGCGCCGCGCGCCGAGGACGCCGAGGACTAGGGACAGGTGGTCATGAAGTCAGCGAAGTCAGCGTCCACGCCCGCGGGTTCGGCCCGCAGGCCGGTGATCGGGATCGCCGCGCGGACGGTGCCGGTCACCCTGCAGGGCAGTGCCATGGTGGTGAGCCTCTCGCTCCAGTCGCACGTGGACTTCCTCGCCGCCGCGGGCTGCGTCCCGGTGGTGCTGCCGCTGCGGCCCGGCGTCGAGCAGCTCGTCGGTGATCTGCAGGGGCTGCTCGTGCCGGGCGGCCCGGACGTCGATCCGGGACTGTACGGGCAGGAGCGGCACCCCCTGACCCGCGGCGGCAGCCCGGAGATGGACCGCGCCGAACTCGCCCTGCTGGGTGCGGCGCTCGGGGCGGGCCTGCCCCTGCTCGCCATCTGCCGCGGCATGCAACTGCTCAACGTGCAATGCGGCGGCACCCTGCACCAGCATCTGCCGGAGATCACCGGCAATGACACCCACCGCCCGCAGGCCGCCGGTTTCGAGTTCGGGCGGCACGTCCTGGACCTGGCGGCCGACAGCCACATCGCCCGGATCTTCGGCGACGACACCCCCAAGACCGCCTGCCACCACCACCAGGCCGTCGACCGGGTCGGCACCGGACTGGCCGTCACCGCCCGGACGCCGGACGGCGTCGTGGAGGTGGTCGAGGCGGCCGGTCACCCCTTCGCGGTCGGCGTGCAGTGGGAGGCGGGGCAGACCGAGGACGACCGGCTGCACCGGGCGCTCGCGGACGCGGCCCGGCGCAGCTGAACCACCGGCGGGGATCCACCCGTCGTTGACCGGGACTAAAGAATGCCTGGTCATGCTTCGAAAGCATCTTCAATCAGAATGCACAGCCCTGCACGACACATTCCGTGTCGCTTTCATTCCCGGCACATTCGGCAGTCCCCGTGAGCGTGAGACTGTCACCTTCCGGAAGGACGAAAATGGGAGCAGTCGAGGTTCCGGTTCTTATCGTGGGCGGTGGCGGATGCGGTCTTGCCGCCTCCAACTTCCTGTCCGACCACGGTGTGGACCACCTGCTCGTCGAACGGCACGCGGACACCGCGCACGTGCCGAAGGCGCACTACCTCAATCAGCGCACGATGGAGATATTCCGCCAGCACCAGCTGGACGGGCCGATGGTCGAACAGGGGGCGCCCCTGGAGCTGTTCGGGAAGCTGCGCTGGCTGACCTCGCTCGCCGGCGAGGGGCCGATGGACGCCCGGCAGATCCACGAGATAGACGCCTTCGGCGGCGGCTCGCTGCGCGAGCGGTACGCGGCGGCCGGTCCCGTCATGCCGGTCAAGCTGCCGCAGGTCCGCCTGGAGCCGATCCTGCGGCGCACCGCCGAGGAACGTAATCCCGGACGCATCCTGTTCGGCCACGAGATGACCGGCTTCACCGACGAGGGCGACCGGGTGGTCGCCGAGATCCGCGAGGTGGCCACCGGGGAGACGACCACGGTCACCGCGCGCTACCTGATCGGGGCCGACGGCGGCCGCACGGTCGGCAGCGCCCTGGGCATCGAGATGCAGGGCGTGCCCGGCCTGCTGGACGTGACGACCGCGTACTTCAGCGCCGACCTGTCGCAGTGGTGGCAGGAGGGCACGCTGCTGACCCACTTCCTCAACGCCCACGACCCGGACCTGTGCAGCAACCTCATCGAGATGGGGCCCAGCTGGGGCAAGGCCTGCGAGGAGTGGGTGCTGCACTTCCCGCCGATGGACGCCGACCGCCTCGACGAGGAGTCCGTCAGCGCCCGGGTCCGCGAGCTGCTCGGCCTGCCCGAGCTGGAGCTGACCCTGCATCACGTGACGAACTGGACGGTGCAGGCGCTGGTCGCCGAGCGGTACCGCAAGGGGCGGGTGCTGCTGGCCGGGGACTCCGCGCACCGCCAGCCGCCCACCGTCGGCCTCGGCCTGAACTCCGGCATCCAGGACGCCCACAACCTGGCGTGGAAGCTGGCCGCGGTGCTCGGCGGCCGCGCCGACGACGCCTTCATGGACACCTACGAGGCGGAGCGGCGGCCGGTGTGCCAGCTCAACGTCGACTGGGCGGTCTCGGCGGCCTCCCACCACCAGGCCGTCCTGGACACCGTGGGCCTTGGCCCGCACGCCCCGGCCCAGCGCAGGCAGCGGATGTTCGCCACGTACTTCGACCCCTCCCCCATCGGTGCGGTGGTGCGGGCCAGGACCGCGGAGATCCTGGACACCCACCGGGCCGGCTGCCAGGCGCACGACTTCGAGATCGGCTTCAACTACGAGCAGGGCGCGGTCGTCCCCGACGGCAGCCTGCCGCCGGCGCGCGTGCCCATGCGTGACGTGTACCAGCCCACGACCCGGCCCGGGCACCGGCTGCCGCACGCCTGGCTCGAGCAGGACGGCCGGCGCCTGTCCACCCACGACCTGACCGGCTCCCCGGCCGGATTCGTGCTGCTGACCGGCGTGGACGGGGCCCCGTGGGCCGAGGCGGCCGCGCAGGTGGCGGAGAAGCTGTCGCTGCCCCTCCACGCGGTCCGCATCGGCCCGGGCGCGGAGTTCGCCGACATCGACGGCGGGTGGGAGAGCGTCCGCGAGGTCGCCGGGGACGGCGCCGTCCTGGTGCGCCCCGACAATCACGTGGCCTGGCGCAGCATGGGCGCCGGTGAGAATCCGGCGGAGATACTGGCGAACGCGGTCACCCGCATTCTCGATCAGCGTGTCACTGAAGGTTCCGCTTCCTGATTGCGAAACAGGTGAAATGGGCGGCGCTCCTGTGCGGTTGCGGCCGGGTCGATGGAATTGACCGGGCCTTGGGCGGGAGCCCGTCCTTTTCACGGCACCCCCCGGGCAGGCCGGGACACCATATCGGCGAGGAAATGGACGACGGAGGAATACGGTGGCGGTAGACGGAGCGGTCCTGGTGCTGGGCGGAACCGGCCGGCAGGGCGGCGCGGCGGCCCGCGAGCTGCTGCGCCGGGGGCGGGTCGTGCACGCCCTGGTGCGTGACCCGCAGGCTCCCGCGGCGCGCGCGCTCGCCGCGGCGGGTGCGGTGCTCGTGCGCGGGGACCTGGAGGACAGGGCGTCGCTGCGCGCGGCGATGCGGGGGGTCCAGGGCGTGTTCAGCGTCCAGACGTTCCGGGGCCCGGGCGGGGTGGACGCGGAGGAGCGCCAGGGCAAGGCGGTGGCGGACGTGGCCGCCGAGGCGGGCGTGGCCCACTTCGTGTACAGCTCGGTGGGCGGCGCGGACCGGTGCGAGGTCATCCCGCACTTCCGCAGCAAGTGGAACATCGAGCAGCACATCACCAAGCTCGGCCTGCCCGCGACGGTGCTGCGGCCGACCATGTTCTACGACATCCTGCTCGACCTCGGCCCCCGGCTGGTCGACGGCGAGCTGGTGCTGGGCCTGTGGCTGCGCCCGGAGGTCCCGGTCCAGATCATTGCGACCAGCGACATCGGGGCGTTCGCCGCGGATGCCTTCGAGGATCCGGCGGCGTGGCTGGGCCGCCAGGTCGAGATCGCCAGCGCCGAGCTGACCGGGCCGCAGATCGCCGGGGCGTTCGGGCGGGTGGCCGGTGTCCCGGCGCGGTACGAGCAGCGGTCCTTCGAGCCGCTGCGCGCGGCCCGCGCGGACCTGGCCGCCATGTTCGACTGGCTGGACACCGAGGGGTACAGCGCCGACATGGCGCAGCTGCGCCGCATCCGGCCCGCCCTGGTCGGCCTGGAGACGTGGCTGCGCGGCAACTGGACGGTCCCGCAGGCCTAGCCGGCGGGACAGCAGCGGGCGCCGGGTCCTGGCCGAGGTGGCCGGGGCCCGGCGCCGTGGTGGGCCGGTGGGCGGTGTGTTCAGGTGGTGGCGAAACCGGCCAGGACCCGGCCGAGGATGTCGGTGTCGATGCGGTGCCACGAGCCGGGCAGCTGCATCCCCCAGCCGTGGGGCAGCGCGGTCGCGGTCGCCCGGGCCGCGTCCCGCAGCCAGTCGCCGGTCGCGTCGCTGTTGACGACCAGCGTCGGGGTCTGCAGGGTGGCGAGCCGCTCGGCGGGCACCTCGAAGTCGTCGAGGATGACCGTGTCGTAGACCAGGGTGTGGGCGTTGGCCTCGTTGGTCGCCCACAGGGGCGCCTGCCGCCAGTCGGCGATCATCTCGGGGCGCAGGCCCAGCAGTTCGCGCAGCCAGTACTCCGCGGTCTCGCCGCGCCTGCCCTCCGCCAGCAGCGCCCGCAGGGTGTCCAGGCAGTCGGCCGGGGGCTTGGGGTGGGGGGCGATGCGGAAGTACGGCTCGTGCAGCGCGAGTTTGGTGATCGGGACACCGGCCAGGGCCGCCTCCAGCGCCAGGTTCGCGCCGGTGGAACCGGCGAAGACGACCGCCTGCCCGCCCGCGTCGTCGATGAGCGCCGCCAGGTCCTCGATCTCGCGCTCGACGGCGTACTGGGGAGAGTCGCCGCTCTGCCCGCGCCCCCGGCGGTCGTAGACGTGGACGGTGCAGTGCGGCGCCAGCTCCGGGACCAGCGCGTCGAAGATGGTGTGATCGCGGAACGCGCCGTTCATCAGCACGATCGGCGGGCCCTCACCGGTGCTGCGACAGGCGATCGTTGTGCCGTCCTGCGAAACGACCTTCCGCATGCCACCACTCTCCTCATGTTCCATGGGTGTGTTGTCGCAGCGGTAATGTCCAGCGATCCGGTCGATGGCGGGTTGAGGATGAATCGGGTGCGGCGCCGGGGCGCAGGCCCAGACGACGGCCCCGGACGGCAGCCCCGGACGACGGCGCCGGGCGGCGGCCCCGGAGGGCGGCGGCAGGGGGTGCGCGCGGGGGCTGCGGGCGCCCGAAATGCCCCTTGGCCGGGCCGGATTGAGGATCCACTCCCGCTCAACCGAGACTATCGGCACCCCTTCAAAACTGATGCGACACCGTATCCATGAAGGAGCAGGTCCTATGGCGGACAACGGAATGGCCCGGGCGGGCGCGGCTGCGCATGTGGTGGTCGTCGGGGGCGGCGTCGCGGGTCTGGCGGCGGCGTTCTTCCTGCGCGACGAGCCGGTGCGGGTGACCGTCCTGGAGGGCGCCTCCCGGCTGGGCGGGCAGCTGGCCGTCTCGGAGCTGGCGGGCGTCGTCATCGACGAGGGGGCCGAGTCGACGTACGCCCGGCGTCCCAAGACCGCCCGGCTGCTCAAGGCGGCCGGTCTGGAGGACCAGGTGGTGGCGGCGGGCACCAAGTCGATGGCGCTGTGGAGCGGGAACCAGCTGCGGCCGCCGCTGGACCGTCAGTTCATGGGCGTGCCCTGCGACATGGACGAGCTCGCCAAGTCCGGGATCCTGTCCGAGGCCGGGACGGCCCGGGCCCGCCAGGACCTGACGCTGCCGCAGACCGGGCGGGAGGCGGACGCCTCCGTCGCGGACGTCGTCGGGGAGCGCCTGGGCCGGGAGGTCGTGGACCGCCTGGTGGACCCGTTCCTGTCCGACGCCTACTTCGGGCGTGCCGACGAGCTGTCCTTCCAGGCCACGCTCACCCCGCTGGTCTCCGCCGCCCGCCGGCGCGCGTCGCTCGCCGAGGCGGCCGGGGCGCTGCTGCCGGAGCCGCTGCCGCCGGGGCAGCAGCCCACCACCGGCATCTCCACCCTGACCCGCGGTCTGGGCTCGCTGCCCCAGGTCCTGGCGGACGGCCTGCTCGCCGCCTCGCCGGACTCGGCGGTGCGCACCGGGACCACGGTGCGCGCCCTGGCCCGCCGCGAGCACGGCTGGCGGGTGACCGTCGGCAGCGCCGCCGAGCCGGAGCACATCGACGCGGACGCCGTCATCGTCGCCGTGCCCGCCGCCCAGGCCGGGCCGCTGCTCGCCGGGGTGCCCGGCAGCGGCCAGGCCACCACGGCACTCGCCGAGATCCCCTACGCCGGATCCGTGATCATCACGCTCGCCTTCCCCCGCGAGGCGCTCACCGCGCTGCGCGCCCTGGGGCACAGCGGCTACCGGGTGCCGGCGGTGGACGGGCGGGCGCTGAAGGTCGTCACGTTCTCCACCATGAAGTGGCCGCACCTGGCGGGCGAGGTGGACATCGTGCGCTGCCAGGCCGGGGGCAGCGGCGCCGAGGACCTGCTGCGGCGCGACGACGCCGACCTCGTCGCGCTGGCCTGCTCCGAGGTCGCCGAGGTCACCGGGGTGCGCGGCGCTCCGCTGGCCGCAAAGGTGAGCCGGTGGGGCGCGGCGGTGCCGCAGTACACGGTCGGGCACCAGGACCGGGTGGCGCGCATCCGGGCGGGGGTCAGGGCCCGGCCCGGGCTGGCGGTGTGCGGCGCCGCGTACGACGGTGTCGGGGTCGGCCAGTGCGTGGCCAGTGCGCTCAAGGCCGTCGAGGAGGTGCTCGGCGCGGTGCGCGCGGACACCGCCGCCCCCTCCGCATGAGGGGGCCGCACCGCGGACAGGACAGGATCTCTGCAGAGGAGGCTGAGGTGTCTCAGGGCGATGTGACCACCGTCGACTTCTGGTTCGACCCGCAGTGCCCGTGGGCGTGGATCGCGTCCCGGTGGATCCACGAGGTGCGGGCGCAGCGGCCCCTCACCGTCCGCTGGCACGTGATGAGCCTCGCCGTCCTCAACGAGGGGCGCGACGTGCCGCACAAGTACCGCGTGGGGCTGGGCTTCGCGCCGGTACGGGTGTGCGTCGCCGCCGAGCAGAAGTACGGCCCCGAGGTGCTCGACCGGCTCTACACCGAGCTGGGCACCCGCTACCACCACGAGAAGGCGCCCAAGGACCGGGCCACGATCGAGGCGGCGCTGACGGCGGCCGGTCTGGACGTGGAGCTGGCCGCGGCGATGGACTCCACCGAGTACGACACCGTGCTGCGCGCCTCGCACCACGCCGGCATGGACCAGGTCGGCTACGACGTCGGCACCCCGGTCATCGCCGTGGACGGCAACGCGTTCTTCGGCCCGGTGGTGACGCCCGTGCCCCGCGGGGAGGCCGCGGCCAGGCTCTGGGACGGCGTGCTGCTGGTCACCGCGACGGACGGGTTCTTCGAGCTCAAGCGCACCCGGGACCGCAAGCCGGTGTTCGACTGACGCGTCCCGCCACACGGATGGCGCCGATCCCCGCCCCCGGGGCGCCCGCCCCCGTCAGGATGTGACACAGCACGGTCACCGGCGGACGGACGTGACCGCCCGCCGCGAGCCGACACACCCTGACAGGAGCAGATGATGAAGTTCCGAACCTACGTCGAGCCTCCGGAGCCCATGCGGGGCCTGGAAGTTCCTCCGGAGGTCGTGGAGAAGCTCGACGGAGGCAAACGACCGGCCGTGACCATCACGGTCAACGGGCACTCCTGGAACAGCCGGCTCGCCATCATGCGGGGCCGCCACCTGATCGGCTTCAGCAAGGCCAACCGGGAGGCCGCCGGGGTCGAGACCGGCGAGGAGGTCGAGGTGGACCTCGCCCTGGACACCGAACCCCGTGTCCTGGTCGAACCGGCCGACTTCACCGAGGCCCTGGACGCCGACCCGATCGCCCGCAAGGTCTACGACCGGCTGTCACCGAGCCGCAAGCGGGCGCACGTGCACGCCATCGAAAGCGCGAAGAAGCCCGAGACGCGCCTGCGGCGGATCGAGAAGGCGGTGGCGGCGCTGCGCGACGAGCCGTTCGCGTAGGGACACCCGCGGCTTTGCTTCCCGCCCTCGGCGTTCCGGCATCGCACCTGCGCCGGAACGCCGGGGGCGTTGAGGACGCCGAGGACGCCGGGGACGCCCAGGACGCCGAGGGCAGAGCGCCTGGGGCCGGATCCTCACCAGGGCACCGGCTCGCCGTGGCGGTCCAGGAACTGCAGGCCCGGGGCGCCCGCCTGGGCCTCGATGACGTCGGCGACGGGCGGGATGCTCTCGTGGGGGGCCAGCGGTGCGTCGGGTCCGCCGAGCCGGGTGCGGTTGTGGCCGGGGTCGATGAGCAGCTTGGTCTGTCCGTCGGCGCCGTGGCGGGTCGCGTAGCTGCGCATCAGCTGGTTGAGGGCGGCCTTGCTGGCCTTGTAGAGCTCGTAGCCGTCCTCGGTGTTGAGGGTGATGCTGCCCTGCTCGGAGGACATGACCGCCACGGTTCCGCCGGGGGCGACGAGGTCGCGCAGGGCCTCCAGGGTGCGCAGCGGGCTCAGCGCGTTGGTGACCATCACCTCGGTGAACATGTCGGTGGGGACGTCGCCGATCGGCAGGTTGCCGCGGTCGATCGCGGCGTTGACGAAGAGCAGGTCGAGCCGACGGCCCGTCAGGCGCTCGCGCAGCGCGGCGAGTTGGCCGGGGCTGGTCATCTCCAGCGTCTCCGGCTCCAGGCGTCCGCCGTGGGCCTGCGCGCGGGTCTGCAGGTCGCCGCCGGTGCCGCGGGCCGTGGCGATGACGTGCCAGCCGCGTCCGGCGAGTTCGTCGGCCAGAGCGAGCCCTAAGCCGCGGGAGGCTCCGATGACCAGGGCCTGGCGCGGGGCGGCGGGCGTGGCGGGCGCGGTGGCCGAAGCGGGCGCGGTGGTGGGCGTGTTCGGGGTGGGCATGTTCGCTCCTTGGCGGCGGGGTGGCACGGCCCGTGGGTGGCGGGGCGGCGCGGCTCGGCGGCGGTGCGGCCGACGCATTTACCCTAGACGCACCGTCGCGTCTAGGCAATGTTCCGGGGATCACCCCGGGTATCGTGTCCGCATGCCCGCCCCGCCCTCCCGGCCCCGCAGACCCCACTCCGGCAGCCGGCGCGACGAGGCCGCGCGGCTGGCCGTGCTGCACGCCGCGGACGATCTGCTCGTCGAGCACGGCTTCGGCGCCCTGACCATCGAGGCGATCGCGCGCCGCGCCGGTGTCGCGAAGCAGACGATCTACCGCTGGTGGCCCTCGAAGGTCGAGATCCTCCTCGACACGCTCATCGAGGACAGCGAGAAGCGCCTGCCCGTCCCGGCGGAGCAGGCCACGGCGGCGGGCATCCGCGGCTATCTGCGCGCCTACGCGCGGTTCCTCACCCGCGATCCCGCGGGCCAGGTCCTGCTGGCGCTCCTCGCCGAGGCGCAGCACCATCCCGAGACGGCCGAGCGCCTGCACGAGCGGCACCTCGGCCCGCGCCGGGCCCGGGAGCGCGAACTGCTCGCGCGCGCGGTCGAGGCCGGTGAGATCTCCCCCGGGCTCGGCCCCGACGCCGTGCTCGACGCGCTGGTCGGCCCGCTCGTCTACCGGGCGCTGACGGGGGCGGGCATCCCGCGCACCCTGGTGGACACCCTCGTCGAGGACCTGCTCAGGCCCCGTGCGGGCTGAGCCGCGGGGCCGGGACGCGGAAGGGGCGGCGTACGGCCGACGTGGTGTCGGTGTACGCCGCCCTGGGCGGGGTGCGTGGCGGGCGGTGGTCCGCGCCGGCACGGCGGTTAGAGCCTGTGTCATAACCCCGGCCGGATCAGTGGGCGTCGTCTGGTGCGTGCGATCGCAAGGCGCCGGGACGTCCTTGTAGCGGAGCTACTAGGACGTTTCGGCAACGCGGCGAGCGTGCGTGCCAGGCGGCGCCCACCCGGCCGGGGTTATGACACAGGCTCTTACCGGGGGTCGCGGTTGAACTGCGCCATGGACCAGCGGTAGCCCAGCGCGGCCAGGCCCAGGCACCAGGCCAGCGCGATCCACCCGTTGTTGCCGATCCCGGTGCCCAGGAGCAGGCCGCGCAGGGTCTCGATGGCGGGGGTGAAGGGCTGGTACTCGGCGATCGGGCGGAACCAGCCCGGCATCGAGTGGAGCGGGACGAAGGCGCTGGAGATGAGCGGCAGCAGGATCAGCGGCATGGCGTTGTTGCTGGCCGCCTCGGCGTTGGGGCTGCCCAGGCCCATGCCGACGGCGATCCAGGTGAAGGCCAGGGCGACCAGGGCGAGCAGCCCGAACGCCGCGAGCCACTCCAGGGCGGTGGCATCGGTGGAGCGGAAGCCCATGGCCACGCCGACGGCGCCGACCAGGACGACGCTGAGGAGGATCTGCAGGACGCTGCCGACGACGTGGCCGAACAGGATGGAGCCGCGGTGGACGGCCATGGTGCGGAAGCGGGCGACGATGCCCTCGTTCATGTCGGTGGAGACCGAGACGGCGGTGCCGATGACGGTGGAGCCGATGGTCATCAGCAGGATGCCGGGCACGATGTAGGCGA
This sequence comes from Streptomyces sp. NPDC004732, assembly GCF_040609235.1. Lineage (NCBI taxonomy): Bacteria > Bacillati > Actinomycetota > Actinomycetes > Kitasatosporales > Streptomycetaceae > Streptomyces > Streptomyces sp. NPDC004732. The sequence continues at coordinate 32,275 of NZ_JBEXJR010000025.1, forward strand.
TGTAGGCGTCGCGGCCCGCGCCCGCGCTCATGGTGTCGCCGAAGATGTAGACGAACAGCAGCAGCATCATGACCGGGGTCATCAGCAGGTTCAGGGTGAGCGAGGGGTAGCGGCGGGCGTGCAGGAGGTTGCGGCGCAGCATCGTGGAGGAGTCGCGCACGGCGAGGGAGAGGGAGCTCATCGGACGGTCTCCTTGGGCTGGTTCGGCTGGTTCGGCTGGGCGGGCACGGTGGTGGCGCCGGCGGTGAGGGCGAAGAAGACGTCGTCGAGGTCGGGGGTGTGCACGGTCAGTTCGTCGGCCTCGATGCCGGCGGCGTCCAGCCGGTCCAGGACGGCGCGCAGGTCGCGCTGGCTGCCGTCGCTGGGGAGTTGGAGGGTGAGGGCCTCCTCGTCGCGGGCGGCCCGGGGCAGGGCCGCGGCGGCGGAGCGGTGGGCGGCGGGGTCGGAGAAGCGCAGGCGTACGTGTCCGCCGGGGACGAGCCGCTTCAGTTCCCGGGCGGTGCCCTCGGCGGCGATCCTGCCGTCGTGCAGGACGGCGATGCGGTCGGCGAGTTCGTCGGCCTCTTCCAGGTACTGGGTGGTGAGGAAGACCGTCACCCCGCCGGTGACGAGTTCGCGGATGATGCCCCACATGGTGTGGCGGGAGCGGGGGTCCAGGCCGGTGGTGGGTTCGTCGAGGAAGATGATGCGGGGGCTGCCGACCAGGGTCATGGCGATGTCCAGGCGGCGCTTCATGCCGCCGGAGTAGGTGGAGGCGGGTTTCCTGGCGGCCTCCACCAGGTCGAAGCGCTCCAGGAGTTCGGCGGCCACCCGGCGCCCCTCGCGCTTGGGCAGGTGGTGCAGGTCCGCCATGAGGAGCATGTTCTCCTCGCCGGTGATCAGGCCGTCGACGGCGGAGAACTGGCCGGTGACGCCGATCGCCGCGCGGGCGGCCTGCGCCTGGTCGGCGAGGTTGTGGCCGCCGACGTACAGGTCGCCGGCGTCGGCGGTGACGAGGGTGGAGAGGATCTTGACGGCGGTGGTCTTGCCGGCGCCGTTCGGGCCCAGCAGGGAGAAGACGGTTCCCTGCGGGACGTTCAGGTCGATGCCGTCCAGGACGGTCTTGTCGCCGTAGGACTTGCGCAGCCCGTGTGCCGCGATGGCCAAGCCGGTCATGGGGTGAACTCCTTCGGGGGCTGCGGGGATTCAGAGGCTGCGGGCGGTGATGTCGCCCTGGGCGACGGTCGCCTTGATGGACAGGTCGGGGGTGCCGCCGGTGCTGCGCAGTGCGTTGTCGATCCGGCCGAGTGCGGTGCCGGCGTCCAGGGCGGCGCTGACGCCGCGGGCGGCGACGACGGTGATGTCGCCCTGCTGGGTGCTCAGCGCGAGCGTGCCGGCCGCCGCCTCGGCGATGTGCACGTCGCCCTGCAGGGTGCTGATCTCGCCGGGGCCGGTCAGCCGGCCGACGGTGATGTGCGCGTCGAGGCCGGTCAGGTGGGCGCTGGCGGCCTCGTCGAGCTTGACCGAGCCGTGGCCGCCGTCGAAGGCGACCTTGCCGAGGCGGCCCACGCCGCGGAACTCGGCGGCGGCCGACTTCGCCCGGACGTCGGATCCTGCGGGCAGCTGGACGGTGACCTCCAGGGAGCCGGTGGTGCCGATGAGGCGGTTCTTCGCCTCGGGGGCCTGGATGTGCAGGACGCCGTCGGCGTAGGTGACTTCGGTCTGCTCGGCGGCCTGCACGTCGCGGCCGCGGGCCGGGTCGGCGGGCCGGACCTCGACGGTGGTGTCGCTGCGGTCGGCGGCGATGAACTGGATGCGTCCGGCGGGGATGTCGAGGACGGCCTGGACGGCGGCGGGGGTGTCGAACTTCTGCATCGTGTGCTCCTTCATCCGGTGTCGCTTGCCCTTGCGGCCCGCGCTTTCCGATGACAGAAACGCTACGTTGCATTCACAGAACTGACAACACACTTGTTGCGTTGGAAACCAATAACAGCAGGTGAATACAGGAAAGTTGATGCAATGGCCTCAGGCTTAACGCAACAACACACCCCTCGGACTGTTGCAATGAGTTGGACGTGAACGCTATAGTCGGCGCACCGACCGCCACCGGGCCGCCCCGGCCCGGGCCACGAAGGAGACCGCGATGCCGGGAGGCAGGCTCACCCAGCAGGAACGCCAGCAGATCGCACTGGGACTGGCCGACGGCCTCGCCTACGCCGAGATCGCCCGGCGCCTGGAGCGGCCGACCTCGACGATCACGCGCGAGGTGACACGCAACGGCGGCCCGGCCGGCTACCGCGCCGAAGTGGCCCAGCGCGCCACCGGACACCGCGCCCACCGCCGCAAACAGAGCGCGCCCCGGGACCCGCGGACGCCCCCGCAGCCCCACGGCCGCGACGCCGGCGAAGTGCGCGCCTACGAGGAGGTGTTCACCACCGTCATGATCGCCTCGGGCATGCCCACGATGATGTCCCGGGTGGCGGCCTGCCTCATCCTCACCGACTCCGGCAGCCTCACCGCGGCCGAACTCGCCGGGCACCTCCAGGTCAGCCCGGCCGCCATCTCGAAGGCGATCGCCTTCCTGGAGAGCCAGGGTTTCGTGCGCCGGGAGCGCGGCGAGGGAAGACGCGAGCGCTACGTCGTCGACGACGACGTCTACTACCAGTCGATGATGGCCACCGCCCGCGCCACCGCCCAGGTCGTCGCCACCGCCCGCCAGGGCATCCCCGTCCTGCGCCCGGGCACCCCCGCCGCCACCCGCCTGGAAAACATCGCCCGTTTCCTCGACTTCGTCTCCGAAAGCACCGCCCGCGCCGCCGAACAGGCCCGCGACATCCTCCACACCAAGCCCACCACCGCCCCGGACACCGCAGCACCGGACACCGCCACACCGGGCGGCAGTTGATGTTTGGTGGTGCAAAAAGTGGTCAGGCGTACCGGAGTTGACCTAGGGGGTGCATGTTGTTTCCCAGTCCGGGACAGAACGGCCAGTGGGTGCGCACACGGACGGAGGCCGACGCCAAGGCCTTCGTCGCGGAGAAGCACGCGGAACAGGAAAACGCCCTGCACACGGGCACCGGCACGCTGATCCTGACGGGCGTCGTCGTGCTGCTCGTCGCCGCCGCGGCCCTGTACAGCTGGCTCGGCTGACGCGGGCGCCGCGGCGTCCGGCGCGCTGCCGCGCCGCGGCGGCCGTAGCGTTGGGATCATGTGCTGGAGTGCAACGGCCGACCTCGTGGCGGGCACGGGCATCGCGGCCGTGGGAGCCGTATCGGTGACCCTGGCGGCCCGCCGCCCGCGTGATCTGCCGCTGGCCGCGCTGCCGCTCCTGCTGGGCGCCCACCAGATCGTGGAGGCCCTGGTCTGGCACCACGGCGGCGGCACCGGCCCCGCCACCCTTACCTGGGCCGCCATCGCGCTCCCGCTGCTGGCGCTGTGGGTACCGGCGGCCGTGCTGTGCGCCGCGCCGCCGGGCGCCCGCCGCCGCCTGCTGGTCCCGCTGGCGGCGGGGGCCGCGACCGCGGCGGTGCTCGCCCACGCGCTGGCCACCCGCACCGTGAGCGCCGAGATCCGCGGGCACACCGTCGGATACTCCCTGGGGCTGCCGCACACCGGGCTGGTCGTGGCCGGCTACCTGCTCGCCACCGTCGGCTCCCTGCTGCTGTCCGGCGACCGCGGCCTGGTCCTGTTCGGCGTCCTGGTCACCGCCGGGGCCGCGGTGTCCCTGCTGCTGTGGCGCCGGGAGTACATCTCCACGTGGTGCGCGTCCGCCGCGGTCTGCTCGGTGGCCCTGGCCTTCTGGGTCCACCGGCGCCGCCCGGCGCCCGGCCCGCAGCAGGGGGTGCGGGCCTGGTCCGTTGGGAGGTAGTTGGCAGGCAACGGCGCCCGCCCCGCGCGTGGCGCCGGGCGGCCGCGGGGGCTGTTCCTACGATGCGCGCCATGGACACCCTGATCTTCGGTGGTCTGCTGGTCGGCCTGGCCGCCCTGTACCGGGAGCGTTCCCCCGCGCTGGTGCTCGGGGTGTGGTGGGCCGTTCTGGCCGCCACCGTGCTGCTCCTGGCGCACCACATCACCAGCGGCCTCTCGCTCGGGCTGAACTACTGATGGCCACCGCGCAGCACCCGGCACCGGCCCGCGGCGGCGCATCGCTGCTGGGGCAGGCGCAGTTCTGGTTCGCGTGCGTCTTCGCGGCCGGCTGGACGGGCGTGGTCTGCGGCGGCCTGGCCGTGCAGTTCGGCTCCTGGGACTATCCCTGCCCGCTGTGCATGGTGCAGCGGATGTTCATGCTCCTGGCCGCGCTGGGGGCGCTGCACGTGGTCCGCGCGGGCCTGCGCGGGACGATCACCGGCCGCGACTACATGACGGGCTGGGGGCTGGCCCTGGTGGCCTGCATGGCCGGCGGGTTCACCTCCTGGCGGCAGACGATGCTGCACATCCTGCCGGGCGACGAGGGATACGGCGCTCCGGTGCTCGGCCTGCACCTGTACGTCTGGGCGTGGATCTTGTTCATGGCGTCGGTGCTGGCCATCGGCATCCTGCTGGCCTTCGCGCCCTGGACGGCCGCACCGGGCCCCGCCGCCCCGGTGGGCAGGCCCGCGGGGCGGCTGGTGTTCGGGTTCGTGGCGCTGGTCACGGCGGTGAACCTGGTCGCGGTGTTCCTGCTGGAGGGCTTCCACTGGTTCCTGCCCGACGACCCCGCCCGCTACCAGTTCTTCTACGACGTGGGGATCCTGAAGAAGTGACCGGCCCGCACCGCGGGGGCGCCGTGTTCGGCCGGGCGTCCGGTTCGGTCAGAATGCGCCCATGATTCTTCAGAGCACGCCCGTGACGCTCCCCGCCCGGCTCACCGAAGTGCCCGGCGCCGACGGGCTCTTCCTGTGGGCCCCCCGAAGCACGGGCCACTGGGGGTACGCCAACTGCTTATGGGTCATCTCCGGCCCCGACGCGGCAGTGATCGACACTCCCTATGACGGGCCGACGACCCGGGCGATGATCGACGCGGCCCGGCCCCGGCTCGGCCCGCGCACCGTCACGACGGTGGTCAACACCCACGCGAACGGCGATCACACCTTCGGCAACCACCTGTTCCCCGGGGCGGAGATCATCGCCACCCGGGCGGGCCAGGACCACCTCCCCCACGAGCCGACCCCCCAGCACATGCACGCGCTGGTGCACCAGTCGCCGCCCGGCACCGCCCTGGGCCGCTATCTGCGCGAGCACTTCGGCCACTTCGACTTCGCCTCCGCCCGCCTCACCCCGCCCACCGTGACCTTCCGCGGCCAACACGCCTTCCCCGTCGGGGACCTCGAGGTGGAGCTGTACGAGGTGGGGCCCGCACACCACGCAGGCGACCTGGTGGCCCGCATCGGGGACGTGGTGTGCACCGGCGACATCTTCTTCCACGGCGACCACCCCACCCACTGGGCGGGCCCCCTGCAGAACGTCATCAACGCCTGCGAACTCGTCCTGGGCCTGGGCCCGCGGGTCGTCGTCCCCGGCCACGGGCAGCCCACCGACCGCGCCGGACTCGAGGAACACCTCACCTATCTGCGCACCGTGCAGCGCGAGGTGCATGCACGCTACGAGGCCGGACTGAGCCCCGAGAAGGCGATGGACGACCTGTTCCGCCGGGACTTCTACCCCCGCCTGGGGCTGCCCGAGCGCCTGATGATCGTGCTCTCGGTGGAGTACAGCCACCTCGCGGGCGACCCGGCGGTGCCGCCCATGGTCGAACTCGCCGACCGGGCCGCCGTGTGGTCGTCCCGGCGCACCGCCGCACTCCCGCGCTGACTGCCCCTCCCCCGGCGGGCATCAGGCGCGGCAGCGCAGCATCTCCAGCGGCGGGTTGGCGTGGAAGTCCGCCCAGAAGTCCGCGCCGAACGCACGCGTGCCGGCCGGTGACACCGTCAGCGCGACCCAGGTCACCTCGCTGAACCCGGCCGCGTGCAGGCACTGTTCGTACACCTCGCGGCGCGGCCGGTTGGCGACGAAGGAGACCGGCGGGTCCAGGAGCGCCGTGATCCGCACCTGCGGTCCGGTCTCGGCCTCCTGGCCGGTGAGCTCGCTGCGAAAGCCGTACTTGTCCGGCCCCGGGCCCTCGAAGGAGAAGTCGGGCGACTGGTTGAGCACGAAGAGTTCACCGCCGGGCCGCAGGCTCCGGTGCACGGTGCGGCACATCCGCTCGGTGGTGGCGGTGTCCGGCGCGTAGCTGAGCAGCTGGACGGCCGTGGCGATGTCGAAGCGCCGCTCCAGCGCGACCGGTTCGGCCACGTCGGCGACCCGGTAGCGCACGCCCAGCGGCTGCCGCTCCTCCAACTTGCGGGCCACGGCGACCATTTCACCGGAGATGTCGATGCCCAGCACGTCCGCGGCGCCGCGCCGCTTGAACTCCCTGCTGTAGAAGCCGGTGCCGGAGGCCAGGTCCAGCACCGTGCGGCCGCGCACGTCCCCGACCATCGCCAGGAAGCTGGGCACCGCCGCGTACTGCTCCAGCGGCAGCGCCTTGAACCCCTCGTAGGCCTCACCGATCTCGTCGTACTGCTGCTGCGCGCTCATGGTGGTGCATCTCCCCGTGGTCGGCGTGACGGCGTGTCGGCAGTCTCCACGGGCCCCGGCCCCCGGCCGCACTGGCAGAACCCACAAAGATCAGGGCCCGGTCCCGGCCTCCCCTACAGCCGTACGCGGGTGCCGGGCAGGTCATGACACCGGGCGGCGGGCGGGATACGGTCGCGGCAGTGGGTGAGGAGCAGCGCCTGCCGGGAGGATCCGGACGGGGCCGGGTCCGGGGCCGGCGCCGCGGCCACTGCGGCTCACCGATCGTAGAGGAGGCCGGAGCAGGATGCGGCCAGGGGAGACAGCTTGACCACCCTTTCGACCCCGTCATCGTCACCGTCATCGTCGCCGTCGCCGGAGGAGCAGCCGCCCCCGCCCGCGCGGCCCTCCTCGCTCCAGGAGGAGACGGAAAGCCTGCGGGCCACCGCCGAGCAACTGCGCGCGCAGGTGGCCGAGCTGGAGGTCCGGGCGCGGGCGCGGCCCAGGATCGCGCTGGCCGAGGGCATCCTGGTCGAGCGCTACCGGCTGGCACACGCCCAGGAGGCGTTCCTGCTGCTGCGCCTGGCCTCGCAGCGCGCCAACATCAAGCTGCACCAGCTGGCCGCCGTGGTGGCCCGCACCCCCGGCCCCGCGCCGGGCGCCGCGGTGTGGCTCACCGGGCGGGCCCAACATCCGCGGCCCAGCCTGGCCGCGCTCGGGGCCGGGCCGCTCGACGCGACGAACCAGGGCGAGGTGCTCGGCGCGGCGCTGCGCCGCGTGCTGGCCGTCACCGGCACGGACATGGGCAACGTGCAGCTGCTCGAGGACGATGTGCTGCGCATGGCCAAGCACGCCGGTCTGCCCCGGCACTTCACCGACTACTTCGCCTTCGTCGAGGGGAACACCTCCTGCTCCCGGGCGGCCGCCGCGGGCAGCCAGGTCACCGTCAAGGAGGTGGCCTCCTCGGCCGGGTTCGACGACGAGACGCGCCGGGTGATCCTCACCTCCGGCAGCCGTGCCTGCCACAGCATCCCGCTCGTCGACGACCGGTCGGCCGTCCGCGGCGTCATCTCCTCCCACCACGCCCGGCCGCTGACCGGCTTCACCCAGGCCCAGCTCCAGGCGCTGCGCACCACCGGCCGCACCCTGGGCGAGTGGATCAGCTGGCATCAGGACACCGTGCTCCTGGACGCGCTGGAGGACCTGCACCAACTCGCCCTGGCCCCGCGCCCTTAAGAACCTGGCCGGTGGGCGGGCCGGGTGGCGTAGCGGCTCATTGTGCGCACGTTGTCCGCGGGCGTCGGGGCCCGGCCGTCGGCGAGCGTGTCCTGCAGGTCCCGGAAGTACTGCACGTACAGGTCCGGGGTGAACATGCTGAGCATGACGGCCGGTTGGCCGCCGGTGTTGGCGAAGGTGTGCGGGGCGCCGGCCGGGACCATCACGAAGGTGCCCGCACCGGCCTCGTGGTCCTCATCCCCGACCGTGAACCGCACCGTGCCGGACAGGACGTAGAAGCCTTCGTCGTGCCGGGCGTGGCGGTGCTGCGGGGGGCCGGGGGTGTGCGGGGCCAGGACGGACTCGGTCAGGCCCAGCCGGTGGGCGGTGTGGCTGCCGTCCTCCAGGACGCGCATGCGGGTGGTGCCCAGGGCGATCGTCTCGCCCTCGCCGGGGCGGACCACCACCACGGCGGGCCCGGCGGCCTCTGCCTCGGTGCCTGCCTCTGTGCCTGTGCTGTCTGTGGTGCCTGTGCCGGTGTTTGCTGCGTCGGTCATAGCGACGATTGGACCGCCGGGGTGCGGGCGGCGTCCAAGACCTGTTCCGGGGCGCCGATACCGGCTGGGTATCGTGGCGTGATGGAGCTGCGGACGTTGCGGTATTTCGTGGCGGTCGCCGAGGAACTCCACTTCGGCCGGGCGGCCGTGCGGCTGCACATAAGCCAGCCGCCGCTGAGCCGGGCCGTCAAGCAGCTGGAGACCGAGGTCGGCGCCGTGCTGCTGGACCGCTCACCGGGCGGGGTCACGCTCACCGCCGCCGGAGCGGTGCTGCTGGACGAGGCGCGCGCCCTGCTGGAGCGGGCCGCACTGGCGCGGGAGCGGGTGGCCGCCGCGGCCGGGACCGCGGCCATCACCGTCGGGGTCCTGGGCGACGGCGCCGATGCCGGGCTGGACCGGCTGGCCGGTGCCTTTCGCCGACGGCATCCGGGCGTGGAGGTACGCGTCCGGGAGGCCGACCTGACCGACCCCACCTGCGGACTGCACGCCGGCCGGGTCGATGTCGCGCTGACCCGCGGTCCCTTCCAGGAGACGGGTCTTTCGGTGCGGGCGCTGCGGGCCGACGCGGTGGGGGTGCTGCTGCGGGCCGACGACCCGCTGGCGCGGCGCGCGAGCCTGCGGCTGGCCGAGCTGGCCGGCCGGCGCTGGTTCAGCTTCCCGCAGGGCACCGACCCGCTGTGGCAGTCCTACTGGGGCGGCGGACAGCACCGCGAGGGGCCGGTGGTGCGCGCGGTCGTGGAGTGCCGGCAGGCCGTGCTGTGGAACGCCACCGTGGGCATGACCCTGGCGGACCACGCGCCGGGGCCGGGACTTGCCGTGGTGCCGCTGAGCGACATGCCGCCCAGCCCGCTGGTCGCGGCGTGGAGCACGGGGGACGCCAGCCCGCTGGTCCGCTCGTTCGTGCAGGTCGCGGCCGACGTCCACCGGGAGCGTCCGGGCGCACGGCCGTGCGGGACGTAACCCGGCGGGACGCGGGCGTGCGGCGGCGTTCCCGGGGCGCGGCGGGACTTGGGGAACGCGGCGGGGCGCCGCGCGGGGCTGGGTACGCTCTGCGGTCATGGGGACAAACCGCCGCAGCCAGGCCCAGCGGGACGAGATGACCGTGGAGATCGGCTACGCGCTGCTCAGCGCCTGCTTCCTGGGGGCCGTGGCGTTCGGGGTGATCGCCGGTCCGGCCGCGGTCTGGCGGCTGCCGCCCGGCGCGGAAAGGTTCCTGCTGGTCGCGGGCGCCTCGGTCGGCTCCGTGCTCGCGGTGCTGCGCGTGGTGCACGTGCTGTGGCGGTACGCGGGAGCCCGGCCCCGCTGACCCGGCCCGCGGCCCGCGCCGTTCGGCATGCCGGAACGGGCGTCCTGTCCCAGGCTGGAGTGGCGACGACGGCACGGACCACGCCCGGGACGAGGGAGCAGAGCGCCATGGGGACCGATGTGTTCCATTCGGAAGTGCCCCTGCGGGTGAACGGCAGGACCCACCGCCCTGTCGTCGATCACCGCGCCACGCTGCTGGACGTCCTGCGGGAGCAGCTGGACCTGACCGGGGCCAAGAAGGGCTGCGACCACGGCCAGTGCGGGGCCTGCACCGTCCTGGTGGACGGGCGCCGGGCCAACAGCTGTCTGCTGCTGGCGGTCGCCGTCGAGGGCTGCGACATCACCACGGTCGAGGGGCTGCACGGCGCCGACGGACTGAGCCCGCATCCCCTGCAGCGGGCCTTCGTGGAGCGCGACGCCTTCCAGTGCGGGTACTGCACGCCGGGGCAGCTCTGTTCGGCCCTGGGGATGCTGGCCGAGGCCCGGGCGGGCGAGGCCTCGCACGTGACGGAGCCGGGCGCGGCGGACGGGGCGGGCGGGGCGCCGGTGCGGCTGAGCCGGGAGGAGATCCGGGAGCGGCTCAGCGGCAATCTGTGCCGGTGCGGGGCCTATCCGCACATCGTCGAGGCCGTCGAGGCGGCAGCGGCTGCCGGGGAGGGGGGCGTGGTCCGGTGAAGTCCTTCATGTATGTGCGGGCCCACAGCGTGGACGAGGCGACCGCGGCGCACGCCGGGCGGCCCACCTCCCGCTACCTGGGTGGCGGAACCAACCTCGTCGACCTGATGAAGCTGGGCGTGGAGCGGCCCGAGACGCTGGTCGATGTCAGCCGGCTGCCGCTGGATGGCGTCCAGGAGCTCGCCGACGGGTCCCTGCGCGTGGGCGCGACGGTGCGCAACAGCGACCTGGCCTCCCACCCGCTGGTCCGCGCCCGCTACCCGGTGCTGTCCCAGGCGCTGCTCGCCGGTGCCTCGGGCCAGCTGCGCAACGTGGCCACCACCGGCGGCAACCTGCTCCAGCGCACCCGCTGCCCCTACTTCCAGGACGTGGCCAAGCCGTGCAACAAGCGCGAGCCCGGCTCCGGCTGCGGTGCGCGCGAGGGCGTCCACCGCGACCACGCCGTGCTGGGGCACTCCGCGCAGTGCATCGCCACCCACCCCTCCGACCTGGCGGTCGCGCTGGCCGTGCTGGACGCGCAGGTCGAGCTGCAGGGGGTGCGCGGTTCGCGGACGGTGCCCGCCGCCGAGTTCCACCGGCTGCCGGGCGAACGGCCGCAGGCGGACACCGAGATCACCCATGGCGAGCTCATCACCGGGGTGCTGCTGCCGCGGCCGGTGCCGGGCGCGGTCTCGGCCTACCGCAAGGCGCGCGACCGCGCCTCGTACGCCTTCGCGCTGGCCTCGGTGGCGGTGCTGCTGGCCGCCCGGGACGGGGTCGTGGAGGAGGTGCGGATCGCCTTCGGCGGGCTGGCCCACCGGCCCTGGCGGGCCCGGCGCGCCGAGGAGGCGCTGCGGGGGGCCGCGCCGACGGGCGAGGCGTTCGCGCGGGCACTGGACGCCGAGCTCGCCGCGGCCGAGCCGTTGCGGGACAACGCCTTCAAGGTGCCCCTCGCCCACCGGCTGGCCTGCGACGTCCTGCGCCGCCTGACCGACCCCGGCCCGGCGCCGGGCGCCGGGGCCTGAACGCCCCGCCCGCCCCAGCCCCCCTTTCGTATTCGTACGCATCCGCCTGCAGGGAGAACGCCATGCCGCAGACCGCCGACGCGCTGGGGGCGGACCTCGAGCGCCGGGAGGGCCTCCACAAGGTGCGGGGCAGCGCCCGCTACGCCGCCGAGCACACCCCCGAGGGGTGCGCCTACGCCTGGCCGGTGGCGGCCACCGTGGCGCGCGGCGAGGTACGTGCCGTGGACGACGCGGCGGCCCTGGCGCTGCCCGGCGTGGTGACCGTGCTCCACCACCGCAACGCGCCGCGCCTGGCCGCGCCGGACGATGCCACCCTCGCCGTGCTGCAGGACGCCCGCGTCCCGCACCGGGGCTGGTACGTGGCGCTGGTGGTCGCCGACAGCCTGGAGTCGGCCCGCGAGGGCGCCGCGGCCGTGCGGGTCACCTACGCCCAGGAGCCGCACGATGTCACGCTGCGGGCCGGGCACCCCGGCGCGTACGTGCCCAAGGACACCGACGGCACCTCGGGCGAGCATGTGCGCGGCGATGCGGAGGCGGCGTTCGCGGCCGCGCCGGTGCGGGTGGACACCGGCTACCGGGTGCCGCCGCTGCACAACCACCCGATGGAGCCGCATGCGGCCACCGCCCACTGGCAGGACGGGCGCCTGCACGTGTACGACTCCAGCCAGGGCGCCACCACCGTCCGCAATGTGCTGGCCGGCCTGTTCGGGCTGTCCAGGGACCAGGTGACGGTCGTCTCCGAACACGTCGGCGGCGGGTTCGGCGCCAAGGGCACGCCCCGCCCGCACGTGGTGCTGGCCGCCATGGCCGCCCGCCGGACGGGCCGGCCGGTCAAACTCGTCCTGCCGCGGCGGCAGTTGCCGGCCGTGGTGGGGCACCGCTCGCCGACCCTGCACCGGGTGCGGCTGGGCGCCGGGACGGACGGCACGCTGACCTCGGTGATCCACGAGGTGACCGCGCACACCTCCCGCATCAAGGAGTTCGTGGAGACCGGGGCCGCCGCCACCCGCGTCATGTACGCCTCGCCGCACGGGCGCACCACCCAGTGGGTGGTGCCGCTGGACGTGCCCAGCCCGTCCTGGATGCGGGCCCCGGGCGAGGCCCCGGGCATGTACGCGCTGGAGTCGGCGATGGACGAACTCGCCGAGGCGCTGGGCATCGACCCCGTCGAGCTGCGGCTGCGCAACGACACCGGCCACGAGCCGGACAGCGGCAAGCCCTTCAGCAGCCGCCATCTGGCCGAGTGCCTGCGGGAGGGGGCGCGCCGCTTCGGCTGGGCCGGACGCGACCCGCGGCCCCGCACCGGCCGGGCGGGCCCCTGGCTGGTGGGCAGCGGCGTCGCGGCGGCCACCTACCCGGTCATCGTCGCGCCGTCCCGGGCCTGCGCGCTGGCCTGCCCGGACGGGACGTTCGTGGTCCGGATCAACGCCACCGACATCGGGACCGGCGCGCGCACCGTGCTCGCGCAGGTCGCCGCCGACGCGCTGGGCGTGCCGGTGGAGCGGGTGCGCACCGAGATCGGCAGCAGCGACCTGCCGTCGGCGTCGCTGGCCGGCGGCTCGTCCGGCACCGCCTCGTGGGGCTGGGCCGTGCACGAGGCGTGCACCCAGCTGGCCGGGCGCCTGGCCGGGCGGCCGGCGGGGCCGCTGCCGCCGGAGGGCGTCAGCGCCACGGCCGACACGGCGGGCCGGGCCGACGCGGACAGCGACTACGCCCGGCACGCCTTCGGCGCCCATTTCGCCGAGGTCGGGGTGGACACGGTCTCCGGCGAGGTCCGGGTGCGGCGGCTGCTGGGGGTCTACGCCGCCGGGCGCATCCTCAACTCCCGTACCGCGCGCTCGCAGTTCATCGGCGCCATGACGATGGGGCTGGGGATGGCGCTGATGGAGGGCAGCACGATGGACGCCGCCTTCGGGGACTTCGCGGAGTGCGATCTGGCGGGCTATCACGTGCCGGCGCACGCGGATGTGCCGGAGATCCAGGCGCACTGGATCGAGGAGGACGACCCGCACCTCAACCCCATGGGCAGCAAGGGCATCGGGGAGATCGGGATCGTCGGGACGGCCGCGGCCATCGGCAACGCGGTGTACCACGCGACGGGGGTGCGGCTGCGTGAACTGCCGCTCACCCCGGACCGGGTGCTGGCAGGCGCCGGGTGAATCCGTCAGGTGGTGCGGGCCCGGCTCTCCCGGGTCCAGGAGAGCAGTTCGGGCGCCGTCCAGGTGGTCACCACACGCTCGGCGGGCACCTGGCACTCCTCGGCCCGTGCGCAGCCGATGAGCTGCCAGTCGAGCTGGCCGGGCGCGTGCGCGTCGGTGTCGACGGCGAACAGCACGCCCGCCGCCACCGCCCGGCGCAGCAGGGGGCGGGGCGGGTCGAGGCGTTCGGGGCGGCTGTTGATCTCCACCGCGGTGCGGGCGGCCGCGCACGCGGCGAACACCTCGTCCGCGTCGAACTGTGAGGGCGGCCGGCCGCGGCCGGTGACCAGGCGGCCGGTGCAGTGCCCGAGCACGTCGGCGCGCGGGTTGCTCACCGCGGCGACCAGTCGGCGCGTCATCGCGGCCGCGTCCATGCGCAGTTTGGAGTGCACCGAGACGACCACGACGTCGAGGCGGTCCAGCAGGGCGGGTTCCTGGTCCAGGGAGCCGTCGTCCAGGATGTCGCACTCGATGCCGGTCAGCAGCCGGAAGGGCGCCCAGCGTTCGTTGAGGGCGGCCACCGCCTCCAGCTGGTCGCGCAGCCGCTCGGGTGACAGGCCGCGGGCCACCGTGAGGCGGGGCGAGTGGTCGGTGAGCACGGCCCATTCGTGGCCGATCTCCTGGGCGGCGCGGCCCATCGCCTCGATGGGGCTGCCCCCGTCGGACCAGTCGGAGTGCAGATGGCAGTCGCCGCGCAGCAGGGCCCGCAGCCGGGTGCCCGCGCCGTCGGCCAGCGGCGCCCGGGCCTCCTCCTCCAGGCCCCGCAGATAGCCGGGCATGGTGCCGGCCAGCGCTTCACGGATCACGGCGGCGGTCTTGGGGCCGATCCCCTTGAGGGACTCCAGGGTGCCGTCGGCGGCGCGGCGCGCCACCTCCTGGTCCGCCAGGGCGGTGACCACCTCGGCCGCGGTGCGAAAGGCCCGCACCCGGTAGGTCGGGGCGCCGCCCCGCTCGAGGAGGAAGGCGATGCGTTCCAGTGCCTCCACGGGCTCCATGGCGCCTCCGGGCGGGGGGATCGTGCGCGCGGGGATGCGCGGCCGGGTTCCAGGCTGGCGCAGGCAGGCGGGCGCGGCATGTCGCGGCCCGGGCCGCGGCGGGTGAGACTTCCAGGGGGGCCGGGGCCCCGACCTGCCGCGCCCGGCGCCCCTGGCACCGATATCCCGGCACCGAAACGAGGCGACAGCGCACGTGAGTGACAGCAACGACTCCTCCCCCGGGCGGCACGTCCTGGTGACCGGGGCCACCGGCTACATCGGCGGCCGGCTGGTGCCCGAACTGCTGGCGGCGGGGCACCGGGTGCGGTGTCTGGCCCGCTCGCCGGAGAAGCTGCGCGATCATCCCTGGGCCGGGCAGGCGCAGGTGGTGCGCGGCGATGTGACCGACGCGCGGTCGCTGGCCGCGGCGTTCGAGGGCATCGAGGTGGCGTACTACCTGGTGCATGCGCTGAACACCGGGGCCGGTTTCGAGGACACCGACCGGCGGGCCGCCCGCACGTTCGCCGAGCAGGCCGAGGCGGCCGGGGTGCGGCGCATCGTGTATCTGGGCGGGCTCACCCCGGCCGGGGTGGCCGAGCGGGAGCTGTCCGCGCATCTGCGCTCGCGGGCCGAAGTGGGCCGTATCTTCCTGGACTCGAAGGTGCCCAGTGCGGTGCTGCGGGCGGCGGTCATCATCGGGTCGGGCTCGGCGTCCTTCGAGATGCTGCGCTATCTCACCGAGCGGCTGCCGGTGATGGTGACGCCCAGCTGGGTGCACACCCGCATCCAGCCGATCGCGGTCCGCGACGTGCTGCGCTATCTGGTGGCCGGGGCCGCGCTGCCCGCGGAGGTGAACCGCGGCTTCGACATCGGCGGTCCGGACGTGATGACCTACCGCGACATGATGCGGGCCTACGCCCGGGTCGCCGGTCTGCCGCACCGGCTGATCGTGCCGGTGCCGCTGCTGTCGCCGGGGCTGTCCAGCCACTGGGTCGGTCTGATCACGCCGGTGCCCCGTCAGATCGCCCGGCCGCTGGCGGAGTCGCTGCGCCATGAGGTCGTCTGCCAGGAGCACGACATCGCGGCGTACGTGCCCGACGGGCCGGGCCGCCCGCTGCCCTTCGCCCAGGCGCTGCGCCTGGCCCTGCAGCGCATCCAGGACGCCCAGGTCACCACCCGCTGGTCCTCGGCCTCGGTGCCCGGCGCGCCCAGCGATCCGCTGCCCACGGACCCCGACTGGGCCGGGGGCAGCCTCTACACCGACCGCCGCACCCTGGTCGTGGATGCCTCCGCGTCGGCGCTGTGGCGGGTCATCGAGGGCATCGGCGGCGACAACGGCTGGTACTCCTTCCCGCTCGCGTGGGCGGTGCGGGGCTGGCTGGACCGGCTGGCGGGCGGGGTGGGGCTGCGCCGGGGGCGGCGCGACGCGCACCGGCTGCGGGTGGGTGACTCGCTGGATTTCTGGCGGGTGGAGGAGATCGAGGCAGGTCGGCTTTTGCGGCTGCGGGCCGAGATGCGGCTGCCCGGTCTGGCCTGGCTGGAGATGCGGGTGGAACAGGACGACTCGGGCCGCACCCGCTACCGCCAGCGTGCGCTGTTCCATCCTCGCGGGCTGGCCGGGCACGCCTACTGGTGGTCGGTGGCGCCCTTCCACGCCGTGGTCTTCGGCGGGATGGCCCGCAACATCGCCGAGGCGGCGGGGCGGGAGCCCGAGGCGGGCTGATCGGCCGAGTCGGGCTGATCCGTCGTCCGTGCGGGTCGGCCTCCGTGCGGGGGATGCAGGGGTACGCGGTGGGCCGCTGAATCGTCCGTCCGTCTGTGGGTGCGGGGCCGCGGGGGGATGTACGTACTCGCCATCCCTGCGGCCTGGTTCGATGTTTCTGGGCGTCCGGGTTTGCTCGGTGCTCCGTGCGCACATCCCCCCGCGTCCCCTCGTGTCTCGTACGCGGCTGACCGGTGGTGCCCCTGGCGTCCGGGGCGGTCACAGGGGCGTGCGGGCCTCGCCGATTGCCTGGTCCAGGATGGTCAGGCCGAGTTCCAGTTCGTCCTGGGTGGCGGTCAGTGGGGGTGCGATGCGGAAGACTCCGCCCATGCCGGGGAGCTGGACGATGTTCATGTGCAGGCCCAGTTCCAGGCAGCGCCGGGTGACCTGGGCGCCCAGGGCGTCCGAGGTCTGTTTCGTGTCGCGGTCCACGACGAGTTCCAGGCCCGCCAGCAGGCCGCGGCCGCGGATGTCGCCGATGACCTCGTGCCGGGCGGCGAGGTCGGTCAGGCCCTGGCGCAGGAACGCGCCCAGCCGGCGGGCCCGTTCATCGAGCCGGTCCTCGGCCAGGACGTCCAGGACGGTGTTGCCGACCGCGGCCACCAGCGGGTCGGCGACGTGCGTGGTGAAGAACAGGAACCCGCGCTCGTACGCCTCCTGCTCGATGGCCTCGCTGGTGACCACCGCCGCCAGCGGCAGGCCGGCGCCGAGCGTCTTGGACAGCGTGAGGATGTCGGGGACGACCCCGTCGCGCTCGAAGGCGTACCAGGTCCCGGTGCGGCACAGCCCGGTCTGGGCCTCGTCCAGGATCAGCAGCATGCCGCGCTCGCGGCACTTGGCCTGCAGCGCCGCGAAGTATCCGGCGGGCGGCTCGATGATGCCGCCGGAGCTGAGGATGGGCTCGACCAGGCAGGCGGCCAGGCTGCCGGTGGACTGTGCGTCGATCAGGTCGAAGGCCAGGTCCAGTTGGCGGCGCCAGTCCAGCGCGCCGTCCGCGGTGGTGATGTCGGGCCGGTAGGTGTTGGGGACGGGGATGGCGAAGTTGCCGGGTGCGGCCGGGCCGTAGCCCTTGCGTCCCGCGCTGTAGGTGGCCGAGGCGGCGGCCTGGGTCATGCCGTGCCAGGAGCGGGCGAAGGAGACGACCTCGTGCCTGCCGGTGACGAGCTTGGCCATCCGCAGGGCGGCCTCGTTGGACTCGGCGCCGGTGGTCAGCAGCAGTGTCTTGGTCAGCGGTGCGGGCAGCGTGCCGGCCAGCCGGCGGGCCAGGTCGACCACCGGGCGGCTGAGCATGCCGCTGTAGAGGTGGTCCAGGCGGGCGACCTGCTGCTGGACGGTGGTGACGATCCGCGGGTGGGAGTGGCCCAGGATCGCGCTCATCTGGCCGGAGGTGAAGTCGAGGATCTTGCGGCCGTCGGCGGTGAACACGAAGCTCCCGGCGGCCCGGTCGATGATCTCGCGGGTGAACTCGCCGCCGTAGCGCACGAGATGCTCCTCGGCCTGGGACCAGAAGGCGGCGGTGGACGGTGCGGCGGTGGTCGTGGCAGCCATGGCGCCGACGGTAGGGCGCCCGCGAGCGACGCGTCCATCGCACATTTGTGGCTGTCCTGTTCGGCGGATCCGCACAACAATGGGGGGTGTGATGAATCCCTGGAGGCTGCGGCTGCTGTGCCGTCTGGAGACGCTGGGCACGGTGCGGGCGGTCGCCCAGGCCGTCCACATGAGCCCGTCCAGCGTGTCCCAGCAGCTCGCCGTGCTGGAGAGCGAGACGGGCACGCGGCTGCTGGAGCGCACCGGCCGCCGGGTGCGGCTGACCTCGGCCGGGCTGATCCTGGCGCGGCGGGCGCGGGCGCTCTTGGAGCAGATGGACGGCGTCGAGGCGGAGTTGCGCGGGTTCGGGCAGGAGCCCGCCGGGCTGGTGCGGCTTGGCACCTTCCAGAGCGCGATCCACACCATGGCGGTACCCGCGGTGCAGGGTCTGGCGCACGCGCATCCGCACCTGGAGCTTGAGGTGCTGCAGCTGGAGCCGCACGAGAGCATGCCCGCGCTGCGCGGCGGCGACGTGGACCTCATCATCACCACCACCGACTTCGGCGAGCTGCCGCTGGGCGACGACCTGGACCTGGTGCCGCTGGCCACGGACCCGGTGCTGCTGGTGGTCCCGCCCGGCCACCGGGCGGCCGGGCGCGGGCCGGTGGACCTGGCGGCCTGCGCGGACGAGCCGTGGACGCTGGACATGCCGGACTCCTACATGGCCCATCTCGCGCTGCGGCTGTGCCGCCGGGCCCGGTTCGAGCCGCGGGTGGTGGCCCGGTTCGGCAACTACCTGATGACGCTGCAGCACGTCGAGGCCGGCCTGTCGATCGCGCTGCTGCCCGCCCTGGCCGTCGATGCCCGCTACCGCGTCGCCACCCGCGAACTGGCCACGCCGGTGACCCGCACCATCACCGCGGCCACCCGCCGCGGCGCGCCCCCGCGGGCGGCGGTGCGCGCCGTGCTGGACGCGCTGCGCCGCCAGCCGGGCCCGCCGTCCACCGGGCCCGTCCCCGGCCCGGCGGAGCCGGGCGCGCCGGGCAGAGCCCGTCTGTGAACCCCCGTCGTCCGTGCGGAGCGCGGGCGCAGCGGCGATCGGTGCGTGCGATCGGTGTGCGGCGGCGTCCCCGGTCACGTGGCGGAGCCACCTGTCCGGGGACGCCGTGCGGCATGGGGTCCCCCCTGCTCGAGCGCAGCCGAGAGCTCGGGGGGGGGGGAGGGCGTGCCGGGCGTCGGGGCGCAGGCGGGGGGGGTCGAGGACGGGCTTTCAGCCCTCCAGGGCCGAGCACAGGACGGCGGCCGGGACGGTGAGGCGGTAGCCCACGCCGCGCACCGTCTCGATCCAGTGCGGCGAGCCGAGCTTGCCGCGCAGCGAGCCGACGTGGACGTCGAGGGTGCGGGTGGAGCCGAACCAGTTCTCGTCCCACACCCGGGCCATGATCTCCTCGCGGCGCAGGACCGTGCCGGGCTCCTCCAGGAGCATCGCGAGCAGGTCGAACTCCTTGCGGGTGACGCGCACTTCGTCGTCGTACAGGTGGACCTTGCGGGTGCGGGCGTCCAGCCGCAGCGGGCCCGCGCTCAGGTGGCGCGGCCCGGGGGCGGCGGGCTCCGGCTCGGGCCAGGGGTCGGGGGCGGGGTCGCTCGCGGTCTGGCCTGCGGGGTCGGGGGCGGGGCGGGCCGGGGGGCGGCGCTGGGCGGGCACCAGGGGCAGCGGCACCGGGTCGGCGATCGCGCCCGTGCCGTGCAGCAGGCAGCCCGCGCCGCGGCGCAGCACCGCGCCGATGCGGGCGAGCAGTTCGTGGTGGCCGAACGGTGTGGGGACGAAGTCGTCGGCGCCGGAGTTCAGGGCCAGTACCTGGTCGAGTTCGTGGTGGCTGCCGCTGAGCACGATGACCGGTACGCAGGAGTGCTCCCGGATGCGCCGGCACACCTCGTGTCCGGCCAGGTCGGGCAGGACCAGGTCGAGCAGCACCAGGTCGGCGTGGGGCAGTTGGTCCAGTGCGTCGGTTCCGGTGCGGGCGTGCCGGGTGGTGTAGCCGTGCATGCCCAGCATCTGCCGCAGTGCCTCGGCCATCGCGTCGTCGTTCTCGACGATCAGTACGTTCATGAATCTCGCAGGCCTTCCCGAGGAGTCCGTGGATGGGACCGGAGGGCCCGAGCCTTGCGAGGCGGCGCGCGCAGCGTCAACGCGCGCCGCGCCCGGCGGGCAAGACGGGGGCGGGAAGACGGGATTCCTGCCCGCCTCCTGCCATGGCGGGGAGCGGGAGGCGGGGGGTTGTCATCGGGCGGGCAGGGCCGGTGGCGGACCTTGTCATACGACTGGGGGGCCGGGTGCGGCGGGGTCAGTGTGCGGCGGGGTGCACGGTCAGTTCGCTGTGGCCGTCGGCCAGCGCCCGGTTCAGGGCGTCGGGGGTGGGCGGGCCGGTGCGGTCGGGCCGGCACAGGGCGAGGGAGAGGCCGCGGCGCAGGCCGGCCCGGGCCAGGTGGGCGCGGCTGGCGGCCAGGGCGCCCAGGGCGCGGGCCGTGGCGGCCGGCAGGGCGGCGCCGGTGGCCGTCCGATAGGCGGGGGCCGCGGTGGTCAGCGCGAAGAAGTCCAGGGACAGTGCGGCGGTGGCGTCGTCCAGGTGGGCGGCGCCGGTCACGGCGTCGGCCAGGACCTGGCGGGCGGTGGCCGCGGACAGCTGGGACAGGGGGCGGCCCTCGGCGTGTCCGGCGCAGTGCAGCACGCCGTCCAGGGAGCCGAAGTGGTGCAGGGCCACGCGGACGGCGGCCCGGACGTCCTCGGCGCGGGAGAGGCGGCCCGCGACGTGGGTGATGCGGGGGTCGGCGGGGGCCGGGCCGCACTCCGGTGCCAGCAGCACGATGCGGGCCCGGTGGGTGCGGGCCAGGGCCAGGGCCAGGCGGGCGCCGTCGCCTTCGCCGGTGTCGGTCAGCAGGTAGCGGCCGCCGGGGCGCAGCGCGGCGCGCGGGGTGCCGGGGCGGGGTGCGGGGGCGGCGCGCAGGACGCGTACCTCGCGGCCGGTGGGGGTGTAGCGGACCTCGGCGAGTTTGGGGCGGGGCAGGGCGAGTTCGCCGAGCGCGGTGTGCAGGGGGTCCCGGGCCCAGGGCGGCAGGGTCTGGACGGCGAGGGAGACGGCGTGGATGCGGCCGTCCTCGGCGCCGGCCTGCTGGGCGATCGCGCCGAAGGCCGCGGCGAGTTCGGGCCGGGCCCGCCCGGTGACGAGGAAGGCCACGTGCAGGGGGGTGCGGCGGGTGGAGCAGCACAGGGCGCGCAGCAGCGGCAGGGTCAGGTCGGCGGCCCGCTCGGGGCTGGTGGTGGCGGCGGGCAGGTCGAAGACGAGGGTGCGCGGGGCGTGGCCCTGCTGGTGGAGGGCCTTGAGGTAGGAGGTCCAGGCGGGGGCGCTGCCGGAGAGGTCGCGGCCCACCCGGACGGTGCGCACGCCCAGCGGGGCCCAGGCCCGGCCGGTGTCGCGGCTGTCGACGACGAGCAGGCTGGTGGCGGGGGTGAAGGCGGGCGGGTGGTGGGGGCCGGTGGCGGCGGGCACCCACAGGGGGGTGTGGTGGGGCGGGTGGCCGGGCCGGGGGCCGCGGACGGCCGGGTCCGGTGCGGGCCGGTGGGCCGCGGTGGTGCCCAGGGTACTGACCTTCATCGCTTCCACCCCGTCGTCGTCCTGCCGTGGCCGGTGGTGCCGGCCCGTGGTGCCGCCCAGCATGGGTGAGGGTGCGCCAGCGCGGCGCCAGGCTCGGGTCAGCCGGGGTGCACCGGTGTGTCAACAGTGTGCGCAGGAGGGCCGGTCGGGGGTGCTGGGGCGGGCGGGGGCCGGAGGGGTGGGCGGGCACAGTCCAGTGGCTGTCTTGGCCTGGTGCTGACCCGGGGCTGGCACGGGGTTCCCTACGGTGGCCGAGATCCCACCCCCGGCACGCGGTCGCTTTCGGGACAGTCCGCAAGGAGCACCGCGCGGCACGGCGGGGGTGGCGGGGGCCGGGCGGGGCGGGGGTGTGCGGGAGGCGGTTTTCCACCGGGACGGGGTGCGTTCGCCCGGGCCCTTCGACGGGAATTCCCGCCGCGCACGGTGCCTTTCTTTTTCCGGTCCCGGTGTTTGCGTACGAGTGATGTGCATGTCGTTTGGATGTACGGCGTTTGTGTGGGCCGGCTCCTTTGCACGGCAGGGGGGTGCGGCTCGCGCGGGACTAACGGGGGAATACAGATGAACCAAAGTGAACTGCGGGTGTCCACCGTCGCGCGGACGCGGTGTGCGGGGGCGGGCTGCGGGCGGGGCGGGGGCGGGGCCGCCGCGGGCGCCGCGGTGCAGGGGTTGCGCCTGTGCCCGGGGTGTCTGCGGCTGCTGGCCCGGGATCTGCGGGAACTGCCCGCCCTGTACGAGGAGTTGGCGCACCGGCTCGGCGGCGGGGGCGGGGCCGGGGCGCGCGAGCGGGTCAGCGGGAACCCGGGGCTGCCGGGGATGCCGTTCAACGAGGCGGCCGCCGATGTGCGCACCGCGGTGCTGGCCACGCTGGGCTCGTGGGCCGGGCTGGTCAGCGCCCAGCTGCGGGTGCCCGCGCCCGAGCGCGCCGTGGGCCGGCTGTGCGCCTTCCTGCTGCTGCACGGCCACTGGCTCGCCGCGCATCCGGCGGCCGCCGAGGCGGCCGACGAGATCGCCCGGCTGGCGGCGGCCGCGCGCCGGGTGGGCCGGGGCACGCCGCCGCCGCGCCGGGTGCGGGTGGGGGCGTGTGTGGCGCGGGGCTGCGCGGGCACGCTGGTCGCCGACTTCCGCGGGGCGGACACACAGGACTGCACGGCGATCCGCTGCGACGCCGACCCGGCGCACACCTGGCCCGGCGAGCGGTGGACGGAGCTGCGCCGTGCGCTGTGCGGGCAGGGCGAGCGGTGGCTGTCGGCCGGGGAGGTGGCGCGGCTGTGGTCGGTGTCCACCGGCACGGTCTACCGGCTGGCCAGCGAGCAGCACTGGCGGCGGCGCAGCCGGGCCGGGCGCACCTCCTATGCGGAGGCGGACGTGCACGCGTGTTTCGCGCGCCGCGCTGCGGGCCGGGCCGCGGGCCGCTCCCCCGGTGCGGCGCCGGGGCGCGGGGCGGGCGGCTCCTGAAATTCTCTGAAGAATTTCTGACACATTTCTGAAGTTCTTCCCATTGAAATCCGGTCACCGACCGAAGAAGGTATGGGGCAGAGTCCGGTGAACTGTTCCCGGGCCTCGTCGCATTCGGTGGCGCATCCGCCGCCGCGACTTTCTTCCCTTCTCCCGCGGGCCGTTTCACGCGCTCTGCCGGGACTTCGCCTGCGGGCACCGAACCTTCCACCCACGGGAGACAGCCGATGCACAGCACTTTGATCGTGGCGCGCATGGACCCCGGCGCCGGCGATGACGTGGCCCGGATCTTCGGGGAGTTCGACGGCACCGGGATGCCCGATCTGATGGGGACCCGGCGGCGCCAGCTCTTCTCCTACCGCGGCCTCTACTTCCATCTGCAGGACTTCGATTCCGACCAGGGCGGCCGGGCGATCGAGGAGGCCAAGACCCATCCGCTGTTCATGAAGATCAGCGACGACCTGCGGCCGCACATCGGGGCCTACGACCCGGCGACCTGGCGTTCGCCCGCGGACGCGATGGCCGAGCGCTTCTACCACTGGACCCGGTCTTCGTGACGTTTTTCCCCCGGAAGGGAGCACCGTCCGCATGGGACGCGACGTAGTGATTACAGGCATCGGGGTTGTGGCGCCCGGTGGTGTGGGGGCCAAGGAGTTCTGGAACCTGCTGAGCAACGGCCGCACCGCCACCCGGCGCATCACCCTGTTCGACCCTTCGCCGTTCCGCTCCCGGGTGGCCGCCGAGGTCGACTTCGATGCCGAGCAGTACGGGCTGAGCCCGCAGGAGATCCGGCGCATGGACCGGGCCGCGCAGTTCGCGGTGGTCACCACCGCCGAGGCGATGGCCGACAGCGGGCTGACCCCCGAGACGATCGAGGCGCACCGCACCGGCGTGACCATCGGCAGCGGGGTGGGCGCGACCATGGCCCTGGACCGCGAGTACAACGTCGTCAGCGACGGCGGCCGCCTGGACCTGGTCGACCACCGCTATGCGGTGCCGCATCTGTACGACTACTTCGTGCCCAGCTCGTTCGCCTCCGAGGTGGCCTGGCGGGTGGGCGCCGAGGGGCCGGCCGCGGTGGTGTCCACCGGCTGCACCTCGGGCCTGGACTCGGTGGGTCATGCCACCGAGCTGATCCGCGAGGGCAGTGCGGACGTGATGCTGGCGGGGGCCGCCGCGGCCCCCATCTCCCCCATCACGGTGGCCTGTTTCGACGCCATCAAGGCGACCACGCCCCGGGACGAGGAGCCCGAGCGGGCCTCGCGGCCCTTCGACCGGACCCGCAACGGGTTCGTGCTCGGCGAGGGGGCGGCGATGTTCGTCCTGGAGGAGCGCGAGCGCGCCGAGCGGCGCGGCGCGTACATCTACGCCGAGATCTGCGGCTTCGCGACCCGCTGCAACGCCTTTCACATGACGGGGCTGCGGCCGGACGGCCGGGAGATGGCCGAGGCGATCCGGCTGGCCCTGGAGGAGGCGCGCATCAACGCCGAGCAGGTCGACTACATCAACGCGCACGGTTCGGGCACCAAGCAGAACGACCGGCACGAGACCGCCGCGTTCAAGCACAGCCTGGGCGCGCACGCCTACCGGACGCCGGTCAGCTCCATCAAGTCGATGGTGGGGCACTCGCTCGGCGCGATCGGCTCCCTGGAGATCGCCGCGTCGGTGCTGGCCATCGAGCACAACGTGGTGCCGCCGACGGCGAATCTGCACGAGGCCGACCCGGAGTGCGACCTGGACTACGTGCCGTTGGTGGCCCGCGAGCAGCGCACCGACACGGTGTTGAGCGTGGGCAGCGGCTTCGGCGGGTTCCAGAGCGCGATGGTGTTGCGGAGGGCGGCATGAGGAGCACCGTCGTCACCGGGATCGGCATCACCGCGCCCAACGGCCTTGGCGTGGAGGCGTACTGGGATGCCACGCTGGCGGGCAAGAGCGGCATCGAGGACATCAAGCGCTTCGACGCGGCCGGCTATCCGGCGGGGCTGGCCGGTGAGGTGCCCGACTTCCGGGCCGAGGAGCATCTGCCGGGCCGCCTCATCGCGCAGACCGACCACATGACGCGGCTGGCGCTGGTCGCCGCCGACTGGGCGCTCCAGGACGCCGGGGTGGATCCCGCCGCGTGGGACCCCTTCGACATGGGGGTGGTGACCGCCGCCTCGGCGGGCGGCTTCGAGTTCGGCCAGCGCGAGCTGCAGAACCTGTGGTCCAAGGGCGGCAGTTACGTCTCCGCGTATCAGTCCTTCGCCTGGTTCTACGCGGTGAACACCGGTCAGATCTCCATCCGCAACGGGATGCGCGGCCCCAGCGGCGTGATCGTCTCCGACCAGGCCGGCGGCCTGGACGCCCTGGCGCAGGCCCGCCGGCAGATCCGCCGGGGCAGCCGGCTGATCGTCTCCGGCGGGGTGGACGGCTCGATCTGCCCCTGGGGGCACGTCGCCCAGTGGGCCGGGGGCCGCCTGAGCACCAGCCGCGATGCCGAGCGGGCGTATCTGCCCTTCGATGCCGGGGCCGCCGGCCATGTGCCCGGCGAGGGCGGGGCGCTGCTCGTCCTGGAGGAGGCGGCGGCGGCGCGAGAGCGCGGCGCCGCGGTGTACGGGGCGGTGCGCGGGTATGCCGCCACGTTCGATCCCCGGCCGGACAGCGGCCGCCCGCCGGGCCTGCAGCGGGCCGTGGAACTGGCCCTGGCCGATGCCGGGCTGGCGCCCGGTGAGGTGGATGTGGTGTTCGCGGATGCCGCCGCCGTGCCCGGCCTGGACCGCATCGAGGCGCAGGCGCTGGCCGCGGTGTTCGGGCCGGGCCGGGTGGCGGTGACCGCGCCCAAGACGATGGTGGGGCGGCTGCTGTCCGGGGCCGCCTCGCTGGATGTGGCCACCGCGCTGCTCGCCCTGCGCGACGGGGTCATCCCGCCCACCGTCAACGTCACGCCCGATCCCGCCCACCGCCTGGACCTGGTCACCGGCGGGGCGCGGGCGGCCCGGCTGGAGAACGCCCTGGTGCTCGCCCGCGGTTACGGCGGCTTCAACTCCGCTCTGGTCGTCTCCCGATCCGCCCCGTGAGGGCCGGGCACGCCGCGACCGGCACAGCAAGCAATCCGTCCCGAGAGAGGGTGGCACGTATGTCCAGCAAGGTCATGGCGAGCGGCCGGGCCAAGAAGTCCGACAAGGTCCAGCAGTGCGACGTCTTCATCCTGGGCTCCGGGCTCGCGGGCTCGGTCGCCGGGGCGGTCCTGGCCCGCCAGGGCGCCAAGGTGGTGCTCGTGGACGCGGGGCAGCACCCGCGGTTCGCGGTCGGCGAGTCGATGACGCCGCAGCTGATCGAGTGGCTGCACATTCTCCAGTCGCGTTTCGACGTGCCCGAGCTCGGCCATCTGCTGAACACCAAGGCGGTCGCCGACCATCTGGGCCCGCACCACGGCAAGAAGCAGAACTTCGGGTTCATCAAGCACGAGGCGGGCAAGGAGCCCGACCCCGACGAGGCGACGATGTTCGTCATCCCCAAGGCCCTGACCGACGCCAGCCACCTCTTCCGCCAGGACAGCGACCAGTACTACTTCAACGTCGCCGCGAAGTACGGCTGCCTCACCCGGCAGAACTGGTTCGCCACCGACCTGGACTTCGACGAGGACGGGGTGACCGTCAGCGGCAAGAACGGCGAGGTGTTCCGGGCCAAGTACCTCATCGACGCGAGCGGGTTCCGCTCGCCGCTGGCGGAGAAGTTCCAGCTGCGCGAGCAGCCGGCCCGCTTCAAGCACCACGCCCGGTCGCTGTTCACGCACTACATCGGCGTCAAGCCGTTCGACGACGTGTCGCACCACCCGGTGAGCAAGCGCCCGCCCGCCCAGTGGCACAACGGCACCCTGCACCACCTCATCGAGCGCGGCTGGTTCTGGATCATCCCGTTCGACAACGCCAAGGGCTCCAAGAACCCGATGGTCAGCGTCGGCCTGACCATGGACGAGCGCACCTATCCCAGGCCGGCGGACCTGACGCCCGAGGAGGAGTTCCGCTCCTTCCTGGACAAGTACCCGGCCGTCAAGCGGCAGTTCGTGGGGGCCAAGCGGGTCCGCGAGTGGATCTCCACCGACCGGCTGCAGTACTCCTCCAGCCGGTCGATCGGGCACCGCTGGTGCCTGATGTCGCACGCGGCGGGGTTCTTGGACCCGCTGTACTCGCGCGGTCTGTCCAACACCTTCGAGGTGGTGTACGCGCTGTGCTCGCGCCTTTTGGAGTCGCTGGCGGACGACGACTGGTCGGTGGAGCGCTTCGCCTATGTCGAGCAGGTCGAGCGCGGGCTGCTGCAGTACAACGACGACCTGGTCAACAGCTCCTACATCGCCTTCTCCCACTTCCGGCTGTGGAACGCGGTGTTCCGGGTGTGGGGCGGGTTCCTGACGCCCGGGGTGATGCGGCTGCACCGGGCCCGGGTCCAGTACGAGCTGGACGGCGACGAGCGCCACCTCAAGGAGCTGGAGAACAGCGCCTATCCGGGCCTGTGGTGGCCGCACGACGACTTCCGGCACATCCTCGAGCTGACCGCGGAGACCTGCGAGAAGTACGAGGTCGGCGAGGTGGACGGGGACACCGCCGCGGACATCATCTTCGCGGCGCTGCGCGACTGCCAGGGCCTGAACCCGGTGTTCGGGTGGAAGGACGAGGAGTCCACCCGGTTCGTGTACCCGAGCACGGCGCAAGTCGCCCGGTTCATGCACTGGTCGCTGCGCAAGGCGCCGGCCGGTGAGCTGCGCGACATGGCCCGCTCGCTGCTGGCCAGCTCCGTGCGCTCGGCCCTCAAGGGCAAACGGCCGCTCTAGCAACGTCTGCCGTGCCCCGGCCGGTCGCCGGGCACGCCCCCCGAGGAACCGATCCGAAGGAAAGGACACCCCCATGCCCGACACCACGGCACTGCCGGCGGCCCGGGACCCGCACGCCAAACCGGCCGCGGCCGGCGCCCCGCGGCCCTCCAGGGCGATCATCCGCATCAACCGGGCCATCGTGGCGGCGAACGTGTGGATCTACCGCAGGAGCAGCGGCAAGGTGCTCGGCAAGTTCGGCCGCCTGGACGCGCTGCTGCTGACCACCCAGGGCCGCAAGAGCGGCAAGCGCCGCACCAACCCGGTCGGCTACCTCTACGACAACGGGCGCTTCATCGTGCTGGCGGCCTACGGCGGCAACGCGGTGCACCCCGGCTGGTACCACAACCTGCGCAGCAACCCGGCGGTGAAGGTCGAGATCGGCGCGGAGACGATCCGGTGCACGGCCGCGCTGCAGAAGTCCGGGGCCGAGCGGGACCGGCTCTGGAAGGCGCTGACCGACGTCTTCCCCACCTTCTTGAAGTTCCAGGACAAGACCGAACGCCTGCTGCCCATCGTCGTGCTCACCCCCGACGACCTGGACCCGCAGGAGCTCTGAACCTTCCGCGAAAGGAAGCCGATGAAGATAGCAGCACTGGATCCGGGCACCCCGCTGATGAAGCAGTTCCAGGAGACGACCGGGCCGATCACCCTGGTCAACGTCTTCGACGTGCCGCCGGAGCTGTACGAGGAGTTCCTGACCATCTGGCGTGCGGACGCCGCGTACATGAAGGCCAGCCCGGGCTGTATCCGCACGCAGCTGCACAAGGGCACGGGCGGCAGCCGGCTGGTCGTCAACATCGCGGTGTGGGAGTCGACCCAGGCGCTGTTCGCCGCCTTCAGCACGCCGGAGTTCCAGCAGGCGGCCGGGAAGTACCCGGAGGGGATCACCGCCTACCCGCACGCCTACGAGAAGGTCGCCGTCGAGGGGATCTGCGTCGCCTGACGCGGCGCCGCAAGCCGGTGTCCGGGGCGGTGTGCGGGCCGGCCGGACACCCGGCGGGTGTGGCGTGCGTCTCACTGGCGGGCCGCATGTCACACCCCGCGGGCGCCCGGCCTCTTGGTTGCACCACGACACGCTGTGAGCGGCCTGGACGCCCACTGGGAGAGGAACATGACTCAAGTACGGCAGACAAATCCGTGGGCGGTTCTGAGCGTCCTGTGCCTGGGGTTCGTGATGACCCTGGTGGACCTGACGATCGTGAACATCGCCATCCCGGACATGACCGACGACCTGGGCGCCTCGCTCGACCAGGTGCTGTGGGTCGTCAACTCCTACACCCTCGTACTGGCCACCCTGATCATCACGGCCGGGCGGCTGGGCGACATCCACGGCAAGGGCAATCTGTTCCTGTCCGGCGTGGCCCTGTTCACCCTCTCCAGCCTGGCCTGCGGGCTGGCGCAGGATCCCGCCCAGCTCATCGCGTTCCGCGCGGTGCAGGGCGTGGGCGCCGCGATGCTGATGCCGCAGACCCTGTCGATCATCACCGATGTGTTCCCGCCGGAGAAGCGCGGCGCCGCCTACGGCGTCTGGGGCGCGGTCGCCGGAGTGTCCGGGGCGATCGGCCCGACCGTCGGCGGCCTGCTGGTCACCCACATGGACTGGCGCTGGGTGTTCTTCATCAACATCCCCGTCGGCGTGCTGGTGCTGGTCTTCGGCCTGCGGGTGATGCCCAAGCACGTCAGGACCGTCCGGCACCGCTACGACCTGCCGGGCGTGCTGCTCGCCTCGGCCGCGCTGTTCTGCCTGGCCTTCGGCCTGACCGAGGGCGAGCGCTATGACTGGAACACCTGGATCTGGACGCTGATCGGCGGCGCCGTCGCCCTGCTGGGCGTGTTCCTGCTCTACGAGCGCGGCCAGCAGGACAACGAACCGCTGCTGCCGTTCTCGCTGTTCAAGGACCGCAACTTCGCCGTGGTCAACCTGGTCGGCATCGCGGTCTCCTTCGGGGTGCTGGGCATCCTGCTGCCCACGACGATCTATCTGCAGTCGGTGCTCGGCTTCAGCGCCATGAAGACCGGTCTGGTGCTGGTGCCGCTGGCGCTGGGCTCCATGTTCACGGCCGGTCCGGCCGGCATCCTGTCGGAGAAGTTCGGCGGCAAGTACATCCTGACGGCCGGGCTTTCGATGTTCGGCATCGGCATCACCTGGATCCTGCTGACCGCCGACACCGACAGCAGCTGGACGGCGTTCATCGGGCCGCTGTTCGTCGCCGGTCTGGGGGCGGGCTGCACCTTCGCCCCGATGGGCTCGGAGGTCATGCGCAACGTGCCGCCGCATCTGACCGGTGCCGCCTCCGGCGTCAACAACGCGCTGCGGCAGGTCGGTTCGGTGATGGCCGGTGCCGTCATCGGCGCGGTCCTGCAGGCCCAGCTGGTCTCCGCGCTGCGCGAGGAGGCCGCCACCAGCGCCGCCAAGCTGCCCGAGCAGTACCGCGAGGGCTTCACCTCCGCCTTCGGTGACGGCGCCAAGACCGTCGGCGTCGGCACCGACCAGGGCGGCGGCTCGCTCCCCGCCGACCTGCCCGGCGATGTGGCGCACACCTTCCAGGAACTGGCCGGCAAGGTGTTCTCCAACAGCTTCGTGGACGCGCTGCAGCCCACCATGCTGGTGCCCGCCCTGACGATGTTCGCCGGTGCGGCACTGTGCCTGGCCCTCAAGGGCGGGCCCACGCCCTCCGGCGGCGGCCACGGCGCACCCGCCGATCCGGCGGCCAGCACGCCGGAGAAGGACGCCACCGTCACCGGCTGACGCCGCCCCGGTGCCGCCCGGCACCGGCGCACTTTCCCCTACCGAATCCGCCCCCGGCCCCGACAGGGCCGGGGGCGCTCGTGGTTGGACATCCCCATGATCAGTCGAAGAACCCTCCTGGGCGCCTCCGGCGCCACCGCCCTGGGCCTCACCGCCCTGCGCCCGGCCGCCGGACACGCCCTGGGCGGCGTGCCCTGGGACCGGCTCCGCACCCGTCTGGGCGGCGATCTGGTGCTGCCCGGCGACGCCGGGTACGCGCTCGCCAAACAGCTGGACTCCAAGCAGTACGACTCCATCGACCCCCGGGCCGTCGCCTACTGCGAGAGCCCCTCCGACGTGGCGCTGTGTCTGACCTTCGCCCAGGACCACGCCCTCGCGCTGTCCGTGCGCAGCGGCGGCCACAGCCTGGGCGGCTACTCCACCACCACCGGCCTGGTCATCGACGTCTCCCGGCTCAACTCCGTGGCGCTGTCCGAGGGCCGGGCCACGATGGGCGCCGGGGCGCAGAACGTGGACGTCCTCAACGGGCTGGCCCCGGCCGGGCTCGCGGTCACCGGCGGCGCCTGCGCCACCGTCGCGGCCGGCGGGTTCATCCACGGCGGCGGCGTCGGCTTCCTGACCCGGCCGCTGGGCGTGGCCTGCGACGCGCTGACCTCGGCCCGGGTGGTGCTGGCCGACGGGCGGCACGTGACCGCGTCGGCCAAGAGCCACCCCGACCTGTTCTGGGCCCTGCGCGGCGGGGGCGGCGGCAACTTCGGCGTCGTCACCTCGTACACGGTCAAGCCCTCCCCCGTCACCGACGTGGCCACCGCCACCCTCGTCTTCTCCTGGGACAAGGCCCTGGACATGGTCGACGGCTACGCCCGCTGGCTGGTGGACGCGCCCCGCGCCATCGGCGGCGCCTGCGTGATCAACCTGCCCGACGCGGCGCCCGGCACCGCCCCGACCCCGGTGATCCGCCTGGTGTCCACCGGCACCCAGGCCCAGCTCGACGACGAGACGGGCCGCCTGCTCTCGCTCACCGGGCAGCCCGTCAACCGCACCGGCGGCACGCTCCCCTACCGCGACCTGATGATGGGCGTCTACGGCTGCGCCACCAAGACCGTCGCCCAGTGCCACCGCGCCGAGGCCACCGCGGAGGGGCAGCTGCCGCGGCCCGCGTTCAGCCTGGAGCGCAGCCGCATGTTCAAGGAGCCCATGTCGCGCACCGGCTGGGCCGGCGCGCTGGCCGTCTTCGACGCCGAGCGCCGGGCGGGCCAGATGCACCAGATGCAGGTGCTGCCGGTCGGCGGGGCCGCCGCCGACCTGGGCCGCACGGCCACCGCCTATGTGCACCGCGACAGCATCTTCACCGCCAACTACCTGGTGGCGATACCGGGTTCGGCCACGCCCAGCGGCGCCGACAAGACGGCCGGGCAGGCCTGGGTGGACCGGGGTTTCGCCGCCATCGACCCGCACTCCTCGGGCGAGACCTACCAGAACTTCATCGACCCCGCCCTGGCGGACTTCCAGCGCTCCTACTACGCCGAGAACCACCCGCGCCTGCTCGCCGTGAAGCAGGCCTACGACCCGCACCGGGTCTTCACCTTCGCGCAGAGCATCCGCTGAGCCCACCCACCCGCCGGCACCATCCGACCCCTTTCCAGGAGGCGCGCATGACCGCGACGCCGACAGACACCCACCCACCGCAGCAGGCCGGTCCGATCGACGGCAAGACGCTGCGCACCGTGTGCGGCCTCTTCGTGACCGGCGTGACCGTGATCACCAGCGGCAGCGGGCCCCACGCTGCCGGCACCACCGTCAACTCCTTCACCTCCGTCTCCCTGGACCCGCCCCTGGTGCTGTTCTGCCTGCACCAGGCCTCCCGGCTCCGGCCGTTGGTGGAGGAGTCCGGCGCCTACACCGTGAACTTCCTGGCCGGCCGGCAGGAGCCGCTGGCCTGGGCCTTCGCCGGGAAGCACACCGCGACCCTGCAGGACGTGGAGCACCGCTACTCCGGGGCCGGGGTGCCGGTGCTCAGCCAGGCCATGGCGTTCCTCTCCTGCCGCCTGGTCAACACCTTCGAGGGCGGCGACCACACCATCTTCGTCGGCGAGGTGGCCGAGCTCGGCGTGGCGCGCGCCGACACCGAACCGCTGATCTTCTTCCGCGGCTCGATGGGCGCCCTGGAGGACGAGCCGCACGGCCCGCACCCCATGTTCGACAGCTAGCACCCCGGGGCCCTGGGGGGCCTGAGGGCCTGTCTTTGAACCCCCGTCGTTCGCGCGGAGCGCGGGCGCAGCGGCGGCCGGTGCGTGCGATCGGTGTGCGGCGGCCCAGGTCATGTGGCGGAGCCACCTGTCCTGGGCCGCCGTGCGCCATGGGGGTCCCCCCTGCTCGAGCGCAGCCGAGAGCTCGGGGGAGGGCGTGCCGGCCGCCGGGGCGCAGGCGGGGGTTCAAAGACAGGCCCTGAGGGCCTTCCGGGGGGCCCGGCCAACGACCCGACCAAGCAAGGGAGTCGTGGATGTCCGGCACCACCGGAACGTCCGGTGCGTCTGTGCAAAGACGCCTGGCCCGTTTCAACCGCAGGTTCGCCAACCGCTTCGTCGGCCCGGTGCTCACGCGCCTGCCGGGCTTCGGCGCCGTCCTGCACCGCGGCCGCAAGTCGGGCCGCACCTACCGCACCCCCGTCAAGGTGTTCCGCAAGGGCCCGCACTATGTGATGTCCCTGCCCTATGGGCCCCAGTCGGACTGGGTGCGCAACACCGTCGCCCACAACGGCTGCGAGCTGCGCACGCTGGGCCGGCGCATCCAGCTGGCCGACCCGCGGGTGTACGTGGACGAGCAGCAGGCCGTCGTGCCCGCCCCGCTGCGGCCCATCCTGCGCCGCTTCAAGGCCTTCGACTTCATCGAGCTGCGCCCGGTGGCGGCCCGCGAGGAGGTGCCCGCCGAGCGAACCTGACCGCAATCCAATGCCCCCACCCGGGGGTCCGGTCGTGAACGGCGGTGGCTGTCCGACCGGCTTCCCACCGGCGGCCCCGCGTTCCGTTGTGTGTGGAGGCAAGATGGCATCGGCATCGGGCGAGGCCCTGCCGCTGGAAGCGATAGTCCTGATCGATGTTGCGATCGTCCTGCTCGCGGGCGCCGCGATGGCCCGCTTCGCGCGCCGGCTGCACCAGCCGCCCGTCGTCGCGGAGATCGCCGTGGGGATCCTGCTCGGCCCCAGCCTGCTGGGGCTGCTGCCGGGCGATCTGCCCGCCCGGATCTTCCCCGACGACGCCCGGCCGCTGCTCGGCGCGATCTCCCAGGTGGGCCTGGTGCTGTTCATGTTCCTGGCCGGCTGGGAGCTGGACCTGACCCGGCTGCGCGGCCGGGGGCGGGCGGTGGGTGCGCTGGCCGCGCTGGCCATGGCGGTGCCCTTCGCCCTGGGCGCGGGCGCCGCGGCGATGCTGTACGCCTCGCAGGGCACCGACGACGTCGGCACCGGCACCTTCGTCCTGTATCTGGGCACCGCGTTCTCCATCACCGCGTTCCCGGTGCTTGCGCGGATCATCCGCGACGGCGGCCTGTCCACGTCGCGGGCCGGCACCCTGGCGATGGCCTGTGCGGCGATCGGTGACGTGGTCGCCTGGTGCGTACTGGTGCTGGTGGTCGCCGTGGCGGGCGCGGGCGGCACCGGCGAGTTCTTCTCCGTCGTCGCCCTGACCATCGGCTACGGGGTGGTGATGGCTGTCGTCGTACGGCCGTTGCTGGCCCGGGCGCTGCTGCGCGGGGACGCGGGCCCGGCGAAGGGGCACCTGCTCGTCCTGATCGTCTCGGGGGTGTTCGTCTCCTCGTTCGTCACCTCCTGGATCGGGATCCACGCCATCTTCGGCGCGTTCGCCTTCGGTCTGGTGATGCCGCGGCGGCGCACGCCCGCACTGCACCACCAGGTCGAGGTGCCCATCGAGAAGGTGTCGGCGCTGCTCTTGCCGGTCTTCTTCGTGGTCACCGGGCTGTCGGTGGACGTGAGCGCGCTCGGTGTCTCCGGGCTGCTCGCGCTCGCCGTGATCGTGGTGAGCGCCGTGCTCGGCAAGTTCGCGGGGGCGGCGCTGCCCGCCCGGGTGGCGGGGCTGAGCTGGCGGGAGGCCACCGCGTTCGGGGCGCTGATGAACACCCGCGGCCTGACCGAGCTCGTCATCCTGGGCATCGGCCGTGAACTGGGCCTGATCTCGGCGCAGATGTTCACCATGATGGTGGTGATGGCCCTGGTCACCACCGCGATGGCGGGCCCGCTGCTGCGGCTGCTCGGCATGAGCGGCGGGGCGGCGGGCGCCGGGGCGGAGCGGGCCGTGGAGCGCGCGCCGGGCGGCGCGCCGTCGGTGGTGGTGCCCGCGGGCGGGCCGGGCGAGGGCTCAGGACCGCGGCCCGGCCCGCGCTGAGGCCGGTGCTCACTCCTCGTCGTCCGGGCCCGAGCGGACCCGCGCCAGCTTGTCCGGGTTGGTGACGGCGTAGATGCCGCGCACCTGGTCGCCGCCGGGCGTGAGGTCCATGACGATGACCGCGTAGGGCGACTCCTCGGAGAACACCACCGCCGAGGCATCGCCGTTGACGTGCCGGTAGTGGACGTCGATGTCCTTGGGGGCGCGCTCGGCGTATCCGGCGAGCATGCGGCAGACCTTGTCGCGGCCGCTGACGGGCCGCAGGCCCGCGGTGCGCACCTTGCCGCCGCCGTCGGTCCACATGGTGACCTCGGGGGCCAGCATCTCCATCAGCGCGTCGAGGTCGCCGCCCAGGGCGGCGGCCACGAAACGTTCGGTGACCTCCTGCTGGACCTGCGGGGTGGTCTCGTAGCGGGGGCGACGGGCCTGGACGTGGGCGCGGGCCCGGTGCGCGAGCTGGCGCACCGCCGAGGGGCTGCGCTCCAGGATGCCGGCGATCTCGGTGTGCGCGTAGCCGAACACCTCGTGCAGCACGAACACCGCCCGCTCCAGCGGGGTCAGCGTCTCCAGGACCACCATCATGGCCATCGACACCGACTCGGTGCGCAGGGCCTGTTCGGCGACGTCCGCCGCGGGCGCCTCGGCCGTCTTGGTGATCAGCGGTTCGG
Organism: Streptomyces sp. NPDC004732; assembly: GCF_040609235.1. Lineage (NCBI taxonomy): Bacteria > Bacillati > Actinomycetota > Actinomycetes > Kitasatosporales > Streptomycetaceae > Streptomyces > Streptomyces sp. NPDC004732. The sequence goes on from NZ_JBEXJR010000025.1 coordinate 67,779, forward strand.
GCAGCCAGGGACCGACGTACGTCTCGCGCCTGCGGGTGATGGCGTCCTTGCGGGCCAGGGCGTGGTTGACGGCGATCCGCACCAGGTAGGCGCGCGGGTTCTCGATCTCCTGGCGGGGCGAGCGGCTCTTCTTGCCCGACCAGGACAGCCAGGTCTCCTGCAGGACGTCCTCGGTGTCGGCGACGGAGCCGAGCAGGTTGTAGACGATGGAGAAGAGCAGTTCCCGGTAGCCGACGAAGACCTCGGTGGAGGCCTCGACGGCGTCGAGGGCCTCGGCCGCGGCGGCCGCGGTGGTTTCGGGCGTGCCGCCCTGCTGCGTGGCCGATCCGTCCGTGAAGTCTTCGAAGTCTTCTTCCGCACTGTCGGACATGGTGCACCTCCCGTGTGACGCGCTCGCTCCTGAGAGGCCACGGCTGCCTGGAGTGTGACATCGGCCCGGCGGGTGTGTTTCACCTCACAGAGTCGGGCCCGCATGTCACACATGTCCAGGCCCGGCCCCTCTCGTTCGCGAGGGCATCCCGGGCCGCGGGGTGCGGGAGTCGGGACGGGGGACACCAACCTCTCGTCCGCGGCCGCGAGTTGTCTGATCTGTCGACCGGCCGGGGGCCGGTCGCCGACGAAAGGAACGGCACACCATGGCAGTTGCACAGCAGGCCCCGATCAATTTCGCCGTCATGTACGCGACGCACGACGCGTTCCGGCGTGACCTCGAAAGGCTCGCGGCGGCGGTGGCCTCCGGCCGGGCCGCCACCCCTCAGGTCCGGGCCGGCTGGGAGAATTTCAAGCGTCAGCTGCACGTCCATCACACGGTGGAGGACGCCGTGCTGTGGCCGCGGGTCGCCGCGCAGGTGACCGACCGGCCCGATGACCAGAAGCTCCTGGCCGAGATGGAGGCCGAGCACGCGCAGCTGGACGCGGTGCTCGACGCCGTGGATGCGGGTCTGTCCCGCGCGTCCGCGGACCTCGGCGAGCGCGTGGACCGGCTGGCCCAGTCGCTCGGCTCCCACATGCGGCACGAGGAGAACGCGGCGCTGCCGCTCATTCAGGACGTGCTCACCAACAAGGACTGGGACGCCTTCCGCAGCGCCATGGCCAAGAAGCAGGGCCCCAAGGGCGCGGCCGTCTACATTCCCTGGGTCATGGACGGCCGGGACGTCGCCGAGCGCAAGCGGTTCCTGGAGTGCATGCCCGCCCCGGTGAAGGTCCTCAACAAGCTGTTCTGGGAGTCGAGTTACCAGAAGCGGGGGCTCTTCTCCGCCTGACCCCACCCCGGCCGGCTCCGTGGAGCCGGCCCGCGAGCGGCCCCCCGTCGGGCCCCGCCCCAAGCGCGCCCCTGCCGGTGTGAATCCCCCGCCACCGGCGGGGGCGTCGGCGTTGCCGGGGGCTCGTTCTTCCTGGTTCTTCCTGGTTCCTCTCGGTTCTTCTTGGTTCTTCGCGGCCGTACGGGCTTTCGCCCCGTGCGGCCTTTGTGTTGCCCGCCCGGGCACGATCCGCCCCTTCGAAGGGACAGCAGTGATGACGACCCCTCAGTTCGCTCTCGCCGACCTCAAGCGCATCCTCCTGGAGGGTGCGGGCGCCGACGACGGCGCCGCCCTGGACGGCGACATCCTCGACCGCGACTTCGACGACCTCGGCTACGAGTCGCTGGCGCTGCTGGAGACCGGCAGCCGCATCGAGCGCGAGTACGGCATCGCCCTGGACGACGAGGTGTTCTCCGACAACCGCACGCCCCGCGCCCTGATCGCCGCCGTCAACCTCCACCTGACCACCTCCGCCGCGGTCTGACCCGGCCCGCCCCAGAGGAGAACCGATCATGCAGCAGGACAAGCGCGTCGCACTCGTCACCGGTGCGACCAGTGGTATCGGTCTGGCTACCGCCCGGCTGCTGGCCGGGCAGGGCCACCGGGTGTTCCTCGGTGCCCG
>NZ_JBEXJR010000026.1:0-54157 GCF_040609235.1 Streptomyces sp. NPDC004732
GTATCGGGGCGACCCTCCGCCTTGCGATCGCACGCACCGGACGCCGCGGGGCCCGCCCTCCGGGCGAACGACGGGACTTCCGACACAGGCCCTAGACGGCTGCCGGGGCCGCTTCCGGAGTGGTGGCCTGGGCGGCTGCCGCGCGGTCGCGCTTCTCCCTGCGGACCAGGACCACCCAGCCGACCGGGACGCCCGCGGCGAACAGCCACCACTGGACCGCGTACGCCATGTGCGGGCCGATGCCGCTGTGGTCGGGCTCGCCGATCAGCTGGGGGGAGTTGTCCTTCGTCTCGGGCGCGGACTGCTCGACGTATCCGCCGAGGACCTGCTTGCCCAGGGCGTCGGCCTGCTGGCCGCTGCTGATCAGCATGATCTGACGGTCCGGCAGCCCGCGGACGTCCTTGATGCCGCTGGCGGCGGACGTCTCGTCGGCCATCAGACGGCCGGTGATGGTCAGCTCACCCTTGGGGGGCGCGGGGATCTTGGGGAAGGCGGTCTGCGGGCCGTCGGCGGGGATCCAGCCGCGGTTGACGAGCAGGACCTTGCCGTCGTCCAGGACGAACGGCGTCAGGACGTGGAAGCCGACCGCCTCGTCGGAGTTGGTGCGGCGCCGCACCACGACCTCGTGCTCGGTGTCGTACGTCCCCTTGGCGCTCACCCGGCGGTAGAGATCGCCTCTGGGCACCTCGTGGCCGGGCGAGGTGAGCTGCTCGGCCGGGACGGGGTCGGCGGCCAGGGCGTCGGAGATCCGCTGGTTCTGCGCGACACGGTGCTCGTGCCGGTGCAGCTGCCAGAAACCCAGCTCGATCATCACGGGGATGAGTACGAGAGCGATGAGGGTGAGGATCACCCACTGCCGGGACAACAGGAAGCGGTACACGGCATTGACGGTACCCCGGCATGGTTCGGCCCCTGTCGGGCGGGTCCCGACGGGGGCCGGGAACCGCCGTGATCACACCCGGTCGACGATGCCCACCCGCCCTTCCGCGCGCGAGCAGTGGGCGCCGCAGTACCAGTGGCCGTCCGCCTCGACGCCCTGGCCGATGATGCGGCACCGGCAGTGCTCGCAGATGGGCGCCATGCGGTGGATGGCGCAGGAGAAGCTGTCGAAGACGTGCACGGCCCCTTGGGCGTGCACTTCAAAGGACATGCCGTAGTCGTTTCCGCAGACCTCGCAACGTGCCATGCGCCACAGGGTGGGACGCCGCGGCGGTGCGGGGCGAGCGGTCGGCGGGCGAGTCGTGCGGCAATCACCCGTCTGACGCCTGTGCGGTTACGACTCCGTGGCGGGTGCCACGTCCTGGAGGAGCTGCCCGAAGGCCGCCTCGTCGATCACCGGGGTGCCGAACGAGCGTGCCTTGACCGTCTTGGAGGTGCCGGAGTCCGGGTCGTTCGTGACGAGCAGGCTCGTGAGGCGGGACACACTCGTCGCGATGTGCAGCCCGGCGTCCACCGCGCGGTCCTCCAGGAGTTCGCGCTCCACGGAGGTGTCTCCGGAGAACGCGACCCGCATGCCCTGCTTGAGCGGTTTGCCCGGTTCATACCGTCCCGGGTTCGGGTACGGGCACGGCTGGCGCTTGCGCGAGGGGCGCCAACTTCCCGGCCGGTACGACGAGGCGGGCGCCGGGCCCGTCTGCTGGCGGCCGATGCGGGGCGCGCCGTCCGACCACTCGGTGAGCGGCCGGCACTCCAGGAGCGGCAGGCGGACGTTGTCCCCGGCCGCCGCAAGCAGGCTGGGGCGGAACGCCTCGGCGAGCACGCGTGCGTCGTCCAGGGCATTGTGCGCGTGGCGCTGCTCCACGCCGAAGTGCGCGGCCAGGGACTCCAGCTTGTGGTTGGGCAGCGGCAGCGCCAGCTCCTTGGAGAGCGCGATGGTGCACAGGCGTTGACGCACGGGGGCCGTGCGCTCCGCGCGCGCGTACTCCCTCGCGATCATCGACCAGTCGAAGACGGCGTTGTGCGCGACGAGGACGCGGCCGTCGAGCCGGGCCGCGAACTCCTCGGCGACGTCCTTGAAGAGCGGGGCGTCCGCGAGCATCTCGCTGGTGAGGCCGTGGATCCAGACGGGGCCCGGGTCGCGCTGGGGGTTGACCAGCGTGTACCAGTGGTCCTCGATGTCTCCCCGGGCGCTCACGCGGTAGACGGCGGCCGACACTATGCGGTCGTCGCGGGCCAGGCCGGTGGTCTCCACGTCGACGACCGCGTATCCCGTTGGATACGCGGCCGGCCAGGGCACTGCGGACGCTGCGGTCGTGTGGTCTTCGAGCATGGTCCATGAGGATACGGGCCACGACCGACAGTCAGGGCGCCGGTCCGAGAAGCCCGGCCACCAGAGCCCTGACCGAGGTGGCGAAAAGCGCCTCCGGATCGAGGGGTCCCGCCAGCGCACGGGCGAGCGCACCGTCCTGCTCCGCCGCCTGCGCCGTCCACAACTCGTCCTCGCCGGGCCGCTGCACGGGGGCCCGCTCCCGGTTGCGCTCGACCAGGACGTGGCCGACGACGTGGACCTGGACGGCGCGTACGGCCTCGGCGGCGCGGACGCCGCGCAGGCCCGCCTCGTGGACCTCGTGCACGAGCGTGCGCTGGGCGGGCAGGAACATCCTCTCCGTCAGACCCCGTTCGTGGACCATCGCGACGAGGTGCGGGTGGTCCAGGAGCTGGCGGCGCAGGGCGCGGGCCACGGAGGCGACGCGCTGTGCGGGGGTGCGGCCGGTGGCGCGGATCTCACCGAGGTCGGCGAGGGTGCGCTCGACGAGGGCGTCCAGGAGCGACTCGCGGTTGCCGACGTGCCAGTAGATCGAGGTGACGGCGGTGCCGAGCTCGGCGGCGAGCGCGCGCATCGTCAGGGCCTGCGGGCCGTGCCGCTTGACGAGGCGGGCGGCGGCGGCGAGGACCGTCTCCCGGTCCAGATGCGCGCGGGGCTCCTGGGACGGCTGGTTCCGTGCCTCTTCGCGTTGCGTCTCTTTACCCTTCACGAGTCCTGTTGTAACTGTGTTACAGAACCGCCGCAAGTCCCGCCCGCGGACCCCTCGGTCCGCGCCGACGAAGGGTGGTACGACATGGCACGCATTCGCTATGGAGCGCGCGACGAGGCGGAGATCGCCGCCGCGCGCACCGCGAGTTCCAAGCTCCCCGACATCTGGTCCACGGGCGTGGTGGCCGTCTGGGAGAGCGATCCGGACGCGGTCGCGGCGGTCCTGCCGCCACCGCTGAAGCCCACCGGGCAGCCCCTGGTGCGGGTGAACATCAGCAAGGTCGACCTGCCCGGCTATCCGCTGGGCGCGGGCTCGGTCGCCGTCGCCGCCGAGCACGGGGGAGTGCGGGGCTGGTATCCGCTGGTGATGCCGATGACCCACGAGCGGGCCCTGATCGGCGGGCGCGAGGTCTTCGGGGAGCCGAAGAAGCTCGGCGAGGTGGAGGTCGAGCGCGACGGCCTGGTGGTGAGCGCCCGCCTCGCCCGGCACGGCATCGCCTTCGTCGAGGTGCGCGGCGCGGTCAGCGGCCCCCTGCCGCTGCCGGAGCCGACCCGGAAGACCGACTTCTACTTCAAGTTCCTGCCCGCGGTGGACGGTTCGGGCTTCGACGCGGACCCCGTGCTCGTGCACTGCGTGCGCAACGAGAAGGTCCGCAAGCTGGAGGCCGTCACCGGGGACGTGGTGCTGCGCGAGTCGATGTACGACCCGGTGGCCGACCTGCCGGTGCGCTCCCTCGTCGAGATCACCATCGGCGAGAAGACCACCGACCAGCAGGGCCGCGTCGTCGAGCGCGTCGACGCGCAGGCCCTGCTGCCCTACATCCACCAGCGCTACGACGACCCCGCACAGATCCTCGACGGTCCGCCCGAGGGGAGCGCCTGAGATGGAGCTGCGCACGGGACAGGTCGCCGTCGTCACGGGCGCGGCGAGCGGCATCGGGCTCGCCATGGCGCGCCGGTTCGCGGCGGACGGCCTGCGGGTGGTCCTCGCGGACGTCGAGGAGAGCGCACTGGAGAAGGCGGCCGCCTCCCTGCGGGAGGACGGCGCGGCGGTGCACGCGCGCGTGGTGGACGTCGGGGTGCGCGAGCAGGTCTTCGCCCTCGCCGACGAGGCGTACGACAGGTTCGGCGCCGTCCATGTGCTGTGCAACAACGCGGGGGTCGGCTCGGGCGCCGAGGGACGCATGTGGGAGCACGAGCCGAACGACTGGAAGTGGGCCTTCGAGGTCAACGTCTGGGGTGTCTTCCACGGCATCCAGGCCTTCGTGCCCCGGATGATCGCGGGCGGCGAGGCGGGCCACGTCGTCAACACCTCGTCCGGTGACGGCGGCATCGCGCCGCTGCCCACCGCCTCCGTGTACGCGGTCACCAAGGCCGCCGTGGTCACGATGACCGAGTCGCTGTACGCGCACCTGAAGGCGGAGCACGCGCGCGTGGGCGCCTCGGTGCTCTTCCCCGGCCCCCACATGCTCCGCACCGGCCTGTGGGAGTCGCACCGCAACCGGCCGGGCCGGTACGCCAAGTCCCGCCCCCGCAGGACTCCTTACCGCAGCCTCGGCCAGTGGGAGGCCGCCATGAAGGAGGCGGGCCAGGAGATCGAGTTCACGCCGGTCGAGCAGGTCGCGGACTTCGTGGCCGAAGGCATCGCGGCCGACCGCTTCTGGCTGCTTCCGGAGAGCGAGCACAGCGACCGGCAGATCAAGGCGAGGTCGCGCTCGATGCTGGACCGGGCCGACCCGGCGTACCTGGAGAGCTTCATCCTGGACTGAAGGGGCGTGTGACCGATGACCGACCAGGACCACCAGAACGATCCCGATCCCTACCTGATCATCTCCTCCGACTGCCACGCCGGGCTCCCCACCGAGGAGTACCGGCCCTACCTCGACAGCCGCTTCCACCGCCAGTTCGACGAATTCCTCGGCCAGGCGCAGGCCCGCCGCGAGGAGTCGACCCGCCTCGGCATCCGCAACGACGCCTTCGCCGAGAAGTGGTTCAACGACAACGAAGAGGGCCTGCGCGGCGGCTGGGACTCCGCGCAGCGCCTCAAGGAGCTGGACGGCGACGGGGTGGCCGCCGAGGTCGTCTTCCCCGACGCGGACGCCGTGGACAGCCAGACGGCCGCGCCCTTCGGGGTCGGGCTCGGCCTCTCCGGAGACCAGGACCCGGAGCTCGGCATGGCGGGCGCGCAGGCGCACAACCGCTGGCTCGCCGAATTCGTCTCCGAGCACCCCGAACGGCACTGCGGTGTCGCCCTGCTGCCCATCACCGGAGAGGTCGACCGGGTCGTCGCCGAGGTCCACCGCGCCAAGGAGTCGGGGCTCGGCGCGCTGATGATCCCCTCCATGTGGGTCGACAAGGCGCCCTACCACGAACGGCGTTACGACCCGGTGTGGGCCGCGGCGGCCGAGTGCGCGATGCCCGTGGTCACCCACTCCGGAGCGGCGCCACGCCACGAGTACGGCGACCACCTCGGGATCTACGTCTCCGAAGTGACCTGGTGGCCCGCCCGGCCCCTGTGGTTCATGCTCTGGTCCGGTGTCTTCGAACGCCACCCGGGGCTGAAGTTCGGCGTCGCGGAGTCGGGCTGCTGGTGGCTGCCGAACCTCCTGTGGTTCATGGACCGCCTCTACCTGGGCGCGCACGGCGGCAAGAAGCTCTCCCCGTTCGAGGAGCTGAAGCGCCCGCCGCACGAGTACCTGGACCGGCAGCTCTTCGTCTGCGCCACCAACACCAAGCGGCGCGAGCTCGCCCAGCGGTACGAGATAGGCGTCGACAACATCCTGTGGGGCAGCGACTTCCCGCACCCCGAGGGCACCTGGCCCGACACGCGCGCGTGGCTGAAGAAGACCTTCCACGACATTCCGGTGGGGGAGACCCGCCGGATGCTGGGTCTGGCGGCGGCCGAGGTCTTCGGCTTCGACACCGCGGAGCTCGCGCCGCTGGCCCACCGCATCGGCCCGACACCCGCCGACCTCGGCCAGGCCACCGAGGGCGCGGCCCAGGCGTCCGTGGAGGCCTCCTGGGCGCGCTCGCGCGAGGTGGGCCGCCACTGGCTGACCGACCACGACTTCCCGGTACTGGGGGCGGACGCATGAGTTCACGGCACAGCAGCGAGGACCGCTACACCGTCATCTCCGCGGACTGCCACGCGGGAGCCGATCTCCTGGACTACCGGCCGTACTTGGAGTCGCGCCACCACGACGCGTTCGACGACTGGGCGGCCACCTACGTCAATCCGTACGAGGACCTCCTCGCGGACACCGCGGACCGCAACTGGAACTCCGACCGCCGCGTCGCCGAACTGGAGGCGGACGGCATCGTCGCCGAGGTCGTCTTCCCCAACACCATCCCGCCCTTCTTCCCCTCGGCGTCCCTGATGGCCCCGGCCCCGACCCCCGAGGAGTTCGAGCAGCGCTGGGCCGGTCTGCGCGCCCACAACCGCTGGCTCGCGGACTTCTGCGCCGCCGCGCCCGGCCGCAGGGCGGGCGTCTTCCAGATCCTCCTGAACGACGTGGACCTGGCCGTGGAGGAGATCCACCGGTCGGTGGAGGCGGGCCTGACGGGCGGCCTCATGCTGCCCGGCACCCCGCCTGGCTCGGGCCTGCCCGAGCTCTACTCGGCGGCGTACGACCCGATCTGGACGGCCTGTGCCGAACTGGGCGTGCCGGTCAACCACCACGCGGGCTCGGCATCGCCGCCGCTCGGCGAGGAACCGGCCGCGCGCGCGGTGTTCATGGTCGAGACGACGTGGTTCTCGCACCGGGCGCTGTGGCACCTCGCCTTCGGCGGGGCCTTCCGCCGCCACCCGGAGCTCAAGCTGGTCCTCACCGAGCAGGGCTCGGGCTGGATCCCCGGGGTGCTCGACATGCTGGACTACTACCACGCGCGCCTGGTCGCCGCGGCGCAACGGGCGGGCGGCGCGGGGACGGCGGAGTCGAAGTTCGGCGCGGGCCTCGCCGACGCGATGGGCAAGGGGCCCTCCGAAGTGTGGCGCGACAACTGCTTCGTGGGCGCCAGCTTCATGCGCCCCCACGAGGCGGCCATGCGCGACCGGATCGGCCTCGACAAGATCATGTGGGGCAGCGACTACCCGCACGACGAGGGGACGTATCCCTACTCGCGCGAGGGCCTGCGCATCTCCTACGCAGGTCTCCCCAGGGACGAGATCGCCGCCATGGTCGGCGGCAACGCGGCCCGCGTCTACGGCTTCGACCTGGAACGGCTCGGACAGATCGCCGCGCGCGTGGGACCCACGGTCGGAGAACTGGACGACCCCCTCAAGAAGACACCCGCCGACGCGACGAGCCCCGTGTTCGCGACGGGAGGGTCGGTGAGGGTCTGGTGACGCACGGCGGTTGATGAGCGGTACGCCGGGGCGGCACCCGTTTTCGGGAGACGCCCCGGCCCCCCTATGGGATCCTGGCCCGCGCGAAGTTGACCGGCAGGGGGAGGCGGCAGGCCGTGGGGGAAAGCAGGAGAGCGCTGGTCATCGCGGTGCCGCGGTACGAACTTGAGGAGAAGTTCGAGGAGTTGACACCCGCCGTCCGGCGGGACGCGGAGCTGCTCACCGAGTCGCTGCACGCGTCGGGGTACAGCGTCGAGGTGCTCGGCCTCGAACCCGACAGGCCCGCCCAGCGCTCCCGCATCCGGAGCGCGATCAGCCGCATCTGCTGCACCGCGCCGGAGGACGGCGTCGTCCTGATCCACTTCACCGGACACGGCCTCGCCGTCGGCGGCGCCGACCATCTCGTGCCCGCCGACGCCCAGTTGAGCTGGGCCACCGAACCGCCCGAGGTCGCGCTCGACAGCCTTATCGGTCTTGACCTGGCCGCGCTCCTCCGCGGCAGCCGGGCGGACACCGTCCTGCTCACCGTCGACGCCTGCCGCGACCCGGCGGACGAGGGCGGCCGGTCCGAGGGTGGCCGCGCCACCGCCTTCCCCGCGGGACACGACCGCGTGGCCGTCCTGTTCGGCTGCGGCCAGGGCCAGAGCTGCGGCTCCGACGGGGAGCACGGCAGCCACTTCACACGCGCCCTCGCCGAGGCCCTGGCCGCCGACACCGCGCCGCGCACCGTCGGTGACGTCATCGCGTACGCCACCAGGAGGACCACCGAACTGGCCCGCGCGGCACGGCAGGCGCAGACCCCCGCCCCGCAGTACGCGCCGAGCGGCCCCGACGCCATCGCCGCGGTGCCGCTGTGCACCGGACGCACCCTTCAGGAGTCGTGGGCGCGCGCGGTCCGCGATCCCGAGCTGTGGGCGGCCGCCCGCTGCGACGACGAACGGCGCGCGGCGCTTCAGCGGGCACTCGTCCAGCTCACCCGGGAGTGCGCCCGGTGGTGCGACTCCGCGACGGCGGGGGTGCACGACCCGTGGGCGGACGACGACTATCCCGTACGCGTCCTCACCAAGGGCCTGAGGCTGCTCCTGGCGCCCTCGCAGACGCAGGGCGGGCCGCTCCTGGACGCGGGTGAGCTCGCGGTCCTCGCGGCGGCTCCCTTCGTGCGGGAGGCGCTGTACGCCCTCGGCGTCAAGGCGGCCGTCGCGGCCGACGCCTTCCGGCTCGAACCCGCCGTCGGTGGTCCCGGGGCGGACACTGAGCGCGCGGATCTCGAACACACCTTTGCCGCCCATGCGTTGATCTGGCGCAAGGGTCGCGAGCTGGCGGGCCGGGGGCGCGACGAGGACGCACGGGCCGTCGCCGCCTGGCTCATGCACCGGCACGTGCGGGGCAAGGAGGAGCTGTGGGACGACGCGTACGTCGCCCAGCTCCTTCGCCCGCTGGCCAGGGCGCTGCTTGGTGAGGGCACACCGGCCCCGCGTGTGGCGGAACTCGTCGACGAACTCGTGCGCGTGTGCCGCCAGACCGGCGTCGTACCCGCGCAGCCGGGCGGCGACGACCGCGAACCGCCCTACCGACTCACCGAACTCGTGCACTCCGGCGCCCCGGGAACGAGCGAGGTGACGGAGAGCTGGCGCCCCCGCGAGCTGTCCTGGCTGATCGCCGTCGCGGGGTTGCTCGGCGGCGACCTGAGGGACCTGCCCGGCGTCCTCGTCGACAACATCGGTGTCACCGACGGCCTCGTGCCCGGCCAGGCCATCGCGAGCGTACGGGGGTTGCGCTGGGCCAGAGGCCAGTACACCCGGACCGTCGACCTCGATCTGCAGTGCCCGCACCCGGCCGTGCACGCCGCCCTGGAGACACTGACCGGCTGGGCGGACGACGCCGTGCAGCGGGTGCGGGAGCACGCGGGCGCGGCGCCGGACCCGGCCCTCGCGCACCTTCCCGGGCGGGTCACCTGCCGCCGCCTCAGGCCCGAGTGGGACACGCTGGCCAAGGAGACCCTTTACGGCGTCCCGCTGATGCGCTTCGGCCTCGCCGAGGACGAGATGCGCGAACTCCTCATGGGCACCCAGCTGTACGGCGACCCCAACCTCGCCCTGCGCGAGCTCTACCAGAACGCGCTGGACGCCTGCCGCTACCGCCAGGCCAGGCTGCGCTACGGGGCGGCCGACAAGAAGATCCCGTACACCTGGCAGGGCGAGATCGTCTTCCGGCAGGGCGTCGACGACGAGGGCCGCCCCTACGTGGAGTGCGCGGACAACGGCGTCGGCATGGGCCGTGACGCGCTGCGGGGCACCTTCTCGCGCGCGGGTCGCCGCTTCGAGCAGTCCCGCGAATACCGCAGGGAACAGGCGCGCTGGCGGCGGGCCGACGAGAATCTGCGCATCTACCCCAACAGCCGCTTCGGCGTCGGGGTGTTCAGCTACTTCATGCTGGCTGACGAGATCAGCATCCGCACGCGCGCGACGGACGGATACGGCCGCCCCGAGTCCGGCCAGGGGCTGCGCGTGGACATCGCGTCCAGCGGCAGTCTGTTCCGCATCAAGCCCCAGGACGAGTCGCAGCCCGGCGGCGGGACCACAGTGCGGCTCTACCTCCAGGACGATGCCGTCGACGTGGCGGCCCAACTGGGGGCGCTGGTGTGGCGCACCGACTTCGTCATGCGGGTGGAGCGCGACGGACACACCGTGCGCGAGTGGGAGCCGGACACGCTCTACTACGAAGGGGACGCCTCACGGGCGGTGCGGGCGTCGCGGGATCTGTGGTGGGTGCCGGGGGCGGGGCGGCTGCTGGCCGACGGGGTGCTGGTGGGAGAGCCGGGGGCGGAGGCGGGACAGATGGAGTTCCACCTGCCCCGGTGGCAACGGCAGGACGACTTCGAGGAGCGTTCGGAATCCCGGCAGCAGGGCTTCCCGTTCGGTTGCGTGATGGACCTCAGGGGGACCCACGCGCCGGACATCAGCACCAGCAGAACCCGGGTCTTCTCCTACGACCAGGAGTGGGTGACACACGAGATCGTCGATGCCGGTGCGCAGTTCGAGGCGCCGGAGTGGTTCTACCTGGAGTGGCTCTGGGACTTCGCCTGGTGGGTGCCGGAAGCGGCCGCGCGGATCACGGCACGGATGCTGGCCGAGGACGCCCACGTCGCGTCCGTGCTGACCTGGGACCAGGCGACCCTGATCCCGTTCCGCCGGGTGGGCTACTTCGCCACCGATATGGCCCTCGCCGCCCAGCGTGACGCGTCCAGGTTCGGCTACTCGTCGGCGGACGAACGCCTTCTCGCCTGGCGGTCGGGCCTTCTGCGGGACGTCGGGGTCAGGCGGGGCGAACGGCAGCTGCACCTTCCGGTACCGGATTCCATCGAGGGGTATCCGTCTCCGCGCGCCTGGGAGGCCCGGGCCGTCGAGGGCTACCTGTACGCGTCCGACTTCCCGCTCCGGGCCGCCCTGCCGCCGATGCCCGAGGAGTGCACGCTCGGCCGGCTGCTCATCCGGTGCAGGCGGCACGCCATCACGGGCATCGACGTTCCCGAGGTGCTCGACCTCGAAGCGGTCCACGCCATGGACTTGGATGCCGTCGACCGTCGCCTGCTCCTGGGCGCAGGGTCCTATGACAGCTTGCGGGTCTACTGGCGGCGCGACCCCGAGAACGACGGCATCAAGGACGTGCCCTGGCTCCTCGAACGGTTCTCCATGAAGGCCGGTCTTCCGCTGCGGGAAGCGCTGGACCGGATCCGGCGGTTCGCCGCGGTCGGGTTCGCCTTCCGCGCCCCGGACACCGTCTCGCGGTCGCCCGCCGAGCACGTGGCCACTGCTGAGGAGCTCCACGCCCTGTCCTGGCACCCCTGGTACGCGGGGCGTGCCGGGCGCGGCGACCGTCCGGACCCTCAAGTGTACGAAGAGACGCTGCGAAGCTACGCCTGGCTGGGGTTGCCCGAGCTCCCCCCTGTCGAGCGGCCCGCCGATGCGCGGCCCACCCGTGAGCGCCGTGGCCTCACCGACAGTGAGCAGGACGCGTTCTCCCGGTTCTTCAGCCTGCGCACGGACGACGCGAAGGTGTCGCTCGTGCAGATGGTCATTGCCTCGGCGGAGCTGTCCGTGACGTTCGCCGAAGTCGTCGAGCGGTACGCCGAGACCTTCGATGCGCTGGGCCTGGAAGTCCCCAACCTTGGTGAGCTCGCCGGTCACGTATCCAGCAGGCTCGACTGCGAGCTGCTGAAGGGGCCCCGTGGCCGCTTCCGTCCGCTGAGTCTGCGGCCGATCCCCGCCCCGCTCGCCAACACGGCGCTCGCGGTCCAGGGCGTGCGGGCCGAGGCCGAGCAGGTGCGCCAGGCCCTCGTACGGCTCGCGGCCGGCGGTGTCGTACATTCTTCGGCGCCCGGACTCGTCGACAGTTGGCGGGAGTTGACCAGTGATGACCTAGCGTTGCTGCCAAACGACCTGGGCCTGCACGGGTTGCTGGACCGGGCGGAATTCACCGGGTTCGCGGAATTCACCGGGTTCAGTGACGAGCAGGACGCTCTCGACATGCCCTACGGACTGGTGGCCGCGGCGGCCACCGGGCGGTCGCTCGGCGCCGCCTTCGACCGGCTCGCCGCTCTCGGCCCCCTGACCGGCTACGACGCCCCGCTGAGGCTGCCGTCCCCGGAGCAGCTCGCCGGGGTGCGCCCGTCCAAGGCGGATGCCGCCGCCTGCTGCCTGCGAGGCCAGCGGGGCGTGATCTGGCGCGAGGACTCCGACGTACCCCTCCTGATCGCACATGCCCGCGAGGGGGACCGCACGCTGGGGGAGAGCCTGGACATCCTCTCCGTGTACTCCGAACTCGGCGCCCCGTGGCGGCAGATCACGGGCGGCGACCGGGCGTGGCGCGAGCACCGGCCGACCCCGCACGACACCGCCCTCTTCCAGGACGACCTGGTCGGCGGCGACCGCCGCGTCACCCCCATCGATCTCGTCCGCGTCGCCGCCCGCTTCGGCTGGCCCGTGGACCGGGCCTGGGACAGGATCGCGCTCTACCGCCCCTTCGGCGTCGAACTGACCATGGCGCGCCCGGAGATGACGACCGTGCCGTGCTGGCAGGACCTGATCCTGCTCACCGCGCGGTACACGGGCCGTGCCCCCGCCCTGGCCGGACAGGTGCCGCCCGGTCACATCGCCGTCGCCGCCCGCGAGGTCGAGGAGGCCACGCACTGGGTACGTGACCGGCTCGCCCTGTACGCCCCGCTGTTCGGCCTGACCCTGCCCGCCGACTGCCCCGCCGAGCCCGCCCCCTTCCCGCCCGCGCTCCCGTACCGGCGCGCCGCGGACTGAGTTCCCGGAAGGCCCGTATGCCCGACCATCAGCCGACTCCCTTCCAGGAGGCGGAAGTCCAGCCCGTCGACGACTTCACCGTGGTGCGCTCGCCGGACGGCCGCTGGTACACCGTGACCGGCCGCTGCCCCACCTGCCGGGCCCGCACCGTCTTCCGGGTGGCCCACGGTGTGCTCGGCCCGCTCAAGAGGCGCCTGCGCCACCGGCGCGTGCGGCCCGAACCGCTGACCGGGTCGATCCCGGTCTACTGCCAGTGCGGCTACCCGCACCCCGACCGGCCCCCGGAGTCGCCGGACGCGGGCTGCGGCGCCTTCTGGGACGTCCCGGTGCCGCCACCCGCCGAGAGCGGTGACGCGCCATGACCGACCTCACCAAGAAGCGGTTCGCCCAGCTCGGGCAGCAGCTCCAGCTCGACCAGCTGAGCGCCGTCCGCAAGCAGGCCGAGGGCTGGCGCAACGGGCTCGCCGGACTCACGGGCCTGGTCGGCGTCGTCTTCGTACTGAAGGGGCGGGAATCCGTCGCGGGTCTGCCCGCGGCCTGGCGCTGGTGCACCGCCGCCCTGCTCGTGTCGGCCTTCGCGCTGCTCCTGGCGGGGGCCCTCCGCGCGGTGCGGGCCGCGCACGGCCAGTTGGGCGCGCAGACGTGGCTCACCGGCGACCGGCTCTTCACGGCAGTGCTCGACGAGGTCGAAAGGACCCAGGACGCGCTCACGACCGCGCGGCGCTGCTCCGTGGCCGGGCTGTGCGCGATCGTCGCGGCGATCGCGGTGAGCTGGACCGTGCCCCTGGACGAGCCGAAGGAGAAGGAGGGGAAGGGCCCGGTGGGCCGGGGGGCGGCGTCGTACGTCCTCGTGGAGACCCGGCACGGCACCCGCTGCGGGCAGTTCGTGGCGAGCGACGACCGGGGCGTGCTGCTGGTCTCCAAGAAGGCGGCAGGGTCCGACGGGCCTTCCCGGCAGCGGATCCCCGCCGACGAGGTGCGCTCGGTCACGGCCGTCCCGCGCTGCTGAGCGCGGGACGGCGTGCCCCGGCGGCCGGGTGGCGGCCGGGGTGAGACCCTCCCCGGGTGAGTGACCGGACAGAACCTCCCGACCACGACGAGGCGCACGGCGGCGCCCTCGGATCCCGGCTCAACTGGCTGCGGGCCGCCGTCCTCGGCGCCAACGACGGCATCGTCTCCACCGCGGGACTCGTCGTCGGCGTCGCGGGTGCCACCGACGACCGCGGCGCACTGCTCACCGCGGGCCTCGCCGGGCTGCTGGCGGGGTCCATGTCCATGGCCGCGGGCGAATACGTCTCCGTCTCCACCCAGCGCGACTCGGAGAAGGCCGCCCTGGCCATGGAGAAGCGCGAGCTGCGCGAGCAGCCGGAGGCGGAACTTGCCGAGCTGACCGCGCTGTTGGAGGAGCGCGGGCTCAGCCGGGAGGTGGCGCGCGAGGCCGCCGGGCAGCTCACCGAGCGGGACGCGCTGCGGGCCCACGCGCGCGTGGAGCTCGGCATCGACCCCGATGAGCTCACCAACCCCTGGCACGCCGCGTGGGCCAGCTTCGTCGCCTTCACCGTGGGCGCGCTGCTTCCGCTGCTCGCGATCGTGCTGCCGCCCGCCGACTGGCGCCTCGGCGTCACGGTGCTCTCCGTCCTCGCGGCCCTTGCCCTCACGGGCTGGGGCAGCGCCCGCCTCGGCGCGGCCGACGTGCGTCCCGCGGTGCTGCGGAACATGGCGGGCGGGGCGCTCGCGATGGCGGTCACCTACGGGGCCGGGGCACTGCTGGGTGCGGTCGGCGTTTGAGGCGCCTCCTTTGGTGAGGATCACCAACAACCCGCCCCGTACCGTCGGTAATACTTGTCGGTAACAACCCCTAGTCGTGGGCCGACAGCCGTTCTACCGTGCACGCATGTCCCCGAACCTGCCCGATGTCGTGCTGTGGTCCATCCCGGCCTTCGTGCTGCTCACCGTCGTCGAGATCGTGAGCCACCGGATCCATCCCGACGACGATGCCGTGGGGTACGAGACCAAGGACGCCGCGACCAGCATCACCATGGGGCTCGGCAGCCTCGTCTTCGACTTCCTGTGGAAGATCCCCATCGTCGCGATCTACTCGGGCGTCTACGCACTGACACCGCTGAGCGTGCCCGTCCTGTGGTGGACGGTTCCGCTGATGCTGCTCGGGCAGGACTTCTTCTACTACTGGTCGCACCGCGGCCACCACGTGATCCGTGTCCTGTGGGCCTGCCACGTGGTGCACCACTCCAGCGAGAAGTTCAACCTCACCACCGCGCTCCGCCAGCCCTGGACGAGCCTGACGGTGTGGCCGTTCTACCTGCCGCTGATCGCCCTCGGCGTCCACCCGGCGGCGCTCGCGTTCTGCTCGTCCGCCAACCTGGTCTACCAGTTCTGGATCCACACCGAGCGCATCGGGAAGCTGCCCCGCCCCTTCGAGTACGTCTTCAACACGCCCTCGCACCACCGCGTGCACCACGCCTCCCAGGGCGGCTACCTCGACCGCAACTTCGGCGGCATCCTCATCATCTGGGACCGCATGTTCGGCTCGTGGGTGGCCGAGACCGACCGTCCCGTGTACGGCCTCACGAAGAACATCCACACGTACAACCCCCTGCGCGTGGCGACCCACGAGTACGCCGCCATCGCCAAGGACCTGAAGGCGGCCACCGGCTGGCGCGAGCGGGCCGGGCGGATCTTCCGCGGCCCCGGCTGGCAGCCCGCGGCGCCCGTCACCTCTGAGGCCTCTGAGGCGCCGCAGGCCGCCCTGCCCGCCTCCGACGCGACCGTCCCGGAGCGCGCGGCATGACGGGACGGCCGTCGCCGCGGCTGCTCATCGGCGCCTTCGGCGTCGCCGCGCTCGGCGACCTGCTCGCGCTCCTCGCGGACTTCGGCCCCGGCCACGCCGTCTGCAAGCCGCTGCTCATGCCGCTCCTGGCGGCCTACGTGGCCGCCCGGCGCGGGCCCCGGCTGCTCGTCGCCGCCCTCCTCTTCGGCTGGGGCGGCGACACCTTCCTGCTCTTCGACGCCGAGCTGGCCTTCCTGGCCGGGATGGGCTCGTTCGCCGCGGGGCACGTCTGCTACCTCGTGCTCTTCAAGCGGTACGGAACCGGAGCGCCCCGCGCGCGTGGGGCGGGCCTCGTGGCCGTGTACGCCCTCGCGCTCATCGGCACCGTGGCGCTGCTCTGGCCCGACCTCCCCGCCGACATGCGGGGGCCCGTGGCGGGCTACAGCCTGCTGCTCACCGCCATGGCGTTCGGCGCGACCACGCTCGGGCCCACGGCGGGCGCGGGCGGGGCGCTGTTCCTGCTCTCGGACACCCTCATAGCGACCGGCGTCGCCGAGTGGCCCCAGCTGCCCCGGCCCGACTTCGCGATCATGCTCACGTACATCGCGGCCCAGTACCTACTGTCCCAGGGAGTGCTTGCGGCGGCCGGGCGGACCGCGCCGGAGGTCACCAGCGAATCGGTACCGGCACCGCGGTGAGCAGCGCGGACAGTACTACGACGACGCCCAGCGCAATCACTTCCCCGCGCGCGGGAACATAGGCAGAGACGCGGTCCGCCGTGCGGCGCAGCCTGCGGCGGGCCAGCAGGGCGAGCAGTGCGACGGCCAGCACGAGCAGCACCTTGGCGAGCAGGGTGCGGCCGTAGGCCGTCCCGGTGAGCTGGTCGACGACCGTGCTCGCGGGCATCCGGCGCAGCGTGCTGCACACCCCGGTCGCCGTGATCGCGGCGAACAGGACGGCGGCCACGCGCGCGTAGAGCCCCAGTACCGCGACGGCCTGCTCCGGAGAGGACGTCCGCCACCGGCGCAGCATGCGCAGGACGTACAGCAGCCCGCCCGCCCACAGTGCCCCGCACGTCAGATGGACGAGCGTGAGACCGCTGCCCAGGAGTGGGTTGTCCTCCACCGGAGGGTGGGCCCGCAGCGCCTCCGCGACGATCACCGCGGCCAACGGGAGCACCGCCCCCGACGGACGCCGTGAACGGGCGCACAGCGCGGCCACGATGAACGCGTTGACCTCCAGGAGGGCCAGCCGCCCGTCCCGGGTGTCGTACAGCCGCCCGATGTCCAGGTCGGAGAGCTCCTGCGGGACCAGGTTGCCGTTCGCCACGATCGCCGCGAGCCCCAGCGCCGCGACGCACCCCGCCCAGGCCGCGTACGACGACCAGCTGCGCGGCGCCCGGTCGAGCGGCGCCCCCGGCACCCGGCGGGCGAGCCGGGTCGCGAACACCTCACCCAGCTGCACGCACAGGGCGGCGAACAGGACCGTCCGCAGGAGCGTGATCCCGGCCGTGCCGGGCGCGCGGGCCTCACCGGTGCCCTGCAGCGCCGCCGAAGGGCCGAGCAGGGGGATCAGCGCGGCGACGGCCACGAGGACGAGCACGGCGGCGGCGCGGCCCACGGAGGGGCGGTGGCGCGGGGCGCGGTGCGAGACGGGGGCGGTGGCCGGTATACCTGGCGCGGCATCGCCTCCGGGCTCGACGGACGGTCGTATGGGGCTCACTACAAGATCTTCACCAGGGCTCCCGGCGGCGGGCAAGTCCTGAGGGACAACTGGCGCAAAGGTGTTCCGATCGGACCGAGTCACTCATCTCTACCCGAGTCCCTCCCGGGTCAACTGCTCGCCGACCACCACAGCCTGACCGACTTCTCCGGCTCCGAGGGCCGCAGCTCCCATCCCTGCGCGGTCGCCGTCCGGACGACGTAGTGCCCGCCGCAGCCCCGGTAGGCGCGCCGCGGGATCTCGCACTCGGAGACCGGCATCGACTTGTTGGGTATGCGAGGGGCCGTCGCCTTGGCCGTCCACTTGGCGAGCAGCTTGTCGACCTCCGCGCGGTAGTGGTCGGCATCCCCCTCGTGGCGTACCTCGGACCAGCGCACGCACCAGCGGGGCAGGGTGAAGACGCGGCCCAGCGTCCGGTCCATGAACCGGTCGAACGCCTTCTCGTACGACGAGCTCACCGCAGCGATCACCTCGGTGATCAGGCCGATGGCGAGGGTGCCGAGGAACATCGCGATCCCGAACACGACCCAGAACGGCATGAGCAGCACCGTGCCGACGAACCGGGTCACCAGCTGCCACCGGGGGCGGGTGGGCCATGCCACCCAGTGCTCCGTGCCGGAGACGACGAACTCGGAGTTTCTGTACTCGTACATGACACACGATCCTCTCGTGGAGCGACAGGAAAGGGCCGGGCGGCCCCCAAGCCGCCCGGCCCGCCCTGTCGCGCCGTGGTGCTACTTGCGCACGGCGTTCAGCGCGTCGGCCATGCCCGCGCCGTAGAAGCCGTTCTTGTTCCTGCCGCCCTCGCAGACCGCGTCGACCTTGCCGTCACCGTCGTAGTCGTACGGATCGGTGCACGCCATCGCGTCCGCCTGGCGGTAGAGCAGCGCCTTGATCCGCGCCGCCGAGGCGTGCGGATGCGTCGACTTCAGCAGCGCGGCGACGCCCGCGGCGTGCGGCGACGCCATCGACGTACCGGCCTTGTAGCCGAACTTGCCGCCCGGCAGCGTCGACAGGATCCTGCCGTCCACGGCCGGTGCGTTCGGCGCCTGGTACTTCGTGGAGTCACCGCCGGGCGCCGTGATGTCGACGACGCCGTTGCCGTAGTTCGAGTACGACGACTTGAGGCCCTTCGCGCCGGTGGCCGAGACCGTCACGACACCGGGCAGCTGCGACGGAAGGTCGAGGCAGTCCTTGGTCTTGATGGTCCGCGGCACCGGGGTGGTGTCGTCGGGGCTCGACTCGTCGAGGATCTCGTCCTGAGCGAGGTCGGTCTTGGCGTTGCCCGCGGCCGCGACGTTCACCGCGCCCTTGCGCTCCGCGTACTTGGAGGCCCGCCCGACCGCGTCGACCAGCGCCTTCTGGTCGTCGTCGGTCTTGCAGTTGAACAGCCACGGGTCGGTGTAATAGCTGCTGTTGGTGACGTCGACGCCGTGGTCGGCGGCCCACACGAAGCCGCAGACCACGGCCTCCGTGTAGTACATGCCGGTGGCGGGCTCGGCCACCTTCAGGCTCGCGACCTTGACGCCCGGCGCGACGCCGGTGACGCCGGTGCCGTTCTTCGCCGCGGCGATGGTGCCCGCCACGTGCATGCCGTGGTCGCTCTCGTTGGCCACGGGACGCCACGCGTCGTCCTTCTGGACGGGCACGCCGCCCAGGCAGCTCGCGGACGCCCGGCGGTCGAAGTTCGGCGCGATGTCGGGGTGCGTGTCGTCGACCCCGGAGTCGAGCACGCCGACCGTGACCTTGCTGCTGCCGAGCGAGATCTCGTGCGCCTTGTCCGCCTTCATGGCGGGCAGGTCCCACTGCAGCGGCTCGAGCTCGTCCTGGCCCGCCGACGCCTTGCCCGCCGCGGCCTTCGCCTCCTGGGCGGTCAGCGGCCGCTCCGACTCCAGGGCGTCGTCGGCCTGCGCCGACAGCGGGGCGGTCCGCGTCGCGCCCGCCGAGTCGACGCCCTTGACCTTGCGGATCGTCTTCGCGAAGTCGGGGTTCGCCGAGTGGACGACGATGACGCCGATCCGGTCGTACGCGATGACGACGTCACCGCCCGCCTTGGCGATGGCCTTCTTCGCGCGCTCCGAACTCCCCTTGCCGGGGCGGACGTTCACGACGTAGCTCATCGACGCGGCGTCCGAGGCCGTGGCTCCCGAAGCCGCCGACGCCGAGGCCGGGGCGTCCGGCATCGCCGCGGGCCTGGCCGAGGCCGTGCCCGGCAGGAAGGCGACGGCCGAGACCATCGCGACGCCGAGCGGCAGGGCCAGCGCGCGGCGCGAGCGCAGGAAGGCCGCCGCCGATATGTGGGACTTGTTCACGTTCTGTCTCCCCGTCACTTCTTCTTCACGGCGTCGAGCGCGTCGACGAGCCCACTGCCGTAGAAGCTGTTGTCGTGCTTGCCGCCGCTCTGGCAGACCGCGTCGACGTCGCCGTCACCGTCGGGGTCGTACGGACCGGACGGGCACTCCAGCCGGTCGGCCTGCTTCTTCAGGAGCCGCTGCACCTCGGCGGGGCTCGCCTTGGGGTGCGTGGACTTGATCAGCGCGGCGACGCCCGAGGCGTGCGGCGCGGCCATCGAGGTGCCCTGCAGCCAGCCGTACTCGCCGCCCGGCATGGTGGAGAGGATGCGGCCGTTCTTCGACGGGGTGTCGGCCGGGATCTGGAACTTGTCGCCGCCGGGGGCGGTGATGTCGACGACGCCCTTGCCGTAGCTGGAGTAGATCGACTTCAGGTTCTGCACACCCGTCGCGCTGGTGGTGACGACGCCGGGCAGCTGGGTCGGCACGTCGAGGCACTCGTGCGGGTCGATGGTGCGGGACACCGGAGTGGAGTCGTCCGGGCTGGAGGTGTCGACGATCGCGTCGGAGTCCAGGTCATGGTTGGAGTTGCCCGCGGAGGCGACGTTGACGGCGCCCTTCTTCTGGGCGTACAGCTGCGCGCGGTTGACCGCGTCGAGGATCGCCTTCTGGTCCGGGTCGTCCTTGCAGTTGTACAGCCACGGGTCCACGTAGTAGCTGTTGTTGGTGACCTCGACGCTATGCTCGGCGGCGAACACGAAGGCGCAGACCACGTTCTCCGGGTAGAACAGCTCGTCGACCGGGTCGGCCACCCTGATGGCCGAGACCTTGACGCCGGGCGCCACGCCCGCGACGCCGACGCCGTTGCGCGCGGCGGCGATCTCACCGGCCACGTGCGTGCCGTGGTAGCTGTCCTTCGACGACGGGCGCCAGGCCCCCGGCGAGGTGTCCGCCTTGCCGCCGACACAGCTCGCGGACTGCGAGGGCGAGAAGTTGGCCGCGAGGTCGGGGTGGGTGTCGTCGATGCCGGTGTCGATCACGGCGACGGTGACCTTCTTGCTGCCCGGGTTGATCTTCGCGGCCTTGTCGGCGCCTATCGCGCGCAGGTCCCACTGGTCCGCTTCCATCGGCTCGGCGCCCGGGGCGGCGCTCCGCTTCAGGGCCTTGGCCTCGGCCTTGGAGAGCAGCTTCGCCTTGCCGTCGTCCGTGGTTCCCGCGGCCTTCAGCGGCGACGTGTGGGTCGCGCCCGCGGACTGGACACCGCGTACGTCACGTATCTGCTTGCCGAAATCGGGATTCGACGAGTGCGCGACGATCACGCCGATCTTCTCGTGCGTGACGACGACAGAGCCACCGGCCCTGGCTATCGCCTTCTTGACGTACGCCAGCGTCTTGCGGTCCGTGCGGGTGTTGACGACGTACGCGAAGACGGGGGCGTCCTCCGCGGCCTTCGCCGACACGGGGGCGGGCGACTCGCCGGTGGCCGCGGTCGCGGCGCCGGGCACGAAGCCGACCGAGGCGGCGAGCGCGAGACCGAGCGGCACGATCAGTGCCGCGCGACGTCTGGAACGCAGATGAGCCATGGGATCTCCACATCATCCGGAGACGGAGCCGTATGCGGAATTGCATACGGAACTGCCCGAACACGACTGGTGCTCGGGCAGGTACATGACGGGCCGTTCAGGGTGAAGCTAACCCTGAAGCTCCCAGGCCAGCAATGACTTACCGAAGAAATGGGGGAGTTCGACCACGTCGCACACGCCGTGAGGACGTTGAGCAGACAACGGAAGCAACATCAACCCCCTGTCGGATCACGTCCCATGGCCTTAGCATCGCCATCCGTGGCTCACGTGATCCGCGTCACGCTGGATGTGAGACC
The DNA here is from genome assembly GCF_040609235.1 of Streptomyces sp. NPDC004732. Taxonomy (NCBI): domain Bacteria; kingdom Bacillati; phylum Actinomycetota; class Actinomycetes; order Kitasatosporales; family Streptomycetaceae; genus Streptomyces; species Streptomyces sp. NPDC004732. The sequence goes on from NZ_JBEXJR010000026.1 coordinate 21,309, forward strand.
AGAGAGCCCATGGAACAACTGTCCGTCCCCACCCCACCCGCACCACGAGGAGACTCCGTGGCCACCGACGCACCGCCCCCTTCGAAGGGCGGCGGAGGAAAAGAATCCGCTCCCCACGCACCCTCCACGGAGGAGTTCACCGAGGTGCAGGAGAGCGCGGAATTCGGTGAACTGCGCACCGCGCACCGCTCGTTCGCCTTCCCGCTCACCGTCGCCTTCATCGCCTGGTACCTCGTGTACGTCCTGCTCTCCAACTACGCGGGCGACTTCATGGGCACCAAGCTCTTCGGCAACATCAACGTCGCCCTGGTCCTCGGCCTCGGGCAGTTCCTGACCACCTTCCTCATCGCCTGGTTCTACTCGCGCCACGCCGCGACGAAGCTCGACCCGAAGTCCGAGGCGATCAGGTCCCGCATGGAGAACCGCCCGCAGACCCGCCTGGAGGGCGACGCATGAGCCCCGCGCATCCCGCCGTCATCGAGCTGGCGGCCGCGTCCGACGCCTCCGAGCACCGGACGCTGATCATCAGCCTCTTCGCGGCCTTCGTCGTCGCGACCCTCTTCATCACCGTCTGGGCCGGCCGCCAGACCAAGAGCGCCGCCGACTTCTACGCGGGCGGCCGCCAGTTCACCGGCTTCCAGAACGGCCTGGCGATCTCCGGCGACTACATGTCCGCCGCGTCCTTCCTCGGCATCGCGGGCGCCATCGCCCTCTTCGGCTACGACGGTTTCCTCTACTCCATCGGCTTCCTGGTCGCCTGGCTGGTGGCGCTCCTCCTGGTCGCCGAACCGCTGCGCAACTCCGGGCGCTACACGATGGGCGACGTCCTCGCGTACCGCATGCGCCAGCGCCCGGTCCGCACCGCGGCGGGCACCTCCACCATCGTCGTCTCGATCTTCTACCTGCTCGCGCAGATGGCGGGCGCGGGCGTCCTGGTCTCGCTGCTGCTCGGCATCACCAGCGACGCGGGCAAGATCCTCATCGTCGCCCTCGTCGGCGTCCTGATGATCGTGTACGTCACCATCGGCGGCATGAAGGGCACCACCTGGGTGCAGATGGTCAAGGCCGTCCTGCTCATCACCGGCACCATCCTCATCACCTTCCTGATCCTGCTGAAGTTCAACTTCAACGTCTCCGACCTGCTCGGCACCGCCGCCTCCAACAGCGGCAAGGGATCGGCCTTCCTGGAGCCCGGCCTCAAGTACGGCGCCTCCGGCACCTCGAAGCTGGACTTCATCTCGCTCGGCATCGCCCTGGTCCTCGGCACCGCGGGCCTGCCGCACATCCTGATCCGCTTCTACACGGTGCCCACCGCCAAGGCCGCCCGTAAGTCCGTGAACTGGGCGATCGGCATCATCGGCGCCTTCTACCTGATGACGATCGTCCTCGGCTTCGGCGCCGCGGCCCTGCTCAAGCCCGGCGAGATCATCGCCTCCAACAAGGCGGGCAACACGGCGGCACCGCTCGCCGCCATGGAGATCGGCGGCGGTGGCGACTCGACCGGCGGCGCGATCCTGCTCGCGGTGATCTCCGCGGTCGCCTTCGCCACGATCCTCGCGGTCGTCGCGGGCCTCACCCTCGCCTCGTCGTCCTCGTTCGCGCACGACATCTACGCGAACGTCATCCGCAAGGGCAAGGCCACCGAGAAGGAGGAGATGAAGGCGGCCCGCTGGTCGACCGTGTTCATCGGCATCGTCTCCATCGCCCTGGGAGCCATGGCCCGAGATCTCAACGTGGCGGGCCTGGTCGCCCTCGCCTTCGCGGTCGCGGCCTCCGCGAACCTGCCGACGATCCTCTACAGCCTGTTCTGGAAGAGGTTCACCACACAGGGCGCACTCTGGTCCATCTACGGCGGCCTGATCGCCGCGGTCGGCCTGGTGCTGTTCTCACCGGTCGTCTCGGGCAAGCCGTCCTCGATGTTCCCCGACGCGAACTTCGACTTCTTCCCGCTGGAGAATCCGGGCCTGATCTCCATCCCGCTGGGCTTCCTGCTCGGCTGGCTCGGCTCGATCCTCTCCAAGGAGGAGCCGGACAAGGGCAAGTACGCGGAGCTTGAGGTCAAGTCCCTCACCGGCGTCGGAGCCCACTGATCGGGCATTGTTCACACGTTTGTAGCGGCCGCGTCGTAGAGTCCTACGACGCGGCCGTGCCGTTCCTCGTGGCAAATGGCCCATGGCGTTGTCAGAGGTCTGACGTAAGGTCGAAAGCAGTAGGAACAACAAGTCGGTTCCATCTGCATCCAACCGCCGGGGAGGGGCCGCAGTGCTCATCGACACCTATGGCCGTGTAGCCACTGACCTGCGCGTGTCACTGACAGATCGCTGCAATCTGCGCTGTACGTACTGCATGCCGGAAGAGGGCCTGCAGTGGCTGGCCAAGCCCGATCTGCTCACGGACGACGAGATCGTGCGTCTCGTGCGCATCGCCGTCACCCAGCTGGGCATCACCGAGGTCCGCTTCACCGGCGGCGAGCCGCTGCTGCGCCCCGGCCTCGTCGGCATCGTCGAGCGCTGCGCCCAGCTGGAGCCCCGCCCCAGGATGTCCCTGACGACGAACGGCATCGGCCTCAAGCGCACCGCGAAGGCCCTCAAGGCGGCAGGCCTCGACCGGGTCAACGTCTCCCTGGACACCCTGCGTCCCGACGTCTTCAAGACGCTCACCCGCCGCGACCGCCACAAGGACGTCCTGGAAGGCCTCGAAGCCGCCCGCGACGCGGGCCTCACCCCGGTCAAGGTCAACACCGTCCTGATGCCGGGCCTGAACGACGACGAGGCCCCCGACCTGCTCGCCTGGGCCGTGGAGAACGACTACGAACTGCGGTTCATCGAGCAGATGCCCCTGGACGCCCAGCACGGCTGGAAGCGCGACGGCATGATCACCGCGGGTGACATCCTGCAGTCCCTGCGCACCCGCTTCGAGCTCACCGAAGAGGGCTCCAAGGAGCGCGGCTCGGCACCCGCCGAGCGCTGGATCGTGGACGGCGGCCCGCACCGCGTCGGCGTCATCGCCTCCGTCACCCGCCCGTTCTGCTCGGCCTGCGACCGGACCCGGCTGACGGCCGACGGCCAGGTGCGCACCTGCCTGTTCGCCACCGAGGAGACGGACCTGCGCGGGGCGCTGCGTGCAGCCCCCGAAGACAGCACGGACGGCTCGGACGAGGCCATCGCCCGCATCTGGAAGCTCGCGATGTGGGGCAAGAAGGCGGGCTCCGGCCTGGACGACCCGTCGTTCCTGCAGCCGGAGCGCCCGATGTCGGCCATCGGCGGCTAGGGCCCTAGGGCCCTAGGCGTCCGGAGTCTCGCTCGCCTGCCACTCCGCCAGCGGCACGACGTCCTTCAGGAAGCTGCGCACGCCCAGGAACTGGGAGAGGTGCTCGCGGTGTTCGTCGCACGCGAGCCACGTCTTGCGCCGCTCCGGCGTGTGGATCTTGGGGTTGTTCCAGGCAAGCACCCAGACCGCGTCGACGCGGCAGCCCTTGGCGGAACAGATCGGGTTTTCGTCACTCACAGTCGCGTCCAAAGTGCTGCAAACAAGGCGACGCCGAGCAGCCACGGGGGGAGCTGCCCGGCGTCGGTCTGTCGCTCCGACGGGGGATGCGGAGCGCGTACGAAGTATGTCATGGGGGACCCGGCTACTGGCACCGGAACTACATGATTGATCTGAGGTTTTCTTGAGCTTGGCGCAACGTCGACGGTCAGTTCTGTCCGCTTGAACTGCCGCGCCGCTGGTCGTACGCGGGCCCCAGGGGATCTTCCGGGACGGATTCCGCGGCGGCGGCCGCGGCGGGCGGCGCCAGCATTGGCCGAGAAGGAGCGGGTGTGAACGTCGACGGCAGCGAAGGAGGCGTCTCCCGGCCCGCGTTGGCGATCACGACGGAGATGTACGGCAGGAGGATACCGAGCACCAGTGCGACGAGGGCGACGTGTCGCTCGACGTTCCACAGCACCGCGGCGGCCACCACGGACACGGTCCGGACCGACATAGAGATCACATAACGCCGCTGCCTGCCCCGCACGTCCTCCGCGAGACCCTGCCGGGCCCCAGTGATCCGGAAGACCTGGCCGCTGCTCTGCTTCCGCATCACGTTCCACCGCCCTGTCCGCTGTGCCGGACTCTCCCTGGTCGAGCGCCCCGGTCCGGCCCGGTCAACGTTACGCCGCGGCTGCGCCGCCTACGAGACCGGGGGAGCCTTCACCTCGGTGCCCTGCCTGCGCCGTGCCACGTATGGAGGTGCCCGACATGCGCCGTATGGAGGACGGGTCGACACTGGCGGTAACGCTCGTGTAGAGCCGACTAGGAGGCAGCTATGGGCTGGTTGTGGGCAATCATCGTGGGATTCGTACTGGGTCTGATTGCCAAGGCGATCCTGCCCGGGAAGCAGCACAGTCCGCTCTGGCTGACCACGGTGTTCGGCATCATCGGCGCGGTCGTCGGCAACTGGCTCGCGACGCAGTTCGGCATCAATGAGACCAGGGGCATCGACTGGGGCCGCCATGCGCTCCAGCTGGTCGCGGCGCTCGTCGTCGTCGGCCTCGGTGACGCGGCGTACACGATGGTCCGTGGCAACAAACGCAGGGCGTAGCCGCCTCGCGTGAGGACGCGAGGCCGCGAAGACGTGAAGAGGGGCCGGTCCTGGTGGACCGGCCCCTCTTCACGTGCGGGTGCGGGCTATCGGGTGACCTCGACCGCCGCCAGGTTCTTCTTGCCGCGGCGCAGCACCAGCCACCGCCCGTGCAGCAGCTCCTCGCGGGCCGGGACGGCGTCCTCGGCGGCGACCTTCACGTTGTTCACGTAGGCACCGCCCTCCTTCACCGTGCGCCGGGCGGCGGACTTGCTCGCCACCAGGCCGACCTCGGCGAGCAGATCCACGACCGGGCCGAGCTCGGCGACCTCGACGCGCGGCAGCTCGGAGAGCGCGGCGGCCAGCGTCGCCTCGTCCAGCTCGGCCAGGTCGCCCTGACCGAAGAGCGCCTTGGACGCGGCGATCACCGCGGCGCACTGGTCCGCGCCGTGCACCAGCGTGGTCAGCTCCTCGGCGAGCGCACGCTGCGCGGCGCGTGCCTGCGGGCGCTCCTCGGTCTGCTTCTCGATCTCCTCGAGTTCCTCGCGGGACTTGAAGGACAGGATCCGCATGTACGTCGAGATGTCCCGGTCGTCCGTGTTCAGCCAGAACTGGTAGAACGCGTACGGCGTCGTCATCGCCGGGTCGAGCCAGACGGCGCCGCCCTCGGACTTGCCGAACTTGGTGCCGTCCGACTTGAGCATCAGCGGCGTGCCGAGCGCGTGGACCGTGGCGTCCGGCTGCAGGCGGTGGATCAGGTCGATGCCCGCCGTGAGGTTGCCCCACTGGTCGCTGCCGCCGGTCTGCAGCGTGCAGCCGTACCGCCGGTTGAGCTCGAGGAAGTCCATGCCCTGGAGGAGCTGGTAGCTGAACTCCGTGTACGAGATGCCCTCCTGGGACTCCAGGCGGCGGGCCACGGAGTCCTTGGTCAGCATCTTGTTCACGCGGAAGTGCTTGCCGATGTCGCGCAGGAACTCGATCGCGGACAGACCCGCGGTCCAGTCGAGGTTGTTCACCATCGTCGCGCCGTTCTCGCCCTCGAAGGACAGGAAAGGCTCGATCTGCGAGCGCAGCCTGGCCACCCAGTTCGCGACCGTCTCCGGGTCGTTCAGGGTGCGCTCGGCGGTCGGCCGCGGGTCGCCGATCTGGCCCGTGGCCCCGCCGACCAGCGCCAGCGGGCGGTGCCCCGCCTGCTGGAGCCTGCGGACGGTGAGAACCTGCACGAGATGCCCGACGTGCAGGCTCGCCGCGGTCGGGTCGAAGCCGCAATAGAACGTGACGGGACCGTCCGCGAGCGCCTTGCGCAGTGCGTCTTCATCGGTGGACAGGGCGAAAAGCCCGCGCCACTTCAGCTCGTCGACGATGTCCGTCACGGTCTCGTGTCTCCTTGGGTGTGCTTACACAGTGCACGTAGGTGCAGGGTCCGAGGTTATACGCCCTGGCTGACCGAACTCATATTGAAATCCGGGACGCGCAGCGCGGGCATCGCGGCCCGGGTGAAGTAGTCGCCCCACTCGCGCGGCAGCGTCTTCTCCGTGCGGCCCGCCTCGGAGGCCCGCCCGAGCAGGTCCACGGGCGATTCGTTGAACCGGAAGTTGTTCACCTCGCCCACGACCTCGCCGTTCTCGACGAGGTACACGCCGTCCCTGGTCAGCCCGGTGAGCAGCAGCGTCGCCGGGTCCACCTCGCGGATGTACCAGAGGCAGGTCAGCAGCAGCCCGCGCTCGGTGGCCGCGACCATCTCCTCCAGCGTGCGGTCGCCGCCGCCGTCCAGGACGAGGTTGTCGACGGCCGGGGTCACCGGGAGCCCGGTCAGCTCCGCGCTGTGCCGACTGGTGGCGAGGTGAGCGAGCTCACCGGCGCGGATCCACTCGGTGGCGGTCAGCGGCAGGCCGTTGTCGAAGACCGAGGCGTCGCCGCCCGAGGCGTGCGCGAGCACGAAGGGCGCCGACTCCAGGCCCGGCTCGTGCGGGTCGCTGCGCAGGGTCAGCGGCAGCTCGGTGAGCCGCTCGCCCAGGCGGGTGGCACCGCCCGGCTTGGAGAACACCGTGCGGCCCTCGGCGGCGTCGCGGGCCGACGACTGCCACAGCTGGTAGATCAGCAGGTCCGCGACGGCGGTCGGCGGCAGCAGCGTCTCGTACCGCCCGGCGGGCAGGTCGATGCGCCGCTGCGCCCACCCGAGGCGCTGGGCGAGCTCGGAGTCGAGGGCGGCCGGGTCGACGTCCTTGAAGTCGCGGGTGGCGCGTCCCGCCCAGGCCGACTTGGTGCGGTCGGGCGACTTGGCGTTGAGCTCCAGGGTGCCGTTGGGCTGGTCGTGCCGGAGGCGGAGCCCCGTCGACGTACCGAGGTAGCTCGACACGAATGCGTGGTTCGCGAAGCCGTACAGCTCCCGCCCGCCCGCGCGGGCCCGGGCGAACGCCTCGCCGAGCGCCGGGGCGAACTCCGCGAAGACCGCGGAGGACGTCTCGACGGGCGCCTCGGTGAAGTCGGCGGAGGCCGCCGTGCCGGTCACCAGTGGCTGCGCGTCCTCGGCGGGCCCCGCCCCGCGCGCTGCTTCCTCGGCGGCCCGCACCAGCGGCTCCAGGTCGTCCGCGGTCACGGCCGCGCGCGTCACGACACCGGAGGCGGTGCCTTCCTTGCCGTCGACGGTCGCGATGACGGTGAGGGTGCGGCCGCGGGTCACACCGTTGGTGGTCAGGGCGTTGCCCGCCCACCGCAGGTTCGCCGACGACTCCTCGTCGGCGATCACGACACAGCCGTCCGCGGTGGACAGTTCGAGGGCGCGCTCGACGATCTCGTGCGGCTTGGTGGCGCTGCGGCTCATCGACCGGCCTCCTGCGTGGTGTTCAGAATGTTCACGCCCCGGAACAGGGCGGACGGGCAGCCGTGCGAGACCGCGGCGACCTGGCCGGGCTGGGCCTTGCCGCAGTTGAAGGCGCCCCCGAGGACGTACGTCTGCGGGCCGCCGACCGCGGCCATCGAGCCCCAGAAGTCGGTGGTCGACGCCTGGTAGGCGACGTCGCGCAGCTGCCCGGCGAGGCGGCCGTTCTCGATCTTGTAGAAGCGCTGCCCGGTGAACTGGAAGTTGTAGCGCTGCATGTCAATGGACCACGACCGGTCGCCCACGACGTAGATCCCGCGGTCGACGCCCCCGATCAGGTCCTCCGTGGAGAGCCCGCCGGGGTCGGGCTGGAGCGACACGTTCGCCATGCGCTGCACCGGGACGTGCCCGGGGGAGTCGGCGTACGCGCAGCCGTTGGAGCGCTCGAAGCCGGTGAGCTTCGCGATGCGCCGGTCGAGTTGATACCCGACCAAGGTCCCGTCCTTCACCAGGTCCCAGGACTGCCCGGCCACGCCCTCGTCGTCGTACCCGATCGTCGCGAGCCCGTGCTCGGCCGTCCGGTCGCCCGTCACGTTCATCAGCGAGGAGCCGTACGCCAACTTGCCGAGCTGGTCGAAGGTGGCGAACGAGGTGCCCGCGTACGCCGCCTCGTAGCCCAGCGCCCGGTCCAGCTCGGTGGCGTGGCCGATGGACTCGTGAATCGTCAGCCAGAGGTTGGACGGATCGACGATCAAGTCGTACGCGCCCGCCCGGACGCTCGGCGCCCGCATCTTCTCCGCCAAATGCTCGGGAATCTCGGAGAGCTCCCGCTCCCAGTCCCAGCCGGTCCCCGTGAGGTACTCCCAGCCGCGGCCGACCGGCGGCGCGATCGTCCGCATCGAGTCGAACTCGCCGGTCGAACCGTCGACGGCCACCGCGGTCAGCTGCGGGTGCAGCCGCACGCGCTGCTGCGTGGTCGTCGTCCCCGCCGTGTCCGCGTAGAACTTGTTCTCGTGCACGGTGAGCAGCGAGGCGTCGACGTGCGTGACGCCGTCGGCGGCGAGCAGCCGCGCGCTCCAGTCGGCGAGCAGCCCCGCCTTCTCCTCGTCCGGCACGGCGAACGGATCGATCTCGTACGAGGACACCCAGGTCTTCTCGGCGTGCACCGGCTCCTGCGCGAGCTCGACGCGCTCGTCCGACCCGGCGGCCTTGATGACCTGCGCGGACAGCTTCGCCATCGCGACGGCCTGCGAGGCGACGCGCGCCGCCGCGTCCATCGTCATGTCGACGCCCGAGGCGAAGCCCCAGGTGCCGCCGTGCACGACCCGGACCGCGTATCCGAGGTCGGTGGTGTCGGAGGTGCCCGCCGGTCTGGCGTCGCGCAGCAGCCAGGACGCGCTGCGCACCCGCTCCAGGCGGAAGTCCGCGTGGTCGGCGCCGAGCGCCCGTGCGCGGGCGAGCGCGGCGTCGGCGAGCGCCCGCAGCGGCAGTGCCGTGAAGGCTTCATCGATGGAATGAGGCACGGATGTCTCCCTGCTTTCGGCTCCGGTCAGGTCCGATCATGTCGCGCCCGACGCCCCGGCGGCCAGGGTTTTCTGTAGGGATCCGACAGGGAGTCCTCTTCGCCACTGTCGGTCGTCGATTCTCCGTATCGCGACAGGTACCGATAGGTTTTCGAGGTACCAGACCGCTATCGAAAGGGTGATCCGTTGAGCCGCTCGGTTCTCGTCACCGGAGGAAACCGGGGCATCGGCCTCGCCATCGCCCGCGCCTTCGCCGACGCCGGCGAGAAGGTCGCGATCACCTACCGCTCGGGTGAGCCGCCGAAGCTCCTCACCGACGCCGGTGTCCTCGCCGTCAAGTGCGACATCACCGACGCCGAGCAGGTGGAGCAGGCCTACAAGGAGATCGAGGAGAAGCACGGGAACGTCGAGGTCCTGGTCGCCAATGCGGGCATCACCAAGGACCAGCTCCTGATGCGCATGACCGAGGAGGACTTCACGTCCGTCCTCGACACCAACCTCACCGGCACCTTCCGCGTCGTGAAGCGTGCCAATCGCGGCATGCTGCGCGCCAAGAAGGGCCGCGTCGTCCTCATCTCCTCGGTCGTGGGCCTGACGGGCGGCGCCGGACAGGCGAACTACGCCGCCTCCAAGGCGGGTCTGGTCGGCTTCGCGCGCTCCCTCGCCCGCGAGCTCGGTTCGCGCAACCTCACCTTCAACGTCGTCGCCCCCGGTTTTGTCGACACCGACATGACCAAGGTGCTGACGGACGAGCAGCGTGAGGGCATCGTCTCTCAGGTGCCGCTCGGCCGTTACGCGCAGCCCGAGGAGATCGCCGCCGCGGTGAAGTTCCTCGCGTCGGACGACGCTTCTTACATCACTGGAGCCGTCATCCCCGTTGACGGCGGATTGGGCATGGGTCACTGATCACATGAGCGGAATTCTCGACGGCAAGCGCATCCTCGTCACCGGTGTGCTGACGGAGGCCTCCATCGCCTTCCACGCGGCCAAGGTGGCCCAGGAGCAGGGCGCCGAGGTCATCCTGACCGCCTTCCCGCGGCCCACGCTCACCGAGCGCATCGCCAGGAAGCTCCCCAAGCCCGCCAAGGTCATCGAGCTCGACGTGACCAACCAGGAGCACCTGGACCGCCTCGCGGGCGTCGTGAAGGAGGAGCTCGGCGGCCTCGACGGCATCGTGCACTCCATCGGCTTCGCGCCGCAGGGTGCCTTCAACTTCCTTGAGGCGACCTTCGAGGACGTCTCGACGGCGATGCACGTCTCGGCGTACTCCCTGAAGTCGCTCACCATGGCCTGCCGCCCGCTCTTCGAGGGCGGGGCGTCGGTCGTCGGCCTCACCTTCGACGCGCAGTACGCCTGGCCGAAGTACGACTGGATGGGCCCGGCCAAGGCCGCCCTGGAGGCCACCAGCCGCTACCTCGCCCGCGACCTGGGCAAGGAGGACATCCGCTGCAACCTGATCTCCGCGGGGCCGCTCGGCTCCATGGCCGCCAAGTCCATCCCGGGCTTCGGCGAGCTCGCGGAGGTCTGGGACACCCGCTCCCCGCTGAACTGGGACATGGCCGACCCGGAGCCCGCGGGCCGCGGTGTCGTCGCCCTGCTCTCGGACTTCTTCCCGAAGACCACCGGCGAGATCATCCACGTCGACGGCGGCGTGCACATGATGGGTGCCTGACCAGGCACTCGCCCCGGTAGCGGGTACGTTTTCGAGGCCCCGTCCCCCGCAATGCGCGGGTGGCGGGGCCTCACCCGTTCGGCCCCCTGGCCGGGCGGCGACGGGGGAGTGCCGCGCACTCTGAAGTGTGCGTCTTACCGGTGCGGTGCTCGTGGCTCTCGCTCTTGTGGTCGCCGCGCCGAGCGGCGTGCCGCAGGGTCCCCTCTCCGCGCGCGCGGAGGAGGAGAAACCCCGGCCCCGGCCCTTCGGCTCGGAGTGCCGCACCGGTGTCGCGGGCTCCCAGGTCGTCGCGTACTGCCACAACCCCTACCCCGAGACCGACCGGGTCCGCCTCCACGTGGAGTGCGACCAGTGGTGGGACATCGACACCGACTCCCGGCCCGTCGAGGCGGGGCCCGCGATGACGGTGCGTCTCACGGGGCGGTGCTGGAAAGCGGTCCGCTCGGTCTGGGTCAGCCACCAGAAGTGAGTGCCCGGTCCCGGTCGTCGCCCTTGGTGAGCCGCTCGGGGCGGCACATGAAGGGGTAGCCCGCCGCCTCCGTGGCGGCGGCCTCCGCGTCGCCCGCCCGGATCGCGTCGACCAGCCGGGTGTGGTCCATGTGCGCCTCGGGCGTCAGCTCCTCGCCGATGTCCTCGCGCAGCCAGTCCCGCAGCACCTCGCCGAGGTCCGCGTACAGCGCCGTCATGACGTCGTTGTGCGAGGCGGCGACGACGGCCATGTGGAACGTCGCGTCGGCCGTCACGAACGCCTCGGTGTCCCCGGACGCCCAGCTCTCCTCGCGGCGCACCAGCAGCGCGTCGAGCTGCTTGAGGTCGCGCTCGGTGCGGCGCTCGGCGGCGAGCTTGGCGGCGCTGGACTCCAGCGTGCTGCGCAGCTCGGCGATGTGCCGCGGGTCCGCGTCGGCGAACCTGCGCTGCATCACGCCTGCGAGCTCGCTCGTCGCGACCACATAGGTCCCCGAGCCCTGCCGGATGTCGAGCAGGCCGTTGTGCGCGAGGGCGCGCACGGCCTCCCTGACCGTGTTCCTGGCCACGCCCAGCTGATCCACCAGCTCCGGCTCGGTGGGGATGCGGGAACCGACCGGCCACTCGCCCGAAGAGATCTGGTTGCGCAGCTCGGAGATGACCTGTTCGGAGAGTGCGGAACGGCGAGGGGTGGTCAGCGGCATGACGTTCCTTCGTGCGTGGCCTGTGTGGGTGAGCCCTGTGGACGAGCGGTGCGGATGCGTGGTGTGGATGAGCAGTGTGACGTAATCGGATTGGACAGCCAATCATCCCATGATTCTATGATGGCTCCATGGCTAGTGAGAAAACCCCGACGATGACCCCGACAGCGACAGCCCCCGCACCCACCGAGGCGCCGGAGAAACAGGCCCCCACGCGCGCGTGGGCGACGCGCCTCGTCATCGTCGGCATCGTCCTCGCGGCCATGAACCTCCGCCCGGCCATCACCAGCCTCGGCGCCCTCCTCGAAGAGGTGCGCGACGGCCTCGGCATGAGCGGCACCCTCGCGGGCCTGCTCACCTCCGTACCGCCCCTCTGCTTCGCGATCTTCGGCGTGATGGCACCCCGCCTGGCCAAGCGCTTCGGGCCCAGCGCCGTGGTCTGCGTCGGCATGGTCGCCATCGCCGCAGGACTGGTGCTCCGGCCCTTCATCGGGGGCGTCGCGGGCTTCCTCGCCGCCACCGCCCTCGCCCTCGCGGGCATCGCCGTCAGCAACGTCCTGATGCCCGTCATCGTCAAGCGCTGGTTCCCCGACCGGGTCGGCTCGATGACCGGCCTGTACTCGATGGCGCTCGCGCTCGGCACGTCCCTCGCGGCCGCCCTCACCGTGCCCGTCACCGACGGCCTCGGCGGACGCTGGCAGTCCGGCCTCGCCGTGTGGGCCCTGCTCGCCGTCGTCGCCGTCATCCCCTGGATCCCGCTCGTCCGCGACCGCAGCCGCACGGCCGCCGCGGTGCCGGAGCACGTCAGCGCCGCCGTCCGACGCGAGGACGACGGGCTGCGCATCACCTCCAGCCGCACCGCCTGGGCGCTCGCCGTCTTCTTCGGCCTCCAGGCCACCGCCGCGTACATCACCATGGGCTGGATGCCGCAGATCTTCCGCGACGCGGGTGTCCCCGCGGGCGAGGCGGGCGTCCTGCTCGCCGTCACGATGGCCATGGGCGTACCCCTGGCGTTCGTCATCCCACGGGTCGCCACGCGCCTGACCAACCAGGGCCCGGTCGTGATCGTCCTCGGCGCCTGCGGACTCGCCGGGTACGCGGGCCTCTACCTCGCCCCCGCGGGCGGCGCCTGGGTCTGGGCGCTGCTGCTCGGCATCTCCAACTGCGCCTTCCCGCTCGCCCTCACCATGGTCGGGATGCGCGCGAAGAGCAGCGTGGGCGTGGCCAAGCTGTCCGCCTTCGCGCAGAGCACGGGCTACCTGATCTCCATCCCGGGCCCGCTCCTGGTGGGCGTGCTCTACCAGCACAGCGGCGGCTGGGGACTGCCCCTCACGATGATGGCGGGCCTCATGGTGCCGCAGATCGTCATCGGCACCCTCGCGGGCCGCAACCGCACGGTCGAGGACGAGGTGGCGGCCAAGGCCGCGGCGGCCTGACCCCGCCGGAGGGAGGACGGGCAAAGGGTGCGAGACTGGCCGTATGCCCGTCCTCGATCCGAACCCTCAGAACGGCCAGAAGAAGCTGCTCATCGTGCTCGGCGCGATGCTGGCCATCACCGTGATCATCGGCATCATCGCCTCCATCGCCTCGCCGTGATCGCTTTCACCCCGATCGCCTTCACCCCGATCGCCTTCACCGTCCTGCCGTGAACCGGCCCCCGACGGAGCGATGGTGGGGCTAGCCCCCCTATCCCCTAGGGGGTCAGTGTCAGGGTCAAGTGGGTGGATCTCCGGATGGGTTGAGGGTCGCCGATCGCCTAACTTCGAGTTGTGGCCGCGAAGACGCGGACACGACCACTCGAGGACCACGGAGGCGACATGTCGGCCCGATCGCACACCCTGCGCGACCCGGCGAAGTCGGGCAGCATCGAGGTCCAGCTCCCCTGGTGGGCGATCGCCCTGCCCGCCGTCGCCTTCGCGTCCCTGCTCCTGCTGATTCTGAACCCGGCGGACGCGCACGCGGCGACCAGCGAGCCGGTGATCACCAACCTCCTGGAGCGCATACAGACGATGATCCTGCGCACGGCCTGATGACCCCGCTCCCGCAGGCTCCGTCACCCGCGCCGGGGGACCGCGCCAACTCCCTGCGCCCCGTGGCGCGTTTCATGCGAAGCTGGGATGCATGAGCGTCGCAGAACCCCGCAGGATTGTCCTCTTCCGGCATGCGAAGGCCGACTGGCCTCAGGTTGCCGACCACGAGCGGCCGCTCGCCGAGCGCGGACGCAGGGACGCCCCCGTCGCCGGGCGCAAGCTGGCCGACAGCGGCAGCGCCTTCGACCTGGCCCTCTGCTCGACCGCGGCCCGGACTCGCGAGACGTGGAAGCTCGCCGTCCAGGAGCTGCCGCAGCGACCGAAGACCGTCTACGAGGAGCGGTTGTACGAAGCCTCTCCCGGCGAGCTGATCGCCGTGCTCAACGAAATCCCGGACGACGTGCAGGACCTCGTCCTGATCGGCCACAACCCCGGCGTCCAGGGCCTGACCGACGTCCTCGCGGGGGACTCCGAGGGTGACGCCAGAACGAGGCTGAACCGCAGGGGCTTCCCGACCGCGGCCTTCGCCGTTCTGACGTACTCCGGTTCGTGGAAGGCGCTCGAGCCCGGCGTGGCCACCCTCGTCGACTACTGGGCGCCGTCCGAGTAGTTCCTCTCCCCGTCCACCGTCAGGGGCCCGGCACCATGGTGGTGCCGGGCCCCTTTGACGTACGTACGCGATCCGCGCGGGGTGGTCAGTCCGTGTGCGTGTCCGCCGCCTCGACCTCTTCGCGGGTGATGCCGAGGAGATAGAGGACGGTGTCCAGGAAGGGGACGTTCACCGCGGTGTGCGCCGCCTCGCGGACCAGGGGTTTGGCGTTGAAGGCGACACCGAGCCCCGCCGCGTTCAGCATGTCCAGGTCGTTCGCGCCGTCGCCGATCGCGACGGTCTGCTCCAGCGGGACCCCGGCCTCCGTGGCGAAACGGCGCAGCAGCCGGGCCTTGCCCGCACGGTCGACGATCTCGCCGGTCACCTTGCCGGTGAGCTTGCCGTCGACGATCTCCAGGGTGTTGGCCTGGGCGAAGTCGAGGCCGAGACGTTCCTTCAGATCGTCGGTGACCTGAGTGAACCCGCCCGAGACGACGCCCACTTGGTAGCCGAGGCGCTTGAGGGTGCGGATGAGGGTGCGGGCACCCGGAGTGAGCCGGACCTCGGAGCGGACCTTGTCCACGACCGAGGCGTCCAGGCCCGCGAGGAGTGCGACGCGGGCGTGCAGCGACTGCTCGAAGTCCAGTTCGCCGCGCATCGCGGCCGACGTCACCTCGGCGACCTCTTGCTCGCATCCGGCGTGCGCCGCGAAGAGCTCGATCACCTCGTCCTGGATGAGCGTCGAGTCGACGTCCATCACGACCAGGCGCTGGGCGCGGCGGTGCAGGCCCGCCGAGACGACCGCGACGTCCACGCCGAGCCGCGCGGCCTCTATGGCGAGGGCGGTGCGCAGCGGCTCCGTCTCGGTGCCGGACACCGCGAACTCGACGGCGGTGACCGGGTACTTGGCGAGCCGGAAGATGCGGTCGATGTTGCCGCCGGTGGCAGTGATGCTCGCGGCGATCGCGGCGGTCGACTCGGAGGTCAGCGGGTGGCCGAGGACGGTCACGAGCGAACGCCCGAGGCCACGCGGCCGGTTGTCGCCGATGCCGGAGATGATCTCGGCCTGCATCTTCATGGACTCCGCCCAGCTGTGGACGGTGGCCCGCAGATCGCCCTCCAGACCGGCGGGCGGCTCGGTCACGAGCGCGCACAGCACGATCCGGCCACGGGTGACGACCTGCTCGATGTCGACGACGTCGACGGAGTAGGCGGCGAGGGTGTCGAAGAGGCCGGCGGTGATGCCGGGGCGGTCCTTGCCGAAGATCTTGACGAGAAGCGTCGGGATGTCGGCGGGCTGAGGGGGCTGCGAAGCACTCATGGTGATCCCTACGGTATCCGCCCCCCTGGTGCGGGTGTCCTGCGGTCCGAGTGCCGGACATCCGATGTTCTCGGGCTCGGCGCCTACGGTCTGCTGTTTCGTTGCATCGTGTTGCGTCGTGCGGTGTGGTGTCGGGCGGTGTTCCTGTACCGCCGCTTCGCGGCGGATCTCTCCCACCCGCCCACCCGTTTGCCCCGCGACGTGTTGTCGCCGCCCGCGCCCGGTGTGCCGGGTCAGCGCGAGGGGCCCTTCTTCGGGGGCGGTGGGGGAGGCGGCGGCGGTGGTGGCCAGTCGCCCGAGCGGGGGCGGCGGCGGTTCGGTGGGGGTGGGGGCGCCACCGGGCCCATCACCGTCGGCGCGCCGGAGACGTCACGGTCGGGCTGCGGGGAGTCGTCCCGGGACCGGGAGGGCGGGCGGGCCGCGTCCGTCGTACGCAGGTAGGGGTTCGTGTCGGGGTTCGGCGGCCGGTACGGAGCCCCGGGGGCGTACGGTCCCGCCCCCGAAGCGGCAGGCACGTCCGAACCCGGTCCGGCAGGGAGGACCCCCGCGCCGGAGGCCAGCGCGAACCGCGAGGCCCTGCTGCCCGCAGCCCCTGTGGCCAGGGCGAGCAACGCCCCCACCACCCCCGCTCCGAAGCCCCACGCTGCCCCGAGCAGCGCCGCCGTCCCCAGCCGCCCGTGCAACTCGACCCCCGCGCCGAACGCGTCGAAGCCGAACACGGAGAGCGAGGCGTCGGCGGACACCTCGGTCAGCCAGGCCAGGAGCGGAAGCCCGAGCGCCGTCACGACCCCGAGCCGCACCCCGCACCGCCCCGCGAACCCGAGGGCGGACACGTCAGGGGCGGACAGCGCGTCCCGGACGCGAGGAGTCCGCGCAGCCGTCAGCACCCCCGCGAACAGCATCATCACCGCCGCCGCGACGCCCAGCAGCCAGACTCTGCTGTCGAGTTCGGCCAGCCGCCCGAGCGTGAGCGGTTTGTCGGACGGCCCCGTCAGGAGATCGTCCACGGGATCGGGCAGGAAGCGCGTGAGCGCACCCGTCGCCCTGCCGTCCCACGGCACGAAGAGCCCGACCGGGATGCCGAGCCACACGCCGTTCGGCGCCCCGAGCAGCGCCGCGCCCGCGATCCGCTTCGGGTGATCGTCGCCGACCATCGCGTACGCCGCCGCGGCGAACCCCGCGGCGACCGCCACCAGCACCACCGTGACCAGCGCGGAGACGGCCGGTCGCACCACCCGGTGCAGGCCGTCGAGGGCGCGCGGCAGCGGTGTGCGCCGTGACGCGAGGAGAGCGATGAGCAGCACGCCGATCACCCAGACCGCACCGCCGAGCAGCGTCGGCCCGGTGTCGACGGTGAACCCGACCGAGGCCTTCGCCTTCGCCAGGTCCCCGAGCCGGTCCGGGAGCAGCCCGCCGATGTCCCCGATGCCGCCGGGCAGCTTGTCGGCGATGCCGTCCGGCAACTGGTCGATGCCCTCCCCGATGCCCTTGTCGATGCCGAGCTGCTTGCCGTCGATCGTGATGATGTCGTGACCGGCCCAGGCGAGCCCCGCGAGCATCGCGAGGAAGAGGGCGATCACCGCGCCCAGGCGCGCGCAGAGTTCGGCGACCGGAATGAAGGCGCCCGCCCCGCGCAGGGAGCGCAGGAAGAAGTGGGCGAGGAGCAGTGCGCCGACCAAACCCACACCGAGTGGCGCAATATCGACCGCTGTGGTCGCCTCGGCGCCGTCCAGGCCGAACGCCGAGACGTCGCCGGACGGTGTGACCGAGCCTCCCGCGCCCAGCGCGACGGTCGCCGCCGTCATCGGCCCGAGCGCGCCGACCGCGTCCGCGCCGAGCAGATGGAGTCCGAGCGCCGCCGTCCCCGCCATGCCGACCAGTGCCCAGCTGACCGCGGCGATCGCGGAGAGCAGCACATCGCCCCACCGCACGCCCCGGCTTTCACTGTGGTGTTCTTCGGCCTGCATCAGGACCCCCCGGACCGCAGCGCGTTGCCCCAAATGCACTTAATGCTCTCAATGAGCATGATCCGTATGCACTGATGGGCGCTTACTACTCTCCGGGGCGATTTCTTCTCCGTCAACGGGGCAACCCGTCACGCCCGTACGCAGTCTTCACAAGGCCCGACTTTCGGTCAGAGCCCTCCGCCTGAAATAGTTCCTCCCGATGTTCGACATCCCTAGACTCCCCATCGATGGGGGCTAGCTCGGGGGACAACTCAGTGGGGCATGGAGTGCCGGAACTCGTACTGGAAATGAATGGCAGGACCTGGACGCTGGATGCGTCCAGGCCGTACACCCTCGGACGTGATCCGCAGGGGGATATCTCGCTCGACGACGCCAGGGTGTCCTGGCGTCACGCGTCGATCAGCTGGAGCGGCCGCAGTTGGGTCATTGAGGACCACGGCAGCACCAACGGCACCTTTGTGCAGGGCCAGCGGATCCACCAGATGGAAATCGGCCCGGGTTCGGCGGTGCACCTCGGCAACGCGACCGACGGTCCGCTGGTGAACGTGTCCGGTGGTGCCGCGGGTGCGGCGGCCGCGGCCGTCTCCGCGCCGCAGCACGCCCAGCAGCAGGCCGCGCCGCAACACGCGCCCCAGCAGCATCAGCAGGAAGCTCCCGGCTGGGCCGCTCAGGCCCCGCAGCAGCAGGCGCCCCAGCAGCAGGCCCCGTACCAGGCGCAGCAGCAGGGGTGGCAGCAACAGCAGCAACAGCAGCCGCCGCAGCACCAGCAGCACCAGCCTCAGCAGCAGCACCAGCCGCACGTGCCCCAGCAGCAGGGTGGCCCGTCCGAGCAGTTCGCGCAGAAAGCTCCGGGTTCCGGCGGCGCCGCGGGGGCACCGCCGGTCTACGGCGACCGCAGCCCGACGACGTTCCACCAGCTGGCACTGGGCCGCAAGATGCGCATCGGTCGTGCGCTCGAGAACGAGCTGGTCGTCTCCGACCTGCAGGTCTCGCGCCACCACGCCGAGTTCACGGCGACGCCCGACGGCCGTTTCGAGATCCACGACCTCGGGTCCCACAACGGCACGTACGTCAACGGCCAGCCGATCGCGAAGTCCTCGACGGTCCTGATCGGCCCGAACGACATCGTCGGCGTCGGCCACTCGACCTTCCGCCTCGTCGGCGGACAGCTCGAGGAGTTCGTCGACACCGGTGACGTCTCCTTCTCGGCCCGTCACCTCACGGTCACGGTCGACGGCGGCAAGCAGATCCTCAAGGACGTCTCCTTCGGCGTCCCCGAGAAGTCGCTCATCGCGGTCATCGGTCCCTCGGGTTCCGGAAAGTCCACCCTGCTCAAGGCGCTGACCGGCTACCGGCCCGCCAACCAGGGCGACGTTCTGTACGACAACAGGAACCTCTACAAGCAGTTCGCGGAACTGCGTCAGCGCATCGGTCTGGTCCCGCAGGACGACATCCTGCACAAGGAGCTGACCGTCAAGAAGGCCCTCAAGTACGCGGCCAAGCTGCGCTTCCCCGCGGACACCACGGAGGCCGAGCGCGAGTCCCGCATCGACGAGGTCCTGCGCGAGCTCAAGCTGGACATCCACAAGGAGAAGAAGGTCACCTCCCTCTCCGGTGGTCAGCGCAAGCGCGTGTCCGTGGCCCTCGAGCTGCTGACCAAGCCCTCGCTGATCTTCCTGGACGAGCCGACCTCCGGCCTCGACCCGGGCATGGACCGCGATGTCATGCAGCTGCTTCGCGGCCTCGCCGACGACGGCCGCACGGTCCTCGTCGTCACGCACTCGGTCGCCGAGCTGGCGATCTGCGACAAGCTCCTGGTGATGGCGCCGGGCGGTTCTGTGGCGTACTTCGGTCCGCCGGAGGAAGCCCTCAACTTCTTCGGCTACAGCACCTGGGCCGACGTCTTCTCCGCCTTCGAGAACTACCGCGACTACGACTGGGCGGGCCGCTGGAAGGGCTCGCAGCACTACCAGATGTACGCCGCGGACATCGACGCCGTCGCCGCACAGTCCGTACAGATGGCGCCGCCCCAGGCTGTGCGGCCGCCGAAACCGCAGGGCTGGGGGTCACAGCTGTGGACCCTGATCCGGCGGTACGTCTCGGTGATCGCCTCCGACAAGGGCTTCCTGGGCCTGATGGTGATCCTGCCCGCGGTCCTCGGCATCGTCAGCGTCGTGATCCCGGCCGACTTCGGCCTCGGTCCGCCGAAGCCGCCGGTCAAGTTCAACGCCGACGCAGGCACGATCATGCTGATCCTCGCGGTCGGCATGTGCTTCTCCGGCGCGGCCAACTCCGTACGTGAGCTGATCAAGGAACGGGTCATCTACGAACGGGAACGGGCGACCGGCCTGTCCCGCTCGGCGTACCTGATGTCCAAGGTCATCGTCCTCGGCGTGATCACGGCCATCCAGGGCGTCATCATCTGCGGCATCGGCTTCGCGCCGCGCGACCTGCCTGCCGAGGGCCTGATCATGCCCCCGGCCGTGGAGATCTGCCTGACGATCATCGCGCTCGGCTTCACGTCGATGATGTTCGGCCTGGTCATCTCCTCGCTGGTGAAGACCTCCGAGAAGACCATGCCGCTCCTGGTGATGTTCGCGATCGTCCAGGTCGTCTTCACCGGTGTCCTCTTCCAGATCTACGGCTCGCCGGGCCTGGAGCAGTTCGCCTGGCTGATGCCGTCCCGCTGGGCCATCGCGGGCGCGGGCTCCACGCTCGACCTGGCGCACCTCATGCCGCCGTGGGACCCGAAGAAGCCGGGCGACCTCGATCCGCTGTGGGACCACTCGGTCGGCCAGTGGAGCCTGAACATCACGGTCCTGATCCTGCTCGGTGTCATCTGCGGCCTCGCGGTCGCGCGCCTGCTGCGCCGCCACGAGCCGGAGGTCATGCGCAAGTAACTGCGTCACGACGTACGAGAAGGGCGGCACCCCGTGTGGGGTGCCGCCCTTCGGCGTCTTGAGAACCTCGGCTTCGGCTGAAGAGGTCCAGTGATCAGGCGATCAAGGCTCAGTAGGCGCCGTTCACGTTGTCCATCGAGCCGTACCGGTCGGCGGCGTAGTTGGCCGCGGCCGTGATGTTGGCGACCGGGTCGTAGATGTTCGTCGAGGTGCCGTCGACGTGGTACGCGTTGAACGTCGGCTGGATGACCTGGAGCAGGCCGATCGACGGGGTGCCGTTGATGGCGTTGATGTCCCAGCCGTTCACGGCCTGCGGGTTGCCCGCGGACTCACGGATGATGTTGCGGTGCAGACCCTCGTACGAGCCGGGGATGCCCTTGGACTTCATGATGTCCAGGGACTGGCGGATCCAGCCGTCGAGGTTGTTGGTGTAGACGGGCTTGCGGGCGGCGGCGCGGCTCGCGGCCTCCTCGGCCTTGCGCTCGTCCTCGGCCTTCTTCTTCGCGGCGGCCTCGTCGGCGGCCTTCTTGGCCTCGTCGGCCTTCTTCTTCTCCGCGGCGGCCTTCTCGGCGGCGTCCTTGGCCTGCTTGTCGGCGTTGGACTGCTGCTTCGAGACGTTGGCGTGGACGGCCTGCTGCGCGTTGGCGCCCGCGGCGAAGGCCACGGGGGAGACGTCGCCGGCGGCCTGGGTGGTGGCCTCGGAATTGCCCGGCACGAGGGAGAACGCGAGGGCGGCGGCGCCGAGCGTGGCGACACCGGCGATCGAGAGCTTCTGGGTCTTGGTCACGGTCGAGCGACTATGGCCAGGAAGGCTGTGCTTGGACATGCGAGTTGGACCTCTTCGAATAGCGGAGGTCGCTCTGGTCCGGCTGGGGGACAGGTTGCTTCTCCGGCACAAACGCCGCGGTGGTGAGACCGCGGCGCCGAGCGACGGGAGCAATTCTTAGCGGCAGCAAAATTCTGTGGCAAAGGCGTGACGTACGAACCCGGATAGTGGATCAGGGGGTCGGGATGTGCCCTTTATGGCCATGGACCCCCCGAACATAAAGGGATTTCTTATCCACTAGGGACCTTCGTACGTGATGTGCGTCCTATGCGCGGGCTCACATCGAACACGTAACAGTCTCACCAGGAGTTGCCGTCGCAATGCTCTCGGTGAGGATCCTCATCC
The DNA here is from genome assembly GCF_040609235.1 of Streptomyces sp. NPDC004732. Classification (NCBI taxonomy): domain Bacteria; kingdom Bacillati; phylum Actinomycetota; class Actinomycetes; order Kitasatosporales; family Streptomycetaceae; genus Streptomyces; species Streptomyces sp. NPDC004732. The sequence goes on from NZ_JBEXJR010000026.1 coordinate 43,030, forward strand.
CGGAGGATGAGGTGGACGTCCCCGAACTCGTGCCACAGGTAGAGACGGCGTACCGCCTCCGCATAACCCCGCTCGACCGCCGCCCGCCCCGCGACGGCCTCCAGCATCAGCAGATGCGACGCCTCCGGCTCATGGAGCCCCGTCAGCAGGCCGTCCACCACACGCACCCCGCGCTCCGGGGTCACCACGAGCTCGGTCCTGCCCGCCGCCGCCCGCACCACCCCGTCGGACCCCGCGGCGGACTCCACGGCGCGCACGGCCGTCGTGCCGACCGCGACGACCCGGCCCCCGCCCGCCCGCGCGGCATTGATCAGCCGCGCCGACGTCTCCGGCACCTCGAAGAGCTCCGGGTAGGGCGGCTCGTGCGCCTCCTGCGACGCGACACCGGTGTGCAGCACCACCGGCGCGAACTGCACGCCCCTGCTCACCAGCTCCGCCACCATCGACGCCGTGAACGGCCGCCCCGCACTCGGCATCTCCGCACTCCCCGCCCCGTCGGCCGACGGCAGCCCGAACACGGTCTGGTAGGCGGCGAGCGGCTGGTCCCTCTCTGTATAGGAGTAACGAATGGGACGCCCGTGCCGCCGCAGCAGCGCGGGCACGTCGGCCGACACCCGCACCCACCACAGCCGCAGGCTCTGAGCCGCCATCGGCTCCTCATATACAAGGCGTACGTTTCCGGGGAGCCGCACCACCGAACCGGCCGGACCGCCACCACGCGCGCGTGTGGTGCCCTTCCCGTCCGGATCGCGCAGCTCCACCGCCCACCGCCCGTCCGCGCCCCGGGTGGAGAAGTGCACCACCACGCGCGCGTGCCCGAGTCTCCCGTCCACCGCCGCGGGCAGCGTCGTCGACGTGTTGACCACGAGCAGGTCCCCGGCCCGCAGCAGCGCGGGCAGCTCCGTGAAGGCGCGGTGCGTGACCTCGGTGCCCCGCGACACCAGCAGCCGCACCGCGTCCCTGCCGAGCCCCGCACCACGCTCCTCGGCGGGCACCCGGGCGACGAGGGAGTCAGGCACGCACAGCGGCGCGCCCAGGACGTTCACAGGGCACCCGCGGACAGCAGCGCGGACGCCGTGTAGCGCCCACTGGCGGGCCGCTCGGCGAGCAGCCGCACGAAGGCCGGTGCCACGGCCTCGGGCAGCGGCCTCCCGGACGGATCGTCGACGGGCACAGCGGCCCGGTACAGGTCCGTCCGCATGTCCCCGGGGTCGACGGCCCACACCCGGACCCCTGGCTCCTCCTCGGCGAGAACCGCGGAGAGCTGGTCGAGGGCGGCCTTGGACGCGCCGTACCCGCCCCACGTCCCGTACGCCTCGACGGCCGCGTCGGAGCTGACGTCGACCACCGCCCCCGCGGACTCCCGCAGCAGCGGCAACGCCTCCTGCACCAGCCCGAGCGCCGCCACCACATTGGTCTCCAGCGCCGCCCGCAGCCCGTCGAGCGCGAGCTCGTCCAGCCGTACGAGAGGCTCCGCACCCAGCGCGCTCGCGTTGTTCACCAGCAGATCCAGACCCCCGAGCCGCCGCGCCGCCGCCACCAGGTCCGCCCGGTGCCCCGCATCCGTGACGTCCCCGGCCAGCGCTTCCACACGCGTGCCGTACGTGCGCAGCCCGCGCGCCGACTCCTCCAGGACCTCGGCGCTCCGCGCGTCGAGCACGAGATCCCACCCGGACTCCGCGAGGGCCGCGCCCACCGCACGCCCCAGACCCTTCGAAGCCCCCGTGATGATTGCTACCGGCATGACATCCGTCCCCTCGGTTGGCTCGACCGGACCACCACCGTAGGAACGCCCACACCCCGGGCACCTCGTGCGGGAGCCGCAACTCCCCGGGGCCCTTCGCCCTAGTACCGGACCATCGACCTAGGCCCCGGGCCCTAGGCGGAGGCCTCCACAGGTCGGATACGCACTGTCACACCCCGCCGGTACCGTGTGACCATGAGTCAAGGACCCCGATCCGGCCTGACCGCGGTGAGCTCCGCGCTCCTCGCCATGAGCAGGCACCTTGAGGTGCGCGACGTCCTCAAGACGATCGTCGCCTCGGCCCGTGAGCTGCTCGACGCCGAGTACGCCGCGCTCGGGGTCCCGGACGACCACGGCGGCTTCGCCCAGTTCGTCGTCGACGGCGTCAGCGAGGACCAGTGGAAGGCCATCGGCCCGCTGCCCCGGCAGCACGGCATCCTCGCCTCGATGCTCCAGAAGGGCGAGACCGTCCGCCTCGGCGACGTGCGCGAGGACCCCCGCTTCGGCGGCTGGCCCTCCGCCCACCCCGACATGTCCGACTTCCTCGGCGTGCCCATCCGCTCCGACGACGAGACGCTCGGCGCGCTCTTCCTCGCCAACAAGAACTGCCCCAAGATCCAGGGCACTTGCGGCTTCACCGAGGACGACGCGGAGCTCCTCGCGATCCTCGCCCAGCACGCCGCCATCGCCCTCACCAACGCCCGTCTGTACGAGCGCAGTCGCGAGCTGACCATCGCCGAGGAGCGCTCGCGCCTCGCCCACGAACTGCACGACGCCGTCAGCCAGAAGCTCTTCTCCCTGCGCCTGACGGCACAGGCCGCCACGGCCCTGGTGGACCGCGATCCGTGCCGGGCCAAGGACGAACTGCAGCAGGTGGCGGTGCTCGCCGCCGAGGCCGCCGACGAACTGCGCGCGGCCGTCGTGGAGTTGCGCCCCGCGGCCCTCGACGAGGACGGCCTGGTGGCCACCCTGCGCACGCACATCCAGGTGCTGCACCGCGCGCACTCCGCCCGGGTCACCTTCGAGAGCAACGGAGTGCGGGCACTCCCCGCCTCCCAGGAAGAAGCCATGCTGCGGGTCGCCCAGGAGGCCCTGCACAACGCTCTGCGCCACTCCGGCGCGGAGCACGTCGCCGTGCTCCTGGACAAGCGCGGCGCCGGTGCCGCCCTGCGCGTGGTCGACGACGGCTCGGGCTTCGACCCGAAGTCGATACGCCGCGCGGGGCGCCACCTCGGCCTGGTCTCCATGCGGGACCGGGCGAGCGGGGTCGGCGGACGGCTGACCGTGGAATCGGAGCCCGGCAAGGGCACAACGATCGAGATGGAGGTCCCCGGTGGCTGACGCGGTGCTCAATGCGAAGACTGGGATCCGGGTGCTGCTGGTCGACGACCACCAGGTGGTCCGCCGAGGCCTGCGCACGTTCCTGGAGATCCAGGACGACATCGACGTCGTCGGAGAGGCTTCGGACGGCGCCGAAGGAGTCGCGCAGGCCGAGGAGTTGAAGCCGGACGTCGTCCTGATGGACGTCAAGATGCCCGGCATGGACGGCGTCGAGGCGCTGCGCAAGCTCCGCGAACTGGCCAATCCCGCGCGCGTGCTCATCGTCACCAGCTTCACCGAGCAGCGCACGGTCGTCCCGGCCCTGCGCGCAGGCGCAGCGGGGTATGTGTACAAGGACGTCGACCCGGACGCCCTCGCCGGAGCCATCCGCTCCGTGCACGCGGGGCACGTGCTCCTGCAGCCCGAGGTGGCGGGCGCGCTGCTCTCCCAGGAGGAGACGGGCGGCGGCCAGGGCAGGGGCGGTTCGCTCACCGAGCGCGAGCGCGAGGTCCTCTCCCTGATCGCCGACGGCCGCTCGAACCGGGAGATCGCCCGCGCCCTCGTCCTCTCCGAGAAGACCGTCAAGACACACGTCTCGAACATCCTGATGAAGCTGGACCTGGCCGACCGCACCCAGGCCGCGCTCTGGGCCGTACGCCATGGCGTGACCGGCTGAGCAGGCCACGAGCCCGGTGCGGGGGCGGCTCCGGAGCGCGCCAGGAGCGTCGACTTGCGGTCTGAGATTCATACCGTCGTGTGGATGTCCCCCGGATGGCGTATCCCCCGGGGCGGTCGAGCGTTCTCCAGTGCGTGCTGCGGCGGCTGGCCGCAGCTTCTGCTCAGGAGGATCGTAGAAGTGAAGAACCTCAAGAAGGCCGCTGCCGTCACGATGGTGGCCGGTGGCCTGGTTGCGGCCGGCGCCGGCATGGCTTCCGCCCACGGTGGCGCGCAGGCCGACGGAGTCGCCAAGAACTCGCCCGGCGTCGTCTCCGGCAACCTGGTCCAGGCCCCGGTCCACGTCCCGGTGAACGTCTGCGGCAACACCGTCACCGTCATCGGCGGCCTCAACCCGACGTTCGGCAACGTCTGCGAAAACCTCTGATCGCACCCTGCGAGCAGCACACCCCCTGACCCCGCCACCGGGGTCGCCCATGTCAGCAGGAGGAGCACGTCCCATGAACAGCATCGCCAAGAAGGCCGCCCTGGCCGTCGTCGCCGCCGGTCTCGCCGCGGGCGCGTCCGCCGGAGTCGCGTCCGCCACCTCGGACGCCCAGGCCGACGGCGTCGCCACGAACTCCCCGGGCGTCGGCTCCGGCAACCTCGTCCAGGTGCCGATCGACATCCCGGTCAACGCCACCGGCAACAGCGTGAACGTCATCGGCGTTCTCAACCCGGCGTTCGCCAACCACACGGTGAACCACTGAGGCACACGCCCCAGCGCGGCCCCGCGGACCTCACCGGTCCGCGGGGCCCGCGGCGTTCCCGGGCCCCGCCGGTCACGGCAGCGGGCTCAGCGCCCGCCCCGCTCCCGCTCCTCGACACTCGAGTTGTACGCGGCCACCTGCGCCCTCCGCGCCGTCCGCTCCACCGGCCGCAGCGCCTGACCCCGCGCCGCCATCTCCGACGCGCTCACGGCACCGCCGGGCCCGTTCTCGTACGCCAGTGAGATCAGCAGACCGATCCGCTGAGCCAGCTCCAACACCCGTACCGCACGCGGCGGATAGCCGGGCGCCAGCAGCTCGCGCCCCCGCTCCGCCCGCGCCCGGTACGCGTCGAGCGCGGCCTCGGCCACCGGTCCCGACCCGGCGACGTCCAGCCGGGACAGCACCTCCGTCGCCTCCCGCAGGGCCTCCGCGAGCTCACGCTCCGCCTCGCCGAGCGAGGGCACATCGGCGGGCGGTGCCTCGCGCACGGGCAGGCAGTGCCAGACGACCTCCACGTGCACGTCGCCGTCGGGCCCCGCCTCGTACACCTCGGGCACGAGCCCGTACGGCGCGCCGAACCCGACGACGGCTTCCTCCGCGTCCAGAGCACGCGCATTGAACTCGGGCGGCCCGCTCAGCCCCAGGGGATGCCCCGGTGCGGGCAGCGCCACCCGCAGCCCGGTCACCCCCAGGGAGCGCAGCCGCCCCATGGCGAGCGTGAGCCCGACCGGGCCCGGCTCCCCGGGAAGTCCTTCGACCCGGTGCACCGCGTCGTCGCCGACCATCGCGAGCACGGCGTCATCCGGAGAAACAAGTCCGGCCAAAAGGGCATTTCCCCATGCGGCCAGGCGTCCTGAGCGTGGTTCCGAGAGCATGCACACAGCCTAAGGACCGGGCTCACGACAGGAACGGTCGGCCGGTGGCGTAGGTTTTATCCGGGGGCCGCGTCCACAGGCGCGAGCGACGACCAAGACTGCAATGGGAGACAGCGCGCTCATGAGCGATGTACTGGAGCTTGAGGACGTATCTGTGGTCCGCGAGGGCCGGGCTCTGGTGGACCAGGTCTCCTGGTCGGTCAAGGAGGGCGAGCGCTGGGTCATCCTCGGACCGAACGGCGCGGGCAAGACCACCCTCCTCAACGTCGCGTCCAGCTACCTCTACCCGAGCACCGGCACCGCCACCATCCTCGGCGAGACCCTCGGCAAGCCCGGCACGGACGTCTTCGAACTGCGCCCGCGCATCGGCGTCGCTGGCATCGCGATGGCGGAGAAGCTGCCCAAGCGGCAGACCGTCCTGCAGACCGTGCTCACCGCGGCGTACGGCATGACCGCAGGCTGGCACGAGGACTACGAGGACGTGGACGAGCAGCGCGCCCGCGCCTTCCTCGACCGCCTCGGCATGAGCGACTACCTCGACCGCAGGTTCGGCACCCTCTCCGAGGGCGAGCGCAAGCGCACCCTGATCGCCCGCGCCCTGATGACCGACCCCGAGCTGCTGCTCCTCGACGAGCCCGCCGCGGGCCTCGACCTCGGCGGCCGCGAAGACCTCGTGCGCCGCCTCGGCCGCCTCGCCCGCGACCCGATCGCCCCCTCGATGATCATGGTCACGCACCACGTCGAGGAGATCGCGCCCGGCTTCACACACGTCCTGATGATCCGCCAGGGCAAGGTCCTCGCCGCGGGCCCGCTGGAGCTGGAGCTCAGCTCCCGCAACCTCTCCCTCTGCTTCGGCCTTCCGCTGGTCGTCGAGCAGAAGAACGACCGCTGGACCGCCACGGGTCTTCCGCTCAGCTGATCGGTGCCCTGTCCCGAAAGGGACCTGCGGTCCTACCATGACCATGTGGACATCGACGCATGGGTGTGGTGGCTGATCGGGGCGGCCGCGCTCGGAATCCCGCTCGTACTGACCGCGATGCCGGAGCTCGGCATGCTCGCCGTGGGCGCCGTCGCGGCCGCCGTGACCGCGGGCCTCGGCGGCGGCACCGTGCTGCAGGTCGTGGTCTTCGCCGCGGTCTCGGTGGCGCTCATCGCCGTCGTGCGCCCGGTCGCGACCAGGCACCGCTCCCAACGGCCCGAACTGGCGACGGGCGTCGAGGCGCTGAAGGGCAGATCGGCCGTCGTCCTCGAACGGGTCGACGGCTCCGGCGGCCGCATCAAGCTGGCGGGCGAGATCTGGTCGGCCCGCTCACTCGACACCGACCGCGCCTACGAGGCGGGCCAAGAGGTCGACGTCGTCGAGATCGACGGAGCGACAGCCGTCGTCATGTGAATGACCCACGGTCCGTACGACGGTCTGACAGACTCGACCAGCAAGATCTTCGCGACGCGCGGGATCTTCCGGGAACACCGAGGCACGAAGGGTACGGGGAGCCACGATGGAACCAATCATCATCGTCCTGATCATTCTGGTGGTGCTGGTTTTCATCGCCCTGATCAAGACCATCCAGGTCATTCCACAGGCCAGCGCGGCCATCGTCGAGCGCTTCGGCCGCTACACCCGCACGCTGAACGCCGGACTGAACATCGTCGTCCCGTTCATCGACTCGATCCGCAACCGCATCGACCTGCGTGAACAGGTCGTCCCCTTCCCGCCCCAGCCGGTGATCACCCAGGACAACCTGGTGGTCAACATCGACACCGTCATCTACTACCAGGTGACCGACGCCAGGGCGGCGACGTACGAGGTCGCCAGCTACATCCAGGCGATCGAGCAGCTCACCGTCACCACCCTGCGCAACATCATCGGTGGCATGGACCTGGAGCGGACCCTGACCTCCCGCGAGGAGATCAACGCGGCCCTGCGCGGCGTCCTCGACGAGGCGACCGGCAAGTGGGGCATCCGCGTCAACCGCGTCGAGCTCAAGGCGATCGAGCCGCCGACCTCCATCCAGGACTCGATGGAGAAGCAGATGCGCGCCGACCGTGACAAGCGCGCGGCGATCCTCCAGGCCGAAGGTGTCCGGCAGTCGGAGATCCTGCGCGCCGAGGGCGAGAAGCAGTCCGCGATCCTGCGCGCCGAAGGTGAGGCCAAGGCGGCCGCCCTGCGCGCCGAGGGCGAGGCCCAGGCGATCCGCACGGTCTTCGAGTCCATCCACGCGGGCGACCCCGACCAGAAGCTCCTCTCCTACCAGTACCTCCAGATGCTCCCGAAGATCGCCGAGGGCGACGCCAACAAGCTCTGGATCGTGCCCAGCGAGATCGGCGACGCCCTCAAGGGCCTCGGCGGGGCGCTCGGCAACTTCGGCCCGCTGGGCGGCGGCTCCGGCGGATCGGCCCCCGCCACCGAGCGCCGCGAACAGCCACCGATCGACTGATACGCCGGTCGTCCGACCCGGCGTACGACGAACCCCGCGCCCCTCCGAGGAGGAACGCGGGGTTCGTCGTACGTCCACCGGCCACTCTGCCGTCCGGCATCGCGACTATGCGGCGGGCTGGGCCAGCCAATCGGGCAGCGAGGCCAACTCGTCCCTGCCGAGCGACAGGAGCATCGCGTCTGCGGGCGTCGGCTCGAACGGCTGCCGCAGCAACGGCATACCGGCCTCCTCCGGAGTACGGTCCGCCTTGCGGTGGTTGTCCATCGCGCACGAAGCCACCGTGTTCAGCCAGGAGTCGGCGCCGCCCTGCGACCGCGGCACCACGTGGTCCACCGTCGTGGCACGCCTGCCGCAGTACGCACACCGGTGCCGGTCCCGGACCAGCACACCCCGCCTCGACCACGGCGCCTGTCTTCGGAACGGCACTCGCACGTACCTGCACAGCCTGATCACCCGGGGCACGGGGATGTCGATCGCCGCGGCGCGCACACGGAGTCCGGGGTGGGCGTGTTCGACCACGGCCTTGTCCTGGAGCACCAGAACGACGGCCCGGTTGAGCGACACCGTCGAGAGCGGCTCGAAGCTCGCGTTCAGCACCAGCGTGTCCCGCATCAACCTGCCCACCTCCCGTATGCACCGGCCCACCGCCTGGCGGGCTGGGATCAACTCTGGCCGGGCACGCCGAGATGGACAACGCAATAAAAAATGCCCGCCTCTGATCACTTCCATGACCAGGGGCGGGCAAACAATCGGTGAACGCTCCGTACTCGAGAGCCGCTCAGCTCTCCGCGGGAGCCGCGTACTCGGCGATCACCTGGGCGCGCGCCAGCGTGTGGAACCGGAGGTTGAAGCCCACGAACGCGGGCGGGGCGTCCGAGTCGGGACCCAGCTTCTCCTGGTCCACCGCGTACACGGTGAACACATAGCGGTGCGGCCGGTCGCCCGGAGGCGGCGCCGCACCCCCGAAGTCCTTCGTCCCGAAGTCGTTGCGCACCTGCACCGCACCCTCGGGCAGCCCCTCGAACTTCCCGCTGCCCGCACCGCCCGGCAGCCCGGTCGTCGAGACCGGGATGTCGAAGACGGTCCAGTGCCAGAACCCGCTGCCCGTGGGGGCGTCCGGGTCGAAGCACGTCACGGCGAAGCTCTTGGTCTCCGGCGGGAAGCCCTCCCACCGCAGCTGCGGCGAGGTGTTCCCGGCCGCGTGGACCTGAGCGTCCTTGAGGACCGCACCCGGCTCGAAGTCCTCGCTCACGACCGTGAACGACGGCACGGGCGGATGGAAGTCATGGGGCAGCGGCGGCCTCTTGAGCTCGCTCACGTCGGCACCTCCTGGTTGATTGCTGGTCCTCGCTGATCCTCTCCGAGCCTAGAACCAGTTGCGCTTGCTGCCGACCTGGGACAGCCACTCGTTCAGGTACGCCGCCCAGTCGGTGCCCTGGAAGTCGTTCAGCCCGACCTTGAATGAACGGAACGAGTCACTGCCCTCGCTGAACAGACCGGGCTTCTTGTCCATCTCCAGGACGACGTCCATCTCGCGGTCGTCGGCGACGAAGCTCAGCTCGACCTGGTTGAGCCCGCGGTACTGCTGCGGCGGGTAGAACTCGACCTCCTGGTAGAAGGGCAGCTTCTGCCGCGTGCCGCGGATGTGACCGCGCTCCATGTCCGCGCTCTTGAAGCGGAAGCCCAGCTGGATGAAGGCGTCCAGGATGGCCTGCTGCGCCGGCAGCGGGTGCACGTTGATCGGGTCCAGGTCACTGGAGTCCACGGCGCGCGCGATCTCCAGCTCGGTGGTCACACCGATGTTCATGCCGCGCAGCTGCTGCCCGTCGATGCTCGTGACCGGGGTCTCCCAGGGGATCTCCAGGGTGAACTGCACGGCGTGCACCTGGTTGGCCTGCAGCGTGAAGGCGCCGCCGAGCCGCACCTTGGTGAACTCGATGTCCTGCTTGGTCTCCTGGTCGTTGCCCTCGACCTCGACCCGGGCCTGCAGACCGACGGAGAGACCCTCGATCTCCTGGTCCACCGAGCCGCCCTGGATCCGCACCTCACCCTGGACGACGCCGCCCGGGACCACGTTGACCTCGGCCAGCACGGTCTCCACCGAGGCGCCGCCGGCACCCAGACTCGCGAGCAGCTTCTTGAACCCCATGACACTCCATCCCCAGGCCGCCGCCTGTGGCTCGTCTCGACGTGAATACTTGATCGATAGATACGCGAGGGAACGGTGCGCGGTTCCGCACCATCCCCGGTCAACCGAGCGGCCCTTGGGCCCCCCGAGAACGTAGACCATGTGCACTACGCTCGTACGGCATGATCGCGAGCCCTGACCGTACGCCTCTCACCCGGGACTTCTTCGACCGACCGGTCCTGGAGGTCGCCCCGGATCTGCTCGGCCGCATCCTCGTACGTGAGTCGGCGGACGGCCCGATCGAAGTCCGCCTGACAGAGGTGGAGGCGTATGCGGGGGAGGTCGACCCCGGCTCCCATGCCTACCGCGGCCGCACCGCCCGCAACAGCGTGATGTTCGGACAGCCCGGCCACATGTACGTCTACTTCACCTACGGCATGTGGCACTGCATGAACCTGGTGTGCGGTCCCGAGGGCATGGCCAGTGCGGTCCTGCTGCGCGCGGGAGAGATCACGGAGGGTGCTGAGCTGGCCCGTAAACGTCGACTCTCGGCCCGTAACGACAAGGAACTGGCCAAAGGCCCCGCACGCCTGGCCACTGCCCTCGACGTGGATCGACGGCTCGACGGCGCCGACGTCTGCGCGGACCCGTCCTCCCCCTTCACCGTGTTGACCGGGGCTCCCGTCCCGTCCGACCAGGTCAGCAGCGGACCTCGCACGGGCGTAGCGGGAGAGGGCGGCGTTCACCCGTGGCGCTTCTGGACGACCAACGACCCTACGGTCAGCCCTTATCGGGCCCATACGCCTCGGCAGCGACGAACTTGACGCAGCGTTGGTGCCTCCGTAATGTAGTCCGAGTCGCTTGAACCGGGTACGGCAATCTGCCAGCAGCCGGAAGCGGCCAACCACTACCTAACATCTTCCCCTCGGCGGGGTCTTATTCGGCGTGCCCGCATGCCCGAATTCGAACTCGCGGAACTCGATTATGAGTTGCGGAGGGAATCCGCTAAAGTAGTGAACACGCCGAAAGGCATAAGGCCCTCCAACGGCCACCGGAAATGAAATCCGAACCGGAAACGGAACGGAAAACGGATCTGGTAGAGTTGGAAACGCAAGAACAAAAGAAACACCGAAGGGAAGCGCCCGGAGGAAAGCCCCAGAAAATGTTCTGTGGGTGAGTACAAAGGAAGCGTCCGTTCC
>NZ_JBEXJR010000027.1:0-40581 GCF_040609235.1 Streptomyces sp. NPDC004732
CCGCCAGCCGCGAATACACCAACCCCATCGAACACATGCGCGCCCTCAGCATCGACACCCCCCACATCAAACGCGACTGGATCCCCTCCTGACCCACCCGCCGCACTGTGGCCGCGCATACGCGTGGGGGCCGCCGACCAACAGGTCGGCGGCCCCCATTCACCTGCGAGCCCGCGGGGGAGCGGGGGCTCAGAGCATCTCGCTGCGGCCTGCCTTCAGCGCGGCCGCGGTGTCCACCACGCGGCGCGCCTGGTGCCGGGCGGCCTGCAGCGCCACGTCGCCGGGCGCACCCTCGGTGGCCACGTGCGAGGTGCCATACGGGTTGCCGGACTGGAACTGGATGGGGTCGGTGTAGCCGGGGGGCACGATGATGCCGCCCCAGTGGTAGAAGGTGTTCGACAGCGCCAGGATCGTCGACTCCTGCCCGCCGTGGGCGGTGTTGCTGGCCGTGAACGCGGAGAACACCTTCCCGGCGATCTTGCCCGCGAACCACAGCGGGCCGGTGGTGTCGATGAACGCCCGCAGCTGGCTGGCCGGGTTGCCGAACCGGCTCGGGGTGCCGAACAGGACCGCGTCCGCCCAGGACAGGTCGTCGTGGGTGGCTTCCTCGACATCGGTGGTGGCCGCCCGGTGCTCGACCCAGGCCGGGTTGGAGCTGATCGCCGCGTCCGGGGCGGTCTCGGCGACCTTGCGCAGCCGCACCTGGGCGCCGGACTTCTCCGCGCCCTCGGCCACCGCCTGAGCCAACGTGTGCACGTTGCCGGTCGCGCTGTAATAGATGATTGCAACGTTCACAGGTTCCACAGCTGTTTCCTTTTCTTTGCGTGCTCTATCAGGTGGTGCCAGGGGCGGGCCGCCCGAACGGGACGAGGCCGCACCCCTGTTGGGGATATTCGACCGGCAGTGGCCGGCCGGTGGAGCAGTCGGTGAAACGGTAAAACGGTAAAAGCGGAGAAAAAGATTGCGGGGCCCGGCCGGGCCGCCGCGGTCCGGTTCGCGGGGCGCCGCCGGCTGTGCTGCACCGTCGGCGGCCCCCGCCAACCGGAGCCTGCACGGCCCTGGTCAGCCGCAGGCGCCCCGGCTCCGGGGCGAGGCCTTGCTCCCCGGGCGCCCGCCGCATACGGCGGGCCCCGGCCCGGCTGGTGAGCCGCGGATCGAGATCAGATGCACGGGAATTCTCCTTCGCGGACGGTGTGCGGCTTCGAAGAGCCCGAAGCCGCAGCGGAGAGCGGGGATTCCGGCACCGGACAACCGGGGGATGGGGCCCGGGAGGAATTCGATCTCCAGCCATACGACGACGCAGCCCGTTGTAATGTGAGGTGACGCGCGCCACCCTCAGGGCGACGCCTGATCGAACTGGTGAAGGCAGGGCGCAGCCAAGGGAGTTGGCGACACCATGAGCATGCATCTGGAGCCGGAGGACAGCCGGCTCGAACCGGGCCTGCGGGCCGTTCTCAGCGAGCGCCGGCAGCTGATCAACCTCGCATACCGCTTCCTCGGCTCGCTGGCCGACGCCGAGGACGTGGTGCAGGAGACCTACGCCCGCTGGTACGCGATGTCCGAGGAGCAGCGCGACGCCGTCGCCTCGCCCGGCGGCTGGCTGACCACCGTGGCCAGCCGCGTCTGCCTGGACCTGCTCGGCTCGGCCCGGGCCCGGCGCGAGCGGTATGTGGGCGAGTGGATCCCCGAGCCGCTGCCCGACCGCATGGAGTGGATCAGCGGGCCCGCGGGCGGCACCGGCGACCCGGCCGACCGCATCACCCTGGACGAGTCGGTCAACATGGCCTTCCTCGTCGTGCTCGACGCGATGACCCCGGCCGAGCGGGTCGCGTTCATCCTCCACGACGTCTTCCACTACTCCTTCGCCGAAGTCGCCGAGATCGTCGGCCGCAGCCCGGCCGCCTGCCGCCAGCTGGCCTCCTCCGCGCGCCGCCGCATCAGCGCCGCCCGCCGCCTCCCGGCGGCCGCCACGGCCCAACGCGCCGACCTGGTCCGCGACTTCAAGCAGGCCTGGGAGGCCAAGGACATCGAGGCCCTCATCGGGCTCCTGGACCCCGACGCCACCACCATCGCCGACGGCGGCGGCCTGGTCAGCGCCCAGCTGCTGCCGGTCACCGGCGGCGAGCAGATCGCCCACGTCTTCGCCGACGTGCTGGGCCGGGCCCCGGACCTGACGATCCTGGAGCGCACCGTCAACGGCCAGCCCGGCCTGGTCGCCCAGCAGGACGGCGTCACCGTCTCGGTGCTGGCCTTCGACTTCGACGGCGACCGCATCAAGCACATCTGGGCGGTCCGCAACCCCGAGAAGCTGCGCCCCTGGACGGCGGGCTGACCCGCCCTCAGCACATCCGGCACGGCCCCGGCCCCGGCACCACGCCGGGGCCGGGGCCGTGCCGGGGCCGCGCTCAGCCCTGCGGCGGCGGGGCCAGACTGACCTTGTAGCTCTCCAGGTGGCTGATCGCGTCCCCGACGAAGGTGAACACGTCGCAGAAGAGGAACTCCGCCTTGGCGCCGGTGGGCAGCGGCAGCGCCGCCCGCCCGGTGGCCACCACGGTGTCGCCCTCCTCGATCAGCCGGTCGACGGTGATCTCCGGCCGCTGCACGACGCCCTGGGCCGCGACCCCGTCCTTGTTCTGCACCACGCCCCGCAGCGCGTCCTTGCCCTGCACCCGGATCTGGCCCAGGCTCTCCCACACCACGTCGTCGCTCACCAGGGACAGGACCAGCTCGTGGTCACCGCTGAGGACCCCCTCGCGGTACCGCTCCACGATCGCTTTGTGTTTGCTCATGCCATATGACTATTTGATACGGCTAGGAGAGCGCTGGAATCCTGCCAGAAGGTCCGCCCCGCCGGGGCAGGGTGACCTCACATTCCCACCGGCTGTCTCGTCGTAGGGATGACGGCAGATTCCGGCCAAGGGAGCAAGCGAGACGATGAGGACGCAGACCGCGCCAGAGGACGATCGGCTTGAGGCGGACCTGAGTACGGTCCTGAGCGAACGGCGTCAGCTGATCAACCTCGCGTACCGCTTCCTGGGCTCGCTGGCCGACGCCGAGGACGTCGTGCAGGAGGCCTACGCCCGCTGGTATGCCATGTCGCCCGCCCAGCGCGAGGCCGTCGCCTCGCCCGGCGGCTGGCTCACCACCGTGGCCAGCCGCATCTGCCTGGACCTGCTCGGCTCCGCCCGGGCCCGGCGCGAGCGGTACGTGGGCGAGTGGATCCCCGAGCCGCTGCCCGACCACTCCGAGTGGATCAGCGGCCGCTCGGTGGGCACCGCCGACCCGGCCGACCGGATCACCCTGGACGAGTCGGTCAACATGGCCTTCCTGGTCGTCCTGGAGTCCATGACCCCGGCCGAGCGCGTCGCGTTCATCCTCCACGACGTCTTTCGCTACTCCTTCGCCGAAGTGGCCGAAAGCGTCGGCCGCAGCCCGGCCGCCTGCCGCCAGCTGGCCTCCTCCGCGCGGCGCCGCCTGCGCAGCGCCCAGCAGCCCCCGGCCGCCGCCACGGCCCGGCGCGCCGACCTGGTCCGCGACTTCAAGCAGGCCTGGGAGGCCAAGGACATCGGCGCCCTCATCGGCCTCCTGGACCCCGACGCCACCGGGCTGGCCGACGGCGGCGGCCTGGTCAACGCCGCGCCCCCCACCGGCGGCAGCGAGCAGATCGCCCGCTACCTGGTCACCATCACCGCCAAGGCGCCCGCCATGACGATCCTGGAGCGCACCGTCAACGGCGAGCCCGGCCTGGTGGTCCAGCAGGGCGGCGTCACCGTCTCCGTGCTGGCCTTCGACTTCGCCGGCGACCGCATCAAGCACCTGTGGGCCGTGCGCAACCCCGAAAAGCTCCGCCCCTGGACCACCGGCTGACCCCTGCCCCCTGCTGCAAGGTGCGGGGAAACGGGCAGGTCACCGGGGTGACTGTCACATCCGCGCGGGCCATCTGGTCTCAGCTGTGTACGCACCAGCACGGCAGAGGAGCCCACCATGGACGCTCGCTTGAACCTCTTCGACAACCCCGTCTCGGCCAAGTTCCTGAAGTACCTGGCCGCGGCGGGCAAGGCGGCCGCGGACTCGGAGCTGCCCGCCTCGACACAGGAACTGGTGCGGCTGCGCGCCAGCCAGATCAACGGCTGCGGCTTCTGCATCGACATGCACACCAAGGAGGCCGCGCACGCCGGGGAGAGCGCGGTGCGCCTCAACCTGGTCGCGGCGTGGCGGGAGGCGACGGTCTTCACCGAGGCCGAGCGCGCCGCACTGGAGCTGGCCGAGCAGGGCACCCGGGTGGCCGACGCGGCCGGCGGCGTGAGCGATGAGGCATGGGCGAACGCCGCCCGCCACTACGACGAGGACCAGCTCGCCGCCCTGCTGTCCACCATCGCCCTGATCAACGCCTTCAACCGGCTCAACATCCTGGCCCAGCAGCCCGCCGGGCACTACCGGGTCGGCCAGTTCGCCTAGCCGCCCCCGCACCCGGGGGGGAGCGGGGGAGCGGGCGGCCGCCCGCGGCCGGCCCGGCCGCGGGCGGCCCCACCTCAGCTGATCTTCATGGTGGCCATCATGCCCATCGCCGAGTGGTCCAGCATGTGGCAGTGGTACACGTACGTGCCCCGGTAGCTGTCGAAGGTCGCCTGCAGCTTGACCGTCTCGCCCGGCGCGACGATCACGGTGTCCTTCAGCCCCGACTCATTGGGCGCCGGCGGCTTCCCGCCCCGCTCCAGCACCCGGAACTGCACCAGGTGCATGTGGAAGTTGTGCGGCACCCGGGGGTTGGCGTTGGTGACCGTCCACACCTCGCTGGCCCCGAAGCGGATGCTGGAGTCGACCCGCGCCGGGTCGTACATCTTGCCGTCGATGTACCCCTTGGGGTGTGCGACGCCCTCCTCCATCTTCAGCACGATGGTGCGCTCGTTGGTCGGCGTGGGCAGCGCCGGCAGGGACCGCAGCACCGTCGGCACCGAGCTGGTGTCCACGGCCGTGCGCACCACGTCGAACCGCATCACCTGGCCGACCTGCTCGGCGGAGCCGGCGAAGATGATGGTGTTCTCCAGCACCACCTTGTCGCCCACCTTGTAGCGGGAGAAGTCGACGACGACATCGACGCGCTCGCCCGGCGAGAGGGTGACCGAGTTGGTGGCGTACGGGCGGGGCAGCAGACCGCCGTCCGAACCGATCTGGACGATCTCGCTGCCGTCCGCCAGCCGCAGCCCCAGGAAACGCTGGTTGGACATGTTCGCCAGGCGCAGCCGGTACTTGCGGGCGGCGACCTGGAAATAGGGGTAGGGCGCCCCGTTCACCAGCAGCGTGGAGCGCTGCTGGTCGTCCATGACGTACACGAGCTGCCCGGCCGCGTCGAAGTGCGCGTCGCGGATGGCGACCACCACGTCGTACTCGCCCTTGGGCAGCGGCAGCTTGTCCTCGATGCTGTCGGTGAGCAGGTAACTGCCGTGCAGCCCGCGGTAGACGTTCTCCGACTCCATGTGGTGGGCGTGGTCGTGGTACCACAGCGAGGCGTGCGGCTGCTTGTTGGGATAGGTGTAAAGACGGTCCCCGCCCGGGGCGAGGGTGTCCATCGGGTCGCCGTCGTTGTCCTGGGTGACCGAGGCGCCGTGCAGGTGCGACGAGGTGGGCACGTCCAGCTCGTTGCGGTGGCGCACGACCACGGTGCGGCCGCTGCGCGCCTTGATGGTCGCGCCGGGGAAGTTCCCCTCGTAGGTGAGCAGATCGGTCTGGATGCCCGGCAGGATCTCCTTGCGGACCCGGCGCATCGCGACGTCGTAGTGGTCGGTGGTCGCGGTGCGGAAGGTGGGTCTGAGCACCGGCATCTGGGGCATGGGTACGGCGAACAGCTCGGGTATCGCGGTGGCCGCGGCCGGACTGGCCTTGGCGCGGTCCACGCCGAGCAGGGGGGTGAATGACGCCCCGGTGAGCCCTACGCCCGCGGCGGCGAGTCCTGTGCCGAGCAGACGGCGTCGGGTGACCATGGTGCCCTCCTCTGTACGTGAGTGAAATGGGGGCATCCGCCGGGGCAGCCGCGTGCGTGACAACGAGCGCGGCCGCGTCAAGCCGTGCGGTGCCAGCGGTAGTTCACCAGGGGCAGCTAGAGATTCACTCGGATCCGCTTTGTACCCACCCGCCCCCCACGGCGCTGCGGTGACAGGAGCCCCTCGCTCCGGTGACGCCGGGACGGCCGCGGGAGGGCGAAACGGAACAGCAAGCGGAACAGCAAGCGGAACAGCAGGGCCGGGACAGGAAGCGGTACAGCAGCGTGAGCAGGAAAGAAGGACGGCGTATGCCCATGACCGAGCCCGGCGCCCCCGCCCCGGTCTTCCTCGGCCCCGAACAGACCGGCGCCCCGGGCCGCGGACCGGTCAGCCTGGTGTGGTCGCTGGGCGGCGACGCCCGCGACCTGGACGCCGCCGTCGTCCGGCTGGCACCCGGCGCGGACCTGGGCGAGCCCGCCGGGAGCGGGCACGGCATCCTGCTCACCGTGCTGGCGGGCAGCGGCGAACTCCGCCTGCCCGACGCCCTGTTGCCGCTCGCCCCCGGCGCCCTGGCCTGGCTGCCCGCCCGCACCGCCCACACCCTGCGCGCCGGTGCGCAGGGCCTGACCTACACCACCGCCCACCGCCGCCCCGCCCCGGCCGCCCCCGCCGCCGGTGAGCCCGTCTGCCTGCTCGACCGGGTCTGCCCGCAGTGCGGCCGCCTGGCGGCCGACCGCGAGGCCCGCTTCTGCGCCCGCTGCGCCACACCACTGGAGGGGGCCGGGTGAGCCCTGCTCTTCTCATCTGACGCGCTCGGCCCCACAATCACCCCGGCGCCCGCGCGTGCCGCGGCGCCGTGCCGTGTCGTGCCGTGTCCGGTGTTGGGTGAGGAGGCCCTGGTGGCGATGGAGAAGCGTGCCCGGCGGTTGCTGCTCGGCTGGCTGTGCGTGCTCGCCGTGCTGCTGCCGGCCGCGCCCGCCGCGACGGCCCAGGCCCCCGCGCCCCGGCCCGTGGTGTTCGTGCACGGCTACAACGCCGACCCCGGCGTGTGGGGGTCCCTGCGGGCGGACTTCAAGGCCGCCGGATACGGCGACGGCGACCTCTTCTCCTGGGGCTACGACACCAGCCGGTCGGTCAACGAGGACCTCGCGGGCCAACTGGCCGCCTACGTCGCCGAGGTGCGCACCCGCACCGGCGCCGACCGCGTCGACCTGGTGGCGCACTCCTTCGGCAGCCTGGTCACCCGCTGGTATGTGAAGTTCGGCGGCGGCGCGCCCGCCGTCGCGCACTGGGTCTCGCTGGGCGGGCCCAACCACGGCACCACCACGGCCTGGGCCTGCGCCCTGTGGTCGCAGGCCTGCCGGGACATGACGCCGGGCTCCTACGTCACCGACCGGCTCGCCCAGGGCGACGAGACGCCCGGCCCGGTGGCGTACGCGACCTGGGCCTCGGCCTGCGACGAGGTCATCAACCCCGACGACAGCGTCCCGCTGGCCGGGGCGGCCAACCACGGCGCCGGGTGCCTGGCCCACAACGACCTGCTGGGCGACGACGCCGTCTCGCAGGGGGTACGGGCCTTCCTCGCCGCCCCCGCCCCCTGAGGCGTGCCGCCCGCCGCTCCTTATGCGGGTGCGGGCTCGAAGACCAGGATGAAGAACCGGGCGCCGGGCGAGCCCAGCGGCACGGCCGCGCACATGGTGACCTGCCCGGCCCGGGAGGGCAGATGCCGCGCGCAGCACCGCTCGGCGCCGCCCCGCGGGTCCGGCGGACCGGTCCAGGGCATGCGCACCGGGCGGGTGGCCCCGCTGGGCTGGACGTAAGTGACCGGGTCCGTGCGGTAGATGGGACCGGCCACCGGGTCGGCCTCCACCTCCTTGTCCAGCTCCTGCAGGTCGCTGTTGCCCGGATACAGGGCCACGGCCTTGCGCAGCTGGGCGGCCAGCGGCCGGGCCCACTGCGTCTCCCAGTCCATCAGGTGGTGCTCGCGCGCCGCCTCCCGCAGCAGCATGTAGCGCATCAGGTTCCGGTCCGGCAGGGCGGGCGGGGCCCCCGGGGCGCGCGGGAACATGGCGAGGAACGCCTCGTTGCAGGCCAGCACGTTCCAGGCGACGTCGTTGACGTAGCAGGGCCGGGTGACGCTGCGCACCGCCTCGTGCCAGGCGCCGTGGATGTCCTGCCCGGCCAGCGGGTCCTGCGGCCGGGGCGGCTCGTGGCCCAGCGCATAGACGTACAGCGCCGTCCGCTCGCCCTCCTCCAGGCGCAGGACGCTGCAGACCCGGTCCAGGAAGTCGGCGGCGGGGGAGGGCATTTCGCCCCGCTCCAGCTGGGCGTAGGTGCGCTCGGAGACGTACAGGAGCTGGGCGACCTGCGCCTGGGAGAGCCCCGGGGCGCGCCGCCCGCGGCCGGTGCGCGGGCGCAGCCCCACGGACGCGGGCTCCAGCCGGCTCCGCTTCCACCGCAGCAGCTGCCGCAGGGCGGCCTTATTGTCCACCGCTTGCCCTCCTGCCTGCCCCGCCCGCGGCCGGTCCGCTTACCGGCAGGGCTATTTCCTGAAATTCGGCCACAGGAAGAAATCCGTCCTGGCACCGGCCCCCGGGCGGCCCCCACAATGACGGCCTGGATCTCGCCGTACGGCGACCGACGCGGCATTCCCCGGCCGCCGGGGGGTGTTGACGTTGTCGCAGCGCGCTCGTCGCGCACCGGCGGCGCACCCCGGCCGTGCCCCCGCACGCCGCCGGTACGCCCTGGCCCTGAACCAGGCACCGCATCCGTTCTCCACTTTCCCCCAAGGCTCCGCGCGCGCCCCAACCGGCCCGGGAGCCACCCCTGTTCGTACTGAGCGGATCAGCTTGCAGGCCGCTCCTCGAGCGCCGCTGGAGGCGCCGTGCCGCGCGGCATCACGCGCGGCGCGCAGAGTACCCCGACACCTGCAGAGAGGTCACCCGTGTCCCGTTCCGTCCTCGTCACCGGCGGCAGCCGCGGCATCGGCCTGGCCACCGCCCGCGCCCTGCAGGCCGCGGGCGACCGCGTCGCCGTCACCTACCGCAGCGCCGCACCCCCCGAGGGGCTGCTCGCGATCCGCTGCGACGTCACCGACACCGCCCAGGTCGACGCCGCCTTCAAGGAGGCCGAACAGGCCCACGGACCCGTCGAGGTGCTGGTGTGCTGCGCGGGCATCACCCGGGACCAGCTGCTGATGCGGATGAGCGAGGACGACTTCACCGCCGTCCTGGACACCAACCTCACCGGCACCTTCCGGGCGGTCAAACGCGCCAGCCGGGCCATGCTGCGCGCCCGGGCCGGGCGCGTGGTGCTCGTCTCCTCGGCGGTGGCGCTGCGCGGCGAGGGCGGCCAGGCCAACTACGCCGCCTCCAAGGCCGCACTGGTCGGCTTCGCCCGCTCCATGGCCCGCGAACTGGGCTCCCGCAACATCACCTTCAACGTCGTCACGCCCGGCCTGACCGACACCGACATGATCAGGACGCTCAGCGACGAGCAGCGCGCGGGCATGGTCGGCCAGATCCCGCTGGGCCGCCTGGGTGCCCCCGAGGAGACGGCCGCCGCCATCGCCTTCCTCGCCTCGCCGCAGGCCGGGTACATCACCGGCGCGGTCCTGCCGGTGGACGGCGGCGCCGGGATGGGGCACTAGGGCGCCCCGCCGCCGCCCTCCACGGATGAATACGGGCATATGGGTACGGTCGGGGCAGCGGGACGCCGGATGCGGTCCGCCCGCTGTCCCGACCCCACCGCTGCTCCCTTTCCCTCGTCCTGCCCGTGTGCTGCCGCCGCGCCCTCACCCGGAGGGCTCCTCCGGCGCCGGGTCCTGGGACGGCGCGCCCGTCTCCCGGGCGCTGCCGCGCCGGCCGGTGCCTGCCTCGTCGGTGTCGGGCACGTCCGTGTCCGCCCCGTCGTCCGCGTCCGCCGCGGAGGGCTCGCTCCGGGCCGCCTCCCAGGGGTCGGGCGCGCCGTCGGCCTGCTGGTCGGGCGGGTCCCTGGGCACGGGCGCGCTGCCGTCCGCGCCGGGGGATGCCGGTACCTGTCCGCTCACGATGTCTCCTCTCGACCGCCGGGCCCCGGAATGCCTTGCCTTCGGCCCGGCCGGGCCGCCCGGAGCTGGGGGGCAGGTACCCGCGCAGGGCGGGACGACTCGTCCTGATCACCGTGGACCACCCGCGGCGGACCGGCGACACGGCGGCCCTGCGGCAGGCATGTCCCGCGCGATCGGGGACAACCGGGACCTATGAAGATCCTCCTCGTCCTCGTCGTCCTTGCCGTCGCCGCCGCCTGGTACCTGAAGTCCCACAAGCGCCGCTGAGCCCCGCTGAGCCCCGCCGGGCCGGGCGGGGCCGGGCGGGTTCAGTCCTGCCCGATGCGGAAGCCCACCCCGTGCACGGTGACGATCCACTCCCGCGAGCCGAGCTTGGCGCGCAGGCTGCTGACGTGGGTGTCCACGGTGCGCCGGGACCAGGAGCCCGCCCACACCTCCCGCATCAGCCGGTCGCGCGTGATGACCGTCCCGGGCTGCGCGGCCAGCAGGTGCAGCAGGTCGAACTCCTTGCGGGTCACCGCGATCCGGCGCCCGCCCAGGCGGACCTCGCGCAGCGCCGCGTCGATGCGCAGCGCCCCGATCGACAGGACGGGGGAGGGCGGGCGGGGTCGCACCCGGCGCATCACCGCCTCCATCCGGGCCTGCAGCTCCCGCAGCCCGCACGGCTTGACCAGATAGTCGTCGGCCCCGGCCCGCAGGCCCCGCACCACGTCCAGTTCGTCCCCGCGGGCGGTGAGCGCGAGGACCCCGGTGCGCCCCGAGGCGCCCAGTTGGCGGCACACCTGCAGCCCGTCCACGTCCGGCAGATCCAGGTCGAGCAGCGCCACATCGACGTCGATCGCCTCGTACGTCTCCAGCGCGGCGAAGCCGTCGCAGGCCTGCTCGACCTGGTGCCCGTACCGGCGCAGGGCCTCGGCCAGCGGCCGGGCGTCCTCGGCGCGCGCGTCCACGAGCAGGATCCGCCAGGCCGGGTGCGCCGGGTCCCCGGCACTGGCCCCGGGCAGCGGCAGCTCTCGCCGCGGCACCGCGCGGGCGCTGGTCACGTCGGCCGGCGCCAGGCTCATGGCTCGCCTCCCAAGCGAAACAGACGTCAAAGACGGTTACGGGACGTCGGCCACCGTAGGAAACGCCGTGCCAGCTCCGGGTCAGCGCACCCACAGCACAACCCCAACTCCCCGCAGGGAACGGGCAACTGCGGGCACGGGTTCGGGCAGGTGCCGGGCCGGCCGCCCGATGTGGGGCACCGGGAAATTGCTGCCGCGCAGCTTGTGCCCGGCCCCACAACCGCCCTGAGCCCCCCAGTGCGCCGGACACTGACCCCTACAGCCAGGGGGGGGCGCAATGCTGCCAGTCGAACTCGAACGCGAGCCACAGTGGGGCCGGTTGCAGGAGGCATGGCGACGCTGCACGGCCGGGCAGACGGCCGTCGTGCTCGTCGAGGGCGCGGCCGGGTGCGGCACCACCCAGCTGCTGCGCCGCCTGACCCGGCACGCCGCCGACAGCGGCGCGCACATCCTGCACGCCCAGCCCGCCCCCGGCGCCGCGCCGCCGCCGCACGGCGTGCTGCGCCGCCTCCTGCACGCCCTGCCCGCCGGCCTGCTGCCCCCGCACGCCGCGGCAGCGCGCTGCACCCCCGAGGAATTCGGCACCGCCGTGCGGACGCTGGCCGCCCGGGCGCCCGTCGTGGTGTGCGTGGACGATCTGCAGGACTGCGATGCGGCCTCGCTGGAGCATCTGGTGCACCTGAGCCGGAGCCCGCACCGCGCGCCGGTGCTGCTCGCCCTGGGGCAGATCCTTGGCGTCCGCGGGCCCCACGCGCCCGCGCCGGGCGCCCCGTTCCTGCACCACGAGGACTTCTGCCGGATCCGCGTGGACCGACTGAGCCCGCGCGGCACGGCCCTGGCCGCCGCCGCCGCGCCCGGCCCGGCCCCGGCGCTGCCTGCCGCCCGCCTGTACGAGCTGACCGGCGGCAGCCCGCTGTTGTGCAAGGCCCTGCTCGACGAGGAGGCGACGCCGCCCGGCGAGGGCGGCGGGCCGGAACGGCCCGCCCCGGACGGGCCGTTCCTGCAGGCGGCCGCCGCCTGCCTGCGGCGCAGCGGCCAGGCGGCGGGCCGCCTGGCCGAGGCCCTTGCGGTACTGGGCCAGGACGCGAGCGCCGAACGGGTCGCCCAGACGGCCGGGATCACCTCCCGGACGGCCGCCCACGCCCGCGACGTCCTGGACAAGGCGGGCCTGGTCACCCAGTGGCACCTGCGCCACCCCGCCGTCGCGGCCGCGGTCCTGGCGGCAGCAACTCCCCACGCCCGGTCCGCCCTGCACGCGCGGGCCGCGCGGGTCCTGCACGCCCACGGCGCCCCGGCGGCCACCACGGCCCGCCGCCTCCTGCTGGCCCACGGCCCCTTATACGGTGCCGCCCCGGGTCACCCCGGCAGGCCGGAGCCGGACGGCTGGGCGGTGGCGGTGCTCGCCGAGGCCGCGCGGCAGGCGTTGGTGGAGGACGACAGCGTCGGCGCGGTGGACTGTCTGCGGCTGGCCCGCCGGCTGAGCGCGCCCGGCACCGGCCGCCGGGCCCTGGACCTGCGGCTCGCGGAGCTGGTGCGCCGCACCGATCCCGCCCGGGCCGAACAGCACCTCGCCGAGCCCCTCCAGGCCCTGGACCGGGGCGAGTTGGGCTACGGCCAGGCCGCCCTGCTCGCCCGCACGCTGCTCGCCCAGGGCCGCATCGAGCAGGCCGGAGCGGCGCTGGAACACGCCGAGCGGCGGCGGGCGGCGGGCGACCGGGGCGAGGACCCACTACGCGACCTGCTCCCCCTCACCCCAGCCCACGCCGGGACCTCCGCCCGCACCGCTGCCCACGTCCATGCCGACGCCCGCGCCGCTGCCGCTGCCCGCACCGATGCCCGCGCTGACGCTCGTGCTGACACCCGAACCCGCGCCGATGCCCGCGCCCGCGCCGCTGCCCACGCCCGCGCCGCTGCCCACGCTGACACTCGCGCTGACGCCCACGTCCACGCCGAGGCCCGCGCCCGCGCTGACGCCCACGTCCACGCCGAGGCCCGCGCCCGCGCTGACGCCCCCGCCCGCACCGACACCGATGCCCGCGTCCGCACCGATACTTACGCCGACGCTGACACTCGTGCTGACGTCCGGGCCCGCACCGGCACCGATGCCCGCACCGGCACCGACACCGATGCCCGCACCCACGCTGACCCCCGCACCCACGCTGACACCCGCACCCGCGCCGACGCCCGCCCCCAAGCCCCCGCCGACGTCCACGCCGTACCCGCCCCGGACACCGCCCGCCTGCGCGCCGCCACCGCCGCCCTGTGGCCTCCCGCGCCCGCCGGGCGGGACGAAGCGGTCGTCGAACGTGTCCTGAAGGACACCCCGTTGACGCACCACACCCTCGACCTGGTGCTCCGCGAGATCCGCAGCCTCGTACACGCCGATCACAACGACCGGGCGCTCGTGTGGTGTCAGAAGCTGCAGGCCGAGGCGGACCGCCAGCGTGCCCCGGGCTGGTTCGCCGCCCTCGGGCTGCTGCACGCGCAGGCCCTGCTGCGCCTGGGCGATCCCCGAGGGGCCCGGCAGGCCGCGGCCGCGGCCGCCGAGGCCGTGGAGGAGCGCGGCGGGCTGCTGCGGTCCGCACTGACCGCGGTGGAGATCGCCGCGTACACGGCCACCGGGGAGTACGACGAGGCCGCCCGGCGGCTCGAACCGCCGCTGCCCGACGCGCTGTTCGACAGCGTGTACGCGCTCGACCAGCTGCGCGCCCGCGGCCACTACTACCTGGCCACCCACCGCCACACCGCCGCCCTCGCGGAGTTCCTCGACGCCGGCCAACTCGCCCGGCGCTGGGGTCTTGACCACCCCCGGCACCTGCCCTGGCGCAGCGACGCCGCCCGCGCCCTGGTGCACCTGGGCGAGCGCGAGCGGGCCGCGCGCCTCATCGCCGAGCAGGCGGACCTGCCCACCGGGCGCGACCCCCGCCCGCAGGGCGCCGCCCTGCGGCTGCGCGCCGCCCTGGCCCCCCTGGCCGAGCGGCCCGCGCTGCTCTCCCGCGCCCTGGAGGAACTGCGCCGCTGCGGCGACCGGCTGGAGCACGCACACGCCCTGGCCGACCTGGCCGACGCCCTGCAACTGGCCGGGGAGGGCAACCGGGCCGGGATCCTGGCCCGCCGGGCCTGGCACCTGGCGGCCGACTGCGGGGCCCTGGCGCTGTGCGAGCGCATCCTGCCGGGCCGCACCGACCTGCGAACGGCCCGCACCACGGGCCCCGGCCCCTCGCCCGCCGGGTCGGCCCGGCTCACCGCACCCGAGCAACGGGTCGCGGCGCTGGCCGCGTTCGGCTACACCAACCGGGAGATCTCGGCGAAGCTGTACGTCACCACCAGCACCATCGAGCAGCATCTGACCAAGATCTACCGCAAGCTGGGCATCAGCCGCCGCAGCCAGCTGCCGCCGGATCTGGAGTACGACGGGTCGTGAGCGGGCCCGCGGACCAGGCGCCGGGGCGGACCTCGGCCCAGGCGGGGTGGGGCGGTCCGGCCGCGTGCAGCCGGTCGAGCCAGCGCCGCGCATAGGCCTCCAGCCGGCGGTCGCCCAGGACGCCCGCCAGCGCCAGGCAGTGCTGGAAGTGGGGGCGGGCCGCGGCGCTGCCGGTGGTGTGCAGGGCGTGCAGGGCCAGGACGCGGCGGGCCTCGTAGCAGCCGCGGGTGTCCTCGGGCGTCTCGCGCAGCACGGGTGTGACCAGGCGGGCGGCGCTGGCGGCGGCCCCCGCCTCCAGGTGCAGGTCCGCCAGGCCCGCCAGGATGCGCCCGCGCTCGTGGGGGGCGGCGCCGCTGTCCGCGGCCCGCAGGGCACGCCGGTAGAAGTCGCGGGCGGCGGACGGGCGGTGGCGCTGCCAGGCCAGATCGCCCAGCGAGCGCAGCAGCCCCGCCGCCGCGCCCTGGTCGCCCAGGCGGTCCGCGGCGTCCAGGGCCAGGGTGTGGGTGTGCTGCCAGGCGTCCCAGGCGGCCGAGGTCTCCAGGAAGGCGGACATGGCGGCGGCCAGCCGGACGGTCTGGGCCCACAGGCCCGCCGCATGGGCCTGGCCGGTCAGGGCGGCCAGCGCGTCCCGGCGGTCGGCCGACCAGGCGGGCGCGGGCAGTTCGCCGTGCCCGGCGGGCCGTGCGGCCAGCGACCGGACGGCGGCCGCGCACAGGCGGGCCAGGGCAGCGCGCAGCGGGGCGCCGGGGCTCTCGGCCGCGCGCCGCTCGGCGGCCAGCAGCCGGGTCAGGGCGGGGAACTGGTGGCCGTGGCCTTGTGGCCCGGGCCCCAGCAGGCCCGCCCGGGTCAGGGAGTTCAGGGTGTGCTCGGCGGCCTCGGGCCGGATGCCCAGCACGGTGGCGGCGTCCTCGCGGGTGAAGGTCCCGGCGGGCAGCAGGCTCAGCAGCCGGGCCGCGCGCAGGTCGGCCTCGGGCGCCGCGTCGTACACCGCGCACAGCTGGCGGTGGCCCGCCTCGTCCAGGGCGTGCAGCTCGCCCAGGCGGGTGCTCTCCGGGCGCAGCCGGGTGGCCAGCAGGGCGGGGGAGTGGTGGGGGTGGGCGGCCAGGTGCCGGCCCAGGGCGCGCAGCGGCCCGGGGAAACGCCCGCACAGTGCAGCCAGTTCAGCCAGTTCGGAGTGCTCGGAGTGTTCGGCCGGGGGCTCGGCCGGTGCCGCCCGTCCGGTGTGCTCGGGGTCCGGGGCGGGGGCGCCGGGCGGCGGGGTGCCCGCGGCCGTCAGCAGCTGCCGGGCCTCCGGGGCGTCGAGCGCGTCCAGGGCCAGCGCGGGGCCCGGCAGGTCGGGCAGGGCGGGGCGGCAGGTGACCAGGAGCACGCTCTGCCCGACCAGCGGGGTCAGGGCCCGCAGCGGCCCGGCATCGGCCGCGTCGTCCAGGACCAGCAGGATCCGCCGCCCGTACGTCAACTGCCGCACCGCCTCGCGCAGTTCCTCGCCGGAGCGGGGCGCGGGCCCGGCGGCGCCCAGCGCGGCCAGGAGCTGGACCAGCACCTGCGTGCTCTCCAGCGGCCGGCCGTCGCCGCCGCGCAGCCGCACCAGCACCCGCCCGTCGGGAAACGCGGTCCGGGCCCGGTGCGCGGCGGCCACGGCCAGCGCGGTCTTGCCCGCCCCGGCCGGTCCGGAGATCTGCAGACAGCCGCCGCCGGGCCGGGCCAGCCACGCGCCGAGCCGCGCCAGCTCCGCGGCCCGCCCGGTGAACCCCCCGTCCGCGGCGGGCAGTTGCTCCACGGGCGCCGGGGCCGGGGCGGGCGCCGCGGCCGCGGCCCGCGGCAGGTCGGCGGCGGCCGGGCGGGCGGCGCCGGGGCGCAGCAGGGCCCGGTCGCCCGCCAGGACGCGGTGCTGCAGCCGCCGCAGCCGCAGGCCCGGCTCGATGGCCAGCTCCTGGACCAGGGTGTGCCGCAGCCGGCCGAACACGTCCAGGGCGTCCGCGGGCCGCCCCGCCCGGTACAGGGCCACCATCAGATGGGCGTGGAACTCCTCGTGCAGCGGCAACTCGGCGGCCAGCACCTGCAGTTCGCCCAGCAGCTCCTTGTGGTGGCCCAGCTGCAGCCCGGCCCGCATCCGCTGTTCCAGCGCGGCGATGCGCACCTCGTGCACCCGCACCGCCGCGGCGGCCAGCACGGCGCCGTGCGCGGTGTCCGGCAGCAGCGGGCCGCGCCACAGGGCCAGCGCCCGGCGCTGCAGCGCGGCGGCGGCCGCGTACTCGCCGCGGTCCAGCGCCTCCCGGCCGCTGTGGTGCAGCGTCTGGAAGGCGGCCAGGTCCAGCTGGGCGGGGTCGACCTGCAGCAGATAGCCCGGGGCGCGGGTCAGCAGCGCCGCCCCGCCGGACTCCGGCTCCACCTGCCGCAGGAGCTTGCGCAGCTGCGAGATGTAGACCTGCAGGGTGGTCAGCGCGGTGCGCGGCGGATGCTCGCCCCACAGCTCGTCGACGAGGGTGTCCACCGACACCACCTCACCCGCCCGTACCAGGAGGGTCGCCAGCACACCGCGGACCTTGGCCGCGCCCGGCGTCACCGGGTGGCCGTCGGCCGCGCGGCGCACCTCCAGTGGTCCCAGCACCCTGAACCGCATCCGCCCCCCGCCCCCTTGCCCGCCCGGCGCGGGACGCCCGGCCCGGCGGGGGGCCACCGTAGCCGGGCCGGGCCCCCCGGCATCGGACGCCGGTGCCCCTGTCCGCCCGCCGGGAGCCCCCTGACCCCGGGCGCGGCAGCCGACGCGGGCGTGCCGTGCCGCAGGGCGCCCCCAACCTCCACAAGCCTCCCTTTAGCCGAACTGGGCAGGGTACGGAACGTCACCACCAAAGTGCCCGGCCCCGGCCGGGCAGCTCCGCGGGGGCCGGTGGGCCGTGGGCCGGCCGACGGGCACGCCGCGGCCCCGGTGGCGCCCGCGACCCGGGGGCGCGCACGTGGCACCGGGCAGGGCCGCCCGCCCCGGCCCGCCGCCCGCCTCTGCTGCCTCCCGCCGCAGCCGGGATCCGAGGAGTTCACCGAAGGAGACACCGGCCCATGACCACACCGCCGCGGCCCTCGCCCGCCCAACGGCTGCACGCCCTGCACACGGACGGCCGGCTGGCCGCCCGCTGGCCCGAGGTGGCCCCGCTGCTCGCCGAGGCCACCGACCCCGGCGGCCGCGACAGCGCCGAGGTCCTGGAGGAACTGCTGGCCTGCGGCCGGATCCTGGCGGCCGTGGACCCGGCCGAGATCCTCGCCCGCCACCCGGGCACGCCCCTGGCCACGATCACCCTCACCGGCCACGCCGCCCTGCCCGACCTCGGCGGCCCGCTCGCCGCCGAACTGGCCCGGCACGGCATGCCGCTGCGCCTGGTCACCGGCGAGCGCGGCGCCTATCTGCGCGACCTGGGCGATCCCGGCGGGCAACTCACCCACGTACGCGCCGATCTGACGCTGTGTCTGCTGGATGCCGGTGCCGTCTTCGACGAGCTGGGCGTGCCCTGGAGCCTGGAGGACGCCGAACCGGCCTGCGCCCGGCTGGCCGCCCGGCTGCGGGCGCTGGCCGCGGCCCACGCGCAGCACGGGCAGGGCACCCTCGTCCTGAACACGCTGCCGCTGCTGCGCCACCACACCCACCAGCTCACCGACGAGCGCCAGCGCACCCAGCTCTCGGCGATCTGGCGCGACCTCAACGCCGGGCTGCTGCGGCTCGCGGCCACCCATCCCCGGCTCGCCGCCGTGGACCTGGACCCGCTCATCGCCGAGACCGGCCCGGCCCGCGACGCCCGCACGGCCGCCCGGACCGGCACGCCCTTCACCGACGCGCTGGTGGCCGCCTACGCCCGCGAGGTCGGCCACCTGCTGCGCGCGCGCCGCGGCCCGGCCCGCACCTGCCTCGTCCTGGACGGCGCCCTGTGGGCCGGACTGCTCGACGAGCCGACGGGCGGCCCCGGCCCCGGCGGTGCTCCCCACGCCGCGCTGCACTCCACCCTGCGCCAGCTCGCCGCCCAGGGCGTCCTGCTCGCCGTCACCGGCCGGGGCGAGCAGGGGCCGGACCGCCAACTCCCGCCCGCGCGGCCGGACCTGCACCCGGACGGGGGCGAGCCCGCTGCCACCGAGGCGGGTGCGCGGCCCCGGGACGCCGGTGTGCGCGAGGTCGCGCGGCGGCTGGGCATCGACATGGCCGGTCTGGTCCTCGCCGACCCCTGCGAGAACGCCTGCGCCCGGGTCCGCGACCGCCTGCCCGCCGTCGCCGTCATTCCCCTGGGCGCCGACCCGGCCCTGCACGTCGAACGGCTGCTGCAGGACGGCTGGTTCACCGCCCCACTGCCCGCCCCGCCGGGCCCCACCGGCGCACGCCGCGCCCCCGAGGGCCCGGAGGCACCAACCGGCAGCCCCCGCCCGGCCACACCCGCCCGGCCCCGCCCGCCGCGCACCACCACGTCCCGCCCGTACGAGGCAACGCTCCCCACCCTCCGCCCGGTTCGCCCCGCCCCGGCCGACGGCTGAGCGACCGGCCACCGGCCCGTCCGGTGGGCCCCGTCCCCGCGGCCGCCGGGCTGTGCGCCTTCGCCCGCGCGGCACCGCGTCCCGCCCCAGGTAGCAACGCCGCACGTCCACCGCCCGGTTCGCCCCGCCCTGGCCACTGGCCTGCCCGCCGGGCCCCGTCCCTGCGGCTGCCGGGCCGTGTGCCCTCGCCCTGCGCGGCACCGCGTCCCGCCCCCCAGGTGGCAACGCTCCACGTCCACCGCCCGGTTCGCCCGGCCCCGGCCGACGGCTGAGCGAGCGCCACCGGCCCGCCCGCCGGACCCCGCCCCCGCGCCCGCCGGGCTGTGCGCCCTCGCCCCGCGCACCGCCACGTCCCGCCCCCAGGTGGCAATGCTCCACGTCCTGCGCCCGGTTCGCCCTGCCCTGGTCACCGGCTTGCCCGCTGGACCCCGCCTCCGCGGCCGCTGGGCTGTGCGCCCTCGCCCGACGCAGCACCGCGTCCCGCCCTCATGTGGCAATGCTCCACGTCCACCGCCCGGTTCGCCCCGCCCTGACCACCGGCCGCCCGCCGGGCCTCGTCCCCATGGCCGCCGGGCCGTGCGCCCTCGCCCCGCGCAGCACCGCGTCCCGCCCCCCCAGGTGGCAACGCTCCCCGCCCTCCGCCCGGTTCGCCCCGCCCCGGCCACCGGCCTGCCCGCCGGACCCCGTCCCCGCGCCCGCCGGGCCGGGCGCCGTCAGAAGTCCTCCACCACCGTGACGACCGCCTCCAGGACGGCCCGGCCCGTCTGTGCCAGCGTCAGGGTGACGGGCACCTGGCGGCGGCCCTGGGCGTCGCGGTCGCACGGCCCGGCCACCGCCGCGCACCGCATCGGTGCCGCGGGCTCCGCGTAGCCGCGGAAGTGGACCTCCAGCGAGGACAGGGCGCAGCGGTCCGGGGCGAACCGGTGGCTGCGCCCGGCGCACAGCAGGGCCGTCTGGCGCAGCGCCTCCAGCTGCACGGCGGCCGGTACATGGCCGTGCTCGGTGACGCGGGGCAGCGGCCAGTGCGCCGGGGGGCGGATGCCCGCCGACAGCCGCCCGTGGGCCGCCTCGGACGGTGCGTGCACCAGGACGTTGCCCGGGGCGGCGCGCCCCACCTCGGCCGGGTCCACCGAGGGCGGGTCGGCCGAGGGCGGGTCCTCTGCCGTCCGCCCGGCGCCGCCGGTCGCGGCCGGTTCCCGCGGCGGTGAAGTGCGGCCGCGAGCCTGGTGGTTGCGGTACACCACGGGGGGCAGGAAGACGACGTTGGCGGTGCCCGCCCCGCACGGCCTGTCGTCGAGCTGCAGATCGGTGCGGAACTCCAGGGCGCGGGGCACCCCGTCGATGACCTTGTCGGGGCGCACCCGCAGGAGTGTGGTCAGCAGCGCGGGGGAGCCGGTGCCGGTGTCGCGCCAGGCGGCGATGTCGGGGGTGCGCACGGCGAAGCGGTAGAAGACGCCGGTGCGGTTGGCCGGCACCCCGAACAGGCTCTGGCCCAGGAGCTCGCCGATCTCGCGGACCATCTCGGCGCCCGCCTGCAGATCGTGGAAGCGCCGCGGCCCGTCGCCGAACACCGGGTGGCCGCGCGGCAGTTCCCCGGTGAGGGCGAACTCCGCCTCGCCGCCCGCCGGTCCTGCCGCGTCCGGAGGCTCCCACGACGGCGTCCGCTGGACCAGGCGCAGCGTGCCGTGTTCCCGCCCCGGTGCACCGGCCGGCCGGTCCTGGTCGTCGCGCACGCGCTCACCCCCTCCCGCGGCCCCGGGGCGGCGCGCTGCCACGTCGCCCCTCCCGTGGCGACAGCGTCGCCTCGCGCGACCGGACAGAGCCAGGAAGATCAGCTGGCAGCAAGCTGTACGGCATCAAGTCCCCGCCCCCGCCGGGCCCGTGGCGCCGCTCTGGGCATCGCCGGGGTGCGGCCGGCCGACGGCCTCGTCCAGCGCCCCCGACAGGGCCACGTTCACCCCCGCCTGGAAGCGGCTGGTGGCATCCAGGTCGTCCATGATCTCGGCGATGTGGCGGCGGCAGGTGCGCACCGACATGCCCAGGCGGCGGGCGACCATCTCGTCCTTGTAGCCCTGGGCCATCAGCTTGATGATGGACCGCTGCACGTCATCGGTGATCGCGGTGTTCTCCTCCGCGTCCGGCTCGAAGACCGTCCCCCTGGCCCACTGCTGGTCGTAGAGCTTGCACAGGAACGCCACCAGGGTGGGTTCGCGCACGACGATGGCCCCCGGGCGCCGGTCCAGCTCGCCCTGCTCGGGCAGGAACACGATCTCCCGGTCATAGATGATCATCCGGTCGATCAGCTGGTCGGTGGTGCGCACCTCGGCTCCGGCCGCACTCACCTCGCGGATGTAGGCCGTCGAGGCCGGGTCGTTGCGGACGGTGTGCTGGTAGAGATGCTCGACCCGGATGCCGCGCGCGAGCCGCTCCAGGGTGCGCCGGCGGGCGCCTTCGAGCAGGTGCGGGGGGCGGGGGCCGCCGGGCTGGACGGTCAGGGCCTGCGTCTGGCAGCGCGCCCCGAAGTCCTCGATCATGACTTCCAGGACACTGATGTTGGTGATGACGTCGAAGGCCTCCATGCGATTGCGGCTTCTGCGGCTCTCGAAGTACACCGGCAGCAGGGACAGCAGGCTGCTGCGCGTACCGGAGACCGACTGCTGCAGTTCCCTGATCCGCTGTTCGGCGGGGCCGACCAGATCCGCGGCCGCGGCGTCCGGGCTCGCCGGGGCCAGCGTGTCCCCGTCCCCCGGCACGGGGTGGAGCAGCCGCAGGTCAAGCAGGGTGCGCGAGATCCGCGCGGTCTCCTCCTGCGTCAGCCCGAGGGCGGCCGCGATGGCCTGGGGCGCGTACTGGCCCGCCTGCACCGCGGTGCGGTAGGCCGCGATGGCCCGTTCGTCCAATTCATGGAGACGGGGTTCAGAAGGGGAACATTCAGACATAGCCGTAACAGCCCCCGTCGGAAAGAGAATTAGTTGCCATGCAACTTTACGCCACTGGCTGAGTCATAGCCGAGAATGGCCGGTGTGTGCAGACTGGTCGGCGGCCGGACAACTCAGCATCGACTTGGGGGATAGTCATGAGGATTTCCGGAATGCGGAGAGAGGTTGTTGGGGTGCTCGTGGCCATCGGCGTTTTGGGGGTGCCGGCCGCGGGGGCCGCACACGCCCACACCGCGCCCGGTGGCACCGTCGCCGCGGTATCGGCGCAGGAGACGGCACAGGCGGTCGGGCCCGGGGACGACGGATGGGGCTGACCTCGCGCTGATGTCTGCGGACGACTGAAGGGGCAGGCCACCGGAGTACGCGGTGGCCTGCCCCCTTCGTCTGCGCCACGGAACCCGGGGCCGCCGCGGGGGTGCGGGTCCTACGTTTCTCCCGTCCGCGCCGACCGGTGGTCCAGCGATAATCCACTGGTTCTCGAGTGCGGGGATGCGCTGCCGGTGCCCATGGGCGGCGGGTGCGGGCGTCGGGTGTTTGCCGTGTATTCCGCTCCCCGGAATGAGGCATTCTTCTCCGGTGTTCAACCGGGGCCCCAAATGATCAGTCAACTGCTTCTTTCGGGAGGTAATAACCGACGGCCGCCGGGATTTTCCGCAGAGTGCGGCGGAAAGCATTCCGGATAGCGTCCCGTGGCGGCCGCCCAACGAAATGGCAGAGCCCTGCCGTGCCCGGCATGACCAGCGCCTTCACCGCAGGACCGGGCCGCTTTCCCCGGCCCGGCCGGCCGCGCCGCACCGTTCCGTGTGCGCCGCCGCGCCGCGCACGGCGCGCGCCGTGGTGCGGTGGCCGGAAGCTGCCGTTGTCTCCCCGGCGCCGCCACCGCGCGCCTTCCGCGCCCGCGCCTCCCGCGCCCGCCGCCGTCAAAGCCCCCGCGGCCCCTTCCGCCGCGCCGCCTCACCGCCTTGCCGTCTCGCCGTCGCGCGCGGGTGCGTCCGCCCGCTCAGGCCAGCCGGGCCGGTGCCTGCGCCGCGGCCTCCAGCGCCACCGGCCTGCCGCCCTCGGGCACCAGGACGACCGGGTCGGGGCCCGGCCGCACCACCTCACCGACCACGGCCGCCTCGCGCCCGCACGGATGCGCCCGCACCGCGGCGAGCAGCGCGTCGGCGGCCTCGGCGGCGACCACCACGAGCACGCAGCCGGCGGTCGCCGCGTGCACCGGCTCGACGCCGAGCGCGTCCAGGGCGACCCGCGCCTCGTACTGCACCGGCAGCGCCGCCTCCCAGATGCGCAGCCCCTGGCCCGTCTCGTCCGCGTACGCCCCCAGCGCGGCCGCGAGCCCGCCGCGGCCCACGGTGCGCACCGCCCGCAGCGCGCTGTGGTGCACCGCGCCGCGCGCCCGGTCGAGCAGCCCGGTCAGCGGGACGCAGCCGCCCGGGATCACGCTCTCGTGGCCCAAGCGGGCCCGTACCGACAGGACATGGGCGCCGAAACCGCCGAGCGGGGCGCTGACCACGAGCCGGTCGCCCGCCCCGGCCGGCACCGCCCGCGCGGCGGGGGAGCGGCGCACGCCGATCCCCGTGGTGTGCAGGTAGAGCTGGTCGGCCTCGCCCGCCCGCACCACCCGCGCGTCGACGTCCACGACGCGCACCCCGGCGGCCTGCGCCGCCGCCCGTACGGAGTCCGCCACCTGCCGCACCCGCCCCAGCGCGAGCCCCGCCTCCACGACCGCCGACAGCGACAGCCCCACCGGCACCGCACCGGCCGCCGCCAGCTCGTTGACGGTCCGGCACACCGCGGCGTGGCCGATGTCGCCGTCGCCGTAGAAGGGCGGATCCACGACATGGGCCCCCGACCACACCACCGGCACCCCGCCCTCCAGCGCCGGGCACGGCCCGTACACCTCACCGAGCGCCTCGCGCAGAAACAGCCGCAGGCTGCCCGCTCCGCCCGCACGGTCGTCGGCGAGCCGCACCTGGGCCGTCCGGCTCCGGGCCGCGGCTGAGGTTGAGGTTGAGGTCGAGGTTGAGGTTGAGGTTGAGGCTGAGATTGAGGTCGAGGTCAAAAGGGTCACCTCTCTACTCCTACGGGGCCCCGGCTCCTGCGGCAGGGGCACGGCCGCCCCGGTGGGGTGAGGGCGGCGCGGACAGGGGGAGGGGCGGGGCATCCCGGGGGCGGGCCGCCGGGGATGATCCGGCGCCCGCGTGATGCCGGGCCGGTCGGGGCGCGGGCCCCGGCCCATCGCGCGGGCGCGGCCAAGCAGGGCGCGACGGGCCGGTCCCACGGGCTGGTCCGACGGGGCGTCGCGCCCCGCTGCGGGCGGTCGCCCGCCCGGGTACCGGCGCGTCCGGCACCCGTACGCCAAGGACCGCCACGGCACGTCACCGTCTCCGGCGCCACGCCCGAGCAGACCCGGAACCGGGGGAGTCACGGACCTCTTCCACGGTGTCCCCGGCGCGCGGCCGCGCACCGAGGGTCTCGCTGTCATCGAGCCCGTCACCGACGGGGCGCCGGTTGGGGCGGGCGGCCGGCGGGGCCGGGGAGCTGCGGGCCGTCCCCTCCGACGGCGGGCAGGTGCGGTCGCACGCCAAGGACCTTGCCGCCATCGAGCCCGTCACCGACGGGCGGACGGCCTGGCCGGGGCGCTGCGGGCCGTCCTGTCCGGCGGCGGACAGGCGTGGCCGCACGCCGAGGGTCTCGCTGTCATCGAGCCCGTCACTGACGGGATGCCGGTTGGGGCGGGCGGATGGCGGGGCCGGGGTGCTGCGGGCCGTTCTGTCCGGCGGCGGGCAGGTGCGGTCGCACGCCGAGGGTCTCGCTGCCATCGAGCCCGTCACCGACGGGCGGACGGCCTGGCCGGGGCGCTGCGGGCCGTCCCGTCCGACGGCGGACAGGTGCGGCCGCACTCCGAGGGCCTCGCCGTCATCGAGCTAGTCACCGACGGGACGCCGGTTCGGGCGGACGGGCGGCCGGGCCGGGGAGCCGCGGCCCGTCCCCTCCGGCGGCGGACAGGCCCGAACACCGCACCCACAAGCGGCGCTTTAGTCCTCCTGGCGAGGCTGGCGGCACCCCCGACCGGCAGTTGTCCGAGGAGCCCCGGCCATGACGACCCGTATCTCCGGGCAGACGGCGTACGCCACCGAGCTGCGCGGCTGGCTCACCGCCCGGCTCGCGGTCTATCTGGCCCGCCCGGAGAGCTCCATCGACCACGACACCCCGCTCGCCCACTACGGCATGGACTCGGTGTGGGCGCTCAGTCTCTGCGGCGACCTGGAGGAGGAGAAGGACCTGATCGTCGACCCGACCCTGGTGTGGGACCACCCCACGGTCACCGACATCGTCGCCCACCTCGTGCCCCGCCCCGCGCCCGCCCGGGCCGTGGACGGACAGTCACGGCACCCGGGTGAGCCCGCCCCGGCCCGCGGCGGACAGCAATCCGCGCCCGCCCGGGTCCGCGGGCAGGCCCCCGGACACCGGGGCGGCCCGCACGACGCCCGCTGACCCGCGTACTTGGGGCGGAGCGGCAACACCACGCACCACACAGCACCACCGCCCGCCCGGCCCGCGGGGCAGCGGGCGGCCGGTGGCTTCAGGACGGCTTAAGTCACAGTCCGTAGCTTCCGGGCGCACGCCGTGCGGGGCCCGAGCGGGGCCCCTGCGCGGTGCCGGTCAGTCATGAGGGGGAACATGTCGACGGATCTGCAAGCGTTAGGCACGGCGGCCGAACTGGTGGGCCGGGAACTCGATCTGATCGCGGTTCAGGGCAGACTCCAGGACCCGGCCGCCCGCCTGATCACCCTGACCGGGGCCGGCGGAGTGGGCAAGAGCCGGCTGGCCGCCGAGGCCGCCCGCGCCACCGCCGCCCTGTTCCCCGGCGGCATCCACCCGCTGGACCTGCCCGCCTGCGCGGACCTGGAGACGGCCCTCACGCACATCGAGCAGCTCGCGGTCGGTACGGCCGGTGCCAGCGGGCGCACCCTGCTGCTGCTCGACGGCGTCGAGCACGTCGCCGCGCGGCTGGCCCCCGTCCTGGCCGAACACCTCACCGCCGCCCCGGCCCTGACCGTCCTGGCCACCGGCCAGGAGGTGCTGCGCCTCTACGGCGAGCAGGTGGTGCCCGTGCCGCCGCTGCCCACCCCGGGGCCGCTCCTGGCCCCCGACGTCGCCGACGTGCAGGACAACCCGGCCGTGCGGCTCCTCATCTGCTGCGCCCACGAGGCGAACCCCGCCTTCGCGCTCACCGCCGAGAACGTCGAGGCCGTCGTCGACATCTGCAACCTCCTCGAAGGCGTGCCGCTCGTCCTGGAACTCGCCGCCCGCCGCCTGCGCCTGTATCCGGCGCAGGAACTGCGGGCGTGGCTGCGGCGCGGCGGCGACAGCCACCTGCCCGGGCCCGTCGACGTACCGGCGCGCCAGCGCTCCACCCCGGCCATTGCCGAATGGAGCTGCCGCGGCCTGAGCCAGGGACAGCGTGCGCTGCTGGCCCGGCTCGCCCTGTTCCAGCACGGCCTCACCCTCGCCACCGCCGAGAAGGTCTCACCGCTGGACGCGGGGGAGACCGCCGTCGCCCTGGAGGCCCTGCTCGACCGCAACCTGCTCACCCTGGAGGAGAATCCGCGCACCGACAGCCGGCTGACCATGTCGCGCACCCTGCGCGCCTGGGGCCTGACCCTCCTGGACGCGGCGGGCGCCGCCCAGGCCGCCACCGCCCGGCAGGCCCACGCCCGCCACTACCAGAAACTGCTGCACACCCTGGAGGGCCGCTTCCAGGGCTCCGAGCAGCAGCGCTGGCTGCGGGCCGCGGCCGCCGAGCACGCCAACGTCCTGGCCGCCCTGCACCACCTCAAGGACGAACACGAGCGGCGCACCGCCGCCCGGGGCCGGAGTTCCGAACGGGAGCGCCCCGTGGCCCTGCTGGAGCGGGCCGCGCTGGTCTGCGCCAGCCTGTACCCGTGGCTCATCCGCGGCGAACTCACCGAGGGCCTGCGCTGGTTCGACGCCACCGAGCGGGCCCTGCAGGACGAGGGCGCCGAGGACGGCGAGGAGCACGGGGAGCGGCTGCGGGCCCGCGCCCGGCTGTGCGCCGGCGCCGGTGTCCTGGCCGCGGCGCTGGGCGACCACGACGGCGCCGCCCACCGCCACCGCCGGGCCGTCGACATGTACCAGCGGCTGCGCGACCCGGGCCCCGGCGCGCTGGCCTCCGCCCGCCGCGGCTACGCCCTCTTCCGCTGCGGCGACCGGGCCGCGGGGCAGTCCCTGCTGTCCGCCGCCCGCACCACCCTCAATGTGCAGGGCGACACCGCCGGATCCGCCGAAGCGGCCACGGCCCTGGCCGACGTGCTGCTCGCGGGCGGCGAGAGCGAGCCGGCCAGGGCCCTGCTGGAGCGGGCCGAACGCATCCAGCGCCAGCACGGCGCCATCCGCGACCTGGCCCGCACCCGGTCCACCACCGCCCGCCTGCACCTGCACACCGGCGACGAGGCCGCCGCCCGCGCCGCGCTGCGCGAAAGCCTCACCCTGTACGAATCGATCGACGAGCGCACCGAACTGCCCGCCGTCCTGGACCTGTTCGCCCTGCTCCTGGTGCGCACCGCGGGCCAGCCCCAGCGCGCCACCCGCCTGCTGGCCGCCGCCGAGGCACTGCGCTCGCGCACCGGGGCCACCACCACCGGCGCGGACCGCGACCTGCTGCAGGGCACCGTCACCGAGCTGCGCCGCCAGCTGGGCGCCACGCTCTTCACGGCCGCCTGGGCGGAGGGGCTGCGGCTGCGCCCGGCGGCGATGGCCGGCGAGGCGCTGGCCACCGCCGAGCCCGGCCGGGCCGAGGAGCGCACCGAGGCCGGCGCCCTGACCCCCCGCCAGCTGCAGGTCGCGCTGCTGGTCGCGGACGGCCTGACCAACCGGCAGATCGCCCACCAGCTGGACATCGCCGAGTGGACCGTGGTCAACCACGTCCGCCACGTGATGCGCAAACTGGGCTGCAACTCACGGGTCCAGGTCGCCTGGGCCGTCGGCAGGAGGCAGTGATGGCGCACCACCGCACCGAAAACCCCCTGCCCGGCCCACACCCGCACCCGGATCCGCAGCCCGACACCCGCACCCCGCTGGCCCCCCGGCTCGCCGCCCTGCGCCCGCCCGCCGAGACCACCCGCACCTTCTACCGGCAGGGCCACTGGCGCGCCGAGACCGTCCTGCACGACCTGTACCGCGGCGCGGCCCGCCACCCGCACCGCACCGCGATCGTCGCCCACCGCGCCCACCGCCCCGCCCGCAGCCGCATCGTCCGCATCTCCTACGGCCAGCTCGCCGCCCACACCGACCGGTTCGCGCTCGCCCTGGACGCCCTGGGCGTGGGCCCCGCCGACCCGGTCGCCTTCCAGCTGCCCAACCGCTGGGAGACCTGCGCGCTGCTGCTCGCCTGCCTGCGCACCGGCGCCGTGGCCGTCCCGGTCATGCCCGGCTACGGCGCCCATGACCTGGCGGCCGTCCTGGGCGCGGCCCAGCCCCGGCTGTGCGTCGTCCCCGACCAGTGGGAAGGCATCGCCCCGGCACAGATCCTCACCGACCTGGCCCCCCAACTGCCCTGGCTGCGCCACCGGGTGGTACTCGGCGACGCCACCACCGCCGCCGCCGGGGCCGTGGACTTCACCGCGCACTTCCTGCGCACCCCCCACGAGCGCCACCGCTGCGCCGCGCTGCCGCTGCCCCCCGACCTGGCCGACCGGCCCTGCCTGGCCATCACCTCCCTGGGGCTGCACGGCGCCCACCGCATGAGCCTGCACACCCCCAACTCCCTGCACGCGGGCCTTGCACCGGACCCCGGACCGGGCGCCGCCTGCTTCTCCGCGCTGCCCCTGGCCACCCTGCCCGCCCTGCTGCACGCGGTGCTCGGCCCGCTCACCCGGGGCGGCACCGCCGTGCTCCAGGACCGCTGGGACGCCGAGGACGCCCTGGACCTGATGGCCGCCGCCGACGTACGGCAGGCCTGCGCCACGCCCGCCCAGTGGGCCGAGCTCGCCGCCGCCCAGCACCGCCGCCCGCGCGCGCTGCCCGCCCTGCGCCACGCCGTCACCTCCGATGCCGCAGGCACCTCCGCCGCCCTGGCCCAGCAGGTCCACCACCTGCTCGGGGCGCCGCTGCGCCCCACCGCGCCCGGCGGCGCGGCCCGGCCGGGCGCGGCGTCCGCGCCGCTGGCGGTGTGGCGGCGCGAGAGCGGCGCCCTGGCCGCGGCCTGGCAGCCGCCGGGACGGTCCGGCACCGGCGATCCGGCGGACCCGGACGAGGGGGGCCGGCCGCGGGCGGCCGCCGAGGAGATCGGCGGCCTTTTCCTCGTCCCGGTCACCGAGATCGAGGAACGCCTCCTGGCCCACCCCCGGGTCGCCGAGGCCGCCGTGGTGGCCTGCACCGACCCCCAGCACGGCGAACTGGCCTGCGCCGCCGTGGTCCCCGACGGCGACCCGCCCACCCTGCTCGAACTCCGCGACCACCTGCTCGGCCAGGGCGTCCCGCCCGCGCACCTGCCCGCCCGGCTGGAACTCATGGGCGGCCTGCCCCGGGCCGCGACCGGCGAACTGCACCGCAGGCGCCTGCAGGGGGCCTTGGCCCGCCGCCCCACTCGCTCGGCCTGAGACAGAAAAAGCGGCCCTTCCGGTGCATCCCGTCAGGGGGTGCACCGGAAGGGCCGGGGCCGGGCACGGTCAGCGGCGGCCCGCGGCCACCGGGCCGGACGGCTGCCGCGACAGCGCGGCGGCCGCCGGGCGCCACACCGCGGCCGCCAGCAGCAGGGCGAACGCGCCGACGGCCGCGACGACCCGCACCAGGTGCGCGTTCTGCCAGTCGTCGCGCACGTCCGCCCAGTCCGCGGGCGGCGCCGCCACGTTCCAGTCGTTCTGGTCGCCGTTGATCGGCAGATTGATGGTCAGCGTCACCACCAGGACCACCAGCATCAGCGCGAGCGCCGCCACCGGCAGCCACAGCGCCGGGCCCCGCGAGCGCCGGACGGCGACGATCAGCAGGACGGTGGCCAGGATCGCCGGGATCAGGGTGGCCGAGGCCAGGGTGTCCAGGGAATCCAGCTCGACCTGCCGCACCTGCGCGTACACCTTGCCGTCGTAGGCGCGCAGCGAGTTCTCCAGGACGAGGACGGCGACGAGGAATCCGGCGAAGATCCCCACGAAGATCAGGCCCGCGAAGCGCGCGGCGGTGGCCAGGGGGCTGTGTGTCATTCCAACTCCTTGCAGGGGGCGGCGGGTTCGGCGGCGGTGTCGGTCAGGGAGGCGGCCACGGCACGGCCCACCACGGCCGTGAACTCCTCGGCGGACCAGGGCCAGCCGCCCGGCGCCACCTGGGTGAACGTGGCCCGCTGGAAACAGGCGCCGAGCAGCAGCGCACCGGCCGCCCGCACATCCGCGTCGGCCCGGATGCGCCCGCGCCCGCGCAGCGCCCGCAGGTGCCCGACCACCGCCTCCAGCAGCTCGTCGGGGGCCGCGGCGGTGCCGTAGGGCAGCGGGCGCAGCCCGGCCAGCAGCGCGTGGTCGGCGAACAGCGCGCCGATCAGCGGCACGGACTGCTCGTAGTACCACAGCAGTTGGCGCACCAGACGGACACAGCACGCCTCGGCGTCCTCGTCGCGCACCGGGCCCGCAAGGAGCGGGCCCGCCGCCGGCAGCCGCTCGCGCAGCAGCGCGCCGAGCAGCTCGCCCTTGCCGCTGAAGTGCTTGTACAGGGCGGCCTCGGAGCACTCCGCGTCGGCGGCGATGGCCTTCGTGGTGGCCCCGGCCAGCCCCCGCTCGCGCAGCAGGTGCTCCGTGGCGTCCAGAAGACGGGCACGGGTGGAGTAGCCGCGTACCGAAGTGGACATTCACTCACCCTTCCGCGAGCGGGCACCGGCCGGCCGGTGCCCGGGTGGTGCCGTCAGCCGGCCGTCTTGGCGGCCGGCGCCTGGCCGGACTGCCACACCAGGTCGAACACGAACCGGCGGATGCGCCAGCCGCGTTCGGTGCGCACGGTGCGGGCCTCCAGGTGCCCGCCGATGTCGAAGTGCCCGGCCGGCTCGTCGCCGTCCGGCACGTGCACGGCCATCAGGTGCGAGCGCACCCGGGCGCTGTCCCCGTCCACCTCCACCACGTGGTTGGCGCACAGGTGGTGGGTGCGGGCGAAGGTGGTGCGCGCCATCTCCTGGAACCCGGCCAGCCCCTCGATGCCCCTGAACTCCCCGAAGGGAAAGGTCAGATGCACATCGTGGGTGAACACCGAGTCCAGCCAGCCGTCCTGGGAGCGGTCCCGGTCCAGGTGCATGACGTAGCGGTCACACAACTGGGCCACCTCCAGACGGTCGTTGAGCAGTCGCAGCTGATCGTGCAGCGCCACCACGGTGGCGTCGTCCTCCAGCAGGGACATGGTCGGTCCTTTCTCGTACGGGCGTAAGGCCCGGGAGCGCCGGGCAGGGGGTGCCCCCGGTGATCCAGGGGGTGCGGGGGCGGCTTCAGGCGGCACTGCGGTAGGCGCTGCTGCGCCAGGCGCGCGGCTCGAACGGGGTGGGCTGCGGCCGGTACCAGCGCGCCGGGGCCCGCAGCCGGGGCGCAGGCTGCGCCGGGCGGGCGGCCAGGCGCTGCTGCACCACCGCGATCAGCGCGGCGAGTTCCTCCGGGGTGGGATCGCCCCGGACGATGCGCACCAGCGGTGCGGGCGGGGCCGGGGTCGGGTCCGGGGCCTGGTGCGGGGCCGTGCTCTGGAGCGGGGTCGATGGCATCGCGGTGTCCTCACTGCGGCGGGTTGCCGTGCTTGCGGCGGGTCAGGCCCGCGTCCTTGGCCTCGAGCATGGCCAGGGCGCTGATCAGCACCGCGCGGGTGTCGGCCGGGTCGATGACGTCGTCGACCAGGCCGCGTTCGGCGGCGTAGTAGGGGTGGACGAGCTCGCGCCGGTACTCCTCGATCTTGTGGGCGCGCATCGCCTCGGGGTCCGCCGCGGCGTTGATCTCCCGGCGGAAGACGACGTTGGCGGCGCCCTCGGCGCCCATCACGGCGATCTCGTTGGTGGGCCAGGCCAGCGCGACGTCGGCGCCGATGGAACGCGAGTCCATGACGATGTAGGCGCCGCCGTAGGCCTTGCGCAGCACCACCGAGACCCGCGGCACGGTCGCGTTGCAGTACGCGTACAGCAGCTTGGCGCCGCGCCGGATGATGCCCTCGTGCTCCTGGTCCACGCCCGGCAGGAAGCCGGGCACGTCCACGAGGGTGACCAGGGGGATGTTGAAGGCGTCGCAGAACTGCACGAACCGGGCGCCCTTCTCGCTGGCCCGGATGTCGAGCACCCCGGCCATGGCGGCGGGCTGGTTGGCCAGGATGCCCACCGTGCGGCCGTCGAGCCGGGCGAGCGCACACACCAGGTTGGGCGCCCAGGCGGCGTGCACCTCCAGGTACTCGCCGTCGTCGACGACCTCCTCGATCACCTCGCGGATGTTGTACGAGCGGTTGCCGTCGGCCGGCACCACCTCCAGCAGGGCCGGGCACTGCCGGTCGGCGGGGTCCTCGCCGGTGGCGTGCGGGGGCAGTTCACGGTTGTTGGAGGGCAGCAGTGAGAGCAGGTAGCGGACCTCGGCCAGGCAGGTCTCTTCGTCGTCGTAGGCGAAGTGGCACACCCCGGAGGTCTCGGCGTGCACGTCGGCGCCGCCGAGCCCGTTCTGGGTGATCTCCTCGGCGGTGACCGCCTTGACCACGTCGGGGCCGGTGATGAACATCTGGGAGGTCTCGCGGACCATGAACACGAAGTCGGTGAGGGCGGGCGAGTACGCCGCGCCGCCCGCGCACGGGCCGAGCATCACCGAGATCTGCGGGATGACGCCCGAAGCCTTGGTGTTGCGCTGGAAGATGCCGCCGTATCCGGCGAGCGCCGCCACCCCCTCCTGGATGCGGGCGCCCGCGCCGTCGTTGAGCGAGACCAGCGGGGCTCCGGCCGCGATGGCCATGTCCATGATCTTGTGGATCTTGGTGGCGTGGGCCTCGCCGAGCGCGCCGCCGAAGATCCGGAAGTCGTGCGCGTAGACGAAGACCGTGCGGCCCTCCACCGTGCCCCAGCCGGTGATGACACCGTCCGTGTACGGCTTCTTGGCCTCCAGGCCGAAACCGGTGGCCCGGTGCCGGCGCAGCGCCTCCACCTCCCGGAAACTCCCCTTGTCCAGGAGCAGGCCGATCCGTTCACGGACGGTCAGTTTGCCCTTGGCGTGCTGGCGTTCGGTGGCCGCCGGATCCGGCCCCTGGGCCACCTGTTCCTTGAGCTCCCTCAGGTGCTCGACGGCGTTGTGCGGGCTCTCCATCGCTTCACTCCTCCCGTGCGGGCCGACTCGGTGCTCCCGTTGGGCGTCATCTGGGTGTCATCGCACGGTGACGCCCGCCGCGGCCGCCTCCTGCGGCCGCGCCACCTCCCGGGCGAGCAGCGCCGCCAGCTGCGCGAGGGTGGCCTCGCGCAGCTGGTCGTGCGCCACGGTCCGTACCTGCAGGGCCCTCTCCAGCTGCTGCTTGAGGTGCAGGGCGAGCAGCGAGTCCACGCCCAGGGCGCGCAGCGGCCGGTCGGCCGGGATGCGGTGGGCCGGGGGCACGCCCAGGGCGTGCCCCAGCGTCCGGCACAGCCGGCTCTCCAGGACCTGGGCCCGCACGCCCAGGTCCAGGGCGCGCAGTACGGACCCGTCGTGGGGCAGGGCGAACAGCGAAGAGGGATCGAGGACAGCCATGATCAGGTCGCTTCCGTCGTCGAGAGGCACAGGACTGTGCGGGCCGGGCACGCGCGGGATGCCGGTGGCCGGGGTCAGGCCGCCGCCT
The DNA here is from genome assembly GCF_040609235.1 of Streptomyces sp. NPDC004732. NCBI lineage: Bacteria > Bacillati > Actinomycetota > Actinomycetes > Kitasatosporales > Streptomycetaceae > Streptomyces > Streptomyces sp. NPDC004732. Next base: position 33,783 of record NZ_JBEXJR010000027.1, read on the forward strand.
GCCGGGGTGCGGGCGCCGCCTCGCGGCGGGCCAGGCACTCCTCCAGGAAGGCCAGGGCCCGCAGGTGGTAGGTGCGGGCGCACCAGCCCAGGCTGATGTTGTGGCCCGCGTCCGTCTGCTGGTCCACCACCAGGCGCCGGACCCCGGTGAAATGGGCGCGCAGCTCGGCCAGGGCCGCCTCGTCGTGGCGCCACCACGCCTCGTGCTCGGCGAAGGTCAGCCGGGTGGGCACCCGCACCCGCGGCGCAAGGCGTGCGAAGGAGGCGGGCCAGCGGCCCGCCTCGGCCCGCTCCAGCGCGGGCATCGGGGCGACCAGGTCCGCGCTGGCCCGGAAGGTGTCCGGCGGATACAGCCGCAGCGCACCCCAGTTGAGCCGCCAGTGCCCGGGCCCGCCCGCCGAGGGCAGCCGGGCCGCGGGCACCGCGAACCGGTGCCCGCAGCCGGAGATGTCCAGGCCCAGCAGCTCCACCGGCAGCGGGGCACCGGCCGCGCACGTCAACGCCAGCTTGCCGCCGAAGGAGTGGGCCAGGACGAACACGCCCGCCCCCACCTCGTGTCCGGCGGCGAACCGGGCCAGCGCGGCGTGCACGGTGCGGGCCTGCCCGGCCAGCGTCCGGCCGTCCGGCAGCGCCCCGGCCGACGCCCCGTAGCCGGGCCGGTCCAGGGCCAGCACCTGAAAGCCGAGCCGGGTGCCCAGGGTGAACAGGGACTGGCCGGGGTGGGCCTGCCCGTCGAAGTAGGCGGCGCTCATCCCGCCGCCGTGCAGCGCCAGCACGGTGGCCCGCGGCGGAGCGCCCTGCACCGTGCCGAGCAGGCCGGACAGGGCAATGCCCGCGGCGTCCAGGGTGATGGCCCGCACGCCCGGGGAGCGGGCCGCGCCGCTCACCGGGACCGCGCGGCGCCGGCCGCCCGCACCCCGCCGCCCCCGGCCGCATCGGCCGCGGGGGTGTGCGGCGCACCGAACCAGCGGTGCAGGGCGGCCTGCAGCGCCTGCGGTGCCTGCGGGTCCCCGGCCCGCTCGGCGACCCAGGCCACATAGCCGTCCGGGCGCACCAGCAGCGCCGCCGCGTCCTGGAGCCCGGCCTCCTGGGCATCGGGCCGCACCCGCGCGGTGACCACCTGCTCCCGCCAGGGCGCCGCCGCCTCGCGCAGCGCGCCGTCCCCGGCCAGGTCGAGCAGCACCCCGCGCGCCGGATGCAGCAGCTCCATGGTGCTGGTGCGGCCCCCCTCGCCGTGCAGGGCGCGCGGCGGAAGGCGCCGCCCCAGCAGCCGGTGGCCGCCCGCCATCGTGTCGTAGCGGATGTCGACGCCGCTGACCAGCCCGGCGAGGTGGCGCTTGACGTCGTCGTAGCGGATGAGCTCGGCGAACAGGGCGCGCAGCGGGTCCATTTCGGGACCGCCGACGAAGAGCATGCCCTGCGCCTGGGTGTTCATCAGCAGCCGCGCACCGGCCGCGTGCCGCTCGGCGTGGTAGGTGTCCAGCAGCCCCCGCGGCGCCGTCCCGCGCGCCACGGCGGCCAGCTTCCAGCCCAGGTTGGCGGCGTCCTGCACGCCGGTGCTCAACCCCTGGCCGCCGGCCGGCAGATGGATGTGCGCGGCGTCCCCGGCCAGCAGGACCCGCCCGCGCCGGTACTCGGTGACCTGCCGCGTCGCGTCGGTGAACGAGCTGACCCAGTGGGCCGTGCCGTGGCTGATGTCCTCCCCGGTGATCCGCCGCCAGGCCGCGGCGACCTCGGCGAAGGACACCGTCCGCTCCCGCTCGTGGTCCGGGGCCCGGTCCGGCACCACGATGATGCGGTCCACCCCCTCGCCCAGCGGCGCGGCCATCACCATGCCGTGCTCCATGCGCTCGCCCAGGAACCGCGGCCGCAGCCCGCACCCGGCCACATCGGCCAGATACATGGTGCGGGTGGCACCGGTGCCGGGAAAGGAGAACCCGGCGGCCCGGCGCACCGCGCTGCTGCCGCCGCCGCAGCCCACCAGATAGGGGGCGCTCAGCCGCTGCACCCCCCGCGGCGTGGCCACCGCGATCTCCACGCGGTCGGGGTGCTCCTCCAGTTCGAGGAACTCCCAGCCGCGCCGCAGATCGGCGCCCAGGGAGATCACCCACCGCTCCAGGACCTCCTCGGTGTGCGACTGCGGGATGCCGCGCGCACCGAAGTGGGCGTCCTCAAGGACGGTGTAGTCGAACTGCACGCCGCCGAAGTGCCCCAGCGGCGCCACCTCCAGGCCCTCGAAGTGCGCCAGCAGCCCGCGCTGGTCGAACACCTCCATGGCGCGGGCGGTGAAGCCCAGCCCGCGGGACTGCCCGGTGGGCTGGGCCAGGCGCTCCACCACCAGCACGCGCGCCCCGCCCAGGCGCAGTTCTCCGGCGAGCATCAGCCCGGTCGGACCCGCCCCGACCACGATCACGTCCGCGTCCATGCTGGACCTTCCTTCCAATCCGGTGGCCGACTCCTTCAGGGACATCAGCCGAAGAGCTGCGCAATGTGCTGCGGGGCCTGGGTCCTGCCCCACTCCACGGCCTGCCCCAGCAGCTCGGGGGTGGCCTCGAAACAGCGGGTGGCCGGGTCGCCGAGCGCGAACGGCGCGGGCAGGAACTCCGCCTCCCGCACCCGGGCGAAGATGCGCCGCGCCGCCTCGGCCGGCGCCACCTCGCCCGCCTCGACGGCCTGGCAGGTGGTGCGGGTGAAGGTGAGCAGCGCCCGGATGTCCTCGCCCACCGGGGCGGGCAGACCGGGCGTGGTGGTCTGCTCCAGGTCCCGCAGGATCTGCTCGTCCCGCCCGGCCATGAAGCGGCGGTAGGCCCGCTCGACCGTCATCGTGGGCAGGATGCTCGTCGACTCCCACACCCGCAGCACCGCGTTCCACAGGTCGTAGTGGCCAAAGCCCACGAACGAGCTGTAGACCAGATCGTCGTGGACGTCGTACAGGCCCTGCTGGAGCCGGTCGATGTAGGCGAACCGCTCGGTGGACCAGTCGCCGTCCCCGGCGGCCTCGATCAGCCGCCAGGCCAGGGAGTTGACCACCTCGAGGGTGTTGGTCAGCCCGCGCGAGTACAGCGCGTCGGTGAACCCCGCGGCATGCGCGGTCAGGCAGTAGCGCTCGCCGACGGTGTGCGTGGAGGAGTACTGCAGCCGCCCGGTGCTCACCCACGGGCGGACCGTGCGGGCGCCGGTGAACTGCTCGGCGATCTGCGGGAAGCGCGCCAGGAACGCCTCGAACTCCTGCTGCGGCTCCAACGCGCCCTTGGGATGGGCCCGTTCGTCCAGGGTGAGCCCCACACTGCACAGCGGGCTGAGCGCCCCCTCGTGGTTGTCGAAGGGGATCACCCACAGCCAGCCGCCGTCGAAGACGTGGTGCAGGGTGCCGTGGTGCCAGGGGCTGGGCTGCTTGTGCCCCGCCGCCGAGGGCGCCTGGTCATAGGGCGTGACGCCGACCATGTGCGTGAACATCGAACGTGAATGGTGGCGGGCCCGCGTCGGCTCCTCGCGCAGCGCGAACTTCTCCGCGACGGGCGAGCGGAAGCCCCCGCAGTCCACCAGGTAGCGGGCCCGGTGCTCACGGCCCTTGTCGCAGCGCAGCAGCACCCCCTCGGGCCCCGTCTCGATGTCGGCGATCCGGGTGCCCAGCAGCGGCGTGGCCCCGTAGCGCACCGCCAGATGGAACAGGAACGCGTCGGTGTCCTGCCGGAACAGATGGCTCTCGGTGCGCTGCCACTCGGGCACCACCAGCTGGTTGATCTCCTCGGGGTCCTGGTCCTGTCCCTCGCGGTGGTAGACGAAGCCGAAGTTCTGCTTGCGCCCCGACAGCGGGGAGATCTTGTCCTGGATGCCGCGGAAGGAGGCCAGCGCCTCGATCTCCGGCACCCGGTAGCGCTCGGCGACGATCCGGGTCATGGCCGAGGTGTAGGGGATCGTCGACTCGCCCACCGCGAACCGCGGATGGACACCGGCGTCGATCAGCAGCACCTTCACACCGTTGCGGGCCAGGACCGCGCCCAGCATGCCGCCCGCCATGCCCGCGCCCAAAATGGCCACGTCATAGAGGTCGTCCGGTCGGTCGGTCGGGTTCATGAGTCACTCTCCGAAAACAGCGGGGGACAGGGCGGGGGAGCGGTCGTCGGCCGCACCGGGCACCGGCCGCGGCGCACCGAACCAGCAGGTGAGCGCCTCGCGCAGGGAGGCCGTCGAGCCCGGCCGCACCCAGGCGACGTGTCCGTCGGGGCGCACCAGCAGCGCGTCGACGCCGTGCAGGGCGCCCTGGACGCCGTCGGCGCACCGCGCCGCCACACAGACCACCCGCTCCGGCCAGGCCGCGGCCTCCTCGTGCAGGGCGGCGGCCGCCGGGCCCAGGGTGAGCAGCACGCCCCGCCCCGCGCGCAGCAACTGCGCGCTGGAGCGCACCTCGTGGCCCACCGCGAGGCGGGCGTGCGGCAGCCGGGCGCCCAGCAGCGGATGCTCCCCGGGCCCCATGGCATGCCGGACGTCGACGCCGGAGATCATCCCCGCCAGGTGGCGGCGCACGTCCTCCTGCTGCAGCAACTCCTCCATCAGCGCGCGCAGACTGGCCGCCTCGGCGCCGCCGAGCAGCAGCCGCGCCTGGGTGCGGATGTTGTCAAGGACTCGTCGGCCCACCGGGTGCCGCTCGTCGTGATAGCTGTCCAGCAGCGTGTCCGGCGCCGTTCCGCGGGCCACCGCGGCCAGCTTCCAGCCGAGGTTGACCGCGTCCTGCAGGCCCAGGTTGAGGGCCTGTCCGCCGATGGGCATCTGCTGGTGCGCGGCGTCCCCCGCGTACAGCACCCGGCCCTGCCGGTAGCGCGCCACCTGCCGGCAGGCGTCGCCGAAGGCATTGACCCACAGCGGGGTGCCGGTGCTGATGTCCTCGCCGGTGACCCGCTGCCACACCTGGCACACCTCGGCGAACCCGGGCTCCCCGGTGCGGGCCGGGGCCGGGACGCCGAACGCGTGGACCATCACCCGGGTCACGCCGTCGGGGCGCCGGGCCGCGATCGCCAGGCCGCCCGGCAGCCGCTCGAAGCGCCGGTCGGGGATGTCCAGACCGGCGACGTCGGCGCGCAGCAGTTCACGCTCGGCGTCCTGGCCGGGGAAGTCGGCGCCCAGCAGGCGGCGCACCGTGGAGTCCTGGCCGTCGCAGGCCACCAGGTAGCGGGCGCGGACCCGCACCGGACCGCCGGGACCGGCGGCCACCACCTCCACGCCCAGGGCACCGGCCCGCACCGCGCGCACCTCGTGCAGGCGCCGCACCCGGGCGCCCAGGGCGCCCGCCCAGTCGCCCAGCAGCTCCTCGGTGCGCATCTGGGGCACCTTCCACTGCCCCGGATGCGCCCCGGGCAGGGTCAGATCCAGCGGCAGCCCGCCGAAGTGCCCGCGCGTCTCGCACGGCGGGGTGCCCAGCGCCCGGAGCAGGCCGCGGCCGTCGAAGATCTCCATGGTGCGGGCGTGCAGCGTCGAGGCCCTCGACTGCGTGGTGGGGCCCTCGCGCCGGTCCAGTACGACCACGTCGGCGCCGCCCAGGCGCAGTTCCGCGGCGAGCATCAGCCCGGCCGGTCCCGCGCCCACGACGACGACATCGCTTTCGAGCCGCTGCACGGTCATGACCGGTGCTGCTCCGCGTAGTCCTTGGCATGGCCCAGCGTGGCGCGGCTGTTGGCGGACAGCGCGCCCTGCACGTACTGGCGGGCATCGGCGACGGTGGCGTCCGCGCCCAGCACACCTGCGATGTTGGCGGTGTTGAGCACCACCGTGTGCTGCGAGGCGGCGGTGGTGGTGCCGTCGGCGTCCTCGGTGAACGTCCAGTAGCCGGTGTGCAGGGTCATCAGGGCGGGCAGTGTGACCTGCTTGTAGGCGATCTTGTGGTGCGGGAAGCAGACCCGGTAGGACTTGGTGGTGTGTACCGAGCCGTCCTTGGCGCGGGTGTCCATCTCCAGGCTCTGCAGTCCCGGGGCGGGTTCCTCGAAGCGCACGGTGGCCACGTGCGGCAGCCGTTCGGGCCAGTGCCCGGCCTCGTTGACGAAGTCGAAGACGTCCTTGGCGGCGCCGTTGACCTGGACACTGTCCTCGAAAGAGAACGTCAGCTCCGCGGCGGCCACCGTGCGTTCCACGTTGTCCTTCAGGGCGGCCAGCTCCGCGCGGGAGTTGCGGTCCACCGCCTCCTCGATCCACTGCAGGTCCGCTGGGTCGTCGTCGATGGCCCGGTAGTCGTGCAGCAGGCGTATGCGGGCGCGGTCGGCGCCGAGGGGTTCCACGATCCAGGTGCCGCCCATCGCGGCGACCGGGGCGGTGGTGACCTCCTGGCGGAAGCCGATCCGCAGGCCCTGGGGGTCCAGGGTGCGGCGCGACGTCCAGTTCTTGGGCTCGCCGTTGGCGGTCGCCCAGATGCGGATGCGCTCCTCGCGCTCGCCCTTTTCCACGTGGTCGACGTGGATGGTGGGCGGGAAGATCTGCGGCCAGTTCTCCACCTGGGAGATCAGCCGGTAGACGGTCCCGGCCGGGGCCGCCACCGTGATCTCGTGCTCGACCTCACGCGTCGTCATGGTCAACTCTCCTTGTCCTGTTGGCTGGTGGGGTCCGGCCCGGGGCGGGTCAGAAGTTGCCGAGTCCGCCGCAGACGTTGAGGGCCTGGGAGGTGATGGAGGCGGCGGTGTCGGAGGCCAGATAGCCGATGAGCCCGGCCACCTCGGCGGGGGTGCTGTAGCGGCCCAGGGGGATCTTGGCCTGGAACTTGGTGAGGATCGCCTCCTCGGTGCTCGCATAGGCGGCCGCATAGCCCTGGCGCA
>NZ_JBEXJR010000028.1:0-36001 GCF_040609235.1 Streptomyces sp. NPDC004732
GGCGATGACCCTGGACGGCACGAACACCTGGATCGTCTCCGAGCCCGACTCCCCGCTGGCGGTGGTCATCGACCCGGGCCCGCTGGACGACGCGCGCGCGGTCTGCTCCGCAGACACGACGCGCCGCCGCTACGCGGCGGGAAAGCCGCGCTCCGCGCGGCAAGCCGGCGACTCCGTCGCCGGCACGGACAACTCCGTTGTCCGCGGCTCGAATCGCTCCGCGATTCGGCCTGCCGGAATTCGCTCCGCGATTTCCGGGTGAAATCCGCTCCGCGGCTTTCACTAAAAGCAGCAGCAAAAGGGCGGGAGCCGCACGCTTGGTGACGGCCCGTCACTTTTCAATTCCCTGATATGACAAGCCGTCAGTTCACGCCGCGAATCCTACAGCCGATACATATTCATACTGCCCCCATTGCGACCCCAGATCCACGATCGCGTCCACCCACGCATCGCCCTGGGCCGCCATATCCCCGGCCGCCCAGGCACGAATAATGGCGTCCCACTGACGGATGTTGAGACTCCGGTACTCCAACACCCGCTGGAACCGCCGGTCCACCTGGGACTGGTTAAACGGGTGGATCTCCACCCGGGTCCCTCCCCCGTTGTTCAACCGGCGCAGCAGATAGCGGGCCACATTCTGTCGGCGTACCGCGTGGTAAGCGGCCTCGATCTTCGCCAGGTTGGCCTTCGAAGGACGGCGTTTGCCCGCCAGCCAGGCATTCAGGGTGCGGTCGGTGACAGTCAGGCCAGCATCGCGCGCAGCCTTGCGGGCGTGATCCGAGCGGGTCAGATACTTCAACCGGGCCATCAGGCCGCGTTGTTGAGTGATCGGTGTGGCAATGAACCCGGCGAGCTGGTCGAGTTGGCGGGCAACTGCTTCGCTGCCCTTGATGCCCTGGGCCCCATAATGGCCGAAATCACGTGTCCTTTCCGGCATTGGGGATCCCTTTCTGTGAGTAACTGTGGTCTCTACGATACCGTAACTCCGGCTATTTTGCTGGAGTTTGAGCCGATGGCGACCGTCAGAGTTTGGTGAGTTTATCGCTGCTTGCGCTGCCGGTGGGATCGGCCTATGTGGCCAATTGGATTGTGGTCGCCGGGATTTGCTGGGGAGTTTGCGCGATATAGGTCGTCCATTGAAGCATTCTCAGCAAAGGCTCCGAGACGTGACGATTTGGCGTGATGCACAGTGACGTGATCCCTGTGTGCCTCAGAACGGCTAGCCCGGCGGCATGGGCGTTGGACTACGCGGACTTGGTGAACGTCGAACGGGCCACGGGATCGGCTGATCGAAGGTCGTCGTCCACCGCGTGTGCCTTGTGGCGAGCCCACAGGACGTACCCCGCACATGCCACGACGGCGGCGGCACCTCCGTACCCAAGGACCATCGCATGCCTGGCAGGCGGGTCCAGGTAGGCGACGCCCTCCGAGGAGACCCACAGGGACCCGTCGTGCACCTCCCACCAGTTGTCCTCCCAGTCGGCGATCGTTCCGTGCACCGGCCGTCCGGAGGCGTCCCGCCAGAAGTAGTCGGACTCCTCCCGCGGCAGCGACCCGGGCTTGGAGCTCTCTATCTTCGATGTGTATCCCGCCATATACGTGAAGGTGGCCGGCACACTGCGCGACAGCGGCACCACGAATGCCACCAGTGCAAGAAGCCACAGCAGCGGCCCGGCGACCCGACGTATGCCGCCCCTGCCAGCTCTCACAGCCGCTCCCCACCCGTGCCTCGTGCGCGACCACACACTGCTCCATCCTGCACGGCACAACGTACAGCCGTTCTTGCGCGGCAGTTCGGTCATACGTGCCGGGTGTGCGACCAGCCCAGGGGTCGGAGTTGGGCGGACGCCGCGAGGACGGCGGCGAGGTCGAGCCTTACAGCCAGTTCATCAGCGCAACCTCGTCGTTCCTCAACGCAGCGAACGACTGGGAGCTTGCCTCCTGGTGGGCGGCCAGCTCGCCTTCCTCAGTGGCACGTTCAGCGGCGTCCTCGCGGGCTCTCATGCCCCTTCAACGGCAGATCTCGGGACGAGACATTGCAAGAAGGCAGCCTCTCGCTGTCGCCCGGCCGTCAAGTAGCTTCTTGACCCTCACACTGTGTCAGGCGGTCAGCTCGGAGACATCATGTTCATCATCGGAGACTTCGCCCGGCATGGCCGCGTCTCGGTCCGGATGCTGCGTCACTACGACGCGACCGGACTCCTGCGTCCGGCTTACGTCGACCCTGCCAGCGGCTATCGCTATTACACCGCTGCCCAGCTCGCCCGTCTCAACCGGATCATCGCGCTCAAGGATCTCGGATTCACTCTCCAGCAGGTCCGGGACATCGTGGACGAGAAGGTCAGCCTCGGGGAACTGCGCGGCATGCTGCGGCTGCGGCGGGCCGAACTGGAGACCGTTATGGCTGCCGCAGAAGCACGGCTGGTCCAGGTCGAGGTGAGGATCCGAGCGATCGAGAGTGAGGGGCACATGCCCACGAACGACGTTGTCATCAAGAGCGTCCCTTCCGTCCGGGTGGCGGAGCTGACCGCGACAGCCGCGAGTCTCGAGCCTGAGGGCATTGGCCCGGTCATCGGGCCGCTCTACGACGAGCTGTTCCAGTGCCTGAGTTCGGCGGGTATTACCCCCACGGGCCCCGGCGTCGCGTACTACGAGGACGCCCCGGAGGGCGGCGGCAGGATCAGCGCCCACGCCGCCGTCCAGGTCTCCGCCCCTCTCCAGGACGGCACCTTCCAGATCCTCGACCTGCCGCCCCTCGACCAGGCAGCGACCATCGTGCACCGCGGTTCGATGGACACCGTGCTCCCCACCATCCAGGCCCTGGCCCGCTGGATCGACGCCAACGGCTACCAGTCGACCGGATACCCCCGCGAGATCAACCTGGAGTGCCCGGAAAACCGTGACGACTGGGTGACGGAACTGCAGGCACCAGTGACCCGGGGCTGATACCACTCACGCCCCGGCCTGCCACGGGATCGGTGGTCTGGGAGATGGCTCGATAGACCCAGGGGAAGCCGAGGGGCGCTAGCAGCCGCGTGTCAGGGGGCCGTGGTGAATGTGATCGCGAGGCTGCATCCCAGGGCGGTGGCGATTCGCTCCAGGACAGGCAGCGTCGGGATGTCGTGGCCGCTCTCGATGCGGGAGATGGCGGCCTGCCCCGTCCCGGCGGCGCTGGCCAACTCGGCCTGGGACATGCCGCATTGACGCCGCCAGTGGCTCACGAGCGCGGCGGTGTCGGTCACAGGCCCGACTCCGCGCCGTACATCGGCAGCACGCTCGTGTCGATCTTCCACGCGTCGATGGTGACCGTGTCGCCGAATGTGTAGTGCTGCCGGTTGTCGGCGTCCACGTGCGGGATGGTTTGCTCGCACGGAAACTACAACTAGTGCAGTACTGCAGAAGCGGCGCGACACCGGCTGACGACCCGTCTGCTGTGTGGATCGCCGATCAGCAGGTCACGTGCCGATGAAGCTCACCGTTTCTGTCATGTCTGCCCGCCCGGTACGCAGCCGTGGCGCGCCTTCTTTCTCGAATCCCACTGAGACACCGCAGAACAGCACGAGTTCGTCATCGGCTCCGACCGTCTTGCTGACGGTTTCGCGGTACATCGTCCACATCACCTGGGGGCAGCTGTGCAAGCCCTCTGCCCTCAGCAGCAGCATGACCGTCTGCAAGTACATCCCCGCGTCCCCCCACTGCCCCGGCCCCATCGTCCGGTCGAGGTAGCAGAACAGCACGACCGGTGCTCCGAACGCCTCCGAGTTCAAGGCGGCGATCTTCATGGGCCGGGCGGGGTCGTCACGCTCGATTCCCAGCGCTTCGTATCGCTGGGCGGCCGCGGCGGAAAAGCGGTCGAGATACGGCGAGGTGAGTTCGGGCGGGTACATCGGATACTCCCGCTCATCACCCGGGTCTCCCATCAGTGCCCTGGCCGTTGCACGCCTCTTCAGCTCGGCCAAAGGCTCGCCGGTCACGACATATACGTGCCATGGCTGCAGGTTCCCACTCGACGGGGCTCGCGTTGCTGCCGCCAGTACTCGTTCGAGGACGTCTCTGGGCACCGGCTCATCGCTGAACGCTCGCACGGCCCTGCGGCTGTCCACGGCTTCGTACACGTCCACGTCCTCTGGTCCTCTCACTCCATGGCGGGCAGCGAAGACACGCGGGTGATCATCGCACCCGGCGAGCAGGTCGCTCCCGCTCAAGTTGTCGGCGCTGCCCGCCTGCGGGTTGTTGATCGTGGGCGTGCGTGTCGGCAGGCGGTGATTTCTTGACGCCCGGGCGCGGTCTGGCGAGTGCCTGCCTTGTGCGGCCGGCTCCCCTGGGTGCCGGGCGGCCGGTGCCGCAGCGCGTGCCTTGCCGAATGGTCAGCCTAGAGGGCTATAGTGCTAGGCAACTAGATAAATGGAGGAACCGGTGATTGAGTTCCACCTGAACAGCCGGTCCGGCCTGTCTCCGTACCAGCAGCTGGTCCAGCAGGTTCGGCATGCACTGCGCCTGGGCCTGCTGGAGGAGGGCGACAGGCTGCCCACGGTCAAGGACGTGGCAGGGCAGATGGCGGTCAACCCGAACACGGTGCTCAAGGCGTACCGGGAGCTTGAGCATGACGGTCTGGTGGCCGCCCGTCCCGGCGTCGGGACGTTCGTGACCCGGACGCTGGCAGACGGCACGCTCGCCGCGCACGGACCGCTCCGCAAGGATCTGCAGCGCTGGCTGACCAAGGCCCGCCTGGCCGGGCTCGACGACGAGAGCATCGAGGCGCTGTTCGTGAACACATTTCGTAACACCGCCGGAGAGGACGTGGCGTGAGCGCCGCCTTACGGGCCCAGGGCCTGGGCAAGAGGTACAAGCAGCGCTGGGCGCTGCAGAACTGCGACCTGGACGTCCCCGCCGGGCGGGTGGTCGGCCTGGTCGGCCCCAACGGCGCCGGCAAGTCGACCCTGTTGAACCTGGCCTGCGGCATGCTGACCCCGACGGCCGGCACCATCGAGGTGTGCGGCGGCCGTCCTGCTGTGGGTGTGGAACAGCTGGCCAAGGTCGGCTTCGTTGCCCAGGACACCCCGACGTACGCGGCGCTGAGCGTCGCCGACCACCTCGACTTCGGCAAGCGCCTCAACCCGAACTGGGACGACGCGGTGGCGCGCGACCGGATCCGTCGCCTCGGTCTGGACCCGAAGCAGCGGGCCGGCAAGCTGTCCGGCGGCCAGCGCGCGCAGCTCGCTCTCACCCTGGGCATCGCCAAGCACCCGGAGCTGCTGATCCTGGACGAGCCGGTCGCGGCCCTGGACCCGCTCGCCCGGCGGGAGTTCATGCAGGACCTGATGGAGGCCGTCGCCGAGCACGAGCTGAGCGTCGTGCTCTCCTCCCACCTGGTCTCCGACGTGGAGCGGACCTGCGACTACGTCATCGTGCTGGTCGACTCCCGGGTGCAGGTGGCCGGCGACATCGACGACCTGGTCGCCTGCCACCACCGGCTCACCGGACCGCGCCGGGACCCGGACACGCTCCCGGCCGGTCAGCACGTCATCACCGCCAGCCACACCGACCGGCAGACCACTCTCCTGGTGCGCACCGACACCGCGGTCCACGACCCGTCCTGGACCGTCAGCCCGCTCGGTCTGGAAGACATCGTCCTGGCTTACATGACCCGGCCTGCCGATGCGGTACGTGACACCCGGCCCGCGCTGGAGGTACTCCGATGATCTGGCTGACCTGGCGCCAGTTCCGTACCCAGGCCGCCGTGGTGTTCGCCGCGGTGGCTGCCCTCGCCGCCACCCTCGCGGTCACCGGCCCGCGGTTGTCCGACCTCTACCGAGCGGCCGGCAGCAGCCTGGTGGGCCAGGTCTCCAGCTCGGACCAGGCCCTCTACTACACCGGGCTGTTGGTCGTGCTCGCCGTGCCGGCGGTCATCGGGATGTTCTGGGGCGCGCCGCTGATCTCCCGTGAACTGGAGACCGGCACCCACTACCTCGCGTGGAACCAGGGCGTCACCCGCACCCGCTGGCTGGCGGCCAAGCTGGGCCTCGGCGCGGCGGCCGCCATGACCGCCGCCGGACTGGGCGCGCTCGCTGTGAGCTGGTGGAGCAGTCCCATCGACCGGGCCATCAACAACGGTGGCGCCACGGACACCTACTTCGCGCGGCTCGACCCCATGGCCTTCCCGGCACGGGGTGTCGTCCCCATCGCCTATGCTGCCTTCGCCTTCGTCCTGGGTGTCGCCCTCGGCCTCGTCATCCGCCGCACCCTGCCCGCGATGGCAACCACGCTCGTCGTCTACATTGCGGTCCAGATCGCCGTGCCGATGTGGGTCCGGGCGCATCTGGCCGCCCCGGACCAGACCACCGTGCCGATCACGGCCCGCACCCACCTCGGCATCCAGGATGACAGCAGCATCGTCGTACACCCCGATGTGCACGGCGGCTGGCTCACCTCCCAGCACACGCTGAACGCCGCCGGTCAGCCGTCGTCCACGCCGTCCTCCTTCGCCGACTGCCTGTACAACAAGTCCGGCCTGGCCAGCCTGAAGCAGGTCGACCGCTGCATCGCCGACCTCGGCGCCCAGGGCTACAAGCAGCAGGTGACGTACCAGCCCGCCGGTAACTTCTGGGCCCTTCAATGGGCCGAGACAGGGATCTACCTCGGCCTTGCCCTCGCCCTGGCAGGGTTCTGCGCGTGGTGGATCCGCCGCCGAGTGACCTGACAGATGCCAGTCCCGCTACGGGAGCATCCGCGAGGGGCAGCCGGGCACGCGCTCCCCGCCGGGCCAGCCGCAGAAGGCAAGTTCCGGCATGACCGTTGCTCCGATCGATCTCTGCGCTTCTTTCATCCACCTTCGGCCGGGCGGTGAAGTCCACACCGCCGCGGACGAGGTCGTCTCCTGCCTCAGCGGACCGAGTGGGCCGAGGCCTGACACTCGACGGGCCGGACCTGGAGGACCAGCGGCACATCTCTGACTGAGTTTCAGTGCGGGGGCCGGTGGGGGAAATCGGCTGGGTTTCAGCCGTGGCTGGGGTATTTCGTCGGTGTACGTGGCACGGGTCTTTCCCGTCGGCCGCGGAGGGCGTGCGGGATCTCGGTATTTTCCCTGATTCCCCGGCGGTGTTCGCGGGGGCGCACGCGTGCCGGGCTGCTGCGGAGCGTTGTGGTGAACGTGGGCTGTGCGGCCAGTGGGCTTGCCGGGCGTGCGGCGTCTTGCCGGGCGGCATGCGGGGGCGCTTTGCACCACTGGCCTCTCGTGCACCGTCCGGCACCTCAGTACTGCTTTGCACGCCACTACTTACGCAAGAACGCATTTGTTCAGCAGTGCGGTCCGAGGGTGCCGCGTGGCTGAATGCAAGGGCGGCCGGGGCGGGCGGTGCGGGGGCGGCCGGGAGAGGGGGGTGTGAGGGCCCGTTGCGGAGGCGGGTGGCTTGGGGTGTGCTGTGGGGGGCGGGGGTGGCCGGGGGGTGTCTGGCCAGGTCCCGGGCGGGTTCGGGGGCGGTTGGGGTGAGGAGGGGGGCGTGTGCGGGGTGTCTTGTTCCGTTCCGGTGCGGTGGTCGCTGGTGGTTTCTGTTGGCGGTGGCCTTCTCCGGAAAAAACGGGCATAACGCAATTGCATGAAATCCCGGAGAGTTCTCTGTTCGTGGCGGAATCTCATGATACTCTCGCCGCGTTATGCGCTTCGGTCCGGGGGAGGAGAAGCAGCGTGATGATCGGAATGCCAGGGGAGACCACCCCTGGGGGGGAACTTCCTAAAGATCAATTCTGTCGGCCCGTCGGGCCTGACCACTCGACCGAAGTATCCGATTCAATCATCCGGATTCCGATCAACATGCTCCGTGACGCGGATTCCCCTCGTCTTGCCGGTATAGATCAGGATCATGTGCGGACCCTGGCCGCGTGCACCGATAAACTTCCGCCGATCGTCGTGCACCGCTCGACCATGAAGGTCATCGACGGAATGCACCGGCTGACCGTGGCCCGGCTGAACGGCCAGGAAACCATCGAGGTGCGCTACTTCGAGGGCTCGAATCGGGAAGCGTTCCTCTTAGCCGTCGAGCTGAACATGAAGCACGGCCTGGCGCTGGCCCTCTCCGACCGCAAGAAGTCGGCGATGAAGATCCTCGAGAGTTTCCCCGAGTGGTCGGACCGGGCGGTCGCCGTGAAGACCGGACTTTCCGGCAAGACCGTCGGGGTGCTGCGCCGTAAATTCGCGGGACGGATCGCCCAGGCCCCGCTCAGGGTCGGGCGTGACGGCCGGGTGCGGCCGCTGAATTCCCACAAAGGACGCCAGAAGACCGCCGGAATTGCGGCCGGAGAGCAGCCGGATGCCGTCCTGCGGGAGAGTGCCGGTGCGCCCGGACCGGCGGCCCGGGAGGCGCAGAAACGGTTACGCAGCCAGGACGAGGGGCCGCTGCCCGGCTCGGAGGCCCGGGCCCGTGCGCCGCAGGGCCTGGAGCCGGCGGGCCCGCTCATGGATCCCCTGGCCCAGCTCGAGTCGCTGAAGCGGGACCCCGCCCTGAAGTACAGCAACGACGGCCGGGAGATGATCCGCTGGCTCGAGGCCCGCATCATCCGCAAGAGCGATCCCGGTCTGGCGCTGCCGGCCCCCGCCCATCAGGCGAGGAAGATCGCCGCGCTGGCCCGTGCGTGCGCGGCACAGTGGAACTTCGTGGCGATGCGCATGGAGCTCCTGTGCGACGAGTGCTCGCAGGCGTCCAACTAAGCGTCCAGCCAGGCGTCCAGCCAGGCGTCCAACTGAGGAAATTCCGCAGTCGGCCCCTGTGGCCCGGAGGGCCGTGGTGGCGGGCGATGTTGGCGGCATCCCTTCGCGAGGAGACGTACTCCCCCGGGATCTGCAGATGCCGCCGACGGCACCGCGGATGTGCCCGCTCAGCTCGCGTAGCGGTCGTACGTGGACGAGCGCCGGGGGCCTGCGATGACGTCCAGGCGCGGGTCGACCGTGAGGATCGCCTGATGAAGCCGCTGTAACTGCGGCGACGGCTCTACCCCCAGATCCTCGATCAGCCGGGCGCGCAGGCGCTGGTAGACGTCCAGGGCCGAGGCCTGGCGGCCCGAGCGGTACAGCGCCACCATCGCCTGTGAGTGCAGGCCCTCGTGCCGGGGGTGGCGGGCGATCAGGTCGCTCAGCTCCGCGATGAACTCGCAGTGCCGGCCCAGGCGCAGCTCGGCGTCGATCCGCCGCTCCAGGGTGACCAGGCGGCTCTCCTCCAGGCGGGTCGCCTCGATCTCCAGTACGCAGCCCATCCGCACGTCGACCAGAGCGGATCCGTCCCAGAGGTCCAGGGCCCGCCGGAAGAGGGTGGCCGCCGCCAGGTCGTCGCCGCTGTCGAAGGCGCGCTGGCCGCCGGCCACCAGGCGGTCGTACTCGTGGACGTCGACCTGCTCGGGCGGGATCTGGAGGAGATAGCCGCCGTACCGGGTGACCAGGACGTCCTTGGCGCTGCCCGCGGCGTCCGGGCCCATGGCCGTGCCCAGTCGGCGGCGCAGCTGGAGGATGTAGGTCTGCAGGGTCGTCATGGCGCTTGCGGGCAGGTCGACTCCCCAGATTTCCTCCATGAGCGTCGAGATCGGCACGACCCGTCTTGGGTAGAGGGCCAAAAGCGCCAGTATCTGCCGTGGCTTGCTTGCGGTTGGCACAACATTCACACCGTTAACATCGGCACCAAGCGGGCCGAGGACCTTTACCCTCACAGATTCCTCCTAGAATCCGGCGGCTTCGCGTTTGCGAGCCGGCACCGAATCTGATCTGCAGCGCATGTCGCATGGCAGACTTCACAGCCTCTCTCTGCTAACCGATCCGTCGGGTACGTCAGCCGCTGGCGGCCCGGATCTGCAGATACTCCACCGCTTTTCAGGTATCCCTCTGATGTCACTTTCGCCGTTGTCCACCGATAACTCATGGGCCAGCGGAATTGTGTCGACTCGTCGGCGGGTGCGGCAAGTGCTTCCCTCGGGGCGGGGGGAGGTCAGGTCCGGGTGAAGCGGAGGAAATACCTCCGCCGTCCTTCCGTACATAGGGTCTCCCCTCCCGCGCGCACTTGTAATAAGGTCTGCGGGATTGTGATCTGTCCGCCGTGCCGGACGGACCGGCGCCCGACGTGGCGCCATGTCCTCATTCGCTCATTCACGCATTCCTCCGCCCGCGCCTGCGGGCCGAGTTCGGATAATCGCGTGAGAGCGGCCCGGGGCCGCGTAATGCGCCGCCTCTTCCTTCCTGAGTGATCCATGCCTTGATGATCCGTGCCTGGGTGATCCATGCGGAGAGCTGTGTCCTGGTCGGCTCGCGTGGGCCTCCGCCGGGACGCGAGTCCTGGTTGAGCACGCCTCCTGACCCCGTCGGGAGTGTGGGGGCGCACCGCACGGCGGTTGCTCTCTGGCCGGTATGCCCTCCGCGACAAGGAGAACGCGACCATGCCCACTGGACCCTTGGTTGACGACGATGCGCCGGGCGGAACAACTTGGTGAGCGGCCGGCGCACCGAGGTGTGCCTGATCGGCGCCGGGCCGCGCGGGTTGTCCGTGCTGGAGCGGATCTGCGCGCAGGAGCGGAAGTCCCCGCTGTGGGACGCCGTGACCGTGCACGTCGTGGATCCCGAGCCGCCCGGCGCGGGCCGCGTGTGGCGGCCCGCGCAGTCGCCCCATCTGCTGATGAACACCGTCGCCTCGCAGGTCACGGTGTACACCGACGACAGCGTCAGCATCCGCGGCCCGCTGGAGGAGGGGCCGAGCCTGTACGAGTGGGCCAGGTCGCTGGGGCTGGGCTCGCTCCCGCCCGGTCCTGCCACGCCCCGCGGCGCGGACGTCCTGGCCGAGGCCCGGGCGCTGGGGCCGGACACGTATCCCACCCGTGCCCTGTACGGGCGGTACCTGACCTGGGCGTTCGGGCAGGTTCTGGCGAACGCGCCGGAGCATGTGGTGATCCGTGTGCACCGGGTGCGGGCGGTGGCTCTGGAGGACGGGGGCGGGCATCCGTTCGCCGGGGCGCAGGCGGTGGTGCTGGAGGACGGGGCGCGGCTGGCGGGGCTGTCCGCGGTGGTGCTGGCGCAGGGGCACGTGGCGGTGCGGGCGGGTGAGAGCGAGCGTGTGCTGGCCGAGTTCGCCGCCCGGCACGGTCTCGTCTACATCCCTCCGGCCAACCCCGCGGACGTGGACCTGTCGCGCATCGCGCCGGGCCAGGACGTGCTGCTGCGCGGGCTCGGTCTGAACTTCTTCGACTACATGTCGCTGTTCACCCATGCCCGGGGCGGCGTCTTCGAGCGCGTCGGGGGGCGGCTCGTCTACCGGCCCTCGGGGCGGGAGCCGCGGCTGCACGCGGGTTCGCGGCGCGGTGTCCCGTACCACTCCCGCGGCGACAACGAGAAGGGCGCGCACGGCCGTTACCGGCCGCGGCTGCTGACCGTCGAGCACGTGGCGGCGCTGCGCGGCGGGGATGGGGGGCCGCTGTGTTTCGGCACCGACCTGTGGCCGCTGATTTCCAAGGAGGTGCGCAGCGTCTATTACGAGGCGCTGCTGGCCGCGCGGGGCGAGGCCCCTGGTGCGGTGGCCTGTTTCGCGTCGGGGTTCCTGCATGCGGCGCCGGGGCGGGCGGAGGAGGGTGTGCTGGCGGCCGCCGGGATCGAGGAGGCGGAGCGCTGGGACTGGGATGTCGTCGCCCGTCCGTACGGCTCCCGCGTGTTCGGTGATCTGGCGGCGTTCCGTTCCTGGCTGCGGGAGCACCTGTCCCGGGACGTCCTGGAGGCGCGCCGGGGGAATGTGCGCGGGCCGCTGAAGGCTGCGCTGGACGTGCTGCGGGATCTGCGCAACGAGATCCGGCTGGCCGTCGACCACGGCGGGCTCGGTGCCGCCTCGCACCGCGAGGAGCTGGACGGCTGGTACACGCCGCTCAACGCCTATCTGTCCATCGGGCCGCCCGCCGGGCGCGTGGAGGAGATGCTCGCGCTGATGGAGGCCGGTGTGCTCGACGTGTCGTGTCCCGGTATCCGTGTCACCACCACCGGCGGAGGCAGCGAGGAGGGCGGGGCGGGGGCGGCCGGGTTCGTCGGGACGTCGGCGCAGATTCCCGGTGTCCGGGTACGGGCCACCGCGCTGATCGAGGCCCGGCTGCCCGAGATCGACCTGCGGCGTACGGGCGATCCGCTGATGCGGCAGCTGCTGGAGTCGGGGCAGTGCCGCCCCTACCGCATCGACGGCTCCCGGACGGGCGAGGGCTACGAGACGGGCGGGCTGGCGGTGGCGCGGTCGTTCCGGCTGCTGAGCGCGGCCGGGGTCCCGCATCCGCGGCGCTTCGCCTATGGCGTGCCCACGGAGTCGGTGCACTGGGTGACGGCCGCGGGGATCCGGCCCGGGGTCGGGTCGGTGACGCTGGAGGACTCCGACGCGATCGCGGAGGCGGTGCTGGCGCTGCCCGCGCCGCCGCGGTCCTCCCCCGGTGCGGCCGAGGGCCCCGCGGACGACGGTCCGGCGGGCAACGGCCCGGCGCCGGGCGGGGTGGACGGGCCCGGCGGGGCGGACGGCCTGGCGATGGCTCCTGGACCTGGAGAGGTGCATCCGTGAGCGTGACGCGCAGTGACCCCGAAGAGCAGGCCCAGACCCAGCCCCAGCCCAAGGCCCAGCCCCAGGCGCAGACCCAGGCGCAGGTCCTGGCCTTGGCCGTGCAGCCGGATGCCGGGCTGTTGTCGCCGGTGCGGGTGGGCACCGGTGTCGAGGCCGCGGTCGGTGACACCGCCTGGCTGCAGGCGATGCTGGACGCGGAGGCGGCCCTGGCCCGGGCCCAGGCGCGCTGCGGCACGGTGCCCGCCGCGGCCGCCGAGGCGATCACCGCGGCCGCCCGGGCCGAGCACTTCGACGTGCGGGAACTGGCCCTGGCCGCCCGCCGGACGGCGAACCCGGTGGTCGGCCTGGTGGCTGCGCTGACCCGGCTGGTGGGCCAGCAGGCGCCGCAGGCCGCGGAGTACGTGCACCGCGGCTCCACCAGCCAGGACGTCTTCGACACCGGGGCGATGCTGGTGGCGGCGCGGGCGCTGCGGCTGATCGTGGCGGACCTGCGGGCCACGGCCGCTTCCCTGGCCGCGCTGGCGGCCGACCACCGCGACACGGTGATGGCCGGGCGGACCCTGGCCCTGCATGCCGTGCCCACCACGTTCGGGCTCAAGGCGGCCGGCTGGCGGCACCTGGTGCTGGCGGCGGCCGCGCGGCTGCAACGGGTCGCCGACGAGGGGCTCTTCGTGTCGCTGGGCGGCGCGGCCGGGACGCTGGCCGGCTACCTGCAGTACGCGGCGCAGGCGCCGGACGGCGCCGGGGGCCGGAGCACCGAGGAGGTGGTGGACCGGCTGGCCCGGGCGTTCGCCGCCGAGACGGGCCTGGCCCACCCGGTGCTGCCCTGGCACGCCCTGCGCACGCCGGTCGCCGATCTGGGGGCGGCGCTGGCCCACACCGCGGGCGCGCTGGGCAAGATGGCGGTGGACGTGCAGGTGCTGGCCCGTACCGAGATCGGTGAGGTCGTTGAGCCCGCCGGGGAGGGCCGGGGCGCCTCGTCCGCGATGCCGCACAAGCGCAACCCCGTCCTGGCGACCCTGATCCGCTCGGCCGCGGTCCAGGTGCCCGCGCTGAGTTCGATCCTGGCGCAGTGTCTGCCGGCGGAGGACGAGCGTTCGGCGGGGCTGTGGCATGCCGAGTGGCAGCCGTTGCGCGAGTGCCTGCGGCTGACCGGGGGCGCCGCCCATGCGGCCGCCGAGCTGGCGGCGGGGCTGGGCGTGCACCGGGAACGGATGCGCGACAACCTCGGCCTGACGGGAGGTCAGGTCGTTTCGGAGCGGCTCTCGGCGTATCTGGCGGCCCGGATCGGCAGGGCCGCGGCCAGGGAGCTGCTCGCCGGAGCCCTGGAGCGTGCGCGGGCGGCCGGGCGGCCGCTCGGTGAGGTGCTGGCCGAACTGCCTGCGCTGGAGGGCGTGCTGAGCGGGCGCGAGCTGGCGGAGCTGCTCGATCCGCAGCGGTACACCGGGGCGGCGGGGGTGCTGGTGGACCGCGCGCTGCGCGGGTGACCCCCTCTCCCCCTTCTCTCCCTCTTCTTCCCTTCCTGTTCTTCAACCGTCAATCAATCGCCAAGCCGGAGGAATGTCATGCCGCCACTGCCGCCCGCCCGTGTCGTCCGTGCCGTCGAAAGCGTGCGCGCCGCTCTGCAGGGTCTGACGCGCAAGCTCGCACCGCCGCCGTTCGCCCTGCTCGAACTCGTCCAGGGCGCCATGGTCAGCCAGGCGATCTACGTGGCCGCCGAGCTGCGCGTCGCCGAGACCCTCGTGGACGGGCCGCTGACGCCCGAGCAGATCGCCGAGAAGGCCGGTGCGGACCCCGACGCGCTGCACCGCCTGCTGCGGCTGCTGGCGACCTACGGCATCTTCGCCGAGCAGAAGGACAGCCGGTTCAAGCTGACCCCGATGGCCCGGTCGCTGCTCAAGGACGCCCCGATGTCCATGTACGGCATAGCCCGGCTGATGGGTCATCCCATCCACTGGGAGGACTGGGGTCACCTGGTCGATGCGGTGCGCACCGGTGAGCCGAGCCTGCCCAAGCTGCGCGGCATGGGTGCGTTCGAGTATCTGGAGGCCAACGCGGAGTACGGGGCCGTCTTCACCAACGGCATGGGCGCGATGTCGGGCACCGAGACCGAACCGCTGCTGGCCGCCTGCGACTTCGCCCGCTACGGCACCGTGGTCGACTTCTGCGGCGGCCGGGGCGATCTGCTCGCCGGGGTCCTGAAGAAGAATCCCGCGGCGCGCGGGATCCTCTCCGACCCGCGGGTGGGCACCAACGGCGCCGCGGACTTCCTGGCGGAGCAGGGTGTGTCCGGCCGGTGCACGATCGCCGACGGCGGCCTGTTCGACGCGGTGCCCGGCGGCGGGGACGCGTACATCCTCAAGCACATCCTGCACGACTGGCCGGAGCCGCAGGCGCTGGAGATCCTGCGCAACGTCCGCAAGGCGATGAACCCGGGCGGGCGGCTGCTGGTGATGGAGATGGTCGTCCCGGACCAGCTGAACGGCCCACACTCGGGGAAGCTGGTCGACCTGTGGCTGATGCTGCTGGTCGGCGGCAAGGAACGGACCCGTGCCCAGTACTCCGAGCTGCTGGGCAAGGCCGGGTTCCGGCTGGAGCGTGTGGTGCAGACGCCTGCGGCGATCTCCGTGGTGGAGGCCAGTGCGCGCTGAGCGCACCCCCCGTGCCGTCTCCGGCGCCGCGGCCCCGCGAGGGGGGCTGCGGCGCCGGTTTCGTGTGTCAGGGGCGCTGTCCGGGCTGTTTGCGGGCGGCGCGCAGGGGGATTTCGCGGACCAGGAGGGCTGCGAGCAGGGCGAGGCCCGCGGCCAGTGCGGCCAGGACGAAGGCGCCCTGGACGCCCTGGGCGACGGCGCTGCGGTACACGGTGCGTACGCCGGGATCCAGGCGGCTCATGCCGTCGGCGTCCAGCCGGGTGTCGGACAGGGCGGTGGTGCCGGTGCCTTCGCTCATCACGTCGCGTACGCGGTGGTTGAACAGGGTGCCCATGACGGCGACGCCGACCGACTGGCCCAGGGTGCGGAAGAGGGTCATCGCGGCGGAGGCGACGCCCACTTCCTGGGTGGCGACGCTGTTCTGTGCGACGGTCATCACGTTCTGCCCCAGGAAGCCCATGCCGGCGCCGAGCAGGGCCATGAAGAGCGCGGCGGTCAGCCGTGCGGTGTGGGTGTCCACCTGGGTGAGGAGCAGGGTGCCGGTGAGCATGGCGGCCGCGCCGCCCGCCTGGAGGATCTTGTAGTGGCCGGTGCGGGCGACGGTGCGCCCGGAGAACTGGGAGGCCAGGACCAGGGCGCCGAGCATCGGCAGGAGCAGCAGTCCTGAGCCGGTGGCGGAGACGCCGTGCACGGCCTGCTGGTAGAGCGGGAGGTAGAGGACCGCGCCGAACATGACGAAGCCGTTGGTGAAGCTGAGGACGGCCATCAGGGAGAAGTTGCGGTCGGCGAACAGGTGCGGGGGCAGGACCGGTTCGGTGGCCCGGGACTGGGCGTGGACGAAGCCCGCCAGGGCCGTTGTGGACAGGGCGGTGAGGCCCAGGATCGTTCCGGAGTTCCAGGCGTGCTCGACGCCGCCCCAGGTGACCACCAGGACGAAGGAGACGATGCAGGCGACCAGGAGCAGCGCGCCGACGTAGTCGATGTGTGCCGTGCGGCGGCGGCCTGGCACCCGCACCAGGCGGGCGGTCAGGAGCAGGGCCAGGGCGCCGACGGGCAGGTTGAACCAGAAGGCCCAGCGCCAGCCGAAGACGTCGGTGATGCTGCCGCCGGCCAGCGGGCCGACGATCATGGAGAACACCATGACGCTGGTGATCATGCCCTGGTAGCGGCCGCGTTCGCGGGGCGGGATCAGCTCGCCGATGACGGCCATGACGCCGACCGCGAGGCCTCCCCCGCCGAGCCCCTGGACGGTGCGGGCGGCGATCAGTTCGCCCATGTCCTGGGCCAGTCCGCACAGCAGGGAGCCGGTCAGGAAGACCGACATCGCCACGGCGAGCCACCGCTTGCGCCCGTACATGTCGCCGAGCTTTCCCCACACCGGGATGGACGCCGCGGCGGCCAGGGTGTAGGAGGTGACGGCCCAGGACAGGTAGGCGACGCCGCCGAGTTCACCGGCGATGGTCGGCATCGAGGTCGCCACGATCGTGGTGCCCAGCGAGGACGGCAGCATCGCGAGCAGCAGGGGTATCAGTGCGAGGCGTACGCTGCGCTGCCGGGGGCCGCGCCGGGTCCCCTCGGCCTCGCCCGTCGTCGCGTCCACGGGCTCCTCCTTCTGGCCGGAACGCCTCATCTGATGTGCATCGTGGCCATCATGCCGCGCACGCCGTGCTCGAACATGTGGCAGTGGTAGAGGTAGTGGCCGCGGTAGCTGTTGAACAGGGCCTGGAGCCGCACGGTTTCGCCCGGGGCGAGGAAGACGGTGTCTTTCAGGCCGCTCTCCCCCGGCGGCGGGGGTCCTCCGGCGCGCTCCAGGATGCGGAACTGCACCAGGTGCAGGTGGAAGTTGTGCTCGGCGCGTGCGTTGGCGTTGGTGACCGTCCAGATCTCGCTCGTGCCGAACTTGATGTGTGCGTCGACGCGTTGGGGGTCGTACACCTTCTCGTCGATGTAGGCGCCGGGGTGTTCGCCGCCCTCGTCCATGCGCAGCACCACCGTGCGGTGGGTGTCGGGGCGGGGCAGGGGCGGCAGGGTGCGCAGGCGGGCGGGTATCTGGCTGGGGTCGTGGGCGGTGCGGACCACGTCGAAGCGCAGGACCTCGCCGATGTCTTGGGCGGGTCCGGTGCCGGTGGTGTTGTCCAGGACCACGCTGGATCCGACGGGGTAGCGGGAGAAGTCGACGATGACGTCGGCGCGTTCGCCCGCGGAGAGCGCGATGCGGTCGGTGGTGTGGGGGGCGGTGAGCAGGCCGCCGTCGGAGCCGATCTGGACGAGCGGGCCGCCGTCGGCCAGCTTCAGTTCGAAGCGGCGCTGGTTGGAGGCGTTCAGCAGGCGCAGCCGGTACTTGCGGGCGGCGACCTGGAAGTAGGGGTAGGGCACGCCGTTGGCCAGGAGGGTGTTGCGGGCCCGGTCGCCCATCGCGTAGGCGAGTTGGCCCTGTTCGTCCAGGCGGGCGTCGCGCAGGGCGATGACGACTTCGTAGCGGCCCTTGGGCAGGGGCAGGGCGGCTTCGGTGGGGTCGGTCAGGAGGTAGGAGCCGGACAGGCCGCGGTAGGTGTTCTCCGCTTCGAGGTGGTGGGTGTGGTCGTGGAACCACAGTGGGGCGTGGGGCTGGCGGTTGGGGTAGTGGTAGGTGCGCTCCGCGCCGGGTTCGATGACGTTCATGGGGTCGCCGTCGCTGTCCGGGGGGA
The DNA here is from genome assembly GCF_040609235.1 of Streptomyces sp. NPDC004732. Lineage (NCBI taxonomy): Bacteria > Bacillati > Actinomycetota > Actinomycetes > Kitasatosporales > Streptomycetaceae > Streptomyces > Streptomyces sp. NPDC004732. The sequence continues at coordinate 17,893 of NZ_JBEXJR010000028.1, forward strand.
CGGCGGCGCCGTGCAGGTGGACGGCGGTGGGCACGGTGAGGCGGTTGCGCTGTTGGATCACCACGGGGTGGTGGGTGCGGGCTCTGATGACGGGGCCGGGGAAGTGGCCGTCGTAGGTGAGGACGTCGCTTGGGATGCCGGGCAGGATCTCGGCGCGGGCGGGTTTCATGGTCATCACGTACAGGTCGGAGCGGCCGGTGCGGGCCAGGGGTTTCTTCTCGGGCAGCAGGGGCATCGGGCGCCGGAACTTCTCCGGTGTGGCGGGGGCTGCCCGGGTCGTCTGGGGCGGGGGCTGGGTGCGGGCGCGGGCGGCGAGCAGCGGGGTGAGGCCGGCGCCGGTGAGGGCCACTCCTGTGGTGGCGAGCGTGGCGCTCAGGGCACTGCGTCGGGTGAGCATGGTGGTCTCCAGGGCGTGTCTGCACCGCTGCCGGTGTGGGGGCTGCGGTGGTGTGGCGGGGCGCACGCGTGTGCGGCTTGCGCGTTGTGCTCGCGGGGGCGGGCCGCTCATCCGGTGCCCAGCCTGAATCCGACCCCGCGCACGGTGACGACCCATGCGCTGGCGCCGAGTTTGCCGCGCAGGCTGCTGACGTGGGTGTCGATGGTGCGGCGTGACCAGGAGTCGCCCCACACCTGCTGCAGGAGCTGCTTGCGCGGGATGACCGTGTCGGGCTGGGAGGCCAGCAGGTACAGCAGGTCGAACTCCTTGCGGGTGAGGGCGACCGGCTGGTCGTCCACGGTGACCTGGCGGGAGTCGACGTCGATGCGCAGCCGGCCGTGGTCCAGTTCCCTGGCCGTGGCGGGCTGCCAGCGGGTGCGGCGCATCACCGCCTCGATGCGGGCCATGAGTTCGCGCAGCCCGTAGGGCTTGGTGACGTAGTCGTCGGCGCCCGCGTGCAGGCCAAGGACGCAGTCCAGTTCGGAGCGGCGGGCGGTGACGATGATGATGGGGACCCTGCTGACCTCGCGGATCGCGCGGCACACTTCCAGGCCGTCGAGGTCGGGCAGGTCGAGGTCGAGGAGGACCAGTTCGACGTCCTCGTAGGCCTGCAGGGCGGCGCTGCCGTGCCGGACGCCGACCGGGTCGTGTCCGTGGCGGCGCAGCTGGGCCGTGAGTGATCCGGCCAGGGCCGCGTCGCCGTCCACGACCAGGATGCGCTGGCCGGTGGGCGGGCGGGCCGGTGCCGGTGTGCCCGGCTCCAGGGGCCGGGCGGGCTCGGGCACGGGGGCGAAGGGCTCCAGCAGTGCCGGTGACGGTATGTGGCTCATGCCTCCCCCGTGGTGTGTGCTGTGCCCGGGCGGGCCGCCGGACGTGCGGCCGGCGGCCCGGAGGATCGTGGTGTCGGCCTGCCGGTCTAGGGGTGGGCGCGGGGCGGCCCCTGCAGGGGCTGTCCGGGGTTCAGGACCCATGCCGAGTCGTGCCGGGTGAAGCCCACGCGCGGGTAGTAGCCGGTGGCGGCGGGGGCCGACAGGAGCACCACCTTGGCGTCGGGGGCCTGTTGCCGGGTCGCGTCCAGCAGGGCGGTGCCCACTCCGGAGCGCTGGTGGCGGCGGATGACGGCGATGTCGGAGAGGTAGGTGACGTAGGAGAAGTCGGAGATGCTGCGGGCGATGCCGATGAGGGTGCCGTCCGCTTCCCGGGCGGTGACGACGAGGTTGGCCTCGCGGATCATCGTGGCCATCCGGTCGCGGTCCTGGACGGGTCTGCGCTCGCCCAGGCCCGAGTCGTGGTAGACGGCCAGTACCTCGTCCAGGTCGAGGTCGGTGCCGTTGACGCGTTCAGTTTTCCAGCTCATCGAGCATCTCCAATCGCCGCCGTATGACGTCGTGGTGGACCAGGAAGTGTTCGGGCCGCAGTTCCTGGCGCAGGTGGACGCCTTCTTGGGCCAGGGTGTCCTGGAAGGGGGTGCCGGTGGCCGCGGTCCGGTTCGCGGCGGCCTGGGCGCAGCGGTAGGCCCGCTCGCGTTCGGTGCCGTCGCCCAGCAGTTCCACCAGGACGGCGGAGCTGTGGATGAGGCCGTGGGTGTGGTCCAGGGCGGCCCGCATCCGGTCGGGGTGCACGCGCAGGCCGGCCACCAGTTCTTCGGCGCGGGTGGCCTGGAAGTGGGCGACGGAGAGGCTGTCGGGCAGGATGACCCGCTCGGCCGCCTGGTGGGCCAGGTCGCGTTCGTGCCACAGGGCGACGTCTTCGAGTGCGGTGGTGGCGTAGCCGCGCAGCAGGCGGGCCAGGCCGCACAGCCGTTCGCTGGTGGTGGGGTTGCGTTTGTGCGGCATGGCGCTGGAGCCCTGGTAGGCGCCGGCGCGCTGTTCTTCGACCTCGGCGACCTCGGTGCGCTGCAGCAGCCGCAGTTCCAGGGCGATCTGTTCGACGCAGGCTCCCAGGGCGGCGACGGCCTGGACCAGTTGGGCGTGGCGGTCGCGGGCGACGACCTGGCTGGGGGCGGGTTCGATGCCCAGGCCCAGCGCCTGGCACACGTGTTCCTCGACGAACGGGTCGATGAGCGCGTAGGTGCCCACCGAGCCGGAGACGGTGCCGACCGCGACGGCTTCGCGGGCGGCGGCCAGGCGGTGCAGGGAGCGGTCGACGGCGAAGGCGTAGCCGGCGAGTTTGTGCCCGAAGGTGGTCGGCTCGGCGTGGATGCCGTGGGTGCGTCCGACCATCAGGGTGTCCCAGTGCTCCTGGGCGCGGGCCACCAGGGTGCGGCGCAGGCGCCTGCCCGCGGTGGCCAGCAGGTCGGTGGCGCGGGCCAGGGTGTGGCCCAGCGCGGTGTCCACCAGGTCGTAGCTGGTCATGCCCAGGTGGACCCAGCGGGCGGAGGGTTCGGGGATGTCCTCGCAGTAGGCGGCGAGGAAGGAGAGGACCTCGTGGTCGCGTTCCTTCTCGATTTCCGCGATGCGGTTTGCGAGCGGTACCCGGGCCCGGCGCATGTCCTGGAGCGCTGCTTGGGGGACGCGGCCCAGGTGGACCTGGGCCTCGGTCGCCAGGATCTCGACGCGGACCCAGGTGGCGTAGCGCGACTGGTCGGAGAAGAGATCCGCCATCTCGGGCAGGGTGTATCGGGGAATCATGCAACGACCTCTGTTCTGCGGTGGTCAGTACGCCTCGAAGTACTCGCGCTGTTCCCATGCGGTGACCTGGTCCTCGCCTGTTCCTGTGGTGGCGCGCCAGGTGTCGTAGCGGTGCAGTTCGCTCTCCTTGAGTTTGGTGAGGCAGGCCGCAAGGGGCCGGCCCAGGAGCTGTTCGGCGCGGCCGGTGCGGAAGGCGTCCAGGGATGCGTGCAGGGACTGCGGTACGAACTGGGGCGAGGCGGTGCCGGGTTGCGGGCCGGTTTCGGGGGCCGGGGTGCCGGTGAGGCCTTCGAGGCCGGCGAACAGCTGGGCGGCGATGGCGAGGTAGGGGTTGGCGCACGGTTCCGCGCTGCGGTTTTCGATGTGGGCGCCCGGTCCTGCGCCGACCATGCGGAGCATGACGCTGCGGTCCTCCACGCTCCAGTCGATGCGGGTGGGGGCCAGGGCGTGGCGGGAGCCCAGCCGCCGGTAGCCGTTGACGGTGGGCACCGACAGCAGGAACAGCTCGCGGCTCCAGGCCAGCAGGCCCTCGGCGTAGGCCTTGGCCTGCGGGGAGGGGCCGCCGGACGGGCCTTCGGCGGTGAAGAGGTTGCGTCCGCTCGCGGTGTCCAGGACGCACTGGTGGATGTGCCAGCCGCTGGGGTCGAAGGCGTCCAGGGCGGGCTGTGACATGAAGGAGGCGTGGTGGCCGCGCTGGGCGCACCAGCGTTTGGTGGTGGTGCGGAAGAGCAGCATCGCGTCGGCGGTGTCCAGGGCGGGCATCGGGCTGAAGGTGGATTCGACCTGGCCGGGTCCCGATTCGTGTTCCATCGAGCGCAGGGGCAGGCCCAGCGCGCTCAGGTGCAGGGCCAGGGGGTCGGTGAGGGGGGCGACGGAGTCGTAGCGGGCGTCGAGGTTGAACTGGTAGCCGGCGTTCAGGGGCGCCACCTGGGGGGCGCTGCCCTGCAGGCCGAAGCCGTTGCCCTCGTTGCCCGGCGCGCCCTCGAGCAGGCGGGTGAGGTACCACTCGACTTCGAGGCCCACCACGGGGGTGTAGCCGTGGGCGGTGTAGGCGGTGTCCAGGCGGCGCAGCACGGCGCGGGAGGAGAGGGGGTGTGCGGTGCCGTCGCGCAGGTATTCGTCGCCGATGACCCAGGCGGTGCGGGGCTGGGTGCCGGGCAGGGGCTGGAAGGTCAGCGGGTCGGGCACCAGGATGAAGTTGCCGGCGCCGGCGAGTTCTTCGACGCCGAGGCCGGGCTCGCCCAGGAAGTCGACGGCGATGGCGTGGCCGGTGTCGAAGAGGAAGGGGCCCGGGCTGAAGTTCATGCCGTTGCGCAGGACCGAGCGGAAGGTGTCGGCGGTCAGGGTCTTGGAGCGGGCCAGGCCGTGCGGGTCGCAGAAGACCAGGCGTACGAAGTCGAGCTGGGCCAGGCCGGCCTCGATCTGTTCGGCGGCGGCCAGCTGTTCCTGGCTCCACAGTCCGTGGTCCGCGACGAAGGAGGGGGTGCCGACGGCGTCCTGGGCGGCTACGGAGCGCCATGAGCGGGTGTACATGGTTCAGGGGGTCCTTTCGGTGGCGGGGACGAGTGCGTGCTGCAGGCGGGGCGGGGGCAGCGGTCCCAGTTCGGCTTCCAGCCGGTGGGCCACGGTCAGGACCAGTTCGTCGGCGCCGACGGGGCCCACGAGCTGGATCCCGGCGGGCAGTCCGGAGCCGGTCAGGCCGGCGGGGAGGGTCACCGCGGGCTGGCCGGTCATGTTGAAGGGGTAGGAGGCGGGCGACCAGGCCAGCCAGAGCAGGTCGCGGGGGTCTGCGGCCCAGGGCGGGGCGATGGCGCCGAGGTCGAAGGGCTCGATGGGGACGGTGGCCATGGCCAGCAGGCCGTGGCGGCGCATCACCGAGCGCAGCCGGGTGCGCAGTTGCTGGCGGACTTCTTCGGCGCGGATCAGGGCGGTGCCGCTCAGGGAGCGTCCGTGGCGGACGATTTCCAGGCGTCCGGGGTCGCAGTGTTCTTCGTCCTCGCGCGCGGTGCCGGCGGCTTCGGCGGCGGCCAGGATGTCGACGAGGGCCGGGTAGAGGTCGTCGCAGCGCACCTCGATGCGTTCGACCCGGTGTCCCTGGCCGGTGAGGGCGGCGATCGCCTGTTCGGTGACCTTGCGGATCTCGTCGGTGGTGCCGTCGTACTCGATCCATCCGATGTGCTGGGAGCGGCTGTTCGGGTGCCGGTCGATCGAGCCGAGTCCGGAGTCGGGGTCGGCGGGGTGCGGGCCCGCGATGACGGCGGCCAGGGCGGCGGCGTCGGTGACGGTGCGGGCCAGGGTGCCCTGGTGGGCGAGGCGGTCGACGCCGTTGGGGACGTAGGGGACGCGTCCGTAGGAGGGTTTGTAGCCGGCCACTCCGCAGAACGCGGCGGGGATCCGGATGGAGCCGGCGCCGTCGGTGGCCAGGGCGCCCTCGCCCAGGCCGGTGGCCACGGCGGCGGCGGCCCCGCCGCTGGAGCCGCCCGCGGTGCGGCCGGGTGCGTAGGGGTTGGCGGTGGGCGGGGTGAGGCGGCCCAGGGTGGCGGCGCTCCAGCCGTACTCGGAGGTCGTGGTCTTGCCGATGATGACGGCGCCGGCCGCGCGCAGCCGGGCGACGGCCGGGGCGTCTTCGCGGGCGCGCCGGTTTTCCAGCAGGGAGCCGCGGGTGGTGGGCAGGTCGCGGGTCTGCAGCAGGTCCTTGACCGAGACGGTGACGCCCAGCAGCGGGGCGCCGTGCCAGGCGTCGTCGCCGCGTTCGCGGATGCGGCGGTCGGCCTGCTCGGCGGCCTGGAGTGCCTCGTCTCCGGCGGCGGTGACGAAGGCGCCCAGGGTGTCCTGGTCGCGGACGGCGCCGAGCACGGCCTGGACGTGCTCCAGGACGGTGGTTTCCCTGCGGCGCAGGTGCTGGGTGAGTTCGCCGATTCCCCGGGCGGTCATCGTGGGGTGTCCAGGGGGCCGGGACGGGCGGTACCGGTGCCGTTCCTGGCGTCGGCGTCGGCGTCGGTGCCGGTGATCGTGCGCCAGTGCCATGCCGCGTCGAACGCGGTGACCTCCACCGGCGTCCCGGCGGCGGCCAGTTCGGCGGCCAGGGTGGTGGCGCGGGCCACGAAGCGCGACGCCCGGTGCGCGGCCAGCAGGTCCGCCTCCTCGAAGGGACGGCCCGCGCAGCGCAGCAGGCGCAGGTCGACGAAGCCGTTGAAGGTGCGTCCGGCCACCTCCACGGGCTGCGGGGAACGGATGGAGAACCGCACGTTGTTGCTGACGTGCCCGTGGTGGTGCTGGTCGGAGAAGAACGCGATGTCGGGGATGGTCGGCGGCACGAAGTGGTCGCGGGCCACCACCGCGGGATGGCGGGGCAGGTTGCCGGGGACGAAGTGCCAGGAGTTGTACTGCATGCGCGACGACATCGCCCACGCCGCGTCCGCCATCGCCTCCTGGGAGCCGCCGAAGTGGGCGCGGGCCCGGGGCCTTGGGACCACGCAGCAGAAGTAGCGGGTGATGTCCCAGCCGCAGATCTCCGCCCAGCTCTCCGCGCGCAGCCCGGCGATGAGGGCGGGCAGCGAGCGCATGCCGCGGCTCATGGCGAAGTCGGCGTCGAAGACCTCGGCGACGGCCGCCACGCTCTCGTGGACCAGCGCCTCAAAACCGGTGGCATAGGGCCCGTGCGGCCGGGCCAGCCACTGCGGGGCGGCGGCGGCGCTGCGGCCCAGCTCGTCCAGGGTGGTGCCGGTCAGCGGCAGGCTGCGGGCCAGCCGCAGGCTGACCTCCTCGTCGCGCCGGCGCACCTCCTGGGTATCGGTGGCGATGCGCTCCACCTTGTGCATCAGCGTGCCGTGGATCTCGCGGTAGAGCGGCACCTGCCGGATCACCTGCCGGCGGCGGGCGCCCAGGGCCTCGGCGAGGGTCTTCAGGTCCTCCGCGCCGTGGGACGCGGCGGGGGCCACCGGCTCGCCGGGGACGCTGTTGTAGGAGCGGCGGATGCGTTCCAGCATGGCCGCGACGTGGTCGATGCGCAGCTGGGTGCCGTTGGCCTCCTCGACCCGGCCGGCGCCGGCCGAGCGGATGAGCAGGGTGAGGCCGACCACCAGCTGCACGTCGTGGTCCGACCACAGTTCCAGGGGCAGTTGCTGCAGGCTGCTCAGGACGCAGTCGGGGTGGCCGGGCCACAGGGTCTTGCCGGTGAGGCTGTTCTGCTCGCGGAAGTTGGTGTACTGGCGGTGCTCCTGGTAGAGCACGAAGGGGGCGGTGCGCAGTGCGGCTTCCTTGGCCTGGTCCAGGAGTTCGTCGCGGCCCTTCTCGCCCTGCCGGTCCAGCCAGGCGCGGCAGTCGGCGACGGTGTCGGCGGTGCGGGCGGCGGCGCGGCTCATCTCGGCGTGGTAGGCGCGGGCGGCCTGCAGCGACCAGGGCACGCGCCGTACTCCGCCGACCAGGTCCCGGCGGTCCAGGGGGCCCTGGGCGGGGCCGCGCAGGACGATCCGGCCGGTGGCGGCCAGGGCCAGCTCGCCGACGAAGACGGGTTCCTCGGCGGCCGCTTCGATGAGGTCGACCGGGGCCGGCTCGGCGGCCGGGCGTGCCGGGCCGGGCTCGTCCTGACGCCAGGTCAGTCCCCACAGGGCCCTGAAGGCGGCCTCCTGGGAGGTGCTCAGGGCCCGCAGCTGCACCTCGGGAGGGACGTGTCCGTCGAGGCTGAGCAGGATGTCCACGCAGGAGCGCAGGTCTTCCTGTGCCCGGGCCCGCTCCCAGACCCGGGCCAGGAGGGTGGGGAAGCCGGCGCCCGGCTCGCGGGTGCGGTCGGGTCCTGCCGCGGTGCCTGCGGGGGTGCCCAGCCTGCTGGGGCGGCGGCTGATGCGCTTCCTGGCGTTGGCGGCGCGGCGGCTCTCGCGTTCGGAGGGCCCGCTCATGAGGTGCCCGCGGACAGGTCGATGTGGCTCCACAGGGCGGCGTCGGTGGGGTCCCAGTCCTCGTCGACGTAGATGCAGTCGACGGGGCACTCCAGGACGCAGGCGGGGCAGCCCGAGCACAGCTCGGGAATGATGATGACGTCGAGTCCGCGGTCGAATATGGCGCCGAACTCCTCGGGACAGCCGCGCAGACAGCTGTCGCAGGTGATGCACTCCGAGGTCTCTATGCGGCGCGGTGGCTTCTTCCAGTTCTCGCCGCGAGTTCGCGCGGCGATCCGCTCGGAACGGGCGGATTTCGCCGCCGGCAATGCGTTCTCGCTCACGGAACACTCACCCTTCGGGTCGGTTCGAGACGCCCACATCGTTACGACGGTGTCTCGACCACTCCATGAGCTTCGGTGGTGGCGTACTCGACTGCTTTGTTCAACCGGTGAATTGCTCGGTTGAACAGTGGTGACCGGCGGATACCGTCGTGCCGGGAAACAGCCCGGCAACCGATCACCACGAACAGGAGCAGCCACGATGCCTGCGACACCGGCGCCGAAACTGATGACGTTCCTGACCTTCAGGAGGGAGGCCGAGGAGGCGCTGCAGTTCTACACCTCGCTCTTCGACAACTCCGAGGTGCACCGGATGATCCGGGCACGTGCCGGGGAGCCGGGGTGGGAGGAAGGGGTGCTGCAGCACGCGCTCTTTACACTCGACGGGCAGATGTTCATGTGCACGAACATGCCGCCGCCGGGGGCCGTTGGATACGATCTCGCCCCGTGGGATTCTTATGAGTTCTCGCCCGCGACCGCGATATACGTGCAGTGCGAATCGGAAAGTGAATTCGATCGCCTGTACACGGCCCTTTCCGAGAAGGGTGAGGTCATCATGCCGGCGGGCGGGTATGAATTCAGTGCCCGGTTCGCGTGGTTGACCGACCGGTTCGGGGTGTCGTGGCGCATCAATCTCGTGCCGTCCCGGGGCTCGCGCGGGCGGTGAAGGGCTACAGACGCGGCTGAGGCCGGCCCGCCCCGGGGGGAGGTGGCCGGCCTCAGCCGTGTGCTGTGCCGGTCAGCCCCAGGCGCCGGCGATCGCCTTGGTGGTCACGTTCAGGCGGTTGAAGAAGTTGGTCAGGGCGACCATCAGGACCAGTGCCGCCAGGCCCTTCTCGTCGTAGTGGGCGGTGGCCCGCTCCCACACGTCGTCCGGCACCGGGTCGGAGCGGTCGGACAGCCGGGTGGCGGCCTCGGCCAGCTCCAGCGCGGCGCGCTCGGCGTCGGTGAAGTAGGACGTCTCCCGCCAGGCGGCGACGGCGAACAGGCGCTCCTCGGTCTCGCCGGCCTTGCGGGCGCCGCGGGCCCCGGAGTCCACACAGGGGCTGCAGCCGTTGATCTGGCTCGCGCGCAGGTGGACCAGGTCCAGGGTCGTCTTCGGGACCCCGCCGGAGTAGATCGCCTTGTACATGTCCTGGACGGGCTGCGTGGCGTCAAGGATCATCGCCGGGTTCTGCAGGCGCGCTTCCATGGTTATTCCTCTCTTGGACCAACATCCGACGCCGCTGTCAGGCGGCGTCACTTCTATGACGAACGGGGGCGGGCGAGTGTGACAGCTGCAGGTCACCGGGTCTGCGGGGACCTGGACGGGGGGTGTGCGCGGGCGCCGCGCCGCGGGGGAATTCGACGCGGCGCCCCTTCCGTCCCGGCGCGCCGGTCAGGTGCCGACGTCGACGCGGGCGGTCTGTGACGGGCGTTCGCTGGGCAGCGGCGCCTCGTCCTCGGGGTGGCCCGGGCGCCAGATGCGCGGGCCGATGGACAGGGAGAGTGCGGGGATCAGCAGGCTGCGCACCAGGAAGGTGTCCAGGAGGATGCCGATCGCGATGAGCAGGCCCTGCTGCAGCGACGACACGGTCGGGATCGCGGCCAGGACGCAGAAGGTGGCCGCAAGGACGACGCCCGCGGAGGTGATGACCCCGCCGGTGACGGTGAGGCCGGTGAGGGTGCCCTCGCGGTGTCCGCGCAGCTTGACCTCTTCCCGGACCCGGGCCATCAGGAAGATCGTGTAGTCCACCCCGAGTGCGACCAGGAACAGGAAGCCGATCAGCAGCAGTCCGCGGTCGATGCGCGGGTAGTCGATGGCGTGGAAGAGCAGGGAGGCGGCGCCGACGGCGGAGGCGAAGGAGACCACCACCGAGGCGAGCAGGACCAGCGGGGCGACCACCGCGCGCAGCACCAGGACCAGCATGAGGAAGACGACCGCGAGGATCAGCGGGATCAGCAGCATCTCCTCGTCCTTCTGGGCGTCGGAGGTGTCCAGCACGATCGCGGTCTGGCCGCCCACGACGGCCTCGGCGCTCTCGCCGTCGGTCTTGTCCAGTGCGGTGCGCATCCGGTCGACGGTGTCCTTGGCCGCCGCCGTGTCCGGGGCGTCCTCGAACACCGCGGTCAGGTGGGTCCAGCCGTCGGCGGTGCGTCCGGTGGCGGCGGACTGCACGCCGGGCACGTCCTGGACGGTGCGCAGTGCGGCGCCGGCGCCGGCGGCGGGCACGTAGATGTCGGCGGGCGCGGAGGAGCCCGCGGGGAAGTGGGCGGCCAGCAGATGCTGGCCCTCGACGGAGTCGACGGACTTGGTGAACTGCTCGGCCTGGGTCTGGCCGGTCTCCACCGTGGTGGTGCCGAGCGCCAGCAGGGCCAGGACGCCCAGGGAGGCGGCCCACACCACGCGGGGCCTGCGGCCCACGACCTGGGCCACGCGGGCCCAGGCGCCGTGCTCCTTCTCGGCGCTCGCGTCGTAGCCGGGGGTGTGGCGCGGCACGAAGGGCCAGAACGTCCAGCGGCCCAGGATGACCAGGAGGGCGGGCAGCAGCGAGGTCATCGCCAGGAAGACCACCGCGATGCCGATGGCCACGACCGGGCCCAGGCCCTGGGTGGAGTTCATGCTGCCGAAGACGAGGCAGAGCGTGGCCACGCCGACGGTGGCCGCGGAGGCGGCCAGCGCGGGCAGGGAGCGGCGCACGGCGATCTGCATCGCCTCGTGCCGGTCCTCGTGGCGGTGGAGTTCCTCGCGGTAGCGGGCGATGAGCAGCAGGGCGTAGTCGGTGCCGACGCCCACGCACAGGATCATCAGGATGTACGCGCTGAGGCCGTTGACGAGCAGGCCGGCGTGTTTGGCGAGCAGGTAGACGACGCCGCTGGCGACCTGGCTGGCCAGGAACACGGTCAGCAGCGGGACCAGCCACAGCACGGGGCTGCGGTAGGTGAGCAGGAGCAGCAGGGCGACGACGCCGAGGGCGGCGCCCAGCAGGGCCCCGTCCATGCCGCTGTAGACGTCGGCGAAGTCGCGGACGCTGCCCGCCTCGCCGGCGATGCGGATGTCGAGGCCGTCGGGTGCGCCCTTCTTGACGATGTCCTCGGAGTCGCCGACGGCGTCGGTGAGCACGCCGTTGTCGCTGGGGCTGGTGCGCAGCGGGTAGCTGAGGAAGGCGGCCTTGCCGTCCTCGGAGACCTGGGCCTTGGCGACGTCGCCGACGGCGACGTCGTCCTGGAGGGTGGCGCGGTCCGCGTCGATCTTGGTCCGGTCGGCGTCGGTGAGGCCGCCGCCGCGGGCGTAGATGATGATGGTGGTGCTGCTGTCCTTGTCGGCGAAGTGCTCCTCGGCCAGCTTCACCGCCTGGGTCGACTGGGCGCTGGAGGGCAGCCAGGTCTCGGGGTCGTTGTCCTGTACGTCTCCCAGCTTGGCCGCCAGGGATCCGCCCGCTGAGATCAGCACCAGCCAGATCACGAGCACGGCCCACTTGGAGCGGCGGCCACTGACCATTCGGGCATAGCGGGTCAAGAAACCGGCTGCGGCGCTGGGATCGTCACTGCGGGTGTCTGGTCGCCGACTTTGTGTTGTCATGAATGCTCGCAAAGGGTCAGGGAGCCTGCTCTCGACAGCTCCGGTCCGAATCCGGGAGAGAGCGCGACCAGGGGCGCGGCGCCCTTGCGTAGCCTGCGGCTGCCGCATCCCGTCACACGCGGGTGGTCCCGTTCGTCACTGCTATGACGCCCGGCAGCGCGAAGATGTGACAGGCGTTTGTCACACACCGACCGGGATCGAAGGGGACGACGGTGGTCATGCAGGAAAACGAACGGTTGGCACGCGCGTTCGAGGAGAAGCGTCCGCGGCTGCAGGCCGTGGCCCACCGCATGCTCGGCTCGACCGATGAGGCCGAGGACGCCGTGCAGGAGGCCTGGATCAGGCTGCACCGCAGCGAGACCGACAGCGTGGAGAACCTCGACGGCTGGCTCACCACGGTCGTGGGCCGGGTCTGCCTGGACATGCTCCGCGCCCGCAACCGCCGCGAGGAGTTCCTCGCGGAGCACGCCGAACCCTCGGGCGAGCCCCGCACCGAGGACACCTCCGACCCGGAACAGGCGGCCGTCCTTGCCGACTCCGTGGGCCTGGCGATGCTGGTGGTCCTGGACACCCTGGACCCCGACGAGCGGCTCGCCTTCGTCCTGCACGACACGTTCGCCGTGCCGTTCGCCGACATCGCCGCGATCATCGGGCGCAGCCCGGCGGCCACCCGGCAGCTGGCCAGCCGCGCCCGCCGGCGCGTGCACGGCGCCTCTCCCCTGCCCGACCTGCAGCGCCAGCACAAGGTCGTGGACGCCTTCCTCACCGCCGCCCGCAACGGCGAGTTCGACCGGCTGCTGGCCCTGCTGGCCCCCGACGCCACCATGCACGCCGACGACACGGCGGTCCGCATCGGCGCCGCCCCCCTCACCGAGGGCGCGCGGGGCGTGGCGAGCATCTTCTCCGGCGGCGCCGAAGCGGCCCGCATCGCACTCGTCGACGGGTCGGTGGGCGCCGTGTGGCAGTCCAAGGTGCGCCCCATCGTGGTCTTCAACTTCACCATCGAGGACGGGAAGATCACCGCGATCGACCTGGTGGCCGGGCCCGAGCGGCTGCGGGAACTGGACATCGTGGTCCTGGACGGCTGAGAACTCGGGAGGGTCAGCGCCCGGTGGCGGCCGGGTGCAGGCACTCCTCCAGGAACGCCAGGGCCCGCAGGTGGTAGGCGCGGGCCGCCCAGCCCAGGCTGATGTTGTGCCCCGCGTCCGGCTGCCGCGCCAGCAGGACGCGGGGAGAGGCGGTGAACGCGGCCGCCACAGCGGCCAGTTCGTCCTCCTCGTGACGCCACCACAGCTCGTGCTCGGCGAAGGTGACCCGCACCGGCACCCGCACCCGGGGCGCGATCCGGTCGAACGTCCCCGGCCAGGACACCAGGTCGGCCGCCTCCCGCGCGGGCATCGGCGCGACCGTGCCCGCACTGGCCCGGAAGGTGCCCGGCGGATACAGCCGCAACGGCCCCCAGTGCCGGCGCCGGTCGCCCGGCCGGCCGCGGCGCACCTCGTCCTCGGCACCCGGCGCATAGCGCCGCCCGCAGCCCGAGACGTCCACACCGAGCAGCCCGTCCCCGCCCGTTGCCTGCGCGGCGGCCGACAGGGCCAGCTTGCCGCCGAAGGAGTGCGCCAGCAGGAAGACGCCCGCGCCGACGGGATGACGGCGGGCGAAGCCGGCAACGGCCGCACGCAGCAGCACAGTCTGCTCCGCGACGCGCAGCCCGTCCGGCAGCGCGGCGGCGGAGCGGCCGTAACCGGGACGGTCCACCGCCAGCACCGTGTAGCCAAGACGGGCCCCCAGCCGCAGCAGCGACAGCTCCGGGCGCGCCTGCCCGTCGAAGTACCCGGCGCTCATGCCGCCGCCGTGCACCGCCACGACCAGGGCGCGCGGGGCGCCGCCCGCGGGCTCGCTCAGCAGCGCGGACAGGGCCACACCGGCCGCGTCCAGGACGATCTCGCGGACCCCGCCCGCGGGTTCCTCGCGCGGGCCGGTCACGGGCGTCCCGGGGACCGCCGCCACTACGCGGCTCGCCCCTCGCCGAACCAGCGGCCCAGCGCGCCCTCGAGCCCGTGCGCCACGCCCTCGCCCGTCCACACCACGTGCCCGTCGGGCCGCACCAGGACCGCGTCCAGGCCCGCCAGCACGTCGGTGGCGCCCTCCGCGGGCTTGGCGGCGGCCGTCACCACCTCGACGCGGCCCGCCCAGCGGGCGCCGACGGCGCGCACCCGGGCGTCGTCGGCCAGGTCGAGCAGCACGCCGCGCGCCGGGTGCAGCAGGCGCAGGGTGTCGCTCTCGCCGTCGGCGCCGGTCAGCGGGCGCTTGGCGAGGCGGCGGCCGAGCAGGGGGTGGGCAGGGGGCGTGCCGGCGTGTGTATCGGGGTGTGGGCCGGGGGCGTTGACGTCGTAGCGGATGTCGAGGTGGCTGACGATCCCCGCCAGGTGCCGCTTGACCTCGTCGTGCTCGATGAGTTCGGCGAACAGGGCGCGCAGCGGGTCCGACTGCTCGCCGCCCAGGAACACCGTGCCCTGCGCGCGCGTGTTCATCATCAGCCGCTGCCCCACCGGGTGCCGCTCGGCGTGGTAGGTGTCCAGCAGGCCCGCCGGGGCGGTGCCGCGCACCGTGGCGGCCAGCTTCCAGCCCAGGTTGGCCGCGTCCTGCACGCCGGTGCTCAACCCCTGGCCGCCGGCCGGGAGATGGATGTGCGCCGCATCTCCCGCCAGCAGCACCCGGCCGCGCCGGTACTCGTCGGCCTGGCGAGTGGCGTCACTGAAGGAGCTCACCCACTCGGCGCTGCCGCCGCTGATGTCCTCCCCGGTGATGTGCTGCCAGGCCGCCGCGACCTCGGCGAAGGTGATGTCGTCGTCCCGGTCGCGGGCCGGGGTGCCGTGCGGGCAGACGATGATGCGGTCGACGCCCTCCTTCAGCGGGGCCGCCATCACCATGCCGTGGGGCAGCCGCTCGCCCAGGAAGCGGGGCTCGAGCCCGCAGCCCACCACGTCGGCCAGGAACATCGCCCGGCTGGCGGGCAGTCCGGGAAAGCCGAAACCGGCCGCCCTGCGGATGCTGCTCTGCCCGCCGTCGCAGCCCACCAGGTAGGCGGCGCGCAGCTGCCGCGTTCCCTCGGGGCTCGCGACGGTGACCTCGACGTGGCCGCCGTCCAGGAAGCCCTCGGCCAGGGCCGTCACCTCCCAGCCGCGCCGGATGTCCGCACCCAGCTCCAGCGCCCACTCCTCCAGGACCGCCTCGGTCTGGTTCTGCGGGATCCCGCGGGCCCCGAAGTGCCCGTCCTCCAGCGCCGTGTAGTCGAACTGCACCCCGCCGAAGTGCCCCACGGGGCTGATGGCGAGGGTCTCGCCCTGCCCGAACCGCGGCAGCAGCCCGCGCTGGTCGAACACCTCCATGGCCCGGGCGGTGAAGCCGAGCCCGCGCGACTGCCCGGTCGGCGCGGCGAGGCGCTCCAGGAGGATGACGCGGGCCCCGCCCAGGAGCAGTTCGCCCGCCAGCATCAGCCCGGCCGGTCCGGCGCCGACCACGATGACGTCGGTGTCCACCGCTGTCCCTGCCATGATTGTCCTGCCTCTCCTCGCTCGGATCCGGATCTCTTGCGTACGTTCGAAGGCGGCCGTGCACGGGGGCAGTCGGGCGGGAGGGGGCGGGCCGCCGTCAGCGGGGGGTGCCGAACCAGTGCTCCAGCACGGCCGCGAGCTCCTCGGCGCCGCCGGGATCCGCGCTTGGCCCCGCCCACACCACATAGCCGTCCGGGCGCACCGCCACGGCGCCCACCTTGTCCAGCTCGCCCGGGCCGCTGCCCGGCTCCGGGCGGGCCACCACCAGGTCGACGCGGTCGGCCCACCGCTCCCCCACGGCCGGCACCCGGCCGTCCAGGCCGAGCAGCAACCCGCGCCCCGACCGCAGCAGTTCGAGGGTGGTGCAGGTGGAGCTGCCCACCCGCAGCCGGGCGTGCGGCAGCCGCGCGCCGACCAGCGGATGGCCCTCGCCGCAGGTGGCGTAGCGGATGTCGAGGCCGCTGATCATCCCGGCGAGGCGGGTGCGTACCGGCTCGTGGGCCATCAGCTCCGCAAGCACCGCGCGCAGCGGCTCCACCTCGCCGCTGCCGAGCAGCAGCATCGCCTGGGCGCGGATGTTGGCGAGCACGGCGCTGCCCACCGCGTGCCGCTCCTCGTGGTAGGTGTCCAGGAGTCCCTGGGGGGCGTGGCCCGCAAGGACGGCCGCGAGTTTCCAGCCGAGGTTGAACGCGTCCTGCAGGCCCAGGTTGAGGGCCTGTCCGCCGATGGGCATCTGGCGGTGCGCGGCGTCGCCCGCGTACAGCACGCGGCCGTGCCGGTACTGCGCGAGCTGGCGGTTGGCGTCGTCGAAGTGGTTGACCCACAGCGGGGTGCCGGTGCTGATGTCCTCGCCGGTCACCCGCTGCCAGGCGGCGGCCATCTCCGCGAACCGCGGGGGCTCGGTGCGCCGGCGTACGGCCGCGCCGAACTCGTGGACCATCACCCGGGTCACGCCGTCGGGGCGCCGGGCCGCGATCGCCAGCCCCGCGGGCAGCCGCTCGAAGCGCCGGTCGGGGACGTCGATGCCCTCGACGTCGGCGCGCAGCAGTTCACGGGAGGCCTCCTGGCCGGGGAAGTCGGCTCCGGCCAGGGTGCGCACCGTGGAGTCCTGGCCGTCGCAGGCCACCAGGTAGCGGCCGCGCAGCCGCACCGGGCGCCCGTCGCGGCCGACCGCCTCCGCCTCGACGAACTCGCCGTCCTGGGCCAGGTCGAGCAGTTGCAGCCGGTGGCCGCAGCGGATGTCCGCGCCGAGCGAGAGCGCCCACTCCTCCAGGACCGACTCCGTCCTGGTCTGGGGCACCTTGTGCTGTCCGGGGTAGGCGCCGGGCAGGGTGAGGTCCAGGGGCAGGCCGCCGAAGTGGCCCCGCGGTTCGGTGGGCGGGCTGGCGAAGTCGGTCAGCAGGCCCCGGCTGTCGAAGATCTCCATGGTGCGGGCGTGCAGAGTGGAGGCCCGTGACTCCTTGGTGGGGCGGTGGCGCTGCTCGACGACGGCCACCTGGATGCCGTGCAGGCACAGTTCGGCGGTGAGCAGGAGCCCCACGGGGCCGGCACCGACGATGATGACCTGGGTCTCCATCACGTCGGTGCGGCCCGGTACGGCCGCCGCCCGGCGGGTGCGGTCCCAGTCCTGCGCGGCCATGTCAGTGCTTCCGCTCCGCGTAGTCCTTGGCATGGCCCAGCGTGGCGCGGCTGTTGGCGGACAGCGCGCCGTGCACGTACGCGCGGGCGTCGGCGACCGTGGCCTGGTCGCCGAGGATCTTGGCGATGTTGGCGGTGTTGATCGACACGGTGTGCTGCGAGCTGGCCTCGGCGGTGTCCTGGCCGGTGTCGGTGAACGTCCAGTAGCCGGTGTGCAGGGTCATCAGGGCGGGCAGTGTGACCTGCTTGTAGGCGATCTTGCGGGTGTCCAGGGCGACCCGGTAGGACTTGGTGGTGTGTACCGAGCCGTCCTTGGCGCGGGTGTCCATCTCCAGGCTCTGCAGTCCCGGGGCGGGTTCCTCGAAGCGCACGGTGGCCACGTGCGGCAGCCGTTCGGGCCAGTGCCCGGCCTCGTTGACGAAGTCGAAGACGTCCTTGGCGGCGCCGTTGACCTGGACACTGTCGGTGAAGGAGAAGACCAGGTCGTCGCTCTCCGCGGCGTGGGCGTGCTCGACGTTGTCCTTCAGGGCGGCCAGTTCCGAGGTGCTGTTGGTGTCCACGGCCTCCTCGATCCACTGCAGGTCCTGCGGGTCGTCGTCGATGGCCCGGTAGTCGTGCAGCAGCCGTACGCGGGCGCGGTCGGCGCCGAGGGGTTCCACGATCCAGGTGCCGCCCATCGCGGCGACCGGGGCGGTGGTGACCTCCTGGCGGAAGCCGATCCGCAGGCCTTCGGGGTCCAGGGTGCGGCGCGACGTCCAGTTCTTGGGCTCGCCGTTGGCGGTCGCCCAGATACGGATGCGCTCCTCGCGCTCGCCCGTCTGTTCGCGCTCGACGTGGATGGTGGGCGGGAAGATCTGCGGCCAGTGGCTCACGTCCGCCAGCAGGCGGTAGACCGTGGCCGCGGGCGCGGTGATGGTGATCTCGTGCTCGACCTGACGCGTCGTCATGAGAGTTGCTCCTTGTGCGGGACGGTCGGGGCGGGTCAGAAGTTGCCGAGTCCGCCGCAGACGTTGAGGGCCTGGGAGGTGATGGAGGCGGCGGTGTCGGAGGCCAGATAGCCGATGAGCC
>NZ_JBEXJR010000029.1:0-21422 GCF_040609235.1 Streptomyces sp. NPDC004732
CCCGCGCCGCCCCGCCCGCCGCCCGGCGGGCCCCGGGCCCCTCCCGCGCGCCGCCCCACCGCCGAACCCCAGCTTCAAGGAGTGCCTTTCCGTGCGTATCGCCGTGACCGGATCGATAGCGACCGACCACCTGATGGTCTTTCCCGGACGCTTCGCCGAACAGCTGCTCAAGGAACAGCTGGAGCGGGTCTCCTTGTCCTTCCTCGCCGACCGCCTGGAGGTGCGCCGCGGCGGCGTCGCCGCCAACATCGCCTTCGGCCTGGGCCTGCTGGACCTGGACCCGATCCTGATCGGCGCGGCCGGCCTGGACTTCGCCGAGTACGCCACCTGGCTGGATGCCCACGGCGTGGACACCAGCGCCGTCCAGGTCAGCGACACCCTGCACACCGCACGCTTCGTGTGCACCACCGACCAGGACCAGAACCAGATCGCCACCTTCTACGCCGGCGCCATGGCCGAGGCCGCCCACATCGACCTGGCCGCCGTCACCGCCCGCACCGGCACCCCCGCCCTCGTCCTGATCGGCGCGGACGACCCCGCCGCCATGCTGCGGCACACCGCCACCGCCCACCGCCTGGGCATCCCCGTCGCCGCCGACCCCTCCCAGCAACTGGCCCGCCTCGACGGCGAACAGGCCCGCCAGCTCGTCGACGGCGCCCGCTGGCTGTTCACCAACGAATACGAGGCCGCACTGCTGCTGGAACGCACCGGCTGGAGCGAACAACAGCTCCTGGAGCGGGTCGGCACCTGGATCACCACCCTGGGCGCCGGCGGCGTCTCCCTGGCCCGCGCCGGCTGCCCGCCGCTGCCCGTGCCCGCCGTCCCCACCGACAAGATCGCCGACCCCACCGGGGCCGGCGACGCCTTCCGCTCCGGCTTCCTGGCCGGCACCGTATGGGAACTGCCCCACGAACGCGCCGCCCAGCTCGGCTGCGCCCTGGCCACCACCGTCCTGGAATCGGTCGGCACCCAGGAGTACAAGCTCATCCCCGCCGACCTGATCGCCCGCATCGACCAGACCTACGGGGCGAGCGCGGCCCGCGTCCTGGAGGCGCGGATCGCGGGGGCCTCGTGAGCACCGCACCGCACCAGCGCGCCGCCGCCCTCCGCGCGGCCCTGGCCACCCGGGTGGTGGTGGCCGACGGCGCGATGGGCACCATGCTCCAGGACCAGGACCCCACCCTGGAGGACTTCCAGCAGCTCGAGGGCTGCAACGAGATCCTGAACGTCACCCGCCCCGACATCGTCCGCTCCGTGCACCAGGAGTACTTCGCGGCCGGCGTGGACTGCGTGGAGACCAACACCTTCGGCGCCAACCACGCCGCCCTGGGGGAGTACGACATCCCCGAGCGGATCTTCGAACTCTCCCAGGCCGGCGCCCGCATCGCCCGCGAGGTCGCCGACGACTTCGCCACCGGCGACGGCCGCCAGCGCTGGGTCCTCGGCTCGATCGGCCCCGGCACCAAACTGCCCACCCTGGGCCACACCGACTTCGCCACCCTGCGCGACGGCTTCCAGGCCAACGCCGAAGGCCTCATCGCCGGCGGCGCCGACCTGCTGATCGTGGAGACCACCCAGGACCTGCTGCAGACCAAGGCCTCCGTGCTCGGCGCCCGCCGCGCCCTGGACGCCATCGGCCTGGACCTGCCGCTGGTGTGCTCCCTGGCCTTCGAGACGACCGGCACCATGCTCCTGGGCTCGGAGATCGGCGCCGCCCTGACCGTGCTGGAGCCGCTGGGCATCGACATGATCGGCCTGAACTGCTCCACCGGCCCGGCCGAGATGACCGAGCACCTGCGCTACCTGGCCCGCCACTCCCGCATCCCGCTGCTGTGCATGCCCAACGCGGGCCTGCCGGTGCTGACCAAACACGGCGCGCACTTCCCCCTGGACCCGGCCGGACTGGCCGACGCGCAGGAGAACTTCGTCCGCGACTACGGCCTCTCCCTGGTGGGCGGCTGCTGCGGCACCACCCCGGAGCACCTGCGCCAGGTGGTCGAGCGGGTCCGGGGCGTGGAGGCGCCCGCGCGCACGCCGCGTCCGGAGCCGGGGGCCGCCTCGCTCTACCAGACGGTGCCGTTCCGTCAGGACACCGCCTATATGGCGATCGGGGAGCGCACCAACGCCAACGGGTCCAAGAAGTTCCGGGAGGCGATGCTGGAGGGCCGCTGGGACGACTGTGTGGAGATGGCCCGCGACCAGATCCGCGAGGGCGCGCACATGCTCGACCTGTGCGTGGACTATGTGGGCCGGGACGGGGTGGCCGACATGGCGGAGCTGGCCGGGCGGTTCGCGACCGCCTCGACGCTGCCGATCGTGCTGGACTCCACGGAATTGCCGGTGCTGCAGGCCGGGCTGGAGAAGCTGGGCGGCCGGGCGGTCATCAACTCGGTCAACTACGAGGACGGCGACGGCCCCGAGTCCCGCTTCACCAAGGTGACGGCGCTGGCCAAGGAGCATGGTGCGGCGCTGATCGCGCTGACCATCGACGAGGAGGGCCAGGCCCGCACCGTCGAGCACAAGGTCGCCATCGCCCAGCGCCTGATCGCCGATCTGACCGGCAACTGGGGCATCCACGAGTCGGACCTGCTGATCGACACGCTGACCTTCACCATCTGCACCGGCCAGGAGGAATCCCGCGGCGACGGCATCGCCACCATCGAGGCGATCCGCGAGCTCAAGCGCCGCCACCCCGACGTGCAGACCACGCTGGGGCTGTCCAACATCTCCTTCGGCCTCAACCCGGCCGCCCGCGTCCTGCTCAACTCCGTCTTCCTGGACGAGTGCGTCAAGGCAGGCCTGGACTCCGCGATCGTGCACGCCTCCAAGATCCTGCCGATCGCCCGGTTCGACGACGAACAGGTCACCGTCGCCCGCGACCTCATCTACGACCGCCGCGCCGAAGGCTACGACCCGCTGCAGAAGCTCATGGAGCTCTTCGAGGGCGTCAACATGAAGTCGATGAAGGCGGGCAAGGCGGAGGAGCTGCTGGCGCTGCCGCTGGAGGAGCGGTTGCAGCGGCGCATCATCGACGGGGAGAAGAACGGCCTGGAGGCCGACCTGGACGAGGCGCTGGCGGATACCCCGGCTCTGGACATCGTCAACAACACGCTGCTGGAGGGCATGAAGGTCGTCGGGGAGCTGTTCGGCTCGGGCCAGATGCAGCTGCCGTTCGTGCTGCAGTCCGCCGAGGTGATGAAGACCGCGGTGGCGCATCTGGAGCCGCACATGGAGAAGTCGGACTCCGAGGGCAAGGGCACCATCGTGCTGGCCACGGTCCGCGGCGACGTGCATGACATCGGCAAGAACCTCGTCGACATCATCTTGTCCAACAACGGCTACAACGTCGTCAATCTGGGGATCAAGCAGCCGGTCGCGGCGATCCTGGACGCCGCCGAGGAGCACCGCGCCGATGTGATCGGCATGTCGGGGCTGCTGGTGAAGTCCACGGTGATCATGAAGGAGAACCTTCAGGAGCTCAACCAGCGCAAGATGGCCGCCGACTTCCCGGTGATCCTGGGCGGCGCCGCCCTCACCCGCGCCTACGTCGAGCAGGACCTGCACGAGATCTACGAGGGCGAAGTGCGCTACGCCCGCGACGCGTTCGAGGGCCTGCGCCTGATGGACGCCCTGATCGCGGTCAAGCGCGGCGTGCCCGGCGCCACCCTGCCCGAACTCAAGCAGCGCCGCGTGCCCAGCAAGGCGGCCACCGCCGTCCTGGAGGCCGACGAGCCCGGCCGGCCCGCCCGCTCCGACGTCGCCACCGACACCCCCGTGCCCGCCCCGCCGTTCTGGGGCACCCGCGTCATCAAGGGCATCCAGCTCAAGGAGTACGCCTCCTGGCTGGACGAGGCCGCCCTGTTCAAGGGCCAGTGGGGCCTCAAGCAGGCCCGTACCGGCGCCGGACCGACGTATGAGGAGCTGGTCGAGACCGAGGGCCGCCCCCGCCTGCGCGGCCTCCTGGACGAGCTGCAGACCAAGAACCTGCTGGAAGCGGCCGTCGTGCACGGCTACTTCCGCTGCGTGTCCAAGGGCGACGACCTGATCCTGCTCGACGAGACCGGCGCCGAACACACCCGCTTCACCTTCCCCCGCCAGCCGCGCGGGCGCCGGTTGTGCCTGGCGGACTTCTTCCGCCCCGAGGAATCCGGCGAGACCGACGTCGTCGGCCTCCAGGTCGTCACCGTCGGCTCGAAGATCGGGGAGGCCACCGCCGAGCTGTTCGCCGCCGACTCCTACCGCGACTACCTCGAACTGCACGGCCTGTCCGTCCAGTTGGCCGAGGCCCTCGCCGAGTACTGGCACGCCCGGGTGCGCGCCGAGCTCGGCATCGCGGCCGGCGACCCGGACACCCCCGAGGGCATGTTCCGCACCGAATACCAGGGCTGCCGCTACTCCCTGGGCTACCCGGCCTGCCCCGACCTGGCCGACCGCGCCAAGATCGCCGCCCTCCTGCAGCCCGAACGGATCGGCGTACAGCTCTCCGAGGAGTTCCAGCTCCACCCCGAGCAGTCCACCGACGCCATCGTCCTGCACCACCCCCAGGCCAGCTACTTCAACGCCGGAGGCCGGCCATGACCGCCCTGCGCGACCTGATCGAGAAGGACACCCCCAGCTTCTCCTTCGAGTTCTTCCCGCCCAAGAGCGACGCCGCGGCCCGCTCCCTGTGGAAGGCCATCCGCCGCATCGAAACCCTCGCCCCCACCTTCGTGTCGGTCACCTACGGCGCCGGCGGCTCCTCCCGGGACCGCACCGTGGAGGTCACCAAACGCATCGCCGCCGAGACGACGCTGCGCCCCGTCGCCCACCTGACCGCGGTCGGCCACTCGGTGGCCGAACTGCGCCACATCATCGGCCAGTACGCCGACGCCGGGGTCCGCGACGTCCTGGTGGTCCGCGGCGACCCGCCCGGCGACCCCAACGCCCCCTGGATCGCCCACCCCGACGGCTTCACCCACGCCCACGAACTGGTGCGCCTGGTCAAGGAGTCGGGGGAGTTCAGCGTCGGCGTGGCCGCCTTCCCCGAACGCCACCCGCGCTCCACCGACTGGCCCAGCGACATCAAGCACTTCGTCGCCAAGTGCCGGGCCGGCGCCGACTACGCCATCACCCAGATGTTCTTCCGGGTCGAGGACTACCTGCGGCTGCGCGAGAAGGTGCACGCCGCGGGCTGCGACACCCCGATCATCCCGGAGATCATGCCGGCCACCGACGTGCGCCAGATCAGCCGGTTCGCCGAACTCAGCGGCGCCGCCTTCCCCGAACACCTGGCCCACCGCCTGGACGCCGCCCGCGAGGACCCCGCCGAGGGACACCGCATCGGCGTCGAGCACGCCACCGCGATGGCCCAGCAGCTGCTGGCCGAAGGCGCCCCCGGACTGCACTACATCACCCTCAACCGCTCGACGGCGACGCTCGAGATCCACCGCAACGTAACGAACTCAAGGAGTACCCCGCATGACCTCGCAGCCCACCACTGACGGCCAGGACTTCAAGGTCGCCGACCTGTCCCTGGCGGCCTTCGGCCGTAAGGAGATCACCCTGGCCGAGCACGAGATGCCCGGTCTGATGTCGATCCGCAAGGAGTTCGCGGCCGCGCAGCCGCTGGCCGGCGCCCGCATCATGGGTTCCCTGCACATGACGGTGCAGACCGCCGTCCTCATCGAGACGCTGGTGGCGCTGGGCGCCGAGGTCCGCTGGGTGTCCTGCAACATCTTCTCCACCCAGGACCACGCGGCCGCCGCCATCGCGGTGGGCCCCAACGGCACCCCGGACGACCCGCAGGGCATCCCGGTCTTCGCCTGGAAGGGCGAGTCCCTGGAGGAGTACTGGTGGTGCACGGAGCAGGCGCTGACCTGGCCGAACACCCCCACCGGCGGCCCGAACATGATCCTGGACGACGGCGGCGACGCCACCCTCCTGGTGCACAAGGGCGTCGAGTACGAGAAGGCGGGCAAGGTCCCCGCGGTCGAGACGGCCGAGAACGACGAGCACCGCGTCATCCTGCAGCTGCTGAACCGCACCATCACCGAGGGCTCGCAGAAGTGGACCCAGCTCGCCTCGGAGATCCGCGGGGTGACCGAGGAGACCACCACCGGCGTCCACCGGCTGTATGAGATGCAGCGGGACGGCCAGCTGCTGTTCCCGGCGATCAACGTGAACGACGCGGTGACCAAGTCGAAGTTCGACAACAAGTACGGCTGCCGGCACTCGCTGGTGGACGGCATCAACCGCGCCACCGACGTCCTGATCGGCGGCAAGACCGCGGTGATCTGCGGCTACGGCGATGTGGGCAAGGGCTGCGCGGAGTCGCTGCGCGGCCAGGGCGCCCGCGTGATCATCACGGAGATCGACCCGATCTGCGCGCTGCAGGCGGCGATGGACGGCTACCAGGTCACCACGCTGGCCGAGGTCGTGGAGACGGCCGACATCTTCGTCACCACGACCGGCAACAAGGACATCATCATGGCCGCGGACATGGCCAAGATGAAGCACCAGGCGATCGTGGGCAACATCGGCCACTTCGACAACGAGATCGACATGGCCGGTCTCGCGCAGCTGCCGGGCATCGTCAAGGACGAGGTCAAGCCGCAGGTCCACACCTGGACGCACCCGGACGGCAAGGTGCTGATCGTGCTGTCCGAGGGCCGCCTGCTGAACCTGGGCAACGCGACCGGCCACCCCTCGTTCGTGATGTCGAACTCGTTCGCGGACCAGACGCTGGCCCAGATCGAGCTGTTCACCAAGCAGGAGGAGTACCCCACCGACGTCTATGTGCTGCCCAAGCACCTGGACGAGAAGGTCGCCCGCCTCCACCTCGATTCGCTCGGCGTGAAGCTGACCACGCTGAGCGCGGAGCAGGCCGCCTACATCGGCGTCGAGGTCCAGGGCCCCTTCAAGCCCGACCACTACCGCTACTGACACGGACCGGCCCCCGGCCCGCCGGAACAGGAGGAGCACGTGCACGACACCGAAGAGGAGGACACCAGGCCGCCCGGACCGGGCCTGGCCCTGGCCGTTCCGGGCACCCCGCCGCTCCGGCTCGCCGGCATCGACGAGGACGACACCTGGGAGCCCAACGTCGTGCGCGGCATCGACTGACCCCCGCCGCCGGGGCCCGGGCCCCAACCGGCCCGGCCCCGGCGGCAGTGCACCCCCCCCTGCGCCGGGCACGGGGGCGGATCGGGCCCCCGGCCCGCACGGATCGCGCCACCCGCAGCGCCCCCGGCCGGTTCGAGCGGACATTGAGCGGCCCAAGAGCGGCCATGGGCGACGATGGCCGCGCCGCGCCCCGCCGCCCGGCCACCCACACCACCCGCCGCACCAGCACCACTGGCACCACCGCACGTCCGACCGGGGCCCGACACCCAGAGCGCGGGCCCCAGTTCACGAGGAGGAGCGATGTCCACAGCCGCCGAAGGCCCCCACGCCCTGAGCGACATCGGGGACGCCCTCGCCGAGGCCGGCGCGGCCTCGCTCACCGGCGAACGCGCCCAGCTGGCCGAGGGCCTGCTGCGGGCCGCCCTGACCAAATGGGAAGATCCCCAGGCCCGGCCGCAGCTCCTGGGCGCCTTCAGCGCCGTCTTCGCCGACGAGCAGGGCGCCGCCCGGATGCGGGACTTCATGTCCCGCCAGATCTTCCAGCAGCTGGCCGCCTCCCTCGACGAGCCCGCCAAGGACTTCGACGAGGTCGCCAAGGCGCTCGGCGTGCCCCCGATGAACATCAACGCGGCCCAGGCCCAGGTATGGGGCGTGGCCGTGCTGCGCTACGTCGTGAAACTGGAGCCGATCGCCTCCGCATCGGTCGACGAGGTCGTCGCCCTCGTCTCACCCACCATCCAGCGCTACCTGGTCGGCTAGCCCCGCCCGCACCACCCCGCCCCCCTGGCGGCCCCGGAACCGGGAACTCCCCCCTCACATTCCGGAGGGCTGTGTCGTCGTACCGGTGGAGACGGCGCCAACCCGCGCACCGCGGGCGCGGGCCACTCACCGGCGCCGGCCGGAATGTCCGCGCGGACGGCCTTCTTGGGTCGCACTTATTCGGAGGAAGTAATCAGGCCATGAGTACTCTCGACAAAGAGTCCACGGGCGGGGCGGAAGCCCCCGTCGGCGACCCGCGGCGTTGGAAAGCGCTAGGCATTCTGGCCGCCATTCAGTTCATGCTCGTCATGGACGTCACGATTGTGCTCGTCGCGCTTCCCGAGATCAGGAGCGATCTGACCTTCTCCACCGAAGGCGATCTCGCGTGGGTCATCAACGGCTATGTGCTGATGGCCGGCGGATTCCTGCTGCTGGGCGGGCGATTGGCCGACATGTACGGCCGGCGCAAGATCTTCATGGTCGGCGTCATCTTCTTCGGTGTCGCCTCGGCCACCTGCGGCGCCGCGATGTCCTCCGGGATGCTGGTCTCCAGCCGCTTCGTGCAGGGGCTGGGCGAAGCGCTGTGCGGCCCGGCCGCACTGGGCATGATCCCCGTGCTCTTCCCCGACGCCCGTGAGCGCATGAAGGCGCTCGGCGTCTGGGGCGGCACCGCCGCCCTGGGCGGCGTGATCGGGTCGGTCGTCTCCGGCGCCCTGACCGAGTACGTCGACTGGCGCTGGATCTTCTACATCAACATCCCCATCGCGGTGGCCGCGCTGATCCTGGTGCCCAAGGTCATGCCCGAGAGCCGCATGGAGCGCGAGGGCCGCCACGTCGACGTCGTCGGCGCGCTGTCCATCACCGGCGGTCTCGTCGCGGTCGTGTACGGCCTGATCAAGGCCGCCGACCACGACTGGAGCTCCTCCACCGTGCTGATCCCGCTGCTCGGCGGCATCGGCCTGCTGCTCCTGGCGGCCCTCTGGGAGACGCGCACCGCCGACCCGATGGTGCCCATCCGCTTCTTCACCAACCGCACCCGGGTCACCTCCAACGTCGTGACCCTGGCCCTGCTGGCCAGCTTCCACTGCTACGCCTTCCTGCTCATCATGTACATGCAGGACGTCCTCAAGTACACGCCGATCAAGTCGGGCATGGCCGTGGTGCCGCTGGCCTTCGCGATGGGCGCCGGCATGGGCGCGGCCTCCGCGCTGATGCCCCGCATCGGCGTCAAGGCGGTCCTGGCCATCGGCTTCCTCGGTGCCGCCGGCGGCCTGGTCGTCGCCTCCACCCTGGAGTCCGACTCCTCCTACGTCAGCGGCGTCCTGCCCGGCATGATCGTGTTCGGCCTGTTCAGCGCCATGTGCTACCCGGCCCTGGTCAACGGTGCGCTCTACCAGGTCACCGGCAAGGACTCCGGCCTGGCCTCCGGCGTGCAGACCGCCATGCAGCAGATCGGCGGCGCGCTCGGCCTGGCCACCCTGGTGCCGCTGGCCATCCGCTACACCACCGACCACATCGGGGACGGCGTCATCCCCACGGTCGCGCAGTCCGACGGCACCTCGCGGGCCTTCCAGGTCGGCGCCATCCTGGTGGCCGTCGCCGCGGTCCTGGTCATCGCGCTGATGCAGAAGGTGGACGCCGTACCGCGCAACGTGCTGGCCGAGGCCGAGGCGGAGGAGACCGACGAGGCCGCGGGCAAGTCCGCCGCCGGTGTCTCCTCCTGACCCCGTGACACCCCCCGGCAGCTGACCGCACGGTCCTGCCCGCACCGCCCCCGGGATTTTCCCCGGGGGCGGTGCCGTGTGTCCGGCCCGCGGCCCGTCAACCGGTGCGCCCGCACAACGTGTCGGGGCGGCGGGGGCCTTTTCCGGGAACTGTGGCACGGCCTTTACGGTTACGTGACCCACACCACCCCGGGGCGCTCTAGGCGCGGAGTCGCCCCACGTGTCACTATTCCAGTGCATCCACCCTGCCCAAAAGCATTACAGCGGCGGGGGATTGGGATCGGGAGCCCTCGTGAATCCTGCCCGGTGAGACGATTGCGTACTTGCGTACGAGTTCGCTCGTGATTTCCCGGCACGGCGGGGCCGTTCGCCGCGAAAAGGCCGCCCCGAAACTCCTGCCTCATTCCTTCCGAGAAGTCTGGACGATGCGATCTCCATGCGGAAAACACCAGGGGAGCTGAGCGCGTTGACCACACCACCGGCCCCGGCCCGGGGCGCCGCCCCCGTGCGCCGGGCCCGCACGGTCGGCGTCGGCCGCGCGCACGCCAAGACCATCCTGCTGGGCGAGCACGCCGTGGTGTACGGGGCGCCCGCCCTGGCGCTGCCGGTGCCCCAGCTCGCGGTCACCGCGAGCGCCGGCTGGTCCGCGGCCGGCCCCGCCGGCCCCGGCGGGGTGTCCCTGACGATGACCGGCTCCCCGTCCCGGCCGGTGGCCACCCAGGCCTCCGACGGACTGCGGCAGCTGACCGCGGAGTTCCGCACCGCCATGGACGTGGCCGAGGACGTGCACCTGGAGGTGATCCTGGACTGCGCGATCCCGCCCGGCCGGGGCCTTGGCTCCAGCGCCGCCTGCGCCCGCGCCGTGGTCCTCGCGCTGGCCGACCTCTTCGGCCGCGAGGTCACCGAACAGGCGGTGTTCGACCTGGTGCAGAGCGCCGAGAACGTGGCCCACGGCCGCGCCAGCGGCGTCGACGCCACCGCGGTCGGCGCGCCCGGCCCCCTGCTGTTCCAGCAGGGCCACGCCCAGGAGCTGCCCGTGGGCTGCGAAGGGCTGTTCATCATCGCCGACAGCGGCGAAGTGGGCCGCACCAAGGACGCGGTGACCCTGCTGCGCGAGGGCTTCCAGCGCCACCCCGGCAGCCGGGAACACTTCGTGCGCCGCGCCACCCAGCTCACCGACCGGGCCCGCCGCGCCCTGGCCCAGGACGACCTCGAAGAACTCGGCCCCTACCTGACGGCCTGTCACCACCTGCTGCGCGAGGCCCGGCTGAGCACCGCGCGCATCGACGCCCTGGTCGAGGCGGCGCTGGCCGCGGGCGGCCTCGGCGCCAAGATCACCGGGGGCGGGCTGGGCGGCTGCATGATCGCACTGACCTCCTCCGACCAGGCCGGTGCCGTCACCCGCAGCCTTCATGCGGCCGGCGCCCAGCAGACCTGGGTGCTGCCGCTGACGGCCCGCACCGGCCAGGGCGCCTGACCCCGCCCCGCCCGGAGAGCACCATCCCGCACCGCCCCGCACCACTTGGGCAGTATCCGCACACAACTCGGTGAGAGGAGCAGGCACATGAGCGCCACCAGCATCCCGGACGGCCCCGGCACCGGCCCCGCTGTGCCCGCCCGGGCTCTCGCCCGCCACGAGCACACCCCGATCCTGTTTCTGCTGACGGATGTCGGAGGCGGCCGCCCGGCCGCGGGTTCGCCCCGGCGCGCATGGTGAACGGCTACCGCCCGCCCCGCGACAGCGGCTGACGGACGGCGCAGGAGGGACGCGAGGGGAGCACCCGCGGCGCGGCACCACGCCCGCCGCCAGAGCCCCCGCCACCCGCACGCATTTCCTTCCCGCACGCGCCGCCGTACCCCCATGCCCTGCCGCCCCCCGGCGCAACGGGCAGGGGCCGCCGCCCGGTCGAGGACTCTCCCGGGCCGGTGGGGCAGCGTGCGCCCGGACCCGACGCAGCGCCGCCGCCCACCGCGGCCGGTCCTGCTGCGTCCGCGGTCCTCGCCCCGCCTCGTGACCCAGCAGAAACGGTAGACATGACAGCGAGCCCTCGCACGGTGTGCGTGGTAGGTGCCGGACCGCGCGGCCTGTCCGTACTCGAGCGCCTGTGCGCCAACGCCCGCCTGCAGCCGCAGGACCGCACCGTCCACGTCCATGTGATCGACCCCTGCCCGCCCGGGCCGGGGCGGGTGTGGCGCACCGACCAGTCCCCGCACCTGCTCATGAACACCGTGGCCGGACAGATCTCGGTGTTCACCGACGCCAGCGTCGACCTGCACGGGCCGCTGGAGCCGGGGCCCAGCCTGCACGAGTGGGCCGGTGCGCTGGCCGACGGCGAGATCGACGGCGAGGCCGACAGGGAGGCGGGCGGCGAGGCGGGCGGCGGGTATCCGGCCGAAGTGCTGGCCCAGGCCCGCGCGTTGGGCTCCGACACCTATCCCACCCGCGCCTTTTACGGCCACTACCTGCGCTGGGCCTGCCGGCGCATCGTGCGCGGCGCGCCCGCCGGAGTGACCGTCACCTTCCACCGCGGCCTGGCCGTCGCGCTGGACGACGACCCCGGCACCGACGGGCGGCGGCAGCAAGTGCGGCTGGCGGACGGAGCCGTGCTGGCGGGGCTGGACGCCGTCATCCTGTGCCAGGGCCACCTGCCGGCCCATCCGGACGAGGGGGAGCGGGCCTTCGCGGCCGCCGCCCGCGCCGCGGGCCTGCGCCACCTGGCGCCGGCCAACCCCGCCGACGCGGACCTGGACGCGCTGGCCCCCGGTGCCCGGGTGCTGCTGCGCGGCCTGGGCCTGAACTTCTTCGACTACCTGGCCCAGCTCACCGCCGGCCGCGGCGGCACCTTCACCCGCCACGGCGGCCGGCTGCGCTACCGGGCCTCGGGCCGCGAGCCGCGGCTGTATGCGGGATCGCGGCGCGGCGTGCCCTACCAGGCGCGCGGCGAGAACGAGAAGGGCCCGCACGGCCGCCACGAACCACTGCTGCTCACCCCCGGGCGCATCGCCGAGCTGCGCCGCACCCACGCCCGCACCGGCCTGGACTTCACCCGCGACCTGTGGCCGCTGATCTCCCGGGAGGTGGAGGCCGTCTACTACGCCACCCTGCTGCGCTCGCGCGGCGAGATGCTCCCGGCCGGGCAGCTGCAGGCCGCCTACCTGGCCGCCCCGGCCGGGCCGGGGCACCTGGCGGCGGTGCTGGAGGCGTACGGCATCGGCGAGAAGGACC
The DNA here is from genome assembly GCF_040609235.1 of Streptomyces sp. NPDC004732. NCBI lineage: Bacteria > Bacillati > Actinomycetota > Actinomycetes > Kitasatosporales > Streptomycetaceae > Streptomyces > Streptomyces sp. NPDC004732. The sequence goes on from NZ_JBEXJR010000029.1 coordinate 12,811, forward strand.
GCTGGGACTGGGAGCTGCTGGCCCGCCCCTGGCGCGACCGGGAGTTCACCGGCCCGCAGGACTTCACCGGCTGGCTCCTGGACCATCTGCGCCAGGACGTGGCCGAGGCCCGCGCGGGCAACGTGAACGGGCCCCTGAAGGCGGCCCTGGACGTGCTGCGGGACCTGCGCAACGAGATCCGCCTGGTGGTCGACCACGGCGGCCTGGACGGCGACTCCCACCGCGCCGACCTGGACGGCTGGTACACCCCGCTCAACGCCTACCTGTCGATCGGCCCGCCCGCCCGCCGGGTGGAGGAGATGACCGCGCTGATCGAGGCCGGGGTGCTGGACGTGATCGGCCCCGGCCTGCGGGTGGACCTCCACGCCGGCCGCTGCACCGTCACCTCCCCGCTGGTGCCCGGCTCCACGCGGCGCGTGGACGCCGTGGTCGAGGCCCGGCTGCCCGCGATCACGCTGCGCCGCACCGGGGACCGGCTGCTGCGGCACCTGCTGGCCACCGGCCAGTGCGCCCCCTACCGCATCCGCACGGCCGCGGACCCCTACGAGAGCGACGGGCTGGCCGTCACCGCGCGCCCCTTCCGCCTGATCGACGCGGCGGGCCGCCCGCACGCGCGCCGCTTCGCCTTCGGCGTGCCCACCGAGGCGGTGCACTGGGTGACGGCCGCGGGCATCCGCCCCGGCGTCAACTCGGTGACCCTCACCGACGCGGACGCGATCGCCCGCGCGGCCCTGGAGTGCACGACCCGCCCCACCCGGCACCCCGCCGACGCCGCCCCGGCCCCGGGCACCCACCCGGCCGGGACGCCCCCGCGCCCCGCCACTCCGCCGCCCGGCCGGGCGGCCCTGCCCGGCCGGGGCGGAAGCTGACCCCGGCCCCAGGACCCCGCCCGCGCCACGACACCACCGCTGCCCGTGGACACCGGACCCGGCGCCCGGCCGGGGGAGGGGGCCACCCGTGCCTACCGGCCGGCTGTCCGGCTGTCCGTCTGCCGCGCCGCCGCCCGGTGGGGCGACACGCTCGTCCAGGAGGGCCGGAGCCGAACGGGGCAGCTGCTGGTCCGGGGCGCGGTCTCACCCGTGCCCACCGGCGGTCTCTGCCGCGCCGCCCCCCCCCGGCGAGGCAGGGCCCCTCCGGCCGGGGCGAGCGCCGCACCGGGTGCTGGGCGTCCGGGGCCAGTTGTTCCCCGTGCCCACCGGCTGACCGCCCGCCTGCCGCCCGAGGGGAGCGGCAACCGCCCGGCCCCGGGCGGGCGTTGAACCAAGGACGGCCGGAGTCGTCCATGCCCGCTGACCGTCCGCCCGCCGCCCGGCCGGTCCGGGACCCGGTCCGGGTCCTGAGCCCCGTCCGGAGCCAGGCGCCCCCGGTGCCCGCGGGCGCCCTGTCCACCGCCCCGCCGCCCGGCCGGGCGGCAACCACCCGGCCCCGGGCGGGTGCTGAGCCCAGGACGGCCGGAGTCGTCCATGCCCGCTGACCGGTGGGCCCGCCGCCCGGCTGGGCCGGGAGCCGATCCGGGTCCTGAGCCCCGCCGGAAGGGTGCCCCCCGGCGCCCTGCCCGCCGCCCCGCCGCCCGCCCGGCCGGGCGGCAACCACCCGTCCCGGGCGCGGGAGTTGCGCCGCAGGCGGACGCCGTACCGAACGCCGCAGGCGGATGTCGTACCGAACAAGGAGCCGCACCCCATGACCACTGACCACCAGCCCGTCGCGCCGCCGCCCGGCCCGGACCTTGCGCGTCCGGACACGCCACGTCCGGACACCGTGCGTACGGACGCGGTGCGGCTGGAGGCCGGGCTGCTCGCGCCGGTCTGGGCCGATGTGCCGGTGGCGGACGCGGTGTCCGATCAGGCGTGGCTGCAGGCCATGCTCGATGCCGAGGCGGCCCTGAGCCGGGCCCAGGCCCGCCTGGGCACGGTGCCCGAGGCCGCCGCCCTGGTGATCACCCGGGCGGCGCGGGCCGAGGACCTGGACCTGGTGGCGCTGGCCGCCGCGGCCCGCCAGTCCGCCAACCCGGTGGTGGCCCTGGTCCGGGAGTTCACCGCGCTGGTGGCCGCCCGCGACGCGGATGCGGCCGCCTACGTGCACCGCGGATCCACCAGCCAGGACATCTTCGACACCGCGGCCATGCTGGTCGCCCGCCGGGCCCTGCGCCTGATCCGCGCCGACCTGGACCGCGCCGAGCAGGCGCTGGCCGCGCTGGCCCGTACCCACCGCGACACCCTGATGGCCGGCCGCACGCTGGCCCTGCACGCGGTACCCACCACCTTCGGCTGCAAGGCGGCGGGCTGGCGCCATCTGGTGCTGGACGCGGCCGACCGGCTCGCCGCCCTCGAGGCCGACGGGCCCGTCCAGCTCGGCGGGGCCGCCGGCACCCTGGCCGGCTACCTCGAACACGCCCCGGGCGCCGACCCCGCCGCCTACGTCCACGACCTGACCGAGGCCTTCGCGGCCGAACTGGGGCTGCGCGCCCCGCTGTTGCCCTGGCACGTGCTGCGCACCCCGGTGGCGGACCTGGCCCAGGGCGCCGCGTTCACCTGCGCCGCACTGGGCAAGATCGCCGTCGATGTGCTGTCGCTGACCCGTACCGAGGTCGGCGAGGTGCACGAGCCGGCGCCCGCCGGCCGCGGCGCCTCCTCGGCGATGCCGCACAAGCGCAACCCCGTGCTGGCCACCGCCATCCGCTCCGCCGCGCTGCAGGCCCCGCAGCTCGCGGCGGGCGTGCTGGGCTGCATGCTGAGCGAGGACGAACGCTCCGCCGGTGCCTGGCACGCCGAATGGGAGCCGCTGCGCGCCCTGCTGCGGCTGGCCGGGGGAGCGGCCCACCAGGCGGCGGAGCTGCTGTCGCAGCTGACCGTCGACCCCGCCCGGATGCGCGCCAACACCGCCCTGACCGGGGGCCAGATCGTCTCCGAGCGGATCGCCGCGGTGCTGGCCGCCCCGCTGGGCAAGGCCGCCGCCCGCGCCCTGCTCGACGGGGCCTCCGCCGAGGCGGCGCGCACCGGCCGGCCGCTGGCCGAGGTCCTGGGCCAGGACCCGCGGGTGGCCGCCGTGCTGACCGGCGCCGGATGCGGCGACCTGTTCGCCCCCGAGGCCTACACCGGGGCGGCGGCCGCGCTGACCGAGCGCGCCCTGTCCCGCCCCGCACCCCCGCCGGGCGTGCCGGGGCTGCCGGGTGCGTCCTGAGCGGCCGTGCACCGGCGGTGGCCGCCGCCGGCACCCCCCGGGCGGCTGGGGGTGCCGGCGGCGGCCACCGGAAGACGGCCCGGAAGGGCCGCGCGAGGACGCTCACGAAATCCGCTCAGCGCTGGCGCTGCAGAGCGATTTCCGTGAGCTCTTCTATGTCGAACTGTGAGCGTCCTGGTGTGCCGTAGCGGGTTATCTTGCCCCGGCTCACCCACTTGCGGATGGTCGCTTCGGAAACCCCCGTGGCCAGGGCGGCCACATTGGTGGGAACGAGCCTGTGGCGCGGCGGTCGGTTCATGCGGCGTCCTTCCGTTGCCGGTCCATGAGATGCCGGATGGTAAGCAGTTCGCGCATTTCCCAGGAATGCCCCGACGAACAGCTGATACTGCCCCGGGCCGTGGTCCGCGCATTGCGCGGCGAAGCGTTGATGGTGCCCGGGCAGTCGTCCATCACACATGCGATGACCGGCGCATGCTCATCGTCGGAATCCGGGTCGATGGCGCGCAGCGATTCAACCTGGAGGCTCTCGACTTCATCGGCGAATTCGGCAGCCGGAGGCTGGGTGATGAGCCATTCCAGGTTGAGTATCAAAAAGCATGCGAGATGCGGGACGGACCGCCCGGGGGCGGCGGTCCCCAGCTTTTCCACGACGAACCCGGACCACGACTCCAGGATCGAGAGGATGTTGTTCCTGGCGTCCAGGGCGGAGATGTTCAGGTGGTCCCGCCTGCGGCTGCCCGACACCTTTGTCGGGTTCCGCCGCCGGGACGTCGACAGAATGTGGTGCAGTCCTTCCTGGTGGAGGCCGGGAAGGGTGCGCAGGTTACGTTCCAGCTGCTCGACGCAGCCGGTGCACAGGACCGAGCCGGCGGCGACAGGGACTTCCCGGGCATGGTTCCTGGGGCATGAGTGAAACTCCATTGAATCTCCTTCATGAGCTGACGCACCCCGCAGAAGGCACGAAGACGCACATCTTCCGTGCCGGACGCTGCAGTGAATGGCTGAATCGATGAACCCTGGGGAAAAAGGGCGTGACCGGAGCCCCGGGCAAAGGCCTCTGAAAGGACGCCGGGAGGTGGCAGGACGGTCCCGTTCAGGAAATCCCGCAAAAGAATTCAGACCCGCCTCGATAGGCACAGGCTCTGCTGTGCCCAGTGAATACGGCTGTCATGTGCGATCCATCCCCCCGTTGCCTCCCCAGGCCCCACCGCCGCGCAGTCGCTGCCATGGGTGCACTCGGAGAGTTCCATGAGCGGTCGGGGGGTGTCAACGTGCGCCCCACCGGGAAGAGAGCGGTAATCCAGCGGTTGTAAATTTTTCATTTCGTAATCGATCTGCCCTAAAGGGGAATTTTAGATTCCTCTTTTCTAAAGGAGAACTCTAGGATTCTTCAGGCTTCGCTTTGGACGGATGGCACCCCGCTTTACCGCCCCCCGGCCCGCGCCCCCCCTCGGCGCCCCGCAGGCGGCCCACCCCGCCGCCGGGCGCCCGGCCGTGGCACCCCCCACCCCGCCGCAGCCCGCCGCGCCCCGACCCCTGCCCCCCTCGGCGGCCCACCGGCCGCCCCGGTGACACCTCCCCCTGCTCGACCTCAACGCAAGGGACAAGCTGTGGCTATGGAAATGGCCTGTATCGGAACCGACCAGGAATTGGCCGCCTCTGCGCGCCGCACCCGCGACGATCTGCTGGAGAGAATGGAAGGACACCTGGGTGCCTTCCTCTCCGCCGAGCACGAGTTATGGACCCAAGTGAACGACCGCGCGGCCGGCGCCGTCGACGCGCTGTCCGAACTGGTCGCGGCGGGCGGCAAACGCATCCGCCCCGCCTTCTGCATCGCCGGCTACCTCGCCGCCGACGGCGACCCCGGCGACCCCGGCGTGGTGGCGGCCGCCGCCGCCCTGGAAATGCTGCACGCCTCCGCCCTCATCCACGACGACGTCATCGACGCCTCCAGCCACCGGCGCGGCCTGCCCACCGTCCACGCCCACCACTCCGCGCTGCACGCCGCCCGCGCCTGGCAGGGCGAGTCCCGCCGCTACGGCGAGGGCGTCGCCATCCTCGTCGGCGACCTGGCCCTGGTCTACTGCGAGCAGCTGATGGCCACCGCGCCGCCCGCGGTGCTGCCGGTGTGGAACAAGCTCCGCTCGGAGCTGATGATCGGCCAGTACATGGACATGACCGCGGCCGCCGAGTTCTCCGTCGACCCGCGGCTGTCCCGCTGGATCGCCCTGGCCAAGTCCGGCCACTACACCATCCACCGCCCCCTGGCCGTCGGCGCGAGCGCGGCGGGCCGGGCCGACCTCGCCCCCGCCTTCGAGAAGTACGGCGAGGCGGTGGGCGAGGCCTTCCAGCTCCGCGACGACCTGCTGGACGCCTTCGGCGACTCCGCGCACACCGGCAAGCCCGCCGGGCTCGACTTCCAGCAGCACAAGATGACCCTGCTCCTGGGCTGGGCGATGCAGCGCGACGAACGCATCCACAGCCTGATCACCCAGCCCGGCCACACCCCCGACGAAGTGCGCGGCCGCCTGGTGGACACCGGCGTCCCCGACGACGTCGAAAAGCACATCGCCGCCCTGGTCGAACAGGGCTGCGACGCCATCGCCGACGTGCCCATCGACCCGGTATGGCGCACCGAACTGACCGCGATGGCCACACAGGTCGCCTACCGCAACACCTGACCCCACCCCGGCGCCGTCTCCCCGCCCCCGTCCCACACCCGGGGAGACGGCACCGGGCCCACCACGACCCCCGCCCGGGCAGCACAGACCGGCCCGGCCCAGGCCCACCCGGCCCAGGCTCACCCGGCCGCCCCGGCCCCGGCCCACCCGGCCCCGGCCCACCGCGCCGGACCGTCCCCGGGCGGCGCGAGGCCAAGCGGGGCCAGGGCGCCCCGCAGTCCCGGCGGCGCGGCAAGGCGCGGCGCGGGCCGGGATGCCGAAGGCCGTACGCCAACTCCGGTCAACGTTCGCTATGAGGCGGAGAGCTGAGGCACAGCCCGGGGTCCCGCCGGGCCCATCCACCCGCCCGCAGCGCACCAAGCGCCGCTCCTCCGCCCGCCCCGGCGCGCCCGAGCCCCGCCCCCGGCCCCTGAGGCCGGACCCGCCGCCCCGGCCGCGTACGCCCCAAGGCTGCACGCAAGCCAGAACACCCGCCCCGCCCCCGGCCCCTGAGGCCGGACCCGCCGCCCCGGCCGCGTACACCCCAAGGCTGCACGCAAGCCAGAACACCCGCCCCGCCCCCGGCCCCTGAGGCCGGACCCGCCGCCCCGGCCGCGTACGCCCCGTACACCCCAAAGCCGCACGCAAGCCAGAACACCCGCCCCGCACACCGGCCGACGGCCCTCCCTGCCGGTCACCCTCCCCTCGACAGCCTCCGGTTTCGGTCAACTCCCGGCGCTGGGGCTGCTGTTGACCGCCGGGTGCGGGTCGCCGCCCCCGGATGCCGCCGGGCGGGCGCGGGGGAGAGGCGTCGCGGCGGCCCCGCGATACCCGCCCCAGGGCCGCGGCGGCAGCCGGCCCCAACACCCCGGCGGCCCGCGCACCTTGGTGCCCCCGCCGGGCGAACTCCCGCAAAGAACCCGGTAAAAGCCCTGCCAGGGCCCGCAGAGACCTCTCCGGATCTCTCCCCGGCGCCCCCGCGCAGCCCCCGAGCAGCCCCCCGGGCCCGCCCCGCGCCCGAACGAGCCCCCGCCGGGGCCCCGCTCCAGCCCCCGGGGGAGCCGGGCCGCCCGGCACCCTCAGCGGGAGCAGACCGCACCGCCCCCGCTCGACGTCCGCCACAGCCCCCGTCGCAACCACCTCGAGGACCGCTTGAGGAGCGGGCCCGCCCCGCACCGCCTCCGGCCCCCGCGCCGCACCCCGCCCCGGGGCCCGCGGATGCGGCCCCACCAGGCATGTCGGGCCTCGCCGCACCGTCCGGATGCGGCCGCGGGCGCGGGTGGGGCGGCCGGATCCCGACGGCCGGGCGGCGGCGGGCAGTTGGGCAAATCCTGCCGTACGGGCGCACGCACGCCGCATGATGCAACCACGAACGCACCGGAAGGGCGGCCTGGATGAGTCTGGACGCACACGGCGTCGACGACGTCGGAGCGGTCGAGGGGAGCGAGGGGAGCGAGAGCCGCGGGCATGCCGTGGTGATCGGTTCGGGGCTCGCCGGGCTCACCGCCGCGCGGGCCCTGGCCAACTTCATGGACCACGTCACCGTGATCGAGCGCGACCGCCTGCCGTCCGGCGCCGCCCGGCGCCGCGGGGTGCCCCAGGCGCGGCACACCCACAGCCTCACCACCACCGCCCAGCAGGGCCTGGAGCAGCTCTTCCCCGGCATCGGGCAGGACTTCGAGCGGGCCGGCGCGGTCCGTGTGAGCCTGCCCCAGCAGGCCCTGGTGCTCGGCCCCGCGGGCTGGCTGCCCCGCTTCGACGCGGGCCTGTCGATGCTCAGCGCCTCCCGCGACCTGATCGACGCGGTGCTGCGCGAGCGGCTGCGCGCCGAGCCCAAGGTGTCCTTCCTGTCGGGCTACGAGGTGCTGGGCCTGCAGCCCGACCGCAACGACACCGTCACCGGCGTCTGGGCGCGCCGCCGCGCCCGGCCCGGCCCCGACGGCCCGGGCCCGCGGCACCTGATATCCGCCGACTTCGTGGTGGACGCCTCCGGACGCGGCTCCCGCGCCCCCCACTGGCTGGCCGAACTCGGCTACGAGCCGCCCCGCGAGACGGTGGTGGGCGCCCGCACCACGTACGCCTCCACCGTCTTCGCCCCGCCCATCGGCCACGTCGCCGACTGGCAGAGCCTGCTGCTGATGGCCTCGCCCGACAACCCCCGCCAGGGCACCCTCAACGTCATCGAGGGCGGCCGCTGGGCGGTCACCCTCGCCTTCGGCGACGGTGAACAGCCGCCCACCGACCACGCCGGGCTGCTGCGCGCCGCGGGCCGGCTGCGCCACCCGCTGCTGCGCGACGTCATCGAGCACGCCACCCCGCTCGGCCCGGTCTACGCCTGCACCACCACCGAGAACCGCTGGCGCCACTACGAGAAGCTGCGCCGCTGGCCCGACCAGTTCCTGGTGGTGGGCGACGCCCTGGCCGTCATGGACCCCGCCCACGGCCAGGGCATGACGCTCGCCGTGCAGGGCGCCCTGGTCCTGGACCACATGCTCAGCGGCCACGGCACCACGGTCGGCCTGGCCTACCGGCTGCGCCGCGCGCTGGCCCACCGGCTGGCCCCCGCCTGGCAGTCCAGCACCCGCCACCTGCGCACCACCGGCGCCGCCGATCCGGCGCGGCCCGGCCGGGAGCGGCCCCGCGGCCTGCGCGCCTGGCTCGCCCGGCGGGTCACCGCCCGCATCGCGGCCGAGGCCGCCACCGAACCGCACGGAGTTCCAGACCAGGCTGCCCAGCGTGGTCAGGGCGAGGAAGACCGGCAGCAGCAAATAT
>NZ_JBEXJR010000030.1:0-17426 GCF_040609235.1 Streptomyces sp. NPDC004732
GTCGGCGGGCTTGTCGGCGGCGGGCGCGGGCGCCGCGGCGGGCGTGCCGGGGGAGGGCAGCGGATACTCGTCCGGCACGGCGACGGCGTCCGGCTCCTCGCCCGCGTCGGGTGCCCCGGCGGTGTCCGGTGCCACGGCGCCTGGCGCCCCGGCCGCGTCCGGCCGCTCGGGAAGGTCGCCGCCCGCCGAGTCCGTGCCCGCCAGGTCCGTCGGCAGATGCGTGGGCACCGGTGTGTCAGTGCTGTCGAGCTCCGGCGCGACGGGCCACTCGGAGGCCTCCCCGCCCGCGGCGGCGGCCCGCACGGACCCGTCGGACCCGCCGGATCCGTTGGGGGAAACGTCCGGCCGCGGCGGCACCGCGGACAGGTCGAATCCGCACGCACCGCAATACAGGTCACCCGACTCCAGCGGCTCCTCACAGCTGGGGCAGGCAGACAGCTGGGGCATCTGCGACATACTCACACCCACGTCCGGGGGCGGAAACGGTTGGCCCGTTCCACCAGTTCGATCCTCTCCTCGCCACCCTGAGCGAGCCGGGCAAGTGTCCGGTACGAACGCTCCAGACCGAACCGGAGGCCGCGCTCGTCCAGGTCGCTGCCGAGCAGTACGGTCCGCGTTCCGGTGGAGGCCGGTGGCGCGGAGACGTGACCAGAGTGCCTACCGGAGAGTACCCAGTCGAGCGCCGTCCCCAGAACCTCGGTCGACAGGCGCTCCCTGCGCACTGCGTCGAGCCCGAAGCCCGCAAGTGCCTCGATCTGCCCCGCGGCGGCCGTCAGCTCGTCCAGGAAGGCGACGCCCGAAGGGGCCGCCGTGTCCGACGTCATACGGTGACGCAGCCGCGCCCGCACCGCGGCGACCCGGGCCGCGGTGTAGTGGATGGAGGACTCCGGCACCGACTCCAGGGTGCGCACGGACCCCGCCCGGTCACCGGCCGCGAGCTGCACGCGGGCCAGGCCGAACGCCGCGCTCACATAGCTCGGGTCGGTCGTCCACACCAGGCGGTAGTACTCGGCGGCGTTGTCCAGCTGGCCGAGGACCTCCGCGATGACGCCGAGCGCCAGCTTCGGCGCGGGCTCGCCGGGGAACGCGTCGTAGACCGCGTCGAAGGAGAGCGCGGAGTTCTCGAAGTCGCCGGTCGCCAGGGCCGCGACGCCCCGGTACCAGACCACCCGCCAGTCGTCCGGGTGCTGTTGTTCCAGCTCGGCAAGTGCCTGGGCGGCGGGCGTCAGCTCCCCCATGGCGAGCCGGGCGCGCAGACCGCGCAGCTGCAGCTCCAGGGAGTCCGCGGGCGCCGTGCCGAGCGCGGTGATCAGCTCGGCGGGCGCGGCCGCGATGAGACCCGCGAGGAACCCGGCGTTCGGGTCGTTCGGGTCGACCAGGGGCACGGGCAGCGCGAGGGCGGTCGCGGCGGAGTCGACCCCCCGCACGATCCCCGCGGTTCCGGAGCCTCCGGTTTCGGAGCCCCCAGTTCCGGAGCCCCCGATTCCGGAACCCGGAGGAAGCGCCCTGCCGTTCCCCCGGGCGGTGAGCTCGGCGCGGGCCCCCAGCCGGGACACCTCGCCGTTCGACTCGGCCAGCAGCTCCGTGTCCGGCACCTTCACCTCGGGCCCGAACAGCGTGGAGAGCGCGGGCCGCGGCAGCCCCGTCTGCAGCGCCACGACCTCCCGCAGGACACCGGTCAGCTGCTCGGCCATCTCCTGCGCGGAGGCGAACCTGCGGGCCGGGTCCGGGTCCGTGGCGCGGACCAGGAGCCGGTAGAACGACTCGTACGTCCGGAAGACCTCGATGTTGTCGGGGTCGGGCAGGGAGTCCACGAACACGTTCGTATAGCCCTGGAAGTCGAAGGTCAGGACGGCGAGGGTGCGGGCGACGGTGTAGAGGTCGGAGGCGACCGAGGGGCCCGCCTCCGCGACCTCGGGGGCCTGGTAGCCGACCGTGCCGTAGATCGCGGACTCGTCGTCGTCCATCCTGCGGACCGCGCCCATGTCGATGAGCTTGAGCTGGCCCTCGGTCTGGATGGCGTTGTCGACCTTGAAGTCGCAGTACAGGAGCTTGCGGCTGTGCAGATGACCCAGGGCGTCCAGCGCCTCGATGCCGTACGCGCAGGCCTGCTCGACCGGCAGCGGATCGCGCCTGCCCGCCTCCGTGCGGCGGCCGTTGGCGATCTCCTTCAGGGACTTGCCGCCGACGTACTCCATGACGATGTACCCGTCCATGGAGCCGGTGCGCTGGTCGAGGTGCTCGACGAAGTTGTAGATGCGGACGATGTTGGAGTGCTCGATCTCGGCGAGGAAGCGCCGCTCGGAGATCGCCGCGGCCATCGCGTCCTGGTCGCCCGTGTCGAGCAGGCCCTTGAGGACCACCCACCGGTCGGACACCGCGCGGTCGATGGCCAGATAGACCCAGCCGAGGCCGCCGTGCGCCAGGCAGCCCACGACCTCGTACTGCCCGTGCACGATGTCGCCGCGGTCCAGCTTCGGCACGAAGGAGTAGGGGTGCCCGCACTTGGTGCAGAACCCCTCGGTGCGGCCCGGGCGCTCGCCGCGCGCGCGGCCCACCGGCGCCCCGCAGTCGGAGCGCGAGCAGAACCGCTTCCGCTCGGGCACCTCGGGGTTCTCCTGCACCGCCTCGCGCGGGTCGGGGCGCGGCACGTCCGGCACGGTGACCAGGCCGACGCCGAGCCGCCCGCGGGCCGAGGAACCGGCCGCCGAGCCCGAGCTGCGCACCGACACCGAGCGGGACGTCGAACTGCCGGTCAGGGAGCGGGAGAGCCGCCCCGACACCGACCGGCGCGAGGACTGCGAACGCGACGAGCGGGAGCTCCTCGCGGACTGCGACGACGACCGGGCGCTCGAGCTGCTGGAGCCCCGCGAGCCCCGGCCACCTGCCGTGAGCCCGGTCGGGGACGATGCGACCATGCCGTTCGGCGCGACGACGGGGGCAAGACCGCAGGTGTCGCAGTACAGCTCACCGCCGCCGAAGTCGTCGTAACTACCCGTGCACTTGGGCCGCTGACATTCTCGCCGGCTCATGATTCCCCCGTCCGGTCGGTGGGCCCGCCCTGCTGCGGAACCCTCGGCACGAGCACTTCGGCGGCGGCCTGCTGATAGCGGAGGACCGCCTGCTCGGCCACCCGGAGATCGCAGGGCGCGCTCCACAGCATCCGGCGTGCCGCGTCGTACCGCTCGATGAGGAGCGGGTCCTCGGCGTGGCCGTGCCGGGCCACCTTCGCCTTGTACGCGTCCAGGCGGCCGCGCAGCTCGGCGCGGACCGCGAGCGGCGCCGTGACGGCCGTCAACGACTCGCGGGCGCGCAGCAGTTCGTCCTCGGCCTTCTGCTCCAGGGACTCCAGGAGCGGGGAGAGACGGTGCCACTGTGCGTGCCTGCGGTAGTCCGAAGCCATCGCCAGCTGCTCCTGGAGCGCGGTCGGCGGGCCGCTGACCGCGGGCACCTCGGAGGCGGCGATCTTCGCGAGGACCTCGCCGCGCGCGGAGCGTGCCTCGGCGAGGGTGCGGTCCGCGCGGGAGAGCACGTCGCGCAGCCTGCCGAGGCGGGCCTCCGCGTCCTGCCGGACGGTGAGCACCGCCTCGATCTCGCGGCGCACCTCTTCGAGCGCGCGGGCCTCCCTGTCGTACCGCTCGGTGTGCGGGCGGCCGCCGCCGGGGGCCGAACTGCCCTCCGCGCGCCGCCAGAAGGCGAGCGGGTCGGAGACCACCTGCTCGCGCAGCGTGGTCAGGGTGCGGGTGATGCGCTCCAGGTCGTCACCGGAGGGGTGCTCCCCGGGACGTACGCCGACGGAGTGCGCCAGTTGGCGGGTGCGGTTCAGCTCGGCGGCGAGCAGGTCGATGCGGGCGGGCAGCGCGGACCACACCGCGTCGGCGGTGACGACCATGTCGAGGGAGTGCGCGTACAGGTCGTTCATGCGCGTCACGAGCTCTTCGAGGGTGAAGCGCTCGGTGAGCTTGGCGGGTCCGGTGAGCGAGGGGGAGGTGCCGGACGAGGTGCCGCCCGCGACCGTCACGGACTCGCCGCGCAGCAGCTCCGTCAGCTCGGCGAGGTCGTCCCTGCTGGGCCAGCGCCTGCGCTCGCGCACGTCGTGGGCGGTGCGCAGGGCGCCCGCGTACGCGTCGAAGTAGGCCCAGAGCAGCGTGATCCGGCCCTCCGTGGCCGCCCAGCGCTCCTCGGTGACGCCGGTGAGCCTGGCGCCTTCCAGGAGGCGGCGCCCTGCGTGGTCCTGGAGGGCGAGGAGCGAGGTCTCGATCGCCTCGTGCTCGGCGTCGAGCCGCGCCAGCGCACGGTCCACCTCGTCCCGGTCCATCACCGGACCGGGGGGTCCCGCGACGCTCATCGATCACCTCTCCGCTCTGCGTTGCCCCGGGTTCTCGGTAGTTGAGCCCCAGACGTAACTCTCCAGTGTTATCAGGTCGGTTGTCGGCTCCGGATCAGTCCCTGTACTCCGGGGCCGGGGGCCCCGAGGACTTGCCGAGGCCTTCCTTCAGCCACTTGTCGTAGGACTTCTGCCAGCCGCCGTCCTTGCGGTAGTCGTCGAGGACCTTGTTGACCCGGCGGACCAAGTCGTCCGAGCCCTTCTTCATCGCCACGGCGTAGTGCTCGGTGGTGAACGGCTCGTCGCCCTTGAGTTCGACCGTCGGGTCCTGTGCGGCCTGGCCCGCGGCGAGGGCGCTGTCGGTCACCACGGCGTCCACCTCGCCGAGCTGCAGCCGGACCAGGCAGTCGAGCTGGTTGGGCACGGTGGTGGTGATGTCGGCGGAGTAGTTCTTCTTCTTGAGCTCCTCCTCGGCGATGGAGCCGGAGGCCGAGCAGATCTTCTTGCCGGTGATCGACGGGCCGTACCCCGTGATGTCGGACTTCTTCGGGGCGAGGAGCTGCTGGCCCGTCTCGAAGTACCCGGTGGAGAAGTCGACGTCCTTCAGGCGCTCGCAGTTGACCGTCATCGTGCGGACGACCATGTCGACCTGGCCGCTCTGGATCGCGGGGATGCGCTGGTTGGTGGGTATGGCGCGGAAGACGACGGCATCGCGGTCGCCGAAGATCTCCTCGGCGATCTCGCGCGCGAGGTCGATGTCGAAGCCCTCCAGCTCGCCGCCCTTCTTGTTCGGGTCGCGGTAGCCCCAGCGGTAGCTGTTCTGGTCGACGCCGACGATCAGCTTCTTGACCTTGCGGTTCTTGATCTGCTCGATCGTCGGGCCGTCCTTGGGCGAGGGGCTCAGGCTGCGGTCGTTGCAGTCGTCGGCGTCCGCACGCGCGGGCGCGGCCACCGTGGAGCCGCGGCCGCCCTGCGTCACGACGCCGTCGTCGTCTCCCTTGTCGCCCCGGTCCGGCAGGACCAGGACGAGCGATCCCGCCAGGGCGCAGGCGAGACCCATCGCGCCCACACCGCCCCAGCCGCGCAGTCCGGCAGTGCCGCGTCGCGTCCGCATCGTCTGCGCGCCTCCTCTCACCTCTGACCCCATCACCGGTACTCCGAAAGCCTGTGTCCGATGCCGAGCACGGCGCCCGCCGCGGCGAGGACCGCGAGGACGGCGGCACCGATGGCGAGGCCGCTCATGGCGCCCCTGCCGTCCTTGGCCGCCTGCTTGAACTCGCGCTGCTCGTGGGCCAGGGCCTGGTCCAGGGCCGCGTCCACGTTGTCGAAGCACTCGCCGGTCGGCTGGTCGCTCTTGGCGCCGATCACCTTGTCGAGCGCGCCCTGGTAGTCACCGGAGTCGTCGCTGGAGCGGGCCACCTTGTGGCGGTCCTTCCAGACGCCCACGTTCTTCACGGCCTCGGCGACCGGGTTCTCGCCCGCGTCGTCGTTGGCGAGGGCGGCCGCCCTGCCGAGCAGCCCGCTCTCGGCGTCGCCCAGCTGCTTCATCTGCGCGCGGTAGGCGACGTCGAACTTGTCCTCCGACTTGCCGTCCACCTCGGTGGTCTCGGCGCCGCGGCTGACCAGCGTCAGGTTCTCGTTGCCACGCGCCTTCAGCGAGCTGATGCGGGCGTCGTTGAGGACGTTCAGCGAGCGCACGCCGTTGTCGTACGAGTCGTTGAGCCCCGAGCGGGCGAAGGTGTGGCCGACGACGAGCCAGAGCAGCACGACCGTGCCTGCCGCCGTCGCGGCGACCAGGCCGTGGTTGAACACCCGGTTCGTACGGCGGTAGTTGCGGTGCTGGGCCCAGCCGAGCGCGCCGAGCGCGAGGACGCCGAGGGCGATGGCGAACCAGGGGTACGGCTTCGCGTTTCCGTAGTCGTCGCTGAGCCGTTCGTTCTCCGCCTTGTAGAGCTTCTCGGCGGCCGGGAGCATCTTCGTCTGCATCTTGTCGTTCGCGTACCGCAGATAGGCGCCGCCCAGCGGCAGGCCCTGGCGGTTGTTGGCGCGGGCGCGCTCGATCAGGCCCGTGTACTCGGGCAGGAGCTTGTTCAGCTCGCCGACGGAGGCCGCCGACGACGAGTCCGAGCCCGCGTTCGACGCGGCGGTCGCCAGCTTCTCCGAGGCCCGCTTGATGTCGCGTTCGTAGCGCGCGCGGACGGCGGCCGGTTCCTGGCCGCCCGCGAGGAAGCCGCTGGACGCGGCGGTGTTGGCGTCGGCAAGCGAGCGGTAGATGGCCGCCGCGTCGGCGCTCAGCGGCTGGCTGCGGCCCAGCACGTCGTCCGCGGCGGCCGAGCGCTCCGTCATCTGCCAGGTGGTGACCGCGCCGAACGCGACGACGATCAGGGCCAGTACGGCACCGATGATGCGCAGCCTGCCCGGCTCCGTGGTCGCCGCGGCGCGCAGCCGGTCGACGCCCTCGGACCAGGCGGTGCGGCGTGCGGTGGCGGCGGCGGGCGGTGCGGCCGGGGTGCCGGGCACCTGGGGCGGCACGGTGGGCATCGTCGGCGCGGGCCGCTCCGGAGCCTGCGCGGGCGCGGCCGGTGCCTGCCCCGGCGGGCCCGGAGGCACCGAGCCGCCGTTCGGCGGATGTGTCACCTTGCCTCGACCTCCCCCTCGGTCATCGGACGCTGGTCTCCGCCCGGCGCGTGCGGAGCGGGAAGAAGTACACGGCCGCAAGTATTGCCGCAGGGACCGACATCCGCACAGGCCTTGACTCGATCTTGTACGGATCCCTGCCCTTGAACACGAGATTGGGAGGTGTTCGGTTCCCGCCCGCGCACACGGCGCAGGCGGGAAGCGGTCAGTTCGGGCTCGCGCCGCCCTCGTAATGCGCCCGTACGCGCGCATGCACCTCGGCCGGGGCCGCCACCTGGTCGAGGCCCAGGAGCGCCGCGCCGAGCACGGGCCGTGCGGCGACCACCTGCGGCACCGCCTTGGGCGCCCGCTCGGCGAGCAACTCCCGCACGCGGTCGTCCAGTTGCGGATGGCGCGCGGCGAGGACGCTGCCGCCGAGCAGTACCGGGGCCTCCTCGTCGAGCAGGTCGAGCCGGTCCAGGGCCACCGTCGCCATGGCCACGACCTCGTCGGCCATCCGCTCCACCACCGACCTGGCCACGGCGTCCCCCGCGGCCGCGGTGGCGAACAGGACCGGCGTCAGCTCGTGCCGCCTGACCGGCGCCACCCGGCCCAGGTGCAGGGCCTCGATCAGCGCGTACATCGACGTCAGACCGAAGTGCGCGGGCAGCGTCTCGCGCAGCGCGGTCGCGGGTCCGCGGCCGTCCTCGGCGCGCGCCGCGTGCCACAGGGCCTCCTCGGCGAGGGCGCCGCCCCCGCCCCAGTCGCCGGAGATCCGGCCGATGGCGGGGAAGCGGGCGGTGCGCCCGTCCGGGAGCATGCCGACGCAGTTGATGCCCGCGCCGCACACCACGGCGACGCCGCGCGGCTCCGCGTCCTCCCGGAGCCCGGCGCGCAGGATCGCGAAGGTGTCGTTGCGCACGTCGACCGAAGGCCCCCACGCGCGCCGGTGCAGGGCGTCCGCCAACTCCCGCTCCTCCACCGGGAGATCGGCGTTGGCGAGGCAGGCGGACACGTGCCCGACGGAGTCGGCACCCGCCTCCGCGAGGGCCCGCGTCACGGCCTCCGCCAGGATGTCCACCGCGGTCTCCACGCCGACCTGGGGTGGTTGGAACCCGCCGCCGCGGGCCGTGCCGACGATGCGTCCGTCGGCCGCGACCACCGCGACGTCGGTCTTGCTGTTGCCCGCGTCGATGGCGAGCACGCTCGTGCCTACGCCCACGCCAGGTGCTCCCGGTTGTGAGCGACGAGGCTGTCGGTGAGCTGCTCGGCGTACGCGTACTGCCCGATCAGCGGGTGGGCGAGCAGCGCCTTGAAGACGCGCTCGCGGCCGCCGTGCACGGCCGCCTGCAGCGCCAGGTCCTCGTAGGCGGTGACGTTCGCGATGAGCCCGGCGTACAGCGGGTCGAGCTTCGGCACGGCCAGGGGCCGCGCGCCCGAGCCGTCCACCGCGGCCTGCACCTCGATGACCGCGTCGTCGGGCAGGAACGGCAGCGTGCCGTTGTTGACGGTGTTCACCACCTGGTACGGGCTGCCGCCGTTGCCGAGCAGCGACGCCGCCAGGTCCACGGCCGCCTCCGAATAGAAGGCGCCGCCGCGCTTGGCGAGCAGCTCCGGCTTCTCGTCGAGCGCCGGGTCGCCGTACATCTCCAGCAACTGCTTCTCCATCTCGGCGACCTCGGCGGCCCGCGACGGCTTGGTCCGCAGCTCCTCGACGACGGCGTCGTGCTGGTAGTAGTAGCGCAGGTAGTACGAGGGGACGACGCCGAGCCGGTCGACGATGGCGCGCGGCATGCGCAGGTCCTCGGCGACCGCGTCGCCGTGCTCGGCGAGCAGCTTCGGCAGGATGTCGGCGCCCTCGGGGCCTCCGAGACGTACGCCGGTCTCCCACGTGAGGTGGTTGAGGCCGACGTGGTCCAGGTGCACCTCGCCCGGGGCGACGTCGAGCAGCTTCGCGAACTTCCGCTGGAAGCCGATCGCCACGTTGCACAGCCCGACGGCCTTGTGACCGGCCTGCAGCAGCGCCCGCGTGACGATGCCCACGGGGTTGGTGAAGTCGATGATCCAGGCGTTCGGGTTGGTCCTGCGCACGCGCTCGGCGATGTCGAGGACGACGGGCACCGTGCGCAGCGCCTTCGCCAGACCGCCCGCGCCGGTGGTCTCCTGGCCGACGCAGCCGCACTCCAGCGGCCACGTCTCGTCCTGGTTGCGGGCGGCCTGTCCGCCCACGCGCAGCTGGAGCAGCACGGCGTCGGCGTCCGCGACGCCCGCGTCCACGTCGGACGTGGTGACGATGCGGCCCGGGTGCCCCTGCTTGGCGAAGATGCGCCGCGCGAGGCCGCCCACCAGCTCCAGGCGGTCGGCGGCCGGGTCCACGAGGACCAGTTCCTCGATCGGCAGGGAGTCCCTCAACCGCGCGAATCCATCGATGAGTTCGGGTGTGTAGGTCGACCCTCCGCCGACCACTGCGAGCTTCATATCGGTTCTCAGCCCTTTACTCCGGTGAGGGTGACGCCTTCGACGAAGGCCTTTTGTGCGAAGAAGAAGATGATGATGACGGGGGCCATGACGAGCAGCGTCGCGGCCATGGTCATGTTCCAGTTGACGCTGTGGGCGCTCTTGAACGACTCCAGGCCGTAACTCAGCGTCCAGGCGCCGGGGTTCTGTGCCGCGTAGATCTGCGGACCGAAGTAGTCGTTCCAGCAGTAGAAGAACTGGAAGAGCGCGATGGCGGTGATGCCGGGCTTGGCCATGGGCACCACGATCTTCACCATGGTGCGGAACTCCCCGCAGCCGTCGACCTTCGCCGACTCGATGTACTCCTTGGGGATGGTGAGGAGGAACTGCCGCAGCAGGAAGATCGAGTACGCGTCACCGAACGCCATCGGAATGATCAGAGGCCACAAGGTGCCCGACAGATGGAACTGCTGGGCCCACACCAGATACATCGGGATCACGATGACCTGCGGCGGCAGCATCATCGTCGAGATGACGAGCAGCATCGCGGTACGCCTGCCGCGGAAGCGGAACTTGGCGAGCGCGTACGCCACGGGGATCGCCGAGCAGACCGTGAAGAGGGTGCCGAGCCCCGCGTACATCAGCGAGTTGCGCCACCAGTCGAGGAAGCCCGGCGTTTCGAACACGGCCTTGTAGTTCGACCAGTGCCAGGAGTCGGGCCACAGGTCGCCGCTCATGGCCTGCGAGTCGCTCATCACCGACGTCAGGAAGACGAAGACGAACGGCAGGACGAAGAGCAGCGCGACGGCTATCGCGATGCTGTGCACGGCGATCCAGTGCAGGATCCGCTTGCGGCGGGCGCGGGCGGCGGCGGGGCCCCGGTTCGGGGAGGTCCGTTCGGGCGTCGACGCCGACGCGGGCGCGCTGAGAGTCGTGGAAGTCATCGAAGTCCTCAGTCCTCCGCCGAGAGCAGCCCGGAGCGCTTGCGCATCAGGAGCATCGTCACGGCCATGGCGATGGCGAAGAGCACGAGCGAAAGCACGCACGCGGCACCGGTGTTGAAGTTCTGGAAGCCCATCTGGTAGACGAGCTGGGGGACCGTGAGGGTCGAGTGGTCCGGGTAGCCGGGCTGGATGACCGAGCCGGGGCCGATGTTGACGCCGGATGCGACCTTCCCCGCGACCAGGGCCTGCGTGTAGTACTGCATGGTCTGCACGACGCCCGTGACCACCGCGAACATCACGATCGGCGTGATCGAGGGCCAGGTGACGTAGCGGAACTTGGCGAACGGGCCCGCGCCGTCCAGCTCGGCGGCCTCGTACTGCTCCTTGGGTACGTCGAGCAGCGCGGCCATGAAGATCACCATCAGGTCGCCGATGCCCCACAGGGAGAGCAGCACCAGCGAGGGCTTGGCGGTGTCCGGGTCGTTGAACCAGTTGGGCCCGGAGATGCCGATGGAGCCGAGGATCTCGTTCACGGGGCCCGAGCCCGGGTTGAGCAGGAAGACGAAGGCGACGGTGGCGGCCACCGGCGGCGCGAGATACGGCAGGTAGAAGGCGGTGCGGAAGAACCCCGCCCCCGTCTTGATCTTCGTGATCAGCAGCCCGAGCGAGAGCCCGAAGACCACCCGCACGGCCACCATGATCACGACGAGCCAGAGGGTGTTCCGCAGGGCGGGCCCGAACAGGGGCATCTGCTCGAACACGTAGTGCCAGTTCCTGAGGCCCACGAAGGTGGGCTCCTTGATCTGGTTGTAGTGCATGAACGAGAAGTAGACGGTGGCGATCAGCGGGTACGCGAAGAAGACGCTGAAGCCGACCAGCCAGGGGGACAGGAACCCGAGCGTGCGCAGTCGGCGGCGCGCGGGGTTGGAGAGGGACAGTGCCATGGGTCGGGGTCCTCAGCTCTTCAGCTCTTCGACTGGAGGGTGTCGGCGTCGATCTGTTCGTCGAGCTTCTTCAGGCCCTTGCGCAGGTCGGAGACGCGCCCGGCCTCCACGGAGTACGCGAAGTCCATCAGCGAGACGACGTAGGCGCCGCCGTTGACGGAGGGCGGCAGGGCCTTGCTGTGCTTGCTCTGCAGGATGTCGAAGAAGGTCCGGAAGGTCGGATCCGCGTCCAGGTCGGGCGACTTGAGCGCCGCGAACGTGGAGGGCACGTTGTGGATGGCGTTCGCGAAGTTCACGACCTGCTTGGTGTCCGCGGTCAGGAACCGCACCAGCTCCCAGGCGGCGTTCTGGTGCTTGCTGCTGTGCGCGATACCGGCGACGGTGCCGGTGATGAAGCCGCGCCCGTACGCCTCGGGCTGGTCGTCGGGGACGGGCAGCGGCGCCACGCCCCAGTTGAACTTCGCCTTCGCCTCGTTCAGCATCAGCCCGCGCCACTCACCGTCCAGGTGCATGGCGACCTTCCCGGTGAGGAAGGCGTTCTGGCTGGACATCTCGTCGCCGAACGACATCCGGAACTTCTCCAGGTCGTTGAACCCGCCCTGGGCGTCCGCCAGTTGACCTGCTGTCTTGAAGAACTTGTACGTCGAGGGCTCGTCGGCGAGCCGCGAATCGCCCTTGGCGTCGAAGTACTCGGGGCCCCACTGGGCGAAGAGGCGGTCCGGGCTGTTCTGGTAGAAGCGGAAGTTGGGCATGTACCCGACCTGCTCGTACGAGTCCTTGCCCTTGCGCACGGTCAGCTTCTTGGCGACCTTCTTGAACTCGGACATCGTGCGCGGTGGCCGCTCGATGCCCGCCTTCTCGAACGCGTCCTTGTTGTAGTACATCCCGAAGGCGTCCGCGAGCAGCGGAAGGGCGCACTGGCTGCCGTGGTAGCTCGTGTAGTCGAGCAGCGTCTTGGGGAAGGTCTTGCGCTTGTCGAGGCCGGTCTTCTTCATGAACGGATCGAGGTCCGTCCACATCCCGGAGTCGCAGTACTGGCCCACGTTGTTGGTGGTGAACGAGGACACCACGTCCGGGGCCTTGTCGCCGCCCGCCCGCAGGGCCTGGTTGATGGTCTCGTCGGAGACGTTCCCGGTGGCCTTGACCTTGATGTTCGGGTGCAGTTTCTCGAACCGGTCGATGCTGTCGTTGACGGCCTTGACCTCGCCGGGCGTCGCCCAGCCGTGCCAGAACTTGAGGGTGACCGGCGCCTTCGGGTCGTCGTTCGCGCTGCCGACGCTCGGGTTGGCGCAGCCGGAGAGCAACAGACCGGCTGCGGCGAGCGCCGCGGACGCGCAGGTGGGCATGCGCCATCGCGGCATGGCGGACTTCCTTTTCGGGGGAGGGGAGGTTGCTTGCGGGCGGTGGGAGGGGGGGAGAGGCGGAGGTCAGGCCGTGTCGAAGACCTGGTCGCGGGCCTGGGTGAGGGCCGAGCGCAGGGCGCCGGTGAGGATGGGGTCGCCGTCGAGTTCGCTGATGCGGATCTGCGGCCGGGGCAGTGCGAGCCCGGTGAGTTCCTCCTCGACGCGGACCCGCAGCTTGTCGCCACCGGCCTGGGCGACGGCTCCGGACAACACGACGAGTTCGGGGTCGACGACGGCGACGACCGCGGCGATGCCGGTGGCGATGCGCCGGGCGACCTCGTCGAGTGCGGCGTCGTCGGCCATGACCTCGGCCAACGTCGCGCCGCCGCCGGTGAGTTCGCGCACGACGTACGCGGAGACGAGGCTCTCGAAGCCGCCGTCGCCGCCGCCGCTCGCCGAGCCGCTGCCCGCCGATCCACCGCGCACCAGCGGGGCGCCCGGCAGCGGCATGTACCCGATCTCGCCCGCGCCGCCGGTGGCGCCGCGCAGCAGGGTGCCACCGAGCACGATGGCGGCGCCCACGCCTTCGTCGAGCCAGGTCAGCACGTAGTTGTCGAAGTCCTGGGCGGCCCCCTCGTACTGCTCGGCGACCGCGGCCAGGTTGACGTCGTTCTCGATGGCGACGGGCGTGCCGAGGACGGCGGCGAGGTCGTCGCGCAGCGTCCGCGAGTGCCAGCCCGGCAGGTGCGGGGCGTACCGCAGCTGGGCGGTGTGCGGGTCGATGGCGCCGGGGGTGCCGATCACCGCCGCCCGCAGGTCGTCGTGGCCGAGGCTCGCCTGGCGGAGCGCCCCGTCGACGGCCTCCGCGACCAGCTGTGCGGTGCGGTGCCGGACGTCCTCGGCGACGGCGTCAGCCTCGACGCGCTCCCTGCCGAGGACGGTGCCGGTGATGTCGGCGACGAGGGCGGTGATGCCGGTGGGGTCGGCGGAGAGTGCGGCGACGTGGCCCGCGCCCGGGTTGATCTCGTACAGCAGGGCGTTGGGGCCCGGGCGGCCGCTGAGGCTGCCGGTGGTGTGCACGAGGGCGGCCGCTTCGAGGCGGCCGAGGAGCTGTGAGGTGGTGGGCTTCGACAGGCCGGTCAGCTCGCCGATGCGGGTGCGGGTGAGGGGGCCGTGGGCGACCAGCAGGTCCAGCACGGCGCGGTCGTTCATGGCGCGCAGGACGCGTGGGGTTCCCGGGGTACCCGGAGTTCCGGGGGTGCTGCCTGCTGCCATGCCGACACCTGCCTCTCGCTGCCTGTACGTCGACGGCCACCGTCGACGGTCGCCGTCACCGACAGCCGCTAACTGTTAGGAAACTTTCCAATTGGTGAGGACCGTACGGCTGGCGTGAATGGGGCGTCAATAGCGGATGCTTCCCCGGCAACCAAGTCGTTACCTGTGGGGGTGGGGTGTTGCACGGGGTGCACTTGGGGCGTGTTGGCGGGGGTGGGCGAGAGATCGACACCACTTATCCTCACGTCTGTTCGACACGTCTGTTCGACCGACCAGCAGGACGACCGGGGGACCAATCACCATGACCAGTGAGACCGAGGGCAGCCTCGATGACGGGGACGAGAGCCTCGACGGCGGCATCAAGCCGCTGACCGCGGCGGACCCCGCCCGGTTCGGGCCCTATCTGCTGCTCGGCAGGCTCGGCGCGGGCGGCATGGGGCGGGTCTACCTCGCCCGCTCCGAGAGCGGCCGCACCGTCGCGGTGAAGGTCGTCCACGAGGAACATGTCTCGGACGCCCAGTTCAGAGCCCGTTTCCGGCGCGAGATCGACGCCGCGCGGCGCGTCGGCGAGCGCTACACGGCGCCCGTGCTCGACGCGGACCCGGACGCCGACCTGCCCTGGGTCGCCACGGGGTACGTCCCCGGGCTCTCCCTCGAACAAGTCGTACGCGGCCACGGCCCGCTGCCCGCGAAGTCCGTCCTCACGCTCGCCGACGGACTCCTGCACGCGCTCAAGGACATCCACTCGGCAGGGATCGTCCACCGCGACCTCAAACCGTCCAACGTGATGCTGACCGTCGAGGGCCCGCGCGTCATCGACTTCGGCATCGCCCGCGCGATGCAGACCTCCGTCGAGTCGCTCCTCACCAGCACCGGCATGGTCATCGGTTCGCCCGGCTTCATGGCGCCCGAGCAGATCCGGGGCCAGAGCGCGGGCCCCAAGAGCGATGTGTTCACGTTGGGTTGCGTCCTGACGTACGCCGCGACGGGCGCGCTGCCCTTCGGACGCGGCGCCGGCAACCAGCACGCGGTCATGTACCAGATCGTCGAGGCCGAGCCCGACCTCGACGCGGTGGCCGACGACGACCTGCGGGCGCTCATAGCCCGCTGCCTCGCCAAGGAGGTGGACGAACGCGCGGACCTGGACGAGCTGTTGGCGGCCGCCGAGGAGGCGCGCCCGCTGCCGTCCCAGGCGTCGTGGCTGCCCGCCGACGTCGTCACGCGCCTCGCCCAGCAGGCGGCGCGGCTCCTGGACGCGGAGTCTTCGGCGCCGGTACGGGAGGCGGCGCCGGTCGCGGTCGACCGGGAGACGGCGCGGCTGCGGGCGGGGGCCGGGGCGGGAGTCGCCGAGGTGGCGGCGGTGACGGGCGGGTCCGCAGCGAGTGCTCCCACCGGGGAGCGGAACCGGCGTCGCCGCCCCCTCGTGATCGCGCTCCCGGTCGTGGCCGTGATCTCCGTCGGCGGTGGCACGGTCGCGGTGCTGCAGCCGTTCAGCGGCGACGGCGACGACAGTGCGTCGCCGCCGTCGAGCAGTGCGCCGGTGACGCCGGGCCCGAACGCGTCGCGGTCGCCCGGGGATTCACCGTCGAAGGATGACAAGTCCAAGTCCAAGGACAAGGGGAAGAAGGACAAGAAGGGCGACGACGGGGAGAAGGGCGCGGACGGAGCGGACGGCGTGAACGGGGCGGACAGCGGCGGAGGCAAAGACTCCGACGACTCCGACGACTCCGACGACTCGGACGGCTCCAAGGACGGCGGCTCCGGCACGTCGCCCGGGGACACGTCAGACGACGCCTCCGGTTCCGGTTCGGGTTCCGGTTCAGGGGACGGCGGCTCGTCGGGATCAGGAGGCGGAGGCGGCGGCGCCGTGCCCACGTTCTTCGCGGGGGCCTGGAAGTTCGGCGGCGACTTCAACATCGGGCAGCCCGACTCGGTGACGATCTCCCGCAGCGGTGCCGTACGGCTGACCATGGAGAAGCAGGCCGAGTGCACGTACGCGGCGAAGGTGACGTCGTCCGGGAGCCAGGGGAGCCGGATCAACGTCGGCACGGCGACGTTCGTGGGCAGCCGTCCGCCCACCTGCTACCCGACGTTGGACCCCTCGTACTTCACCATCAACGGCAGCGGGATCCAGCACAACGTGGGCCCCTCCCACGGGGAGGGGTACTACTACGCCCGCGACTGACCTGGGCCAGTCGCGGGCGTAGAGGTAGGGCGGGGTGTTACTGCGCGCCGCCCTGGCCCGCGCTGCCGATCGGGAAGACCTTGACCGGGGTGCCGGAGCCGTCGGTGACGGGGAGGGAGCCGGCGCCGGGCCACTCCATGGAGAACGACTTCGTCTCGCCGGGCGGGGTCACGACGAGGCTGGTGACCTTGACGCCGGAGCCGCCCGAGTCGTTGACCGGGTAGCCGACGCTGAAGGACACCGACTCGCCGCTCTTGAGGGTCATCGGGCTGGCGCCCTGGCCCGAGCGCGTGGCGGAGAGGGAGCCCGCGCTGGTCTTCAGGTCGACGCCCGCGAAGCCGGACAGGCCGCAGTCCGCGCCGCCGTTCTTGAACGTCACCGCGATGGAGCCGTCGGTGTCGCCGTCGATGGTGCTGTCCGACGCGGTGATGTCCAGGTCGTCGGTGCGGCACTTGCCGCCCTTGCCGCTCTGACCGGAGCCGGAGCCGGAGCCGGAGCCCGCGGAGTCCTTGCCCGCAGGGGCGGGCTTCTCGCCGCCGGAGTCCTTGCCCGCGGTGTCCTGCCCGCCGCCCTGCTCCGAACCGCCGCCCGAGGAGGCGGCGGAGTCCGAGGACGAGTCGCCGCTCGCGACGTCGTCGCCGTTGCAGGCCGTGAGCGAGAGGCTCGCGGCGAGGGCCAGGGCGGCGAAGGTGGTGAGCTTGCGAACGCGCATCGTATTTTCCCTCAGCGTTGGTTGGTGGTGGTGCCGGGCTGCTCGGCACCAAGCGGTACGAGCGAGCGTTACTGACCACCAGGACAGCCCGGGCCAGGCGAACCGTTCCGCTCAACTTCCGCCTAAGACACTCCTGTTACAGGCCGGGCGGCGTCGGCGTGCGCAGCCGACCGACACGGGACCGGCCCTTCCACGCCCTCTCCGCACCCCTCTTGTGCGCCGTCGGGCGCGGAAAATGGGGGTCGAACGCGGGTTCGTCACGTCACTCTGGAGTGGTTGACCGGTGGCCCGGGGCGGTGGTTCCGGTAGCCGCTCGGCACTTCTTCCCTGTCACCGCGCGCTGGGACAGTTCCGTTACTCGGCGGATCTTGACCCCAAGACGAGGGCTGTCTCCCTACCTGGGGGCCGACGCAGCGTCCCGGCAGGGGTGGCGCCGATGCAGGCCCGTGCCTCACCCTGCATGCTCGCCTCTCCTGGCTTGGTCTCGGGTAGTCCGGTGTTACGCAAGGGAGTTGGTGTAGGCCCGCACCGGATGGTCACCGGGGCCGCCCGGTTTTTTGCGGAGTGTGGCGGTTCCGGGCCGGGAGTAAAGGGCGCTCCTGCGTCGCGTCGGCTGCGCCGAT
>NZ_JBEXJR010000031.1:0-11846 GCF_040609235.1 Streptomyces sp. NPDC004732
TTCCCTTTCCGGCGGTTCCGACTCTATCAGATCCTTTCGGGCCTGACTCCCAGTCGAAGTGGGTTTGTCTTTGCGGCTGTTGGGCCGTTCCGACGTCTCAAACTCTAGCGGGTTTTCCCGGCGACTCATAATCGAGCCTTGGAATTGAATTCGGGCATGCCGAATCGGTTCCGTTGGGAGGTCGTGCAGAGTTTGGTTTGCCGCTTTCCGCGGCGGAGGTGCTGTCGCAGAACCGTTACGGCCCCGTGGCAACCCGAAGAACCTTACGGGTCGGGCAGGTGACTGTCAACCACCCCCTGTGCCCCGCCGGAGGGCCCTTCACTCCAGGTCGGTGAGGCGGCCGCCCGCGTCCGGCTGGGCGTGCTCCACGCGACGTAGAAGACGGGTCAGCACCTCGCCCAGGGCGCCGCGCTCCTCCTGGGACAGGTCCTGGAGGAGGTCCTCCTCGAAGACCGTGGCGAGCCGCATCGCCTCCAGCCACTTCTCGCGGCCCTCTGCGGTCAGCTCCACGATGACGCGGACGCGGTTGTTCTCGTCGCGGTCGCGCGTGACCAGACCCTCCGCCACCATGCGGTCGATCCGGTGGGTCATCGCGGCGGGCGTGAGGCCGAGCCGCTTGGCCAGGTCGCCCGGGCCCATTTGGTACGGGGCTCCGGAGAGGACGAGGGCCTTGAGGACCTCCCACTCCGCGTTGCTGATGCCGAGGGTCGCCGTCTGGCGGCCGTAGGCGACGTTCATGCGGCGGTTCAGGCGGCCGAGGGCCGAGACGATCTCCTCGACCTGGGGGTCGAGGTCCTGGAACTCCCGCTGGTACGCGGCGATCTGCTCTTCAAGTGTCGGCTCACTTGGGCCGGGGGTGTCACCCATGGGCCGAGTATGGCACGACCCCGCTTGGCATTGAAGTCCTTCAGTGTGTACAGTTTAGGATCGAACTTTAGCTTCGAAGTCTTCACTTCTAACTACTCACTCAAGGCAGGTGAAAGTGACCAGGGCGATGGGCGCAGCGATGCGTCGTATTCAGGCAGGCAGCGCGCTGAGCGCGTTCGGCATCGGGTTCACGGTTCCGTTCCTCTACGTCTATGTGGCGCAGGTGCGAGATCTGGGATCCAGTGCGGCGGGCATCGTGCTCGCCGCGTTCGCCATGGCCGCTCTGATCGTCCTGCCCATCACCGGCCGCGTCATCGACCGTCGCGGCCCCCTCCCCGTGCTCGTGGGTGCGGCGGGTGTCGCCTCCGTGGGCGCGGTCGCGCTCGGCTTCGCGAACAGCGAGCCGACGGCGATCCTCGCCGCGGCGCTGCTCGGCGCCGGTACGGCGGTCATGCAGCCCGCGCTCGCGACGATGATCGTCTGGTCCTCGACGCCCGCCACCCGGACGCGGTCCTTCGCGATGCAGTTCTTCCTGCAGAACCTGGGCCTCGGCATCGGTGGTCTCATCGGCGGCCAGATCGTCGACGAGAGCCGTCCGAGCAGCTTCACGCTGCTGTTCTCCATCGAGTCCGTGATGTTCCTGGTGCTCGCGGGCATCGCGCTGACCGTGCGGCTGCCCCACGCGCCCGCCATCCAGGACGCGATGCCGAAGGACGCCTCGGCCCCGCGGGGCGGCATGCGTGCGCTCCTGAAGCACAAGGCCATGGTGCAGCTGTGTGTGCTCGGCTTCGTGATCTTCTTCGCCTGCTACGGGCAGTTCGAGTCGGGGCTCTCCGCGTACGGCGTGGAGGCCGCGGGCATCTCCGCTTCGACGCTCGGCATCGCGCTGGCCGCCAACACGGCCATGATCGTGATCGCGCAGTTCGCCGTCCTGAAGTTCGTCGAGCGGCGCAAGCGGTCCCGCGTGATCGCGGCCGTCGGTCTGATCTGGGCCTTCGCGTGGCTGCTCGCCGGGTACGCGGGTGTCGGGCACGGCAGCCAGGCGATGGCCACTGCCGCGTTCATCTCGACGTACGCCCTCTTCGGGCTCGGTGAGTCGATGCTGTCGCCGACCGTCGCGCCGCTGGTCGCCGACCTGGCGCCGGGCGGCATGGTCGGTCAGTACAACTCGGCCTTCGCCCTGGTGAAGCAGCTGGCCCTCGCGGTCGGTCCGGCCGTGGGCGGGCCGATGGGTGCCTCGCTGCACATGCCGTACATCGTGACGTTCGTTCTCTTCTCCCTGGGCATCACGGTGCTCGCGGTGCGCCTGGGCCGTCGGCTCACCCCGCTGCAGAACCAGCCCTCGCTGGCCAAGAGCCCGGTGGTGGCGCAGGGCGGCCCGGCGGCCGCGGAGCCCGAGACCGCGCACGCCTGAGCCCCGCGAGCCCCTATTTGGGCAGGGCGAACTCGCACCAGACGGCCTTGCCGCCGCCCGGTGTGCGGCGTGAGCCCCAGTTCGACGCGATCGTGGCGACGATGGCGATGCCGCGTCCCGCTTCGTCGGCCGGTTCGGCGCGGCGGCGGCGCGGCAGGTGGTCGTCGCCGTCGGTGACCTCGATGATCAGGCGGCGGTCGGTGCGGCGCAGGCGAAGCCGCATCGGCGGGGTGCCGTGCTGGAGGGAGTTGGCGACCAGTTCGCTGGCCGCCAGGACCCCCAGGTCGTGCAGTTCCGGTGAGAAGCGCCAGCTGGCGAGGACTCCGGTGGCGAAGGCACGCGCGCGTGGGGCGGCCTCCACTCCGCCCAGGAGCTCCAGGGCCGCGTTCCTGAACAGCTCGGCGTTCGACCCGGCGCGAGCCGGGTGCTGGAGGACCAGTACCGCCACGTCGTCGTCGTGGTCGGCCGTCACTCCCAGGGCACGGATCAGGCGGTCGCACACCACCTGGGGCGTGCCGGTGGCACCCGCCAGGGCGCGTTCCAGTGAGGCCACGCCCTCGTCGATGTCCTCGCTGCGCCGCTCGACCAGGCCGTCCGTGTAGAGGACGGCGGTGGAGCCGGGGCCGAGCGGGACGGAGCCCGAGGTGTGCAGCCACCCTCCGGTGCCGAGCGGGGGGCCGGTGGGCTCCTCCGCGCGGTGGATGGTGCCGTTCTCGTCGCGCACGAGGATGGGCAGGTGTCCCGCCGAGGCGTAGACGAGGCTTCCTTCGTTCGGGTCGTGCACCGCGTAGACACACGTGGCGATCTGGCTGGCGTCGATCTCGGCGGCGAGGCCGTCCAGGAGCTGGAGGACCTCGTGCGGGGGCAGGTCCAGGCGGGCGTAGGCCCGCACGGCCGTGCGGAGCTGGCCCATGACGGCCGCCGCGCGGACGCCGCGGCCCATCACGTCGCCGATGACGAGGGCGGTGCGGCCGCCGCCGAGGGTGATCACGTCGTACCAGTCGCCGCCGACCGCGGCCTCGGTGCCGCCCGGCTGGTACGTGGCGGCGATGCGCAGGTCGTCGGGCTGCTCCAGCTCCTGGGGCAGCAGGGACTTCTGGAGGGTGACGGCCGTCTCGCGCTGGGCGCGCTCGCTGGTGCGCAGGCGCTCGGCGGCCTCGGCGTGGTCGGTGACGTCGGCGGCGAACACCAGGACGCCAGCGCCCTCTTCGGGGCCCGCCGCGGAGCCGCCGAGCGGCAGCGTCACAGGGGTGCACGTGAAGGTGTACGACCGGCCGGAGGGGGCCTTGCGGGACTTGACGGTGCGCGGCTTCGAGCTGCGCAGGACCTGGTCGAGGAGCGACAGGAGGCCCAGCTCGGACAGTTCGGGCAGCGCCACGCGCGCGGGCTCGCCGACGGTCCTGGGGCCGAAGGCGGCGGCGTACGCATCGTTGACGTACGCGATGCGGTGGTCGGTGCCGTGCACGAGGGCGACGAGGGCCGGGATGCGGTCGAGCACCTCGCGGACCGGCAGCTCGTCGATGCCGTCGGCGCCGCTGAGGCCGACGGCGCCGTCCGGCGGGGCGGGCTCACCGGTCCCGGTGGGCCGCTCGGCGCGGGCCGCGGGGACGGAGCCGTCCCCGCGCGGTGCCGTGGAGACCGCTTGTTCGGTCCGCGCTGCTGCGCGGCGCTGCGTTCCGGGGAGCCGGGCGCTCCAGCGCGTGAAGTTCACTGCGGTAGGCCTCGTGGTGTCGCTTCTGGATCGGGAACACAGCATGTCGAGAGCGGACGTCCCTGGTGTCGGCCTGGCGGCCTGCCCATGGTCACACGAACAGTCTGACCGAACGGACTGACATCCGTCAGACGCCGGTCCTGTGCGGGGAGTTCCTGACTCCGGTCAGGAGGACTCCTTCGGGCGCCCGCCACCGGCCGCGAGTTCGAACTCCGCGCGGGGGTGTTCGAGCGACCCGAGGGAGACGATCTCGCGTTTGAACAGGCCGGACAGGGTCCATTCGGCGAGGACTCGGGACTTGCGGTTGATGGTCGGCACTCTGCTCAGGTGGTAGACGCGGTGCATGAACCAGGCAGGGTAGCCCTTCAGCTTGCGTCCGTAGACGTGCGCGACACCTTTGTGCAGTCCCAGGGAGGCCACCGAGCCCACGTATTTGTGCGTGTACTCCTGGAGGGGGCGTTCGCGCAGGGACGCGACGATGTTGTCGCCGAGGACCTTGGCCTGGCGGACTGCGTGCTGGGCGTTGGGGGCGCACTCGGTGCCCGGCTCGTCCGCGGTGACGTCGGGGACGGCGGCCGCGTCGCCCGCGCCCCACGCGTGCGTGGTGCCGTCGACGGTCAGCCGTGCGGTGCACTTCAGGCGGCCGCGTTCGGTCAGCGGCAGGTCGCTGGCGGCGAGTACGGGGTGTGCCTTGACGCCCGCGGTCCACACGACGGTGCGGGTGGGGTGGCGGGAGCCGTCGCTGAGGACGGCCACGCGGTCCTCGCACGAGTCAAGACGTGTCTCCAGGCGTACGTCGATATTGCGCCTTCGCAGTTCGCGCACCGTGTACTTGCCCATCTCCTCGCCGACCTCGGGCAGGATCCGGCCCGTGGCCTCGACGAGGATCCACTTCATGTCCTCGGCCTTGATGTTGTGGTAGTACCGGGACACGTAGCGCGCCATGTCCTCCAGCTCGCCGAGCGCCTCGACGCCCGCGTACCCGCCTCCTACGAAGACGAAGGTCAGGGCGGCATCGCGGATCGCGGGGTCGCGTGTGGAGGAGGCGATGTCCATCTGTTCGATGACGTGGTTGCGCAGTCCGATGGCCTCTTCGACCGTTTTGAAGCCGATGGCGTACTCGGCGAGTCCCGGCACGGGCAGCGTGCGGGCGATCGAGCCGGGGGCCATGACGATTTCGTCGTACGCGATCTGGACGGACCCGGTGCCCTCCTCCTCGGTGGCGAGGGTGGTGAAGGTCGCGGTGCGCTTGGCGTGGTCGACCGACTCGACCTCGCCGATGACGATGCGGCACTTGTCGAGGGTGCGGCGCAGCGGCACGACGACATGGCGCGGCGAGATGGAGCCGGCGGCCGCCTCGGGCAGGAACGGCTGATACGTCATATAGGGGTCGGGGGCGACCACGACGATCTCGACCTCACCCCGCTTGAGCTCGCGCTTCAGCTTTCGCTGGAGTCTCAGCGCGGTGTACATGCCGACGTAACCACCGCCGACGACGAGAATGCGTACACAGTCCGGGGGCACGGGGGTCGTCCCCCGGGAGATCGCAGCCTTCACCATCCCATGACGCACCGGGCTTCGGCGTTTGTCCACAGGCCCGGCAATTTGTGTGACCGGGAGCGGTGTGCGCGAGGGGCTCACGGGGTTGCCGCCGGGTGCGCAAGGTGCGCAGGTCAGCGGGGACGAAGGGGGTGCGGAGATGGGGTGCAATACGGCCTGAAAGGGCGCGTACTCCGATCGGGGGGCGCGCTGTGCGGAACCCGCCTCTTCTGAATTGACCCCCGCTCAACTATGTTCGTGTGACGTCGGGGTGTCGGGGGATGCGCTCGCCGGGCCGGATTTCCGGCTCGCGGAAGGGCTCACTCCTCACACGTCGGTAGCCAATGGCGGGGAGTGTCTCCGGGGGGAGACGTCATTACCGGGGGAACGTGTATGCACATTCAGGAGACTCACTGGACTTCCGCTGCCGTGTCGGCATCAGCCGTCGGCCCGAGCGGGAACGGACGCGACATGGGGGAAGGAGCGCGCACGACACCACTGCGTGTCGACGCACAGCGCAATCTCGAACATGTACTCAGGGCGGCACGCGAAGTCTTCGGCGAGCTGGGTTACGGCGCGCCGATGGAAGACGTCGCGCGCCGCGCGCGGGTCGGGGTCGGCACGGTCTACCGCCGCTTCCCGAGCAAGGACGTGCTGGTCCGGCGGATAGCCGAGGAGGAGACCTCCCGGCTGACCGACCAGGCCCGTGCGGCGCTCGGGCAGGAGGACGAGCCGTGGTCCGCGCTCTCCCGCTTCCTGCGGACGTCCGTGGCATCGGGTGCGGGGCGGTTGCTGCCGCCCCAGGTGCTGCGGGTGAGCGTGGAGGACGGCGGCAAGGAGGACGAGGCGCGGGTGCCGCAGCAGCGGCAGTCGGCTCCGGACTCTCCCGAGCTGCGTCTCGTCGAACAGCGCCAGGCGCCCGTCGAGGAGTCGGACCCGCTCGGGGACGACACGGGGGCGGCGACACTGCTCGACGTCGTCGGCCGTCTCGTGGAGCGTGCCCGTGCGGCGGGCGAGCTGCGGGCGGACGTGACGGTGTCCGACGTGCTGCTGGTGATCGCTACGGCGGCGCCCTCGCTGCCGGACGCGGCACAGCAGGCGGCGGCCTCTTCGCGGCTGCTCGACATCCTGCTCGAAGGGCTGCGGTCCCGGCCCGCGTGACCGGCCGGATCGCCTTCGCTCGCCTCTCATGCGGCGGAAGGTTCAACTCCGTGCTGAACGACGGACGTTGAGCCTTCCCCGAATGGGTGAACGGTAGTGCTCGATTTCGGGAAGTCGCCCCGGACGGGTGGTTGAACGTCTTCCCTGTCGGCCTCGGCGCGACCGTGTGGCACTCTTTGCCGGTGGTCGGGTCTGAGTGTGCAACCGGGGGCGTTCCGCGATGAGTGTTGACGGTCGGGACGAGTCGTCCCAGGGCGGTCCCGGCAGCGGTGCGGGAGGTCCCGTCAGCGCGGCCGGCGCGGCCGGTCCGAGTGTGCCTCCGCAGCGCGGGGGCGGCGCGGGCTCATCGGTGCCCGGGGGCGGCGAAGCCCCGGTCCCCGACGCCGACCTGATCGCCCGGATGCGCTCCGGCGACGACTCCGCGTACGAGGAGCTCTACCGCCGTCACGCCGAGGCGGTGCGTCGCTATTCCCGCACCTGCTGCCGTGACGCCCACACCGCGGACGACCTCACCGCCGAGGTGTTCGCCCGCATGCTGCAGGCGGTGCGCGGCGGCAGCGGGCCCGAGCACGCCGTGCGCGCCTATCTGCTCACCACCGTGCGGCGGGTCGCCGCCGGGTGGACGAAGTCGGCGAAGCGGGAGCATCTGGTCGACGACTTCGCGGTGTTCGCCGCGCAGGCCGCCCGTGGCGCCGAGGTCTCCGATGACGACACCCTGGACCTGGGCGCGGACGTCCGCGCGATGCACGAGGCCGAGCAGTCGATGGCGATGCAGGCCTTCCGGAGCCTGCCGGAGCGCTGGCAGGCCGTGCTGTGGCACACGGAGGTCGAGGACGAGTCCCCCAGTGACGTCGCCACGCTCTTCGGCCTCGACGCGAACGGCACGCGCGTGCTGGCGAGCCGCGCCCGCGAGGGTCTGAAACAGGCCTATCTGCAGGCGCATGTCAGCGCCACGCTCACCGAGAGCGAGGAGTGCGCGCGCTACGCCGACCGCCTCGGTGCCTATGCGCGCGGCGGCCTGCGCACCCGCGCCGAGCGCGGCCTGCGCAAGCACCTGGAGGAGTGCGCGAAGTGCCGCCTCGCCGCCGGGCAGATCAAGGACGTCGCCAGCGGCATCCCCGCGGTCGTGCCGATCGCCGTCATCGGCTGGTTCGGTGCCGCCGGGTACGCGAAGGTGGCCGCGCTCATCGGCGGCGGCACCGTCGGAGCAGGTGCCGCGGGGGCCGCGGGCGCGGCCGCGGCGGGCGGGTCGACCGGGGGCTCCGCCGCGGGCGGTGCCGCCGCGTCCGAGGGGCTCGGCGCCCCCGCGAAGGCCGGTATCGCGGCGAGTGTCGTGGTGGCCGCCGGGGTCGCCGCGGCGATCGCCCTCACCGGAGGGGGCGGCAAGCCGAAGGCGGACGCGCCGCCGTCCAAGGAACCCGCGGTCTCCGAGTCGATCGTGCCGCAGAAGCCGCCGCCCGAGAAGCCGAAGCCCGAGCCGAAGCCGACTCCGCCGCCCCCCGCGCCGAAGCCGTCCCCGAAGCCCACCCC
The DNA here is from genome assembly GCF_040609235.1 of Streptomyces sp. NPDC004732. Taxonomy (NCBI): domain Bacteria; kingdom Bacillati; phylum Actinomycetota; class Actinomycetes; order Kitasatosporales; family Streptomycetaceae; genus Streptomyces; species Streptomyces sp. NPDC004732. Next base: position 8,223 of record NZ_JBEXJR010000031.1, read on the forward strand.
CACGCCGAAGCCGAAGCCTCCCGCCAAGGAGAAGCCCAAGCCGAAGCCGACTCCGCCGCCCCCCGCGCCGAAGCCCACCCCTACACCGCCGAAGCCCAAGCCGACCCCGAAGCCGCCGCCCCCGCCGCCGCCTGCCCCCAGGGTCTACCAGTGGAACGAGCTGGAGTACGGCCTCACCGGCGACGGCACCAAGCCCGAGATGCGGCTCGCCGAGAGCAGCTGGGTGTGGCAGCGCTGGGGCCTGTCCGTCGGCGACAAGCGGTACTCCCACGGTGTGACCGTGCACGGCAGGTCCTCCGTCACCATCGACCTGAACCGCAGCTGTTCGACGTACGACGCGGTCGTCGGCGTCGACGACATGACGATGGGGCTCGGCAAGGTGCGCTTCTCCGTGTACGGGGACGGGGCGCGGCTGTGGCAGTCCCCGCTGGTCAAGGGCGGCGATCCGGCGGTGCCCGTGCATGTGAACCTGAGCGGCCGCAAGACGGTCAGGCTCGTCGTCGAGCCGCATACGCCGTTCGACACGACGGCGCTCGCGGACTGGGCGCAGTCGCGGATGAGCTGCGGCTAGGGCCCTTCTGGCGAATCTGCGACTGCCGCGGTCGCGAGCTCCAGTTCCTGCAGGATTCCGTCCGCCGTCAGTGCGCTGCCCGCGGCGCGCTCCCGTTCGTATCCGTCCGGGCCGAGCGCGGCCAGGGCCGCGCTCTCCACGTGATCCGCCTGTGCGTCCTCCGGATTGGACCTCCGGTGGCCGTTGCGCAGGGACGTGGCGGCGGCGAGGATCCGGGCCGCGCGCGCATGCTCGCCGACGTCGCTCAGCAGCACCGCGGCGCCGTCCACCAACGACGCCACGATCACTTCGGAGCACCGGGACGTCACGGCCTCGCGCGCCGCGGCGGTGACGATGGGCAGCCCGCTGGCCGGTCCGGACTCGGCCGCGGCGATGCGGGACTCCATGCCGCTCAGGGCGACGCTGAACTGCGGGGGCGGCGAGCCGTACTCGGACTCGGCCCGCGATGCCTCGCACAGGGTGCGGGCCGTGTCGATGTCTCCCTCGTCCAGGGCGAGCAGCGCGCCGAGGAGTCGTACGAAGGCGCGTGAGTCCGTCACCCCGTACCGATCGGCCTCCCGGCCCGCCTCGTCGAGGACCTTCGCCGCCGCGGCCCGGTCGCCCTCGCGGTAGGCGACCTCGGCGAGCCGGGCGAGCAGGAACGAGGATTCCGCGTACGCCCCCACCTCGTAGGCGAGGCGCAGCGCTTCCTCGTACTCGACGCGGGCCTCCTCGTGTCTGCTGCGGGCCATGGCCGCCTCGCCCGCCGCGCTGCACACCTGGGCGCGCATCCAGCGGTCGCCCACGCGGCGGCTCAGCTCCCGCAGCTCCGCCAGGTCCTCGTCGACGCCGGAGAGGTTGCCCGGCATGTCGACGGCCATGTGCGTGCGGAACATGAGGATGACGCCAAGGTCCCAGTCCTCGCCGTAGCGACGGCAGTTCTCGACCGTGCGGTTCAGCGGGGCCATCGCGTCCTCGTGGGTGCCGCCCGTGAAGAAGATGGTGAACGGCCAGAGCAGCCCGGGGAAGCGGGCGGTCTCGGGCACGGGCCGCGCGAAGACCTCGCGCAGCGCCTCGACGAGCTCCGGGTCGTTCCACTCCACGTGGTAGGCGGGTGAGTCCGCGGGTCTGGACTCCGCGACCAGGCACAGATGCAGCAGATGGAGCCTCATCCACGGCCAGTAGAGCGGGTCGTCCTCGGCGGGGAGGCCGGGGGGCGCGAGCTCCAGGACGCGGGCCATCCAGTCGGCGCCCTCCCTGCGGTAGTTGCGCAGCCACCAGAACCAGGCGGTGTTCAGCGCCATCTCGACCGCGCCCGCCGCGTCACCGGACGTGGCCGCGCGCTGCAGCGCGGCCCTGATGTTGTCGAGTTCCGTCTCCAGGCGCCCGATCCACGGCAACTGTTCCCCGGAGCGGAGCAGGGGCTCGGCGCGGGCCAGGAGCTCCCGGAAGTACGCCGAGTGGCGGGCCTCGGCCGCGGCGAGCAGGTCGGGGGTCTCGGCGGCGCGCTCGGTCGCGTACTCGTGGATGGTCTCCAGCAGGCGGTAGCGCATGCCGCCGTCCGTGGGGCTCGCGGACGGGACGGCCACCACCAGGGACTTGTCGACGAGGGCACCGATCAGGTCGGTGGCGGGCGCGGTGCACACGGCCTCGGCGGCCGGGAGGTCCCAGCTGCCCGCGAAGACGGACGCCTCGCGCAGCACGGCCCGCTCGGCCTCGTCCAGGAGGTCCCAGGACCAGTCGACGACGGCCCGCAGGGTCTGCTGGCGGGGCAGGACCGTGCGGCTGCCGCTGGTCAGGAGGCGGAAGCGGTCGTCGAGGCGGTCGGCGATCTGGCGCGGGGTGAGCAGCCGCAGGCGGGCGGCGGCCAGTTCGATGGCGAGCGGCAGCCCGTCGAGACGGCGGCAGATCTCGGCGACGGCCTCGGCGTCGGCCTCCGGGTCGAAGCCGGGCCGCACCGCGGCGGCCCGCTCGGTGAACAGGCGGTGGGCCGGGTCGGGCGGGAGCGGCTCCACGGGGCGCACCGACTCGCCCGGCACGCCCAGGGGTTCACGGCTGGTGGCGAGGATGGTGAGGCCCGGACAGTGCGTGAGGAGGGCCTCGGCGAGCTCGGCGGCGGCGCCGATCACGTGTTCGCAGTTGTCAAGGAGCAGGAGCAGGCTGCGCGGGGCGCAGTACTCCACGAGCAGGGCGACCGGGTCGTCCTGCTGTGTGGTCAGCTCGCTGGTCATCAGGACGGTCTCGCGCAGGTCGAGCGCGCTGACGACAGCGCCGGGCACCGCCTCGGGGTGGTCGAGCGGGGCGAGCTCGGCCAGCCATGCCTGTGGATGCCCGGCGGCGGCTTCCTCGGCGAGGCGGGTCTTGCCGGAGCCGCCCGGTCCGGTGAGGGTGACGAGGCGGGCTCTTCGCAAGTCGGAACGGATGGCGGCGAGTTCGGGTTCCCGGCCGACGAAAGAGGTCAGGCGGGTGCGGATGTTTCCGTGCTGCTCGGGCCTTGCGGATCGCTGTGGTTGGGGTGGGTGGGAGGGGTGGGAGGCGCGCGATCCGTGGGGTGTTTGTGGCGACTGGGGTGACTGGGTTGGTTGTTGGGGCTGGGGTGCCTGGGTTAGTTGTTGGGACTGGGGTGCTTGTGGTGATGGGGGGCGCTGCTGCCTCGGCGGCTGCTGTGCCGGTCCGGCGCCGCCGGGCTCCCGCCCGCCGACCTGTTCCCGTCCGACCTGTTCCCGTCCGCCCCGATCCGGACCCGCCAGCAATTCCGCGTGCAGCGCCCGCAGTTCCGGGCCCGGGTCGGTGCCGAGTCCGTCGGCGAGGGCGCGGCGTGCTTCCTCGTAGGCGGCGAGCGCGTCGGCCCCGCGTCCGGCGTCGCGCAGGGCGCGGATCAGCAGGGCGTGCAGCGTCTCGTCGTAGGGCTTGGCGGAGGTCAGCTCCCGCAGTTCCGGTACGACCTCGGAGGCGCGGCCGAGGAGGACGTCCGCCTCGATCCGTGCGCGGACGGCCTCCGCGCGCTGTGCCTCGGGGCGCGCCGCGGCGGCGCGGTCGGGCAGGTCGGCGAGGGCGGGGCCGCGCCACAGGGC
>NZ_JBEXJR010000032.1:0-11064 GCF_040609235.1 Streptomyces sp. NPDC004732
ACAGCCCCAGCGGCTCCACCGGCGGCGCCGTGAACTCGGGGAACGCCACCTCGACGGTGCCGGTCAGCGTCTCGGAACGCCGTACATCAGACATGAGTCAATCCTTCAACGGTGCGGCAGGCAGAACTGCGGGCGGGCCGGGCAAGGGGCCGGGCCGGCGCTCGGGGGTGGGCGCCGGCCCGGCAGTCGGGGCGGGTCAGGCCGGGTCGGGGGTGCGGGCCGGGGCCAGGAGGCCGGCCAGGACGGTGCCGACGATGCGGGGCCCTTCCCGGGTGAGGACGGATTCCGGGTGGAACTGCAGGGAGGCGAAGCCCTCCCCGCGCAGGGCGTGCACCTCGCCGGTGGCCGCGTCCCGGCTGACCTGGACGGGCCGGGCCGCGCCCGCTCCGGGCACGCCGTGCGGGGTGAACTCGTCGTGCTCGCTCAGCAGCGCGAAGGTGTTGTAGTAGCCGACGTGTTCGGGGGCGCCGAACAGGTCGATCTCCTTCTGCACGCCCTGGTTGGGCACGTCCCGGCGGCGCAGGTCCAGGCCCAGCTGCAGGCCCAGGACCTGGTGGCTGAGGCAGACGGCGAGGAAGGGCCGCTGTTCGCGCAGCAGGGTGGCCACCGCGGTGTGCAGGTGGCTCATCTTGGGGTGGGCCACTTCCTGCGGGTCGCCGGGGCCGGGGCCCATCACGACCAGGTCGTGGCCCGCGAAGGTGTAGTCCTCGTCGTAGCGGCGCAGGGTGACCTCCAGGCCCAGCGAGCGCAGCTGCTGGTCGATCATGGAGGTGAAGGTGTCCTCCGCGTCGACCACCAGGACCCGGCGGCCGGCCAGTTGGGGCAGGGCGGCGGCGCGGTCGGGGTGGTCGGAGAGCCAGAACCCGGCGATGGTGTCGTTGCGCAGTTCCAGGGCGCGGCGGACGCTGGGGTGGTCGGCGAAGCGTTCGGTGGTGTCGCCGTTCAGGGCGGCGACCAGGCCGGCCGCCTTGGCGCGGGTCTCGGCGGCCTCGGAGGCCGGGTCGGAGTGGCGCACGATGGTGGCGCCCACGCCGATGGACAGGCGGCCCTGGTGGCTGATGTCGGCGGTGCGGATGAGGATGGCGGAGTCCATGACCCGCGCGCCCGCGCCGTCGCGGCCGATGAGGGCGGCGGCGCCGCTGTAGTAGCCGCGGCCGCCGGGCTCGTACTGGTGGATGATCCGGCAGGCGCTTTCCAGGGGGCTGCCGGTGACGGTGGGGGCGAACATCGTCTCGCGCAGGATGTCGCGCACGTCGCGGTCGCTCTGGCCCTCGATGAAGTACTCGGTGTGGGCGACCCGGGCCATTTCCTTGAGGTAGGGGCCCACCACGCGGCCGCCGGTGTCGCAGATGCGGGCCATCATCTTCAGTTCCTCGTCGAGGACCATGTAGAGCTCGTCGGTTTCCTTGCGGTCGCCGAGGAATTCCAGCACGCCCTGCAGCGTGGAGCCCGAGGGCGGGTAGCGGTAGGTGCCGCTGATCGGGTTCATCACGGCGGTGCCGTCCTGGAGGCTGACGTGGCGCTCCGGGGAGGCGCCGACCAGGATCCGGCTGCCGGTGTGGATCAGGAAGGTCCAGTGGGCGCCGGTCTCGCGTTCCAGCAGGCGGCGGAAGAGGGCCGGGGCGCTGGCCGGGCCGTAGTCGGTGATGTCGGCGACGAAGGTGCGCTTGATGACGAAGTTGGCGCCCTCGCCGGTGCCGATCATTTCCTTGGCGATCCGGCGCACCACGTCCTCGTAGGCCGCGTCGTCCACGTCGAAGTCGCCGCCCGACAACGGTGTCGGGACGTTCGGGATGCGGGCCAGGGCCTGGGCCAGGGGCAGTTGCTGCTGGCCGGTCACCGTCATGGCGACCAGCGGGGTGCCGTCGTCGGCGCAGGCGAAGCCGCGCTCGGTCAGCTGCCGGTAGGGCATGACGACCAGCACTTCGTGGTGGGCGCCGGTGCCGGGGGCGGGCTCGGCGGGCAGCGGGATGTCGGCCAGGGTGGCGGGCAGGGACACCGCGCCGGTCAGCACCTCGACCGCGCCGGGGGTGGTGCCGGGCCGGTGCAGCAGGGCGAACGCCTCGGTGCGGCCGTCCAGGACCTGGGCCAGGAGGTCGGCGGGGTCCTCCGGTGCCGGGGTGGCGGGCCGGTGGGGGGTGGGTGGTGTCTGTGTCATGTGAACAGCCCCTTGACGGTGGTGACCCGGGCGCAGCGCTCGGCGGCGTAGGTGAGGGCCGAGCGGTGGTAGTCCTGCGAGAAGTCGGCCGTGGCGTCGGCGACGAAGAACGGCTGGATGTCGTGGGTGAAGGCGTCGATGGCGGTGGCCAGCACGCCCACGTGGGCGTAGACGCCGCACACGATGAGCTGGTCGCGGCCGGCGGCGCGCATCCGTTCCAGCAGGTCGGTCTTGAAGAAGGCGCTGTAGCGCCACTTGGTGAGGTGCCAGTCCTGCTCGGTGGGGGCGAGCGCGTCGACGACCTGGCGGTCCTCGGGGGCGGGCCGCATGCCCGGGCCCCAGAAGTCCTTGAGCAGGCCGCGCTGTTCGTCGCTCATGCCGCCGGGCTGGGCGGTGTAGGCGACCGGGATGCCCAGGGAGGCGCACCGGTCGCGCAGCTGGGCGGCGTTGGCGACCAGCTCGCGGCGCAGGCTGTCGGGGAAGGGCTTGAGGAAGTACCGCTGCATGTCGTGGACGAGCAGGACCGCCCGGTCGGCCTCGGCGGTCCAGGACACGGCGGCCGGGGGCAGGTCGCCCTCGGCGGGCAGGGGGTAGGGGCTGATGGGGGGTATGCCGGTCATGGTGGAGTCCTCGGACTTGTCGCGGGGCTGGCTGCGGGCGGTCGCCGGTGGGGTCAGGCGGGCCAGGCGTTGACGGCGGTCTGGGCCTGGGCGGGGTTGAGGCGGGGGTCGCAGCAGGAGGTGTAGCGCTCCCCGACGCGGTCCAGGTCGGCCTCGCTGCTCGCGCACTCGGTGACGTCGTCGGGGGTGGTCTCCAGGTGCAGGCCGCCCGCGATGCCGCCGGCGCCCTGGACGGCCTTGGCGAATCCGGTGATCTCCCGGGCGACGGTGTCGACCATGCGGGTCTTGTAGCCGCCGGGGGCGGTGACGGTGTTGCCGTGCACCGGGTCGCTGAGCCAGATCGCCGGGTGGCCGGCCTCGCGGACCGCCTCGACCAGGCGCGGCAGCTTCTCGGCGACGTTGTCGGCGCCCATGCGGGCGATGAGGGTGAGGCGGCCCGGGTCGCGCCAGGGGTCCAGCCGCTCGCACAGCGCGAGCAGTTCCTCGGGTTCCATGGAGGGGCCGACCTTGCACGCCACCGGGTTGCTGACCTGGGACAGGAGCGCGACGTGGGCGCCCTCGACCTGGCGGGTGCGCTCGCCGATCCAGGGCCAGTGGGTGGAGCCCAGGAACAGCCGGCCCTTGTCGTCCATGCGCAGCATGGGCGTCTCGTAGTCCAGCAGCAGCGCTTCGTGGCTGGTCCACACCAGCGGCTCGACGACCTCGCGGCCGGCCGCCCGGTCGCGCCAGCCCAGGTGCTCCAGGATGTCCCCGGCGGCCATGTAGCCGGTCAGGATCCGCAGCGGGTCGGGGCGGCGGCTCTCGGCGTCCGGCTCGGGGCCGTTGACCATGTGGCCGCGGAAGACGGGCAGTTCGACGCCGTCGATGATCTCGGTGGGGTTGGAGCGCGGCTTGGCGAACTGGCCCGCGATGCGGCCCACGCGCAGCACCGGCTTGCCGGTGATCAGGCCGAGCGAGCCGGCCAGCAGGTCGAGCAGGGCGGCCTTGCGGGCCACGTAGTTGGGCGTGCACTCCTGGGGGTCCTCGGCGCAGTCGCCGGACTGCAGCACCATCGCCTCGCCGCGGGCGACCTTGCCCAGCAGGGTGCGCAGGGTGGCCAGGTCGTCGCCCTGGACCAGGGGCGGGCGGGAGGCCAGGGCCTCGCCCACCCGGTTCAGCTGTGAAAGGTCGCTCCATTCGGGTTGCTGCAAAGCCCCGCGGATACGAATCTCCCGTATAACGTCTTCCATGACGTACTCCGATCCAGCGGTGAAGTGATACTCAGGTGGGAATTCCGGTGCGCTTGATCTCCGGTACTGGAATACCGAGCGCACGCAGCTGCTGGAAGGGATTCATGAACTCGCGATTACGCTTGATCTTCCCGTTGTCCAGTTCGAACGAGTGCAGGAAGTGGTTCTCGTAGTAGCCCTCGGGGTAATCTCCGAAGCGGATCTTCCCGCGCCCGTCGCATTCCACCCAGAAGTGGTTCGGGTCCTGCGTCTCGAAAATCTGGATGTTGTACCACTCCCAGTCCGGGAAGCAGCCAAGCGACCACACCGCGTGCTCGCCAAGGCGGTCCCGGCCGACCGTCTCCACCGGGGATCCGGTGTCGGTGGTCCACAGTCCGCCGCGGCCGTCCTCGGTGAACAGCTCGTGCCGGCGCAGCCGGTCCTGGCCGAGGGTGTGCATGTACTGCTCGACCGTGGCCCGGTTGACGCGGCGCAGCTCGGCCGCGTCGGCAAAGCCCTGATCCGGGACGGATTCAGACATGGGTGTCCCCTTTGCATTTAGTGAGTAGTGGGGCGGGATTCCGCTGAAGACGCGGGAATCCCCTCCGTCGGCGTGAGCGATCTTGCCCGATTCCACAGAGCAAATCAACACCGTTTCGACGGTACACTAATGAACATGGTGTAACATTCAACTTTAATGAGGGCATGGTGGTGCCCGCACCGGTGAAAACAATGCGGAATGCCCCCTGGAACAGGATGGGGCGGGTGCGGCAATGAAATTGCCTGAGCCCGGCACAAGCCGGGCTCAGGCAATTCACAAGTGGCTCTGTGGCAGTGTCAGAGCTTTCCGTTGTGCACCGCGCTGATGACCTTGCGCATCAGCGGTGAGAGCTGGAAGTAGGGGCCGAGGTTGAGGTACTCCCCCTCGGGCGCCCACTTCACGGCCGCAATGACGATGGGCTCGCCCTCGTAGGCGCGCGGCGCCTCGTCCACGAACCGCTCGACCTGCGCGGTGATGGGCACCGGCAGCGCCGTGGGCTCCCAGCCGCGGGCCGGCGGCGGGGCGTAGCAGATCCGCTCGACGGCCGCGGAGTCCCAGCTGAGGGTGGTGTAGATCCGGAAGGAGCGCCCGGCGAAGGCCAGCATCTGCGGGCCGGGGGCCGGCAGGCCCAGTTCGCGGTGCAGGGACAGGATGGTCTGCGGGGCCCGGCACTCCTCGGAGAGCTGGGTGAAGTACAGGTTGACCGTGCGGCGCGGGTAGTCGATCCCGATCATCGCGACGTCGCTCAGGCCGTGCCGGGCGAACAGGTCCAGGCTCTTGGCCAGGGCGGGCGGCATGCCGGGCAGCGCGGCGAGGTCGGCCACCGGCCGCACGTCCTGCGGGAAGTGCGCGTAGATCTTGTTGAAGCCGCCGACGACGCCGCCGTCGACGAGGTACTCGCTGATGTCGCACCGGCCCTGGAGGTCCGCGAGCAGCGTGTCGACCGGGTGGCCGGCCGGGGTGATGAAGCCGTGGGCCACCGCGGTGGCGTACGGGTCGCCGCTGCGGGTGGGCACCGTGACGGTGAAGTCCAGCTCCACCGGGGCGTCCTGACGGGTCGACACGCTGTAGACGACCCCGGCCTCGGCCAGCCCGTCGGCGTACGCGGCCAGGATCGGCCGGACGGTGTCCTTGGCCAAGGGCACCCCGGCCAGCCGGGCCGCCTGCTCGATGGCCGAGTACACCTCTTCGATCCCCGTGACTGGGGGCATGGGTCCTCCATGGGCCGGTTGGCGCGTGTTCAGCGGAGAGCGGTGCGGGCCGGCCGCCGTCCGGGGACGGCGGCCGGTCGCCGGTCAGCCGGGTCAGGCAGGTCAGCCGGGTCAGGAGACCTTGGTCGCAGACAGGATGGCCTGGACGGGGATGACGTCGTTGGGCACCTCGGCGGGGTTCTTGGTGACGGCCTTGGTGACCTTGAACCCGCACTCCTCCAGCCAGCTCTGGTAGGTGGAGATCTTCTGCGGGCCGCCCTGGCCCATGGTGCAGCCGATGAAGAAGGCCGGGAAGAAGTCGACGTTGTAGTTGTCGGTGTCGCGGATGTCCTCGGGATACACCGGCACCATGATGTGGACCTGGCCGCCGACCTCCAGGGAGCGGTTGACGCCCTTGAGGATGGTGAAGACGTCGTCCTTGTCGAACATGTCCAGGAAGTGCTTGATCAGCACGGTGTCGAAGCCCTGGGGGATCTCGTCGAAGACGTTGCCGCCGATGAAGGAACAGTGCTCGGCCACCCCGTGCTTCTTGAAGTTCTCCAGGCAGGTGCTCTCCTTGTCCGGCAGGTCGAAGGTGGTCACCTTCAGCCCCGGGGAGGCCTTGTGCTCGTAGGTGTGGATCGCGCCGAGGCCGGTGTTGCCGGCCACGTCGAGCACCTGCGCACCGGCGGGCACGTCGATGTTGGAGAAGAACCAGGGGTCGATGTTGGCGGTGACGTTGTTCATCAGCGTCAGCCAGGCGTCGTTGAGGTCGCTGTGGTCGGCCACCGCGTCGTACAGGGTGCCCTCGTCGGTGCCGTAGAGCTCCTTGAGGCCGACGATCTTGCCGGTGCGCACGCTGTCGGTGAGGTAGAAGAGCTGCCGCAGCGCCACCACCTTGATCATGTTCATGTAGGTGAGGGCGCGCTTGAGGTCGCGCTCGGCGACCTCGGCCAGCGCGTCCAGGCGGTAGCCGCCGGAGGCCTCGTCCTGGGCGACGAAGCCCTCCTTGACCATCAGGAACAGGAGCTGCTCCACGGCGTCGGGCTTGGCGCCGACGGCCTCGCCGAGCTCGGCCGCGGTCTGGCCGGGCGCCGCGCGCAGCTGGTCGACGATGCCGAGCTCGAAGACGGACAGCAGGCTCATGAACCGCGAGGGGCCGACCATGTACTCGCGAAAACGCGCGAGGGTGGCTTCAGTAGTCATTGCGGCTGATCCCTTTCGATATGGGTGTTCTCCGCCGTCGCGGGCGGGCGAGCGCTGGAGGAAGGACCGTGGGCGGCCGCGGGCGGGCCCGGGTGCGCCACGGGGTGGGGCGGGGGGGCGGCTAGGCGGAACGCCCGCCGACGTACGAAAGGTTCAGCCGGCTGTCGGTGCGCCACTGGTAGTACGACTGGAGCTTGTAGTACTCCTCGCCGCTGGAGGTGACGGCGGCGTAGACCATCTTGGGGGTGTCGGTGCCGTAGGGGACGTCCTTGAGGAACTGCTCGACCTTGGAGCCGAGGCGGGCGGCGAGCTCCAGCGGGTTCTCGGTCTTCACGCTGTAGGCGATCCGCTCCACCTTCTGCGAGTCCCAGTTCAAGGTGGCGTAGACGCCGAAGGCCTTCTTGCAGAAGTCGAGCATCTGCTCGCTGGGGTCGGGCAGGCCGATCTCCCGGTGCATCGCCAGGACGGTGTCGCGGGCCACGACGTCGGCCGAGGCCGCGAAGTACACGTTCATCGTCCGGCTCGCGTAGTCGATGCCGATCAGGTCCACCTGGTCGGCCAGGTTGTAGCGGGCGAAGAAGGACTCGGTCCCGGCCAGGCTGGGCGGCATGGAGGGGATCTCGGCCAGGTGCGACAGCGTCTCGTGGCGGCTGCCGGGGAAGTACACCCAGATCTTCTTGAAGCCGCCCAGGACGCCGAAGTCGACGCCGTAGCTGTCCACGGCGCAGTGCTTCTGCACCTCGGTGAGCAGCGACTCGATGGGGTGGCCGCTCTGGGTGGTGAGGCCCTTGTCCACGGCGATGGCGTACGGGTCCATGCTGCCGGGGACCGTGAAGCGGCAGTCGAACTCGCCCTCGTCGCGCGCGGTGGTGGCCACCCGGAAAGCGATCACGGCGCCCGGGAGCACGTCCTCGTAGGCGGCCAGGATGGGCCACACCTGGTCGCGTGCGCAGGCTACGTCCAGCAGCCCGGCGGATTCCTCGACGGCAGCGTAGACCCCTGCCAGATCGGCGGTTCCCGACATCATTCCTCCAGAGATGGATTACGGCGCCTGTGGGAGCGCGGCACATTGCGGGACGGCGCACCGGGGGCCCGGGGGACGGCTGCGCCCCGGGGCGCCGGGCGTGGTGCGGCTGGTGCACGGCGTGCGCGGGGGGCGGGGCGCGCCGGGTCGGGGCGGGCGCGGGAGGTCCGGCGCGCGGCCGCGGGCAGGGCGTGCCGCGGCGGCGGCACCGGCCGGTGGTGCGGGGGGCTTGGGGGATGAGGGCCCGTCAGATACGTACGCGGGTTTCTCGGGGCCCTGCAGCGCAACTCCCCTGCAGCCAAGGGCTCCACGCTCCATACGGAGGGGGCACGACTTTTGGGCAGGGGAGGTCTGCAGAAATAGTGACACGGGCGGGCCCCCACACCAAGAGCCCTTCAAAGTGACGTGGGTCACGTGAAACGGAGCGCCGCGCGGGGGCCCGGCCCGGCCCCGGCCGTGCGCCCCCACCTCCGGCGGGAGCGGCTGCGCGGGCGCCCGCGACGGGCCGATGCGGAGCTTTCCGCCCCCGCCCGGTGCGGGCCGCGGGCGGCCGTCCGGGAGGGTGAACTGCCGTGGCGTGGGCGGGAGTTGGGCGGGGCGGGGGAACGGGGCGGCCCAGGGGGCGGGGTTGGGCTGGAGTTGGGGTGGGGTTGGGGTGAGGTTCGGTGGGGGGGCGGGGTTCGGTGGCCGGAGCGCAAAAAGGCGGCGCGGGTGACCCGTCCCCTGGTCACCCGCGCCGCTGTCGGAGGCCCGGCCGATGTGGCGCCGTGCCGCCGGGTCAGTGCACTTGCTGGTCCGGCTCGCGGCCCTCGACGGCGGGCCGGGCGCCCTCGGCCTGGCCGTTGGTGTGCCCGCCTGCGTGGCCGCCGGAGCCGTGGTCGAGGTGCTCCAGGGCCTGCTGCATCTCCTGCGGGCTCGGGTTGGCGATCTGCCCGTCGCTCAGCCAGCGGCTGAGCCGGTGGCGCAGCATCTCCTTGCGGGACTTGGGGTTGGGCACGCCGTCGCGGTCCTCGCGCACGGGGGCCGGCAGCGGCGGGTGGATCTCGCGGGAGAGCAGCGTGTACTCCTGCTCGCGGTTCAGGCGCTCGTGGACCTCGACGAACTCGCCGTGCGGCAGCCGCTTGATGCGGCCGGTCTCGCGGCCGTGCAGCAGCTTGTCGCGGTCGCGCAGCTGCAGGCCCAGGCAGATCCGCTTGGTGACGACGTAGGTCAGGGCCGGGACGACGAACACCCCGATGCGCACCGCCCAGGTGAAGGCGTTCATGGACAGGTGGAAGCGCTCGGCGAGGATGTCGTTGGCGCCGCCGAAGAACAGCACCAGGTAGAAGGCGGCCAGCGAGCAGACGAAGGCGGTGCGGGTGGGCTGTTCGCGCGGCCGGTCCAGCAGGTGGTGCTCGCGCTTGTCCCCGGTGATCCAGGCCTCGATGAACGGCCACAGGCAGGCGATGCCGATCAGCAGGGTGGGCAGCACGACGGCCGGGACCAGCACGCCCATGTTGACGGTGTACCCGGCGATGGCGAACTCCCAGGCGGGGAAGGCGCGCAGGGCGCCTTCCAGGAAGCCCATGTACCAGTCGGGCTGGGAGCCCTGGGAGATCTGATCGGGCCGGTAGGGGCCGTACACCCACACGGCGTTGATCTGGGCGATGCCCGCCATCAGGGCCAGGACGCCGGAGACCAGGAAGAAGAAGCCGCCGGCCTTGGCCGCGTAGTGCGGCATCAGGGGCTGGCCGACCACGTTCTGCTGGTTGCGGCCGGGCCCGCGGAACTGGGTGTGCTTCTGATAGATGACCAGGATCAGGTGGATGGTGACCAGCGCCAGGATGATGCCGGGCAGCAGCAGGATGTGGAAGCTGTAGAAGCGCGGGATGACGTCCGTGGCCGGGAATTCGCCGCCGAACAGGAACATCGTCAGGTAGGTGCCGACCAGCGGGATGGCCAGGGTCACGCCCTCGGCGATGCGCAGGCCGGTGCCCGAGAGGAGGTCGTCGGGCAGCGAGTAGCCCAGGAAGCCCTCCAGGGTGACCAGGATGAGCAGGACCACGCCGATCAGCCAGTTGAGCTCGCGGGGCTTGCGGAAGGATCCGGTCAGGAAGTGCCGCAGGGTGTGCGCCATGGTCGCGGCGATCATGGTCAGCGCCGCCCAGTGGTGCAGCTGGCGGATGAACAGGCCGCCGCGCACCTCGAAGCTGATGCGCAGGGTGGAGGAGTAGGCCTCCGACATCTGCACGCCCTGCAGCGGGACGTGCGGTCCTTCGTAGACGGTGTGGGCCATGCTCGGGTTGAAGAACATGGTCAGGTAGAGCCCGGTGAGGATCAGGATGATGAAGCTGTAGAGCGCGATCTCGCCGAACATGAAGGACCAGTGTTCGGGAAAGACCTTGCGCATCAGGGTGCGCCACTGGTAGATCCCGAGCCGGCCGTCCGCCCAGTCGGCCATGCGTTCGCCCTGCGGCGCCTTGGTCCGCTCCCGCTGCGGCGCATCTTCGGTGATGCTCATGCCCGCGCGCCCTCCCCTCGCCGCTGAGTCGTCACAGGCACACCCGGACCGGCCGGTGAGCGGTCGGTGGTGGGGGCGGCCTGCAGCGGCGCAAACGGGCCCGTGCCGTGAAGCGGATCGAACGCTATCGACACCCCGCGCGGCCGGACAACCGTGCTCAAGCCGGAACCCGGCCCCAACTCCACCGTTTCTCGAGCGAGTTTCGAGCCGTGCCGCCGCGCAGATGTCACGGCCCCGCCCAACTGGGCGGTTGCCGCTGGTGAGTTGGTGTTGCGCACCCACCTGGGGTCGCCCAAGTGGGCCTCAACAGCGGGTAGTTGCTGCGCTCTTGTCATGCCCGAAGCCTATGTCGGAGGCATTTGGTGCCTGCGGTCGGCTCCCCCCTTTCTGTGCCGGGTGCCCCGGCGCCGGTCAGGGGCGGCGGCGCTCACCGGCCGAGGCCGGGGCCGGCCACTGCGCCGAGGAGCCGGGCGGGCGCAGGCGGGCGGAGCCGGTGGCGACGCCGATGGCGGGCGGCGCCGGGGCGGGGGTGCGGCGCACCGACAAGGCTCTCACTCCCGCCGAGATCCAGACCGGGATCGGCGGCGACCTCGCGTACAACACGGTCCACACCATCC
>NZ_JBEXJR010000033.1:0-10234 GCF_040609235.1 Streptomyces sp. NPDC004732
CACCGAGCCGCTGCGCGAGAGCACCGACCCGATCACCTTCGACGAGGTCGCCGACACCTTCCAGAAGCTGTCGGGCGAGGACATCCACGCGCCGCGCCCCGCCCCTCCCCGCCGGAGCAACCACGCGCCGCCGCCCGGCCGTTGCGGCGCCGCCGGGCCGGAAACGTGCCGGGAGAAAGGCAGGCCGCCCCGCCCCGCCCGGGCGGGAAGGGCCGGGGGTAGCCCCGCGCCGCGGCCCCGGCGCTGCGGGGGAGCCGGGCCCAGGCGGCACGGGGCGCGGCACCGCCCGGCCCGCCCCGCCCGTCACTCCGTCCACCACCCCGTTCCGCACCCCCGCGCCGGCGCCACGGCGGCCAACCCGCCCCGGCCGGGCGGCAGATACGGACCCGGACACTCCGTACGCGGCCCGGCGCCAGCCCCCGAATCCCCTTCCGCACAACACCCCGCGCAGTGACCTACGTCACTTTCGGAGTCCCTTGGTGCGGGGACGGCATCCGTGTCACTATTTCCGCACGACTTCCCTGCCCAAAGCCGGTTCTGAGGCGGTGGGTTGAGTGTCGTATCCGCCGCCTTGTACGGGCCATGCCGAGTTCATGCCCCCGCGGCGCTGCTTCCCCCCATCGAATTCCTCCGCCCGTATGCCGTGACGCCCCGCGTCGGCAGCCGCGGGCCCCGGCGGGGACATCTCCCCCCTCTTTTCGGGCCGATACGAAATCCGGGCCGGGAAAGGTATCGGTGAAAAGGCGGGGTGCGCGCGGCCCCGTCACCTCCACACGGCGCCGGGCCCCGCCCCGCGCGGGCCACGGCGTGCCGCGGCCCGGCCCGCCCGGCACGTCCCCCGCCCCTGTCCGGCCCCGTTCTTCCCCCGGGGCCGGGGGCCCGTGAGCGACCCCGGGCGGGCCCGGACCGCGGGCGGCAGGGGAGAGGCGCACCGGGAAGAAGGGGGAGAGGCGCGCCGGAAGGGGGGGCAGGGCGCGGCTCGTTCTCCCGCACCCCGACCCGCCCGGACCCTCCGTCCCGACCGCCCGTCCGCCCCGGCCCTCCAGCCGCCCCGTCCGCCCGGCCGGGTCCGCCGGGGCCCGCCCGCCGTCCTGCTCTACGCCCGTCACCCGGCCCGGGCCGCCGCCCGCACCTCGCGCGAACCGGGGCCGACTCCCGTACCCCGCACCGCCCGCCCGCGCCTTGGCCGGTGCGGGCCACGGACGGTGGACGGCACCGGCCAAGGAACTGGCACCCTCCGGCACCGCCGGGCCAAGGAGCCAGCACCTCTTCGACACCGCCCGGCCAGGGGAGTCGGCACCTCTTCGACACCGCCCGGCCAGGGGAGTCGGCACCTCTTCGGCACCGCCGGGCCGAGGAGCCAGCACCCGTCCGGCACCGCCAGGCCGAGGGAGTCGGCGCCCCTCCGGTACGGCCGGACCAAGGAGCCAGCACCTTTTCGGCACCGCCGGACCAGGGGAGTTGGCGCCTCTTCGGAACCGTCAGGCCAAAGGAGCCAGCACCCGTCCGGCACCGCCGGGCCGAGGGAGCCAGCACCTTTTCGGCACCGCCGGACCAGGGGAGTTGGCGCCGCTCCGGTACCGCCAGGCCAAGGAACCAGCGCCTTTCGGCACCGCCGGGCCAAGGGAGTTGGCACCGCTCCGATCCCGCCGGACCAAGCAGCCAGCACCCCTCCGGCACCGCCGGGCCAAGGGAGTTGGCACCGCTCCGATCCCGCCGGACCAAGCAGCCAGCACCCCTCCGGCACCGCCAGGCCAAGGAAGTCGGCACCCTCCCGGCACCCGGCACCGCCGGGCCAGGAACCCCGCACCCCTGGCCCCCTCGCGCACCGCCGGGGCCCGCCCGCCCGCGCGCCCCCCGCATCCCGCGTGCGGTGCGCCCCCGCTGACGCACCCCGGCCGCACGCCAAGCCCCAGCTCCAGCCCGGCTCCAGCCCCACCCCCGGCCCAGCCGCCCCCGCCCCGCCGGGGGCCCGTTCCCGCATGCCCGCGGGGCCCCGCACTCCGCGGCCCCGCACGCCCGTGGGGCTCCGCGTTCCCGCACCTCCGCATTCCCGCACCACCCGGCCCCCGGGCCGGTGCATCCTCCCGTGCCGCCTTCCCCGGCGCCCGGGCAACCCCCCGTCCTGCCGGGGCCGGTTGTCCGGGCCCGGCGAAGGCGGCGCGGCAGACGCCGTCCCAGCTGCCCCCGCCGCCGCCCGAACCGGGCGGCACCGGGAGTGCGCGAAAGCTCTTTCACGTGCAGAAGGCAGACTCTAGAGAAAGTGGATTCCCGATATGCCTAGGCTATGCAAGCCGTCAGTGCGTGTGCCGGAATACGTCATCACAGCGGAAGAGACGCTGGAATTTGCCGAGAGGGTCCACGCCGGAAAGCCGCAGCTTCCCTTGGCGCTTCGACTGATCCGCAACACGGGGGTGCTGAAGCGGCATATCGTCCAGCCCATCGAGAAGACCCTCGAGCACCCCGGCCTGACCGAGCGCAACCGCATCTACGAGGCGGAGTCCAAGAAGCGCACCCCCCAGGTCGTCGAGGAAGCCCTGGCCAACGCCGAGGTCAACGCCCGGGACATCGACGCGATCATCTACGTGTCGTGCACCGGGTTCCTCATGCCCTCGCTGACCGCCTGGCTCATCAACAAGATGGGCTTCCGCTCCGACACCCGGCAGATCCCCATCTCCCAGCTGGGCTGCGCCGCGGGCGGCGCCGCGATCAACCGGGCCCACGACTTC
This sequence comes from Streptomyces sp. NPDC004732, assembly GCF_040609235.1. Classification (NCBI taxonomy): domain Bacteria; kingdom Bacillati; phylum Actinomycetota; class Actinomycetes; order Kitasatosporales; family Streptomycetaceae; genus Streptomyces; species Streptomyces sp. NPDC004732. Next base: position 2,730 of record NZ_JBEXJR010000033.1, read on the forward strand.
TGCGTGGCCCACCCCGGCAGCAACGTCCTGATCGTCTCCTGCGAGCTGTGCTCGCTGTGCTACCAGCCCGACATGGACGACATCGGCTCGCTGCTCTCCGACGGCCTGTTCGGCGACGCCGTCGCGGCCGCCGTGGTGCGCGGCACCGGCGGCACCGGCATCGAACTGGAGCGCAACTCCTCCTACCTCATCCCCAACACCGAGGACTGGATCTCCTACTCGGTGCGCGACACCGGCTTCCACTTCCAGCTGGACCGCCGGGTGCCCGGCACCATGGAGCCGCTCGCCCCGGTGCTGCGCGAGTTCGCCGCCGGCCACCAGTGGGACGCCAGCAACCTGGACTTCTACATCGTCCACGCCGGCGGCCCGCGGATCCTCAACGACCTCGCCAAGTTCCTCGACGTCGACCGCAAGGTGTTCCGGCACAGCTGGTCGACGCTGACCGAGTACGGCAACATCGCCAGCGCGGTGGTCCTGGACGCGGCCCTGCGCCTGTTCGAAGAGGACACCCCGATGCACGACGCCACCGGCCTGATCGCCGGCTTCGGCCCCGGCATCACCGCCGAGATGGCCCTGGGCCGCTGGAACAGCGACGCCGCCACCGGCTGACCGTGGCCCCGAGCGCCCCTCACCGGGGCCCTTCGCGCCCAGCGAGTTGTCCGTACGAACGAAGGAAATCCATCACATGACTGGCCTGATCGTCCCGCCCGGTGAGGGACGCAAGCTGATCACTCCGGCGCAGGAGGTGACCTTCAAGGCCACCCACGCGCAGGGCTCGGTCATCTCCGTCTTCGAGGTGATCGTGCCGCCCGGCTTCGACGTCGGAGCCCACGTGCACCACGAATCCCAGGAGTTCTTCTACGTCCTGGAGGGCGAGCTGGACCTGCTGTGCTTCGAGCCGACCGAGCGCACCAAGGACACCTGGCACCACTGGCAGTCCGCCAGCGGCGAACGGGTCATCCGCGCCGCCGAGGGCGGCTGCATGTTCGTGCCCCCCGGCACCCCGCACGCCTTCCGCAACGCCACCGACAAGCCGGTCAAGATGCTCTTCCAGAGCTACCCCTCGCCCGACCACGAGCACTACTTCGAAGAGATCGCGGAGATCTGGGCCCGCGGCACCACGGTGGACCCCTCAGCCGTCGAGGAGATGCGCAAGCGCTACGACGTCGAGGAACTCACCCCCCTGCGCTACCAGCCGCCCGCCACCGCCACCGCCACCGCCGCCACCGCCGGCCCCGGGAAGTGAGCCCCATGACCCCTCCCATCCCCCTGGTCCACGCCAGCCTGGGCGAGCAGGAACTGGCCGCCGTCGCCGAGGTGTTCGCCTCCGGCTGGCCGGCCGGCCAAGGCCCCAAGGGCAAGGCCCTGGAGGCCCAGCTGGCCCAGCGCTACGCCATGGACGCGGTCGCGGTCAGCAACTGCGGCGCCGCCCTGCACCTGGCGCTGCTCGCGCTGGGCGTCCAGCCCGGCGACGAAGTCATCGTCGCCGACTACACCTTCCCCGCCCCCGCCCACGCGGTCCGCTACCTGGACGCGGTGCCCGTCTTCGCCGACGTGCGCCCCGACACCCACACCGTGGACCCCCAGGCGGTCGCCGACCTCATCACCCCGCGCACCACCGGCATCATCGCGGTGGACACCGTGGGCCTGCCCGCCGACTACAGCGAACTGCAGGCCCTGGCCGACCGGCACGGCCTGTTCCTCATCGAGGACGCCGCCTGCGCGGTCGGCGCCACCTACCAGGGCCGCCAGGCCGGCGCGCTGGCCCCCATCGCCTGCCTGTCCTTCCACGGCCGCAAGGGCGCCAGCAGCGGCGAGGGCGGCGCCCTGCTGGCCACCGACCCGGCCATCGCCGCCGACGCCCGGCTGCGCTCCTCCTTCGGCATCGGCAGCATCTTCGACCAGTCGAAGATCGTCGGCCTGCCCATCCCGGAATTCACCGAGGTCGGCTACAACTTCAAACTCTCCGACATCGCCGCGGCCATCCTGCAGGTCCAGATCGGCCGGATCGGCGAACTCCTGGACCGGCGGGCCGCGGTGGCCGACCAGTACGCCCAACTCCTGGCCGACGAAGAGCTCCTGACACTGCCCCAGGTGCCCGCCGACCGCACCCACGCCTGGCAGTCCTACCTGGTCGCCCTGGACCCCCGGGTGGACCGCGCGGCCCTCGCCGGCGACCTGCGCGGCCAGGGCATCGGCTGCGGCCACGGCACCTGGGCCACCCACCTGCAGCCGGTCTTCGCCGGCAAGCAGAGCTGCCCCATCTCCGCCGACCTGTTCGCCCGCCACCTCGCCATTCCCATGCACGCCGAGCTGAGCACCGACCAGGTCGACCGGGTCGTGGCCGCCCTGCGCACCGCACTTCGAACCCACGCGGCCCCCGCGGGCCGGGGAGGAACCGCATGAGCGACAACCAGCCCACCCCGGACACCATCCTGCGGCTCATCAACGGCTACTGGTCCACCGGCCTGCTGGGCGCCGCCGCCGAGCACCAGGTGTTCACCCACCTGGACAACGGCGCGGACAGCGCCGCCCAGCTCGCCCAGCGCGCCCAGATCTCCGAACGCGGCGCCCAGACCCTGCTGGACGGCCTGGTCAGCATCGGCCTCACCGAGCTGACCGGCGGCCGCTACCGCAACACCGCCGCCGCCTCCACCTACCTGGTCAAGGGCCGCCCCGCCGACCTGTCCGCGATGGCCCGCCTCAAGCTCACCCACATGGGCAAGCTGGCCGCGCTGCCCGAGGTGGTCCGCGCCGGCGGCCCCATCAGCGACCCCACCACCGAGGTCGCCGACAACCCGCACTGGGGCGAGGTCGTCCCGGCCATCGCCGCCCAGTCGGTGCCCGCCGCCGCCATCGCCGCCGACGTGCTGGGCCTGGACGAGGCCGGCGCCGTCTCCATCCTGGACGTCGGCGGCGGCTCCGGCATCTACTCCGCCACCTGGCTGGAGCGCAACCCCGCCGCCCGCGCCACCCAGCTCGACTGGGAACCCATCAACGCCATCGCCCGCAAGCTGCTCGCCGAACGCGGCGTCGCCGACCGCTTCACCTGCATCGACGGCGACTTCCACACCACCGACTTCGGCACCGGCACCTACGACGTCGCGCTCTACTCGCACATCGCCCACCAGGAAGGGCCCGAGGACAACGTGGCGGTCTTCACCCGCCTCAAGGACGCCCTCAAGCCCGGCGGCGCCCTGGTGGTCTGCGACTACGTCGTCGACGACGACCGCAGCGGCCCCGCCTTCCCGCTGCTGTTCGCCTCCGAAATGCTCCTCAAGAGCCAGCAGGGCGGCACCTGGCGGCGCGCCGACTACCACGCCTGGCTCACCAAGGCCGGCTTCAGCGACGTCACCTTCCACTCCGCCCCGCCCGCCACCCTGGTCATCGCCCGCTAGCACCACCCCGCGCGCGCCCCCAGGGAAACGCGAACAAGGAACGCACCAAATGAAGGAAACAGCTGTGGACCCCGTGAACGTGGCAATCATCTACTACAGCGCCACCGGCACCGTGCACGCCCTGGCCCAGGCGGTGGCCGAGGGCGCGGAGAAGTCCGGCGCCCAGGTGCGGCTGCGCCAGGTCGCCGAGACCGCCCCCGAGGCGGCCATCAACGCCAACCCGGCCTGGGCCGAGCACCGCACCGCCACCGCCGACGTCGAAAAGGCCACCCACGACGACCTGTCCTGGGCGGACGCCGTCCTGTTCGGCACCCCCAGCCGGTTCGGCAACCCGGCCAGCCAGCTGCGGGCCTTCATCGACACCACCGGCCCGCTCTGGTTCGAAGGCAAGATCGCCGGAAAGGTGTTCTCCGCCTTCACCGCCAGCAACACCGCCCACGGCGGCCAGGAGTCGACGATCCTGGCGCTGTCGAACACCTTCTACCACTGGGGCGGCATCATCGTGCCCCCCGGCTACACCGACCCCGTCCAGTTCCAGTCCGGCAACCCGTACGGCACCTCGCACGTCGCCGGTGACGGCGCCCCCGGCGAGGTGGCCCTGCAGGCCGCCCGCCACCAGGCACGCCGCGTCGTGGACACCGCCGCCGCACTGAAAATCGGCCGCGCCGCCGGCTGAACCCCCTCCGGGATGCGGCGGTGTTGAGCCCGGCCGGGCCCGCGCGGCTTCGGTCAGAACTGCGCGGGCCCGGCCGGTGGTTAAAGGGCGGGGCCGGGGACGCAGCCGGTCGACAGAACCGGCCCGAGGGGGCGCCCCCGGCACCCCGGTGCGGCCCGGGGCAGCGACCCGCCCGGCCCGCCCCCCACAGGGGGCACGGCCGGCGGCGTCCGCCTCGTCCGCCTCCCCCCTTCGACGACACAGCCCCGCGCAATGTGAGGCCCGGCCCCCAACTTCCTTCCCCGGGACCCTCCGGGCCCCCCTTCTGCCCCTTCCCCTCCCTCGCCCTCGCTTGCCCCCCTTTTCCTCTTGCTGCCTGTTCCGCCCGCCCCGCCGCCCCGGCCCGGCCCCCGAACCCACCTAAGGAGACAGCCCCGATGAAGGGCTCCACGGTCTACGCATCGATACAAAAACGCGGTCTGCACCTCGGTCTCCTGCCGGAGATGGCGGCCGCCGTCAACGGCTCCACGCCCATCACCCTCGACCACGACCTGCACGTCCTGCCCCGGGCCGGACGGCGCCTGACCGTCGCCGAGTTCGCCGCGGCCATCGACGACCTGGCGGGACGCCTGTGGGCGGCCGGCGTACGCCCCGACGAACACCTGGTCATCCACAAGAGCGCCAACGCCGACATCTGGATGCTCGGCGCCGCCGCCTCCCGCATCGGCGCCGTCCCGGTGATGCTCTCGCCCGCCCTGGACGCCGCCACCGTGGCCGCCCTCATCCAGCGCGTGGACCGCCCCAGCCTCCTGACCGACCTGGCCAAACTCGACGCCGGCCTGGCCAAGGAGCCGCTGGCCGACCTCACCCGGCGGGTGCTCATCACGGCCGGGGAACGCGAGGGCACCCAGTCCCTGGCCGACCTCGCCGGCGCCCCCCGCGTCAGCCCGGTGGTCCGGCCCATCGACGAGGCCGCCGTCATCACCCACACCTCCGGCACCACCGGCCTGCCCAAACTCGTCGTGCACACCCCCCGCACCCAGGGCATCCGCCTGCTGCCCCAGTGGCGCCTGCTCGGCCTGATGCGACGCAAGGACACCGTCGCCATCCACATCCCCTTCGTGCACTCCCGCATGGTCGCGGCGATGTCCCTGGCCCTGCTCAAGCAGCTGCCGATCCTGCTCATGAACGAATCCGACCCCGACACCGTCGCCGAGCAGTTCCTGGCCCACCGGCCCGGCTTCGTCGAGGCCCTGCCCAACTCCCTGATGGACTGGGAGGACCTGGCCGGCGACCCGCGCCGCCCCTTCGCCTCGGTGAAGGTCTTCAGCAGCACCTTCGACGCCATCCACCCGCGCACCATGAGCCGGCTGCTGAACTCCTCCGACCGGCCCGGCGCCCTGTTCTTCCAGATCTACGGACAGAGCGAGGTCGGCCCCGCCGTCGGCCGCGCCTACTTCCGCAACTCCGCCCACAAGGCCAACGGGCGCTGCGTGGGCTGGGCGATGCCCGCCGGCGCTGCCAAGGTCCGCGTGGTCAGCCGCAACGGCAAGACCCCCTCCCCGCAGAACCCCGGCTTCATCGAGGTCGCCTGGCCCGGCCTGGCCAAGACCTACTACGCCGAGCAGGACCGCTACGACACCAACCGCAACGGCGACTGGTGGCGCACCGGCGACGTCGGCTACCGCACCCGGCTGGGCTGCCTGCACATGCTCGACCGGGAAGTCGACATGATCGACGGAGTACGCAGCTCCCTGGAGGTCGAGGACGTCGTCCTGGGACGGCTCGCGGAACTGAGCGAACTGGTCGTCGTGCCCGGCCCCGACGACACCCCCGTCCCGGTCATCTGCACCACGGACGACGCCCCGCTGGACCCGGCCCGCTGGCGCGCCGCCGTCACCGACTTCCCCCAGCTGGCCGACCCCGTCCAGATCCCCCAGGCCGAACTGCCGCGCACCGCCACCCTCAAGGTCCAGCGCATCGCCCTGGCCCACCAGCTCCAACAGCGCCTGGCCGACCCGGCCTGACCCGGCCCGGCCCCACGCCGCCCGCCGCTTTGCGCCGGTACGCGGCCGTGACGGGGGAGCGGGGCCGCGGCCCGCCCCGCCCCACCCCCGCCACCCATGCCACCCGCCCCCTCCCGCCCTGGAGAGCCATGTCCCGCCGCCTGTTCACCTCGGAGTCCGTCACCGAGGGCCACCCCGACAAGATCGCCGACCAGATCAGCGACACCGTCCTGGACGCCCTGCTCAGCCAGGACCCCGCCTCCCGCGTCGCGGTCGAAACCCTCATCACCACCGGCCAGGTGCACATCGCGGGCGAGGTGACCACCACCGCCTACGCCGACATCGCCACCCTGGTCCGCCAGAAGATCCTCGACATCGGCTACGACTCCTCGGCCAAGGGCTTCGACGGCGCCTCCTGCGGCGTCTCGGTGTCCATCGGCGCCCAGTCGCCCGACATCGCCCAGGGCGTCGACACCGCCTACGAGAGCCGGGTCGAGGGCGCCGCAGGCGAGGAAGGCGACGAACTCGACCAGCAGGGCGCCGGCGACCAGGGCCTGATGTTCGGCTACGCGAGCGACGAGACGCCCGCCCTGATGCCGCTGCCCATCGAGCTGGCCCACCGCCTCTCGCACCGCCTGACCGCGGTCCGCAAGGACGGCACCGTCCCCTACCTGCGCCCCGACGGCAAGACCCAGGTCACCATCGAATACCAGGGCAGCCGCCCGGTGCGCCTGGACACCATCGTGGTCTCCTCCCAGCACGCCGCCGACATCGACCTCACCGACCAGCTCACCCCCGACGTGCGCACCCACGTCGTCGAGCACGTCCTGGCCCAGCTCGCCGACGACGGCATCAAGCTGGACACCGACGACTACCGCCTCTTCGTCAACCCCACCGGCCGCTTCGAGATCGGCGGCCCGATGGGCGACGCCGGCCTGACCGGCCGCAAGATCATCGTCGACACCTACGGCGGCATGGCCCGCCACGGCGGCGGCGCCTTCTCCGGCAAGGACCCCTCCAAGGTGGACCGCTCCGCGGCGTACGCGATGCGCTGGGTCGCCAAGAACGTCGTCGCCGCCGGGCTGGCCACCCGCTGCGAGGTCCAGGTCGCCTACGCCATCGGCAAGGCCGAACCGGTCGGCCTGTTCATCGAGACGTTCGGCACCGCCACCGTCCCGCAGGCCGCCATCGAAGCCGCCGTCAGCGACGTCTTCGACCTGCGCCCCGCCGCGCTCATCCGCGACCTGGACCTGCTGCGCCCCATCTACGCGCAGACCGCCGCCTACGGCCACTTCGGCCGCGAACTGCCCGACCTCACCTGGGAGCGCACCGACCGCGCCGACGCCCTGCGCAAGGCCGTCGAAACGGGCTGACCCCCGCCCGCCCGCCGCCGCCCGCCCGCCGTCCGCCGGCACCGGCCGGCGGCGGGCCCCCGGCGCCCGCGCC
>NZ_JBEXJR010000034.1:0-7060 GCF_040609235.1 Streptomyces sp. NPDC004732
TATCCCCCCCCCCCCCCCCCAAAACCCCCCCCCCCCCAACCCCCCCCCCCCCCCCCCCCACCCCCTTTTTTTTCGCCCGGGGGGGGGGGCCCGGGGGGGGCGTGGGCCGGGTGGCCCACGCCCCGGCTTCAGCGCATCGGCCCGGGCTGCGGCTCGGGCGCGGGGTCGGGGCCCGGCTGGGGGATCGGGGACGGCGGATCCGGGCTGGGCCGGGGTTCCGGGCGCGGCACGGGGTCCGGGTCAGGGAAGGGCCTCTCCGGCTCCGGCGGCGGCACGGGGTCAGGGTCCGGGAAGGGCCTGACCGGCCCCGGGGTCGGTGCGGGATCGGGGAACGGTTGAGTCATTGCACTCCTCCAGCTGTGGTACGCCAGCGGTTCCTCCCCGCGTACCCGACGCCCCCGCGTCCAAGCCTTCCACGGTTCAGGGCGGCTTGCCCGTGGCGGACACCCGACGGCGGGGCCTCCCGTCGGGGCCTACCGTCGGGACCTACCGGGAGGCCAGCGCCGCCGCTGCCGCGAGCCCGGGCCGAGGGCTGGAGAGCACCGGTGCCCGAACCTCCGGAACCAGCGCTTCCGCCCCCGCCATGGAGGCCTGCGCCAGCACGATCGCGTCGGCGTCCCGCACCTCGCGCACCGCCCTGGCCACGCCCTCGGCATACCCGGCCAAGTCCCCCGCCTCGAACCGGGACCACACCTCTTCGACCACCACGGCCCGCACGGAAACGTCCCGCCCTGACCGCCGCGCCTCCTCCTCGACGAGCGCGGAGGTCGGCCCCACCGTGGACGCGACCGTGGCGAGGACGACGACCCGGGATCCCGCGGCGACGGCCGCGGCCGCCATGGGCCGGTCGACCCGGACCACCGGAACGCCCAACTCCGCCCCCACGGCCTCGGCGACGCCCCCGATGGTGGAACACGTACAGAGCACGGCACCGGCACCGTCTGCGCCCCGGCTCCCGTCCTCGCCCCCGGCAACCCGCACGAGGGCGGTCCGGACCGCGGGAGCGACCGCGTCCGGCCCTTCCCGCCGCGCCCGCGCGAGGAGTTCCGCCACCACGTGGTGGCGCAGTTCGAGCCCCGGGTGTTCGGCGTCCCGCAGGCCGTCGAAGACGGGCACGTGCACGGGTGAGGTGTGCAGCAGCCCCAGCACCGCACCGCGGCGCGCCCCGGGCCCCTCCCCCACGGCCCCTTGCCCCGTCACCACGTCGAGGGATCCGTCCGCACCTTGTCCCGCGCCGCCTCCATCAGCTCCTCGGAGACGGCCGGTGCCTGGTCGGGATGGCGTTCGGCCCACTTCACGACGTACGGACACAGCGGCGCGACGGCGAGACCTTCCCGCGCGGCGACGGCATACAGCTCAGCGGCGAGCGCACCCGCGACGCCCTTGCCCTCGTGGGCGGACGCCACTTCGGTGTGCACGGGGACGAGGGCGGCTTCGGGGTCGTCGAGCGCGAAGTAGTCGATGTGTCCGACGACTTCACCACTCCCGGAAGCCTCCGGGGCCTCGGAGACCTCGAAGGCCTCAAGAATCCCTCGGCCCCGGCTGTCGCGGATGTCGATTCCGTCCACCGCCATCACCCTCACCATCGTCTTCTCTCGCACGCGGCGCCGGCCCAGGTGCGGGAGGGACGGTCAGACGGCGGCCGGTCGGCTCTGCGGACTCCGCACCGTCTCCGGGTCCCCCGGCACGGCCTCCCCCGGGTCGTCCCCGAGGGCGACCACGCGGTTGGCCCCGTCGACATGCACGACCCGCGGCCGCAGCGCCCGCGCCTCGGCGTCCTCGACCTGGGCATAGCTGATGATGATCACCTTATCGCCGGGGTGGACGAGGTGCGCGGCCGCGCCGTTGATCCCGATGACGCCGCTGCCGCGCTCGCCCTCGATCGTGTACGTCTCCAGCCGGGCACCGTTGGTGACGTCGACGATGTGGACGAGCTCGCCGGGCAGCAGATCGGCGGCGTCGAGAAGGTCCGCGTCGATGGTGACGGACCCGACGTAGTGCAGGTCGGCCTGGGTCACCGTGGCACGGTGGATCTTGGATTTGAACATCGTACGCAACATGGCAGCACTCCGAAAAGTAGGCTCCCTGCCTGCGTTCTTGCAGGTCAAGGGCTCATCCCCGAGTTTACAACGTGTCGCATATCCGGGTAGGCGGTTGTCCGATGGTTCGGGGTGGCCAGTCGGGGCTCCGGCCGAGAAGGGTCAAGGTCTCCGTCAGGGGTGTCGCCTGCCCGGGCGTCGGCCGGACCGGCGCGAAGAAGGCTCCGGGCCCGCGCGTCTGCTCGTCGGTCGGCACCCGGCGCGCCACTTGCAGCGCCGACTCCCAGATGCTGTAAGGAAGTTGGACCTCCAGCCTGAGGCTGCGGGAGAGGTCCCAGGCGTGCACCGCGAGGTCGAGGAAGTGGAACGACACGGCCACCCGACCGGGAAGCGAACGGCCCAGTTCGGGCAGCACGAACTCCCGCTCCCCGCCGCCCGCTTCGGCGAACGGCTCGACGAGCGCGGCCACGGACTCCCCGTAGGCACGCGCCGGATCGGCGGCGATGTCCGGCACCCGCCAGTGCGCGGGCAGCTCACCCTCGCCCCGTGCGGCCGCCGCGAAGCCGTGGTTCTGCGCCGTCATGTGGCCGAGGAGATCGAGCAGGGTCCAGTCGGCGCAGGGGGTCGGCCGGTCCCAGGTCTCGTTGCCCTGGCTGGCGGCGGCGTCGGCAGCGGCACGTACGAGACGTAACGTCTCCAGCGCGGCGACACGGTCCAGCTCCACGAAGTTCGTCACGCGTCCTCCAGGCGAACGAGGCCCTGCGGCCAGGGGGTCGTACCGGTGAGCAGGGCGCGGGCCCGGTCCCACACGGTGTCCGGGGCGAAGTCCTCGGCCTCCCAGGCGGCGGCCCGCATCGTGCCGCGCCCCCGGTGGGCCCGGACGACCGCGATGTGGTCGGGGCGGCCCACGAACTCCTTGAGCGCGACCTCGTCGCGCCACACGCTCACCGAGCCCGAGCGTCTGCCCGCCACCTCGACCCACAGCCACATGCCGAGCGCGCCCGGGGTCCGGGGCCAGGTGCGGCGAAGGCGCAGGCCCGCGAGAGCGATCGCGCCCGCCTGCGGATGGGTCGTCGCGGTGAAGTCGGTGACGCTCACGACGACGGGGCACAGGGTCAGCGGTACGGGGCCGGAGCGCCAGCGGGTGCGCAGCAGCCGGGAGGTCACTGGTCGAGTGGTCATGAGGACGAGCATAAAACTAAACGACCGGTCGTGCTATTACTTTCCGCGACACGGGCGGATGCGAACGAAGATGAACGGCCGTACAAATCAGGGAATTTGGGGCACCAGCGCAGAATCCGTTGCCGTCGCACGCAGCCTGGCGGTGATGCCCGTCCGCGCCCGGTCGTACGGCAGTGTCTCGGCGGTCAGGAGCGAGTGCGCGTTGGCCGTCTCCATCAGCGCCACCAACTCGAAGGCCAGCTGCGCCGTATCGGTGTCGCCACGGAGTTCACCGCCTGCCCGCGCGTCCACCGCGCACCCCTCCACGCACGCCATCCACGTCGCCAGCGACTGCACGAGCGCGTCGTGTACCGGGCCCTGCCTGGCGTCGAACTCGGCCATCGCCGCGAAGAAGAAGCAGCCACCGGGAAACACCCGGCGCTGCGAATAGCCGAGCCAGCTCCCGCAGAGGCCCGCGAGCCGGGCCACTCCGGCGGGGATGCCGTCCAACGGCTCCAGCACCTCGTCGGCGAAGATCCTCTCCGCAGCCCGGACCGTGGCCAGTTGCAGCTCCTCCTTGGAGCCGAACAGCGCGAACACCCCGCTCTTGCTCAGCCCGAGCTCGGTCGCGAGCCGTCCCACCGACAGGGCTTCGAGTCCCTCGACGGAGGCGATGTCGACCGTCCAGCGCAGCACGAGGCGGCGGGTGCGGTTGCCCCGCTCGACCCGCCCGTCCGCCTTGGCGGAACTCATCGCCGCAGCGCCGGGTGGTCGGCCACGACCGTGCAGGAGCCCGGCGCGATCTCCGTGAAGCCCGCGTCGCGCACCACCGGAAGCCCGCTCGCGGTCAGCTCGCGCCAGTGCGCGGCGTCCGCGGTGCGCACGGCCAGCGGGAAGCCCGCCTCGCGCCACTCGGTGCGCTGCTCGTCGGTCAGCTCCCACCAGGCGAGCTGGGCGCCGTGCCCGGCCTGCGCCATCGCCTTGCCTGCCGACATGTCGACATCGGGGCTCATCCAGAGCACCGGCCGCGAGCGGTCGGCCTCGACGGGCGGCTCCGGGTCGTCCAGGTCCGTGCCCGACACCTGCAGCTTGGCCAGCTCCTTGGGCCAGCCGTCCAACGGCACCGGCGGGAAGACCCGCACCTCGGCCGACTTCCCGATGACCGTGATCCCCGGCAGCGCGGCGGCCTTGCGCCACTCGGCGCCGCGCGCCCTGCGCACCACCTTGCGGATGCGGGCGTCCTGCCAGTCGCGCATGGCCTGCGCCCACTCGCCCTCGTCCGCCCCCTCACCCAGGGACCGCTCGTCGCCGAGCATCACCAGAACCGCGCGGGCCGCGGTCTCCAGTGCGTCGGTACGGGCCGGGGGCGCCGTCTTCTCCAGGTGCACCACGAGCGGCAGCACGAACTGCGGGGCCTCGTCCCGCCAGACGTTCTCGTGCCGGAACGGGCTGTCGGGCTTGTGCTCGGGGTCGCCCGCCTGGGCGCTGGTGTCATTGCTGCTCACCCGCCCCAGTCTGCCAGCACGGCGGGCGCGTCCGGGAGGCTGCCGGTTCCGGGACGCACCCGCCGCGCGGACGCGCGGGCCTTCGCCGCCCTCTCCGATCACGTCGAAAGCAGCAGCACCCCGCCCGTCCCCGGGGCAGCGGGCGCCCCGGCTTCCGCGACCACGGCAACGGTGTGCGGGGCCGCGGCCGCTTCGGCTGCGGGCACGGCGACAGGGGCGGCGAGCGCGGCGGCGATGGCGAGGACGGCGGTGGCACGCAGGGTCCACTTCAGCACGGTGAGGCTCCAATCTCGGCGGGCGATGACGTACGTCCAGATCGTCGCCACCCGCCGGGAGCCCGGGCATCGTCCGCAGGTCGTGCCCGCATCCGCCCCGCGGGGGAGGCCCGGCCGAGGGCCCCCTCCTGACGACCGAGACCCCTCCCGACCTCGTACAACAACCTCTCCCGTCTCGTACAACCCTCCGGCCGCACCAAAGGTCATCTCTGAGCTCGCACACACATCCGTCCTGGAGGAACACCCATGCCCCGGCCCCGTCACCCCCACAAGCGTTCCCGGCGTTCCGCGGTCCTGGGTGCCACCGTCGTCGCGACGGTTCTGGCCGGTGGTCTGCTCATCGCCCTGCCCGGCGGCGCGAGTGCCGCCGGGTCGGGCCTCGCCGACGACTTCAACGGTGACGGGTACCGCGATCTGGCGACCGGCGCCCCGGGTGCCGTCGCGGGCGGGAAGGCGAAGGCGGGTGCCGTGGTCGTCATCTACGGCTCGTCCAGCGGCATCAGCGCCTCGCGCCACAAGGCCACATCGCAGAGCTCCTCCGGCGTGCCGGGCGCCTCGGAGGCCTCCGACCGGTTCGGCACCGAGCTCGCGCACGGCGACCTCAACAACGACGGCTACGGCGATCTCGTCGTCGGCACACCGCTGGAGAACGTCGGCGACGACGTCGACGGCGGCTCGGTCACGGTCCTTTGGGGCGGCTCGTCCGGCCTGTCGGGCGGCACGACGATCAGCGACCCGAACGCGTCCGGCCACGACCGGTTCGGCCAGTCCCTCGCGGTCGGCGACTTCACCGGCGACGGCAGGGCCGATCTGGCGGTCGGTTCCACCGGCAAGGACGTGTGGATCTTCAAGGGCGGCTTCACCAAGTCCGGCGGCGCGGCCGGGAAGCTGCTCCTCGACACACGGATCGGGTCGGGCGCGGCCCCCAACGGCGCGGTCCAGCTGGCCGCCGGGGACTTCGACGACGACGGGACGGACGACGTGGTGGTGGGGTCCGCCACGGGCAACTTCGTCTACCGGGGCGCCTCGACCGGGCCCACGCTGCAGACCGCCGTGGGCACGGGGTTCGCGGGCGCGCTCACCGTGGCCGACTTCGACCGTGACGGGCACGACGACCTGGTCGTGGGCAGCGACTTCGTCTCCGTCACGGATGCGACGGCCAAGGGCGGCTACGCCACCGTGTTCTACGGCGGCACGGCGGGCGTCGACACCGCGCGCAACGCCGTCTTCAGCCAGGCCACCGCGGGCGTACCGGGAGAGGACGAGTCCGACGACTCGTTCGGCGGCGCACTCGCCGCGGGCGACGTCGACGGCGACGGCTACCCGGACCTCGCCGTCGCTGCGAACTTCGAGACCATCGGCGCCGCGGCCCACGCGGGCAACGTCTGGGTGCTGCGGGGCGGCGCCTCCGGCCTGACGGCCACCGGCGCCCGGTCCTTCAACCAGGGCACGCCGGGTGTCCCTGGCGCCAACGAGTCGTCGGACCTGTTCGGCGACGCCGTCCACCTCGCCGACCACAACAAGGACGGCCGCGCCGACCTGTCGGTGGGCGCGGCCGGTGAGAACAGCGACGACGGCGCGATCTGGTCCCTGCGCGGCTCCCGTGAAGGCACCACGGCCACCGGCGCGGTGAGCTTCGGCGCGTCGTCCGTCGGCATCGGGGACCCGGGCAAGGACCCGATGTTCGGGGACGCCATGTCCGGCTCCTGAGCTCGGGCAACGCCCCCGAACAGTGCGCACGGCCTTCGCCTGCCGGGGGGGGGCGTTCGGGGTCCGCCATGGGCCAGGAGCAGAAGACGCGCCGCGTGTCGGTGATCGACGTCGCGCTTCCCCAGGTGGCGACGGGCTTTGGAATTCAGCGCATCGCACACGCCAGGGCATCGGGGTCACTGAGGAGGGTGACGGCGTCCCGGAGGCCGGTGCAGCGGGCGAGTCCGGTGAGCGCGGTCCGCCCCCAGCCCGGCCCCGACGGCAAAACGAGGGCCCGCCTGCGGGCTCCCGCGGGCCCCCACTCCATGGCCGCCACCCGCCGGGCAACCCCCTCACCCGCCGTGCCACGGGCCTGCGACCAGAGCACAAC
>NZ_JBEXJR010000035.1:0-4915 GCF_040609235.1 Streptomyces sp. NPDC004732
CGCGGTCAGCAACTCGTCCGGCGCGCCAATGTAGTAGCCCGCCACCAGATCCGTGTAGCAGAGGCTGTCCGCGTACCGCTCGACCTTGTCCGGCGCTCAACCATTGTATGCATTGGAAACTGGTAGACTTGAGTGCAGGAGAGGAGAGTGGAATTCCATGTGTAGCGGTGAAATGCGTAGATATATGGAGGAACACCGGTGGCGAAAGCGGCTCTCTGGCCTGTAACTGACACTGAGGCTCGAAAGCGTGGGGAGCAAACAGGATTAGATACCCTGGTAGTCCACGCCGTAAACGATGAGTGCTAGATGTAGGGAGCTATAAGTTCTCTGTATCGCAGCTAACGCAATAAGCACTCCGCCTGGGGAGTACGACCGCAAGGTTGAAACTCAAAGGAATTGACGGGGGCCCGCACAAGCGGTGGAGCATGTGGTTTAATTCGAAGCAACGCGAAGAACCTTACCAGGTCTTGACATACTCGTGCTATTCCTAGAGATAGGAAGTTCCTTCGGGACACGGGATACAGGTGGTGCATGGTTGTCGTCAGCTCGTGTCGTGAGATGTTGGGTTAAGTCCCGCAACGAGCGCAACCCCTATTGTTAGTTGCCATCATTAAGTTGGGCACTCTAACGAGACTGCCGGTGATAAACCGGAGGAAGGTGGGGATGACGTCAAATCATCATGCCCCTTATGACCTGGGCTACACACGTGCTACAATGGATGGTACAACGAGTCGCGAGACAGTGATGTTTAGCTAATCTCTTAAAACCATTCTCAGTTCGGATTGTAGGCTGCAACTCGCCTACATGAAGTCGGAATCGCTAGTAATCGCGGATCAGCACGCCGCGGTGAATACGTTCCCGGGCCTTGTACACACCGCCCGTCACACCACGGGAGTTGGGAGTACCCGAAGTAGGTTGCCTAACCGCAAGGAGGGCGCTTCCTAAGGTAAGACCGATGACTGGGGTGAAGTCGTAACAAGGTAGCCGTATCGGAAGGTGCGGCTGGATCACCTCCTTTCTAAGGAATATATACAAAGACGTGAGCATTCAACTTTATTCAGTTTTGAGGGGTTTAGTGATAAACCTAAGCAAGAATCAAATTCTTGATTGTGGGGCCTTAGCTCAGCTGGGAGAGCGCCTGCTTTGCACGCAGGAGGTCAGCGGTTCGATCCCGCTAGGCTCCATTGTCAGACAAGACGTTAAAATCACTTGAACATTGAAAACTAAATAACAATATCTAATAACGATAAATAAACCAAAAGCTGTGAATTTTAAAGAATTTACAAACTTATACTTGAAAAACGATGATTATAAATCATCATGGCAAAGTTAATAAGGGCGCACGGTGGATGCCTTGGCACTAAGAGCCGATGAAGGACGTGACTAACGACGATATTCTAGGGGGAGCAGTAAGTACGCATTGATCCCTAGGTCTCCGAATGGGGAAACCCAGCTGCTACTAGCAGTTATTCATGAGTGAATACATAGCTCATGTAAAGGTAACGCAGAGAACTGAAACATCTAAGTACCTGCAGGAAGAGAAAGTAAAAACGATTTCGTAAGTAGCGGCGAGCGAACGCGAAGAAGGGCAAACCAAGAAGCTTGCTTCTTGGGGTTGTAGGACTGCAACGTGGACTTAAGCATTATAGTCGAATAACCTGGGAAGGTTAATCAAAGAGGGTAATAATCCCGTAGACGAAATAGCGCTTATACCTAGCAGTATCCTGAGTAGGGCTGGACACGCGAAATCCAGTTTGAATCCGGGAGGACCATCTCCCAACCCTAAATACTCCTTAGTGACCGATAGTGAACCAGTACCGTGAGGGAAAGGTGAAAAGAACCCCGAGAGGGGAGTGAAATAGCACCTGAAACCGTGTGCCTACAAGAAGTTCGAGCCCGTTAATGGGTGAGAGCGTGCCTTTTGTAGAATGAACCGGCGAGTTACGTTATGATGCGAGGTTAAGTTGAAGAGACGGAGCCGTAGGGAAACCGAGTCTGAATAGGGCGACTTAGTATCATGATGTAGACCCGAAACCTAGTGACCTATCCATGAGCAGGGTGAAGGTGTGGTAAGACGCACTGGAGGCCCGAACCAGGACACGTTGAAAAGTGTTTGGATGACTTGTGGATAGCGGAGAAATTCCAAACGAACTGGGAGATAGCTGGTTCTCTCCGAAATAGCTTTAGGGCTAGCGTCGAAATGTAAGTGTATTGGAGGTAGAGCACTGTTTGGGTGAGGGGTCCGTCTAGGATTACCAATCTCAGATAAACTCCGAATGCTAATACACATGTTCGGCAGTCAGACTGCGAGTGCTAAGATCCGTAGTCGAAAGGGAAACAGCCCAGACCAACAGCTAAGGTCCCAAAATATATGTTAAGTGGAAAAGGATGTGGGGTTGCACAGACAACTAGGATGTTAGCTCAGAAGCAGCTATCATTCAAAGAGTGCGTAATAGCTCACTAGTCGAGTGACCCTGCGCCGAAAATGTACCGGGGCTAAACATATTACCGAAGCTTTGGATTGATATTTTATCAATGGTAGGAGAGCGTTCTTAACCGCGATGAAGGTATACCGTGAGGAGTGCTGGAGCGTTAAGAAGTGAGAATGCCGGTATGAGTAGCGCAAGATAAGTGAGAATCTTATCCACCGTAAGACTAAGGTTTCCAGGGGAAGGCTCGTCCGCCCTGGGTTAGTCGGGACCTAAGGCGAGGCCGAAAGGCGTAGTCGATGGACAACTGGTTGATATTCCAGTACTAGATATGATCGTGATGGAGGGACGCAGTAGGCTAAGAGATGCCAGTTAATGGATTCTGGTCTAAGCAGTGAGGTGTGAGATGTGTCAAATGCATTTCTCTTTAACATTGAGCTGTGATGGGGAAGCAACTACGGTTGCGAACTCTCTGATGTCACACTGCCAAGAAAAGCTTCTAGCGTAAAGTCATATCTACCCGTACCGCAAACCGACACAGGTAGTCGAGGCGAGTAGCCTCAGGTGATCGAGAGAACTCTCGTTAAGGAACTCGGCAAAATAGCCCCGTAACTTCGGGAGAAGGGGTGCTGGTGTAAAAGCCAGCCGCAGTGAATAGGCCCAAGCAACTGTTTATCAAAAACACAGCTCTCTGCTAAACCGCAAGGTGATGTATAGGGGGTGACGCCTGCCCGGTGCTGGAAGGTTAAGAGGAGTGCTTAGACGTAAGTCGAAGGTATGAATTGAAGCCCCAGTAAACGGCGGCCGTAACTATAACGGTCCTAAGGTAGCGAAATTCCTTGTCGGGTAAGTTCCGACCCGCACGAAAGGCGTAATGATTTGGGCACTGTCTCAACGAGAGACTCGGTGAAATTTTAGTACCTGTGAAGATGCAGGTTACCCGCGACAGGACGGAAAGACCCCATGGAGCTTTACTGTAGTTTGATATTGAGTACCTGTAAGTCATGTACAGGATAGGTAGGAGCCATTGAAATAGGGACGCTAGTTTCTATTGAGGCGTTGTTGGGATACTACCCTTGACTTATGGTTACTCTAACCCGCTGGCATAATCGGCCAGGGAGACAGTGTCTGACGGACAGTTTGACTGGGGCGGTCGCCTCCTAAAGAGTAACGGAGGCGCTCAAAGGTTGGCTCAGATTGGTTGGAAATCAATCGTAGAGTGTAAAGGTAAAAGCCAGCTTGACTGCGAGAGCTACAACTCGAGCAGGTAGGAAACTAGGACTTAGTGATCCGGTGGTACCGCATGGAAGGGCCATCGCTCAACGGATAAAAGCTACCCTGGGGATAACAGGCTTATCTCCCCCAAGAGTTCACATCGACGGGGAGGTTTGGCACCTCGATGTCGGCTCGTCGCATCCTGGGGCTGTAGTCGGTCCCAAGGGTTGGGCTGTTCGCCCATTAAAGCGGCACGCGAGCTGGGTTCAGAACGTCGTGAGACAGTTCGGTCCCTATCCGTCGCGGGCGTAGGTAATTTGAGAGGATCTGTCCTTAGTACGAGAGGACCGGGATGGACTTACCGCTGGTGTACCAGTTGTTCCGCCAGGAGCACGGCTGGATAGCTATGTAGGGAAGGGATAAGCGCTGAAAGCATCTAAGTGCGAAGCCCACCTCAAGATGAGATTACCCATTCGTAAGAATTAAGAGCCCAGAGAGATGATCTGGTAGATAGGCTGGAAGTGGAAGAGTTGCGAGACTTGGAGCGGACCAGTACTAATCGCTCGAGGACTTTACCAAAAGAGTCAAATATAATATGCTTATGGTTTAAAAGTTAGAAGAATTGTTATTTAGTTTTGAATGTTCAAGGTAACATTTAATGATTTGGTCATCATTGCGATGGAGATACACCTGTTCCCATGTCGAACACAGAAGTTAAGTCCATCTACGGCGGAAGTACTTGGGGGTTGCCCCCTGGGAGATAGGCGAGTGGCCAAGTGAACTGGAGGAGCTATGGCTCCTCTTTTTTTATCTCACTAACGAGATTCAAGAGATAGGATGTATAAATAAATAAAAAAGACCTCTCGGGCCTTTTTTTATTTAACGATTTAGAATAAACTCTGATTTAATTGCTAGTTGCTGAATTTCTTTGGAAGTAGCCAATTCAAATGCACAACGTCCTACTTGTTGAAAGTGATTATTTACGGTTGGAATATTGAGAACCTGACCAGATATTAAGGATTCTTGGCCAATAATAACAGGTTTAGGTATTTTTTGTTGTTCAAACCAATGCCAAACATTAGCAGCAATATCATCAGAATTAGCAAATATTGCATCAAATTGTGTAAGTTGGAGCCCCAATTTGTAACCGTCTGCTGAAGATACTGCACCCGTTTTTATTTGCTCATCTCTTACTTTTTCTTCGTATATTTCTTTATAGGTTTGGAGAGTAACAGATGTAGTTGGACTTTTATAACGTGCAAAGAGAAACC
>NZ_JBEXJR010000036.1:1947-4673 GCF_040609235.1 Streptomyces sp. NPDC004732
TACATTAGCGGCTCGTTTGAGAGACACCCAAGTAGCACGGGGCCCGAGAAATCCCGTGTGAATCTGGCGGGACCACCCGTTAAGCCTAAATATTCCCTGGTGACCGATAGCGGATAGTACCGTGAGGGAATGGTGAAAAGTACCGCGGGAGCGGAGTGAAATAGTACCTGAAACCGTGTGCCTACAAGCCGTGGGAGCGTCGGATATGTGCTTGCACATATCTCGTGACTGCGTGCCTTTTGAAGAATGAGCCTGCGAGTTTGCGGTGTGTTGCGAGGTTAACCCGTGTGGGGAAGCCGTAGCGAAAGCGAGTCCGAATAGGGCGATTCAGTAGCGCGCTCAAGACCCGAAGCGGAGTGATCTAGCCATGGGCAGGTTGAAGCGGCTGTAAGAGGTCGTGGAGGACCGAACCCACCAGGGTTGAAAACCTGGGGGATGACCTGTGGTTAGGGGTGAAAGGCCAATCAAACTCCGTGATAGCTGGTTCTCCCCGAAATGCATTTAGGTGCAGCGTCGTGTGTTTCTTGCCGGAGGTAGAGCACTGGATAGGCGATGGGCCCTACCGGGTTACTGACCTTAGCCAAACTCCGAATGCCGGTAAGTGAGAGCACGGCAGTGAGACTGTGGGGGATAAGCTCCATGGTCGAGAGGGAAACAGCCCAGAGCATCGACTAAGGCCCCTAAGCGTACGCTAAGTGGGAAAGGATGTGGAGTCGCAGAGACAACCAGGAGGTTGGCTTAGAAGCAGCCACCCTTGAAAGAGTGCGTAATAGCTCACTGGTCTAGTGATTCCGCGCCGACAATGTAGCGGGGCTCAAGCGTACCGCCGAAGTCGTGTCATTCCAGCAATAGGGCCAACGCCTGCTGGGATGGGTAGGGGAGCGTCGTGTGCCGGGTGAAGCTGCGCCGGAAGGCAGTGGTGGACGGTTCACGAGTGAGAATGCAGGCATGAGTAGCGATACATACGTGAGAAACGTGTGCGCCGATTGACTAAGGGTTCCTGGGTCAAGCTGATCTGCCCAGGGTAAGTCGGGACCTAAGGCGAGGCCGACAGGCGTAGTCGATGGATAACCGGTTGATATTCCGGTACCCGCTGTGAAGCGTCAAACATTGAATCAGGCGATGCTAAGTCCGTGAAGCCGTCCTGGAGCCTTCGGGCAAAGGGAAGTGGTGGAGCCGACGGACCAGACTTGTAGTAGGTGAGTGATGGGGTGACGCAGGAAGGTAGTCCAGCCCGGGCGATGGTAGTCCCGGGGTAAGGGTGTAGGGCGCTGTCTAGGTAAATCCGGACAGCTTGTGCCTGAGACCTGATGCCGAGCCGATTGTGGTGAAGTGGATGATCCTATGCTGTCGAGAAAAGCCTCTAGCGAGTTTCATGGCGGCCCGTACCCTAAACCGACTCAGGTAGTCAGGTAGAGAATACCGAGGCGTTCGGGTGAACTATGGTTAAGGAACTCGGCAAAATGCCCCCGTAACTTCGGGAGAAGGGGGGCCATCACCGGTGATGAGTCTTGCACTCTGAGCTGGGGGTGGCCGCAGAGACCAGCGAGAAGCGACTGTTTACTAAAAACACAGGTCCGTGCGAAGCCGTAAGGCGATGTATACGGACTGACGCCTGCCCGGTGCTGGAACGTTAAGGGGACCGGTTAGTGCGCTTTCGGGCGTGCGAAGCTGAGAACTTAAGCGCCAGTAAACGGCGGTGGTAACTATAACCATCCTAAGGTAGCGAAATTCCTTGTCGGGTAAGTTCCGACCTGCACGAATGGCGTAACGACTTCTCGACTGTCTCAACCATAGGCCCGGTGAAATTGCACTACGAGTAAAGATGCTCGTTTCGCGCAGAAGGACGGAAAGACCCCGGGACCTTTACTACAGTTTGATATTGGTGTTCGGTTCGGCTTGTGTAGGATAGGTGGGAGACTTTGAAGCGGGCACGCCAGTGTTCGTGGAGTCAACGTTGAAATACCACTCTGGTCGTGCTGGATGTCTAACCTCGGTCCGTGATCCGGATCAGGGACAGTGTCTGATGGGTAGTTTAACTGGGGCGGTTGCCTCCCAAAGAGTAACGGAGGCGCCCAAAGGTTCCCTCAGCCTGGTTGGTAATCAGGTGTTGAGTGTAAGTGCACAAGGGAGCTTGACTGTGAGACCGACGGGTCGAGCAGGGACGAAAGTCGGGACTAGTGATCCGGCGGTGGCTTGTGGAAGCGCCGTCGCTCAACGGATAAAAGGTACCCCGGGGATAACAGGCTGATCTTCCCCAAGAGTCCATATCGACGGGATGGTTTGGCACCTCGATGTCGGCTCGTCGCATCCTGGGGCTGGAGTCGGTCCCAAGGGTTGGGCTGTTCGCCCATTAAAGCGGTACGCGAGCTGGGTTTAGAACGTCGTGAGACAGTTCGGTCCCTATCCTCTGTGCGCGTAGGAATATTGAGAAGGGCTGTCCCTAGTACGAGAGGACCGGGACGGACGAACCTCTGGTGTGCCAGTTGTCCTGCCAAGGGCATGGCTGGTTGGCTACGTTCGGAAAGGATAACCGCTGAAAGCATCTAAGCGGGAAGCCTGCTTCGAGATGAGTATTCCCACCCCCTTTGAGGGGTTAAGGCTCCCAGTAGACGACTGGGTTGATAGGCCAGATCTGGAAGCCCGGTAACGGGTGGAGGTGACTGGTACTAATAGGCCGAGGGCTTGTCCTCAGTTGCTCGCGTCCACTGTGTTGGTTCTGAAAC
>NZ_JBEXJR010000037.1:0-2073 GCF_040609235.1 Streptomyces sp. NPDC004732
AAGCCGACCAGCGTTTGAAACTTTTTAGTTTTTCATCATTCTATTTTAAAACGCTCTAAAACTCGATTTAAGCGACTTTAATTCGAAACTGTCTATTTGTTCAAAGGGAACATTAAGAATGCTTAAACGAGCTTTTAAGTGGGTTTAAAGTGATTTTGAATTGAATAGCTTGTTTTAAGTTGTAAAAAAACAAGTTAAACAAAGTATAGGTTTTCCATTTAAGGGTTGTTAGGGCTTGCCCTGACCGTCTGTAAGACGCTTGATTGCAAAGTATGAGTATTTAGCTAGTCAAATAGTTAAAACAGCGTATACGAGCAATTAGAGGGAATCCAAGAAAGTCCTAAGAGAGGGTTTGATCTTTTCTTTTAGCGAGTGCGAGTGAACGCTGCAAGTAAAATGTGAGCGTGGTTTTCGCTCACTCCTTTTTTTGATGATTTTGACTTTGGATTTTACATTTTTGAAAAAAATAAAAAATAGGCGAAGCCTATATATATATTTATCTTATATATTTTAATCTTTTAATCTTTTGCGTCAAAAAAAAGTGAGTGTTTTCAAGGGGTTAAAGAATAATATGTGGAGAAAAAACTGTTTATATATGGAGAAAAAACTGTTTATATATGGAGAAAAAACTGTTTATACATGGAGAATGTCTATTATCTTCTCCATGTATTATGGTATAATAAAAGCATGAAGAAACACTTTTCGTCGAGAGAATCTTCATGCGTATCTAAAAACACTCAAAGGAGCGTATTTCTATGACTAGTATACCAAAAAATGAACAAAATCAGAAGCAGGTGCAAATCTTGAACGAATTATCAAAACGTAAAGTGGTCGAGCATAATTCTTTAATCACATCTATTGCCAAAATGGATAAAACCCCACTCAAAATGTTTGAATTAGCCGTATCGTGCATTGATACAGAAGAACCACCAAAAGATCATACGGTTTATTTGTCAAAAGCAGAACTGTTTGCCTTTTTTAAAGTGGACGACAGCAATAAACACACACGTTTTAAACAGGCAGTCGAGAATATGCAGAAACAAGCCTTTTTCAAAATTAAAGAAAAAAAAGAACATGGATTTGAATTTGAAAATATTGTGCCGATTCCCTATGTTAAGTGGACGGATTATCATGATGAGGTAACGATCCGATTTAGTCCTGAAATTATACCGTATTTAATCAATTTAAAACAAAATTTCACGCAACACGCTTTGTCTGATCTTGCAGAACTCAATAGCAAGTATTCCATTATCTTGTATCGCTGGTTATCTATGAATTATAACCAGTACGAGCATTATAGTTACAAGGGCGGGCGCCGAGAAGAACAAGTGGAAGCCTACCGCAATCCTTCAATTTCCATGCGAGAATTACGAGAAATGACGGACACGGTCAATGAATACAAATTATTCACTAACTTTAGCAAGAAAGTTTTAGATAAACCCCTTGAAGAAATCAATGATCGGACCTCATTTAATATTGCCTATGAGAAAGTGAAAAAAGGTAAAAGCATTGATTCTATTGTCTTTCATATCACAAAAAAACGTCGAGCAGACGATAACAGTTATAAGCTAGAGGACAAGACCTACAAGGAAGCGAAAGCCGAAAAAGAATTATCAAACCAAACACTTGCAGGTAAAGCGTTAGAAAGTAGATATACAAGGTTATTGCTTGAAAATTTCCTTTTATCGCCTTATGAAATGACAGATACATCACTTATGGCTGGCTTGCAAAAAAATGTTTATCCAAAGTATGACGAACTCAAAACATTACGAGGACTTGAGGGGGTCAAAAAGCACCTCTCATACGTTCGTGAGAAGCAAGAACCTTATTCAAAAGGGAACGTTGCAAAGTATCTTAAAAAGGCAGTTGATCAGTATTTGCCAACTGTGAAATTACAAGACCTTGACCAACCAGAACGTGCAAGTGTTCGAGGTAAAGGAGCAAGCCATGAGTGAGAATCTAAAAACGATCAAAGAGCTTGCGGATGAGTTGGGTGTATCAAAAAAGAAAATTCATTATCAAGTATCTAAATTAGATAGTAATTTGATACAGAGATTAGACGGTACTATCTAT
>NZ_JBEXJR010000038.1:0-1939 GCF_040609235.1 Streptomyces sp. NPDC004732
CCTGGCCCAGGTAGCTCAGGACACAGGCGGGCAGCACCAGGAAGAGCCAGCCCCGGGTGATCGCCCGTCGGCCTCTCTCTCTGAACTCCAAATATCTTAGGCTGGTATTCCCATTAATACCTTGATTTCAGTAGACACCGAAAAGCCGAAGAGCGTTCCATTTCTTCGGTTCTTTTTATATATTCCTCGAAGGGTCTCCATGCCCTTAATCGTGGAAGAGGCTGTACGGAGACTTTGATAAAATTTATTCCGTCGTTTAATAGGTCGATGGTCTTGTTCTATTAAATTGTTAAGATACTTCACAGTTCGGTGCTCTGTCTTAGTATATAAACCCACACTCTGTAACTTTCTAAAGGCGGAGCCAAGAGAAGGTGCTTTATCGGTCACAATTGCTTTCGGCTCACCAAACTGTTTATGGAGTCGTTTTAAGAAAGCATAGGCTGCTTGCGTATCCCGTTTCTTTCGTAACCAGATATCTAAGGTTAAGCCGTCCGCATCAAGTGCACGATAAAGATAATGCCAACGTCCCTTAATTTTGATATAGGTTTCGTCCATTTTCCATGAATAGAAGGATTGTCTATTTTTCTTCTTCCAAAGATAATAGAGGACTTTGCTGTACTCTTGCACCCAACGATAAATCGTAGTATGACAAACATTTATTCCACGATCATATAACAATTCCTGAACTTCACGATAGCTTAGATTGTAACGCAGGTAGTAACCAACAGCGACAATAATGACGTCTTTTTTGAATTGTTTGCCTTTAAAATGATTCATTACTCTGTCCTCTCTGTCTTTTTTCTCAATTTTACACTAAAATAGATTTTTTGGAAAACTTTGCAACAGAACCCCTAAAACCATGGATGAACGAACAAAAAATCTCTCGTATTTTGTTTGTTCATCCACTAAAAATATGCGAACAGTATGGCTTCATTCAATCCTGTTCTTACAAGTCAAAAGCATCGAATCGTCCTTGGACGATTCAACAAAAAAAGTAGTCGTTTTTGGACGACTACTAAGTTCTAAACATTCATTACCCAAAATCAATTTGGTCTAACATCGTTTCTCGACTAGCTTGATCTAATCCAAGATACGTTAAGGTCATGGCTTCACTTGAATGGTTTAATAAATTCATCACTAAACCAATATTATAGTTTGACTGCGTATAGACCCGATAAGCGCCTGTTTTACGCATGGTGTGTGTGCCTAGATAGTTGATACCTAATAGATCACCAACACGTGACAAGACCCGGGTTGACCCCAGAGCATAAGGCAGAAAATCCAGTAACGAACAAAAAACGTTCGCTACTGGATTTTTTGTCTTATGTGGCCGGGGTCAGGGTCGTCGGAGCGTATTTCAGAAGCCGAAGGGTGCTCAAAATAGCATAACTGCTCAACTATACACATTCCAAAAAAGTCCCCCACCCAGCAGCAAGTCACTCACCCATCACATCTTCCGCCAGAACTTCAGCATAATCAGCATCGCCACAATCAAGGCGACAGAAATCCCCAAAGTCAGCATCCAAGCATCTTGCATCCCGGCTAACGGGAGTTTCTTCACGTTCATCCCATAGAATCCGGTAATGATCGTTGGCACAGCCATGGTCAGTGACCAAATTGTCAAAAATTTCATTGTATCGTTCAGGTTGTTATTAGCAAGGCTGTTGAGGGTATGATCGATTCGGTCAACGACTTGGGTTTCAATCTCAAACATCCGTTGGACCTGTTCTCCTTCAATTTGCACGTCTTCGAATAAATCAATTTTATCTTGGTCAGCACCGACACCAAAATGGGTCTTTGGCAAACGATCGAGTTCACTGAGATTGGTTTGGACCGCGCTGGACAAAAAGGTCAACGTCTGTTGAAGATATGAAAGTGAAACCAAGTCACTGTTCTTCGTCTTCCGGTTCAACATTTTATCCAAATAGTTGCGTTTCTT
>NZ_JBEXJR010000039.1:0-1855 GCF_040609235.1 Streptomyces sp. NPDC004732
GGAAAACTTTAATTGTAAAGATTCTAGAAGCCATCGAAAATGTCTCGATGATTTTATCAAATTATTTTTGATAAAGTTATTATAAAATTTATTGATACCAAAAAATTAATTCCTCTCAAAAAAAAAGAAAACAAACCGCGTAAATTTTGGTTTGTTTCCATTCTTCTATTTCTCTCGATACCTAATCAGTCGCATGCCATTGACAATGACGATGAGGATACTAGCTTCGTGGACGAACATACCTGTTCCCATGTTGACGAAACTAGGTACTAAGCCTGTACCTCCAAGGATTAGACTAGCCAGTAAAAAGAGCACAACTACAATCGCAATCACAATATTTTGTGTCATGTTGGCAACCGTGCGTTTACTTAAACCATATGCGTGGACAAGTTCATCAAAACTAGACTTCATTAGCACGATATCGGACGTTTCAATCGCAGTATCAGTACCAGAACCCATTGCGATACCTATATTAGCAAGTGCCAAACTAGGAGAATCGTTGACACCATCACCGATAAAAGCAATTTTTTTACCAGAGTTTTTGAGTGATTTGACAACTTCAGCTTTTTCTTCAGGCATGAGATTGGCACGTACTTCATCGATGCCGAGTTGGGCGGCGACTGCTTTAGCTGTTGTCTCGTTGTCTCCAGTCAGCATAATCATACGAGAAATACCTTCGTGGCGTAGTTCTTCGAGGGATTCTTTGACACCAGAACGTATTTCGTCCGCAATACCATAAATTAGTTGCAATCTGTTATCAGCTGCGACCAAAACAACTGATGCACCTGAATCAGTGATTTCTGTGATGTCCTGTTTCTGCTCGGGAGAAATCGTAATATGATTAACCACCATCATTTTTTCATTACCAATCAATAGGTTGTCTGCGATGATTCCCTGTCCTTTAACAACGTCCGTTTTTTCAAATTTGATAGGATTGAATTTTCCGATCATGCGTACAACTGCCGTTGCTAATGGGTGATCAGATTCATTTTCTGCTGAAGCAACTGCATCAATCAATTCTTTTGAAGCACCATAATTTTTGACAACAACAACTTCTGTATTGCCTTTCGTCAGAGTACCCGTCTTATCAAACAGAAGCGTATCAATGTGACTGAAGGTATTCATAACATCACCTCCCTTGATAAGGACGCCTCTTTTTGCACCATTCCCGATTCCTGCAACATTTGAAACAGGTGCACCAATCACGAGGGCACCAGGGCAACCAAGTACGAGAATCGTGATGGCTAGTTCTAGATTATGACTAAAAACCCAAGTAATAGCTGCAATAACAAGTACCGCTGGCGTGTAATACTTAGCAAAGCGGTCGATGAATTTCTCAGCAGGAGATTTGGTATCTTGGGCTTCTTCGACAAGTTCAATAATTTTACCAAAGGTTGTATCTTCGCCGACTTTTTCTGCTTCTACGTAAATTGTACCGTTTTCTAAGATAGAACCTGCAAAAACTTTGGTACCAGCTTCCTTTCTGATTTCACGTGATTCACCTGTGATACTGGCTTCGTTGACATAGCCAGATCCTTGGTAAATACGACCATCAACAGGAACTTGACGTCCGGTTTTTACTAAGAGTTTGTCGCCAATTTCAACTTCATCAATGTCCATTTCTTCGCCATCAGCAGATAGGGCTGTGCTGGGTGCCATATTCGTGAGTTCTTTGATACTTGATCGCGTTTTTTCAAGCGTTTTTTTCTCCAAAAATCCACCGAAAGCGAAGAGAAAAGTGACAATTGCTGATTCTTCATGTTCCTCGACGCCGGCCAACTCGCCCGGCGCTGGGGTCTTGACCACCCCCGGCACCTGCCCTGGCGCAGCGACGCCGCCCGCGCCCTGGTGCACC
>NZ_JBEXJR010000040.1:0-1792 GCF_040609235.1 Streptomyces sp. NPDC004732
CTTTTAACGTGTCCTATGAGAAAGTCAAAAAAGGGCGGAGTATTGACTCTATTGTCTTTCATATCGAGAAAAAACGCATGGCAGACGATAACAGCTACAAGTTAGACGATAAAGTATATCAAGAGGGTAATAAAGTCAAAGAGGAAACCGAAGATAAGCTAGCTATTGAAGCAATGAAAAGCAAATACACCAAGCTATTGATTGAAAATTTTCTTTTGTCACCATTAGAAATGACAGATACGGCAACAATGGCAGGCTTACAGAAAAATGTGTACCCTCTCTATGACGAACTGAAAGAATTGAGAGGGCTTAATGGAGTCAAAGACCACTTGTCTTATGTATCTAGCAAGCGTGAAGAATATTCTAAGCACAATATCGCTAAGTATCTGAAAAAAGCAATCGAGCAATATCTACCTACGGTTAAAAGGCAGGACTTATGATGAGTGAAAAGTTAAAGACAATTAAAGTGGACTAATGTCAAATATTTAGACACAAAATGAGCTATATTTTTGGAAAGTCAACGAAAAACTAGACACGGAGTTAAGAGAATTTAAGAATTATATTTTTCAAAGTCTTTTGGAGACTTGTAATCAAGACCTGAATGCATCCTTTTTGTATTGTAATAGGTCTCAATGTATTTAAATATTTCTTGAGTAGCCTCAGCTCTTGTCTCAAAATGAGCATCATTAATAAGCTCCCTCTTTAGCGTCTTATAAAAAGACTCCATCATTGCATTGTCATATGGATTTCCTTTACGACTCATGCTAGATTGAGCACCGACTTGACGAAGAGTAGATTGATAACGAGAGCTTGTATATTGACTCCCTTGATCAGTATGGACAATCAAGCCAGGCTGAGGATGTTCTTTCCCACAAGCTTGTAAGAAGCAATCCCTCACCAGTTTATCTTGCATCCGTGAAGACATTGACCAGCCTACAATCTTACGTGAAAAAACGTCGATATTCACGGCTAAGTATAAGGTGCCTTCTTTGGTAGGGATATAGGTCATGTCTCCCAGCCATACTTTATTAGGAGCTGTTGCTTTAAAGATCTGATTAATTAAATTGGGTCTTGAAAGCGAAGCTCCTTTTCTGTTGTAATGTTTATATTTATAACGGCTTCCCTTGGCATAAAGTCCCATCAAGTGCATCAGTTTCCCAACACGTTTCGTGTTGGTCATAATACCAGTATTATGAAGTACCTTGGTAATTCTAACCGCACCATAGCGTCCCTTATGCTCATGAAAGACAGCTTTTATCTTCTCTGAGAGAATTTCTCTCTCCACTTGTTGTTTTGAAGGACGACGATGCATGTATTCATAGAAACCTGAGCGAGAAACCTTAAGAACTTTTACTGCATGCTTAATTTTTATCTTCCCATGATGTTTCAAGAGAAATTCAAAACGTTTTACTTGCTTCGCTTCAAGAAGACCCGGAACTTTTTTAGAAGTTCAAGTTCCTCCTGAAGATAACGATTTTCTTTCTCTAACAATTTAATCTTATGTTGGGCATCAGCTAGGGCTGTCCCATTGCCTGGAAAAGCACTTTCTCCATATTCTTCAACTTCTTGAACCCAGCGATAAAGACTATTGGCATGAACCTCAAGCTCTTGGCTGACTTCTTTAACAGAGTAACCCTCTTCAAGAATGAGTTTTACTGCAGAATTTTTAAATTGTTTATCGAATTTTCTTCTTGCCATAATAAACCTTTCCACGATTTCTCTTAACTTTGTGTCTAGTTTATTATAACCTTTCCATTCGGAGGTCTTTTCTTATGGTCAAATATTCCATAGA
>NZ_JBEXJR010000041.1:0-1671 GCF_040609235.1 Streptomyces sp. NPDC004732
GTTTTCTTGTTCCTTTTGGCTTTTTAATTTATCCTCAGCATAATTAATTGTTTGTTGATTATTATCATCTGAGAGTTCTTGATAAATTGGCAAAATTTCTGTATCTGTTAAATATTCAAATGAAACATTTAGTGCATCAGCTAATTGTCTCAAATTTTCATCTTTAGGGTTTCTGGACCAATGTCAAATATTTAGACACAAAATGAGCTATATTTTCTTAAAATAATTTTCTTCTTTCTGATTTGGAGTTAAACCCTTGTTGGCGGAATGAGGATTATAATTGTTATAAAATTGTTCGATGTATTCAAAGCAAGAGAGTTGAACTTCTTGAATGGAGTGATAAGTTCATAATTACATTAACGCAAAAAAATATGTTCAAACTTTGACCGAAGATGAAGTTAAAAATTTGTGTTTTGAAGTCAAAGATTTATACGAAGATGTCTTAAAAGAATTTGAAATTAAGCTCTAATTTTTTTCAAAAAGGGGGATTGGGGGACACCACCAAAAATAAAAATATTCGTCTGAAACGAACAAAAATAAAATTGGAAATTTTAGATTTTGTGAGTGAAAGATGAATACTTTTTACTGTACTTGGGTACCCAAGTGCGAAGTTCACTAAAGACACTAACCCCCTATTTTGAGCTTTTAGAGTTGACAGATATTTGTGGGTTGACAAGATGAAAATAATCGAAAATCGTGAGAGAAGTATACAGAAAAAATTTCGTAAATGAAAAAGAGAACGAAAGAATTAAATTGATGATGAGAAAAACTGGTATCACTAATTTTTCTATTTTTGCTAGACGAGCCTGTTGCAATAAAGAGATTTTTTCTATTGATTTTTCAGAATATAAAAATATTATTTCTGAAATTTCTGCGACAAAATCTGAACTAAAACGTATCGGAAATAATATCAATCAAATTGCTAAACATTTAAACGAAAATAAAAATAATCAGACTGAAAGTTTGATGTCTGATTATCAAAATCAGTTAGAAAGTTTGGAAGAAAAAATTCAAAAAGTGGTTCATTATATTTCGGAGGGCTAGAAAAAATGACAGTGATTTATATGCCAAAACAATCGAACGGAACGGTTCATTCCGCAAAAGATTTAAAACAACTCATTGATTATGTGATGAACTCCGAAAAAACAAATGACTTTGAATATGTTTCCGGTCAAAATATTTTAGATATTCATTCAACCTGTGATGAAATGTTAGCGACACGAACAATGGCTATCGCTTTAAAAAACAAGCCACAAAAAAATGAAAGGTTCGGTTATCATTTTGTCCAATCTTTTTCTCCTGATGACCATTTAACCCCTGAACAAGTTCATGAAATTGGTTGTAAAACCATGAAAGAATATCTCGGAAATTCTGCGGAATTTATCATCGCCACTCATACCGATAAACCACACCTGCATAATCATATTGTTTTAAATGCAACTGACCCTTTAACTTTAAATAAATTTCAACAAAAAAAAAATGATTTGGAACGATTGAAAGAAATTTCTGATAACATTTCTAAAGAATATGGTTGTAAAATTATTGACCGTCCTGAACAAAAATTAGGAAACTCTCACAAAAATTATTTGGTCTATCTTGCTAAAAATTCTTACCGAAAAGAGATTAAAAACAAACTTGAATTTTTAATGAACCATTCTCACACTTGGGAAG
>NZ_JBEXJR010000042.1:0-1536 GCF_040609235.1 Streptomyces sp. NPDC004732
CAATAAAGCAATCGAATACATATTGGGCGCAATACCATTATCCAAATAATCTCTAACTCTTTTATCATTTCTATAGTAATCTGTTGGTTGTTTTGTTGTAAAAACTTTAAGTTTTTTATTTTCAAACCATTGATGTAACATATCAATTTGAGTTGTTTTTCCTGAACCGTCAAGTCCTTCAAAAACTATTAATAAATTTTTCATAGCATTCCTCCATTGATAGTATTGTACCATAACTTGAAAGCACTTATATAAATTAACATAGAATAAATTACGGGTTAATGAACAATAAATGTAAATGATTTTGAGAATTTTAATAAGAAAAGAAGAGTGTCCAGAAAATGACCATTTTCTGAACATCTGATAAAAAATGAAAAACGATTAGAACGCTTTTCTTTTTTATGTCTATTTATTTGATAATAGTCCAAAAACACTAAACAGGCTTTTAGTGATCCTTGCCTTCAATCGTTTCGATATCGCCTTTGCCGTCACGGGACACGATGGCCTTGATAGCGGCAGTGATGCCTAAAACATCATCATCCAATGACAACGCTGGTGTTTCCGGACGAGTGACAACCTGTTCCGGCAAAAATGGAATATGCATGAAGCCGGCCTTAATATCGGGAAACATCTTATCCCGCATATACTGTACCTGATAAAAAATGTGGTTGCAGACGTAAGTGCCTGCTGTGTTGGAGACTGCTGACGGAACACCAGCTTCCCGAATGGCTTTGGCCATGGCCTTAATTGGTAACTGGGTAAAGTAGGCATTCTCGCCATCGCCATGAATCGTGTGATTAAGTGGCTGATACCCGGCATTATCTTGAATCCGACCGTCATCCAAGTTAATCGCAACTCGCTCCGGCGTGAGTTCAAACCGGCCACCAGCCTGACCAATGCTCAACACATAGTCAGGCTTTTCTTTGGCAATAGCATCTTTAACGACATCGGCTGAAACATTAAACTTTGTCGGAATTTCCAATTTAACGATTTGTGCCCCAGCAATTTCATCCGGCAAACGTTTCACGGCTTCAATCGCAGGATTAATTTTATCGTCGCCAAAGGGATCAAATCCGGTAACAAGAATTTTCATGAGAAGATTTCCTTTCTAAAATGCCAAGAAGTACAGAAGCTATCGAGAAGTGTATCTTGTACCATCTTTAAGACGTTGGAGTCTTTGATGGGTAGGACAATTTGTTGCGCCATGATTTATATATACCTTTCTGAAATTAAATAATTAAACTTATAATAGGCTCCGCCTTTTTATGACCACATTAAAAAACTAAACAAAAAGAACACCATATAAATTTTGTACGTGGTCTTCTTTTTGCTTTGAATCATTTCATTCCCTTGCTAAACCATTAGAAGCTTATTGTCAGTTTCAATAATACATCCAGTTACAGTTTACAAGACAATCTCCTACCATAGCTCTTTAGTGGTATCAGCATAAATTTATCATTCCATTACTAAAAGTTACTTAAAAATCCTTTTACTTTCTCATACATATTTTGAGTTTCTATATCATTATATTCTAAT
>NZ_JBEXJR010000043.1:0-1486 GCF_040609235.1 Streptomyces sp. NPDC004732
GGACGATAAAATGAAACATACACACAAAATCATATTGGCTGTCACTTCTGTATGCACTGTTATTATTCTAGGTGTAAGTATCTTTTTTGTTACACAAGCAGTAACAAACAATAAATTAGAAAACACTAGTCAAACAACTCAACACTCAAGCAGCAGCTCAAAACCTGTTGAAGATAAACAAACGACGAAACAGCTTGATCAAGCAAAACAGCTTGCTGCAAGTTATCATTATGATGAAGCCATCGCCTTACTTGAAAAAGACGACGCCAAAGAAGCGCAACAATTGTTAGCAACTTTGAAAAAAGAAAAAGAATCCTTGGTAAAATGGGAAGACCCGACCAAAATCTCACACGTCTTCTTTCATAGTCTGATTGTTGATCCAGCTAAGGCTTTTCATACCCAGCAAGCACAAGGGTATAAAGATTATATGGTCACTATTTCCGAATTCAATAAAACCATTGATCAGTTATATAAAAATAACTATGTTCTTGTTAATCTAAATGGATTAGTCAAAAAAGGAACAGATGGAAAACTGACCTTTACAGGTGTTTCTCTTCCAGAAGGAAAGAAACCGTTAATTCTTTCGCAAGACGATGTCAGCTATTATGAATACATGGACAATTCAGGATTTCCAAGTAAGTTGATTGTCGATAAACAGAACCAAATCAAGAATATTTATATCGACAATAAGAAGGAAACTGTTGGTGACTATGATATGGTTCCATTGATCGATTCATTCATTAAAAAACATCCCGATTTTTCTTATCAAGGCGCCAAAGGAACATTAGCTTTAACAGGCTATAATGGTGTATTAGGTTACCGTACATCAAAATCAGAATATGGTGATAACGAAAAAACAAACAAAGAAATCGAAGCAGCCAAAAAAGTTGCTGATCAATTAAAGAAAGATGGTTGGAGTTTTGCTTCTCATACTTGGGGACACTTGAATATGACACAAGCTTCTTTAGCCGATATCCAACAAGATAATGAACGTTGGCAAAATGAAGTTGCACCTATTTTAGGCAAAACAAATATTTTGATCTACCCATTTGGCGCTGACATCAGCGATTGGCAACCTTATTCTGAAGCAAATCAAAAATTTGCTTACTTGAAACAACAAGGATTTGATATCTTCTGCAATGTCGATGCCTCAACTCCTGCATGGGGACAACTAGGAACTGACTACTACCGTAACGCCAGAATCAATATTGACGGTATCCGTTTCGAAGCTGACCTAAAAGGAGAAAATCCAATACTTGATCAATTTATCAACGTCAAAGAAGTGTATGACCAAAAAGATCGAGGATAGAGGTTGTGAAAGAAGCGTCCAGCTCCGAGCAAATAAGAACTAGATTTCTAAAATAGTTTCTCATATTTTGGAAATCTAGCGCTTATTGCTGAGGAGTTGCTTCTTGAACACCGTGGATAAGGTTATAACGAAGATAGTAGCCCACGGCTACAATAATCACATCCTGCTGAAATTGCT
>NZ_JBEXJR010000044.1:0-1481 GCF_040609235.1 Streptomyces sp. NPDC004732
TGCAACATGAGCATATCTTTCAATATCTTCTCGTTTTTTGTAGATAGAAACAATTTTATCAATATGTTCATCCAACAGGACATTTTTATTTTTTTGTTTTTCAAAATCTTGAGAAGCATCGATAAATAAGACATCACGATGAGAGCGGTTTTTCTTCAAAATAATAACCGTTGTCGGAATACTCGTTCCAAAAAAAATATTGGCCGGCAAGCCAATGACCGCATCAATGGCTCCCATTTCTAAAAGGGCTTGACGAATGGTTCCTTCTGCGGCTCCTCTAAAGAGCACGCCATGCGGAAGGACAATTCCCATTGTTCCCGATTCTTTCAAATGGTAAAAACCGTGAAGGAGAAAGGCAAAGTCAGCTTTAGATTTAGGCGCTAATTTTCCAAAACGCTCAAAACGAGGGTCAGAGAGAAACTGATCTGCCGCTGACCATTTTGCAGAATAAGGTGGATTCATGACTACGGAATCAAACTGATAAGGCTCTTCTGAGGGCCAATCGGCATCTAAAGTATCTCCGTTATTCAGGTTCATGCGTTCTTTATCCACCCCATGAAGAATTAAGTTCATACGTGCCAAGTTAAAGGTCGTTGTATTTAACTCTTGTCCATGATAGTGCACTTGATTTGGATTGATGAGATAGCGACGAATATTAAGCATCAAAGAACCTGAACCCATCGCAGGGTCATAGATATGAAAAGGTGCTCGAGATTCTTGGCCGATTGAAGTGATCTCTGACATGATGCGTGAAACAGCTTGTGGGGTATAAAACTCGCCTGCTTTTTTACCCGCACCTTCCGCAAACATCCCAATTAAATACTCATAAGCGTCCCCAATCACATCGCCATTGTGTTCAAATAAGTCAATCTCATCTAAAGCACGCAAGACCTCAGTAATCGTCACATTACGTTGTTGTGCATTTGAGCCTAATTTTGTGGAGTTTAAATCAATATCCGCAAACAATCCACTGAATTCTTCTCCTTGACGTTCCAACTCATTAAAACCTGCTTGTAAGTCGGTCAAGTTAAATTCATAGTTATCAGCTTTGAGGCGGTAGTGATAAAACAATTGATCGGGTTGGATAAAGTAGCCTTGTTTGGGTTGGATATTTTCGATTAAATCGTCTTTGTCTTCTTCGTACCATTCCATGAAGCCTGCATACTGAGTGGAACGTTCTGGGAAGGTATCTGTTTTGCCATTTTCTTGTTCATAAACTTCTCTCAGCTGCGCATCAGACAAGTACTTATAGAAAATTAATCCCAGTAAGTAGTTTTTATACTCACTTGCATCCATCTTCCCACGTAAGATATCCGCAGAAGCCCATAGTTGTTGATTTAAACCTGTCGCCATTATAATTCTTCTTTCCATTTTTGAAGTTGTTCAAAGTTTTGTTGTAGTCGTTCTTCTAAACCACTACTCCCGGAATCACGGTTGTTTTCTCTTCCTGCGGGTACTGAGATGTTTCAATTCCCCGCGAT
>NZ_JBEXJR010000045.1:0-1331 GCF_040609235.1 Streptomyces sp. NPDC004732
GGCGGGCGTGGAGCTCGCGGACGGCACCACCGCGGAGGCGGACTTCGTGGTCGCGGGCGTCGCGCCCACAGCCCTGGCTTTTGTTCTTCTTCTGTATTTTTCACCCGTTTTGGCTTCAAACTCTTCTTTACTAAGGGTCATCGAATCCAGTAAATGAGTTAAATAAGGGATCGTTTTCTTATCGCCTTGATATTCATTCATTGCAGACTGTAAAAAGTCGAAGGATAATCCAAATTCTTCGGCTTCTTTTTGAAGTTGTCTTTGAATTTCATTTTGAATCGAAGTCTCTTTTAATTGAGCCACATCGATCTCTTCAGTAGTATTGACGAGTTGATCTTTCAAGGTGTGATACATCTTTTGGATTTGAGGATCCTTTTGTTGGATTTCTTTTTCAAATTTTTCAACGGCCCCTGCTTCGTTTAATTGAATCGCTTTCAAAAGTTGATTAATATAAAAACTATCCACGATGTCTTTATGTGTCGCATTGAGCTGCGAAGAAAAAGCAATCTCTTGTAAAAGCTTCTCGAAGTCTTCCTCAGGATGCTCCTCATCCTCGATCATTTCTTTAATCTTTGTTTTAACATTTTCCGTTTTACCTTGATATTGTGGCATCTGCTCCACTACTTCTGAAAATGCTTCAAAGTCCTCTTCGTATTGATCATAGCTTCGGAGCGCTTTATAACTCTTTTCTAGCTTTTGATAAGCACTCACTTGCGCAATCATCGTTTTAAGATCATTGGGTTTATCCGATAGGTCGGCTTCGCTTTGTTTATAAAGTGTTGAACATTCGATAAATTCTTTTTTGACTTCTTCATATTCTCTTGGAATCAGTTGATCAAAGTTTTGATTTTCATTTGAGAATAGACGAAACGTGTTTTGCACATTTTCTTTCATGGTGAAGGGCTTTCTAAAAGAGACAATCAACCCAGAATCTTTTCCTGTATAAATACGATTCGTTCTTGAGAACGCTTGAAGGAGCTTTTGATAGTTCATTTCTCGATCAATATATAAGGTTTGAATCGTTGGAGAATCAAAGCCTGTCAATAAACGATCGACAACAATGACAAAATCTAGCCACTGACCATCCGATTGATATTGCTTTTCCTTACGGGCCAACCGTTTATTAATATTTTGATTGTAGAGTTTCTCATCTTGATAAGGAGAAGCATCAAACTGTTTCGCATACTCTTTCATGATCTCTACTAATTCATCGTCTTGTTCATTTTTTTCTAATTGATCCGGATTGGTTGAGAAGGTAATAGCTACTCTTGGGAAATCTTTATCAATCAGTTGATGACGTTCATCAAATTGTCGCCCATTCAAGAGTGTCC
>NZ_JBEXJR010000046.1:0-1288 GCF_040609235.1 Streptomyces sp. NPDC004732
GTTTAAGATTAGGATAGCACGACTTATTTATTTTCCAATGAAATTAACTAGCAATTCGGGTATAATAAACTATTTTTTTAAACATGTACACGACAGATAGACGACAAAAGAACGACAATCTACCGACACAAAGGTAAAACAACAGTTTTGGAGGAAATAATAAAAGCAGTAATCATACTAAAAACTGCTTTTATTATTGTTTTATTTTTCATGTTACTTTGTTTTGGACTTTTTATTCTTTAGTTTTTTATATTCTTTATTGATGACGTTAAGTCAAGTTTTTAGAGTAACAAACGTAGAATTTTAATCTATTTATTTTAAGCACTTACCTTTTCAAATTGATTAGGTGTAAGATACCCTAAACTTTGATGGATTCGTTTTGAATTATAAAAGGCTTCGATGTACCAGAAAATACTCTGATAGGCTTCTTCAAAGTTCTTATATTTAAATTGATACACCCACTCTCTTTTTAAATGTCCATGCCAAGATTCAAGACTGGCATTATGATAAGGGTATCCCCTTCGACTGAAAGAGTGAGTCATCCCATAATACTTAAGCAACTCTTCATACTCTAGACTCGTATACTGGCTTCCTTGGTCAGAATGAAGAATAACAGCTTCTGGATAGTCTTGTGATTTAATGGCCTTATTTAAAGTTCTTTGCACTAATTCTACAGTCATTCGCTTGCCCAAATCCCAAGCAATGACTTTTTTAGTATAACGATCCATAATGGTTGAGAGATAAGCCCATCCTTGTTGAGTAGGAATATAAGTAATGTCGGTTGACCAAACCTTATTTTTCTTTGTAGGTTCAGTCTGTATAAGATTTTTTCGATTGATGTGATCACTTAGTGAGTATCCAGGCTTAAATTTCTTAATGACTACAGACTTGAGTTGAAGTTGCTTCATTAGCTTCTGTACCAGTTTTAACCCGACTTTTTCCTCTTGTTTAAGTAGAAGATGATGAATTTTAGGAGCACCATAGATTCCTCGGTTAGCATTGAAGAGTTGAGAAATTTTGAGTGACAGGTATTGTCTCCTTAATTGAGTTTTAGATGGATGTCGGTTAATCCGTTCATAATAACTTGATTCAGGAACATCAAGGAGTTGACAGCTTAGTCTGACATTGAGTGCTAAAGTTTGTATGGTTTGAGCCATATCCGCAGCACTCACTTCTTTTTCTCGGCGAATATGGTCTCCGTACGCCTCTTCGACACGGAGGCCGAGCAGCAGCAGGCGATGTGGAAGGGCACGCGCCGCCTCATCCTGCGCAACATCCCCGTGAATCC
>NZ_JBEXJR010000047.1:0-1264 GCF_040609235.1 Streptomyces sp. NPDC004732
TTCAGAAATTTTCCCCAAAATATCTGAAAGCAACATTATATGTGATAGATACTTATACAGTTCACTAGCGTTCTTTAAAGCTCGTGGGATAGACTACAAAGAAATTCTAATGATTAATAAAGGTGTTCCTACTCCAGATGTTACAGTGTTTTTAGATGTTCCTCCAGAGCGTGCTTTAGAGAGAGTTCGTCAAAGGGATGGAGAAGATATAAAGTATGAAGAAAAAAATGAGTTAGTATTTAACCAAGTAAGACAAAATTTTCTTGATGTTTTACCTAAAAATGCTTTACTTGTTGATTCAACTGTAGGGATTGACAAAGTTCATCAAATAATAACTAATTTTGTAAGCGAGGTAATGGATAAATGATGTTTTCTGATAGATATATACAAAAAGTAGTCAATACAAAATCTCATCTATGTGTTGGGTTAGATCCCATTTTAGAGAATTTTCCTAGCTATATTTTAAAAAAGGCAGAGAGCATCTATGGAAAGACCCCTAGAGGAGCAGGCTACGCTATTTTTGAATTTAATAAAATGATTATTGATATAGTGGCAGATAAAGTTCCAGCTGTAAAACCTCAACTTGCTTACTATGAGAAGTATGATTATTATGGAATAGAAGCTTTTTGGAAAACTGTGGATTATGCTAAGAAAAAGAGACTTATCGTTATTGCGGATGCTAAGAGAGGAGATATCGGAAGTACTTCTCAGGCATATGCAGAAACTTTTTATAAGAATACAGCTGATGAGTGGAGCTCTACTTTATCTGTAGATGCAGTAACAATTAATCCATACTTGGGAAGTGATGGATTAGACCCATTTATAAAATTAGGAGAAGAAAATGATAAGGGCTCTATTATTTTAGTGAAAACAAGCAATCCTTCTTCAGGAGAATTGCAAGATAAAATACTGGATTCTGAAAATAAAACTATCTCTGAAGTTGTATGTGATTATATTATTAAAAGCACGAATAAAGTTGGGAATTATGGATTTTCAGATATTGGAGCTGTCATTGGAGCAACATATCCCGAAGATTTAACTAAGTATAGGAGACTCTTACCAAAAACCTTATTTCTAATCCCAGGAGTTGGTTATCAAGGAGGAGATGTGAAACTATTAGACGCAGCGTTTGATAATAATGGTTTAGGAGCCATCATAACATGTTCAAGAGCAATTGATTATGCTTATAAAGATCTCGATGTGGTGCGTGGCCGGTTCGGCCCGCTCGCCGACCTGCCCGACGCGTTCGAGCCCTTCCTCGGCC
>NZ_JBEXJR010000048.1:0-1262 GCF_040609235.1 Streptomyces sp. NPDC004732
ATCTGGTTTTCCTCTTGTGATTAGTGATAGGGGTATTTTATTGTGGACTTCAAGCGGAACACTTGACGAAATCACAGTGAGCGCGTGGTTTGATGAAATACCGAACCGCAATATCATGATTAATCTTAGAAACAGCGGTTTGATTTGTATTGACTTAGACCAGCACCAAAACGGACAGAATGGCAGAGCTGTATTTAGTCGCTTGTGGAATGAACACAGCGAGGGCGAAATATTAAGTACCTATGTTGAAAAGACACCCACAGGCAACGGCTTGCACGTTTTCTTTAAAGTTCCCAAAGAGCTATTCAGTCAGCCAATTGTCAATGAACTAGCGGACGGTGTAGAGATAAAGACACACTTTACACCAATCTACCCAAGCAAACGTACAGACGGCGATTATATCCCTTTGAATGATACAGAAACTAACGAGCCTTTAACTTTCGATAGTCTTTGCGATTGTCCTGATTGGTTACTTGAAATGATACAACGACCACAAAAAAGACAGAACCCAACGCTAGGAAGTCGGACTTATGGCGCTGAAATGTGGGAGTTATTCAACCAAGGCGCACGAAAAGGGAATCGAAACAATGACACGAACCGCATTCTCCACTACTGGAGAAAAATCGGCATTGATAACAATCATTGCATGGACTTATTGCGAACCTTTAACAATCGAACCAGTCCGCCCTTACCTGATGACGAGCTGGCAACTATTTGGAAAAGTGTATTCAAGATGAAATAGAAAGGAAGTCATGACAGACCAATTAGAAAAACTTGTGGCAGAAACACCACAGGAAAACGTAAGAAGTCCAAAACCTAAAATAGAGGACTTCACAGATTATGGCGAAGACGGCAAAAAAGTCGTTAATGTCGCAGGTTATCAGGAATGCTTAAAAGACTGGTTAGAACAAGAAAAAGAAATCATTAATAGCCCTGACTATGTCAAAGCAAACACTCAAACGCTTAGAGCTGTTAGAAAACTATTCTTTGAACACCGTAACTTATTTTTAAGCACACCTAAGGAAGACGGCAACGCACCCAAGTCACTAAGTCCCTTAGATACGGCTAGAATCATCTATAAAACGCTAAAAGTCATCAAATTAGACCACCAAAGCGGACTGTTAGGCGTTTACAACCCTGAACTAGGCATATATGAAACAAACGAAAACTTCTTTCATCGGCTCATTTATTGGCTAGAGCCGTCTTATAGTCAAGCACGGTCAAAAGAGGTTCTCTTTAAACTTGAAACCTTATCAGAGGTT
>NZ_JBEXJR010000049.1:0-1254 GCF_040609235.1 Streptomyces sp. NPDC004732
TGTAAATCTACATTTTTTTATTGAAAAATAGATAGTTTATAGTTACAGTTGCAACTGCTTTAGCCGCGATTAAAATACTTTTCTCATTCATTTTAAATAAAGGGCTATGATGGGGATAATTTCCGCCGTCTTCAGGCTGTGCACCAATGTAAAAGAAAGTACTTGGTACAACTTGCCCATAATATGAAAAATCTTCAGAAGGATTTTGTGGTCCTAAATCGACTATATTATTGACTTCTGAAATATTCTGATCTTTTAAGCTGTCAACTACAAAGTGAGTGAGATTTTCTGAATTAAAGAGTACAGGATAGTTATCGTCATAATCTACAATCACTTCAACCCCAAAGGTTACTCCAACGCCTTTAGCAATTTGTTTCACTTGGTCTCGGATGACTTTTCTAGTTGTTTCTTTCATCATCCGAACATCCCCTTTTAACACTACTTTATCTTGTATAGCATTAAAACTTCCTGCTCCATCAAATGATCCAATAGTTACAGTACCCATGTCAAATGGATCTATTCTTCTTGAAATTACTGTTTGGAGTTCAGTTACAAAGTAACTAGCGGCTACTATTGCATCATTACTTAATTGTGGCATAGAAGCGTGACCTCCGTTTCCTTTGATTGTAATGGTGAAATTAGAACGTCCCGTTTGAGTTTCTTTATTATGATAGGCAATGACCCCTGTTTTAATTGTAGTCATCACATGAACCCCGATCATATTATCGACACCGTCAAGAGCTCCTGCTTTAATCATACCTTTGGCACCACCAGGAGATACTTCCTCTGCTGGTTGATGGACAATTCTAACTCTTCCCGGAAGTTCTTGTTTTATTTTTACTAGTTCTCTAGCAAGTACCATCAAATATGCAGTATGTGCATCGTGTCCACAGGCATGCATTACTCCTGGATTGACCGATTTAAAACTTAAATCATTATCTTCAAAAATAGCAAGAGCATCAAAGTCTGCTCTCAACGCAAGAGTTTTTCCGGATTTTCCACCTTCAATATCAACGATGATTCCAAATCCCTTTCCGATAAGTTTTGGTTCACAGTCAAGTTCTTTATAAAAGCCCATAATATACTTAAATGTTTCTTTTTCTTGAAAAGAAATTTCTGGGTATTGATGAAGATGACGCCTAATTTGAATCATTTCATTCTCATATTGTGTTAAGCTAGTCAACAAATTATTAAGTAGTTTCATATGATACCTCTAAACTTTCTACCCGAATTGCTAGTTAATTTCATTGGAAA
>NZ_JBEXJR010000050.1:0-1242 GCF_040609235.1 Streptomyces sp. NPDC004732
AGTCTATCTAGTGAATTACTCTCACATTTTAATTTCACCCTAAAAACCCCTACCGCGTCTGCTTTGGTACAAGCTCGTAGTAAAATAAAGTTAAAAGCATTTGAGCAACTCTTTTACCGAACTATTCCTTCAGCACAACCCAATAAATTATACAAAGGCTATCGAATATTTGCCCATGATGGTTCTGATCTTAATATCCCTTACAATGAA
Organism: Streptomyces sp. NPDC004732; assembly: GCF_040609235.1. Taxonomy (NCBI): domain Bacteria; kingdom Bacillati; phylum Actinomycetota; class Actinomycetes; order Kitasatosporales; family Streptomycetaceae; genus Streptomyces; species Streptomyces sp. NPDC004732. The sequence continues at coordinate 211 of NZ_JBEXJR010000050.1, forward strand.
AAAGAATCAGATACCCATTATAGAGTTGGGAAATTTGGGAAGCATGTTGGATCACTTCACCTTAATGCTTTATATGATCCTTTAAATAAACACTACGTGGCAGTGGACTTTCAAAAAATTAAGCAGTTAAATGAACGTAAAAGTTTGTGTCAGATAGTTGATGATTTTGATTTCACAAGTCCAACAATTATTATTGCGGATCGTGGGTATGAATCTTTTAATGTTTATGAACACATTAAAAAAAGCGGACAAAAATTTTTGATTAGAGCAAAAGATACAAAGAGTAATGGGTTGCTTAATGGCCTTGATTTGCCATCAGATGGAACATTTGATAAAAAAATAACCCTTCAATTAACAAGAAGACAGACAAATAAGGTAAAAAAAGATAAACATTATCATTTCTTGCATAAAAGAGCGAATTTTGATTATCTTCCTATCCGCTCCAAAGAAACTTATCCGATCAGTCTCAGAGTCGTTAGAATTAAGTTGAATGAGGACACCTATGAATCCTTAGTGACAAATCTGGATCCGTTCCTATTTACAAGCGAAGACCTAAAAGTCCTTTATCACTTGCGTTGGGGAATTGAAACTTCCTTTAGAGAATTGAAATATGCTCTAGGTTTAAGCCACTTCCATTCAAAGAAACTTGACTTTATTATCCAAGAAATCTTTGCCCGTCTCATTATGTATAATTTTTCAATGACAATTACTTTGGCTGTGGTCTTATCTAATCGTTTAAAACACTCCTACCAGATTAATTTTACACAGGCCTTTGGGATTTGTAGGCGGTTTTTCCTTGATCAAAACGTCAATGTAGAGCAATTGATAAGCCGATATCTTCTTCCCATAAGGCCGAATCGGAGTGATCAAAGAAGATTAATAAAAAAGAAATTTCCTGGTTTTTTATATCGTATTGCCTAAGATTATCAATCGGACTATACAAGTAGGACGTTTTTTTGCGTGATTCATTTATGAAATTAGAACGTCAATGAGATAGAAAAACAAAATATTTAAGAATAAAATGATACTGTT
>NZ_JBEXJR010000051.1:0-1240 GCF_040609235.1 Streptomyces sp. NPDC004732
TGTTAGCCAACCTGGTATGACTAGTAGTAGAGCTAATAGTTTTATACCTAATGAGAAGGTGATATTTTGCTTAATTACTTTTAGAGTTTGACGGCTAAGTCTAACAATGAATGGTAATTTTTGTAAATCGTCGCCCATTAGAGCAACATCAGCAGTTTCGAGAGCCGTATCTGTCCCTGCACCGCCCATTGCAATACCAACCGTCGATGCAGCTAATGCTGGTGCATCATTAATGCCGTCGCCAACCATTGCTACTTTATTATAAGTTGTCCGCAACGCTTTAATCGAATCTAATTTTTCTTGAGGCATTAGATCTCCTTTTATTTCAGTCACACCTAATTGCTTACCAATAGATTCAGCGGTTTTAGTATTATCACCAGTAAGCATAATAGTGTGTTCAATTGACAACTTGTGGAGTTCAGAAATAACGGCAGCACTTGAATCTCTTACTTCATCCGCGACAGCAATTACTCCTAAAATTTGTTCGTCAGTACCGAAATACATGGCGGTTTTCCCTTGTTCTTGAAATTGTCTGTATTGTACTTTGACCGCTGTTTCTTCGATTACTGATGCAGAAAACAGTTTAGGGCTTCCAATATAGTAACGTATGTTTTGATGTATACCTGTAAGTCCTTTACCTGTGATAGATTGGAAATCCTCGATTTGTATTGACTTGTAATCCACATTAGTTTTATCCGCTTCGTTTAAAATAGCAGAAGCTAATGGGTGTTGAGAAAGAGATTCCAACGATGAAATAATCGATAGATAATTTATATCAGTTTCAGAACTGGTTGCAATGAAATCCGTTACGACAGGCTTTCCTTTTGTTAAGGTTCCAGTCTTATCGAAAGCAATTGCTCTCAAATGACCAATTTCTTCCAGATAGACTCCGCCTTTTACTAAAACACCATTTTTTGCTGCATTACCAATAGCCGAAACAATTGAAACAGGTGTTGAGATCACTAATGAACAAGGACATCCGACAACTAAAATGGATAACCCTTGGTAAAGCCATTTATTCCAGTCACCACCAAAGAATAGCGGAGGAACAACCACTATCAAAAGGGCCATAATAATTATGAATGGCGTATAGTATTTTGCAAATTTATCTACAAAGGCTTGTGCAGGAGCTCGTTCTCCTTGCGCTTCTTCAACTAAGTGAATGATTTTGGCAATCGTTGTATCCGTTACTTTTTTTGTTACTTTGACTTCAAGAACACCTTCTTCATTTAGTGTTCCT
>NZ_JBEXJR010000052.1:0-1189 GCF_040609235.1 Streptomyces sp. NPDC004732
GTTTCCAAGTAATTTTGTTCAATTTTTTGTTATCCATTCTTTCCTCACTCTCTTTCATCAGTCATCTCATGACCTGAAAACTTGCTTATAAAAATATCTTCTAAAGTTAAAGGAAGTTCTTCAATCAGTAGTGGTTCACAATTGTTTATTCGTTCCATAAGTTCATCACTATAATTTTCAAAAATCACTGTGCTTACTCGGCCTTCATGAGTAATATGCTTCGCTTCTTGTTTGATAAACTGAGGTAATTCATAGTCTTTAAAAGCAATCTGAAGTTTACAGATTGACATTTTTACTGTAGAAAGATTCAATATAGAAACAATAGAGTGTTCTTTAATAAAAGCGACTTGGTCCGCTAGCTTTTCCAACTCATTCAAATTATGTGAAGCTAAAATAATACTTCTCTCTCGATCACTGATTGCATCGATCATTAAATCAACAACCTGTTTCCGTACGATAACATCGAGCCCATCAAGAGGTTCATCTAAGATAATATAGGAACAATTTGAACAAAGCGCAATAATAACGAGGAGTAAGCATTGCATCCCTTTGGAATATTTTTGAAATTGATCATCAGGTAATTGATGTTTTTCGATCAATTCCAAAAATCTCTTACTATCAAAAAGAGGATATAATAGAGAAAAATAACTCTCAATTGTTCGTAATCTCATTTTATTTAATGGTTGATATTGAGGATCAAGGAAAAAAATATCATTCTTTAGACTAACCTCTTTGTTAATATCTTGACCATCAATTGATACCATTCCTTCATCCATCAAATAATGACTGGCTATCGTACGGAATAAAGTGGTTTTACCAGATCCATTTCTTCCCACAATTCCAAAAATACTTCCTAGAGGGATGGATAAATTAATATGTTTCAAAACAACATTACCATCAATCCTCTTACTTAAATTTTGAATCTCCACTTTTACTCCTCCTCCTTTATCCACTCATAGATTAAACTTAATGGAATTTTTGCATATTGTGCTTCAACTAACCATGATTTAAGCTGACTTCTTAATTTTTTTTGTGTCTGAATATCAATTTCTTCATCCTGACCATCATTATTTTTAACAAAAGAACCTCTTCCCTTAATAGTTGTGATTACATTTTGATGCTCTAATTCCTTATAAGCTTTGGCAACAGTATTCGGGTTAACGCCCAACTGCTTGGACATCTCTCGAAC
>NZ_JBEXJR010000053.1:0-1174 GCF_040609235.1 Streptomyces sp. NPDC004732
TATAACACAGACTTTCTGAAATTTCTAGTCTCAGCTGTAATTTTTTTATTTTTTTAAAAATTTATTATTTACGCAAATTGCAAGTCCAAGTTAGCCAGCCAAGCTCATCTCATATGAACTCTTATAGTTGAACATTTTTCTTGGATAATGGTTCATCCAATACTCGATAGCGGCGACTTCTTCAGGGGTCGTCTTTGTTGTGCCTTTTGGCAGATGCCTACGAATCATTCGGTTATGGTTTTCATTCGTCCCTCGCTCAAAGCTCGCGTAGGCGTGTGCATAGTAAACTGGACAGCTTACGTCCTCAGAGAGCCTTGCAAATTCATGGCCATTGTCAGGGGTAATGGATTTGAAGTCATAACTTTTTTGAAGTTCCACCAGCTCATCATTGACCGCCTGTGCTGTTTTCCCATCAATCAAGCGAATGATCTCCGTGCGGTATTTTCGCTCTGTGAGCGTCAAAAGCACCTTGTTCTTAGCTCTCGTAAGAATGACCGTGTCAATCTCGTAATGCCCCACTTCTAAGCGATTGTTAATGAACTCAGGCCGTTCTTCAATAGACTTGCCAAAAGGATGCTTTGGCGCACGAGGTTTGATTTTCTTTGCCGCCTTATACTGCGGATAGAAAAGATGATGACGCTTGGCTTCTAACCAGCCCCAGTTGACCCAATTGTAGAGGCTGCTCAGAGAAACTCCTTTTAGAGCCTGATGAATGACTTCCAAAGAGTCCTTGTCTTCTTTAAGACGTGTACTCACATAACAATCAATCTCAGTCGTGAGTTTACTCGGACGAACACTGTGAGCCCTCAATCCTTCATAATTTTCTTGAGCCTTTTTAGCAGAGTATTTTACCTTCCGCTTGAGCTGGATTTCCCCTCGCTTCATCTCTCTGTCAATCGTCCCATGAGCTTTATTCAATAAGCGCGCAATCTCACGGTTGCTCAGTCCTTCTTTATTGTGCCAACGTTCAATGTTTAAACGGTCTTGATTGGTCAGGTGTTTCCCTTTGCTCTGGCTTGTGATAGAATAGTCTTGCATCTGAATTTCCTTTTTATACTATTTGGTCGAACTTCTAGTATAAGAGATTCAGATGTTTTTTGCTTGACTCAAGGTGGCTAACTTCATTTTACAATTTGCGTTTTGAAGATAAATCAAGCATCATAGAAAAAATTGC
>NZ_JBEXJR010000054.1:0-1162 GCF_040609235.1 Streptomyces sp. NPDC004732
CTAAACTATTGATAATAGTTAACCCGAATTGCTAGTTAATTTCATTGGAAAATAAATAAGTCGTGCTATCCTAATCTTAAAGCACTAAGCATTAGAAAGCTCACGACTTATATGACTTATAATAGCACACTTCCAAAAGTTTTTGTTTATTTACTGACAACCATTGAGACGCTTTATCAAACGAGTGTTCCCCTTGAGGTTCAAAACCGAAAGAACGTCCATCTCGCAACATCAGATTGCTTAGTTATCGCTTGTTACCTATGGGGCGTACTGCATTTTAGTGAAACGCTTAAAGCTAAGCACCAACTTGCTCAAAGTTTATTTCCTAATTTCCTAGAATATTCTCGCTTTGTCCGCCGTTGTAATGCCCTCTTACCGAGTATCCAAGTCATTCGCCAAGCACTCGTCTTTAAAGAGGTTGAAGGAATGAGTGTATCCATTATTGACAGCTTCCCCATTCCTTTGTGTCAGCCTATTCGTAACTTCAGAAGCAAAGTTCTTGGAGATTATGCAAATGCTGGCTACAATGCTACAAAGGGACAGTACTTCTATGGATGTAAATGTCATGCTTTAGTCAGTGAATCAGGCTATGTCATAGACTACACAATTACTCCTGCTTCAATGGCTGATAGTTCAATGACCGAGGAAGTGTTGAGTCAATTTGGGACACCAACAGTCCTTGGAGATATGGGATATTTAGGTCAGTCACTGCATGATAGGCTGGAATTAAAAGGAATTGATCTAATTACACCTGTCAGGAAGAACATGAAGCAAAAGAAAATCCTTTTCCCTAATTTTTCAAAACGTAGAAAAGTGATTGAGCGAGTTTTTTCTTTTTTGACAAATTTAGGAGCTGAGCGTTGTAAAAGTCGTTCGCCTCAAGGTTTTCAATTGAGATTAGAGATGATACTTTTAGCGTATTCTTTACTGTTAAAATCAGCTAAATCACTGGAACCAGAGACTTTAAGATATTCTATCGGGTATCAAGTCATGGCTAAATAATCAACTAGCAATTCGGGTATATATATAGAAATAGGTATATAATAAAATACATTGATAGGGAATGAAAACTAAACTATTGATAATAGTTAACCCGAATTGCTAGTTAATTTCATTGGAAAATAAATAAGTCGTGCTATCCTAATCTTAAACTACTAAGCAT
>NZ_JBEXJR010000055.1:0-1065 GCF_040609235.1 Streptomyces sp. NPDC004732
GACTTTTATGTCAGGTTTTAAACGTTACGATGAGGATTTCAAACAATCGCTTGTTAATCTCTATCAAACTGGTAAAACACAAACTGAACTCTGTAAAGATTATGGCGTATCTTCTTCTGCACTTGCAAAATGGATTAAGCAGTACTCTCAAGTGCGTCTTGAAGATAATACGGTGTTGACTGCTAAACAGATTCAAGAATTACAAAAAAGGAATGGCCAACTAGAGGAAGAAAATCTGATCTTAAAAAAAGCGAGTGCCATATTCATGCAAAACTCCAAGTAAGATTGAAAGCCATCTATCGACTCAGATTTGAACACACGACAGTTATGCTCTGTCGTGTTTTACATGTCAATCGTTCCACCTACTATAACTTTTCATAAACAAGAGGCTTTCGAAGCGTGAAGTAGAAAATCAACGCTTGAGAAAATTACTCCTTGAGATTTATATGAAAGCCAAGAAAAGAATTGGAACGAGAGCTTTTAAAATCATTCTCCTGCGTGATTATGGCGTTAATATTTCTGAAGGCCGTATCTTAAGACTTCTCAAGTCTATGACACTCCCTAAAATGTCAACCATCAAACCTCGTTTTAAATCAAAGAAAGCTCCTGTATTTTCTTCTGATAATCTGCTTAAACAAGAATTTAACCCGAATTCCCCAAATCAAGTTTGGACAACAGATTTCACTTATATCTCTATAGGAGCTAAGCGACATTTTTATCTCTGTGCTATTCTTGACCTCTACTTAAGGAAATGTATTGCGTGGAAAGTAAGTGATCGAATTGATGCCAAACTCGCCTGTGACACCTTAGAGATAGCTATAAATAAGAGGAAGCCTAAGGAACCAATTATCTTTCATTCGGATCAAGGAAGCCAATTTAAATCAGCTTCCTTTAGAAAGTTATTAGATGAGCATCAATTGCTTGCTTCTTACTCCAAGCCTGGATATCCTTATGATAATGCCGTCACTGAGGTCTTTTTCAAGTATCTTAAACATCGAGAAATTAATCGCAGAACTTATCACTCCATTCAAGAAGTTCAACTCTCTTGCTTTGAATACATCGAAC
>NZ_JBEXJR010000056.1:0-1059 GCF_040609235.1 Streptomyces sp. NPDC004732
GTCACTTTTTTCCCATTTTCTCGCTCTAATAAAACTTGAGCCACCCCGTTTTCTCCTCTAAGCCATTGAGAAGCTAAAAAAGGCGTTCCGGTCAAACGTGAAAACTCGACTTTGACTTGCTTAAATTCTTTGTCCGTTAATAGTTGCTCTTCCAATACTGCTAAATTTATTCGGTTCAAATGGCCTCTAAAGTTTTGCCAAAGTGCTTCTTCCGACTTCAAGTCCGGACGATAAGTCCACTGATTTTCTTTCTCACTTAAGATCTGTATGAACTGGTTTTCAATCATTTGTTCCGAATGACTCATTTGATCCCCCTCATTTCCATAGTTTCCACCATTTTTTAGATTCTGTTTTTACCGGCTCTTTTTCTTTTGCCTTGTTTCGTTCTTTTTCTGATAACCTCAATTGAGCTTTCAATTCATTGATTTCTTCCTGCGCCTCACCCCTTATCGACGAGCCATCTTTCATATCCTCCTGAGGCATTTTAAGAGCTTTCAATTCATTGATTTCTGATTTATACTCTTCTAGTACTTTTTTATCCTGTAAGGCTAGACGTTGTTGCTGGTCTAATAGCTTATGAAGATCTTTTTTTTCTGATTGGAGTTCGGACACTAGATTCCTTAAAAATAAAATCTCTTCATTCCCCTCTGGATTGTCATCAACTGAATTATCCACGTTGTCGTCAACAAAAACTTTTTGTTGACGTTTTTTAGTTGACGTTTTGTTAAAAAAAGCATTCTTAATAACTTTTTGACCATCAACGTCAACGTAAACGGTATTTCCTTTTTTTGACGTAAATTGACGTAAATCTATTGACGATTCTTTTTTTATTTTTTGCCATACAGCTTGCTTTGAAACACCTATTTCATCCGCAAGCTCTTTGATTGTCTTTAACTTTTCACTCATCATAAGTCCTGCCTTTTAACCGTGGGTAGGTATTGCTCGATTGCTTTTTTGAGATACTTAGTGATATTTTTCTTTGAGTAGTCTTCTCGCTTGGCTCTCACATAAGACAAGTGGTCTTTGACCCCATTCAAACCTCGTAAGTCTTCCAGCTCG
>NZ_JBEXJR010000057.1:0-1055 GCF_040609235.1 Streptomyces sp. NPDC004732
AGTGTTATTTTTGCCATATTTTCTACTTCCTTTAATTTTCTTTATGATACTAGTATAGCGCTACCCTTATAGATAAAAATTGATAACTATCAAGAAAATAAAAAGTATAACTTACTAGACTTTATTAACATAAAGGTAAGGTCTGTCTGACGATTCCTGCGGAAAGTTTTGGCAACTGCAGTTGCCAAAATTGGGCGTTTGCCCCAGACCCCAAGCAAACAAAAAAGACAGTTTCCTGTCTCTTTTGTTCTCTGCTTTTAGTAAATGACTATTTACTTTCAAAATTTGATCAACCATATGGAGAACCACCGGTTCCTGGGTTAATTTGCATTATTTTTCGTGCTTCTTCAAAAAAACAAGCACATCATCTGAATGAACAAGGTACTGTAAACTAGAAATTAATTCACTGATTTGGGGATCAAAATTTCTACCCTTTTCAATATTGCTTTTTGCAATCAGAAAAAGCTTCTTTTCTTCGCTTGAAATATTATTGCTAGTTAAAATCCCATCAATAATTTTTAATAAATATTTTTGATTATCTTTTAAATTAGGGTAAATATATTTTGTCAATCTAATTCACCCCAATCCACACATCCATTTAGGTAATTGTTTAGGATTCCCATCATTATGACCATTAAGCCAATGAAGAACATCATTCATACTTTGATTATTAGGATAACCACCCCCAACTATTTCTGAAAGTTCTTCATCAGATATAATTTGAAAATTTGTTTGAATTTCCATTTTCTAACTCCTTTGATATTGTTAATAATTTGATTATAATTCTTTAATTAAAAAAATCATTAACAATTGTTAATAAAAAAATTATCAAGAATAACTTCACTAATTTAGCTGTAAAAATAGAATCACTAAATTATATTTATAAAATTTCGCCTGTTTCCTCGTCGATTTTAGAACCATATTTACGCTCTTGATAAACAGCATCAAAATACAATCGGACTAATCCAGTATGTGAACGTCATACGTTTATCAATAATTTATATCAGATTCATAAGATGATTTGATAGTTATAATTATGAGAACATTATCATAAC
>NZ_JBEXJR010000058.1:0-1002 GCF_040609235.1 Streptomyces sp. NPDC004732
CGACATTCAAAGAATTGCCTGTTTCTGGTGAATATATGCATAAAAATGCTTATAAATTGGCCAAGAAATATGGTAAAGACTCACTAATTGTGATTGAAAAAATTGGTACGGGTCATTTGCCCCAAATGTTTGCGCTAAAAGCATGGGGCGAACGCTTTTTGAAGCACATTCCGTTTTTCAAACCTTATTTCCCAGATCGTTTGCTTCAAACATTAAGTAATTTATTTCCTAATCAAATACCAAAGCGGTTAGATGATTATTACGAAAAGTACGACCATTACCTACAATTGAAAATGGCTGGTAATGGTATTGAAGAAGCGCGAGAGTATCTCAAATCTTATTTTGACAAAGCCAGTGGCGACTACTTTGAAGCCGATGCCAATGAGACCAGTAAAGCGGCAACTCACCGCTATGTAACAGCTGGGGTTGCGATTCGATATCAAGAATTAAAACAGGATAGTATTGACATTTTGCCACTAGATATAGCGTTGGCAAGTAATGATTATAAGTGGTTCGAGCATTTGCCTAAAGAGATTGAAGACAAAATAGAACACAAAATTTATTATGGTCACTTACTTGATCACGTTATGCACCAGGATTATATTCTAAAACCTGGCGTCGATGCGCATGAACTTAAAAAAGAAATGCTTAAAATTTTGGATGAGCGTCACGCTGTTTATCCAGCCGAACACAATGTTGGGCATCTATATTTGGCAGCACCGGCCTTAATCAAGCACTATAAGAAAAATGATCCAACTAATAGTTTCAACCCTGGCGTTGGTAAACAAACAATGTCTAAATATTGGGGCGAATACTAGAATAAAAAGTTTGTTAAAAAATAACCGTTATCGTCATTTGTCGATTCTGTAGTGACCCCTACTGATTGTTCTTAAAACAGTAACCAAATATTTAAAGATATACTTTAAAAAAACTTTTTTAAAAATTTTTAAAAAAGTTTTTTATTGTTTTTTATATGATAAAATATAGCTATTATAAGATTTA